>NZ_CANLZM010000012.1 GCF_947495565.1 uncultured Pontibacter sp.
GCACCGCCGTCAGGTAGAGCCAGCCCTCCCCGGTTCTGATGTAGGTGACATCCGACACCCATGCCTGGCCAGTGGCCACAGCCGAGAAGTTTCGGTTCAGCAGGTTCCCGCTCACGGCAAAACCGTGTCTCGAGTCGGTGGTGGCCCGGAACCGCCTTGCCGTCTTTGCCCTGATCTGGTACTTCTGCATGAGCCGGGCTACTCTTGGACGCGAAACGCGAATACCCTGCTCCCTAAGTTCAAAACTGATCCTGGGGCTGCCATAGCGGCACTTGCTCTGCCGGTACACCTCCGTGATCTGCTCCACGAGTTCCTGCTCTTTCTGCTCCCGCAGGCTGACAGGGTTCTGGAGCCAGTAGTAGTAGCCACTGGCACTGACCTGAAGCACTCTGCACATCTTCTCGACGGGAAACTGGTTACGGTGCTCCTTTATGAATCCGTATACCGCCCGTCTCCCCTGGAGAAGATGCTCACCGCCTTTTTTAAGATATCGCGCTCCAACTGCGCCTCCTTCAACTCTTTTTGTAGCCGCTTGATCTCTTTCTGATCGTCACTCAACCCTTCAGTAGATCTTACTGGTGAACTGTCCTTCTGTCGCCACTTGCTCAGCCGGCCGGGATCTATGCCCAGTTCATCAGCCACCTCTTTTACCGATCCCCTCGCATAGGAGAGGTCAATGGCCATCCGCTTGAAGGAGGCATCAAACACACGTCTTTCCATGACAGTCAAATTTAAGCATTTAGTTAAATCTGCCTTAAAAAAGATCTCCAGTCAAAGGTAGCAACTCCAGTTTCCCGTTTCGCTTATTTTAATGTGTCAATTATAATGATTGCCGCTATGATAACAATAGCGCCTACCAGAAGAATAACCCCCATCTTGATCCCTCTTTTATTGTTATTTCTGTCTTCCATGGTGCATTCTTTAAGTAGGGCTTTATAGCTGGCAATTAAGCTCAGCCAGACAATCTTGGTGTTAATCATTTAAAGTGAAAGTGGCCCGTAACCTGTCTTACGTGCATCAATCAAAATTTGCAGTTAATTTATCATTAAATATTAGCTGCCCCTCTTCCGCAAAGTATCAGCAGGAAATATACGAGTATGGATTTATCTGCTGTCCCTGCAGCGTGCGGCAAAGCAGCTCAGTGCCCATTCTACCTGAAAGAAAAGCCGCTTGCTGTATTTTGTGTCTTTGCTTCAGAGGCAGTTAAACCGGTTTGCCATCATAAAGTATGGTTAGCTCCAGAAGACCTGCATCAGAATTAATTTTTGCTCCCTAGCCCTTTTAATATAGTATGTGGTTTGTAAAAACATCATGTGCAGATGCTGTGCTTTTATGCAATTTTCAGTCAATCAAATCGTTATAAATTTATTGATGCTAAAAATCAAAGATGGCATGTAACCTTTTACAGGTTTTGGCAATAGAGGTAAAGGTGGTGTAACGCCAGTTGCTGCCTCTGCGGGTAGTATAGCTGCCATTTCCCCTCAACCAGGTATTTTTATTTGATTGCCTGGCCGGTACAAAGCTAAGCTGTTGTGTATCTTAATATATATTGTTTTCGTAATCCAAAACTTTGAGCCTATAGATCACCCTTAACTCCTATCTAGATGCACCTTCTTTTACAAAGGTATTTTTTTCTTACTTTGCTCCCTCTGCTTCTGCTGCTTAGCCATACGGGCATGGCGCAGACCTGCCCTACTACTGTTACTGTAAACGGGCAAACTGTACTATGTGAGGGAGAAGAGACTGAGTTAGTCGCGCCTGAAGGGTATACTTACCAATGGATAAAAGACGGGGCAGAGCTTAATGGCGAGGTCGGGCGCACACTACAGGTTACGCAAACAGGTGAATACCAGGTGCGGGTATCAGGCGGCGCTTGCGATACAAATACCTCCAGTGGGCGAATAGTTACGGTAAACCCGCTGCCTGCTGTCCCTACTTATACTATTTCCCCGACCCCGGCCCCAAGCAGCCCTGTTTGCTCAGGCGATGTGCTTACGTTTTCTCTGAATTTTGAGCCAGAGGAAGGAGTAACTTATACGTGGTCTTTCGGGGATGGTAGTACGGCAAGAGGGGCAGAAGTAAATCATACTTATACTTCCATTGGCGTGGGCGACGAGACTTTTCCTGTAGCAGTTGTTGCCACCAGCGCAGCCGGTTGCGAGGTAAGTTCTGCGCCCAGAGATATCGTTATCAACAGTCTACCGGAAATTGATTTTTCAGAGGCAGAGGAGTTTCAGGTATGCCTGCCCGACACAATAGAAGATAGCGAGATTGAGGTATTCGCCGTCCTCAATAACGAAACCATAGAGCCATACCTGGCTGATATCAGAACATACTTTGTGAATTGGGGAAATGACGACCCTGAGCAGCAGTACAGCCCCGCTGACTTTCCAGTTTCAAACCCCACAGCGTACGACACCATCGGCACTTTCCCAATTACAGTAAGAGCTATAGCAGGCAATGGCTGCGAGGTAACCTTTACCCAGGATTTTAATGTGAACAAAGAGCCCAAAGCCAATTTCTCTATCGCGCAGAAAGAACGGGTTGAAGAAGATCAGATACCGCCTTGTGTGCCTGTTATTGTTACCTTGGCCGATAGTGCCACTGGTGGTGGACTTTCCTATAAATGGACGGTAACGCCTGAGCAAGGCTGGTTTTTTGAAACAGGAGATTCGGCATCAGCTGAACCCCGGATACAGTTCACAGAATCCGGGGTTTATACTATTGAGCAGATCGTAACCAATGGCTGCGACTCAGATACTACTTCGCAAGGGATTGTGGTTGGCTGGCCACAGGTGCAGCTGCCGCCGAGCGTTACCGTGTGCGGGCCTACGGAGATCGACTACAGCAGCAGCGGTGCAGGCGGCGCACCCGGAGCCGGAGGCTTGTTTGTAGATAAAAACCTGGGCGAAAACATCACAGTCAGGATATCCATTACAGGCCCAACCAGCACCACGCAGACTTTCAACTCCGACACCTTCCAGTTCAGGTATAATTTCGCCACTCCCGGCAAGTATACCGTATCTGTGGAGGCAATAAATGAGTGCGGCAGCTCCAATGCCATCTACCAAGGGCAGCCGGCGCCGGTGCAGGAAGTAATTATACTTCAGCAACCAGCAGCGCCTATCGTGCAGGCTCCGGGCGTGGCCTGCCTGGGTGATACTGTCCGGCTCACGCCTTCAGGGCCGGGTCCGATTTTCGCCTGGTTCGATACTAACGATCCCAACGCAGCGCCTGTGGCTACGGGGCCCTCTTTCACTACGCCATCCCTGACAAACGATGTGACATTTTATGTGGCGGCGATAGATACGGCTAACAGCGTAATTTGTATCAGCCCGCTTACTGCTGTTCCGATAACTGTTGTGCCGGCCGTTACCGATAATACCATAGATGTGGAGGGAGTGCAGGTGCAAAACCTGTGCAAAGGAGATGTGCCGCCTGTGCTTACGGGCTCCATGCCTTCTGGCGGCGACCCCAATTCTCCGCCTCGCTACCGTTGGGAGATTAGCACAACCAGCCCTACTGCCGGCTTTGCGGCAGCGCCCGGAACAAACAATACGCAAAACTATACTCCTGCAGAGCCAGTCTCCGGCAACACCTGGTTTAGGCGCGTGGTTTTTTCCGGTAGCTGCGCTGAAAGTATAAGTAACGTGGTAGCGATTGTTGCCGTGGATCCTGTGCCGGCGAGCGCTAACACAATCACCACCGAATCAACTGAAATCTGCGAAGGCGATACCCCGTCTCCGCTTATCGGATCGGAGCCAACGGGCGGTGGCGGCAGGCCTTATACTTTCTTATGGGAAGTAAGCACCAGCGGTCCAGACGAAGGTTTTGCGGCAGCGCCCGGTACAAACGATGACGTGAACTATACTATACCTGCAGCAGGGCTGGGCCAACAGGAAACCTGGTTCCGCCGGGCGGTTGCCTCTGGTGGCTGTACCTCTTATTCTGATGCGATCAAAATTACAATTTACCCAAGCCTGGAAAACAACGAGATAAGCACCGATGAGCCGCAAGTATGCACAGGTGCCTCTCCTTCCATCCTGAACGGCACAGAACCAACAGGCGGCAGCGGAACTTATACTTACCTGTGGCTAAGCAGTACAACAGGGCCAACTACAGGCTTCAGGCAAGCGCAGGGTACTAACACAGGGCAAAATTATTCGGCGGGAAGGCTTGCAAGCACTACTTGGTTCCGACGTGTGGTAAGCTCAGCTGCCTGTAGTGCAGATACTTCTGCCGCGCTGGAGATACGTGTTGCCCCTGCATTGCGCAATAACACCATCACTGCCACCCAGGCAGAAGCATGCCAAAGCCAGGAGCCGGCGCAGATTACCGGAAGCACGCCTACAGACGGAGCCGGGGGCTATACTTACCTGTGGGAGAGCAGCACTACCGGCCCGAACGGTGGCTTTGTGGAGGCTGCAGGAACTAATACTGGCCAAAATTACCAACCGGCCCCTATTGCCCGTGAAACCTGGTTCCGCAGAATTGTTTTCTCAGGCGGCTGCTCTGATACGTCTAATGTGGCAAGTATAAATGTGCTGCCTTTGCCTGCTGCCCCTTCTGTGGTAATAAGTAACGCCACTGCTTGCTTCGGAGAGTCTGTGACGCTGGCGGTGGCTAACGCCAATGGCTTAGAGTATAGGTGGTATACTTCGTCCACAGGCGGTAACCCAATTTTTATTGGGGCTGAGTTTCCAGTAGATAATGTAACGCAATCGGCAACTTATTATGTAGAGGCTGTGAGTAGCCAAGAATGCGCCAGCGCGGTCCGGGCTCCGGCTACCGTTACGGTGGTAACAGCGGAGGCCAGCGCCGGTGAGGATGTGACCATTATACAAGGCCAGCCGGTTGAGCTGAGGGGCTCCGGCGGCGCGACTTACTTGTGGGAGCCAGCCACTGGTCTTAACGACCCGACTCTCCAGAATCCGGTGGCCAGGCCAGAAGAAACTATCACCTATACACTGACAGTGACCACAGCCGAGGGCTGTACAGACACAGCCAGTGTAACCGTAGAGGTGATTCCGGCTATTGAAGTGCCTAATGCCTTTACCCCGAACGGCGATAACGTGAACGAGGTATGGGAGATCAAGAACTACGAGAATTACCCGGACATGCGCGTGGAGGTGTTTAACCGCTGGGGCAACAAGATATTCAGCTCCAAAGGCTATGGCGTGCCGTGGGATGGTACCTACAATGGCAAAGAGTTGCCTGTGGCCACTTACTACTACCTGATTTACCTCCGCAGTACCAACGAGGCGCCGCTTTCCGGCAACGTGACTATTATCCGATAAAACATGACCAAGCCGCTTATACTTATACTTTCGCTTTTTGCTGTGGCTATGCAGGCTTTTGGGCAGCAAAGGCCGCAGTACAGCCAGTACATGCTGAACAACTACCTGCTTAACCCGGCTATCTCCGGCATAGAAGATTATGCTGATATAAGGCTGAGCCATCGGCGGCAGTGGGTGGGGATAGATGGCGCACCCAGCACATATTACCTGTCGGCCCACACGCCACTGAACAAGGGCGCTGCCAGCAACAAGTATCATCGGGCGCTGGCGCACCATGGCGTAGGTGCCATTCTGCACACCGACAAAACTGGTCCGCTGCGTCGCACAGGCCTCAGTGTGTCTTACGCCTATCATTTGCCTCTTACCACAAGTATAAACCTGTCGGGAGGTGTGTCTACTGGGCTTATCCGCAATTCCATCAACTCCAACGACCTGGAATTTTCAAACGATAACGATCCGCTGTTGGCTGGCGGCAACATCAACAATACCGTGCTGGATCTGAATCTTGGCCTGTGGCTTTACTCGCGCAACTTTTCGGTTGGTGTAGCGGGTGCCCAGCTGCTGGAGGATGCCGGTAGTTTTTCGGCAGACAGAAGCGGGGAAGCGGTGCTGCCTTTGCAGCGGCATTATTTCATAACAGGTAGCTATCGGCTGGAGCCCACAGAAAGTATAGATATCATTCCGTCGGTTATGGTGAAGCTGGCCGACCCGAGTCCGGTTTCTATTGACGCCAGCCTGCGCGTTATGTATGCTGAGCGTTTCTGGCTGGGAGGCGCCTACCGTCACAACGATGCTTTAACGGCCATGGTGGGCGTTTACATCAACCCCCTGCTCGACCTCTCCTACTCTTACGACTTTACCACTTCTGACCTAAATAAAGTAAGTGCCGGCACCCATGAGATAGTGTTAGGCTTTAAGCTGCTGAACGACAACCGCATTATTTGCCCGCAGTGGGTGTGGTAAGTATAAGGTAGTCCTTTCCTCCATTTTGTAGAACCGCCCTGGCTGTTGCTGTCGCAGCTGCCAGGGCGGTTTGTTTTTTTCCAATATAGCCGCTTAATAAATATCAGTGATTCATGTATGGGATGTTACTGTGCCTGCCGCTTGAGAGCATTAAGGTATAAGTCCAAAAAACAGCACATCGCAAGTAGAAAATTTACAGGAAAAATTAAGCCTATACTAGTGATATATATCGCATTGCATATATATTGGTATATACATTGTGGGTGAAAAAGTTTAAACTTTTTAGCAAAACTTGTATTGTACCAAAAATTGTGAAATTTTAGGTATGCTGTAAAGGATAATTAGATAGCGCAGTTTTAATAATTTTTCTATGTAATTTTTATAGTCTATTATTGCACCTGAAAAACTGACTCAGTGAGTTAAGCCTGTCGTAAGCTGTTGATTTAGTACAATGTTGGATGCCAGCTTAAAACTCAATGTTTCACCTTAGATAAAGAATATATAAGACAATTTTACGAATAACTGAATGAGAAGCTGGTTAGAAAAAGTCATACTTTTGGTAGTATGCTTTTGTATGGTCACTGCTGGTGCTATTGCGCAGCAGGCGCCTGCGCTTGGCGCTCTGTACGAATTTGGAGCCGTAGCCTCGTCTGGTATCTCCAATACAGGCAACACAGTGGTTCACGCAAAAGTAGGAGTGGCCAATGGTAATTTATCTGGTTTTCCGGCAGGAGAAGCCCTGCAGGGAGTCCACAGAAATGATGACTTGGCCAAGCAGGCTGTAACTGATGCCCGAGCTGCCATAACGTTTTTAGAAAACCAGCCTAACACCAGCACCATCACCAACGGAAACATCAGCGGCACTACCATTAAACCAGGGGTGCATGTTATTAACGGAGCCGCCGTGCTGAACGGAGGCGTGCTGGTGCTGGATGGCGAGAACAAAAATAACCCTGTCTTTATCATTAAAGTGAAAGGTGACTTTGAGATAGGCAGGATCGAGAAGTATGAATTGCTCGGTAACGCGACAAGTATCAACCTTTTTTGGCTGGTAGATGGAAATGTGCTGGTGCGTAGCGGAGCTGCTGCCCGCGGCAATATTTTCTCTAAGGGCAACATAACGATGAATGACGGAGCTCAGTTACAGGGCCGCGTTGTCGCGCCTAACCCGAGCGGAACAATTCAACTTAACAACAACGCGCTAAACTACCCGTCAGACCTCAGCATTACCCTGACAAAAGAGCCAGGCTCCAAGGGCGAAGATACATACGCTTTCGGAGAGAAGATTACCTACTACATCAGGGTACGCAACAATGGCCCTACCAATGCAGAGAATGTAGTGGTATCGGGCCGTAACCTTGCTGGTGTAGTGCAGAGCTTCACCGCCTCCGCCCCAAGAATAACCTTTGACGGTTTGAACTGGATAGTTGGCTCGCTCGACTTTAAGGAGGAGGTGCTTATCACTGTTGTCGCACAAACGGACAAAGCAGGCTTTCTTTCAAGTGTGGCTTCCGTGGCAGGCTCAGGGGTAGACGAAATCCGAAGCAACAACTCAAGCCTTCTTAACTTCTGTGTGCTTTTATCAGAAACAGGTGTCATATCTGGCCCTGAGGAAGTATGCTTGGGCGATGAGTTTTTGTATAATATAGAGCCTGTGGAAGGCGCCACCAGCTATGCCTGGAGCGTGCCAAACGGCTGGAGCTTTGTTCCTGTCGGTACGGCTGGGGTGTCAACATCCATCATAGTAAAAGTAGGGTTAGAGAAAATTGCAGATAACACCGGCTTTGTTAAAGTAACTGCAAGCAACACATGCGGCGAAGGACCGGCCAGAACCCTGAATATCAGAATACAGTCAGATGTGCCGCCGCAGCCCGGCCCAATAGCAGGGCCAGCCGCTATTTGCCAAGGCGCCACGGGCGTAACTTACAGCATTGCACCAGTAGAAAACGCAGCCTCTTATGAATGGACGCTGCCGAACGGATGGGAGCTTGTGTCTGGGCAGGGTACCACAGAAATAGTTGTGAACCCTGGGGACAATAGCGGGGATATTGTAGTGGTTGCCTCTAACTCATGCGGCCCTAGTCTGCCGCAGACAAAGTATGTACAGGTAGACGATGCAAAACCAGAGTCTCCTTCCGAAATTATAGGCACAGTGCAAGGCTGCATAGGCAATACTGTGCCTTACGAAGTAGCCGAAATCCCGACGGCGACAACTTATAACTGGACGGTGCCTGATGGCTGGGAAATTGTAAATGGCCAGGGATCACGCAAAATTCTGGTAAGAGTAGGTAGCAGCAGCGGTAACGTAACGGTGCAGGTAAGCAATGGCTGCGGCGTGAGCGATCCGTTCAGCAAGCCGGTGGAGCCGGTTTCTGCCCCAAGCCCATCGCCAGGTCAGATAAAGGGAGATGTAAATACCTGCGTGAGCCAAACCGGTTTAGAATACTCAGTGGAGCCTGTGCCTACGGCCACCTCTTACGAGTGGACAGTGCCTGCCGGCTGGAAGATTGTATCCGGCCAGGGCACAACTAATATTATTGTAGACGCAAGTACTGAGGGTGAGGGAGGCGATATTACGGTAGTAGCCTGGAACGACTGCGGACCGAGTGACGAAAGTAAATTGACCGTAGTGCCTGCCAACGACGTGCCGCTGCAGCCAGGGCCAATAAATGGTATGCAGTATGGCTGCGTGGGCAATATTACCACATACAGCATAACCGAAGTGCCTGGTACTAACTCCTACAACTGGACGGTGCCAAACGGCTGGGCAATCATTTCAGGCCAGGGTACTGCAGCTATTGAGGTGCAAACCGGATCTAACAGTGGCACCATTACAGTAGTAGCTATAAACGGTTGCGGCAACGGCGCGGAAAGTACGCTGGATGTTGTGCCGCAGACCGAGCCACCTCTTCCTCCAGCCCCTATAAATGGCCCTGCAGAAGTATGCGAAGGGCAGGCCGGTTACGAATATAGCGTTACTCCAATTGCCGGTGTAAACACCTATATATGGACAGTGCCTGCTGACTGGACGATTACAGACGGGCAGGGCACTTTTAAAATAACGGTGGCAGTTGGTGAAATGGCAGGGGAAGTAACTGTAAATGGTGAAAACGATTGCGGAGCAGGCAGAGCGGGTGTCATGAACGTTACTGTAGTGCCATCGCCGCCAGATCAGCCAGGTGATATCAGCGGGCCGCCTTCTGTTTGCGTGGGGCAGCAAAGAGTAATATACTCTATTGAGCCTGTAGCTTTCGCAACAAACTATATCTGGTCAGTTGGCAATGGTAACGGATGGGAAATTATCTCCGGGCAAGGTACTACCAGCATTGTGGTAAATGCAGGCGCGGCGCCAACGGTTGTTTCTGTGAAAGCTGAGAATGCATGCGGTATTACCGGCGAAACGCAACTGACCACTATCATGACGGAAGAAGTGCCGCAGGTGCCAGGCCCAATTACAGGAAATACTGTGACATGCATTGGCGGCACGTATACTTTCAGTATAGCTGCCGTTCAGGATGCCTACAAGTATAACTGGGCTGTGCCAGCAGGCTGGGAAATTATAGAGAACAACGGCACTTCTATTAGTGTAGTGACAAACGGCACCGGCGGCACAGTAAGCGTAACAGCTGAAAACGGCTGCGGACCGGGCGCTGCACAAACACTGCAGGTAACACCAACTAACTCTGCCCCGGCCACACCAGAAGCCATACTTGGCAACATAGATGTTTGTGCCGGCAACGAAGCCACGTTCTCTGTGAAAGAAGTAAGCGGCGCCTCAGGTTATACTTGGCAAGTGCCTACTGGATGGAGAATTGTATCCGGACAGGGTACGGCAAGTATAAACGTGATGGTGGGCATAACCGCCGGAGCCATTAGCGTAACCAGCATAAACGACTGCGGCGGCAGCGGCACTATCTCAAGAAACTTAATTCTGAACACAGCGGCTCCTGCTGCACCAAGCAGAATCAACGGATCTCCGCAGGCTTGTACCAGCAGCACGGCTATTTATAGCGTAACTCCTATCGCCAACGCAACTACTTATACTTGGGGTGTTCCGGCAGGCTGGGAAATTATAAGTGGCCAAGGCTCTGCAAGTATAGAAGTGCGCGTAGGTGCAACTGCCGGTGATATAACCGTAGCTGCCGGAAACAGCTGTGGCGGAAGCGGAACCACCAAACTGACAGTTACCGTGGCAGATGATACACCGGTTGCGCCGGGTTCCATCACAGGACCATCAGTAACATTCTGCGAAGGCACCGGAGGGTTGGCCTACAGCATCAGCCCGGTAAACGGAGCTACTTCTTATAACTGGGTTGTGCCAAATGGCTGGGCTATTACTGCGGGTCAGGGTACTACCAGCATTACCGTAACAGCGGGAGCTACAGCAGGAGAAGTTGTTATAACGGCGGTAAATGCCTGCGGCAACGGAGGCTCGTCGCGCAAAACGGTTGTGTCGCAAACAACGCCGCTGACACCTGAAATCTCACTGGGGCCGATAAACCCTTGCCAGAATGTAACCACCACCTACAGCGTGACAGCCAGCACTGCCGGCAATATAGATGCTTACATCTGGGAGGTGCCAACTGGCTGGAAGATCGTATCTGGGCAAAACACAAGCACCCTGGAGGTAATAGCCAACGGCACAGCAGGGAAAATAAAAGTAACCGCAAAAAACAGCTGCCAGACCAGCGGCACAGCAGTGCTGGATGTGGTGCCATCGCCAGCAGTACCGGCAACCCCGAGCGCTATAACAGGAACTCCGGAAGTATGCGCTGGCACTACCGTAACTTATGCGGTGGAGAACCCAGGCAAAGGAGTGGCCTATACATGGGTTGTTCCGGAAGGATGGAACATCGTATCTGGCCAAGGAACGGCTAACCTTACAGTAACAGCGGGTCCGGGAGCAGGCATTATCTCTGTAACAGGAGCAAATGGCTGCGGCACAACAGACCCTGCCTCGCTACAGGTAGCGGCCATGCCAGCCGAAGGAATCTCAAGTATAAAAGACACCAGTACCCCGTGCGTAGGGCTAAGCTATGAGGTAGAGCCAGTAGTAGGCGCCACGAACTACACATGGACTGTTCCGGCAGGATGGTCGATTATCTCAGGCCAGGGCACAACAAAGATTACAGTAACGGCAGGTTTCGGGAGCGGCGATATAGCAGTGGTGGCCAGCAATGGCGGCTGCACCGACGAGCCAGTGTACTACACACCAAACCCGGCGCTGGCAAACAGCGACTTGAACTTCCCGAATGTGTTCTCTCCTAACAGCGACGGCACACACGACCTTTGGGAGATCAAAAACCTGGAGAACTATTCTGACAACGAAGTAACAATTATAAACCGCTGGGGCAACCAGGTGTATCACAGTAAGTCTTATAAAAACAACTGGACTGGCGATAACCTAAGCGAAGGCACTTACTTCTATGTGGTGCGCGTGAAGCTCTGCGACGGACAGGATAAAATGTTTAAAGGTTACGTGATGATAGTTAGGTAAGGAGATGGTAACGAACGTGAAGGTATTACAAAAACTATTTGTGCTGCTGGGCATTGTACTGGCTCCGGCAGCTTTTGCCCAACAGGCGCCGCAGTACAGCCAGTACATTTTTAACGAACTGGTAATAAACCCTGCTTATGCCGGCAGCAAAGAGATTCTGAGCATTAACGGCACCTACCGTACCCAGTGGACGGGGCTGCAGGGCGCACCGACTTCACAAACGCTGAGCGTGGACGGGCCAACAGACCGCAAAGGCCTGGGTTGGGGAGTGCACCTGGTAAACGACGAGATCGGGGCGCAGAGCCAGACGGCGGCTTATGGCGCTCTTTCCACACGCATCAGGCTGGACCGCTATTCAGACCTGGCGTTGGGTGTGGCCGTAGGCGCGTCGCAGTACGTGCTGGACGGTACGCGCCTGAACCCGGGAAGCGAAATGCCGGACCAGGCCATTCCGGAGGGGCGGGTGTCGCAGGTGCTGCCGGACCTGAAAATCGGAGCGTTTTATAACACAGAGCGTTTTTATGCCGGTTTCTCAGCAGCCAACCTGATCCCGTTTAAAGATAGCAAAACCGAAATTGCCACACCGCGCCGCCACTTCTTCCTTTCCAGCGGCTACGTGTTTGACCTTAACAAGGACGTGCGCCTGAAACCAAGTATACTTATCAAAGAGGATTTCAGAAGCCCGACGGCCGTAGACCTGAATGCTTTCGTGTTGCTGTACAACCGCTTGTGGCTGGGGGCATCTTACCGCACGGCGGTGCCATTGTTCACCAACCAGCAGATGAAGCAGCTTGACAAGCGAAATGCAGTGGCCCTGATTGCACAAGTTTATGCCACTAAAAAACTGCGTATCGGATATTCTTACGATATTAGCCTCAACGAACTCAGAAGCTACTCCAGCCACGAAGTATCAGTAGGTTATTATTTCCTGAAGAAGAAGTACGGACGCATTCTGACACCTAGAAACCTATAGTTTATACCACCCTTATATGAAGCGTTTTTTTACCCTTGCCCTGGTGCTGATTTTAGTGGCATTCAGCAGGATATTGCCTGTGCTGGCACAGGATATGAAGCAAGCTGACAAGTACTTTAACAACTTTGAGTTTAGCCTGGCGCTGGAGTCTTACAAAAAGGTGCTGGAGAAAGGAGAGCCGGACCTGAAGGTGGTGCAGCGCATCGCCGACAGTTACCGAATCCTGAACAACAGTAAAGAAGCCGAGTTCTGGTATGCGCAGGCAATTGCGTTTCCTAATGCAGACCCAGCCAACCTTTTCCTGTATGCGGAATCCGCGAAGCGTAATGCCAACTACAGCAAAGCCAAACAGCTTTTTTTAGAGTACAGCGAAAAGGTGCCTGCCCAACGTGAGGTTGCTATGCGCATGGCTGCCTCCTGCGATACAGCCATGAAATGGATGAAGTATCCGAAGCCGTATGACATTGCACAGTTGGAGGCAATGAACTCTGAGGGTGCTGATTTTGGCCCTATACGCACAAAAGACGGCCTGCTGTTTTCTTCTGACAGATTAGAGATAAACAACAAGCGCCAGACAGAACGCAATAACTGGACGGGCAACGGCTTTATTCAGATGTATTTTGCCCCGAAACTGACGGATAGCACCTGGGCGAGCCCGATGCCGCTTCCCTCGTCTATCAACACCGATTACCACAACGGACCCGCCGATTACCTGGAGAAGGAACAGACGCTGTACTTTACCCGAACGCACGTTGTAAAGAAGAGGGCAACAAACGGCGTTGCCGCTGACCCTACCAGTTGGTTTAAAGGCAGCGACAACGGTACGCACACAAACCGCCACGGTATTTACATGTCTAAATTCAATGGCAAGAAGTGGGAGAAGGTATCAGCCTTTAAGTATAACAACACCGAAGAATTCTCAATCGGCCACCCGGCCATTACACCAGACGGCAAGGTTTTATACTTTGTGTCGGATATGCCGGGAGGCCACGGCGAAACAGATATTTATTACAGCGAACGTCAGGGCGATGGCTTGTGGGGGCAACCGGTAAACGCAGGAACAGTCATCAACACTAGCGGCCGCGAGAGCTTTGTAAACCTGGGTGATGACGGGAATCTATACTTCTCATCTGACGGACACATCGGTATGGGAGGCCTTGATTTGTTTAAGGCAGTAGGAACGCACAAAGCGTGGACGAAAGTAGAGAACCTGCAGTACCCGTTCAACACATCGCAGGATGACTTCGGTATTCAGGTGGACAGCACAGGTAAGAAAGGCATGCTATCCTCCAGCCGTTTCTCTGAAAGCGGATTTGATGATATTCTTACTTTTGAGGAATACACGGTGCCATGCATACTGGTTGGCAAAGCGATAGAAAAACTGGCGCAGGCTGGCACGGTAAAAACACTGGTGTCTCCGGTGGCAGCGGCCAAACTGCAGCTTTATGTTAATGGAAGCGATGAGTTTATAGAAGCTTACTCCGGTAAAGACGGCAAGTTCTCCTTCCCTATCCTGGCAGGCACCAAGTATCTGATAAAAGGCAGCAAGGCAGGCTACCTAGACCAGGTGGTGACATTTACGCCAGAGTGTCTTTACAAAACTGACACGGTGCAGGTAGAGCTGGTGTTTATCCCGAACACACCAAACAAGCCTGTTGTAGTCGAAAACATTTACTACGACCTGGACAAGTTTGACATTAAGCCAGCCGCTGCGTTGGAGCTGGACAAGCTGGTGCAAATGCTGCAGGCTAACCCGCAAATCCGTATCGAGCTTAGCTCCCACACCGATAGCCGCCAGACCCACGAGTATAACCAGATGCTGTCGCAGTTGCGCGCGCAGTCTGCCGTAGATTACCTGGTGTCGAAAGGAGTTGACCGCAACAGGCTGGTGGCAAGAGGCTACGGTGAGACAAAACTCATTAACAAATGTAAAGACGGGGTTTCGTGCCCAGAGGAGCAGCACCAGGAAAACCGCCGAACAGAATTTAGAATCCTGAAATAGCAGGAAGAGCAAGTATAAAAAATGGCTGCAGGAACTATACCTGCGGCCATTTTTCGTTTGGGGGAAATCTATACTTTAAACTGCTGATTTTATACTTGCCGCTTAGGGTTTATACTTTACTGTGCCGTCCAGCCGCCATCTATCGGTAAGCTGGCGCCAGTCATTTGCGCGGCAGCCTCTGAGGCCAGAAACAGTGCCAGCTGCGCGATAGACTGCACATCCACAAACTGCTTTACAGCCTGCTTCTTCAGCATCACCTTCGCCACCACCTCATCCTCAGACATGCTGTGGGCCCGTGCCTGGTCAGCGATCTGCGCTTCCACGAGCGGCGTTTTTACATAGCCTGGGCAAATCGCGTTGCAAGTAATGTTGTGCGGAGCGCCCTCCAGCGCCAGCACCTTTGTAAGTCCGGCAATGCCATGCTTTGCCGCCACATAAGCAGCTTTAAATTCAGAGGCCCGCAACGCGTGTGCCGAGGCAATGTTAATGATGCGCCCAAAGCCGCGCTCCTGCATGCCTTTCCAAACGGCTTTAGAAGTATGGAAGGACGAGGAAAGGTTTACGGCAAGTATGGCATCCCACTTCTCCTCCGGAAACTCTGCCACCGGCGCCACATGCTGTATACCAGCGTTATTTATAAGCACATCCACCTGGCCCAACTCCCTTTCCGCCTGCCGCACCATCTGCCGTATCTGCTCCGGGTGCTGCAGGTTGGCCGGCGAAAAGTATACTTCTACCTCATACTCCTGCGCCAGCTGCTGCGCTATCTCCATTCCGTTTTTCTCTAAACCGTTTACCAGCAGGTTGTAGCCTTTGGTGGCAAAAGCACTGGCCAAACCAAGCCCAATGCCGCTGGTGCCACCTGTTATAAGTGCGTTTTTCATGTTATGCTTTGTTGATGTTCAGGGATGTATAAAAATGCCAAAGCGCCCCGTAAGAGCGCTTTGGCGGTAAACACAATATATCTAACCTATCACCTTCATATTAATATTTGCCGTTAAGCACCCCAAGGTTCGGGAACACTTTCTCCGTCAGGTCAAAGCGAATCTCCACAGAGTATAAACGCCCTATTTCCGGGGAGCCTACATACTCGCGTTGTGCCGTGTCGAAAAGGTTGCTCACGCTGGCGCCCAGTGTCATCCACTCCTTCAGTTTATAACCTGCGCTCAGGTCTACAGAAGTAAAGCCGCCCAGCGGGCCATAGTTGTAGTTGTAAGGAGCGGTGCGCATGCCGGCGTTCTCTTTAGCCGCCACCTGCACACCAGAGTAGAAATCATACTCTGGCAGAATGCGCAGGTTCACAGAGCCGAAGAACTTCTTGTCGAACAAATCGCGGGCGGTGAAATTGAAGTTGTAGCGGTGCTGGGCAGAGTTCAGGCTGCTCTCCGATACCGAAACCACACCATCGCCGTTCGCGTCGTTGTCCAGGTTGTCTTCATCCGTAATGTCGGAGTTGAAGTAAGAGTATTTGGCGCCTACGCTAAAGAAATCGTTGATATAGAAGTTAATGCCCAGGTCTGTTCCCCAGGAGTTCACGTTGCCGTAGTTGAGGTAAGTCAGGTAGTAATTCAGGGCGTTTGCTGCTACCTCCGATACATCCTTATCCCCTTTAAAAATTACTCGCTCAGTGCCCATTAGAGGTGTAACAGCTGTTAATGGCGAGATAAAATCCTTTGATTTAGAGTACCAGGTGCTCAAATCTACGAACAGCTTATCGGTAGGCGTGCCTTTGTAACCGAACTCAAAAGTCTGTACCTGCTCCGGCTCCAGCTTGTCGATGGTGCGCTCAGCACCCGTATTAGTATCGCGGATGGTAAGGCCGGCGCCGTTGCCAAGTATAGCCAACGCTCCGTTATTCAGGAAAAACTCCTGGAACTGGATAGAAGGTGCGGCGTATGCGCGGCCCCAGGTAGCACGGAATGTGCCTTTCAGGGCGTTGTAAGTAAGAGCGGCTTTCGGGCTGATTTGGGAGCCGTAGTTTTCATGGTTGTCGTAACGGATTGCTCCCAATGCTTTAAGGTTGTCTGTAAGGGCATACTCCAGCTGCGCCACCACGCCGTACTGGTTCAGTGTGATGTCACCGTTCGCATCATCCAGGTAAGTCTGGCGGCTGTAGGCCACATCGCGCTGGTAGCTAAGGCCGGTAATGAGGTCAAGCTTGCCGAAGCTGTTGTTGTACTGCACCTCTCCGTTAAGGCGGTGGCTTTTGTCAATAAAACCAGGGAAGGCAATGTTTGGAGAACCTTCGGTAATTTCGCCTGGCTTGGCTCCTGTTTTAGAGTACTGTGCCGCCTGGTCTTCTGAGTAACCGAGGGCGCGCAGAGTATAGTAATTCGTGGTGCGGGCATTTATCTGGTAGGTATCACCAGCATCGTTCCAGGTGCTGTAAACCTGGGCAAACACGTGCGGTGACACATAACGGCCCTGCAGGTACTGAAAGGTCCAGCCGTTGATTTGGTTGCGGCCGTTGCTGGTTACGCCAATATTATCGCCCTGGCCAAAGCCGTAATCCAAAATAATATCGGTGGTGCTCGTCGGGCTGAAGTATAAAGCAGAGCCAAAGCGCTTCGACTTAAAGCCAAAGTCCACATCATACTCCGGCAAAGCGCCTAGAGCGGCATTGTACACTGTGTCAACAAATTTAAAATCCTGTCCTTCGGTGTACTCGCCGGTGATTTTATAAGCAAACTTATCGTTGATGACAGCTGCATGGCGGGCGCGGGCGCTCAGCACATCCTGGTTGCCGGCACCTATCGTTATGGTAGTGCCTGGGAAGCGGCGCGGGTCTTTAGTAATGGTGTTGATGATGCCATTGTGGGCGTTGGGGCCATACAACGCCGACGATGGGCCAAGTATAACCTCTACCCGCTCAATATCTTCTTTGATAACCGTATTGTAAAAACCCGCTGGCAAACCAGTGCCGCCCGGCAGCATAGAGTTGCGGCCGTCCGTCATCTGGTACATCTTCACGTTAAAGGCATTGTTAAAGCCACGGGCGTTTATGCCCACGCCTATCACACCAGAGCGCACCACCTCAACGCCCTGCACCTTGTTCAGCAGCTCGCCTACGTTAAACGATGGCAGCGTCTCCAGGTCGCGGGAGGAGATGACGCTGATAGCGGCCGGAGCCTCCGTCAGTTTTTCCGGGCGGCGCGATGCCGATACCACCACTTCCTCGCCGATCATGGTGGATGCCTCCATCGTGACGGTACCAATGTCAGCTGTGCCATCGGGGCTAACTGTTACCGGCATATCCGGGTACGAGTAGCCTATAAAAGAAATACGCAGGCTATAATTTCCGGCCGGCACGTTTTGGATGATAAAATCGCCATTGGTGTCGGTGGCGGCGCCTTTGCTGGTACCTTTGAGCAGAATAGTTGCGCCTATCAGCGCCTCCTGAGTGTCTCCACCCACTACTCTACCCTTTACGGCGCCGCTTTGGGCCATAGCTGCCTGTGCCACACAGAGCACCGACAGCAGGAGTATGTAAATCTTTTTCATGGTTATTGAGGTTAGATGAAATATTGTTTTTATAAATATTGATTAGTATAAGCTGAAGTATAAATCACTTTAAGAAAGTCTGTATTGCCCTGTTAAAGGCCTCCGGCTGCTCAAACTGCAGCATATGCCCTGCTTGCGGCAGCATCACTACCTGGCTGTTTGGTATCCTCTCCTTACCGATTTCGGCCACAGCCTGCGTGGTAAGGTTCGGGTTAAGGTAGCGGTTCGGAATCAGGCTGTCGTTCTCCCCGAAAAGTATAAGCGTAGGCATCTGCAGCTGCGGCAGTTTGTCGTGCACCGGCTCATCTACCATCGCGGCCACGCCCTGCGCCACAGCTTTGCTATAGTCCGGAAACTGCGCTGCGCCCATCATCTCCACACGCTCTTCAACCATAAACTGCGCATCGGCAGGCATCTGGTAAAAGTTGAGGCTTATGTTGGCGGCAATTTGCTCAGGAGTAGTTTTGGCGATGCCTTCCGGGGTTACCGTAGCTTTGAACAGCTGCTTCTGCTGGTCTGTAAATGTCTCCAGGCCGGCAGGGGCGGCTAGTATCAGTTGCTGCACCCGCTCCGGTGCCTGCAGCGCAGCCGTTATGGCTATCTGCCCGCCCATCGAGTGGCCTACTAATACCGCTTGCTTAACTTTTAACTTATCCATTAGGGCCAGCACTGCACCGGCATAAGCTTTCATGCTTACTTGCGTGTTTACTTTAGATGATTTTCCGTAGCCGGGCAGGTCCAGGGCGATGGTGCGGTAGTTTTGGCTTAGTGTTTCGATGTTCTTGTTCCAGGCGGGCAAATAGCTGCCGAGGCCGTGAATAAAAACGAGTGTTTGCTGCCCCTGCCCCTGGTCCACGTAAGCGATGGTTTGGCCGTCCGGCAGCGTTACTTTCTGCACCGGGAATTTATACTTCAAGCCCTCAAAAACTGGGTCAGTAGCAGCCGTAGTTGCCGTTTCTGGTTTGGCAGCCGGTTGCTGGCACTGTGCGCTCAGGCTTAGCAGGCCTCCTAGCAGGAGCGTTAAGTATAGTTTAGACTTAGTTCTCATAAACAGGTTGCTTTACAGGTTCGGCAGGAACCTCTGCCACGGCAGGTTTCCTGAAAGTATAGTATAAAGAGAATCCGACAATAACGGAGGCAAGTATAGCCAGCGCAGCGGCAATGCCGGGGTTGCGCACCGGGGCATCCATATAAGAGGTAAGGCCGCCATAGTATACTGCAAAGTGCACCGCCACCGAAGTAAGCGAGGCAGCCACCGGCGCCACCAACGGCACGCGCTTCAGGAACATGCCAAACAGCACCGGCACAAAAGCAGCCGAGAAGTAAGCATACACGCCATTCTGCGCAAAAATCCCCACACTCAGGTTCGGGTACAGCAGTTGGTCGAAGGTTAGTAGTATGGTTACCACAGCCAGTGCCACTATCACGAGGCGGTTAACTGCCACACTGCGTGCCTCCACCCTCGGGCCAAGCAAAGGCGTTAAAATATCTGAAGTAATGGTGATGGAAAGCGACTGGATAAGCCCCTCCAGCGTAGAAAGACCTGCCGATATCAGCCCCAGCACCACCAGCAGCCCAATGTATACCGGGAACTCGCTCACCACGTAAGCCGACATAATACCATCCAGCGGAATAGCCTCGCCGTTGATGCTTAAATCAGGGAACGTAATGCGGGCGTAAAGGCCAACGATTACTACCAGAAAGAAAAGCGCCTCGGTAACAACGCCTACCAGCAGGTATAAATTTACGTCTTTCTCGTTTTTGAGCAGCAGTGATTTGGTGATGATGTGCGGTTGGCACACAATGGCCACCCCGATGATAATCTGGCAGAAGATAATCTCAAAATAATCGCGGAAGAGGAAGCTTTGCGGATTGATTGACTCTACCAGCAGCGGGTCTATAGCCGCCAGTTTATCTAGAAAGCCATGCACGCCGTTGCTGAAATGCTCGTAGCCAGAGCCCAGCAGTATGAAAGCCACTATTACCATCAGCACCGCCTGAATCATGTTGGTGTACACCATGGAGTTAGCGCCGCCAAACATCATATAGCCAAACACAAATACCACAATGCTCACGCATACATACAGCTCGTTGACATTCAGCACACTGGCCAGCACCTTGGTAAGCCCCACACAGATAAGCACTATAAATGTAATCAGCAGCAGCGACAGAAAGGCAAAGAAGATAGCATAACCACGGCTTTTGTACACGGAGCCCATCCATTGCGCCATGGTTTGCGCCTTTACGGCTGTGCCCATGCTCCGGAAGCCCTTGGTAAGTATAACCAGCGACAGGAGTGCGGCCGCCGGCAAAGCAATGGCCATCGAAATGAAGCCGCTCACGCCATACAGCGCCACAAAGCCGGGGTTGATAATAAAAGTAGCCGCGCTCGTCATGGAGGCAGCCAGAGCCAGCCCCACCGCCACTGGCGAGAAAGCCACGCTGCCTAAGGCGTAATCAGAGATGGAGCGGATGCGTAAAGCCCCCCGCACCACAAAGAAAAGTATAAGCGCAGCGTAAGCGATAACCAGTATCCAACCAGCCGTTGTAAGTTCAGAAGGGGCTAAGTCGTTCATGAGAGTTGGTGTTATAAGTGTAGCTTTGTTCAAATAATTTAAGCAATTATCTACATAGCGTCCTGCTTATACTTGCCAACTCGGTCAATTTTGAGGTGAAATAGGAAGTTCGTCAGGTGAGGTTTTTTGAGGGATGAGTGAGTGATTGCTTTTATATGGATTGACAAGGTTGCACAGAATGTTGCTTCTGCTGCCGTTGCTCTCATCGCTGGTGCGGCTTGCAGCTTCTGCTTTTTTATACTTTTTGTTTGTTTTGGCTATACTTGCATAGCCGCTGCTTCCCTCAACTGCTTATAAGTTATACTCTCTAGCCTCTGCTGCCCCTCAGCCTTACAAACCTATTGTTTCATTTCTGGCTTTGGCTCTCTCTGGCCCGGGAGGGCTCGTCCTCGGGCATCGCGCTGTCTACATTTCCTTTGCTCCTGCGTCGCAATTTCGCTGAAGCGAAACCGAAAATCTAGAAGGCGCTCAACCCAAGGACTGGGATCAGTTTTCTATAGCCACCGCTGACGGAGCTTGAATCGAACTCCCTCCCCTGTTTTGGGGGTAGGGGCCTCGATAAAGGGGAGGGCTGGGGCGGGGTAAAACTTCCCTCCTTAGGCTAGTGAGAACGGGAGTTCGAAACTAGCGAGCATAACTCTGAGGGGCTAGGGGTAATTGGAATCGGTGCTGCTAGACAGTACAACCTTCTAACTTTTAAACTCTCTAACCCCTAAATTACCAAACTCCTAAACTCATAAGATCTGCAGCCGCTTCAGCAGCGCCTCTTTGTGCGTGTTGCCAATCGGTATTTGCTTGCCGCCGATCAGGATGTTGTTGTCTTCGATGGCCTCGATGGCCGTGAGGCGCACGATGTAGGAACGGTGCACGCGCATAAAATCTTTGCCTGGCAGGCGCTGCTCCAGGTTCTTCAGGCTTTGGCTCACGAGGTAGATATGCTGCGGTGTTTTGATGTTGCAGTAGATGTCCTGCGCCTCGGCCCACACAATATCCTCTAGGGTTACCTTCTCCAGGCGGTTGCGCACTTTAACAAACAGTGCATTGTGCAGCAGGTAATTGTCGTTTTCTGCTGTAGTAGCCTCTGTTGGTGCGCTACTTATACTTGCCGGCTGCAGTTGCCGGGTGCTGGCGTTGTGTATGGCCACTTCAACGCTGCTTTGCAGGGTGCGGATATCGAACGGCTTTACCAGGTAAGCATGCGGGTTTGTCTTTTTTGCCCGGTCAATGGTCTCTTTGTCAGACAAGGCGGTCATGAAGATAAAAGGGATTTGGCTGGATTTGGCAAGTATAGCGGCCGTGTCAATGCCATCAAGTTTGCCTTCGAGGGTAATATCAAGTATAGCCAGGTCAGGCAGATGCTTGTGCACCTCCAGCAGCAGTTCCTCGCCAGAGCTAACCATAGCGCAAACTTCGTAGCCCAGCTCCTCCAGCGAAAAAGCCAGGTTCTGTGCAATTACCACATCATCCTCTGCAATAAGCAGTTTTACTTTTGCCATTTTTCCGGGTTTATACTTTATGCCTGGGCATTTAAAGCTCATCAATATATTAAATATAGTATAGATAAGAAAGCTGCCAGAGGGGTGTGTATGGTTTTATAGAGAAGAATTTGTAAATTGATAAATGCATTTGCCACCTCTCCGGATATTCGTCCTTATCAGAATTAAGCTGCTTTGCCTGCTCCTGCTGCTAGCGGGAGCCGCTGCGGCCTATGCGCAAGCGCCTGATACTGTGCAGCTGCAGCCGGAGGAAGGGCAGGAAGTGCTGGCACCTCTACAGGTATACCACGACCAAAGCGGTAAGCTGAAACTGCAGGAAGTGCAGCAAAAACGTTTCTCCACTCTTGATACCACGGCCACCCTGCAGGCCGGCAAAACAGTGCATTGGGTGCGGGTGGTGCTGCAGAATAACACTGACCACGAACTAACGCGCTATCTCTACGCCGGCGACTGGAGCAAGCTGCAACTTTATACTTCGGAAGTTAACGGTACTTTTAAGGAGCGCCAGACTGGGCAGCTGCTTCCTGTGGCTGACCGCGATGTGTCCCAAAGCAAACCCTTGGTGCGGGTGCAGGTGCCGCCGCAAAGCCAAACGTTGCTCTACCTGCGCCTGCAGGGCGATATTAACCTCTATAAACCGCAACGCCTGAGCCTGCAGCTGCACACGCCGCAACAGATCGTGCATGCAAACAACCGCCGGCTTTTTGTGCAAGGCATTTTTATCGGGATTATTGTCGTGATGACGCTGTACAACCTGGTGCTTTTCTTCTCTGTGCGAGACCGCAGCTACTTATACTATGTGCTGGCGCTGCTCGGCACTGGCTTATACTTTATGTTTTACCACGGGTTTGCGTTGGAGCTGCTATGGCCGAATGCGCCTTACTGGAATGCCCACAGCTTCGCCTTTATCGTGACCTGCAACGGGCTGTTCCGGCTGCTGTTCACCAAAAGCTACCTGAATACCCGCCACACCATGCCGCGCTGGGACAAGCTCCTGACGCTGCTCTCGCTGCTCTACGCATTGCCTGTAGCCATGGGGCTGCTCTCCTACCTCACCCCATTAGACCTGCTGCAGGTTTGCGTGGACCTGATCGGTGTGATAGGCGGTGCTGTGCTGGTGGTGATGCTGCTGGTGGGGGTGGCGGCGCTGCGGCAAGGATACCGTCCGGCTTTATACTTCCTGATCGCGAACGTGTTTTTTGTGGTTGGGGCGCTTCTGTTCATACTTAAGGAAACGCATGTGCTGCCGAACACGCTGCTAACGGTGTACTCGGTGCAGGTGGGCATGGTGGCGCAGGTGGTGCTATTCTCACTTGGTCTGGCTTACAGGCTAAACACCGTAACAAACGAGCTGGCTGAAGAGGTGCTGGAGAATGAGCGGCTGGAGCGCGAGAAGGAGGTAGAGCGGAAACGGTTGGTAGAGCAGCAGAAAAAAGAGCTGGAGGTAATGGTAGCCAACCGCACTGCAGCCTTACGCCACAAAACGCAGGAGCTCAACGAGACAGTGCATCAGCTAAAAGAATCAGAGCACAAGCTGCTACGCCTTAACCAGCTTAAAGATCGTTTTTTCTCCATCATCTCCCACGATTTGCGCACTCCGCTGGCAACGCTAGACTCGTTTCTGAACATCCTTATCAATTTCTCTGACCGCATGAAGCCGGAGCAGATGCAGAAACTGGCCAACCATACGCAGCTTTCGGTGCACAACCTGCAATCGCTGCTGGAGAATCTGCTGCAGTGGGCCGCTTCCCAAACCGCTTCCGACCAAAGTATGCGTTTTGAGCCAGAGGTGCTGCAGCTGCAAACATCGGTGCAGCGCAACCTAGAGCTGCTGCAAGACACAGCAGCTGCCAAGCAGGTAAGCTGGCAGGTGCAGCTACCCGAGAAGCTGCGCGTATATGCCGATGCCAACATGCTCGATTTTATCATCCGGAACCTGCTGCACAACGCTATAAAATTTTCTGGCGCAGGCGGCAAGGTATACTTGCAGGCAACAGTGGCCGGAGGCATGGCAGAGGTGTCGGTGCGGGATGAAGGCGTGGGGATGACCAAGGACGTACTCCACTCGCTTTTTCATTCTGAGCATCCCGCTATAACCAACAAAGGCACCTCCAACGAGAAAGGCACCGGCCTTGGGCTGCTGCTCTGCCGGCAGTTTGTGGAGCGCTGCGGCGGAAGTATACATGTGCAGAGCGAGACGGGCAACGGTAGCCGCTTCTGGTTTACCCTACCGCTGGCACCCACCAAAACAATCCCTAACCCGGAACGGAAGCTGGAAGAAGAGATTTTATAGCTGCTGGGCAAGATAATGTGGCCGTTGAGTTTGTGAAGTGTTAAATGAAGTTACTCCTGCTTCTCCTTGTAAGGGAGGAGTTTTTACCTCACCCCAACCCTCTCCTTTTATCGAGGGCCCCTATCCCCGCTTGGAGGGAGCCAAAGCCAGAGCTGAAACAAGCCGCTTGTAAAGCCGTGGATCAGCGGCGGCTACAAAGTATAGCTTTTTCCAAATCGCTGAAAGCAGCGGCTAAAGTATAATCTTAACAATAAAGTATAGCTGATATTAATTTACGAATAGCAACAAGAGTGGAAGTATAGCTAATCCTTAGAAGAACAGAAA
Organism: uncultured Pontibacter sp.; assembly: GCF_947495565.1. Taxonomy (GTDB): domain Bacteria; phylum Bacteroidota; class Bacteroidia; order Cytophagales; family Hymenobacteraceae; genus Pontibacter. The sequence goes on from NZ_CANLZM010000012.1 coordinate 24,923, forward strand.
ATCTGCTTAAATCCCCCAGACGGGCACCCTTCTGTAATCATTTCTGTTGTAATGGCGTTATAAGGAGCTGAGCCGTTAGCTGGCGCTGCACAAAAACTGTATTTTAGTTACATGAAGATATTCGGGGATAGCATTAAAACCAAAGTCGTGGTGGGCTTTACGCTGGCATTTAGTATTGTGGCGGCGGCCACTTACCTCACCTACACCAGCTTTACCAAGCTGCTCGACTCGGTTGAAGTACTTTCGCAGCCAAACGAAAAGTTGATAGAATTGCAGCAAACACTCTCCAGCATTGCCACTGCCGAGAGTGCTATCCGCGCTTATACGCTTACTACAAATGAGGAGCATTTCAGGGCTTACCTTAACCACCTCGATACCATTCAAAGTCAGATAGACTCGCTTGAGCACCTCATGCAGGGGAGCCCCCGTGAGCAGGCGCAGGTAGACTCTGTTTCGGCACTTTTGCAGAAAAAGCAGGAGAGCCTGAACCTGTATGTAGCACTCAAGAAACAGCAGAAAGAGAGCACCTACTCCAGCAAGGCCATGCGTCAGATCGCTTCTACAGCCAAGCAAAAGCCCCTTTCCACCACTATCCGCAAAAGCACCACCACCACCATATCAGATCGCTTAAATTTAAATGGCACTGACGAAGACCCCACACAGGAGCCGCCGCAAGTGGAGGAGAAAGAGGACAGAAGGGGGTTTTTCGGTAAGCTCTTTTCTAAAAAGGAGAAGCCAGCCCATGAGCTTCCGCCGCCGCCAAAGGTAATTATGCCACAGCTACAGGTAAAGCAGGAAGTACAGATAGACACCAGTATAGCCAATGTGCCAGTTGCCCCGCTTAACCAGGTGCGCCGCATTCTGCACAACGTACAGCGCGAAGCCGATGAGCAGGCGCAAAAGCTTCAGGCCAAAGAACTAGCGCTGCTGCAGCAGGACAAGCAGATCATGGACCAGATCCGGGCTATGATGTATGAACTGGAGCGGCATGAGCAGGAAAAGGCTGTGCTAAACTCTAACCAGGCCCGCGAAGTAGCCAAGGAAACCTCGGGTATTATGCTTGCCATAGGGGTGCTGGGCCTCGGCAGTGGCGTTGCTTTTATACTTATTATTCTCCGTGACCTAACACGCAGCAACAACTATAAATCAAGGCTGATACAAGCTCAGAAAGAGGCTGTAAAATTAGCCCGTGCCAAAGAGGCCTTTGTAGCCAATATGAGCCACGAAATGCGCACTCCGCTTAATGTAGTGCTTGGGTTTACGCAGCAATTGCGCCATACGCCGCTTCAGGCACAGCAGGCTGAGCATCTGCAAGCCATAGACGGAGCCGGGCAGCACCTGCTCCACATTGTAAACGATGTACTGGACCTGTCTAAGATGGAGGCGGGCAAACTGCAGATTAACCCTACCACCTTTAGCCTGCGCCAGCTACTCATGCAGGTGGAGCAAGCTTTTGCGCTGAAGGCATCCAGCAAAAGTATAAACCTTAACTTCTGCACTTCCCCTGACATACCGGGCAATCTCTGCGCCGACGCCCTGCGCCTGAAGCAGGTGTTGTTTAACCTGGTGGATAATGCGATAAAGTTCACCCATCAGGGGCAGGTAAAGGTAGATGTTAAACTGCGCAGCCGCCGCCGTAGCCGCGTGGCGTTAAGTATAGTTGTGTCTGATACAGGCATAGGTATTCCGCAAGAGCGCCTGCAGCATGTGTTCGGAGAGTTCAACCAGGCTGATGATTCTATCCTGCGCAAGTATGGCGGAACCGGTTTGGGCTTGCCAATTAGCAAAAAGCTGGTGGATATGCAGGGAGGCACGCTTACTGTAAGCAGCGAGTATAACGTGGGCACGACATTTATGATTGTGCTTCCGATGCAGGTATCTCAAGAAGAAGTACCTGCGCTTCCAGCCGAAGCTGTTCCTGTGCCCGCTGCCTTCACAGGCTTTAAAGCCTTGGTGGTGGATGATGATGCCTACAGCCGCACTCTCTGTGATCTGATCCTTAGCCGCTGGGGCATGCAGGTATACTTAGCCAACGATGGCCAGGAGGCGCTGGCGCTTGTGCGCGAGCATTCGTTCGATATTGTGCTAACAGACATTCAGTTGCCTGGCATGAGCGGCAAAACCGTGGCCCGTAACATTCGCAAGCTTGACAAGCAGGTACCGATCATCGCACTTACAGCCAATATATTAAGCAACGATGCGGGCTTCTTTAAAAACTCAGCCATTACGGGCCATGTTTTAAAACCATTCACAGAGCAGGAACTTCATCAGAAGTTAGCAGAGGCACTGCCTGTAGAACAGCTTACACCGCAGGCACAGCAGCAAAACGCTGTTACTACAGCTACGCCAAGCGATGCTCCGGAAACACCCGCATCCAAAGAAGAAAATCTGTACGAGTTAAGCGAAATGCGCCTCTTTACCGGGGATGATCACCAGGCATTAGCCGCTGTACTGGAGGTGCTGGTGCAGGACCAGGAGCAAAACCTGGAGCAGCTAAAGCAAGCCGCCCAAGCACAAAACTGGGAGGCGGCCGGCAACATGGCGCATAAGATGCTCACTGCCTTCAAACACTTAAAGGCCCATTCTGTTACGCCCCATTTGCTGCAGTTGGAGCAGGTGCTGCATACAGGCCAGCAAGAAGGTACCGCGCTGCAACAAGCCGTTGAGGCCGTGCAGCCGCAGGTAAAGCAGGTGCTACACGCACTGCAAAAAGAAATAGAAAGTATAAATGCGATGGCGGAGGCAGGTTAAAGCCTCCTGCCAATCAGATTTCTATGTTATAGAGTTTCAGTTTGTTGTAAAGCGTTTTGCGGTCTATGTTAAGCAGGCGCGCCGCTTTGGACTTATTATACTTTACACGCTCCAGCATCGCCATAATCATCTCCCGCTCATTCCGCTCATTTATACTTTTGAGATCTGTTTCCATAGGGTTGGAGGCGGCAGCATAAGACACGGACGCTTGCTGAAGCGGCGCAGGTGAGTAATGGGCAATCTCTCCCGGCAGTTCCTGCAGTGTCACGTAATCTGACTTCGACAACAGCACGGCACGTTTCACCACATTTTTGAGTTCACGCAGATTACCGGGCCAAGTATACTTAAGCAGCGCTTCTTCTGCTTCCATGTCAAATTCCTCCACCTGCTTCTCTAGCTCATGGTTTGCCTGCTGCAGGAAGTGATTCGCGAACAGCAGCACATCTCCATCACGCTCGCGCAATGCCGGAATATTTATTTTAAACTCGTTGAGGCGGTGGTAGAGGTCTTCACGAAACTGCCCGTTGGCAACAGCCTGCACCAGGTCTTCATTGGTCGCGGCCAGAACCCGTACGTCTACATCCTGATCAGCGGTGCTGCCCAGTTTGCGCACTTTGCGTTCCTGAAGGGCACGCAGTAATTTTACCTGCACTTCGTAAGGCAGATTGCCAATCTCATCCAAGAAAAGCGTACCTCCTTCGGCAGCCTCAAACTGCCCTTCTTTATCTTTCAGAGCTCCTGTAAAGGCACCTTTTACATAGCCGAACAACTCGCTTCCTGCCAACTCTTTAGACAAGGCGCCGCAGTCTATGGCTATAAATGGCTTGTTATGGCGCTTGCTCTGATGGTGAATCATACGTGCCACATACTCTTTGCCTGTGCCGCTTTCGCCTTCCACTATAACAGACAAATTTGTCGGAGCCACCAGGCTGATGAACTCTTCTATTTTTTCGGCTTGCGGACTTTGCCCCCGTACAAACTCAATATTGCCTGCCTGGGCAGCAGCAGCTGTATCGGGTTTAGGCTCGGCTTTTTTGGCCAGTGCGTTCTGTATGACTAACAGTGTCTCATCAGGGTTGATGGGCTTGGTGATATATTCGAAAGCGCCCATTTTTATAGCTCTTACAGCTGTGCGAATGTCAGCATAAGTTGTCATTAATATAACAGGCACCTCCTGTGTTAGCACCCGTATCTGAGTCAGCAGTTCTAAGCCATCTTTATCGGGTAAGCGGAAATCTGTTAGAATGAGGTCGAAATCCTGCCCCTTGAGCAGGCGCAGCCCGTCGTTTGCAGTGTAAGCAGTGGCAACCTCATACTGTTGGCGCTGTAAAAAGCCCCTCAGCATCAGGCAAAAAGCCGGATCGTCATCAATCAGAAGTATCTTTGGCATAATGGATTCTACGTGTTACTAGCTGCCGGGTGAGTGCAGGAAGCTATTAAGTAACGATTTTTACCAGCGTTATGTTCTATCTGGCTCCGTTTCTGCCAATATAACTCCTTTTCTGAGTACATAAAACAGAAGAGCCTCCGTCTTACAACGGAGGCTCTTCTGTAGATTATATATTAGGTGGGTGTGGTTTTTACTAGCTTTCTATTTTTTTTCCAGTCTCGTCGAAGCGTACCACCACCGGCTGCTCTTCGCCGTTAATAAATTGCACCTCATAGGCAACGGGAGCACCGTCTTCAGCTGACTGCACTTTGTGCACCTCGCCAAGAGTCCAGCCCTGATATTCTTCGCTGGTTACAATGGCCTGCTTTACAGCATCCGGCAGTTCTTCCGGGGTTACTTTCTGCTTGCCTTGCGCCTGCTCCTGCTGTACAGGTTGCTGAGTGTTTTGAGGAGTTGTTTCTTGTGCTTGGGCTGTAAAGCCTGCTATCGCAAAAGCTATTGCTAATACACTTATCTTTTTCATCGTAAATTAATTCAGTTTTTGAGATTGATTTAAGAACGGTGGCTAAGATTACTCTTTAGCTTCACTTGCAGCTGCTGCTGCTTGCGCCACAGGCTTGCCTGTTTCGTCGAAACGAGCTACTGCCTGCTTCTGCTCTGCGTTCGTAAAGTAAATTTCGTAGGTTGCTTTAGCTTCAGCGCCGGCCGCAGCTTCTGGAGCTACTTTGTACACCTCGCTAACTTGCCAATCTTTCAGAGCCTCATTTTGCAAAGCCTGCTTCACACCTTCCGGAAGCTCCTCTTGTGTGATTTGCTGCTTGTTGGCATCCTGCATTTCCTCTGTTTGCGGCTGCTGGGTAGATGGGTTATTTTGTGTTTGTGCTGTTGCTTCAGTTGATATGAATCCGAATGCCGCGAAGGCAAACGCTAATACAGTTACTTTTTTCATGGTTAGTTCAGTTTTAGATAATCTGTTCTGCCAATCCCTTATGAGATAACTGTGCCAAAACCTAAACATCAATATAAATAACTGATTATAAGTGAGTTATCGGCAATTAAATACTTGAGCCACAAATTTTATGTTTGCTGATAAGTTCTACAGTATGTAGAGTAGCACCTGCAGGCTGTATCATAACAAGGGCAGCAGCAGTATTACTTAAACTGCCACTTGCGCTCAAAGTATAAATCGAGAAGCAGATGCAGGAGCTTTGTCTGGCATTAGCCCGAAATTGACTAAATTAGCCCCATGAGTGAACCACGTAAGAAACTGTTTCTGCTAGACGCCCTAGCACTGATATACCGCGCGCACTTTGCCTTCAGCAAAAACCCGCGCATCAACTCCAAAGGTATGAATACCGGCGCCGCCCTTGGCTTTACCAATACGCTGGTGGAGGTACTGCAAAAGGAAAAGCCTACGCACATTGGCGTAGCCTTCGACTCGGCTGCCAAAACGTTCCGTCACGACAACTTTGCCGACTACAAAGCCAACCGCCAGGCACAGCCCGAAGATATCTCCATTGCCATACCTTACTGCAAAAAGATTGTAGAGGCCTTCAACATCCCGGTGCTGATTATGGATGGCTACGAAGCCGACGATATTATCGGGACCATGGCTCAGAAAGCTGAAAAGGCAGGCTTTGACGTGTACATGATGACCCCGGACAAAGACTATTGCCAATTGGTAACGGATCATATCTTCCTGTACAAACCCGCTTTTATGGGCAACGCCATTGATGTATGGGACGTGCAGAAGGTGCTGGAAAAGTGGGAGATTGAGCGTGTGGAGCAGGTAATTGATATACTTGGCCTGCAGGGCGATGCCGTGGACAACATACCGGGCATACCGGGCATCGGCGAGAAAACAGCTAAAAGCCTGATAAAGCGTTTCGGCTCTGTAGAGAACCTGATTGCTAACTCCGACCAGCTTAAAGGCAAGCAAAAAGAGAACGTGGAGAATTTTGCGGAGCAGGGCATGATGTCAAAAGAGCTCGCCACTATCCATTGTAGTGTTCCGGTAACTTTTAGCGAAGAAGGTCTGCATTACGATGGCCCCAACGAGGAGCAAATAACCGAACTATTTGCAGAACTGGAGTTTCGGCAGCTGGCGCAGCGTGTGCTGGGCAAAAGCTTGGGAGAAGCCGCTGCACCTGTTGCCGCCAAAGGTGGCAGACGGGGCAAAGCCGCCGATAGCAACCAGACTTCACTCTTCGGGGCACCTGCTGCCGCGGCAGAGGCTGAGGAGGCAGAAGAGAGCGCACCGGCTACCATGCAACACATAAAAACTACGCTGCAGGATTACCACCTCATCAACACGCCCGAGCTGCGCCAAAACCTGATCCAGTACCTGCTGAAGCAGGACGAGATTTCTTTTGATACAGAAACGACAAGTATAGATGCTATTACCGCCCGCCTGGTCGGCATGTCGTTTTGTTACCGCGCTGGCGAGGCCTACTATGTGCCGGTGCCGCATGATAACTTGGAAGAGACCCAAAGTATTCTTGATGAATTCAGGCCTGTGCTGGAGAATGCCAACATCGCTAAGATTGGGCAGAACATAAAGTATGATATACTTGTGCTGAAGAAGTATAAAGTAGAGGTAAAGGGGCCGATTTTCGACACCATGCTGGCACACTACCTGCTGGAGCCGGAAATGCGCCATAACATGGATGTACTGGCCGAAACCTACCTCAACTACAGCCCGGTGCCTATTACCGACCTGATCGGCCCGAAGGGCAAAAACCAGAAAACCATGGCCGACCTGGAGCCGGAACAGGTGAAAGATTATGCCTGCGAGGATGCCGACATCACGCTGCGCCTGAAATTATACTTTGAACCGCTGCTGCAGGAGCAAGGTCTCACAAAACTGTTCCGGGACATTGAGAACCCGCTGGTTCAGGTATTGGCTGATGTTGAAAACGAAGGTATAAGTATAGATTCTGATGCACTCGCCGATATTTCGCTGCAACTTGAGGCAGAGATAACAACGATGGAGAAGCGCATTTTTGAAATTGCCGGAGAGCAGTTTAACATTGGCTCGCCTAAGCAGCTTGGTGAAATTTTGTTTGACAAGTTGGAGCTGCATGGCAAATCAAAGATAAAAAAGACAAAGACCGGGCAGTATGCCACTGGCGAGGAAATCCTGATTAAACTGGCTCCAGACCATGAGATTGTGCGCCTGATTCTGGACCACCGCCAGCTCACCAAGCTTAAATCTACTTACGTAGATGCGCTGCCGCAACTGGTATGCGAGCTGGATGGCCGTGTGCATACTTCCTTCAACCAGGCTGTAACCGCTACCGGCCGCCTTAGCTCCACCAACCCTAACCTGCAGAACATCCCGATCCGGACGGAGCGCGGGCGCGAAATACGCAAGGCTTTTGTGGCCCGCGACAGCAAGCACCAGATCATCTCTGCCGACTACTCGCAGATTGAGCTGCGCATTATGGCTGATTTCAGCGGCGACCCTACCATGAAAGAAGCTTTTAAAAACGGGTTGGATATTCACGCCTCTACCGCCAGCAAGGTGTTCCACGTGCCACTGGAGCAGGTAGACAGCGAAATGCGCCGCAAGGCAAAAACGGTAAACTTCGGTATCATCTACGGCATTTCTGCTTTCGGTTTGGCCGAACGCCTGGGCATACCGCGCCGTGAGGCTGCGGAAATTATTGAAGCATATTTTGAGCAGTTTCCGGCCGTAAAGGAGTACATGGACAGCACTATAGAGAAAGCGCGTGACCTGGAGTATGCCGAAACGCTGCTGCACCGCCGCCGTTACCTGCGCGACATAAACTCACGCAACCAAACCATCCGTGCCTTTGCCGAGCGCAACGCCATCAACGCGCCTATACAGGGCACAGCCGCAGATATCATTAAGATCGCGATGATCAACATCCATGATTACCTGCGCCAGGAGAAGCTCAAAACCCGCATGATTCTGCAGGTGCATGACGAACTTCTGTTTGATGTCCCGAAAGAAGAAATAGAGATTGTGACGCCGAAAATTGTAGAACTGATGACCAACGCCCTACCACTCAGCGTACCTATGGAAATTGGCCTTGGCGTAGGAGACAACTGGCTGGAAGCGCACTAAGATCAGTATTTACAGGATTCTGAAAGTATAAAAGTATAGAGAAGCATACTTACTAAAGTGTAGCTATTTACATCCTGTAAATCCTGATATAGGTAAACAAAAAAGCACCTCTTGTGGGAGGTGCTTTTTTGTTGTTATTTATACTTAAGTATTACGGCAGCAGCACAGCTCTGTACTGCGTTTCGTCTACTAAAGGCACATTAGAGTTATACTTCGCGTTAATCGCTTTTATTATCTCGTTTGTTGCTATTGCATAGCCTCTAGGCGTAAGGTGCACACCATCCAAAGAGAACAGGTTACCAGTGATGAAGGCAGGAGAATAAGAAACTCCGGCTTGTGAGAACCCGCCTAAGATGCTGTTAAAGTATGCGTTCGCATCCCACAGGGCAAGGCCTCTAGCTTGAGCCTGCGCTTTAATAATGTTGTTAAACGCAGTTGTTGCAGATTTAACATTGTTCACTTCTGTTACATCCAGTAACAAGGCGCTTGGGATCGGGTTGCCAACTGAAACTCCGAAAGCACTTGTTGTGTCAATGCCGTAATTTGCCAAAAGGCCTGCCAAAGTAAGTCTAACAACAATCGGATCTTGGCTTGCGCTTGCCTGGCGTGCCAGATCTCTCCAGTACTTGCCTGTAGGCTGGCCAAGCAGTGGGGCATAAGCAGCAGCAGTTAAAGGGAAGTATACGCCACCCTGCGCTGCGTTAATCTGAGCGGTTCCTAACTGTACACGCGTATTGCCGGCGCCTGTAAGAGCAACAAAGCCCGGTGCACCCGCAGCTGTTAACGCCTGCTTAACAGATGGTCCTACTGTAGTGAAAAACGGAATAGCAGTAACATCCGGTACAGTAACCAAAACACCTTCTTTCCCTTCACCATCCAGAGCACTTACCAATGCTGAGAAATTCTGATCAAACTTATCAACCGGAGTTATAACTCTGTCTAGGAAAGCACCGCCGGAAGTAGCATAGCCAAGCACGTCGTTCTCAGCCATCCAGATGCTGAAGAAAGTATGATCTGCCGCCTGGGCCTGGGCCTGTACATATTGTAGGTATGTTTGACCTGGATTGTCTGTCAAGCGCTCAAAAAACGGATTCCCCTGCGTACTTCCGTAACCAGCAGTTTGTACATCAGCTGTCTTGATACCTGGTATAGCCAGGTTATTTATGTTCTCTGTATACTTGGTGTACAGCGTTGGGTTCTGGCTGCGGATAGCCAGTTCGCTTGTTACGTTGGCAGTAACAGGGGAGCCCTGTGCTGTAAAGCCAGTTAATCTTAGATAGCCGGAGCCGTTTCTCTGAGCTTCAGTAAACAGCGGTTGTGTAAACTCACCGCCACCTACTTCCTGAAACTGTTGTGCCAGCAAAGCAGGAACAGAGCTTAACTGCCCTTCACGGTATAAGCCACCGTCGGCGTAACCTGCGCTTAGCGAGTTACCTACGGCAATGTAAGATGAGAAATCTGCCTCGCCCGAATTAGCGCTGGGTGCGTCAATTTCAGGGTCGCAGCTGGTAAGAAGCAAACCAGCAGAAAGCGCTAGCAGGCTGGATTTATAAAGAAACTTTTTCATGACTATTTCGGCAAATTAAAATTTGAAATTGACACCTAAACCAGGTATGTAAGCTGTTGCTTTAAAAGTACCCGGTACACCGTTAGACTTATCAGCAGTGTCGGTTCTTTCTTTTTTGTTGATATACAGGAAAGAGGCATCCACGCTGATCATGTCGGAGAAGGAATAGCCAAGGCCAACAGACAAACCGCGCGAGTCAGCGTCCGGTGTTTCAGGAGTAAGATACCCATCCGACACAGGAGATTGGTCATAATAGGCACCTGCACGGAGAGCAAGCGCATCGTTAACCATATACTCACCACCGATGCGGTAAATCATGGCATCATCGTAGTTTCTGCCACTCTCTGACACAGTGCTACCACCAACTGGCTGGCTGAAATCGAAGCGCAGGCTCTCGTAAGCGCTCCACTGCACACGGCTCACGTCCACTGCTAAGGTAAGCTGCTCGCTTGGCTTAAAGCCGATACCCAGGCTCAGGGTAGATGGCATTGGCAGTTCTGCTGTAAAGGTAGTACCCTCGGGGAAGTTTCCTCTGGCTGCATCAGGAATGTTCTCGAATGTAACGTCTCCGTCTTCCACTTTCAGGTCTACTTTTGAGCGGTAGTTTACACCGATAGAAAGTTGTTCAGTTGGCTGAAAGAATACGCCCGCATTAAAGCCAAAAGCAGTGTTGGCACCGCCATCAAGTTCAATTCTACCTTCCGGCGACCCCTGCTTCTGTACTGGCAGTACGCGCTGCAGGTTTACACCACCTGTAGCCACCACAAAACCAACACCTACACCAATTTTATCTGTAATCTGGTAACTCACTGTAGGTTGGAAATAGATAGCCTGCAGGTCAATTTCGCTTAGGCCATACTTTCCTCTCCAATTATCACCCCATCTAACTCCGCTACCAAACGGCGTATAAACTCCCAAGCCTACTTTAAGCTTCTCATTAATGCCGTACACGCCATACACCTGGAACGGAGTACCAAAATCATTATCCGCCTCAGCAGTTGTGTTTGTAGGCTCTGGTGCGCGGTAAGCAATATGAGAGCTGATTGCACTGGCGCCAATAGTCACTCCGTTTTCACGAAGGAAGCTCATGGCACCCGGGTTAAAGAAGATGCTGGAAGTACCTGTTTGGATACCAGTACCTGTATGGCCCATACCTATCTGCCGCTGGCTGGCCAGGTTTACCTGGTAACCTCCGGCCATAGCCGACGCTGAAAGGAGCGTGCCACCTAGTAAGGCTAGAATTCTGCTTTTCATAAAGTCTAATTTATTTAATGTAGGGTGATAATTGCTCTAAACAAATATATGCTTATTCCACCGCCTCACAATGTTTTTTCAAATATTTTTCAAAATGAGTCGAAAAACAAGTATAAAGCTGATCTGTTTTAGCTTCAAGGCTTTTGAGGCTCTGTTTTAGTCAGATTTTAGTGTGCGGTTGAGTCATCGGTTTTTAGAAGAAGGTGTACAACTGCGCCCGCGCATATATCATTTCAGAACTAATGAGGCAACGGTAAAGTATAACTTTATCCTATCTGAGGGGCTATCTTATTCGCCTGGCTTGCGTTATAAAACTCCTGAAACTGAAGTTAACAACATGTACGATGTAATAATAATAGGCGGGGGACCGGCCGGTTTAAATGCAGCCATGCTATTAGGCCGTTCCCGCCGAAAAGTAATAGTGTTTGACAGCGGCAAACCAAGAAACCGTTGGGCTAACAATATGAATGGCTTCCTGACCAGCGATGGCATGAATCCACGCGAGTTTATACAGAAAGGCCGCGCCGAGTTAGATAAGTATGGCGTAGAGCTTAACAACATGGTGATAAAAACAGCCACTTATACTAAAGGCGAGTTTGTTGTTAACGATGAAGCTGGCAAAGTATACCGCTCCCGAAAACTGCTGCTGGCCACCGGCCTGAAAGATAACCTGCCGGAGCTGGACGGACTTGAAGAACTGTACGGCAAAAGCATACACCACTGCCCCTACTGCGATGGATGGGAGAGCCGCGATAAAGCTATTGCCGTTTACGGGCCGGAACGCGGAGGCATTGGCCAGGCGCTTGCCATGAAAAACTGGAGCGACGATGTAACGCTTTACACCGACGGCACCGACAGCCTGCGCCATGAAGATCTGGAGCTACTGGAGCGCAATGGCGTAAAGGTACAGAAAGAGAAAATTACACGCCTGGAAGGTGAAGGCGGTATGCTGCAGCACATCGTGCTTTACAGTGGGGAGAAGCGCCCGCAGCAGGCCATGTTTTTCTCGCTGGGCACTCAGCAGCAGTCAGACCTGGGAGAGCAACTGGGTTGTGAGTTTACGAGCAAAGGCGTAATCAGAACTAAAAAGCTGCAGCACTCCAACATTCCGGGCCTCTTTGTAGCCGGCGACGCCGCCCGTGATATGCAAATGGTAATAGTGGCTGCCGCCGAAGGAGCTAAAGCCGGTGTGGCTATAAATATGGAGCTGCAGCAGGAGGATAGAAAGTAAAATATTATAGCCTCCCTTGCTTTTTTACAGGCAGGGGAGGTTATTACACTACAGCTTTAGATTACACCATGGCTTTATCGCGCTTCTGTGGCACCGGCTGAAAAAGATGCTCACGCAGGCAATAGCGGTAACCGTTCACGAGCAGGTGCATTTTAAGGTTTTCCACCGCCACTGGTTCGTTTTCGCCTAGCTCACGAGCATTGGAGAAGCGTATCTCGCTGGCATCTATCACGGTAACTACGCCTGGCCCAAACACCTCCACCTGATCTCCCTGCTTAATAATGATGCCGGTTTCTTCACTCAGGCCGATGCCTACATACTCCGGATCGTGGGCGACGGCATGCGCTAAACGGCCAAAGCGCCCCCGCTCTGCAAAGTGTGTATCAATGTATACATGTTTAATAAAAGAGCAGCCTCTGGTGGTTTTCATTTCTCCTTTTATAAGAGAATAATGGCCATACCCGTCATAAATCATACTATCTGACATAATAGCGGCTCCGGCGCTGGTACCGGATATGATGATGTTCTCGGTACGGTAACGATGAAGCATCAAACGCATCAGCTCCGTGTCGTTCAGGAAGCTTGCCAGCCGCACCTGGTCGCCGCCAGTAAAAAAAACCACATCGGCCTTGGCCATGCGCTCCAGATACTCCGGTTTATCGGCGGGGTTGTGCTCATCTATGTGCATAAAACGTACGTTATGGCAGCCCAACTCCTCAAAAGCTTCCTTGTAGGCGTTACCAGACTCTTCTGGTGTTTTGGTGGCTGTAGCAATAACTTCTATGTGAGAGGTTATTGCACAGATTTCGGACCGGATAAGCCTGATCAACCCTTCGTCATCGCCGCCACCTAGTGCTATCAAAGTTCCTTTAACTTGTTCCATAAGTACATTTACACTTAAATAATTTTATTATACTATGTAAATCGGGTTGAGGTTGATTTGTTCTGGCCGCGCTTAAATAATGGTGCATCTATAGCACTGATTAACAGCGGAAACCTGTTTACGCATGCAGGTTATTTATACTTCAGGATGCGTGAGAGTTTGACAGCTTATTGATTCCTGTAGCTTTGGTTCTTCCTACCAAACCATACTTTATACTTTAGTCTGCAAGTATGTTTCTCTTCTGCTGAGGCGCCTTTTATACTTTAATTCACCGATTTGTTAGCAGGAACCTGAGCCGCTGCAGGAGAGGCAAAAAGACTGTCCGGTGCCGTACAGCAAAGTGTTCGGCACCGGACAGTTTTTTTTCGAGCCAACAAGTTAAAAATTACCGCAATAAACTGGTAATCAGCATTTTAATTAGTTTGGCATGTGAAGTGTAATATCCCAATCAGAAATAAAAAAAATTATAGCGCCCAAGCAACCATTTACAAAGAGCCGCTATCTATTAAGACAGAAACTGAAAGGGATTTTAGAACCAATAAATACCTACTACTATGAAAATCGTGATTTTAATTCTCGCAATGATGACTGGCATGGGAGCCTCTATTAAGCAATCAGCAAAAGAGATGGAGCAAGTAAAGAAGCGCCTGGAGCTGAACGAGTACAAAAGCTATCCTAACCTGCTGCCAGAGGTTGAGATTGTGGCCCCAGCTGTTGAGTAAGGCACTTGCTCTCCCTAAAACTTATGAATTAGTACAACCATTAAACTGCCTAAAACTATGAAAATCGTAATCCTAATCTTCGCAATTATGCTGGCTGTTGGTGCCACCATTAAAAAATCGGCCAGCGAAACAAAACAAATCAGTGAGCGCCTGGAGCTGAACAAGTATAAGTCGCAGCCCAACTTGCTGCCTGTGGTAGAAATTGTGGCCACTCGCGCCTAAGGTTTAACGCATCAGCACAAAAGTAAAACTATGAAAATCTTATTTCTGATCGTCGCTATACTGATAGGCTTATACCTTGCCGGCAAAGATATTCTGCGTGAGGCGCTGCCTATCGCGGATTACCCTGCCCAGGTGGCTGCCCGCCAGCAACTGCTTGCCACTGCCCCTGTACCAGCCTCAGCCTATACTTGTATCATAGGCTGAGGTAGCTGGTAAATTCTGCTTCAAAAGTATAAATGAAAGCCAACTGCCCTAAATCTGAAAGTATGGACTGGCGCTAAAGTATGGCTTCAGGTTACAGGTTTTCCTTTTTCTTGAAGATATCGAAAATGCCGGGCTGCTGCTCGTCTTGCTTACTGTTCTTCTTGTTTTTGCCCTTGTCATCGGCCTGTTTTCCAAAAGGCCATAAGCGCTTTTTCTCCTTCTTTTCCTTCACTATAACATAGCGTATAGATATCCCGGAAGAGAGGTGCACCCAATCATCGTGGTTTATATGCACGGCCGGCTTTACGTCTGCAGACAGCAGAAAAGGCAGACCGTTTACTTTATACTCTACTCCCAGTATACCATCTACACCGGTGAATACGCCGCTATCTTTCAGGTTACCCAAGTGGCCGCCCGCACCCAAGTAATAGTTAAAGCGCTTGCCTAGTATGGGCCGGTGCCACTCGTACAGCACTGTGCCGCTGTACTCGCGCGACCCGACCTGCACAATGCCCTCCAGGGTGCCTTGCTCATGCAGCTTCTGCTGTACTGTTACGCCGAAGCGGTCGCTTTCTATACGCACACCGGCTGCTGTTCTATACTTTTGTGCCTCGGCAGCCATACTTAGTCCGCCTATCAATACTACCAACAAGACTAATCTCTTAATCATAAACAAGGGTGAAAATTCTGATGCTGCAGCTGCAAATACCTTACCTAACGCAGCGGGTATGGCTGTAGTGTGTGCAATTTATAGCTTAATAATCTTTCCGGAAGCCGCGGCTGGCTTTTTTCTCGGCCTGTTTCTTCTTGCTCTCCAGGCGGCGGCGCACGCTGGAGCGGGTAGGTTTGGTAGCGCTGCGTTTCTTTTGCATAGTTAGCGCCTGCCGCAGCAGCTCATAAAACCGCTGCACGCACAGCTCCTTGTTCTGCAGCTGGCTGCGCTCCGTTTGGCACACTACCTGCAAATAGCCATCGTTGGTAATGCGGTTGCCCAGTTTCTCCTGCACCAGCGCCTTCTCCTCCTCCGTCAGCAGCTCTGAGTTTTCCACATGGAACCGCAGCTCTACCTTTGTGTTTACCTTGTTCACGTTCTGCCCGCCGGCCCCGCCGCTCCGCGACGCCTGAAACTGCATCTCCCGCTCCATACCCCTCTCTTTTAATTTTGCCATATCCTCCTAAGTATCCTTCTAAAAGTGTAAATTAGCGCCTGCAACACAAGCCCTGTGCGGCATTTACGGGCGGCAGCGGCTAAAGCTAATTAACTACTCTAAAATTATGAAAAAAACATTCCTTGTACTGCTGTTTATACTTGCCAGTACGCTGCCCCATCTTAGCCAGGCGCAGCAAAAGCAATTCTTCTTTACCACCTCCGACAGTGTGCAGCTGTACGTGCGCATAGCCGGCGAAGGCAAGCCCTGCCTGTTTATACACGGGGGCCCCGGCTCCTGGCCCAAGTACTTCTATGCCCTTGGCGGCGATGTGGTGGAGCAGGACCTGCAGATGATCTACGTGGACCAGCGCGGATGCGGCCGTTCCGGCGGTTCTGATAAAAACGATTACTCCCTGACCCGCGTGGTGCAGGATTTTGAGGAGCTGCGCCAGTACCTGGGCTATAATAAATGGCTACTGATGCCACACTCTTTCGGGGGCACCATGGCCACAGAGTATGCCTACCAGCATCCGCAGCAGGTGCAGGGGCTCATCTACGTCAACAGCACGCTTAACATCAACAACTCTTTGGAGAGCTACGTGAACGAAGGAGCGCGTTTCCTGCAGGTGCCGGTGTCGGAGCTGCGCAAGCCGGGCGAGCCGGTGGGGCAGGCGCTGGGCGGCGTGGTGCAAAAACTCAACGAGAAGGGGCTTATGTATAAAATGATGTACCGCGACAAAGCCATGTTCGATGCCATGAACGCCGTGATGGACACGACCCTGAACTGGCAGTTCGGCTCCAAGGTATGGGGCTACGAGGAGTACGGCCAGGACTTCACCACCAAGACAGCAAGTATGAAAATGCCGGTGCTGGTGTTCGCAGGCAAGTATGACTACTCCATTGGCCCGGAGCATTACAAGACATTCAAATTCCCTAAAGCTACTTACCGCGTGATGGACACCGGCCACTGCCCGTACCAGGAGCAGCCGGAGCAGTTCCGGAAGCACGTAAAGGCTTTTGTGGCCAAGCTTGATTAGGCAAGAAAGACGAAACATCTGGCGGGGCCGGTTACCTTAAAAGTAGCCGGCCCTGCGCATTTTAAGGCACTGTAAACATTAGCCTTGACCAATGCGTTAATTTACTGAACACTAACGGAGAAAGCCGATGAAATGGTCGCTGAACTTAGGCAGAGTGGCAGGTATAAAAATACTGGTGCACTGGACATTCGTGCTCCTGTTGGGATGGGTGGCTTTTACCGAAGCGCAACGCGGCAGCAACTTACCCACTATTTTGCTGGCCATAGGATTTATACTTACTGTTTTCTTATGTGTGGTGCTGCATGAGCTGGGGCACGCTCTAACGGCAAAACATTATGGCATCAACACCAAAATGATCACGCTGCTGCCCATTGGCGGGGTGGCCAGCCTGGAGAAGATGCCGGAGAAGCCGAAACAGGAACTGTTGGTAGCTTTGGCCGGGCCAGCCGTAAACGTAGTAATTGCGCTTATACTTTGGCTGATACTCCCCTCGCTTCAAAACATGCCTGCCGAAGAGTTTTTTGTACGCATTACGCCCTCTAACTTTCTTTACCTGCTGCTTTTTGTAAATGTGGTGCTGGTGCTGTTTAATGCCATACCTGCCTTCCCGATGGATGGCGGGCGCGTGCTGCGGGCGCTGCTGGCCTTTAAATTGGGCCGTGTGCGTGCCACGCAAATAGCCGCCAACCTGGGTCAGCTGCTGGCCATTTTCTTCATTTTCATCGGATTCTTCTATAACCCGTTCCTGATCCTGATCGGTGCTTTCGTTTTCTTTGGGGCTTATTCTGAGAACCTGGTAGTCCAGCACCTCGACTTTCTGCGCGGCCACAGCGTACGCGAGGGTATGATGACGAGCTTTGTCTCCCTTGCTCCCACTAATACCGTGCGCGATGCACTCAACAAGCTGCTCACAGGCTCAGAGCATGAGTTTATTGTGGAGGAGGAAGGTACGGTGGTAGGCACGCTTACCCGCTCGCAGCTCATACAGGCGGTGAAAGAGGAACAAATGGAGACGACAGTAGCCAAAGTGATGTCGGCTGAAGTGAAGACTTTTAACGTGCAGGACAAGCTCTCCGACGCTTACACCGAGCTTCAGAAGACGCGCGTTCCGCTTTACCCTGTGCTCGAAAATGGCCGCCTGGCCGGCGTTATTAACACTGATAACATCAACGAGTTTATCATGGTGAAATCCGCCCTGATGCATTAATGGTTATTTATTGTTGGTAATGTTAATCTGCAGGTTTGCAGTTGCGCCTGCACCTTTCGCTTTTCCACATATTTCGCTATATTCGTTAATAAGGATATCATCAAAAAAGAAAAGCACATGAAGCATACTTTACCCGACAGACTACAGCTGTACTACGAACTGCACGGCAACCCTGAAGCTGCGCAGGCCATGGTTTTCCTGAACGGACTGTCGCAGTCTACAGCAGCCTGGGCGGGGCTGGTGCATGCCTTGGGCAAAAAGTACAGGCTGGTACTGGTGGACCTGCTGTTTCAGGGGCAGAGCGATGCGGCTCCGGAGCACCGCAGCTTCGAGGGTCACGCCGCCGACCTGGCTGACCTGCTGAAAACGCTGAACCTGCCCAATACGATGGTAGTGGGCATCTCGTATGGCGGAGCCGTGGCGCAACGTTTTCTGGTGAACCACCCGGAGCTGGCGCAGGCGGGGGCGCTGCTGTCTACCTTCCCGTACAAGGATGCTTATTTTGATGCTATCGGCACCAGTTGGGAGGTGGCCCTGAAAGCCGGAGGTTACCCGCTGATGCTGGACGTGATGCTGCCGACGGTGCTCGGCCGAAGCTATTTCCTGAACCCGATCATCAGCATTGAGAACCTGAAAAATGCCAAATCAAATCAAAGCCCTGCGCCGGAGAATATCCTAAAACTGACACAAGCCACCAAGGAAAGCGGCAATTACCTGGAGGAACTGAAGAAGGTACAGGTGCCTGTACTGGTGGTGCAGGGTGAGGAGGACCCGCTGTGTACCGTGGAGATGGGCCAGGCCATGTACCAGGCGCTGCCAAACGCAGAACTGGAGGTGCTGCCAAACGTTGGCCATACGTTAAACCTGGAGAGCATCCCTGACCTGATCCAACTACTGGATACTTTTGCCGCGAAGCTGAGGGTGGGGGTGTAAACCTTCAAGCAAGATGAAGTATGCACTAATCTTATTGTTCTTACCCTTGTTCGGCCTGAATAGCTGCAATGAGCAGCAGGAAACACCTGCTGAAGGCAAAAACCGGTACCTTCTAAAATTAGATGTGGAGCGACCCAATGATATCTTTATCGAGGTAACAGACGACAGCAGCATGATAGTGATGAGAAGCTATCTGTTACGTGATAGTTCACTGAAATTTTCCAAGTTTTTCCCGAAGCTAAATGGGAAGCTATACGAACGGGTGTTCTTCACGAATGAAAAAACAGGTGTGAGAGACTCAATTGACTTACTGATGCTGTCAACAATGAGAGACACAAGCTATGTATTTGATACATACAAAGAGATGTCTACAACGTCATTCCTTATGATGACGCATTTAGATCGGTACGTAAACATATTCCCAAATGAGAGGGTGTATGTTACAGAAGTGTACAGCAGGAAAGGAAGTAAGTTACTCCCACAAAGGTACGTTTACAATCAAGATTACACCCTGCTTTCCTTTACATCTCGCAGCTTATTTAGTGACACATTGGTATTCCGAAATCAGAGTATAGGGAAACAAGCCAGATAGCTTTAAAACTTCTCCTCCAGCCACAGAAAAGAGCTACTCAGCACAAACAGCACAAAGAACCATACCAACGGCACCGGCTCCTCATTATAAGCTATAGCTCCCTCGGCAAGATTTATACTTTGCTGCGCGGCAAAAGCCTTTGTGGCGGCGTGGCGGTAGGCTATACCTTCAAAGCTAAAACCTGTGGAGTCCTGCACAAAGAAAAAGTATGGCAGTGCCCCTGTTGCCTGCACCTGGTACCAGCCACTATGGCGCGGCCAGAAGTCGCCGCTAAATTCTTCAGGCTGATGCATGTGCTGCGCCAGCGGCAGGTTTATACTTGTGGAGTCGGCTAAGCGCGTTACTGTGGCGGAAGCTGGCGTGCTGCTGGAAGCATAATCCGTGAACGTGAGCTGCACCGGTTGGTTTGGCTGCGGGAACTGCGGCTGCGCCACCTGCCAGAACTGCTCCTGCACCTGCTCTTTTGCCACCGCCGATAACAGTGTGGCCCAATAGCTGGCGTATACTTCCTCCTTGCCCTCGAGCTGCCACGGGAATGTTTGCGGCACCAAACTCATCGCTACGTTACCCCAACCCGCCTTTCGGGCACCAGCCAGCATATTGTTTCCCGTTTCTGAAATTAGAGCTGAAATTGCAGGCGCATTTACCAACGTATAAGGTGCGGCTGTGGCCGTAGCGGCATCAGTACCAGCCCAAGAGGCACGCACGCTACGGCTCTCCTGCTGGGCAACACGCCGGGCATCAAAGGCGGTAAAAAAAGCTATACTGCGGTTTTTAACAGGCGCAGCGGCAATACTCAGTACACCTAAGCCATCCGAAGAAACAGCCTGTTGCAAAGCAGTGCGTTCGCCGGGGCTTAGGTTTTGCAGGGCTTCCGGCTCCGTTACCACCACATCAAAATTCTGTAGCAACCGTGGCGTAATCCGGGCTAAATCTGTTTTAGGCATGTTCAGCCACTCGCTTTGGTTCAGGTTTTTGCTGATGTTGGACCGATAGGCCACCCGGTGCTGCAGCTCGCCCAGATGGTTTTTCAGGAATTTGAACTCAAAGTTGGGTGTGGCGGCCAAAAGCAGCACGCCGAGCGGTTGCGGCTCCTCTATGTGCACAGGCAGTTGGCCCAAGGTATCGGTTTGCGTTCCGGTTTTCTGCAGCAAAGTATACACTGCGCGTCCTTTTACTTTCGGGATATAACGCATCCGGATTGAATGGGTGCTATCGGGCGGCAACGCAACTGAATCCTGCAGTTGGCCGGCTGCGTGCATGTATAGCATAGCATCGCTTGCCCCGCCGTTATACTTGCCGTTTACCTCCACTGCCTGCCCTAGCTTTACGCGTTGCGGCCAATCAAGCGTTTGTATGCCAGCCGGTGGCTCCGAAAGGTGCGGCTGCAGGTACAGGCCTTCCAGTTGCTCTAGTTCTTGCGTTGGCAAGCCATAGCCTAGCAGGTGCAGTGTCTGCAGCCCGGGCTGATGCTGCCTCAGTTGTAGCAAGGTATTAAGTAAGGTGCCGCCGGCTATTTTGGAGGTGTGGTAAGTATAGATTTGCGGCTTCGCCTCTTCCTGCTGCAGCAGTGCTTCCAGGGTGTCGGGGTTGTAGCCTTCGGTTAACAGAATGGCAGCGCTGGGGTTAATGTCTTGCTGCGTAACCGGCGGAAAAACCAGTAGCACCAAGCTAATGCCCGCCACCATACTTGCCGCCAAACGCCAGCCCAGCCGCTGCCGGTTTGGCCGACGCCAGGCCAGCCACAACAGCACAAGTATGATCGGTATTGCTATCAGCCAGGTATAATACATCATAGATATCTTTTCTTATCGCGGAGGCAGCCCCAGCATGGCCCGGAAATTCTCCTTGCCTTCCGGCAGTGTTTTCAGGTTCTCGATTAAAGTAATAGCACGGTCCACGCGCAGCTGCGGGCTTTTTACCGCCGACACATGATTGAGCATATAGCGCTGTATGCCTGGTTTTAGAAGCAGGAAACGACGGTTGCCTTCCTCGTCCTGCACCAGCAACTCTTCCATTTCGGCAGGCATTTCAGTGCCGTATGCGCTATTGTCTTTCTCCAAAGTTACCGCCACCGTATCATGCAACCTTACCCCCAGCTGCTGCATGCGCTTGTTACTGATGCTGATATAGGCTTTGCCCTCGCCCAAGGCCATTAGCCCACACTGGAAAGTCAGCGCTTGGTTAACCGTGCAGTGCAGGCGTATTTTGAGCGTGCCCAGTTGCTGCACCACTTCCTGCGGCACTTCCAGGTAGTGCATGCCGGGCAGGTGCTGGAGTAAGGCGATGTGGGTGTTGAATTGGATCATAGTTTAGTTTTTGTTTCTGCTATACTCATTGGCTGCTGTTTATTGTCTGTAACTGGAGCCAAGCTATACTGTCTAGCTTTTGTTCATCCACGGCCCCACTACCTGCTCGTTTCATTTCTTACTTTGGCTCCCTCCAGCCCGGGAGGGCTCAACCCAAGGATTGGGATCAGTTCGATAGCCGCTGCTAACGGAGCTTGAGTCAGACTCCCTCCCCTGTTTTTAGGGGAGGGCCGGGGTACAACTCTCTAACTCCCAAACTCTCTAACCCTCTAACTTTTTCACCTCTCCCGCAACCGCTCCATATACTCCTGCGCCAGCTTGCTTCTTACAGCCTGCTTTGGCTGCGGTGTTTGTTTTACCGAGGGCAGCAGCTCCGTCCAGGCCTGCTCTGCACCCGCCAGACAGGAGGCGCACAACTCTTTGCCGGCTTTTACTTCTGTTATCAGCTGCTGCACATCTTGCAGCGCTTTTAGGTTTTTGCCCGAGTTACTCAGCGCGTGCTCCGCCAGTTCCTGCCCCGCCTGCTCCAGTACCTGTGCATCAGCAGGTTTATACTTGTGAGTTTGTTTATACTTGGCCAGCCAGTTTAGCGCGGCGCGTGTATGTGGCAGCTCCTGCTTCTCATCTATATTTTTTTGCTCATTCAGGGGCGTTATCTTATCCAACTCACCCGACAGGCGCAGTTCCGGTTCTTTTAGGGGCGGCGCCTCAAATCCGGTTTTTGCCACGTATGCCCGCTGCGATTGCTGCACATCCTTCAACATCCGAAGCGCTTTGTACTCGTAAGGCAATGCCTCTTTGGGTTTGTGCGTGCGCAAACGCAGTTCAGCTTCCCACATCTGCGCCAGCGCGCCTTTCAGTTTGGCTTTCACAGCTGGTTCAAAAAGCGTGGCTTCGCCCTCCTGGTCGTGCTTGTGCAGGTAAGGGTCGAGCAGGGCCTCGGGGCTGTTCTGGTCGGCAAACTCAGGGTGGTCGTGCCCATCGCCTTCAAAATGCTCCGCCTCTTCGTGGCCCTCTGCGCCCTCGGGTATGCCGCCGCCCGGCCCGATGCCGCTCTCAAACTCCTCGCCCAGAAACTTGCCGTAGCGCAGGCGCAGCAGCTTTTGGTCTACCCCGATGTTGTTGGAGCGCTCCTCAAATACTGCCCGGCTAATGTTTTTCTGCTCTTTTATCAGCTTTTCGGTGTCGATGATAATTTGGCGCTGGCTCCGGAAATACTCCGGCACCGGGTTTACGCCGGCTGTCATGTCGAAGCTGGCCTCTACAATTACGGTGTCCTCGATCTGGACAAAGTATGTTTCGGAGCGGGTGTAGCCGCGGTGGCGGTCCCAGGCCTGCAGGTAAAAATATAGCTCGTCGCCGTAGCCCATGCCCAGCTTTTGCAGGTTCAAGGTTTGGTTGATGGTGTAGTTGCGGCTGCTGCCGCTCAGGTTCAGTTTAATTTTTTCTTCCCGAAACTTTACGGCCTCGCCAGAGCCTTTTGCCACCGTGGCGATCATGCTGGCCTCCCGGATGCCGTAATCGTCGGTGAGTTGCGCCTGCAGCCTTACGCGCTGCGGCTCGCCTAGCCGTATTTCGGTGTACTCGTTGGGTTTGCTGATCTGGATGACCGGTGCCTCGTCGGGGATAATTTCCAAAGTATAAAAAGCCGATTTTTGCCCGTTGAGGTTGATGGTGTACAAGCCTGACTCGCTGAAGCGGCGGGAGAAAGTATAGTTGCCATTTTGCGTCTTAAAGCTGGCAGGCTGCTGCTCGTTCAGGCCAAATTGCAATTGCGCCGGTTTATTTGTTCTGATCTGCCAGGTAACGGTAGCGCCCTCCTCTACACGTAAATTAGGGCTTTCGGCGCGGTAAGTAGCTTTACCGGTATAGCCGGGCGGTGTAATGGTGATCTCGATCTTTTCAATCTTGGCGGCTGTATCGGCGGCGGCGACAAGTGCGTCTGGAAACTCTAACTCTATACTTTTAGGCGCAACTGAGCCAAGCGGAGCCGCCGGCAAGTATAAAATCCCTACCGAAAGCAGCAGCGCCAGCCCCAGAAAGGTATAGGTAGCCGTGCCGCGTAGGCTAAAGGTTTTCTGCTGCTCCGGGTGCAGCTCGTTTAGCGTAATGGTTAAGCGCTGTTGCTGTAGCTTTTGAAGCAAGTTGTCGGGCGCGTGCAGCAGCAGTTCGGTACTGTCCTGCAGTTGCGGGTATTGGCGGTTCAGGTGGCGGGCCACTTGGTGCAGGCTCGTTTTAGAAACCGATCTCCAACGAAGTATAAAGTATACTATAGCGCTGGCAAGTATGGCAATGGCTGTTGCGGCTAAAATTGGAGCCTCCATTTTCCAGCGCCAAAGTATGGCCACGCCCAAAAGTATAACTGCCAGCGTTTGCAGCGCATACAGCCACAGTTTCGCCTGCACGTATTGCCTGCGGATATGTTGGAGGATATAGATGCTTTCTGCTGAGGCCATAGTTATACTTTGCTGCGCCTGCCGGCGATTACCCGCTCTATTAAAAATAAAACAAAGGCCGCTAAAACAATCCATTTCAGTAAATTAGCCTGCGCTGATTTTGGGGTAGTTTCGGCTGCTGCCTGTGCCCGGTTTGCAGGCAGCAGTTGTTGCTCATCAAGGGCGCGGTAGTCATAGGTGGCCTTGTTAGTTGGCAAAAGTAGCGGCAACAGCTGCTCGGGCAGTTGCATGTCTAGTGCCAATGTGCCAGTATACTGGTAGATGCTACCTTTGCCTACCTGCCGCACTTTCAGCGGTGCCGCGGCTGTTGTAAAATTTACCTGCTCCACCTGATCATCCGTCTGCCGTTGCACCCATACTTGCAAGCCTTGCCTTACCTGCTGGTTTATGCTAGCGGGCACGTCCTCGCTTCGAAACCAGAAAAGCCAATCCACTTCTGCCGTATCAGCCTTAACCTCTATGGGCAAACCCGTATAGCTGCTGATGGATTGCAAGGCCGCTTTGATGTACCGCGCCTCCGCTTGCTGCGCCTCACCGGAAAGTATGGCTACCTGCAGCGGCTTTGTTTGCACAAGTACTTTGCTGCTGTTGCCGGAGATGGTGGCTTGCAGCGAATCTTGTTGCCGTATAAGCTGCACTTGCTGTTTATTGGGGAGGTTTATACTTGGGGTTGATGCCGTAATGCTGTGTTTGCTGTAACTGGTGCCCTCGCGGGAGCTTTGGCCAAGTATAAGCAAGAGGCTATCGGGAGAGGTTTGAATGGCTGCTTGCAGCCAATTTACACGCGCCTCCGTAGCCACCGGAACCCAACGGATGTGCTGCGGCAAAGCTTCGGGGCGTGCACCGGCAAAATGCTGTTGCTGATCGGAGGTGAAGAGCCACACACTATCCTGCGGGTTTTTATACCTTGCTGCCAAAGCCTGCGAAAGGCCCCAATAGTTATACCTGCTCGCTGTTATACTATTGTGGGTGCGGCTTGTGATTTGCTGCCATGTCTCCTGCGGTATTTGCGTAAAATCAGAAGTATAAGCATGCAAGGTATAGCCGCGCTGCAGCAGCGAATCGATGGTTGGTTTGATAGGCTTGAGTGCCGAAGTATACAGCAGCTCCTCGCTAACTACAACTGCTTTTGCGCCTTCGGTTTTTTGAGCATCATGTACCCAAACTGGCTGCGCGAGCGCCACAGCCAAGAGTATAAGTATAAGGCTACGCAGCACCAGCAGCCAGAAATTGTTCAGCTTTATACTGCTCCAGCGGTTACTCGCCGAGGCC
Source organism: uncultured Pontibacter sp. (assembly GCF_947495565.1). Classification (GTDB taxonomy): domain Bacteria; phylum Bacteroidota; class Bacteroidia; order Cytophagales; family Hymenobacteraceae; genus Pontibacter. Next base: position 50,193 of record NZ_CANLZM010000012.1, read on the forward strand.
TCCAGCCAGCGCAAACTACCCACTTTCACCGTCTTCCCCTGCCGCTTGTTCCACAGATGAATGGCGATCGGGATAAGTATAGCCGATGCTGCAAGTAGCCAGTATGGTGCTGTTAGTATCAATTAGGAATTTAGAGTTAAGAATTAGGAATTCGTTTTGGGAACGATTTCATTCCCCCGCCCCCTTCAAAGGAGGACTTTTCTATTTCTTTAATTTTATACTTGTAGTTATTTAAACTGATGACTCTCTTACTGGCGCGGGTTTGCAACCCGTGCTTAAATATAATGTTGAGTTCGTAACTCAACTGAGCCAGAGGCTCAAACTATAGCCTGCTACACGCAAGTACTCTCGCGCCATAAATATCTTTTAAATACTCAAAACAACAATCAACCATTTAACAACCAACAATCAATAAAGCAGTCGCTTTTGCAGGAATGTACGCAGCGCCTTATCCAGCGGCTCGTCGGTTACGAAGCGGTTGTAGGCGATCTGGTGGTTGCGCAGCGCCTTTTCGGTTTCCTGTAGCCACTCCTGCTGCCTGGCCAAGTATGCTTGCCGTTGCGAGGCGCTGCTTACCTGCAGGGTTTGCCCGGTTTCCAGGTCCTCGAAGGTGAGGGTGCCGGTATAGCTGAAGTCCAGTTCGTTGCGGCTCATTAGGTGCATCAGTAGTAGCTCGTGGCCTTGTGCGCCCAGCTTAAACAGCAAATCTTTTATCTCGCTTTCATGCTCGTACAAATCCGACAGAAAAACGGTAAGCTCCTTCTGCCGCCTGTCGGCAAACAGGTTGGCGGCCACCTCCATACCCGGAAATTTACCTTGCGGCTTAATTTCTGCCAGTTGATGCCAGAAGCGTTGCAAATGCATGTTATCGGAGCGGGGCGTTAGGTTGATGAGCTGGTTCTCGTGCAGCACATAAAGGCCCACGGCATCGCCCTGCGTGGTGGCCAGGTATGCCAGCGAGGCCACCAAGAACCGCGCATAATCCATCTTGCTGATGCCGTTTTCATCTTCGTGTGCCATCGAGGCGCTGCCGTCCAGTATAAACCGCACCGTGATATTGGTGTCTACCTCGGCTTCGCGGATGTAATAGCGGTCGGAGCGGGCAAACATCTTCCAGTCGAGTTGGCGTAGGTCGTCGCCGGGCTGGTAGCTGCGGTACTGGCTAAACTCCAGCCCCGCGCCGCGCCGCAAACTCTGGTTCTGCCCCGCCAAAAAGCCCTCCACCACCGTTTTAGCCAACAGCGGCAGGTCTTTTATGGTAGCCAGTACCTTCGGGTCGATGAATTTGTGGGTGCTCAAGGACTAGTGTCTCGAATGTTATTTACGCTTACGCTTTTTAAATTGAATCGTAATAGCTTCTAGAGCTTCAGCTGTACTTGCTGTAAATTCTTTAAGAGCGAGTGCCAAGTTCCCAAAGAAAAAATAGTTTCTTTTGCCTATAACCACCTTATATAAGAATGGAATAGGATGCACGCCTTTTATTGCTGTAAGATCCTCTCCACAGAACTCAACCTTAGCATACAAGTTCTCAATGATGATTTCATGATTCTCGATTTTTACATCATAAATTTTTGCATAAAGTAAATTTAAAGTAACAAGTCCTGCAGTACTAATAAGTGTAACTACTATCATATTTTTTGTAGGTTCAGACCATACAAATAGCACATTAAATAATGCCAGTAGAGAAGAGAACAGTAGAATAAACAGTTGAAAAAATTTAATTCCACCTCGACTTAGCTTAATATAATCAGGTATCATCTTTAGACAATAAGTATAATCTACCTACACCAAACTCTGCCTTAACTTTAAATCCACCAGCTCCGCCTCAATAGCGGCTTCATCCAAAATAACATCCACCCCACCAACTAGCTCTTCGCGGACCTTTAGCATATACTTTTGGGAGTCGGTGTAAAGCACGATGGCGGCGTCGTAATGGATGGTCTCGTCGAACTCCTGGTTCCAGTCCTGGTATACTTCTATCATCAACACCTGCCCCGACAGCACCTTTATCTCCGAGTATTGCCCAGACTGCAGCAGCTTCTCTTTGCGCAACGGCACCTTGCTTTCCTCTATCTCGAAGCCGTAGTAGGTGGTCGAGGATCTGGAGGAGAGCTTGTAATCGGCGCTGATGTTGATGAAACTCTGGTCGCGCTTGTTGGTGGTAAGGCCTACCGCGAACTCCAGCGCCCAATACCGCACCTTACTGCCGCTGGCCTCAATTTTTATACTATCCGTGATGAAGTAGCAGATGCGCGCGCCCAGCATTTTCCGCAGGAGGTCAGTTCCTGTTTCCGTCAGCTTTACTATGTCTGTCTCGTGCATCTGTTTCTGCTTTTGTTTTGCAAATAGTATAAGCGAGTCTGGAGACTCGCACTTATTCCACGTCACGGGTTGCAAACCCGCGCCAGGCATTTTAACTCCCCTCCTTAGACAAGGAGGGGCTGGGGGTGGTTGGATACTTTATACCAGCACCGCCTTCGGAAGTTTTATACTTTGCAGCAGTTCATCTACCACCTTGTCTGGCGTTACGCGCTCGGCTTCGGCAGCGAAGTTGACCAGCACGCGGTGGCGAAGCACAGGGTAGGCCATTGTTTTAATATCCTCCACGGTTACAGCGAAACGGCCATTTAACAAGGCTCTGGCTTTGGCAGTAAGTATAAGTGCCTGCCCGGCGCGTGGCCCGGCTCCCCAGCGGCAATACTGTTTTATAAAGTCTATACTTGTGCTGTCGGGGCGGGTGGCGCGTACAATCTGGTTTACAAAGCCCAGAAGCTCGTCGCTTATACTTACCTCGCGGACCAGCTGGCGCAGCAGCATCACCTCTTCCCCGCTAAGTATGGGTTGCACCTGCGCCTTCCGTGTGCCGGTGGTGCTGGACAGTATGTTTAGCTCCTCCTGCTCGGTGGGGTATTTTATTTTGATGAAAAGCAGGAAGCGGTCTAGCTGCGCTTCGGGAAGCGGGTAGGTTCCGGCCTGCTCTATGGGGTTTTGGGTGGCCAGCAAGAAGAAGGGCTTGGGCAGGAAGTATGTTGTTCCGGCGTAGGTTACCTCGTGCTCTTGCATGGCCTCCAGCAAGGCGGCCTGCGTTTTGGGTGGCGTACGGTTTATCTCATCGGCCAGCACGATGTTCGAGAAGATCGGCCCCTCGTTGAACTTGAAAAAGCGCTTGCCGGTGGCATGGTCTTCTTCCAGTACTTCGGTGCCGAGGATGTCGGTTGGCATCAGGTCCGGAGTAAATTGAATCCTTCTAAAGCCTAAATCCATAGCGTTGCTGAGCGTGCGCACGAGCAACGTTTTGGCGAGTCCTGGTACGCCTTCCAACAAACCGTGTCCACCGGCCATCATGGTAATCAGCACCTCGTCGAGCACCTCCTCCTGGCCCACGATTACTTTCTGTATCTCCTGCTTTAGCTGTGGGAGCTTTGCCAGCAGGCGGGTTATGTCTGGTTCAGTCATGTTATACTTTGACTAGTATTTTGTTATAGCTGAAGCTTTCTCATGCTCAACTTTATTTGTTTCATAGCTCGCCTTGCCGGCGGGGCCTTACTTTTCTCCTTGATGAGAAAAGTAAGCAAAAGAGTCAAGACAATTTTGAACTCGCTAAACGCTCAAACAAAAAATTGTTGTTGGTGCACCGGGCTCAGGCTATACTTGCATAGCTACGTTTCTAAAAGAATCTACTATACTTTTCAGCAGCATTTCACTACAGAACTTATTCTTTAAGAATCTAAAAACTGGAAATTCCCCCTCTTAAGAAATGCATAGATGTAATCATCATCTATAAGAATCCTGTTGATCCTAAAATCCTGTAAATCCTGATTCTGACAAATTAACTCGTCAGCGCATACATTATTATATTCACTCCGAACTTGGTATTATCCTCTGCCAGCCAGCGCTTGTTCCGGAAGTCATAGTCCCATTCGCAACCATAATCTTTGTTGCTGTAGAGCACGGCAATGCGCCCGTTTATCTCTATCGCTTTCAGGTAATCGTGCACCAGGTCATCGCCCCAGCCGTTAAGCTCGAAGCTGGTAGTGGGTGGGCCTTCCTCGAAGGTGAAAAAAGATTGGTACAGCTTATGGTTGTTCGGGATTTTCTTGAGCGCACTTGCTCCGAACAGCTGCCGCATCTGCTCCTCAAACGACTTGGCAAAAAGCCCGTCTACGTCGTGGTTGCAATCATCCACAAACACGAAACCGCCGTTTTGCACATAGGTCTTAAAGTTTTGCCGCTCCTTCTGGTTAAACTGCACCAGCTTGTGCCCGCTCAGGTAGCTGAAAGGGTACTTAAACAACTCCGAGCTTTCTAGCGACACCACCTTCTCCTGCTCGTTTACCGGCACCGTGGTGTACTGGATAAGCGAGTGCAGCAGGTTGCTCGGCATACGCGGGTCGGTATCCCAGTTGCCGGAGCGGTATTGCAGGCGCACGAAGGTGAAGGGTTGCACGATGGGAGTTCTGAGTTAAGAGTTCTGAGTCTTGAGTTTTATACTTCTAATGGTTTGATATCACTCTGTTTCAACGTAAAAGTTATTTGGCCACTATAGGTATAGTTAAAACCATCTTGATCTAGAAACTCCACTTCAAATGTTTCTTTATCCCAAACCTCAAATATAACTCCTGCCATTCCAGTTTTAAGTCCAGGATTTATATCTTTTAACAATATTATAACTTGATATTGGGCAAGCATAAAGTTTCATAGTATGAAAATGAATGCCGCACACAGCACTGCTGCATACGGCATCCAAAGTATAAATCAGCAGTTTCTATACTGCATCCGAAAGGCTCGTGAAGGTAAAGTCACGGATCTTCATTGGCGGAATAAGACTGCCGCTGATGCGTTGCGGCTTACCCAGGGCTTCCAGGTTGTTGAGCATGATGATAGGGCTCTCGTTGAAACGGAAGTTCTTCACCGGGTACATGATCTTGCCATTCTCGATGTAGAAAGTACCGTCGCGGGTGAGGCCGGTGTACAGCAACGTCTGCGGATCTACAGAGCGGATGTACCAGAGGCGCGTAACTAGTATGCCGCGCTTAGTGCTCTTGATCATATCTTCCAGCGACTGGTTGCCGCCTTCCATAATAATGTTGCTTGGAGGCGGAACTGACACGGCTCCTTTGTTCGAAGCCCAGAATCGGCTATTGTACAGGTTTTTCACCACACCTTTATCTACCCATACAACTTTCTGCTGCGGGCGGCCGTCACCAGAAAATGGAGCGGAAGGCACCTCGGCATTGGTTGGGTCTGAGTACACCGTGATGCGCTCATCCACCAGCTTTTCGCCTACTTTGGTTTTGCCGCCCGGCTTGCTCATAAAGCTGCGGCCTTCTTCGGCATTGCGCTGATCCATGTTATAGAACATGTTTTGCAGCAGGTCAATGGAAGCAGCTGGTTCTAATATAACTGTATACTTGCCTGGCTCCAGGGCTTTGGCACTGCGGGAGTTAGCGGCTTTTTCAGCGGCTATCTGCGAGGCTTTGCCCGTGTCCAGCTTACTTACGTCCGAGAAATCCTGGGTTACGTAGCCGGAGCCGGTGCCGTCTTCCGTACGCATGGTTACCGAAAAATCTACTACGGTAGACGGATGATAAGCAAACAGGCCTTTGTTATTCATTTTAGCCGTGAAGCGGGTGTAGTGCTCCAGAAAACCCGCGGCTGTAAGTCCTTTATCGGCGGCTGCTTTTATACTTTTAGCGGCTGCATCGGCTCTGTAAGCCGGGTCTATTTTAGCCGTAGAGTCGAAATGCTCTTTGGTAGTGATATACTTTTGCGGCCCAAGCAACTCCACATACTCCGGGCTTTCCGGTGCCAGGCGCGCAATCTCCTCTGAGCGGCGAATTACTTTCTCTAACGATTTATCGTCGAACTCATTTATAGTGGCCACTCCGGAGCGCTTGCCAAACCTAGATTCCACGGCCATGGATACGTTCTCCTCTGCACCGCTCGTGGATACCTCGTTTCTGGCGTAGCGGATGTTGCCGCCGTTGTTGCCGCTGAGCGTAATCTCGCACTCGTCAGCCTTCGAAAAACCCAGCGCTTTCTTCAGTATCGCCTGAGCTTCTTCTTTTGATAATATTGCCATCTTCTTTTAGTTAAGAGTTGAGAGTTATGAGTTAAGGAAGTTAGAAGGTTAAAAAGTTAGAAAGTCAGTCGCTGTAAGCTTGACTGCTCTCTGGCTAATCCACTTTTAACTATTAACTCTAAACTAATCTAGATTTTACGCGCTGTGTTTATCACGTTCACACCGTTAAAGCGCGTATGGGCAGAGCCATGCGATACAGCGCTTACCTGGCTAGGCTGGCCTTTGCCATCGAAGAACGAACCGAACAGGCGGTAGTCGCTTTCGTCGCACATGTCGGAGCAGGAGTTCCAGAATTCCTGGGTATTGCTCTGGTAGGCCACATCCTCAAGCGGACCAACAATTTTACCGTTCTTGATCTCGTGGAAGGTGGTGCCCCCGAACTGGAAGTTGTAGCGCTGCTGGTCGATGGAGTAGGAGCCGCGGCCCGCAATATAGATGCCTTTATCCACACCACTTATCAACTGATCCACATTCTTCTTCTCCTTGCCCGGCGCCAGCGATACGTTTGGCATGCGCTGGAACTGCACCGAGCTCCAGCTGTCGGCGTAGCAGCAGCCATGCGATTCCGGCTCATTAATGATGTGCGCCTGGTCACGGATGGCCTGGTAATTTACAAGTGTACCGTCTTTGATCAGGTCCCATTTCTTTGTCTTCACACCCTCGTCGTCCCAGCCTACATAGCCCAGCGATCCCGGTTGTGTTTTATCTGCAAAGATGTTCACCTTATCAGAGCCATACTTAAAGTTCTTGGTTTTCCACTTATCCAGCGTGGCGAAAGAAGTGCCTGCATAGTTTGCCTCGTAACCCAGCACGCGGTCCAGCTCCAGTGGGTGGCCAACAGACTCGTGTATCGTAAGGCCGAGGTGGTTCGGGTCAAGTACAAGATCATACTTGCCAGCCATTACTGATTTAGCCGAAAGCTTCTCCCTGGCTTGCTTGGCTGCCAGGGTTGCATCCTCCAGCATATCGTAGGCGTAGCGGTAGCCCATCAGGCCAGTGCCTTCCGGGCCTTTTATTTTTTCTGATGCCTTCGGGTTCATGTACTCGTAACCCATGCCCATCGGAGCGCTCAGTGCTTCGCGGGTTCTGAACTTGCCGCTGGCTTTATCTACGGCCGTAACGGTAAAGTTTGGCCAGATGCGGTGAATGTCCTGGTCTATATATGAGCCTTCGGTAGAGGCAAAGTATTTCTGCTCGTTTACCTGGAACAAGGCTGAGTTCACGAAGTTGGCGCCGTTATCCATAGCGGCGGCGTTGGCAGCTAACAGCAGGTCCGCTTTTTCGCCTACGGGCACTTCAAAAGCGTTTTTCTCGATTGGAGTGCGCCAGCTTACCTCTCCATAACCTTGCACAGGAGCCAGCTGCACCGGCTCTTTCTGCAGCTTCGCGTTAGCCTTTGCAATAGCCACAGCTTGCTCAGCGGCTTTGGCTATACCTTTATCCGATACATCAGAAGTGGCAGCAAAGCCCCAGGTGCCATTGGCCAGCACACGCACGCCTACGCCGTAAGACTCCGCGTTCACGATGTTCTGCACCTGCTTCTCGCGGGTAAAGATGTATTGCTGCAGATAGCGGCCAATGCGCACATCGGCATAAGAGGCACCTTTGGATTTAGCGGAGTTCAGGGCTACGTCGGCCAGCCGCTTTTTCAGTGCCGGATCGACCTGCTCCAGCGCGCGCTCCGGAGAGATGATATCTCCGAACACGGGGATGGATGGCAACATTAAGCCCCCAAAGCCCAGCGCCGATAGTTCAAGGAAGTTTCGTCTTTTCAAGTTCAGAAAGGTTAGATAAGTGTAATGAGTTTTGTTTTGGTATCTTAAGTATAGCAATTCTATTTTTCATCTCAAAGTACAGGTGTGGCTTATCAGCTTAAAAACAGTATTTTATAGATGAAGCAAGACTATACTTCTACCAAAGCAGGGGCTATAAAGCAAAAAAGCGCAGCGCCTCTACAGGCACCGCGCTTTTAAAAAGATAAATTACTTCGAGAAATTTTGATGGCCGCAACAGCCTCCGCTCCTTAGTTTCTGCTCAGCAGAACTCTGGTATCTATGTCAGCGCTAAGCTCGTTGCTGGCAAAGGATGGCACATTGAACGAAAACCCTACTGCCGAAGCAAGATCGGCTTTCGACTCCAGCACCTCCACTTTCACGTTGCCGATTCCCTGGCCATGAAACTCAAGCTTACGTGCCGCCGCTTCCGAAACATCAATAATACGGTCTCCTACAAACGGGCCTCTGTCGTTGATGCGCACAATAACCCACTCGTTGTTGTCGAGGTTGGTTACTTTTACTTTTGTGCCGAAAGGAAGGGTTTTGTGGGCGGCAGTCATGTCGTTTTTATTATAACGCTCGCCGCTGCTGGTTTTTCTGCCGTGGTAACGGCTGCCGTACCACGATGCCTCGCCTTTTAATACTTTGGTTTGGCCGGAGTTGTTCTGTGCAAAAATTGGTTGGCTAACGCCTACAAATAGAAAAATGATCAATGAAAAAATAAAGCACTTTCTATTATGACTCATATCATTTAATAGTTGGTGAAGCCGCAAAATTACGGAATTTGTTTTTAAACGGAGCCATTTGCGCCATTATTGCGCCTAGCGTGTAGGGGGATATGGGTAGAACGCCTTGACTTGCCTTAAGTCAGGTAATGCAGAAATGGCTTATTAAAGCACGTATGGCTATGTTTTCATGCATGGCAGATATAGATTATAGCCTATAAAAAATAATTAAAAAAAATTTCCTGGCCAAGCGGTTTTCGCCCTGATTTCATCTAATTTGGAAGAAGACGGAGCCGAAGACACGTGCAGGCGCGCCGCTGCCCGTGCGATGTACGTACAGTAAATTTAAAGTATAAAGTATGGATTTTGGAAAGCTACCTGACATCAGCCGCGTAGACTTTACGCTGCCCCCAAACCACCCCGATACACTGCCGCTGTTGCAGCAGTTTAAAACAGATGGGAAGCCGCAGGTATACATTGGCCTGCCGGTTTGGGTGAACAAAGCCTGGGTTGGCAAATACTACCCGGCCCGCATGCCGGAGCGGGAGTCGCTGCTGTGGTACGGCAAGCAGTTCAGCACCATTGAGCTCAACAGCACGCATTACCACATCCCCAGCCCCGACACCATCGACCGCTGGCGAAACACCGTGCCGCACGGCTTTAAGTTCTGCCCCAAGTTTCCGCAGCTCATCAGCCACGAGGCGGCTTTGCGCAGCACCCAGGATGTAACCGCAGCCTTTTGCGAAGCCATTGCCGGGCTAGAGGATAAGCTGGGCGAAGCCTTTCTGCAGCTGCCGCCATACTTTGCGCCAAGCCAACTGCCCGACCTGGAAGCGTTTCTGCAATTTATCCCTGAAAGTATACCGATAACCGTTGAGCTACGCCACGAGGGTTGGTTTGCCGATGCGGATGCCAGCCAGGAGCTTTTTGCGGTGCTGGAGAAGTATAAGGCAGGCACTGTGCTAACCGATGTGGCCGGGCGCCGCGATGTACTGCACATGCGACTGACCACGCCCTCGGCCATGATCCGGTTTGTGGGCAACGGCCTGCACCCAACCGATTATACCAGAATAGATGCCTGGGTAGAGCGCCTGAAAGAGTGGTTTGATAACGGTTTGCGCCAGCTATACTTTTTTGTGCACGAGCCCGACAATACACTGGCCCCGGAACTGGAAACATACTTAGTGGAGCGCCTGAACAAAGTATGCGGCTTTGACCTGAAGCCGCCAATGAAGTTTGTACAGCCTGTGCAGGGGGAGCTGTTTTAACATACTTATCCATACTTGTTTTCCACAGAAATGTGGAAAACAAGTATGGATTCGGTGGATAGGTGCTCCGATCATGCACTTTCACATTAAACGGTGCATTCAAGCCCGTTTAGCCTTTCCGGAAACTATCTATCTCCTGCAAAAAAGCCATCGCTTGGGTTACATGTTTTCCGCCGGATGCAGCTACCACACGTTTAACCCAACTGATGTGCAGGTTCTTGTAAGAGATTTTGCGGTACAGCCACCAGGCAAGCGGCGCAAAAAGTATACTTAAAATCGCCTGGCTAATAAGCCAGCTAGTATCTCCAACCTGCCAGATATTCACTCCAAAAATCACTTTAAACCCAATCATTATGTAGGCAAAGTATAAAGGCAGCTGTAGCACGGATAAACGCAGATACGTGATGATATGGGCTTGCAAACTGGCCAGCATTTGCTGGTTTTCCGAAACGCTCCGCGAATAGTCGAACTGGTTGATACGTATGATTTGCCGGATACAGCCTGAGATAGCTATGACTATAAAAACCATAATAATAGCAGCGGCAACCACAAGGCTCATGCTGCTTAGATTATAGTAGATAAACAGCGCCAGAAAAACAGTTACAGCCACCCCGATTAACAATTCTGCCACACTTTGGTACAGAAGCCCTGTTAAAACTGATTTTGATTTATGAACCTGCAGCCCTTCAACTGCTTGCAGAGAGATAGCGTTTGCCTGGCTGATCTTGTGATCGTAGCTGCTCAGTAATTCCAGTAACTCGTCCTTTTTCATACTTATGAATCGTTATGGGTTAAAAATCTTTGCTTTAGTTTGTCTTTGATGCGGGCAATTTTGGTAGACACGTTGGATACAGAAATACCCAGAATATCCGCTATCTCTTGCTGCCCTTTTTGCTCCAGGTAAAGCAGCATCAGTGCTTTGTCCAGCTCCTTCAGCTCTAGTATAAACTGGTCCAGCAGGGCGAGTTGCTGCTCGTGGCTTTCCGGGTTTTCTTCGGAAGGGTGCGTCACGGTTTCCTGTATCGGTATGCGCAGGTGTTGCCGTGCCTGGTTTTTGCGGTAAAAAGAGATCGCCACGTTTAGCGCCACACGGTACATCCACGTCGAGATTTTGTACTTCGTGTCATACTTATCAAACGCTTTCCAGAGCTGCAGCATAATTTCCTGGGCCAGGTCTTCGCGCTCGTCGGGGCGGGGGCAGTAGGTATTTACCACTTTATAAATAATACCCTGGTTCTCCTCAATCACCATTTCGAATGCTATCTTATTTCTTTTCTGTACCATCGTAAAAACGCATGTCTGATCCAGGCTATAGTTATACTTTGCTAGCACCCGCGCTGGCCGCATCATTCTTCAACTTATTATTCGCAAGCAAGCTGATAATCTCACAGCCAACGGTAAATACTTTATCGGTGTGAAGAAAAACAATCCAAACGAGCTGCTGTGCTATACTTTATACTTGCCATAAGCCATAAAACAAAAAGCGGCTGACCCAAAAGAGCCAGCCGCTTCTATATTAGCAAGTATGAGTTTTGTACGCTATACCCTGCGTCTTTTACCTCAAGAAAACTACAGCTTAAACGTATCGTCGCTGAGGCCTTTGTTTACTTCAATGGTCTGTACCTCGGCTTTGATTGTTTGCGGGCCAACCACGGTTTCCACCATGTATGGGAATTTCACGCCGCTTACTTCTTTGTAGTTGCCGTAGGTTTTAGTCTGTGTGATAACGCCCTGCGGCGTTTCCAGGCTGTTCACCTCTTTCAGGCGCAGGCCGCTGTCTTTAGCAAAGTAATGCGTGGCTTTCTGGCCGTTTGGCTGCGTAACCTCTACGGCATACGCCTCGGCGCCATCCACATCCTCTACACCAGTCAGCTTGGTTTTGATGCCGAGTTTATCGTACTGCAGCGCCGGGAACAGGTTTGCCTCCAGCTTTTGCGTCTTCAACTCTTCGGCAGTCATCTCTTTGTTAACGCCCTGCATGGGCGCTTCCATTTTCCCTTTGCCGCCGTTGATGATCACACGCTGCATCGGGTTATTGTTCATTAGCACCTGCACGGCAAACTTATCGTTGCCTTTTTGCTGCTGCTTAAACACCAGCGTCATGCCCTGAATAGTGGCGTTACTGGTAATACTGATGTCCTTCAGCTTCTCGATGTTCGCCTTGCCGCCGATAGCTTTAACATAGTCAGCAATAACTTTTTCTGCCGTTAAGCCCGCCGGAACACCCATTGCCTTGCGGTCTACTTTCTCGCCGGCAGTGTTGTAGTACATTATCTGGCTGTCGTCTTTATCAAACTTCTTTAGCTTATCGGCTATTTCGGAGGCATTGCCCACGGCCAGCACGTACATTTTGTCCGGGTTGATATACTTTTGCGCCGCGCGCTGCACGTCATCGGCAGTTACCGCTTCCACCTTTTTCAGGTAGTTCGGGTAATAGTCCTCTGGCAAGCCGTAGCGGGCCGTGTTGATAGCGTAAACTGCCACGGTAGCCGGGTTTTCCAGGCCGCGGCCAAAGCTGCCCATCACATAGGCTTTCGCATCGCGAAGTTCATCTTCGGTAACGCGCTGGTCACGGATTTTCGACAACTCATTCATAAACTCGACCACGGCACTATCGGTAACGGCATTGCGCACGTTGGCAGTGGCATTAAAGCGGCCTAGAATCTCATCGTTGTTGATAGCGGAGTAAGCGCCATAGGTATAGCCGTGGGTTTCGCGCAGGTTCTGGAACAGGCGCGCATCCATGCCGCCGCCAAGTATGTTATTCATCAGTTGGGCGGCCACTGCATCCTCAGCGCCTGGCTTCAGGTCGGCAGGGTTGGTTAGCACCAATGAGCTTTGCACCGCGCTCGGGCGATCCACGATCACCACCTGCGTTTGCTCTGGCTTGGTTGGCAGCGTATAGTTTACTTCTTTTACATCGCCTTTCTCCCAGTTTTTAAACTGCTTCTTTAGCAGCTTTTTCATCTCCTTCGGCGTTACGTCGCCTACTACGGCCAGGTAACCGATGTTCGGCTTAAAGTATGTGCTATAGTAGTTCTGGATATCCTGCAGCGTGATGTTATCCACTGTTTCCTCGGTCATCAGCTCTCCGTAAGGGTGGTCTTTGCCGTAGAGCACGAGGTTACGGGTGCGGCTGGCAATAGCGTCCGGGTTATCTTTAGACTGGGCCAGGCTGGCCTTCATCTGCTTTTTAATCTTATCCAGCTCCTCCTGCGTAAATTTCGGATTCAGCAGCGCATCGGTGGTCAGGTCTAGCAGGGTTGGCAGGTGCTTCTTCAGGGCAGAGGCGTTAAAGCCCGTGGAAGAAAAACCAAGGTCCGCACCGATAAAGTCTACCTGCTCATCGAACTGGTCTTTGGTGCGGTTGGTGGTGCCCGTGCGCATCATCTGTCCGGCGGCCTGCACATAACCGGCCTTATCGGCTTCCAAAATCGGATCTCTATCCAACACCAAAGACATCGACACTACCGGCTGTTTGTGGTTCTCTACCACGTATACTTTCAGCCCGTTTTTCAGGGTAAAATGCTCGTAATCGCCGAGTTCTATTTTCGGGGCCGGGCCGGGCGGCGGCGGTGTAGACTGCTGCGCCTGAGCTGGCATTACACACATCAGGGCCAGGGCCAGAAATGCGGCACTATATATTTTCTTTATCATGATTGTTCTATTTTAAAAAGACACAAGTAGCAAGACATAAGATTCTTCAGGTAATGTAATCTGTTTATTACATCATAAGCGTAAGTCCAGCGTCTAATATCTTGTGTCTATAATCTAACATCTATTTTGGCTGAGCAGACTTTGGCAGGTAGTGCAGCACCACACGGTTGTTTTTGGTGAGGTACTCCTTGGCCACACGCTGGATGTCTTCTTTTTTCACGTTCAGGTAGCGCTGCAACTCCGTGTTGATCAGGTTGGCATCGCCGAAGTATACGGCATAGTTGGCGAGGCTCTCGGCGCGGCCGGCCACTGTGCTGTTCTGCTGCACAAAGCTGCTTTCTACCTGGTTGCGCAGCTTCTGAAACTCACGGTCTGTCAGCGGCTCTGTTTTTACGCGCTCAATCTCTGCGTTCATGGCTTGCTCCAGGTCGTCTACTTCCACACCCATGTTGGCAATGGCAAAGGTCATGAAAAGGCCTGGATCTTCGGTAGGAAAGGGGATAGAGGCGGCTGCCACGGCTTTCTGCTGCTTATCTACCAGTGCTTTTGGCAAGCGGGCACTCTCGCCACCAGAAAGCAGCGTTGTCAGCAAAGAAAGGGCGTAGTAATCATCCGTGCCCTGTGCCGGAATATGATATGCCTGAATAACAGCTGGCAGCTGAATGTTGTCATACACTGTTTTGCGGCGCTCCTCTGTCTGCTTCGGCTCTACCACATCCGGGCGCGGAATAGCTTTTGTTCCTTTCGGGATACCCGCGAAATACTTCTCAATGGTTTTCTTGGTTTCCTCGATATCAATGTCGCCGGCTACGGAAAGCGTGGCGTTGTTCGGCACGTAAAACGTTTTGTAGAAGTCACGGAACTCCTCAATGCTCGCGGCATTCAGATCCTCAAAAGAGCCAATGGGCATGGTTTTATATGGATGTTTCTCATAGGCAAGGGCAAACACATTTTCTCCCATAGAGCCGTACGGCTGGTTGTCGATGCGCTCGCGCTTCTCCTCCTGCACTACTTTACGCTGGGTTTCCACGCCAACCTCATCTACTTTAGCGTGCTTCATACGCTCCGCTTCCAGCCACAGGCCCAAAGCCACCTGGTTAGATGGCAACAGCTCATAATAATAGGTGCGGTCGAAGGAAGTATTGGCATTAAGTGCGCCACCAGCTTTCTGTACCAGCGAGCTGTACTCGCCGCGGCCAATGTTCTCGGTGCCTTCAAACATCAGGTGCTCAAAAAAGTGTGCGAAGCCTGAGCGCCCTTGTACTTCGTTTTTAGAACCTACATGGTACAGCACCGAAACTGCCACGTTGGGCGTAGACTTGTCTTGGTGCAGGATCACGTGCAGGCCGTTCGGGAGCGTGTACTCCGTGAACTCGATCTTGTTTCCCTTGCTTTGTGCCATCGCCGAAAGACTGGCGGCACACCACAAGAGGCAAATTAATAACTTGCGATTCATGCTTTTTAAGTTGTTTAAATAAGAATATAAAATGGCCAATAGCCGGTTTGCAGATGATATGCTACAAAGTATAAATTTAGTTCTAATCTGGAGGATTTGCCAGTTTTAGCGCCATGCATACTTTATGTTTCGGCCAAACAAGCCCTGTGCCGGACAAACCTATTGATTTTGTAGACGAACAGAATAGCAGAAAATATGCGTGTGGCAACGCTGAGTAGTATAACTGCAGTATCGCCAAAAAGTGATTACGCATTAGATTAAGCTGCCATACAAAGTGTGATTAAAACAGCTGCTGCACCTGACTAACGACAAAGTTTTTAGGCACCGTTAGAAGTAAGGAAATCAAGAACAGAGCTAAAACAGCATACTTCGCCTGCACTACATCTTTATGGTTATCCGGCAGTGTAACTATAGTATAGATTATACCTATAAAAACTGGAAAACTCAGCGGGGAGAGCAGTCGGTAATCCAAGTCATCGAAGTGCGAGACGGAGCGCAGCACCAGTACAGCAAGAAAGTATAAAATACCAATACCAACGCAAATAAGCGGGAAGCTATTTTTCTTAAGGTCTTGCCAGAACGCGTAATGCCTCTTAAGTTTCATAGTAATAAAAGCCAGCAGCAGCAGCTGTACTACTGTTGTAAAGTAAAACAGGTAATCTGGCTGGTTCTGCAATCGGAACTCGCGGATGATGAGGAACTCGTTTAGCAGGCCTTTCAGCAGCATCACTACAAAAACGCCAGCACTTTCTGTTTCGCCATCCAGCCTGTCGAAGCCGGTGCTAAAGCCACTTTGCAGATAGTTATTATACAGATATGCGCCAGCAAACAGGGCGGGCACAATAGCCGCCAGAAAGAGTTTTATACTAAGTTTATACTTGTGTTTGAATGCAAGATACAGCCCCAGCAGTGCCGGCACGCCAAAAGAAAAAGCTCCTATATAACGGATCAGAAACAGGCATATACATGTAAGGCAGATAAGCAATATATTTCGGTTCACTTTTACGTTTAGCCACACCTGGTTAGCGAGGTAGGCAAGTATAAGTATACCCAGCAGAAAGGGTGCTTCTGACCAGGTAAAGCTGTATACTTCCATGTAAGTATAGGCCCCGTACACGGAGGCAAGTATAAATGCATAAGGCCTATTTAAGTGCCGTAGCATCAAAAAGCCACAACCCAGGAAAATAAGGTTCAGCACTTTTGACGACCAGTAGACATCCAACGTGCTTATTTCTGAGAACAGGTAAATGAGCACAGGATAGCCTACCGGCCAGGTTGAAAAATAGTATCTCCCTATTCCGTCTGCGCTCATCGTATAAAGCCCGTGCCCCTCTTTTAAATTTTGGGCCAAACCAAGGTAAGCTTCTGAGTCAGGGCTGAGGTAGCCAGAGCCGTGCACGTTTACTCTGAAGATGATGATTGCTGCCATAGTGATATACAGCAGGAGCAAAAGAATATCAGGCTTAAAGCTCTTCTTGATTTCTAAGTATGGCATAAGTGGCAGGAGATCTTACAGGAGCTGTGAGAGCAGGAATTTCTTCGGCAAATTAAGTAACAGCGATAAAATAAAGAAGCCCGCAATAACATACTTGGCACGAACCGCACCTTTTATTTGGTCTGGAAGCGCGACAATGTAGTTTACCAATGCAAAAAGCATCAATATAGTAAAAGGAGAAAGCAGCCTGTAGTTAGGTGGGTCAAACTGTGATATGCTTCTCAAAAACACAAGAACTACCAAATACGCCAGAGCGACTACTACAGCCGTATGCGAAAGTATATTTCCCTTTACGGCTACGGCTACAGCCTCACGTTGCTGCCGCAAAATTGATCTGATATAACCGATTACTGTGACTTGAAGCAAGGCAGTGGCAATGGTAAGACCTCCGGGGATGCCCCGCAAATAATAGTTCCGGATGATGAACAGCTCAATCATCAGCCCTTTTATAGCCATCCAAAGAACTTTAAGCGGGCTTCCCATATCTTCCGTCAGTCTTTGCGCATCAGTATTATATCCCGCTGCATAGTGATTGTGCATGACATAGCCGCATACGAAAATCACATTCAGCACAAAGACGATGAACAAATGTCGGCTTACGCGCCTTCGTTGCTCAAACCAGGTTATTATAGCAAGAAGCAAAGTTACACCACCCGCGAAAAACCCGATATAGCGGACCAAAAACATAAAAGCCGCTACAGCCAATAAAGCATAAATCAGGGAAGGTTTACCGCTGACATATACTTTGTAAATCAAGAAGGTAAAAAGCAGGCATCCATACATAAAAACGCACTCCGACCATGTGTAGGAGTACATCTCTATAATTGTAAATGCACCGTAGATAGAAGCAAGTACAAAAGAGTACCTTCGGTTTATATGGCGCAGCAGCAGAAAGCCCAATCCTGCAAAAATTAGGTTTAAAACTTTGGAAGCCCAAAACAAGTTAAGGCCGCTCACCCACGTTATAATTGCAATTAGAGTTGGATAACCTATTGGCCATGCGGTAAACAGAACGCGAGCATTTTTTTGCCCCGTATGCAGCCCGTATAAATCCCGAATAATAAACTCCTCTCCACTCTTTAAACTTCGGGCAGCTTCCATGTAGTATTCAGAATCGGGGGAGGTATAGCCTGTCCCTTCGATGCTTACACGTAAGACCACAGCCACGCAATAGGCAATAAACAGCACCAGCAGATATAAATCCGCTCTTATCAGTTTATTTTTCAGCATCGCCTTAATACATCCGAGGCAGTTCAATGCCTTTAATTTTGCGGTAAAGCCCCAGTGCGGCCTGGTCGGTGAGGCTGGTTACGAAGTCGGTGATGTGGATGATGCGCTCGTAATCGGTGGCAGTTTGGGGGAGCTGCAGGTAGTGTGGCGGGATAAGCGCCGCAAGCTTCCGGTGGTGCTTAGATTCTGGCTTAAATACGGCTTTGATGCCCGCATCCAGCAAGCCACCCAACACTTCAAACCCTGCGGCCTCGATCTCGAGCACCGGCCTGTTCTGGTAAATCAGCTTAATAGAGAGATCTTTTATCTGATCAAGTATAGGCTTGCAGGCCAATTCGTTAATTAGCGGCTTATCATAGATTCCGGCCAGGATTTCGTCTTCGTGCTGCAGAAAGAGCGCGGAGGTTTCTTCGATCAGTTTGCCAATGATGCGCGCCCGCAAGTACCCGATTTCCTCGCGCCAGTCGTAAAACGTCAGACTTGATTTGCGCCCCGGATTATCGTTCAGGATTTGGCGCAGCAGGCTTATACCTTGCTCCTGCGGCACAAGGCCCAGTTTCAGGCCATCTTCAAAATCGATGATGCGGTAGCAGATGTCGTCTGCGGCCTCTACCAAAAAAGCCAGCGGGTGGCGATGGTAAAACACCTCTCCGGCAGTTCCTTTTTGCAGCAAGCCGAGCTCGCTGGCGATGGTGTTAAACCAGGCTTTCTCTGTCTGGAAAAACCCATACTTCTTCTCGCTGGTATTTTTGGTGTTCTCCACCACCGGCAGCGACTCTTTGGGATATTTGGTAAAGGTGGCCAGCGTAGTAAAGGTTAGGCTGAGACCGCTGTGACTCACGTCGTCAGGCAGTTTGCAGTGGGCAGGGTAAGTATACGTAAGCACCCGGAAGCCCGCAGCATTGCCTTCGTAGCGTTGCAGATCGGCTTTTTCGGCTTCCGTTAGGTTTTGCAAGTATGGCTGCGCTTCCTCGCTCAGGAAGTATGAGGAAATGGCATCCTCGCCGGAGTGGCCGAAAGGCGGATTGCCGATATCATGCGCCAGGCAGGCAGCCGCCACAACATCCCCAAAATCCGCTTCCTGTATGTTCTTGTCCTCGGCCAGCTCAGGGTGGCGCTCCAGAATGCTCTTGCCCACAATGCGCCCCAACGACCTGCCCACTACCGATGCCTCCAAACTGTGCGTGAGGCGGGTGTGCACAAAATCACTTTCGGGCATGGGCATTACCTGCGTTTTATTCTGAAGCCGCCTGAAAGCCGATGAAAACACAATGCGGTCGTAGTCGCGCTGAAACTCACCCCGCACCGATTCATCAGAAGTATACTTTGAACCAATTGACTCAAATCTTTTTTTGGAGATAAGTTTATCCCAGGAGGGGAGGGTATGTGGCATAGGAAGTATGAATCAGCTCGGTTAAAGGCTCACCACCACGTTTCTGAAGAAAGCAAAGCCCAAGCGATAGTATAAATGTATAAAACGGGTATTAACTTAAACAGCATTTTTTGGATAAGCCTGCAGATAGCCAAATAATTATAACCCTCGTGGCAACTACCAATTGAAAGTTTTGCCTTCTGATCCAAGACTATACTTTGGCAAACAGGCTTATCAACCACTTCAAATATAAGTTTATACCTATGATAATCCCACTACAGGTTTCCATAACTCTAGCTGTACTCAAAAAAATAATGGCGTAACATATTTTTTTTCTAAGTCGAATGTAACAAACTGCCTGGTTTCATAATGCATAAAACCCGCTTTATAGCTACGAAAAGCGGTTTTAGATGAGTGACCTGAGCAAAGCATATATTTTACCATGTCACAAAACGAACAATAAATACCTTGTGTTACAGAGATAGGCAGCGCATTTTTGCATCATCGTACACGTCTTCCAAGCTAGAAAACCCTTCGCTCTAAACAACTTATACTGTGGCAAGCATACTGAGATAACATCTTCCATGTGTACATTGCGGTATTGCAAATGCCATTTCCCCCCCAAAGGCAAGCAACAGACAGTCCCCCAACTGCATGTTGCCTGCCTTTTTTATTTTAAAAACCCACTGCGTAATTGATGTGCAGCCGGAGCTAAGCATCTCTAACACCTGCTATTATCAAGCTTCTGTTTTTTTAAGTGAGTATCAAAATTCTATGTGTCAACAGTTTGCGTAATCTACAACGTATGCCATTTGGGTGCGTAAAAAATTATAAAAGCCAATAACTTATCACTTAAAGGCATTTTGTTGTATGATTTTAGATTAGAAGGAGGAATAACCATGGCAAACTTAACAACCAGAAGAAACAGAGGAAGTATGGCTCCGGCACGTTCTGTTTTCTCTGACTTCTTCAGCGATGTAGATCGTTTTTTCGACAATAACCTCTGGGGTATGCCTTCGCGCATGGGCCAGCAAATGATGTCTAACGTGCCGGCCACCAATATCCGCGAAACTGAGCAAGGCTATGATATTGAGGTCGCTGCTCCTGGTATGAAAAAAGACCACTTCAACATAGACGTGAACGAAGGGATGTTGACCATCAGCTCTGAGAAGGAGGAGGAAAAGGAAGATGAGCAGGACAACTATACCCGCCGGGAGTATAACTACAGCTCGTTTAGCCGCTCTTTCCGCTTGCCTGAGTCAGTGAAAGAAGAGGATATAAAAGCAAGCTATAAGGATGGCGTGCTGCACGTATCAGTGCCAAAAGGCAAGGAGCAGGAGCGCCCTCGCCGCAAAATCAATATTGAGTAACAGAGCAACAGGTTAAAAAAGGCAGGGCCGGGAAGTAAATTCCCGGCCCTGCCTTTTTTATGCTTTACTGTTTCAGAATCCTTTCTGTGCCGCTTCTGCTGCCTTCCTGCCACCGCAGGAAATAAATACCAGCTGCCAGCCCATCCAGATCAATGGTGTAGGAGTTGGTGCCGGAGCTAAAGGTAAGCAAGTAGTTTTTTACCTCCTGCCCTTTGGCGCTGTACAATTGCACTTCCATTTTTACGCTGCTGCTTACCAGGTACCGTAGCGTGAGCTGGCTGTTTTCGCCGGCTACTGGGTTCGGGAAATAACGCAGCACACGAATATCGGCGGGGTTTACCACCACCACGCGCGGAGAGAAACTGCTCTCCCTGTTAGTGTATACCACCTCCAACCGGTAGTATGACTGCTCGCGCAGCGGGTCTGGGTCCGTAAAAGTATAAAACAGGTCTGTGTTGCTTGGCCCGTCTGCGTCTACAGTGCCCACATCCACCCACGATACGCCGTCAGGGCTGCGCTGTACAATAAAGCGGTCCACATCCTGCTCCTCACGGGTAGTCCACTCTACCTGCACGGCATTAGACGTAGTAAAATCTGCTTCTACGGTCAGGATTTCGGGTGCCAGGTTACACTCTCCGTTCGTGTTAGGCTGTATGGGCGGCACCTCACAAACATTTTCGCCGGTGCTCGTGGCCATTACCAATTCCGCACCGTTTATGTCAAGCTGGCTCAGGTCGCGCTCCAAACGGGCAAACTCGATAGCATAGTACATCACAGCCTGCGGTATAATCACGTGGCCCAGTTGGTGCGCGTGCCCTAGCTCGTGTAGCATAACAGTCTCAAAGTCGAATTGCTGCCCGCCTGGCCCTCCTGGACCGTACTGCCAGTTAATTTCGCTGTTGATTTCCATATCAAACTCTGATACCCAAAACAGCGTGTCGTCGGTTATGAGGCTGCGGCAGCCTTCGTAACGGCTAATGGTACGCGCCAGCACCGACTCACCTACTGTAGACTGCGACGCAAACCGTACCACAGAAGAGCCATCGTCAGAGGCTGAGTTGATAGAAGTAAGCCCGCCCAGCGTCCAGTTTACCTCCGATACGCATACCCACGTATTCACCGCCCGGCGAAAGCCCTCTTTGGCAGCCAGCCTGCTATCCATACTTTCTGAAAACAATATAGTATAACCGCCGGCACCGTTCTGGTCGGTAAGTATGGGTTGGAAAGACTTGTTGTCGAAATCAATGTTAGAGTAGGCAAACTCCAGCCTGATAGGTATGGCAGAGGTAAAAGAACTTCCATCGTTTGTAGTTACCCGGATTGGGCCGGAGCCCGCTGTTCCGTCATCCTGCATTACCGACGGGATGTACATTCTGATGCGGGTGTTGCTCCAAGAAATATACTCTGAAGGAAGCGGTCTCACGAACGTCTGTCCGCCATCGTCGGCGTTTTTGAACTCCACAAAACCGTTGCCGCGGCTATTGCCAAAGCCAGTCCCGTTGATAGTAAGTATGGTGCCTGTGCCTGCACTGGCCACAGTCGGTGAGAAGGTGGTGACAATCGGTGCCATAGTGCTTTGCTCCTGCTTTTGCGCATCCTGCACAGATGCGGCCTTAAGCTTTTGATTTTCGGAGATAGTCCGGAACTGCTGGCCCGTTTTGCTGCTTACGGCATCGTATAGTTCCTTTACGCTACTGTAGTTTTCAAAAACGCCATTGGCTGTGCGGTTTTCCACATCGTACCGCACAAAACCCTGCTCGCTGCCGTAGGCGCGGGTGCTAAAGGCTGTGTTGCCGGGAGTTCGCTGCAGCATCTGCTGGCGTTTCAGGAAGAATATGCCCTGCTGCCCGGGTTTTAGTTTAAGCGCCGTAGAGAACACATGTTTCTTAAGGCCTACGGTGCCTCCTTCGGTTATTACTTCAATCTGCTCGGCCTGTACCTCGCCTTTAAAAGATTTGTATACTTTAATAATGCTGGAAGT
This sequence comes from uncultured Pontibacter sp., assembly GCF_947495565.1. Classification (GTDB taxonomy): domain Bacteria; phylum Bacteroidota; class Bacteroidia; order Cytophagales; family Hymenobacteraceae; genus Pontibacter. The sequence continues at coordinate 72,604 of NZ_CANLZM010000012.1, forward strand.
ATAGATATTTTCTTTTCGAGTGTCCCAGAAAGACTCCTGCCGCACCACTTCGCCTTCTATCACCATCTCAGACTGCTGCACACGTTCCTGCAGCGTTAGCGGCAACATATGCTGGGTATCAGAGGCAAAAGCGAGGGAAGAAAACAGGAAGAGGAGCAGCAGTGTATGCGCAGTACGCAGCCATGGCTGGGGTGGAGGTAGCATTTTAGCCATAAAGAAATGTATGGGTGATGATGGTTTCAAAATAATCTTTTAGGATAGCCTTGCAGCAGGCACGTTTATTTACGCAATTTAACCTATGCAGGGATGTGAATATAATATATAAAGTATAACCCGACAGGCAGTTAAAAGTATAAAGCCTACCTTTATCAACTTTAAAGGTAGGCTTTATTACGCATTATGCATATATAAGATACTGCAGGGCTAATTACCTCCTGTTAGGCTCCATCCACTTTTTATACTTCTCATACACCTCCTTCGGCTGCTTTTTACCGTTGATGGACAGTTCCCCGTTATTGATCTGGATGTTCAGGTTGCTGCTGTCGCTCTCTATTATCCCGTCTTTCACGAGCTCCTCCTTCATCTGGCGCATGTTTTCGGCATGTTGCTGGCGTCGCTCCTGCATTTCTGCTCTCCGTACTTCCATCTCGGTTCTGCGGGCCTGCATTTCTTGCTGCCGCGCCTCTTGGCGGGCTTTCATTTCAGCGGCTCTTTGGTGGTTTCTGATCATATGCTCTTTGTGTCTCAGGCTGTCTTGGGCTATACGCTTAACAATTACTTCCCGTTCAAACCTGTTCATGGCCTGCTCTTCCTCCTGCTCGTAGCGCTCCATTTCCTCTTTGTACTGCTCCATTTCCCGCTCATATGCTTTCTGCTCTTTCTTGCTCGCGCCAACCGGCGGTGCAGGCGGGGCTGGCGGAGGAGGAGGGGCAAGTCCCGGCGCTGGTACAGCAGGCTGAGGCGGCAAAGGTGGCAGTGGAGGCATACCCGGTGCAGGTGGCAGCGGCGGAACGCCATCTCCAGCATGACGCTCTATAATGATCCGCTCTTCTCTTACATTTTCCCTAGCTTGGGCTAGGGCCTCCCGCTCCTGTTGCAGCAGCATTTCCACCTCCTCACGATTTGCTTTAGGTGCATTATCCGCTATTTGCAGGCGCTGGTCTACCAGCGTCTTATACTTGTCTATGTCTTTTTTAGGAATGCGCTTACCGTCTACGTACAGCTGCTTTACTTTGCCTTTCTTGTTGGTGATAATCACGACATTGCGGCTATTGCCTGTAGTATCCTGCGCTACAAAACTTATTGCTGTGGCGGTTTCATCCATCGCCTCGGCATCAGCTGCTGCCTCTATTATAGGTGTGTTTTTTTTCTGAGCCTCCAGAGGCTTACGCTCCGCCATTGCCCCAACTGACACGGCCAGCAAGCCTACCACCAGCACCAGACCAGCGGCAAAGCCTTCGGTAAAGGTTGGCTTCAGCGGCTGCCCCACCAGGCGTTTGATGCGATTCATCAAGGAGCCGCGCTGCCCCGAAAAAGCAACGACCATACTTGGTGCGGCTGGCATACGCATCGCCTCCAATTCGGCAAGGGCACGGGCATAGGTGATGGAGTCGCCGCAGAGGGCCACGGCCACGTCATCGCAGCAGTGCTCTCGCTCGGCACGCACCACCCCAGACACCCACCACATAGCCGGATGATAAAAGTACAGCATATCAACCACCAACTGCAGCAGGTTTAGCAGGTAATCTTTACGTAGGATATGCGCCAGTTCATGGGCAAGTATGGCCTCCACTTGTGCCTGTGTAAGGCCGGTAACCGCTCCGACTGGCAGCAAAATCACAGGCTTGGCAACGCCTATGGCCATGGGCACCTGCACCAGCGCAGACTCCGCCAGCCGTACTGCCTGCCGCATACCCATACGCCTTTGCAGCATGTGCAGCTTTTGTTGCCACTGCTCACTCAAGGCTGAGGTTTTGTAATGGCGCAGGCGCTGTGTATAAGCCAAGCCACCTGTAAAGCGTAAGGCCATCAGCAACAGGCCCAGCAGCCACACGGTTACCAGCAGCGGCAGGTGCTGCTCAAAGTATACTTGCGCTATGCCCAACGGATCAGCCCAAAATGATGCATTTATAATACCAGCTGGCACTACAGCTGCTATAGCCATACTTTGTTGCGGCGCAGCAACAGCCGCTGGTTTGCTAAAATAGTAGGCAAAAGTACCTATAGAGAGCAGCAGTTGCACCAGCATAGCCGAGCTGGCCACAGCATAGCGCACGCGGGCCGGTTGGCGGTGCATCAGCACCAGCAACAGGCTCAGGAGCAGTGCCACAAAAGCTCCTTGCCACAGGGCGTGCAGTAAGGTCCAGCCAAGCGCGCTTACCAGTGCCTCTGGCATCAGGTTTTCAATTAAATTCATTTGGTACCTCCTTCCAGTTTATCTAACAAGTTTCTGATTTCGTCAAGTTCTTCTTTGGATGTGCGGCTGTTGCCGAGCGCCTGCATGACCAGTTTGCTGGCCGAACCCCGGAAGGCTGTATCTAAGAAGCGGTTTAACAGCTGCTGCTGTGTATGCTCCTCCTGCAGCAGTGGCTTAAAAATGTGTGATCGGCTCGATTTATCAGCCGCCAGCATGCCTTTCTCCGTCATCAGCTGCATAATTTTGAGGGTAGTGGTGTAGCCGGCATCTTTGGATTTGCTCAACTCCTCGTGCACGAAACGTACTGTGCTTGGGCCGTGCTGCCAAAGCACCTGTAGTATCTCCAGCTCTGATTCGGTAGGTTTCGGAATTTGCGGTAAGGCCATAAGGTTGATGTAGTTATGCTTTGTTCCAAGGTTGTACTGCAAGTATATACGAATAGTTTCGTAATAAGAAATGTATTTACGATTTTTTTCGTAGTTACTGGTGATAGAGAGAGGTTTTAGTTGGGGAATTATTTTTAATGGGCATTCTGCGCTGCTGCTTTATACAACTAGAAACAAGGTGTACTTTGTAGCTGCTGTTTATCCACGGCTTTACAAGCGGCTTGTTTCATTTTATACTTTGGCTCCCTCTGGGCCGGGAGGCCTCGTTCTGGGGGTAGGGGCCCTTGATAAGGGCGTCGCGCTGCCTACATTTCCTTTGCTCCTGCGTCGCAATTTCGCTGAATCGAAACAGTAAATATAGAAGGCGCTCAACCCAAAGGCTGGGATCAGTTTTCGATAGTCACCGCTGACGGAGCTTCAGCAGAGTTCCCCGCCTTAGCCAAGGAGGGGTTAGGGATGGTTGGATGATACAAGCTGACGGAGCTTTCCAAAGTCCCCTTTCGAAGGCGCAGGGGGATGACAATCGTTTCCAGATTCCCCTCTCGGGAGGGGCTAGGGGTGGGTTTGCATCTGCTGCTATTGCTAGCCACTACAAAACTTGTACTTGGCCTAAGCAAATACAAATTCACTTCCTTAGCTAAGAAAGCGTTGTTAGACTTGGCAAATAGTAAAGTGGCAGCAGCAAAGCTTATACTTTACTCCTGCCACCAGCACACTTTTAGATTTCATACTACCAACTGCTGCTGGCGCCGCCACCGCCGAAGCCTCCTCCGCCAAAACCGCCGAAGCCTCCTCCGCCACCGCCACCGCCAAACATGCCGCCGCCAGAGCGGAAGGTGCCGAAGCCGCCAGGCACAATAACAGGTCCGCCGAAAGTGCGGGCATAGCGTCTGCCGCCACGGCCACCGCCGCCTCCGCCACCCATTCTGGAAAGTATAAATACCACCAGTATAACAATGACGATGATGAAAATCAGTGATGGGCCTCCTTCGCCTCGCTCTCCTACCTCTGAAGGATCAGCTTGGTAAGCCCCACTGGCGAGTTCGATAATCAGAGTAGTGGCTTGGTCGATGCCTTGGTAAAACTGCCCCTGCGAGAAAGCTGGTTTCAGGGTACGCTCTGTAATGCGTTTGGCAATGGCATCGGGAATGTACTCTTCCAGCCCGTAGCCGGTTTGTATAGTAACTGTTCGCTCCTCCTTCGCTACAAGTATCATTATGCCGTTGTCATACTTTCCGGATCCTACGCCCCAAAGTTCGCCTAGCTCTGCGGCATACTGGTTAGGGTCATAACCACCGATAGAGGTTAGCAAGGCCACCGTAATTTGTGTGGAAGTAGTATCGGAATAGTTGACAAGCTTCTGCTCCAGCGCCTGCTCCTCCTGCGGGGTAAGCATGTCCGCATAGTCATTTACCAGGCGGTTGGGCTTAGGCGGAAAATCACTGCTTTGCGCAAAGGCTATAAGGCTCAGAAAACAGAAGTGTAGGAAAAGGAATAGGTGCTTCATAAGTATGCTTATTCTCCAAAGGAGATATCGTCGCTCAGTTCGTTTGTGTCGCCGTGACGGTCATAAGGGAAATGCGCCTGCAGCTGCTCTCCGGCCATGCGTACGCCGCGTGCCAGCCCATCGGCGTACTTTTTCTGTTTGAAGTGCTTTATCACCTCTGCGGTAATATCCTCCCAGAAATGATCTGGCACAATGGCATTGATGCCCGCATCGCCAAGTACGGCAAACTGATGGTCTTCCAGGGCTACATAAAACAGTACACCGTTGCGGAGCTCCGTCTGGTGCATGTGCAGTTCGGCAAAAACCTCTGTGGCGCGGTCCAGTACATCGCCTTCGCAGTTGCTTTCTATGTGCACCCGTATTTCACCGGAGGTTTTCTGTTCGGCATCCTTTATGGCTGCAATTATATGCTGCTCATCGGCCGGGGTGATTGTGTCTCTAGGCATAAAGCTTGATTGTTGATAGGTAATTATTAATTGTTGAAATACTCGTAAAGCAATCAACAATTAATAATCAGCAATTTAAAACTCTACCGTTGGGGCCTGTTGGGCTGCGGCATCTGCCTCGAAATAGCCTTTCTTCTCAAAATCGAACATGCCGGCGATGAGGTTGCGCGGGAAGGAACGGATATAGGAATTATAGTCCTGCACCGTCTCGTTAAACTTGCGGCGCTCTACTGAAATGCGGTTCTCGGTGCCCTCCAGCTGTGCCTGCAACTCCAGGAAGTTCTGGTTGGCTTTTAGCTCCGGGTATCTTTCTACGGAAACAAGCAAGCGGCTTAAAGCTCCACTCAGCTCGCCCTGCGCCTGCTGAAAGCGCTGTATGTTCTCTGGGGTAAGGTTATCCGGGGTGATGTTGACACTGGTAGCCTTGGCGCGGGCCTCAATCACATCTGTAAGGGTTTCGCGCTCAAAGTTGGCAGCTCCTTTTACGGTATTCACCAGGTTTGGCACCAGGTCGGCGCGGCGCTGGTAGGCATTCTGCACATTGGCCCACTGCGATTCCACAGTTTCGTCTTTCTCAACCATCGTGTTGTAGCCGCAAGATGATTGGGAAGCTAAAATTACAAATCCAATAAGGTAAAAAAACAGTCTTTTCATGGTTTTAAGTATATGATTTGCTATACGCTTTACTCGGCCTTTGAGGCCATATCAGTACGAATTTAGCAAACTCATGTTAGAAGAAGGCGGTAATTGTTTAAAAATTAATGTAACACTATCCTTTGATACCTGTAATAGAGCCGGCAGCCACATCCTTTTTAGACTGATTAATCTTTAATTTACAGTGTAAAATCAATATATTGCAGGAAAAGTATAGTTTATGAAAGCAATTATACCTGTAGCAGGCGTTGGTTCTAAACTTCGGCCGCACACGCACACGCAGCCTAAATCGCTGGTGCCTGTGGCCGATAATACTATACTTGGCCACATCATAGATAAGCTTTTGGATGCGGGTGTCATTGATTTTGTTTTCATTATCGGGTACCTGGGTGAGAAGGTGGAGCGCTACGTGCGGCAAAAGTACCCGCAGGCAAGAACCGAATTTGTGGTGCAGGAGCCGCGCGAAGGTCTTGGGCACGCCCTTTGGGTAGCCCGCCACACGTTTGAGCAGGAAGAAAGCATACTGATTATATTGGGCGATGCGATTGTGGATGTGGATTTGAAAGCCATCATCGAGGCTCCTTATTCGGTGCTGGGTGTAAAGAAGGTGGCGAAACCTTCGCTGTTCGGCGTGACCGAAATGGGCAACGACGAATTTGTGACCAAGGTGGTGGAAAAGCCAAAAATTCCGAAGTCTAACTTTGCGCTGGTGGGGCTTTACAAAATTATGCAGCCGCAAAAGCTTATCGCCTCGCTGCAGCACATCATTACTGAGGATATCCGCACGCAAGGCGAATACCACCTGACCGATGCGCTGATGCACATGATTAAGAACGGCGAGAAAATGGTGCCCTGGAGCGTAGACCATTGGTTTGACTGCGGCCGTAAGGAAACCCTGCTGGAAGCCAATGCTACTTTGCTAAGCCGCCCTAAATTCCGGGAACGTGACTACAGCAGGCTCTGCCCGGGTTGCATCATCATTCCGCCGGTAAGTATAGGCGAGGGCTGCATCATTACAAATTCTATCATCGGGCCTAACGTGGCTATTGGCGATAATACGAACATAACCAACTGCGTGCTGAGCAACTCTATTATCGGTTCTTACTCGGAGCTGCGGTTTGCCGTCATGCACGATTCCATCATCGGCAGCGATGCCTCCTTCAAAGGCTTCAGCCACAGCCTGAATATTGGCGATAGCACCGAGATCAATTTTGGGCAGTAGACTTTAGCAGCGTTTATGTTTTCGTTACTTAGCCAGCCTTACCCTTCCCGCGACCCGCGTTTTTCCAGGGCTTTTTTACAAGCATTGCTCTCAGGCTTCCTCATCTCGTTTATCCTTATCGTGTTTCAGCCGTTTGGCAGCTACAATTGGCACCACCCTTACAAAAACGTAATATTGGCAGGTTATGGGGTGGTAGCTGTAGCAGTTAATTTGATTGATTTTGCAATTACCCAAAGGCTTTATAAAACATACTTTACCGAACGCAGCTGGACGATTTGGAAGGAAATTTTACGCAATATGGCAGGTTTTGTACTGGCCGGATTTTTCTGTGTGGTGTATGGATACTTTGCCGGGCTCATGCCATTTTCGCTGATGCAGATCACTTATATGGTAGCGGTATGTTTTATGGTTGGTGCGTTTCCGGCGGTTATACTTATACTTCTGAACTATGCTTACCTTTTGCATAAGTATGGCGCACCCATTCAGCCGGCAAAACCGCAAGCTATAGTTGTTGCTGATGAAGCTATACTTAGGCTGGTAGCAGAAAACGAGAAAGACACCTTAACAATACCTGCCGGTAGCTTGCTCTACATTGCCGCCAGCGATAACTACTGTACTGTATTTTACCATGAAAATGAGGAGCTGCAGAAGACTTTGCTGCGCAGTAGTCTAAGTCGGTTGGAAGGTCAGTTGAATGCAACTGAAATCGTCCGGTGCCACCGCTCTTATATTGTCAACCTGAACCAGGTAGGCAAAGTAACGGGCAATGCACAAGGGTATAAGCTGCATTTTGATGCGCTGAATGAGCCCGTTCCGGTTTCCCGTTCCTATTCCTCTGTTCTAAACCAGCTTTCTTAAAAAGCCATTCGCCCCAAAAGCTTATCATTCGCCCCTGGTGCTTGATAAACGTCCCTTATGTTTGCTAGTCAGCCCTTTCTGTAACCGGGTGTCTTACGGGTTTATACCTTTCGGGAAATCTAAAACACACCTGTTATGAAAAAGACACTGAAAAAAATCGGGCTGTTTATCTTGATCCTCCCTTTTGCGTTGTTGCTGCTTGCAACAATAGGTTACTTAGCGTTTGCCCTGTATGCAGTTGGCGGAGAAAGCGCAGAGCATCAGGCTTACCTTAAAAAGAACATGCAGGAAGTAAGGTTAGGGGCAGATAATCGTTTTGGGATATTTGATGAAACATTTTATGCGAATAAGGTTTTCCTGCTAGGCGAAGTGCACGGATATGCAATGCCGCAGGAGTTGGACTTCGAGCTGTTAAAGCACCTGAACCAAACACTAGGACTTAAGTACTACCTGGCAGAAGTAGACTACAGTCAGGCGCACTTTTTGAACGAGTACCTGCGCACGGGAGACGAAGCATTGCTAAGGTATGTATTCCAAACCTGGGTCGAACAGAACGCGCAATGGGGCAATCAGAATTTCTATCAGAAGCTGCAGAAAATATATGATCTGAATAAGTCGCTACCTGACGATAGAAAGATCAGAATATTTGGTGTAGATAAGATACAGGACATAGCGGTTACAAAACGTCACCTGGGTGAATTACTGCAAAACAAGCAGGAAGGGATAGTACTGGACTCTCTGACTAAGTTAGTGCAAAATGATGCGGATACAACAGAAATGCTTCCGGCATTCGCATCCAGACTGATGCAGGAAACGGATATGGGAAAGCCCTTAAAAGAGTACATGGCATCAGGGCAAACAGAAGTGCAGCATATTTTGCAAAACCTGGCTTATCGGCACGACCAAGTAAAAAGAGACAGTGTCATGTTTCTGAACATGGCCAGCCTAACAACTATAAACAACTTGCAAAATGAGCAGTTTTATGGCATGTGGGGCATATTTCACACGCTTCAGACTTCGGTAAACAATGGTTTCAGGCCTTTTGCTGCTTTACTCAAGTATAACGAGTCACCGTTTAAAGGGAAAGTGGTGTCTATAAATATCCTGGCTAATGACAGCGAGAACATGATACCTGCACGAATGATGCCGGAGGCCCTTAATAAAGGGAATGCTTATGTTAACACGACCTGGGTAAATAATGATGGCCCCCTTGTTTTTGTAGATGGTATCAAAGACCTGAAGGCAGTGACGAAGAAAAACTCCATTACAATTTTTAAAGTAGATGCCGAAAACTCTCCTTACCGAACATCTTCCCGTTTAGCTGAGACCACTATTTTGATTCCGAACCAAGGGATTAAACCCGATGCCGAAAACCCTACCATTACCCAGGCATGCCAGTATGTTGTCCTGATTAGAAACTCAAAAGCTTTAACCCCTATCAAAACCTTGCTGTAAATATAAAATTGCTGAAACATACAGCCTACTTTACTGAACTGGTACCTCGTGGTTGAAATTTCGCTTATTACCAACTGGCTCCCGGGCTATCCTGAACTTGTGGCATACCATGACAACGCACCACCTATAGTTCTTTTCAATATTCCTTAGCTTATCACGAAACACAACTTAAAGCCGGATGGGAAGAATATGGGAAAAACCACTGTACTACTGCAGGCTTTTAATACCGGATCCACGTGCATAAAAAACTCCTGTGCTTGCCTAAAATGGGGCAACACAGGAGTTTTAAATTGTATCGGCAATGGTTGTCCTACAAAAACGTCAGCTCGTTCAACTGGTCCAGCATCCAGCCGGTGAGGCTGTAGCGGTTGCGGGTGGCTACCAGCACCTCGTGCGGGATGAGGTCGGCGCGGAAACAGGCCAAGCGGCCAGCTATTGGCAGAATGTCTACTTCTTCCTCAGAGCCGTCCTCTTGGGGCAAGTATAAACGCAGGTTGCCGCCGTGCTCGGGCAGCCAGTCCTCGTTCAGGTAACAGATAAAGGACAGGCGGCGGTGGTCGTTTTCCTTGAACTGGTCGATGTGGCGCTGGTATACTGTGCCCGGAGGGTATACGGTAAAGTGAAACTCAAAATCCTTAAGGCCCAAAAAGCAGGTGCGGTTAATGTAGCGCATCACCTCATGCATGCGGTCCAGGAACACCTGCGTGGGTGGCAGCGCCTCCGAGGGCTCAATCCAACGGATAAAGTCGCCGCGCACCTCCTTGTCCACAGTAAACTGGTCCGAGGAGCCAATGCCGGCTTTCTTAAACGTGCCCTGCTCTTTGTGGTGCGTAAGCACTTCCAGCAGGTCGCGCACCTCTTGCGGCTCCAAGAAATTATCTATAATAGCATAGCCCTTATCGGACAAGCGGTCGGCGATCTGCTCAAACTTCAGGAGCAGGCTGTCCTCTAAAACTTCTTCAATCATCTGTAAAACGCTATACTTTGCTCAGGTTCAGGAGAAAAGCGTGCAAAAGTAACCGCTAAACACATCGCTTGTATACTTATGGCGCTCCGGCAGGATAAATAATTTTTTCAGGCTTCGGAAGTATGATTTTTAATGCTACAAGCGCAGCAAAACCATACTTTAGCTGATTTTTTGTATCTTGTTGGAGCAGATGCGCAAGTATAAACTTTAAACAAACTACTGGCTTGGCCATTATGAAAAAGACAACCGTATTTATGCTGGCTGGCGGCCTCTCGGCCTTGTCGGCTTGCAAATCAACACAAAACGATACAACTGCCACTGGCATGACCACAGAAACAACAACAACGGCCTCGGCAGAGGCAACAGCATTAGATTACCCGAATACAAAAAAAGTAGACCACGTAGACGATTATTTCGGCACCCAGGTGGCTGACCCTTACCGCTGGCAGGAAACCCACGACGAGCAGCTGGACGAGTGGATTGCCCAGGAGAACGAGGTAACGCAGGGCTACCTGAACAGCATCGAGTTCCGCGACGACATAAAAAATCGCTTGACCGAAATCTGGAACTACCCGAAGTATGGCGCTCCTTTTAAAGAGGGCGGCAAATACTATTTCTTTAAGAACGATGGTTTGCAAAACCAGAGCGTACTGTACGTGCAGGAGAGCCTGGAGGCCGAGCCAAAGGTGTTCTTCGACCCGAACAAGCTGAGCTCTGACGGCACGGTGGCGCTTACTGCCCTGCAGTTTTCTAAAGATGGCAAGTATGTAGCTTACGGCACATCAAGCGGAGGCTCCGACTGGAACACCTACCACATAATGGAAACCGCCACCGGTAAAAAGCTGGATGACCAGCTGGATTGGGTGAAGTTCTCGAGCCCGAGCTGGAGCGGCAACGGCTTCTTCTACAGCCGCTACGATGCCCCGACCGAGGGTAATAAGTTGGCCAATAAGAACGAGTACCACAAAGTATACTACCATAAGATTGGCACGCCGCAGAGCCAGGACCAACTAGTGTATGAGGACAAGAAAAACGCGCTGCGCAACTTCTACGGCCAGACTACAGACGATGAGCGCTTCCTGATCCTGAACGTGTCGGAGGGCGCGAGCGGGGCCAATGCCTTATACTTTAAAGACCTGAAAGACGCCAAGGCTAACATCAAACCTGTGGTGGATAACTTCGAGAGCGAGTACAACGTGGTGGATAACTTCGGCGATAAGCTGCTGGTGATGACGAACAAGAACGCGCCGCGTTACCGCCTGGTGATGATCGACCCGAAAAACCCGCAGGAAGCGAACTGGAAAACCGTGGTGCCGGAGTCGCAGAACGTGATTCAGGGCGTGTCGGCTGTGGGCGGGCGCATTGTTGTAACCTACATGAAAGACGCAGCCAGCCAGGTAGTAGTATACGACCAAAGCGGCAAGCAACTGAACACCGTGGAGCTGCCAACGCTGGGCACCGTGAGTGGTTTTAGCGGCAAGCAGCAGGACAAAGAGGTATTCTTCACCTTCACCTCCTTTACCTACCCGCCAACCATTTACCGCTACGATGTGGTGAACAACAAAGTAACGCAGTTCCGCAAAACCGAGGTAAACGTAAATACCGATGCCTTCGAAACGAAGCAGGTGTTTTATACTTCCAAGGACGGCACTAAAGTGCCGATGTTCATCGTGCACAAGAAAGGCCTGAAATTGGATGGCACTAACCCGACTTACCTGTATGCCTACGGTGGCTTCAACATCTCCCTGACGCCAAGCTTTAGCATTGCCAACATGCTGTGGCTAGAGAACGGAGGCGTATACGCGCTACCAAACCTGCGAGGCGGCGGTGAGTACGGCGAAGACTGGCACAAAGCCGGCATGACGCCAAACAAGCAGAACGTATTCGATGATTTTATCGCGGCAGCCGAGTACCTGATCGACCAGAAGTATACTTCCTCCGAGAAACTGGCCGTGGCCGGTGGTTCTAACGGTGGTTTGCTGGTAGGCGCCTTCATGACGCAACGCCCGGAACTGGCCAAAGTAGCCATTCCTGCCGTGGGCGTGATGGACATGCTGCGCTTCCACAAGTTCACTATTGGCTGGGCCTGGGTGCCGGAGTATGGCTCTTCGGACGATGAGGCGCAGTTTAAAAATCTCTATACGTTCTCGCCGCTGCACAACATCAAGGAAGGTGTAAAATACCCAGCTACGCTGGTGAAAACCGCCGACCACGACGACCGCGTAGTGCCGGCGCACTCGTTCAAGTTCATCTCTGAGCTGCAGGACAAAGGCGCACCGGGCAACCCATACTTAATTAGAGTGGATGTGCGCGCAGGCCACGGTGCCGGTAAGCCAACCTCGCTCGTAATCCAAGAATACGCCGATACCTATGCGTTCATCTATAAAAACATGGGCATAAACCCGTACCAGCAAAACCAGTAACACCCAAGTATAAATCTGCCATTTATACTTTAGCCGCGCTTCCTGTTTCAGGTGGCGCGGCTTTTTTGTTCATCAGCAAAACGAAACTATAAAAGACCCGGTTCTGGATAAGCTTTTTAATATATTTAAGGTAATTCTAATTTATAAAGTATAAACCTGTTGCATGAGATCTGAAACACATACTAACGAAAGTCCAAATGAGCTGTACCTGGATGTAAGGCTGCTGCAAAACCTCTCTGGTACAGCTAAATGGGGTAAAGTGCTGGCCGTGCTCGGGTTCATACTGGCAGGGTTTATACTTGTATTCGGGTTATTTATGCAGCAGATGGTAGAAAGCCCTGTTCTGCAAGAGAGCGCAGCTAATGTGGGGTTCTCCGGCTTCACCATTGTCGTGTATGCCTTCGTGGCGCTGGTATATTTTTTCCCGTCGTTGTACCTCTATAATTTCTCCTCAAGCATGCAGCAAGGAGTTGAGGAGCGGAGCCGCCAAAAAGTGGGCAAGGCCATCGGCAAGCTTAAAATCCTGTTTAAATTCCTGGTGATCATGCTGATTCTTTTCCTGGTGCTGTTTGCGGGCTCGCTTGTGTTGCTGCTGGCTGGCGCAAAAGTATAGGTTTTTTGAAGTATAGCCATTATTTTATACTTTAACAGCTCTGATCATATCATTAAACAACTAATACATTAAAAATGGAAACAGACTTTTATGACAATACGCCTGAGCCACAATCGCTTACCATTACACTGCCCTCCGCCGCTTACCTGCGCGAAATAGCCAAATGGGGTAAATTTTTAGCGATCGTTGGCTTTATAGGTATAGGACTTATGGTGATAATAGCGCTGTTTGCCGGAACTGCCATAGGATCTATGTCTCTGCCAGAGGAGTCTGGCGGTAGCGCAGCCGGCATGATTGGCGGAGGTTTCTTTATGTTTTTTTACCTGCTTTTCGCGCTGTTATACTTCTTTCCGGTGCTATACCTGTACCGTTTCTCAGGTAAAATGCAGGAAGCGCTGCGCCTGCAAAACGAAGAGCTGCTTGTTACCTCCTTCGCTAACCTGAAGTCGCTTTTCAAGTTTATGGGCGTGCTCACTATTATTATGCTGAGCTTTTACGTGTCGGCTATGCTGTTCGTGTTCTTAGGCATGGGCATTGGCTCTATGATGTAATACTAAAAAGCAACGAGTATGGTTAACAGATTTCTAAGAGCAAAACACTGGCAGTTGTTTCTGCTGACCTTCGGGATTCCACTTATTTTCCAGGTGATAATGATGGGAATAGTATTCACAAGCATTGGGCGGGAAGGCTCCCCGGCCCCTCAGTTTATGTTCTCTTATTTTCGCCTTTTCCCGGTAATGATGATTATTTTCATGGCCGTTTACTTTGGGTGGTTCTGGGCAGTGGCTATTGGTCTACAACAACATGTGCCAGAGAGTGTGCATATGAAAGTGAAAAAGTTTAAAGTGCTTTTTCTGATCCCGATGCTGTACATGCTGTTGCTGGCGCTGTTTATTGGCGGCTTTATGCAGTTTGTTGTTAGCAGCGAAGGGCCCAGCGGTGGATTCATAGGAGGCATAGCTGCTATAATTGTACCCTTGCACCTGCTGTCTATGTTCTGTATTTTCTATACGCTGTACTTCGTTGCTAAAACTATAAAAACAGTAGAGCTGCAGCGGGAAGTGAACTTCTCTGACTTTGCCGGCGAGTTTTTCATGATCTGGTTTTACCCAATCGGAGTGTGGATCTTGCAACCGAAAATCAATGCCATAGTGCGCTAAAGCAAAGGAAAGCATTTCGATATATGTACAAGACCTGCCACTTTAACGGCAGGTCTTGTACTTTTTTAGGCTGACCAAAGTATGGCGGCAGCAGCTATTCTTGCGTACCTTCGCAGAGAACCAAGTATACAAGCGATGAAATCAAGGGCAGGCGAAAGTAAATTTACCGTACGCTCCAACGAGATAGATTACCGTGGCCAGGCAACCATGCCGGCACTGGTTGGTTATATGCAGGAAGCCGCCTGGGAAAATACCGCCAACCTGGGCATATCCATGTATGATTTGCTGGAGCGCGGCTTAACCTGGGTGTTGCAGCGCATGCGCGTGGAAATATTTCGGTACCCAGCGCACAACGATAATATAACCGTGGAAACCTGGGCTTCGGGCCGGGAACGCGTTTTCCTGCACCGCGATTTCAGGATTTACAATGAAGCCCGAGAGCTGCTGGGGCAGGCAACCAGCGTGTGGCTGGTGATGGATGTGGTGAAGCGGCAACTGGTGTCGGTGCCTGATTTTATCATGGCCGTGGAAGTGGTGCCGGAAAGCGAGCCGCTACCCTTCGCCAAAGAGAAATTACCGCAACTGCAAGAACCACAGCAAGAGCAGCAGATCCCCGTGCGCTGGCACGACATCGACCTGAACCGCCACGTAACCAACACGCGCTACCTGCAATGGACCCTAGACACCTTGCCCATAGAGTTACTGGAGCAAAACCAACTGCAGCAAATCGACATTATCTTTAAGTCAGAAAGTATACTTGGCGATACGGTAACTTCAGCCGCTGCACCTGCCACGGGGGAAGAGAATTTATACCTGCACCAACTTACCAGCCAGGCAACCGGCAAAGAACTGGTGCAGGCCCAAACAGCGTGGAGAAAGTTAGAAAGTTAGAAAGTTAGAAAGTTAGAAAGTTAGAAAGTTAGAAAGTTAGAAAGTTAGAAAGTTAGAAATAGGGTGTTATAACACGCCGCGTAGCAAGCAACAGTCTAACCATCCACCTATTTAGCAATCAACAATAAATAATCAACAATTAATCATGAATATAAGAAAAGGAACGATAGACGACCTGCCGCAGGTATATAACCTGATAAAGGAGTTAGCCGAGTATGAGCGGGCGCCGCAGGAGGTTACTACATCATTGCTAGAAATGGAACGCGACGGCTTCGGCGAGAATGCAATCTATAAATTCTTTGTGGCCGAAAACGAAGAGGGTGTGGTTGGCATAGCACTTTACTATACTGCTTACTCCACCTGGAAAGGCAGAATGCTGTTCCTGGAGGACCTGGTGGTAACAGAGCGGCTGCGGCGCACGGGTATTGGCAAAAAATTGTTTAACGCTGTAGCGCGTGAGGCAAAGGAAACCGGAGCAAAACGCTTTAAGTGGCAGGTGCTGGAGTGGAACGAGCCAGCCATTGCTTTCTACAAAAAAATCGGGGCCAACCTGGACCCAGAGTGGATTAACTGCAACATGACCGAAGAGCAGATACAGAAGTACGTAGACTGATTGGCAAAAGCAGCAAAGCCAGCGACTACAGAAAATCGCTGGCTTAGTGCTGCTAGGTATTTATACTTTATTTCTCTGATTGGCGCTCCACATCGCGGGCAACAACCTCTAGCATAGAGCGGAAAATTACATATTTGCCTTGGTAGCGCTCGTGGTGGCGCGTGTCGAGTTTGGGTGCATGGTCACGCTGATATTCTTCCAGGTCGTTCATGCTGTGGCAGGTATACTGCACAGCGTACGTAGTGCCGTCGTTGGCTACCTCGTGCAGGAGGCGGCTAATCTGGTTGCCAAGAAAAAAACCAGTGCCCATCACTGCCGGAATATGCACTTCCTTCATCCACTGTAGCCATTCATCGGCTACGACGTTATCTATACTTATAGTCTCGTTATACAATATCATACCCAAAATTACGAAAAACCCGGCTAATATGGTTGAAAGTATAAAAGAAGCGCCTGTGCCCTCTCGGCACAGGCGCTTCTTTTATACTTTGCGCTACAAGCTTATTTGCAGCTCCAGCGGCCTATTGAGCCATCAAAGTAACCTTCGTTAGCATTTGGCTGATACGCTAACACCACTGATTCTCCGTTTGCCTGCGGCACCAGTTGTAGCTGGCCCTGACTTAGCTGCAGGAAAATCACGCCGTCTTTGTCAACCACGGCGTGCAGCGTGTTGGCATTGTTGTCAACTTTGTAGCTGCTGTTGCTGTTAAGGCCTGTGGCAGTAAGCTCGGTTACTTTATACACTTTTTGATGTGAGTAGGCTCCTGAACTTGCCAATACTGCTTTGCTATGGCTTTCAAGCTTTCCTCCAAACCACAGGTCTTCGCCCAAGCAGTTGGATGTTTTGGCGATGAGGTCGAAATAAACCTCGTCAGATTGATTCTGGAAAGAGGCTACTGTTACAGTAGGTACCTTTTTAGAAGCTACCACAGCCACTGCAGCATCTGGCTGCTTTTGCTCCGGCTCACGTTCCACGTGCGCAGAACAGGCCGCCACAAAAGTCAGTGGGAGTAACAATAAGGCGATTCGGTTTATCACGGAAATTACAGGAGTAGATATTTTATTCATACGCATTTATATTAAAGAATATGGTTTTATATATATTAATTTATACTATACATACCTGATTAATGTTGCTGCTATGAGAGAAAAGATTAGTTAAGCGCCCTTTCTGAGCTTCTAAGGGGGTATGTGAAAGGGGCAAGCTGCGTAGCAGGAGCTATACCGAGCTGCTAAAATACACGCGTGCTGTTGCCAAAAGCGCCGTAGCAGGTGCAGGAATGTAATTTTAATGTTAGCTTAGCCCTATCATACTTACGATAAAAGCCATGGCAAAACTGGGAAAGAAACTACAGCTTAAAACGGAACAACACCTATTACTGTTGCACGCACCCGAGCAGGTAGCGCAGGCGCTGCAAGAAGAAGGTTTTGCATGTACACAAGCAGCAGGTAAACTTGCGGATTTGAGGGCTTATACGGCAGTGTTGATTTTTGTGCAGAGTGCCGCAGCGTTAGAGCAGGTGCAGCTGCAAACTGCGCCGCCGCAACCCGAAAGTATACTTTGGATCGCTTATCCAAAAAAATCATCGGGCATTAAAACAGACCTTACCCGCGATAAGGGTTGGCAACTGATGGCGGACCTGCAGTATGAGGCGGTGCGGCAGGTAGCCGTGGATGAGGTATGGTCGGCGCTGCGGTTCAGGCACAAAACAGAGCGCAAACAGGATTCTATGTTTGGCGTGGACATGCCAGGAATAGACAGAGTAACTAAAACCGTAGTGATACCAGAAGATTTAAAAGCGGCCTTAGCGCAGGCAGAGGCATTGGAGGCCTTTGAGCGTATGGCCTTCACCCACCGGAAGGAGCATGTAGTGGCCGTGCTGGATGCCAAGAAGCCCGAAACCCGTGCCCGCCGCATTGCCAAAGTTGTGGAGCAAGTCGCTCAGAAATAGTATCGAGCTTAAGTACCGCACATAAAAAAGGAGTCGTGGCAACTAAGCCACGACTCCTTTTTTATGTGCGGTTATGTATACTTTACTTACTGTATCGAAACAGTGAAAGTAGCCTCAACGTCAGTTTCGCCTACCGAAATATCGCTATTCGCGTCTTTCAGGCCTGGCTGGTGCTTCAGCGTAACAGTAAGAGTGCCAGACTCACCGGCGTTGCCAGTAATCATTCTGGTCATCAAACCTACCGGGCGACCATTGGAATCGAAGTCATCCGGCATGATTTTCTGCACCACCAGCAAGTTCTCAGCGGTGTTAAAAAATACCTCATGGTCTTCAGCCTCATCCCTGATCTCGTCTTCAATATTATCATTGAATGTGATCGTAGCATTATACTGTGTATTTGGGGCCAGTTGCAAAGTTGGAGTGCTGCCGGCAGTAAACGTAGCGTTTGCTGTGGTAGCACCTTTGTTTGTAGAAACCGGCTCCAGTGTCAGCGTCATCGAGGTGATGTTCTCCTCTTCTTCAATCGGTGCAGGATCATCATCATCGCTGCAAGCAGTGGTAGAGATCATAAGAGCGCCTAGTAAGAATGCTGTAAGATAAGGTTTAAATAGTTTTTTCATGATATAGGTGTTTAAGGAATGTACAACAATACGATGTTTTATGATAAATGATACTAAAAATTAATTTTTACTAAAACTGAATGGTACCCGAATGCGGAGCATGAATAGGCGGCCAGGCTCATCTGCATAGTAGCGCAGCTTGTTGAGGTAGTCCCGGTATACGGTATTTAGCAGGTTGTTGCCTGTGATGCCAATCTCCACGGGCTGCTTGCCAAAATGAACAGTTGTGCCTGCCTCGGCCTGTAAAAGGAAATAACCCTCCGGCGCTGGCGCGAAGTCCTGCTCCGACTTTGTAGGCACCCGCTTCTGCTCTGCTACATACAAACCACCCACTGAAACATAAGCATCCGAAAACTTGCCTCCGTTGCCGGACTGCCCAAACTCATAGCGCAGGCTGTTGTCAAAGCGGTTAGAAGGCATGTAAATCAAGTAGTCGTCGGTGCTGTGGTTGCGGGCGTAAAGCAGTGAGGTTTTCGACTCCAGCATCAACCCTGTGGCAATCTTGTAATCCAGGCTCAGGTCTGCACCGGTAAGGGTGGCATTGGCCTGAGTATATGCAAAAGCAGGGAAAGCGCCGCGTATTGTGAGCACTGGTTCTGGCTGCGGAGCCAGGTAGATATAATCGCGGATGTAGTTGTGGTAGAGGCTAAGCGAACCGTTGAGGCGCGGGTTGCTAAAGTAATCCACTGAAAACTCCAGGTTATACGCCTGCTCCGACCTCAGCGCCGGGTTGCCCTCCTCGTAAGTAGCGGCGCTATGATGCACGCCCTCGCTAAAGAGTTCGTTGGCACCGGGAGCGCGCCAGGCCGAGGTGGCACTCAGCCCAAAAGTAAGATGGTAGCCCACATCATACATAGCTCCAAATGTACCGGATATATTGTTAAACTCATACTCCGGCTGTATCAGGTCGCGGTTATTCTCCAGTTTTTTTACCTGTAGGTACTTATAGTCGTAGCGAAGCCCCGCCTCTAGCTGCAGCCGGCCCTTCTGCCATTTTTCGGTGGCAAAAATGCCTGCTGTGGTGCCAGTAAAGTATGGCAAAAAGTCGCTGTACTGGTAGGTGTTTTTCTGGTAAATGGTGCTTACACCCACAGAGCCTGTAAAATTACCCAGTGGCTCGTGCTCAAATATAGCTTCTGTGGTATGCGTGTTAAGCGTGAGCTGTAGCGTAGGCAGTTGGCTTACGCGCCTGCGCATGTCATACTCCTCGCGTAGGTTGCGCTGCCAGCCATATACAAACTCCAGCTTGCCCGCCTCGCCCAATTGCCAGTAACCTCTCGCTTTCAGCAAGTCATGCTGCACATCCTGGTACGGGCGGTTTATGCTGTAACTGAACTCCGCATTGTCAGCATTGCTGGGCCTGCCGCGCTCAATGGCATACAGCAGGTCTTGCACATTTCCGATATGCGACTCCCGCAAAACTCCCAGCTTGGTGCCAAAGTGGCTAAAAAATAATTCTGCTCCATACTTCTCTTTGCTGTAGCCTATTGCCGCAGAGAAGTTCTTCTCCTCTAGCCCAGTGTTTTCTAAGTAATAATCCGGGGTTTTGGCATTTCCGGCTTTACGCAGCGTGCCTTGCAGGCGCCAGCTTAGCGGTGGTATCTGTTTCAGGTTGCCTTCTACAGTGGCAGAGGTAGCCAACTGCCGGTTATTGGTGCTGCCCAGCAGGTGCAGGTCTCCGCTGATGCCGGGTGTTTTAGGCAGGGGTTTTGGCTCTACCAGCACTACGCCTCCAATAGCATCGGCTCCGTAGCGTACGCCAGCGGCTCCTTTGATTACCTTTACCTCAGAAGCCACAAAAGGATCGATCTCCGGGGCATGCTCTGCGCCCCATTGCTGTCCCTCCTGCCGCACGCCGTTGTTAAGTATAAGTACACGGTTGCTGTGCAAACCATGAATAACAGGCTTAGAAATGGTGGGGCCGGTTTGCAAAGAAGTTACACCTGCAATGCCTTTTAATGTTTCAGCAAGTGCAAGCCCGCGCGTCTGCTCCAGCTCCCGCCCCGACAGCGTCTGTTGCGTCTGGGCCTGCTCCCGCAGGTGCTCACCGGTTACCTCCACTGTGCGCAACACACGGGCATCTGAATGCAGCTGCAGGTCACGGGTGGCGGAGGAGGTGAGCTTTACGCTAAAACGCTCTGTCTCGTAGCCTATATAAGTTACTTGTAAAGTATAAGTGCCGCGGCACAGCTGGTGGAGGTGGTAATTGCCGTACGCATCGGTTACGGCGGCTCGGTCCAGCTCAGGTATATAAACGGTAGCCCCAATCAACGCCTCGCGGGTGTCGTGGTCCAGCACCTTACCTGAGATGGTGAGGCCGCAATCCTGCTCGGCATCCTCCAGGAGCGGCGCCGGCAGCGACTGTGCCAGCAACCGAGATGGCTGTGCCACTAGCAGCATAAGCGCGAGAAGTATACTTCTATGGATTTGTTTTTTCTTCAACACTTCTTCGGATTTCAGCAATAAGAAAAATAGCAGCTACAAATACTATAGCCATAAACCCTTACTATGGCAGCCGCCTTGCCAGAAGCAGCAGGTGCCCAAAAGGTTATCAATAAGTGGAAAGGAATAGTGTGCACAGGCCGTTGCCATACTTTGAAATTTAGCGGCGATGTGCGGACTAGCTGAAAATCAGGCCACGGGAGGGCCTCGGAGGAAGTATAAGTGAGTGTTGCTGCTTTGCCAGCTGTAAGTATAAGCAGCGGCATGTACAGTAGTATGGGTAACAGGTTTAAATTCTACGGAAAGCGCCGTGCCCTGATAAGGCGTGTTAAACACATCCTCTACCTGGCAGTGTTTGTGTTTCATACCTATCTGCGCCTCATGCGTGTCGGCGTGGTCGGTATGGACAGTATGCGTGTGCGGGTGCAACTCCTGGATAAGGGCATCCGGAACCATCGCTCTGCAGAACAGCAGAAGCAGAACTAAGGCGATATAGTGAATGTGGCGGTGCACTCCTAGGTCAGGAACAAGAACAAAGATATATTAAATTCCATAATGTTGCATTTATAAACTGCTTCTATTCATGCTTTTATTGCACGGACAAGTATAAAATGCATCTTACGCTTGCCTACATAGATGCGTTTGCCGGGCCAAGGTTTAATCTGGTACAGTAAAAATCTGCCGAAGCAGGTGATTTTTTCGCTGCATTCTGACAACCTGTCACAGTGGGAGCCTCTGGAACAGGATTTGAAAGTGCTCTAAGTATAGAATCAGCAAAAGATCAACCTTAACCTATAAAGTATAGACAATGGAAGAAAGAGGTAATATCTCCATCCACACCGAGAATATTTTTCCGATCATCAAGAAATTCCTGTATTCAGACCACGAGATTTTCCTGCGCGAGCTGGTAAGCAACGCCGTGGACGCAACACAGAAGATCAAGCGGCTATCGTCTATCGGCGAGTATAAAGGCGATTTGGGCGAGCTGAAGGTGACAGTGGCCGTTGATAAAGACGCCAGAACCATCACCATCTCCGACAACGGCATCGGTATGACAGCCGAGGAGATTAAGAAGTACATCAACCAGATCGCTTTTTCGGGTGCCACTGAGTTTGTGGAGCGCTACAAAGAAACCGGCGGCGAGAAGGATCAGATTATCGGCCAGTTCGGTTTGGGCTTCTACTCTGCCTTTATGGTGGCGGAGCGCGTGGAAATCGTTACAAAGTCTCATAAAGACGGCTCTGAGCCAGCCCACTGGACCTGCGACGGCAGCACCGAGTTTGCCATTGCCCCTGCCCACAAAGAGACACGCGGCACTAATGTTATACTTAACGTAGCCCAGGATTCGGAGGAGTTTCTGGAGCCGATGCGCATTCGAACCATACTTGATAAGTACTGCAAGTTCTTGCCGGTGCCGGTGGAGTTTGAGGGAGAGATCATCAACAACCCGAACCCGATCTGGACAAAACAGCCTGCCGACCTGACAGACGAGGACTATAAGGCGTTTTACAAAGAGCTCTACCCGATGTCGGAGGCGCCGCTGTTCTGGATTCACCTCAATGTGGACTATCCGTTTAACCTGACGGGTATTTTATACTTCCCTAAGCTTAAAAACGATTTCGAGATCCAGCGCAACAAGATTCAGCTGTACTCGCGCCAGGTGTTTATTACTGATGAGGTGAAGGACGTGGTGCCGGAGTTCCTGATGCTGCTGCACGGTATCATCGACTCGCCGGATATTCCGCTGAACGTAAGTCGCTCGTTCCTGCAGGCCGATTCCAGCGTGAAGAAAATCAACACCTATATCACTAAAAAGGTGGCGGATAAGCTGAACGAGATCTTCAAAAAAGACCGCACCGCTTTTGAAACCAACTGGGATGACATCAGCGTGTTTGTGAAGTATGGTATGCTGAGCGACGACAAGTTCTATGAAAAAGCGAAGGACTTTGTGCTGCTGCAGAGCACCGAGGGCAAATACTATACTATAGAGGAGTACAAAGCGCAGGTTGCGGCCAACCAGCAGGACAAAAACGAGCAGCTGGTGCTGCTGTATACTTCCGATGCCGACAAGCAGCACGCTTACGTGGAGGCGGCCCAGAACCGCAGCTACGATGTGCTGAAACTGGATACCGTAATTGACAGCCACTTTATAGGTATGCTGGAGCAGAAGCTGGAGAAAACCACGCTGAAGCGCGTAGACTCTGAAACAGTGGACAAGCTGATAGAGCGCGACGAGGCGAAGGAAAGCGTACTGAACGACACCGAGAAGGAAGACCTGAAAGGCGTTTACGAGCAGGCCATCGACAACAAGAACATGATGGTGGAAGTAGCACCGTTATCGCCGGACGATGCCCCGGTGGTAATAACGCTGCCCGAGTTTATGCGCCGCATGAAGGACATGAGCCGTGCAGGCGGTGGCGGCATGATGTTTATGGGCGATATGCCGGATACCTACAACGTTACTGTTAACGCAAACCACCCGCTAAACCAGCGTGTGCTGAAGGCCGAGGAAAGAACGAAGCTGGCCCGCCAGGCTTTCGACCTTGCCCTGCTGTCGCAGAACATGCTGTCGGGTGCCGCCCTTACCAACTTCGTGAAGCGCAGCTTCGACATCATGACAAAGGAATAATACCTATTTTATACTTACAGTTTAAGGCAGTGCCCTCCGGGTGCTGCCTTTTTTGCTTTCGCGCGCCCTGCAAGTATAAATGAAACTTACCAGCGGCAGGCGTAGTTATAGGGCTTAATAGCATGTTGGTGCATATACTTATAATGTGCATCTTTACGTTTATTTAATTGCTGATTGTTAGTCGTTGACTGCTATCGGTGTAGGCGGGCAAGTATAGCTGTCCTTACCAAGCATTCACTCATTCAAAAATCACTCATTCAAAATTGAGAAACGCGGTTTATACTTTGTTGATAGGCGTTGTATTGCTAAGCTTGGGCAGCTGCGGACAGCCTCAGTGGAACAGCGATTATAATCTGGATATGGCGCGCCTGAAGGAAAGCAGCAAAGTGAAATCTGATGCTCTGGCCTCTGCCGACACCACACTGCCTACCGTGGAAACAAGGAACCCGCTGGAGGAAGAGATCGCCGAGAAAAAGAAGAAGCGTAAAGTAAAGCGCAGTAAGCGCGAGTTTCTGGGTTATAAGATTAAGCGCGGCTACACCAAAACCGGCGGCCGCTCCAAAGAAACGCTCGAAACTTTCGGGTACCTCCCGGAGCACCAGGAGCCGGATCAGTACGCTCCCTACAAATACTACTACGATACCAAAAAAGGCAAGCTTGCCCGCTCAGGCGCTAACGTAGAAGACACAGACCGCTATAAGGTGCTGCACGGCCCATACAAGAAAACCCTGAACGGTGAGGTGGTGGAAGAAGGCTACTTTTACGTGGGCACTAAACACCTGCGTTGGGAGAAATACCGCAACAACGAAGACCATACTTTGGTAGATAAGGAGCACTATGAAAAGGGCTTCCTGCGCGATGCAGTGGTGACTTACTACGGCGATACCAAGAAGATCAAAGAAGTTATACCTTACGAATACGGAGAGGTGCAGGGCACTTACTACCGTTTCTATGAGAACGGCCAGTTGGAGTGGAGCGGGCAGTATGAGAAAGGCCGTAAAATAGGCGTTTGGATTAACTACTATGACTTCCGCAATCGCCGCCATTACGAGTACCAGTACCCTAAAACCGCTTACGATGCTCCGCACGAGCCCTACCTGATCAGGGAATACGACCGCCATGCCACCCCAATCTTCGAGCGCGGCAAATTTGACAAACGCTCGCAGGCGAGTAGTAAGTAAGGGGGCGAATCCAACCACCCCTAACCCCTCAGAGCTACGCTCGCTAGTTTCGAACTCCCGTTCTCACTAGTCTAAGGTGGGGAATTCTGTTTAAGCTCCGTCAGCAGCGGCTATTGAAATAATTCCCAGTTCTTGGGTTGAGCGCCTTCTAGATTTCTGGTTTCGCTTCAGCGAAATTGCGACGCAGGAGCAAAGGAAATGTAGACAGCGCGATGCCCTTATCGAGGGCCCCTTCCCCCAGGACGAGGCCTCCTTTAAAGAGGGCCCCTACCCCCGCCTGGAGGGAGCCAAGGCCAGAGATGAAACGGGCAAGTTATAAATCCAAGGATAAACAGAAGCTAGCAAGTATAGCTTGGTTCAAATCGCCAGAAGCAGCGGCTAAAGTATAAATGGCAAGCTGATACCCGCACCAGAAAGTAAGCCTCAATGAAAAGCATCCTCAATATGATGTATAGCTAGCGGAGAACCCAACGTAACCGAAATAATATCAAACCTAACCTCATACTGCCACTCCTCCTGCAGTATAAACTCCTCGGCGGCACTTAGTAGCATCGCTTCTTTCCTGTTGTTAACCGCCTCCTCCGGATACCCGTACCTATTAGTAGACCTTGTTTTCACTTCTACAAACACGAGCAGATCTTCTTTTTGGGCAATGATGTCTATCTCAGCGCGTCTATACCTATAGTTTTGCCGCAGGATAGTATAGCCCTGCTCCCGCAGATAAGTAGCGGCGTGGTTTTCGCCAAGATGGCCGGTATGGAGATGCTTACTGATTTGAGAAGCCATATAAAACTTGTACTTTGCAGCAGCTAAGGCTGATGCGCAACTTTAGCATATTATGAAAGAACTTACTGAAGGTTTTATCCAGCAGTTACGCCACGCTGTTGAAATCGGAGAAAGTGCCACTGTTGCTTTCTCAGGGCCAAGATACAGCAATGTGGTTTTTTCTGGAATGGGTAGCTCCGGCATAGCTGGCAATATTGTTCAGGCTTACGTGTCTGATAAGTTAGAAGTGCCGGTAATTGTACATAAAGCCTACAATTTACCCTATTTTGTAAGCCACAGCACACTTTTTATCGCAACATCTTTCTCTGGTAACACCGAGGAGACGATCACAAATGTGCGTGAGGCCATGGAAGCCGATGCAAATATTGGCTTTATTACTTCTGGCGGCGAAATGCTTCGGCTTGCACAGAAGAATAACATACCCCATATTGCGGTGCCCGGCGCAGTTAAACACCCGAGGGCGGGCCTAGGCTATACTTTAGTGCAGCAGCTATATCTGTTGCATTATGCCGGCCTGCTGGATGATACTTTTAAAACAGAGCTAAGGCAGAGCATTACCTTGCTGGAAGAGCAGGTTGGAAGCATAAAAGTACAGGCAAGTGCGCTGGCAAGCGCTTTTCAGGGTAAGTTGCCAGTTATTTATGCCAGTGATACCTTTGAGGCCGTGGCAGTGCGCTTTCAGCAGCAGTTAAACGCAAACGCTAAGCAGCTGGCGCACGTGAACAAGATTCCGGAGATGAACCACAACGAGATTGAAGGATGGCAAAACCCGGAGAAACTATTCGGTCAGCTGGTGGTTTTATGCATCAAGACCACCTACGATAATCAGCGGGTGAGGCTGCGCATGGATCTTACAAAGCCTGTTTTTACGCGCAAAGGGCAGGAGGTGCTGGAGATTGAAGCCGTGGGAGCTACGTTTTTGGAGCAGGTGTTCTACCTGGTGCATCTCTTCGACTGGGTATCGATGTACCTGGCCGAGCTTAATGGCATGGATCCGAATAGTAACAAAAACATTGACTACCTGAAAGGGGAAATTTCTAAAGTATAACGTGCAAAAAAATACCAAAATCCAATTTGAGCACCTGGGGCTGATTGACTACAAGGAAGCGTGGGATTACCAGGACAAGCTTTTTACTGCCACGCTGGATATTAAAGTGCAGAACCGTGCGGCAGAGCCGGATGCACAGGTGGCAACGCCCAATTACCTGCTTTTCTGCCAGCACCCACACGTGTACACGCTCGGTAAAAGCGGCCACGAAGAGCACCTGCTGCTGAACAAGGAGGGCTTGGAGGCCAAAGGTGCGACTTACTATAAAATTAACCGCGGCGGCGATATTACTTACCATGGCCCCGGCCAAATTGTGGGTTACCCTATCCTTGACCTGGAAAACTACTTCACTGATATTCACAAGTACCTGCGCCTCTTGGAGGAGGCTATCATTCTTACGTTGGCGGAGTATGGCGTAGAGGCGGGCCGCATACAGGGACTTACCGGCGTTTGGCTCGACCACGTGGAACAGCGCAACCCGCGTAAAATTTGCGCCATGGGTGTAAAATGCAGTCGCTGGGTGACTATGCACGGCTTCGCCTTCAACATTAACACAGATATCGACTACT
The DNA here is from genome assembly GCF_947495565.1 of uncultured Pontibacter sp. Lineage (GTDB taxonomy): Bacteria > Bacteroidota > Bacteroidia > Cytophagales > Hymenobacteraceae > Pontibacter. The sequence continues at coordinate 99,442 of NZ_CANLZM010000012.1, forward strand.
TTAACAACATTGTACCGTGCGGGATTTCTGATAAAGCTGTAACTTCGCTGGCCAAAGAGCTGGGGCATGAGGTGCCGCTGGCTGAGGTAGAAGATAAACTATTAAAGCATATAGCCACCTTATTTGGGGCTACCATTACAACCGCTGCGCATGAAGAAGGACATTGATTTCGGGACGGTAGAGGGGATTGCTGTGGCTGTCGCCAAGCACACAGACGTTGCCACCGGACAACCCGCCTGGAATGTATACTTGATCAACTATAATAATTTCCCTGTCGAGAACGTGCTGGTAGCTTCTAAGGGCTACGGTGTGGTAGGCGGAGAAGAGGTAAAGACTTCTGTGCTGCGCCACATGTTTGAGCGCGTGGAGGCGAAGAGCTTTGTGCAGGTAGAGCCCATAGATCCAGGTATTTTCCACATCAACAACGAGTACTGGGTTAGCTACTACATTGATCGGCAAATCTACGACAAACGCTTTGTGTTTGTACCCGACTCTATCATAGAAGAAAACCTGATCGAGATCAGTATGCTGCAAATGGAGGGTGTGCTTCACTCCTAATCATACTCCGCAGAAGGAAAGAAAATATAAAGAATCAGTTATTTCGGGTTTCTTCTTTAAACAATCAACTGCTCGCTTCATTCAGAAATCATTACGCCGTGCTTAGAGCGCTCCCAAAGTATAGCATCACCTTAATTATACTTTTTATAGTATGGCTAGGCGCGTGGCAGGTGCCTGTGCAGGGGCAGGTGTTGCCGCTGGAGCAGAAAAACACCATTACAGGCAACTGGCTGGTGCAGCGCGGCGATGGAGCGCAACTGATGCCCTATGTGGCCAACCAGCACGCAAACTATAACGCTTTGCACCAATGGGTGCCGATTACGCAGGCCCAGCCTTTTAACATTGCTTTTGCCGCTCCCCAGGATTTATGCCTTTTCCTGAACAATAAGCTTATATTTAAAGCCGATTCCGCCGCAAACTATACTTTAAACCTAACCGCATTTAGCAGCGATATCGATCCTGTGGAAGGAAAATACCTGTTAACAGTGTGGCACCCGGCGGCGCAGCCAAACATAAGTACGTTTCGTAACGTGCCGCTTGTGGCCGGCTCAAAGCAGGAAGCAGGCCAGCGGCCTTTTTCGGTGCAGGTGCGGGAGTACGTTAACCAGAACGCTTTTATTATGTTTATGCTGCTGATAGGGCTGATCTACGGTTTGCTGCGCGTGAGCTACCCAGCCGATTTCAAGAGCCAGTTTGACCTGAACCGCTTTCTCCGTTCCAACCCGCAGGAAGATATGTACGCGGTAGGCAAACCGATAGGCGCGGCCTCTAACATGCTGTTTGTGCTGGCTTTTTCGCTTTCGCTGGCTCTTCTTATCGCCGCTATCCATACTAATGTGCAGCATGTGCGGCTGTTTAACCGCTTATTCCCAGTATCGGAGGCTGATATTACCACCAAAATACTTTTCTATACTTTGCTGATCTTCAGTATTGTGTTGCTGAAGTATGTTTTCCTGAAGGTGATGTCGTTTGTGTTTAGCCTGGAGAGTCTGGTGCAGGTGCAGTACCGGGAGTTTCTCAGGTCGCTTCTGTTTATGGGGCTGTTTCTGCCGCTGGTAATGCTGCTCTACCTCTCTTTAAATATGATGATGCCGGAGGCAATCCTGCTTATATCGAGCCTGGCGGTGTCGTTGGTGCTGGTTATCACGATCCTGCGAGTGTTTTACACCGTAAATAAGAAAGCCTCAGTGATAAATTTGCATTTATTTTCGTACCTTTGCGCCACAGAAGTGATTCCGCTTGCCATTATGCTGGAGCTGATAGTTTTCAATTTCTAGGTATGGCGCAGCGGGTATCGCAGCAGGCGAACTTATAAGCATCATTTTTTAATATGGCTGAAAGCAAAGCAAAGGGCTCTGCGAACCCTGAAAGACACAAGTTTCCGATCAAGAGTATTCTGGTTACACAACCACAGCCTACTACAGACAACTCTCCGTACCTGTCTATAGCGGAGAAGTATGGCATAAACGTAGATTTTAGGGCGTTTATTGAGGTGGAGCCGGTTCCTTTTAAGGAGTTCCGCAAAGATAAAGTGGATATACTTGCCCATACTGCCGTTATTTTTACGAGCCGCAACGCCGTTGATCACTTCTTCCGCATCTGCCAGGAGAGCAAGATAGAAATGCCTGCCGATATGAAGTACTTCTGTATTTCTGACCAGACAGCCTATTACCTGCAGAAGTACATCACGCTTCGCAAGCGCAAGTTGTTTGTAGGCGAGAAAACAGCCAAGGATCTTTTCGAGGTAATCAAGAAGCACAAAAACGAGAAGTTCCTGTTCCCTTGCTCTAACATCCGCAAAGATGATATTCCGGAGTTCCTTACAGCAAACAAGATAAAGCATACAGAGGCGATCATATACAAGACTGTGGCCGCTGACCTGTCTGACCTGGATGATGTGACTTATGACTGTTTGGCCTTCTTCAGCCCATCAGGCATTCACTCGCTGTTTATCAACTTCCCTGAGTTTAAGCAAAACAACACGCGCATTGCTGCCTTTGGCCCCACAACAGCCAAAGCCGTGCGCGATGCAGGCCTGGAGCTGGATATAGAGGCGCCAATGCCAAACGCGCCATCCATGACAGGAGCCATTGAAGTTTACATACAGAACCAAATGCAAGAGGCAAAAAAATAAGCGGCAACGTAACATTTAAGCTTGTTTTGCATACTAACTAAAACGCAAACGCTGATGCTGCATTAGGCAGACCAGCATTTGCGTTTTAGTGTTTAATAGCTATATTTGAAAAGCGTTCTGTGCAAAATAGCTTATCCTAACCTTGCCTACTTGCCGCAGCCTATGAAAAAGCTTTTACCTGTACTGTTGCTGGTGCTCCTTGCGGCACCTTTTGTGATGGCGCAGCAACAACCTCAGTTTACCCATTATGGGTTTAATGGCATGCAGTTAAGCCCTGCCTACGCTGGCATAACCAACCGGCCAGAGTTTATGTCTATCTACCGCTACCAATGGCTCGGCTACGATGCCTCTTTTGATGACGGTGGTTCGCCTCAGACACTATTCCTGTCAGCGCACACGCCAGTCAGGCTGCTGCACGGTGGTGTGGGCCTAAACCTGATGCGGGACAAAATTGCCAACACAACTATACTTACAGCGGCTCTATCCTACTCTTTTCACATTAATATAGGTGAAACCGGCAAGCTGGGCCTGGGCGTGCAAGGTAATGTTAACAACTATAAGAAAGGCCGTTACCGCGCCATTGATGAGGGCGACCCGAATGTGCCGTTTAATAGCGAAGATACCAAGTATGACCTGGGTGCAGGCGTGTGGTACGAGTCTGAGACGTTTTATGCCGGCGGCAGCGTTACAAACCTGCTGAAAGCTGAGTATGAGTTTGCAGATTCTGCCAGAACCGGTAACGGTACGCTATTAGGCGAAAATCATATTTACGTTACAGCCGGATATCACCTGCCGCTTTCGTCAGACCTTGTCCTCACCCCTACAGTTTTGCTGAAACACGATACCGAAACATTCTCCTTTGATGCCGGTGGCCGTGTAACGTATTTAGAAAAATATTGGGCCGGAGTGAATTATCGTCATGAAGAAGCTGTTAGTGCACTTGTGGGAGTGTCTCTTTTTCAGGACAATGCACTGCGGGTAGGCTACTCACTTGATTTAACAACCTTTAATAAATCAGCTAAGGCCGCCACCTCGCACGAGGTTATGGTCAACTACCGCTTGCCAGAGCCGGTAATAAGGTTTAAACCTCCTGTTAGAACCCCCCGCTACTTTTTTACAAGGTAACTTGCTCCATAATTGTAATTACTTTTTTACTTTTATGGGCGATTCTTTAAAAAGTGCATAAAAAAATAGTGATACATCCCAATAATAATCAGCACCTTACCGCGTTAAAAAAATTAAAAAAGGTGTTGTACTGAATTGTTTTTTATTTATTCCTAATTCTCATATATTTGCTACACTCGTAAAAGTGTGCTAAAATCTATTACAGAAAATTTTACTTTTTAACAGTCATCATGAATAAACTACTTAAGCTGTCTTCCTTCGCATTGGCGGTGGTACTGCTTGCAAGCTGTGGTATGAGACGCGGGCCTCAAGGTGATCTTGTTGGCGCTGAAGACAGACCAGAGTACAATCCGCAGGAAGTGCCTTACGGTATGGTGGCCTGCCCAGGCGGTACATTCCACATGGGTCAAGCTGATCAGGACATAGCAGCATCTATGGCAAACTTGAACAAACAGGTGACAATCGGTGGCTTCTATATGGATGAAACCGAGATCACCAACAACGAATACCGTCAGTTCATCAACGTGATGACAGAAGATTCGCTGGATGTTTTGGGTGAGGAGTACGTGATGACTCAGCTGTATCCGGATACAACCGTTTGGGTTAAGGATTATACGTACCACATGGGCGACCCGCTGATGGAGTACTATTTCTCTCACCCGGCATTTGATGATTACCCAGTAGTGGGTGTGGATTGGTTTGCTGCCAAATATTTTAGTGAGTGGCGCACCAAGCACAAAAATCAGGCTAACGCCGAAGATGGCCGTGCACCAATGCCGCAGTTCCGTCTGCCTTCTGAGGCTGAGTGGGAGTATGCAGCGCGTGGTGGCCGTGATATGGCCGTTTACCCTTGGGGTGGCCCATACCTGCGTAATGCAAAAGGCTGCTTGTTAGCTAACTTTAAGCCAGGCCGCGGCGATTACTACAGCGATGGCTTTACTTACACAGCTCCTGTTGCACAATTCTTCCCGAACGACTTTGGCCTTTATGATATGGCCGGTAACGTTTCAGAGTGGTGCGAAGATGCTTACTCTGATGCTACTGTTCCAATTACTTGGGACTTGAACCCAGTATATAATGATGACGCAGAACCACGCAAGGTGGTAAGAGGCGGTTCTTGGAAAGATATCGCATACTTCCTGGAGACAGGAACGCGTAACTTTGAATTTCAGGACTCTGCCAGATCATACATCGGTTTCCGAAATGCTATGATTTACCTGGGCCGTTCATCAGGCAACGAGTTTTAATAATTAAATAAACCAATAGATTACCAATCCCCCATTAATCCTTTCAATCAATCGTTCACTACTTAATTAGAAAACAAAATGAGCAAAGCTAAAGGTCGCAGTTTCTTGTTCGACGTTTTGATGCCAAAAATTTATGGTATCGGTGCTGCTGTCGTAATTGTGGGTGCGTTGTTCAAGATCCAGCACTGGCCGTTTGCCGACTTGATGCTGATCCTTGGCCTAAGCACGGAAGCAGTTATCTTCTTCCTGAGTGCGTTTCAGCCACAGCATGCCGAGCCAGACTGGGCAAGAGTATACCCACAACTTGATGAGAACTATACCGGACAAGGTATTGTGCCAGCAGGTGCTACAGCCGGTGGACCATCTGTAACAGGTAAACTGGACGAAATGATGCGTAACGCTGACATTACGCCTGAAACTATCAACCAGCTTGGCCTGGGCCTTAACCGTCTGAGCGAAACTGCTGCTAGCATGGCTGACATGACAAATGCAGCTGCCGCTACAGAAGAATACACAACACGTGTAAGAGCTGCTGCCGGCCAGTTAGACAAAATTAACACTGCTTATGCAACTACAGCAGACGCTATCTCACAGATGGCTGTTTCTGCAACTGATGCAAAGGAATATCATAACCAAGTACAGGGAATGACCCGTAATCTTGGTGCCCTGAACGCAGTTTACGAAATGGAACTTCAGGATGCTAACAACCACCTGAAGGCTATGAACAAGTTCTATGGCAACCTGAGCATGGCCATGGAAAACCTGACTGACGCCAGCAAAGATACAGAACAGTTTAAGCAGGAAGTTTCTCGCCTGACGCAAAACCTACACTCTCTGAACACGGTGTATGGTAACATGCTGTCAGCTATGAAAGGCTAAACCCTGGTTAAATAAGTTCTATCTAAACAAACACAGTTAATATAGTATAAAATGGCTGGAGGAAAAGAGACACCAAGGCAGAAGATGATCGGTATGATGTACTTAGTACTGACCGCACTTCTGGCCCTTAACGTGAGCTCGGCGATCCTGTTAAAGTTTCAGTTCCTAGATGCATCATTGCAGGAAGTGAACAAAAAAACAGTGACAGATAACGCCGGGGTCGTATCGAATATACAGGCTGCGATAGCAGAAAATAAAACCCCTTCTGCTAATGACCAGCGTGTGCTGAAAACAGCGAAAGACGTACGCCAACAAACTTCTGATATGGTTTCCTATATTCAAGGTCTGCGCCAGATGCTGATCTCTGAAACAGGAGGAGAAAATGAAGAGGGCACTGGATACAAGCAACCGGAAGGTAATGATATTGTAGCCATGAAAATGATTGGCGCTGCGAGTAAGAACAATGGCGAAGGCTATGTATTAGAGCAAAAGCTGAATGAATATGCTAAGTTCCTGCGCCAGTACAGTGATCAGGTTCCACAAAAACTTGCCCTAAGCGGGAAAGAAGATCCGGTAGCACAGAAGGACCCGGCGCAAAAGCGTAAAGACTTTGCGCAGCTGAACTTTGAGGAAACACCAATGGTAGCTGCTTTGGCAGTGCTTTCTCAAAAAGAAGCTGAGGTGTTAAAGTATGAGGCGGATGTATTGCAGAAGCTTGCACAGCAGGTTGGTGCAGACATCATCAAGTTTGAGAAAATTTTTGCCATGGCGCGTGCCGAGTCTAAAACGGTAGCCGCAGGTACAAAATACTCTGCTGACATGTTTATCGCTGCTTCTTCTGATAACATTACGCCTAAAATGAGCTTCAATGGTAAGCCTGTGAAAGTTGAAAATGGCCTGGGTAAAGTAGAGTTTGTGGCTTCTGCCTCTAACTACGATGCTGATGGAAATTCAAAGCAAACTTGGAAAGGGCAAGTGGTTATTAATCAGAATGGAGAAGAAAAAGTATTCCCTGTTGAAGAGGAGTACATTGTAGCCAAGCCGGTAATTCAAGTACAATCTGCATCTGTGCAGGCGCTGTACTTCCAGTGTGCAAACGAGCTGAACATTCAAGTACCTGCTTTAGGTGCTGTGTATGATCCAAGCTTTAGCGCATCAGGCGGTACTGCTGTAAAAGGAGCTAAGAAAGGTGAAGTAACCATTATCCCTAGCGGTACTGAAGTTACAATCAATGTTAGCAGCGGCGGTAATGCCATCGGTTCTGAGAAGTTTAAAGTACGCCCTATACCTAAGCCAGAAATTGTAGCACTGGTTAACGGCAAACCAATAGACGTAAAGCGTGGTGTACCTGCTCAATCTTTCAGAGCGGTAGAAATTCAGGCTGTAGCAGACGAAGGCTTTAAGCAATTATTACCTAACGAAGCACGTTATAGAGTAACCAAATGGAGAGCGTACCTTGTACGTGGAAACCAGCCGGTTGATCAGGGCGAATTTAACGGCCCGTCAGCAAACTTAACCAGCTTTGCCGCTAAAGCCAGCAAAGGTGACCGTGTTGTGATCGAGATTCTGGACGTGAAGCGCCTGAACTACAAAGGCAATGCGGTAGACGTAAATGTTGGCACGCCAAACTTCAACGTTCCTTTAAATTAAATTTTAGAAGCTTACAAGGAGTATGAAACTAGTTAAAGCAATAGGTGTAGCAGCCGGTTTAATGTTATCTGTAGGTGCCATGGCACAGCAGGTATCTAATACTACGGCAAGCAATCCATCGGCGAGGCCTATTCCAGAGTCTGATGTTCTTTTCAAGAAAACAGTTTGGCGCAAAATTGACCTGCGTGAAAAGCAGAACAAGCCATTGTTTTCAGAAAACAGGGAAATCACGAAGGTAATCATTGAAGCTGTAAAAAGCGGAGAGCTTACCGCCTACAGAAGCGACTCTGTAAGCACGCCTATCACACGCGAGGAGTTCATCCAAAACATGACTCCTAAGCAGGAACAAGGTGGCTTGAGTGAAGAAGAACTTGCTGCTGGTTTTGGTGAGGTGGAAGAGGAAGATGATGCATGGGGCGCTGCCCTGGGCTCGAGCACTGGTACTACTGAAGCTGCTCCTGTAAGCAACGAATTTTTTCCAAAGCAGCTGTATCTGCTGGAGTTAAAGGAGAACGTGGTTTTTGATAAGAAGCGTTCGCGTATGTACCACGACATTCAGACAATCAGTATTAAGGTGCCGGCTACGCTTAACCCACTAGGCTTTGAGCAAAATGTGGCAAGCTTTAAAATGAGCGATCTGGCCCGTGTATTCCGTGCAAACCCTGAAACTGCAATCTGGTACAACGCGCAGAACGATGCTCAGCATAAAAACTTAGCTGATGCTTTTGACCTATGGCTGTTCAGCTCATACATCACTAAAATATCGAATCCTGGCGATCAGAGCCTGGCTTCAATATATGGTGGCGGGAAAAAAGGTCTTCTGGCTTCACAGGATGCACTGGAAGCACTAATAGAGTATGAATATAGTCTGTGGAGCTACTAAGCACTATAGACTTTTCAATAATAAAAAAGGAGGTTCACATGAGCCTCCTTTTTTATTTAACAATATTGCAGTTAAGCGCTTTATTAATACATATCTTCCTAAGCATCGGATGGATGGAGGTGATCGTAAAGTATGGCTGCTTTTGCTTTACCTATCTCAGAAGTTATTTCAGCTAAAGTTAGTTCACGCAGCTTTTTAACGGATCTATACTTTTGCAGCAGCGCATCGGCAGTAGATGGGCCTATACCTTTGATGTCTGTAAGTTCGGTCTTTAGAGTGCCTGCATCACGCTTACTGCGGTGGAAGGTAATGGCAAAGCGATGGGCTTCGTTACGCAGGCGCTGTATCAGTTTTAAAGACTCAGATTTCTTATCAATGTAAAGCGGCAAAGTATCCCCTGGGTAGAAAATCTCCTCCAGGCGTTTAGCAATGCCCACTACAGCAATTTTGCCGTAAATATCCAAATCTCGAAGAGCCTTCACAGCCATACTTAACTGGCCTTTGCCACCATCGATAATAATAAGTTGCGGCAACGGCTGGTTCTCGTTGAGTAAACGCCGGTAGCGGCGGGTCACAACCTCGTACATCGACTCAAAGTCATTGGAGCCGACAACGGTTTTAATATTGTAGTGCCTGTAATCTTTCTTGCTGGGCTTGCCATTCTTGAAGCAAACCATAGAAGCAACAGGGTTATCGCCCTGAAAATTGGAGTTGTCGAAGCACTCTATCTGGCGCGGCAACTCTGTAAGGCGAAGGTCCTTTTTCAAGGTCTCCAGCACACGCAGCTCCCGCTGATCAGAAAGCTCTTTATTCTTCTCCTGACGCCCTTCGCGCTCTTTGCGTAAGTATAAAGCGTTCTTCAACGACAGGCCCAGCAGTTTTTTCTTATCGCCAATTTGCGGATAGGTGATAGTAATGTTATCCAGCGGAAGCTGCAGCTCAATATTTGAAATCACTTCGCGGGAGGTACTTTCAAACTCCTGGCGTAGCTGCACCACTACCGATGCCAAAATATCGGCATCTTCTTCATCCAGCTTTTTCTCAAGCTCTAAAGACTGAGTCAGAATGATAGAACCATTCATAACTTTCAGATAGTTGATGAAGGCGCACTGCTCATTGCTGGTGATCGTGAAGACATCAATGTTAGTAAGCGTGTTGCTGACAATTGTAGACTTGGCCTGAAAATCTTCCAGCATGTCCAGTTTCTGCTTATACTTATGTGCCTGTTCATACTGAAAATCGGCAGCAGCAGCAGCCATATGCTCTTTAAAGTATGATTTAGCTACAGTGAGGTTGCCAGACAAAATACTCTTTATCTGCGCGATGCTAGCGTTATACTCTGTCTCGTCTACTAAAGCTTCGCAAGGGCCTTTGCAGTTACCGATATGATATTCGAGGCAAACTTTAAACTTGCCGGCAGCTACATTCTCCGGCGTAAGGTTATAAGTGCAGGTACGCAACGGATACAGCGTCCTGATCAGGTCGAGTACCACATACATGGCCGTGCCGCTTGGGTAAGGGCCGAAGTAGCGAGAGCCGTCGTTTTTCTTGTTACGCGTTGTGATAACACGCGGGAAGCGCTCATTGATGATGCAGATATAAGGATAGGTTTTACCGTCCTTCAGCAGGATATTATACTTAGGCTGGTACTGCTTAATAAGGTTGTTCTCGAGCAGGAAAGCGTCGGCTTCAGTGTCTACTATCGTAAACTCGATATCCTTAATCTGGGAGACAAGCTTTAGCGTTTTTTTATTATGCTGGGCAGAGCGGTTGAAATAGGAGCTAACACGCTTCCTGATATCAACCGCTTTGCCTACATAAATTATACCTTGCTCATCAAAAAACTTATAGATGCCGGGCTTATGCGGCAGGTGCGATATTTTATCCTTCAGCGTTTCGTTTGCTGGCATATAAATCAGAATTAGATCTCTGCATCCAGGTTGATTTCAGTTGGCAAATTGAGGAACTCATCTTGCTGAGTTGAATCAATCGGCACACCCTGGTTATACTTTTCACAATCTAATTCTACAGATAAAGGGATAGAAGGTTTAGGGAAATGGTCTTTAGATACATCCAAGGACTTATCTTTATAAACTTTCTGCATAAATGCGCCATAAATTGGCATGGCTAACTTACCACCTTGGCCAAGCGCTATGGTACGGAAGTGGATAGAACGATCTTCTCCGCCTACCCAAGCACCGGCAACCAAGTTAGGGGTTACACCCATAAACCAAGCGTCAGAGTAGTTTTGGGTTGTACCTGTCTTAGCTCCAATTTCGTTCTTCAAGCCATTCCGGAAGCGCAAGCCATAATAAGCCGTTCCGCCTGGTTCTGCCGCTGCTTTTAGCATATGCACCATCATGTAGGCAGTTTCTTCGCTAAGAGCCTCCACTGTTTTAGGGACAAACTCAGCCACCACATTCCCGTGCTTATCCTCTATGCGTGTGATATAAGTTGGCTGAACCCAAGTGCCACCGTTTACAAATGTACCATAAGCGCCAACCATATCATATAAAGACACATCGCTGGTGCCAAGTACGAGAGACGGCGTTTCGTCCAGCCTGGTGCTGATGCCCATGCGTCTGGCGGTTTGGGCTACAGACGGTGCTCCTAATTTATTGACTAAGAAAGCTGAGATAGAGTTGACAGACTCGGCCAATGCTTTGCGCAACGTATACCGCTCGCCGCTAAATTTATTATCGGCATTTTGAGGGCACCACATTTTGCCATCCGGCAGCGGGATACACGTTTCCGTGTCCAGTACCTCATAGCAAGGGTAGTAGCCATTTTCGATAGCAGTAGTGTACAGGAACGGTTTAAAGGTAGAGCCAGGCTGGCGGGAGCCCTGCTTCACGTGGTCATACTTAAAGTGCTTATAGTTGATGCCGCCCACCCAAGCTTTTATATGTCCGGTTTGCGGCTCCATAGCCATAAAACCAGTCTGCAGGAAGTGCTTGTAGTGTTTCAGGGAATCCATAGGGCTCATCATTACCTCTTTTTCACCGTTCCAGGTAAAGATGGTCATCGGTACTTTTTTGTTGAGGTAATAATTGATGGAGTCGGTGTTGTCTTCAAAGCGAGCCTTGAGGCGGCGGTAGCGTTCTGTACGCTTGATAGCCTGCTCAGGGAAGCTTTTGATTTCGCGCATATTCTCGTCTACCCAAGGGCTGCGGCCTTTCCAGTGCTCAAAGAAAGCCTGCTGCCGGTCTTTCATGTGCTCTGCCACAGCCTCCTCAGCATACTTCTGCATACGAGAGTCGATGGTGGTAAATATTCGAAGGCCATCGGCATACAAATCATACCCGTTTTCGCGGCACCACTGCTGCAGGAACTTGCTTGCCTCTGTTCTAAAGTATGGCGCAAGCCCAACGTTCTGATTTTCTACACGGTAATCTAACTTAATGTCTTTGTCTTTGAGGCTCTGAAATTCTTCTTCTGACATATAGCCATACTTCACCATCTGGGCCATTACGACATTACGACGGTGCTTCGAGTTTTCAGGTTTAAATTTAGGGCTATAGTAGTTAGGGTTTTTGAAAAGGCCTACAAGTACTGCAGACTCGTAAACCTGTAAATCCTTAGGCTTCTTGTTGAAAAAAGTCTTGGCGGCTGATTCAATACCAAAAGCGTTGCTGCCGAACTCAAAGATATTGAGATACATGAGCATTATTTCTTTCTTAGTATAAGAACGCTCCAGCTTTACAGCCATAATCCATTCTTTCGTTTTCTGAATAAGTGTTCTTAAACCAGCAACATCATTGAGTAAACCATCATTCAGCTCCTCACTTCTGGTTTGAAACAGATTTTTCGCAAGCTGCTGTGTAAGCGTACTACCTCCTCCTTTGGAGCTGCCCATTAAAATACCTCCGGCTACACGTGCCATAGCCTCAGGGTCAATGCCTGAGTGTTCCTCAAAGCGGATATCTTCTGTTGCAATAAGAGCATGAATAAAGTTTTCCGGTAGATCCTCATAATCTACAGGTGTTCTATTCTCTCTGAAATATTTACCCAGAACAACATTATCAGCAGAGTATAACTCAGAAGATAGGGCGCTTTTAGGGTTCTCCAGCGTGCGCAGGTCAGGCAACTCGCCAAACAGGTTCAGGAAGTTGATGCTAACCGCGAAGATATAAAGAACAAAAGCTGTAAAGCCGCCGATAAACAGTAGCCACAGGACCGATATAACTTTCGGGTAGAAGGATTTTTTCGGAGTAAGGGATTTTTGACGCGTAGTCATGTAATTAATAATTGTCTTTGAAGAAGGTCAAGTATACTTCAGGATCTTTTTTCTGCATAAGTTTTTCAAAATTGGCAGAAGAGATAACAAAGGTAATGAAATCTACGCCTCTTATTCTACCTATCGGGGCTTGCGGGGCCTTTTGTTTGATGTTATAAGAGAGCGCCAATTGCGGATCCTGAAAAGAGCGCGTTACCAGCATCGATTTGCCATTTCCGAACTCTAAAGGCTCCAGAGCCAGCTGCTCATTTTTATAATACATGCTGTTATACTTATTATACTTTTGCAACACATCGGCAAAGGCCTTGGCATCGGTAGGGTAAATAAGCACAAAGTAATAAGCTGAATCTTGCTCCGCAGTATAAGCCAGCGGATCTGCTGCCGGGTCTGCTAGCGTATCTATGGCCGTTGTCGGCTGCTCTTCTGTTTGCTGCGTTTGTATGTCAGCCGCAGCTGTAGCAGGCTCAGGCTCCGTTTGCTGCGCCGGCTCCACAAGTTGGGGCGCAGGCACTGGAGGCAAAGCAGGAGTTGGCTTAGCGGCCGATGCTGTAATCTGAGCAATTTCTGTGCTAACTTTCTGCTCCGGCGTTAGGTTAGAAGCTTTTTCTTTAGGAGCAGGTGGGGCAGGGACTTCGGCCCTAAGCTGGTTCTTCTGTTCCAGATCCTTGTAAGTAGCCAACAGTTTATCCGCCTGCTTTACCAGAGGGCTGGGTTGGTGCTCTTTCTTGAATCTGGTTAGCTTATCGCGCAGCACTTCCGGCTTTTCGGTTCTGGCGGCTACCATAGCATCCAAAAACATCACTTTATCCTGGATATCGTTAAATGGATATTGCGCCGTAATAGTGTTCAGCTTCTCTAAAGTTAATTTATACTCCTGTTTCTCATAATGAGCGTATGCCGAATCGTAAAGCGCGTGTACCTTTATATTGTCAGCAGCTGTTTTGGCCATAAAGCCTTCATCGTCGAGCAGGCGGGCATAAGTGGTATTCGGGAATTGCTGCTTTATTTTATTATAGTATGCCTGCTGCTGCTCCTGGTTGCCGCCGCGGCCATACAGCAAGTATAAACTATAGTAGGTTTCGGCGGCATGCGATGTCTGCGGAAAACGCTGCAGCAACTGCTCATAAGTAGCGATGGCTTCTTGAGGAGCTTGCAGGTTCTGGGCATAAATGACGGCAAGGCGGAATAGCGCCTCCTCTACCATTCTCTCGGATTTTTGAAGAGCGGCGGTGGTTAACGGCAAGTTTTGCAGGTAAGCATCTACCTGGGCCTGCATGCGCGCTTCGGGGTCAGCCTCGGCTTGCGGTTCGTCAATGAGCTCGGGAGCTTGAGCCGCTACTGCTGGCGTGTTCTCTGTTTCGCCACGGGTACGGGTGCGCCAAAAATCCTGATTAGGGCGGTCGCCCCAACGGCGGGTAAACTCAGCGCGCGCTGTAGCCATGGCCGATGGGTTGTCGAAATACCAAACGCCGCCTGCGTTACTGGTGCCAAAATTTCCGCTGCTGTTATTTCGGGCAGGGTTGCGGCGTCTTTCCTGTACCTGGCGCTGCTCCTGCTGCTGCTGTTGCGCTAGGGCGGTCAGCCGTTCCTCCTCCTCTTTCTGTACCAGTTGCTGCAGAAAGTTCATCCGATCTGCTTCTGGCATTTTAGCTATCTGCTGCAGGCTGTCCTGCGTTTGTATTATAGTGTACTGCTGGGCAAAATCAGCCAGAATATCTCTTCGCTCTGCCACAGCTTCATACATGGCGGCTTGCTGCGGGTATACTTGCACGGCACTGTCATAGTAAGCAGCGGCAAGTTCATACTTGCTGAGCTTGTCAAAGTAAATTTCGGCGGCCGATACGTAGCTATATGCTTTCTGATTAGGCAGAGCACCTTGCGTGCGCAGCGACTGCTCCAGGTACTCTAATGCTTTGTCATGATGCTGCTGACGGAGCTCAAACTGCGCCATCTCATAATATATCTTGTCGCGGTACTCCTTGTTCTTTTCGTCTTTGAGCATCTTTCGGTAATAGCCTTCAACCCGCTCAATGTCATTATTGTCGGCTAGTTCAGTTACCTGCCCCAGGTTTAAGCGGCTAAAGAAGCCCAGGTCATAAGGCGGGTTGTTGCGCAGCACCTTACTGTACTGCTTATTGGCTTCTTTGCTCTGGCCGGTTAGCTGGTAGAGCTGCCCCAAAGTATAACGTACCCGCGACTCCCTATCCTTCTCATCAAAGTTAGGCAGCGAAAGCGCCAGATTCTCAATCACCCGTGCGGTATCGCCCTGCAGGCGGTGATATTGGGCTCTGGTAAGGTATAATTCCCGTGCGTTTTCTCTGTTCAGGCGTTCCTTGCGCAGAAACTCCGACACCTGCTGCGCGTTCTCCATCTCGCCAAGTATGATAAAGGAACGCATAAGCCACACCAGTGCCTCGTGCCGTTCGTCTTTGCCCTTGCCGTTGGCATTAACATACTTAAACGTGCGCACAGCCTCCTCAAAATTCAACTCATAAAAGTTAGCCTTGCCAATGAGTACATAGCTGTTGTCTACCCATTTGCTGTTCTGGTGGTATTGTATCGGGAAAGATGCTTTCTTTTTGATGTCTTCCAGGTCAGCTGCCATGGCATTGGCTGTAGCAGAATCTAAAGACGGGAAGATAGGGAGTATCTGGCTGTAGTCGTAAGCGGTTTGCTCCTGTAGCTGCTCTTCCAGCAAACGCATTTTCTCCTTCGCCAGGAAATAGCCATTATAGCGGGCAGTGGTATTATGATAAGTCTTGCTGAGCGGGTTGTTGCGTTCGGCAGAGCATGCCGCCAGCAGCAGCCCGGCAAGTATAAAGTATGTGTGAAGCAGTTTCTTGTTCAAGGCGATGGCGTGTGCAGCGGGTTTTTACGTGCTAGTATATATAAGGTATAAACGTCAGGCTCAGAGCCAAAAGTATAGCTTTGCCGGATATAACGAACAGCACGGTCGCTTAATATTGGTACAGAGCGCTGCGATACCTACAAAAATACAATAATCATCGGATAATTAAGCAAATAGCTAATTTGGCGCCTGCTATTGAACTATACAAAAAACTAAATGGTTTCAGGCGTGGCATACTTTAACGCCAGAGCACAGCTTTGGCATAGAAGCTCGTAAAAAAAAGTATCTTTGCAAACTTCTGAAGCTCATGAAAAACAAGCCGGATAAAGAACAGAAGCCTGAGCAGCGCAGGCAGCAGAATATTAAGCCCTATGTAAAATACTCGGGTATGGCGTTTCAGATGATCGGAGCCTTGGTGCTAGCTGCCTTCGCGGGCCGTTGGCTGGATGATTATGCGGGCAACGACAAGCCTTGGTTTACCATTGTGCTGCTTTTGGTAGCCGTTATCGCAACTATGGTTTTGACTATACTATCTATTAATAAAAAGTAAACCTAGTGAAGTTTATTCGAAACCTAGCTGTACTTACAGCCATACTTTGTGCCATAATAGGAGTGCTTCTGCAATTTACCGGTTATACCCTGTTACACAGCTACATCTGGTACATATTGGTTTTCTTCGTGTTTATCACCGGTTTTACCTATTATCTTACACAGCTGGGCTACAAAAACGACCCTGAAAACTTCCAGGTGTACTATTTTGCCTCTATGGGGTTCAGGATGGTGCTGAGTATTGGAGTGGTGGGGCTGTACGCTTGGTTTTTTGAAGAAGGCCGGTTGCAGTTCGTTTTCAACTTCTTTGCGTTATATTTCCTGTTTACTGGGTTTGAAATTTACAGTTTGTTGGCTAACTTGCGCCCGCATTTGAGAGGGCAGGATTAACGGTAGGTCCTGCTTGTAAAATATTGCTCCTAAATCATTCTTAATGAAGAGGTTATTCGTTCTATTGTTTTCCTTCCTGACACTAACTGCTTTTGCTGAAGTGCCTGTGGAAGGCGGAGAGTTTCAGCCGGGGGATATGATCACGCATCACATTGCAGATGATTATACCTGGCATTTTGCAGACGGCGCAGTTGTTTATCTGCCTGTTATACTTGTAGACAATGGTGAGTTTAAGGTGTTCTCTTCTCACAGTTTCTACGACGAAAACCATGAGACAGTGTCGTACGATGGGTATGCGCTTGATCATGGCCATATTATAAGAGTAGACGAGGCTGGCGAGCCGCTGACGGATCAGGCAAGCCTGCTTGATTTCTCTATAACTAAGAACGTAGCTTCTATGTTTGTTAGTGTGGTGCTGCTGTTTCTGGTTTTCTTTATCATTGCTGGCCGCTACAAAAACAATCCTAAAGCTGCCCCGCGCGGTATTCAGTCTTTCTTTGAGCCAATCATCATCTTTATTCGCGACGAGATTGCCAAGGCGAACATCGGTCCGAAGTATGAGCGCTACATGCCATACCTGCTCACTGTGTTCTTCTTTATCTGGTTCAATAACCTATTGGGTTTGATGCCTGGCGGCGCTAACCTTACCGGCAACATCGCTGTAACACTGGTGCTGGCGCTGATCACGTTGCTTATAACAGTGTTTAGTGGCAACAAAAGCTACTGGAAGCACATTTTTGCAACTCCTGGTGTGCCGACATGGCTTGCCCCAATCATGATTCCGGTGGAATTGATTGGTATCCTGACAAAGCCATTCTCTCTAATGGTTCGACTTTTTGCCAACATTACGGCTGGTCACATTATCATTCTGTCGCTTTTCAGCTTGATCTTTATCTTTAAAAGCATAGCTGTAGGTCCCTTAAGTGTAGCGTTTGCTACCTTTATGAACTTCCTGGAGTTATTCGTGGCCCTGCTGCAGGCATATATCTTTACCCTTCTTTCTGCTATGTACTTTGGTGGCGCCGTTGAGGAGCACGACCATGCAGAAGATCATCATTAATAGAATTTTATTTTTTTAACTATATATAACTATAACTATGTTGTTAGCAATCTTGCTTCAAGCTGTTTCTGAAGGCGCTGGTCTTGGTATCATGGGTGCCGGTATTGGTGCAGGTCTAGTTGCCCTTGGCGCTGGTCTTGGTATCGGTCGCATCGGTGGTTCAGCTATGGAATCTATTGCTCGTCAGCCTGAGGCTGGTGGCAAAATCCAAACTGCCATGATCATTTCTTCTGCACTTATCGAGGGTGTAACCCTGTTTGGTGTGGTAGTATGTCTTCTGATCGCTATCGCTTAATTACTTTATATTAAAGTAACAAGCTAACATGCTTTTATTGATCTCACGTCTGGGCGTATGGCCCAGACGATGAGGTTAAAACATAGTTCAGATTATAGTTAGAGGCAGCCAACGTGGCTGCTTAAAAAGTATTTAATACTCAACCTTCATAAAAAAATGGAATTAGTAACCCCTGGTTTTGGTCTACTTTTCTGGCAGACGGTAACGTTCCTGATCGTTCTGTTCCTGCTTGGTAAGTTTGCGTGGAAGCCGATCATGAGTGCGTTAAGCGAGCGTGAGGCCTCTATCGAGAATGCGCTGAGCGCAGCTGAGAAAGCTAAGCTGGAGATGCAGGCGCTGAAAGCCGATAACGAAAAATTGTTGGCTGAGGCCCGTATGGAGCGTGATAAAATACTGACAGAGGCTACAGAAGCCGCTAACAGCATTGTAGAAAGCTCAAAGCAGAAAGCCAACGAAGAAGGTGCCCGCATGATTGCAGGTGCGCGTGAGGCTATCGAAAATGAGAAGCGTGCTGCTATCACTGAGGTGAAGAACATGGCTGCTAGCTTATCACTTGAGATTGCAGAGCAGATCCTGAGAAAAGAGCTGAGCGACAAAACTGCACAGCAGACACTGGCGCAGGATTACATCCGCGAAGTAACGCTTAACTAACAAAGTATAAACGCGGACTGCCTGGCAGAACCGCTGCATTATAAATAAGCACTATGTCAGATATTAGAGTTGCTTCCAGATACGCGAAGTCGCTGATTGAGCTGGCTGAGGAAAAAAATGTACTGGAACAGGTTAATGCAGATATGCAGCTGTTCTCGCAGGTAGTTTCCCAGAACCGTGATTTTGAGCTGCTGCTGAAAAACCCGATTGTGAAGTCAGATAAGAAGCTAGCGATCATTAACGCAATATTCAAAGGTAAAGTACAGGAGCTAACAATTACTTTCTTTAACCTGGTTGCACGTAAAAACCGTGAATCAATTCTTGAGGCGGTAGCTACTTCTTTTCAGGATCAGTTTAGAGAGATACAGGGGATACAAACTGCAGAAGTGGTTTCTGCTTATCCGCTTACTCCTGGCCTGCGTGATGAACTAGGCCAGAAACTGGTAGCTCAGACTGGCAAACGAATAGAACTGATAGAGCGTGTTGACCCATCCCTTATCGGTGGATTTGTATTGCGAGTAGGAGATAAACAAATCGACAGCTCTGTAAGGAATAGCCTTCGCAAGCTGAGAAATCAATTTAAAGACAACCCATACATTAATAAACTATAATCATGGCAGAAGTAAGACCTGACGAAGTATCAGCCATATTAAGAGAACAGCTATCTAACTTCCGTACCGAAGCGGAACTGGAAGAAGTAGGTACTGTACTGCAAGTGGGTGACGGTGTCGCTCGTATCTATGGCCTATCTAAGGCTCAGTCTGGTGAGCTTCTTGAGTTTGAGAACGGTCTGCAGGCACTTGTTCTTAACCTGGAAGAAGACAACGTAGGTGCCGTATTGCTCGGCGACTACAGCGAGATCAAAGAGGGCGCCACTGTAAAAAGAACTAACCGTATTGCCTCTATTAAAGTAGGCGACGGTATTATCGGCCGTGTAGTAAACACACTGGGCCAGCCAATTGATGGCAAAGGTCCTATTGCTGGCGAGATGTACGAAATGCCACTGGAGCGTAAAGCGCCAGGTGTAATTTTCCGTCAGCCGGTAAACGAGCCAATGCAAACTGGTATCAAGGCAATCGACTCAATGATTCCGATTGGCCGTGGCCAGCGTGAGTTGATCATCGGTGACCGCCAGACTGGTAAGACAGCTGTGGCGATCGATACTATCCTGAACCAGCGCGAGTTTTACGAAAGAGGCGAGCCTGTTTTCTGTATCTACGTAGCTGTTGGCCAGAAGGCCTCTACAGTAGCGCAGGTAGTGAAAGCCCTTCAAGAGGGTGGTGCCATGGATTATACTGTAGTTGTATCTGCTTCTGCCGCTGACCCTGCTCCAATGCAGTTCTTCGCGCCATTTACAGGTGCTGCAATCGGTGAATTCTTCCGTGATACTGGCCGTCCTGCCTTGGTAGTTTATGACGACCTTTCTAAGCAGGCTGTGGCTTACCGTGAGGTATCTCTGCTGCTGCGTCGTCCACCAGGACGTGAGGCTTACCCAGGTGACGTATTCTACCTGCACTCTCGTTTATTGGAGCGTGCTGCTAAGGTTAACTCTTCTGACGAGATTGCTCGTAACATGAACGACCTTCCAGAGTCAATCAAGCATTTAGTAAAAGGTGGTGGCTCGTTAACAGCTCTTCCAATCATCGAGACGCAGGCTGGTGACGTTTCTGCTTACATCCCAACAAACGTAATTTCGATTACTGACGGTCAGATCTTCCTGGAGACAAACCTGTTTAACTCAGGTATCCGTCCGGCTATTAACGTAGGTATCTCGGTATCTCGCGTGGGTGGCTCGGCTCAGATCAAGTCGATGAAGAAAGTAGCGGGTACACTGAAGCTTGACCAGGCGCAGTTCCGTGAACTGGAGGCTTTTGCTAAATTCGGTTCTGACTTGGATGCTGCAACCAAGCTTACAATTGAGCGTGGCCGTCGTAACCTGGAGATCCTGAAGCAAGCGCAGTACTCACCAGTTCCGGTAGAAGAGCAGGTGGCTACTATCTACGCTGCTACAAATGGTCTGCTGGATAGCGTTCCGGTTTCAGAAGTAAGAAACTTCGAAAAAGATTTCCTTCGTACACTTCGTGCACAGCACTCAAATGCACTGGATGCCTTAAGAGCCGGCAAGCTGGATGACGAAACTACTGCCGCTATTAAGCAGGTAGCGAAAGAAACTTCTGCCAAGTACAACAAATAGACTTTAAGTAAGAAGGCTGAAGGTTAAGAGGTAACAGCTTTTAACCTTCGGCTTTTGCACATAGCAACAACATATGGCAAGTTTAAAAGAGGTTAGAGGCCGCATTACATCGATTTCATCGACGCAGCAAATCACCAAAGCCATGAAAATGGTGTCGGCGGCTAAGTTACGTCGTGCACAGGACAACATACTCCGTATGCGCCCTTATGCACAGCGCCTGAGCGGCATTCTGACGAACCTGTCTTCCATGGCTGAAGGAAATATAACAAATCCTTATGCTGAGAAACGTGATGCCGTAAACAACGTGCTGATTATTGCTGTGACCTCTGACCGTGGTCTGGCGGGAGCCTTTAACTCAAACATAGTAAAAGGCGTTACGGCACTGGTAAACGGCAAGTATAAAAGTCAGTTTGAAGCTGGTAATGTGACTATTCTGGCTATTGGCCGTAAAGGACTGGATGCGTTCCGCAAGAGAGGGTACAACGTAATCGGTGATTACAGCAACGTCTTCTCTAACCTGTCTTTTGATACAGTTCGCGCATCTGCTGAGCGTGCGATGAGCGGTTTCGTAACGGGTGAGTTTGATCAGGTTGATCTTGTATACAACGAGTTTAAAAACGTAGCTACCCAAATTGTGCGCCAGGAGCAGTTCCTTCCAATCGAGGAGAAGCCAGCAGACCAGGTGGACGCTGAGGCAATGCTGACTGATTATACTTTTGAGCCTTCAAAAGAGCAGATTGTAGAGGAGCTGATCCCTAAGTCACTGAAGATTCAGGTATATAAGGCGGTGCTGGAGTCAAACGCATCTGAGCATGGCGCTCGTATGACAGCCATGGACAAAGCAACAGAAAATGCCGGCGAGCTTCTGAAGCAGTTGAAGCTGACCTATAACAGGACAAGGCAAGCAGCCATCACGAAAGAAATTCTTGAAATTGTTGGTGGTGCAGAGGCCTTAGCTTCAAAATAAACAAAAGCAAAAAAGTTTAGGAGCAGCGCCCACCGATACAAGTGGGCGCTGCTTATTTTTATAGGGGCTGCGTTAGCATATTATCAAATTATAAAGTTAAAGTTGCGACGCAGAACGCAAAGAATAAGTTAGCACTACTTGTTATATTTGCAGAAACCTATCTATAGCAGGATGAAATACAAAGAGTTATTGAAGCAAGTAAGTTGGGTAAAAGCCACAATAGCAGGTGTGCTACTGTTAAGTGCTTGCGCCACAACTACGCCCAATACAACTGTAAAATCCGCAGGAAGTGAAACTGCAAATAACGCTGGAACTACAACGCTGGAGCGGCCAAAGCTTATAGTTGGCATTGTGGTAGACCAAATGCGTTACGATTACCTTTACCGCTACTGGAACAAGTATGGCAGCGATGGCTTCAAAAAAATGCTCTCGCAAGGCTTTAACTTTAAAAACACGCAGTATAGTTACGTGCCAACTTATACCGGGCCAGGCCATGCTTCGATTTATACAGGCAGCGTACCAGCACTGAATGGCATAGTTGGCAACAACTGGTATGAGCGGGATAAGAAAAAGGTAGTTTATTGCGTAGAAGATGAAACCGTACAAACGGTCGGTAGCAGTTCTGATGCAGGAATGATGTCACCGGCCAACCTGAAAACAACTACAATTACAGATGAGCTCCGGCTGGCCACTAACAAACAAGCCAAAGTAGTAGGCATCGCTCTAAAAGACAGAGGATCTATACTTCCGGCTGGCCATATGGCAAACGGAGCTTATTGGTTTGATTCTAAGAGCGGAAACTGGATAACAAGTACGTTTTACCAGCAGCAATTGCCACAGTGGGTGCAGGAGTTCAACAGCCAAAAGCTGGCAGACCAGTACCTTAACCAACCATGGGAAACACTGCTGCCGATTGAAGAGTATACGGAAAGCACCGCTGATGATATGCCCTGGGAAAGAGCGCTTAATGGTGCTGAAAAACCAGTATTTCCGTATGATGTTCCCGCTATTAGAGGTGAGGGTTACGAACTGATCCGCTCTATACCTGCAGGCAACACTATCACCAAAGATTTTGCGTTGGCAGCACTTAAAGGGGAAGGATTAGGTAAGGATGATGTGACAGATTTTCTAGCTGTAAGCTTTTCAACACCGGATTATGTTGGGCATTCGTTTGGTCCAAACTCCATAGAGGCACAGGATGCTTTTCTGAGGCTGGACCGGGAGCTGGCAGAGCTGATCAGCACAATTGAAAAGGAAGTAGGAGCAGGTGAAGTACTGTTTTTCCTGACCGCCGATCATGGCGCCGCACACGTTCCGGCGTTTATGCAGGAGATGAAAATACCTGCCGGTTTGGCTACCTCTAGTGTGATGCGAGATTCAGTGGATGCCTTTCTGGATAAGACGTATGGCAAAGCTGAATGGGTGGAGCGATATATGAATCAACAGATATACCTGAACCAGGATATTATCTATAAGAAAAAGTTAAACATTGCCGATGTGCAGCAGCTTGTGGCTAGCTATGTATTGCGCTTTGACGGTGTGATGCGTGCAGTGCCAGCGGCTACATTGATTAGCAGCAACTGGGGAACCGGCATGATGGCCCGCGTAGAAAGCGGCTACAACGGCAAACGGTCTGGCGATGTGATAGTATTGCTGGAGCCAGGCTGGTTTGAAGGGTATGGCAAAGAGCCGAAAGGCACCACGCATGGCTCCTTCTCTAACTACGATACCCACGTGCCGCTGCTGTGGTACGGCTGGAATGTAAAGCCGGGAGAAAGCGAGGCAGAAGTGGCTGTATCTGACATAGCAGCTACACTGGCAGCTTGGCTGTACATACAGGAGCCGAACGGAAGCATCGGCAAGCCTTTACAAGTATACATGAAATAAAACCATAGCGCCTGAAGAAGAGCAATGATTGACGGCGCGTTTAAAAGAATGATGAATATGGAGAATTTGGAGGACAAGAACAATCCATGGCATAGCGTGAGCTACGGCGATGCGTCACCAGAAGTAGTAACAGCTATCATTGAGATTCCGAAGGGATCGAAGGCAAAGTATGAGTTGGACAAGGATAGCGGCATGCTGAAGCTGGACCGCGTACTTTTCTCATCGGTTAACTACCCTGCCAACTATGGCTTTATCCCACAGACTTACTGCGACGACAAAGACCCGCTTGATATACTGGTAATCTGCTCGATAGACGTACAGCCGATGTGCCTGATCGATGCAAAGGTGATCGGTGTGATGCAGATGATCGACAACAACGAGGAGGATGATAAAATCATCGCTGTGGCTTATAACGACATGTCGGTGCGCCACATCAATGATATTTCGGAGCTGCCGCCGCATACGCTGCTGGAGATGCGCCGCTTCTTCGAAGACTACAAGAAACTGGAGCACAAAGAAGTAATTGTGGAGCAGTTCCTTGGTCGTGAGCATGCGTACAAGATCATCCAGGACAGCATAGAGCTTTACAACACCACTTTTGGTGAGCCAACTAAAAAAGAGCAAACGCTCTAATTACATTACTTTTCCTGTAAAGCCTGGCATAGGAGTATCCTGTGCCGGGCTTTTTTCTTTTATAGAAACCCAAACCTGTGCCTGCCTAAAACAAAACCAATTAACAAAGGCCAACACAGAGGTGGTTTGATTTGAGATGAATTTGTTGCGTACTTGCATATAAGATGGGGGTAAACACACATACTGGCCAAAGCATACTACCACCAGTTTTAAACAAGCTGCTGGAAGGGCTGCTGTATAGCCATTTTTTTATCTCCATCTGCGGCTTTTCGCTTACTATAGAAACCTTCCTGCTGGCGCGTTTGCCCATATCTTGGGGAATGGCTATTTTCATTTTTTTTGCCACACTGTTTACTTACAACCTAAGCAGCATACAAAGCGTGCTGCGCAGGCCGCACCAGAGTATAAATCGCAAAGACCCTGTCTGGAACCAGCGGTACAAAATAGAACTAGCCGTATTGGGGCTGCTAAGTATAGGTGTGGCAAGTATAGTTTACTTTTGGCTCAGGCTACAAATAAACGTTTGGTTTCTGCTGCATCTGGCTGTTATCTCGGTAGGGTATACGGTGCCTGTGCTGTACAAGAATAAGCGGGTAAAGCCTCTCCGCAGCGTGCCGTTGCTCAAGGTGTTTCTGGTAGCTTATGTTTGGGCTATGGTAACGGCGGTTCTTCCATTACTAGACGCAGGTGCAGAAGTATGGCAGCCGGAGGCACTATGGCTTTTCCTGCGCCGCTTCCTGTTTATTTTTGCCCTGGCCCTGCTTTTCGACATACGGGACTACAGCTATGACCGAGGTACGAACACCCTTACTTTTCCCGGCTGGATAGGCGTGCGTAACACAAAGCTACTTTCAATGGGGCTGCTGCTGCTTTATATGCTGGTGCTGTTGGGCAGCGGTGAGAGCGGCGGTATACTTTGGGTCCTAATGGCAAGCGCTGTAGGAGCGGCTGTTATAGTATGGCGTTCTTCAGCCAAACGCCCGCGCCTATACTTTGCTGTTCTAGCCGACGGAGCCATGCTGCTGCACGCAGGTATGGTGATGCTGGCTACTGCAGTGGCTGGCTGAGGTGCAGGAAAGCCTTCGGGAGGTAGTCTATCACATCGGATGCCGTCATGGCGATAGCGCCAACAGATTGCAAAGCCAGATCGGCGGCCAGCCCATGCACGTATACCCCTAAGCGGCAAGACTCCTCCAACGAGTACTGCTGCCCCACTAGCGCGGTAATGATACCTGTCAGCACATCGCCGGTGCCGCCTGTAGCGAGGCCTGCATTCCCGGTGGTGTTAAAATATACTTTGCCCTCCGGGGTACCGATGGCGGTGTGGCTGCCCTTCAGCGCTACGTAGCAGCCATACTCCACACAGAACTCCCTCAGGTGCTGCAGGCGGTCATAATCATTCTTTACTTTACCCACCAGCCGCTCAAACTCCTTAGGGTGCGGCGTAAAAATAAGCTGCTTCTGAAACAACTGTGCTTTCAGCTTCTCGCTTGCGGCTATGAGGTTGATAGCGTCCGCATCAATTACAATAGGCTGTGATGTGGTAGCCAGCAGTTGCCCTATGGCGGTTTTGGAAGTACGCTCTGTGCCTATTCCTGGGCCTACTCCGATTACATCAAATTTATTTATATCGTGAGGCAGCTCCGAAAGGTGTTTTCGGTTTCTGTCGGTAAGCGCCATTGCTTCGGGCACAGCAGTTTGAAGTATGAGGTAGCCAGCCTGTGGCACTTGCACCGTCAGGAGACCGACGCCGCTGCGCAGGCAGGCACGAGCAGCCAGTACGGCGGCACCCATTTTTCCATAACCGCCGCAGAGCAGCAATGCATGGCCGTAAAGCCCTTTATGCGAAAACTTTTTGCGAGGTTTTATCAGCTGTTGCACATCATCCTGCTTCGTGCAGTATAAATCAACCTCCACCTCCGATATAAACTTTTGGCTCAAGCCAATCGGCACCACGTGCCAGTCACCTACATACTGCTCATGCTGCGGCAGCAGAAAAGCGAGTTTCGGAAGCTCAAAGCTGATGGTATGATCTGCTTTGATAATGGCCCCTTCGTCGGGTGTTTGGCTGTCGGAGTAAAGGCCTGAGGGAATATCTATAGCGGTTATAGTCCCTCCGCAGCTGTTCAGTTGCTGTATTACCATTGCATACAAGCCCGTGACGGGGCGGTTGAGGCCGGTGCCGAAAAGTGCATCAATTATGCAGGCCTTGCTGTGCAAGACAGGTATAGCCTCTTCCTGCTCCACATGAGTTGGCTGGAGCTCCTGCGGCAGGCGCATCAGGTTCAGCTTAAAATCGCCGGAGGCTTTAGAAATATTGCCCACCAGGTAGGGCTGTACTTTATACTTACGCTCGTGGAGCAGCCGCGCCACTGCCAACCCATCGCCTCCGTTGTTACCAGGCCCACAGAAGATATGCACCTCTTGGCTGGGCTGAAACTTGTTCTCAAACCAACCGGTAAAAGCCTTTGCTGCGCGCTCCATCAAGTCAGGGGAGGAAATGCCTTCTTCCTGGATAGTGTAAGCATCGGCTTCGCGTGTTTGTGCGGCAGTAAGTATTTTCATGTGGAGCAGGTATAGTAGGTTTGCCTAAATATACTGTGTTCCGGAGGTTCGGTTACAGACCTGTGTCAGGAGCGGGCGCCGCAAATGCCTGGTAGTGCAGACATGGTATGCTTTGATTTCCACTCCAGAAAAAATGTAGCAGAAACAGGGGCAGCTGTGGCACAAAAAATGCTAAAACACAGTTTATTAGCTACTGCTTAACCTTAAACCTAATATTTATTTGAAATTGAAGAACCAACTAACAGCTTTTCTGCTGGGCCTGCTGGTACTGGCAAACCCTGTACTGGCGCAAGCGCAGCAGCAACCGGATATAATTGCCGGTGAGGTTACACCCGCTCCTGTTTCCGTAGATAGCCTTGGTGGGGCAAGCGTTAACTTATTGGATAAATCTGTTATCACAGCAGAAGGCGATACAATCTATCCGGGGCAAAAGAACCCCTTTACTGAGGCGCAGCTGCGTGAAGGGGAAAACAAACGCTACCTGAAGCGTGCTGTAATACCAGCCGCCGCCCTAATTGGCATGGGAGTGTATACGATACAAGGCAACGGCCTTTTCAGCAGCTTTGATGCCCGCGACGCCCGCGACAGGCATGCTCCGGAGTTCAGCACGAAAGTAGACGATTACCTGTTCTTTCTGCCGGTGGCCTATCTGTACGGTTTCAACGCGTTTTCATCACAAAACCGCCACGAGATAGGCCGCCAAACAGGCCTGCTCTTAGCCTCAGGCGCACTTACCTCAGCGCTAGTGTGGCCCACCAAAAAACTGACTAACGTAGACCGGCCAAATACAGACCGGCATGCTTTTCCATCGGGGCACACAGCCTATGCCTTTACCATTGCTACTTTAGTAGATAAGGAGTTTCGGCACAAGAGCCCCTGGGTAAGCGTAGGCAGCTATGCTATTGCCAGCGCAACCGGAGCGATGCGGGTGCTAAACAATGAGCACTGGATGGCTGATGTGCTGGCTGGTGCGGGCGTGGGTATACTTTCTGTGAACACTGTTTACTGGCTGCACGATAAATTTGCCAAGGATAAGGGCTTAAACACCATGGTGGTGCCTACGCTGCTTCCTAATGGAAGTCCGGGAGTTGGCCTTAGTGTAACGTTTTAAACTATACTTTAAGAAGATTAAAAGGCGCTGCGGGAGTAGCGCCTTTTATTTTTATATTTACAGGATGCCGTACCTCCGCCCTCTCTTACTTTTATACTTGTGCCTGCACTCACTGGCCGCCCTGGCGCAGCTGCAGCAGGTGCAGGGTGTAGTACGAGATGCCGCTACTGGCGAAAGGCTGCCCTTTGTAAGTGTAGTTGCCAACGAGGGCGAAACCGGCACCACCACCAACCTGGAAGGAGAGTTTAAGCTGCGCCACCAGCAGCCTATCCGGAGCCTGCGCTTCAGCTATGTAGGCTACTTGCCGCGCGTAGTTTATACAGATTCCGCAGCAAGTATAAATGTGCAGCTGCAGCCTACGGCGGCCCAGCTGCAGGAGGTAGTGGTGTTAGGCACAGGCGAGAATCCGGCGCACCGCATCATCAGGCTGGCCACACAGAACCGCGAACGGCACCGCCTGCACAACCTGAATAGCTACTCTTACCGCACTTACAATAAGTTTATACTTACCGCCACCGATGTAGGGGAGCAGGAGCTGCGCGATACCCTGGAGCTCTCTAAACGCGACTCCGCTTACCTGAAGATGCGCAACCTGCTGGGCAACCAGCACCTCTTCCTGCTTGAGAGTGTTACAGATTATGCTTTTCTGCAGCCTAACCTTACAAAAGAAACCATACTTGCCACGCGTGTGTCGGGGTTGCAGCAGCCGAGTTTTGGTGTGGTAGCCGCCGAGGCCCGGGATTTTTCGGTATACGACGACCTGCCGGTGTTTTTCGGGAAGTATTATCTGAGCCCTATCAGCCCGGGCAGCACCCGCAAGTATGATTTTGTGCTGCAGGAGACTGTGGCGCAGGGGCAGGACAGCATCTACGTTATCTCCTTTAAACCTGAAGAGGGCAAAAACTTTGAGGGGCTGGAAGGGTTGCTGTATATTAACAGCAGCGGTTGGGCGGTGCAGCACGTGCTGGCTGGCTCGGCAGGCGATGACGATAAGCGTAATATCAGGCTGCAGCAGCAGTACGAGCGGGTGGGGCCGCAGCAACAGTGGTTTCCGGCGGAGCTGGATGTGGAGCTAACCATTCCGCAGCTAAACCTGAGCGGGCATCAGCCTTACGCCCGCATGCGCACCTACATTACCAATATTAACCTGAACCCAAACCTGCGCCGCTCCGAGTTTGGCGTAGTAGCCCTAAAGCAGCAGCCTGACGCCCACCGCCAACCTGACAGCTTCTTCCAAAATTACCGCCCTGATTCGCTCACGCAGCTGGAGCAGCGCACTTACGAGCGCCTCGACAGCGTAGGGCGCGCCCAGAAATTAGACCGTACCGTCAGGGTGATGGAGTACCTGGTGAGCAAGGAGCTGCCGATCGGCTCGGTAAGTCTGGACCTGAAACGCCTGCTTCGCCTCAGCCAGTTTGAAGGGCTGCGGCTTGGGTTGGGTGCTCATACAAACGATCGGTTTTCAGAGCGGTTTAAAGTAGGCGGCTACTGGGGCTATGGCTTTAGAGATGAGGAGGCGAAATACGGAGCCGATGCGTCGGTTATACTTTACAAGCCGCTAGAGCTGCAGCTAAAGGCTGTTTATTTTGAGGATATTTTAGAAACCGGAGGCCGTCGGTTGCCTTTTACGGAGGGCAGCGGTTTGTTAGGAAACCTGCGGCGTGCGCTGTTGCCGTACATGGATTATACTACCCATCAAAGTATAGCCCTGCAGAGCCGCGTGCTTCGGTACCTGCAGGCAAATGCCCAACTACGGAAGGAAGAGCGGCGGCCAACTTTGCTGCAGCAGGAGGGGCAGCCGTTGCCCGAACTTAACTTGACAGAGGCCGTGCTGAGCCTGCGCTATGCCCCCGGTGAGAAGTATATGCAGCAGTTCAACCGCTTAGTGTCTATGTCTGATGAGGAGCAGCCTGTGCTGTGGCTGCAGTACACGCGCGGCCTTGATGGCGTTCTGAACGGCGACTATAGCTATAACAAGTATGATATTCGGCTACAGACTTTGCTGCGGCACCGCACATTTGGCGAGAGCAGCTTTATACTTGCCGGAGGGTGGGTTGACGGGAAGGCCCCGCTCGTTACGCGGTACAACGGCTACGGCAGCAACAATCAAGACTATAAGTTATATACAGGGGAGGGTTTTGAGACAATGTATCCTTTCGAGTTCTTCTCGGATAAGTACGCCGCTCTGTTCTTCTCGCAAAACTTCGGGAAGCGCCTGCTTAACACCCGCTTCTTTGCCCCGGATTTAGTGGCCGTAACCAATGTTGGCATCGGCAGCCTGGAGGAGCCGCTTCCGGAGGTGCAGGAGCAGAGCATTAGCAGTATGCGCAAAGGCTTTTATGAGTCCGGGTTGATGCTTAACAACATTATCAGCTCGCCGTTTAGTGGAGTGGGAGTAGGTGCTTTTTACCGCTACGGCCCTTACAAGCTGGATAACTCAAGCGATAACCTGCGTATTAAACTCACAGCCACTTTACTTTTTTAAAGTATAAATTCGTCTTGTCGCCAAGCAGATTATCAAGTATAAAAGATAGATTTTTTCAAAAAAATTTTTACCGAGCCGCTGCTATACTTCGTTAGCCGGAAATCCATAACTTTACAGAACCTTCTTATACTCAGTAATTAAATAACATGACAGTTTCTAAAATGGCGCAGAACCTGATCGGCTCCGAAATTATTCGGGTGGCCGGCGAGGTAAATGCGATGATAGCCAAGGGAGAGCCAATCTGCAACCTTACCATCGGTGACTTTAACCCCAGCATTTACCCTATTCCAGAGGAGCTGCGCAAGGGCATCACCAAAGCTTACGAGCAGGGGCATACCAACTACCCGCCTGCCAACGGCGTGGCTGTGCTGCGGAAAGCGGTTGTAGCGTTTACACAAGAGCGCCTTGGCCTTACTTATCCCGAAAACGACATACTGGTGGCTGGTGGCTCCCGCCCGCTTATCTATGCCACTTACCTGGCTTTAGTAGACCCAGGCGATAAGGTAGTTTATCCAACGCCGTCCTGGAACAACAACCACTACTGCCACCTGTCTGGCGCTACGCCGGTAGAGGTGAAGACGCGGCCGGAGAACAACTTTATGCCAACCGCCGAAGATGTGAAGCCATACCTGAAAGGAGCAACCATGCTGGCGCTGTGCTCACCGCTGAACCCAACCGGCACCATGTTCTCTAAAAAAGACCTGGAAGAAATCTGCGACCTGGTACTGGAGGAGAACCGCAACCGCAAAGAAGGTGAAAAGCCGCTGTACATGCTCTACGACCAGATTTATTGGATGCTGACCTTTGGAAACGCTGAGCACTTCGACCCAGTAAGCCTGCGCCCGGAAATGCGCGATTACACTGTTTATATAGACGGTACTTCAAAATGCTTCGCCGCCACAGGTGTGCGTGTGGGTTATGCTTTCGGCCCGACTGTGGTGATAGACAAGATGAAATCCATACTTGGGCACGTGGGCGCCTGGGCACCAAAGGCAGAGCAGGTAGCGATGTCTGGATTTCTAGAGCAGCCGGAAGAGGTGGACAGCTTTATGAACGAGTTTAAGCCGAAGGTGCAGGAAAGCCTGAACGTGCTGTACAATGGTTTCCAGGAGCTGAAGTCTGAGGGATTCGCTGTGGATGCCATTGAGCCGATGGGTGCCATTTACCTGTCAGCCAAGCTGGATTTGGCCGGCAAAACCTCGCCAGACGGCAAAGTGCTGGAGACAAGCCAAGATATAACATTTTACGTGCTGCACGAGGCAAAGCTGGCGGTGGTGCCTTTCTCCGCTTTCGGTTCTGGGAAAGATTTAAACTGGTTCAGGCTTTCGGTAGGAGGCGCGTCTTTGGACGAGATTAAAGCATCGCTGGGAAGGCTGCGTGAGGCGCTGCAGAAGCTGAAGTAGCAACTCCCCGCCATTAAGCTACATGCTGTTCCTGCCGCAAAATTTCCTCTTGTGGCTTTTGAATGGGCCAGGCTTTCAGCTTGCGGATGTATACACCCGGCAATTAACGTAAGCTGAAAGCTTGCCGCCATGGAAAACTACGAGTTGAAAACTCGTGGTAGGTTTACTGGTTATTGAGCAAATGCCCTAATCGTAGCCTTTGAACAGGCAACGCAATCGTTTTTGGAATACACTTTATACTTCTGTAGAGACGCACTAACCGGCGTCTCTATTTTTTTGTGCCTACTCAATCTTAATCTGCCGGTTTATACTTTCTTCCAGCGAGATAAGTGTTTCAGTGCGCTGCACGCCCTCAATAGATTGCAGTTTCTCGTTCAGCACCTCGCGCAGGTGGTTGGTGTCGCGGCAAATAATTTTAGCAAACATGCTGTAAGCGCCGGTGGTGTAATGAAGCTCTACAATCTCAGGTATATCCCGCATTTTCTCCACGGTTTCCTTATACTCAGAACCCTTCTCCAGAAAAACACCGATAAAAGCGCAGATATCAAAGCCCACTGCCGACGGGTTAACCAGCAGTTGCGCTCCTTTCACTATGCCCATCTCCGTCAGTTTCTTCATCCGCACATGTATGGTGCCGCCCGAAACATTCAGTTCTTTGGCAATATCGGTGTAGGCTCTGGTGACATCCTGCATCAACAGGCTCAAAATCTGCTTATCCAGTTTATCAATTTCATAATTCATAGGCTCTAGTAATTGCTGCTTTTAACATTGTTTCAAAGATAAGGGTTTCAGATTGATAAATT
Source organism: uncultured Pontibacter sp. (assembly GCF_947495565.1). Taxonomy (GTDB): domain Bacteria; phylum Bacteroidota; class Bacteroidia; order Cytophagales; family Hymenobacteraceae; genus Pontibacter. The sequence goes on from NZ_CANLZM010000012.1 coordinate 131,996, forward strand.
ACTAAATAAGAAAAATAATATTTAAAAAATTTACAATTAATGATAACAGTTTTTACATTTGTGATGTATGAATACTCAAATACTTAACAAATTTTCAAAAAAAAGATGGAGCAAGTAACATTAATGAAACCGACGGTGCTAGATGCTACCGTAAGTCACCTGAAGCGAGCATCGTTGCCCAAGATCCTGAAAGTGCAACAGGGCATTGTGCGTGCCACCCATGATTTTATGTTCCGCAAAGGTCTGACGCAGCTTATGCCGCTTATGCTGTCGCCGATTACGGACCCGCTAAACCACGGCGTAGTGGATGCCACTATTAGTTATGCTGAGCAGAGCTGGAGCCTGACAAAATCCATGATCTTCCATAAGCAGCTGGCCCTGATGAACCCGGCACTGGACAGCCTCTATATTGTATCGCCTAACGTGCGCCTGGAGTTCTCTGACCGCGCCGAGACTGGCCGCCACCTGTTTGAGTTTACGCAGATCGACTTTGAATTTAAGGACAAGGACCGCTTTTTTGTGATGGAGTTTATGGAGGAGCTGGTAAACTTTGTGTTCCGCCGCCTAAACGAGGAAATACCGGAAATTATACTGGAGATGCGCGGAGAGCTGCTGCCGCAGTACGAGAAGTGGGAAGTATGCCGCACCGAAAAGTTGGAAGCCGCGCTCGGCCCGGATTATGAGCATATTAAATCAAAGGAGGCAACAGAGCCGTTCTGGCTGCTGAACCACAAACGCGAGTTCTACGACAAAGAAGATACGAAAAAGCCGGGCACGTACCTGAACTATGATGTAATATGGCCAGAAGGTTTTGGCGAAGGATTATCCGGGGCGGAGCGGGAGCACGAGTATCACCAGATCCGTAAGCGTATGGCCGAGGTAGGCACAAGCGAAGAGGCTTTTGCGCATTATTTAGAGGTAGCCAAAGATGGCGGCATTCCAAAAACTGCAGGCGGCGGCTTTGGGGTAGAGCGCATGACCCGTTTTATATGCCGACTAAAGGATGTGGATGAGGTGACTGTTTTCTCCCGCAAGCCTTTCACTAAAGCTGTTTTCTAGTGTACATGCAAAACACTTAAAGTATGTTAAATGACTAAAAAGGTATGGATAACAATAGTGATAATGCGGGTAATCCTGCGAATTATAAGATAAATGAATGGTTTAAGATGATGTGAAGGCCTGCCGCTGAAATGCTGCAGGCCTTTTTTCTTGCCTAATGGTATGAGTAATTTCATGTGTCCATCCTTACGCAAGAGGCAGTTTGTACTTTAGCTGCAAAACTATACTTTGCCGTTGTTAAACCCTGCAGCAGCACGAGTTTATCGAACCTAAAGTATCATAAGCCAGAAATAAAAAAGGCAGAAGCCGTAGCCTCTGCCTTCCATACTTGCTATAGTTTATACTTTAGAAGTTCATGATCACTTCCTCAATAATGTCGCAGCACTCGTGCAGTTGCTCCTCTGTCATTACCAGCGGCGGCGCAAAACGGATAATATCGCCGTGAGTAGGTTTGGCTAGCAAGCCCTTATCCTTCAGCTCCACGCATACATCCCAGGCGGTGCGGCCATCTGCAGTAGGGTTAACAATGATGGCGTTAAGCAAGCCTCTGCCGCGCACAAGCGTTACCAGTTCAGGGCGCTTCTCGATAAGGCGCTGCATACGCTCCCGGAACAGTTCGCCTAACCTGTTGGCGTTCTCCGTCAGGTTCTCGTCTTTTATTACCTCCAAAGCGGCAATAGCTACCATGGCGGCCAGCGGGTTGCCTCCAAACGTAGAGCCGTGCTCGCCTGGCTGGATGCACAGCATGATCTCATCGTTAGCCAAAACGCAGGAAACCGGCAGCACACCCCCGGAAAGCGCTTTGCCAAGTATAAGTATATCAGCCTTCACATCATCGTAATAGCTTGCCAGCAGCTTGCCTGTACGGCCAATGCCGGTTTGTATCTCGTCGGCCATCAGCAGCACATCGTACTCTTTGCACAGCGCGTGGGCTTTGGCCAGATAACCTTCATCCGGAACAACTACGCCAGCCTCGCCCTGAATTGGCTCCACCATAAATCCGCATACGTTCGGGTTCTCCTTCAGCGCACGCTCCAGCGCCTCCACATCATTGTAAGGGATCACCTTATAGCCCGGCATGTACGGGCCGAAGCCTTTGGTAGAGTCCGGGTCTGTGGAGAAGGAGATGATGCCGGTGGTACGGCCGTGGAAGTTATGCTCCACCACAATTATTTCGGCTTTATGCGGCGCAATGCCCTTTTTCATATAGCCCCACTTACGCGCCAGTTTAATGGCTGTCTCCACGGCCTCGGCACCGGAGTTCATGTAAAGGGCTTTGTCATACTTAAAGTACTCGCAGATGTATTGCTCTGCAGGCCCCAGTTTGTCGTTGTAAAAAGCGCGGGATGTTAGCGTTAGCTGCTGCGCCTGCTGTGTAAGGGCGCCAACAATTTTAGGGTGGCAGTGCCCTTGGTTTACAGCGCTGTAAGCAGACAGGAAGTCAAAATAATGCTTGCCTTCCACATCCCAAAGGTGTACCCCTTCGCCACGGCTTAGTACCACAGGTAGCGGGTGGTAATTGTGGGCACCATACTTGTGCTCGATGTCAATAGCTTGTTGGCTGGAGGTAATGGTTTGAGTGCTCATAGTTTTTAATTATCAGATTCCTAAGAACGGCAATGTTACTGCCAATCATTATTACAGAATATAGTGTTTAATGTTGTCAAATTTACACATTTCAGGCCCACATCAAAACCTGCTTCTGCTTTAGGTCAAAACGGCTGTACGCCGTGCAGGCAATGTGCAGGTTTTGGCGCAAAACTTAATAATGCCGTACTTTGTGTGAAAAATAAGTATAACCGTGGCGCAGAAGTTAACAGAAGGCGAGGATTTTTATTTTAACCAGCAGGGGCTGATGGTGCTGACGGCAAAATACCTGCTGAAACGCGGGTATTGCTGCAAAAATGCCTGTAAACACTGCCCCTACGGGTTTGATAAAGAGGTGGCGGCAAAGCAGCGCAAAGTATAAAACTTGTTACCTGGCGCGGGTTTATGAGGCAAACGCTATACAGCCACATGAAAATTTTAGGTACAGGTTTGATATTCTGTATCTTTTTATAGATATTTGCACCCCTATTGAAATAAACCAGAAAAGAATACAAGATGGCACGAGTTTGCGACTTAACAGGTAAAAGACCACAGGTAGGTAACAACGTTTCTCACGCTAATAACAAGACGAAACGTAAATTTTATCCAAACCTACAGAAGAAGCGCTTCTACATCCCTGAGGAGGATGCTTGGGTAACGCTGAAAGTTTCTACTTCTGCACTGAGAACCATCAACAAGAATGGTATCACTGCGGTGTTGAAAAAAGCAGTAGAGCAAGGCTACATCCTGTACTAGTATAGGCATACTTTCGGGTATACAGGCTGCCGGGCTTAAGGCGTAAAGGCAAGCAGGTAATAACCGGAAATCGCCATCTGGTACTTTAAGATAAAACATCGGCAACGGAGAGAAGCTGTAGATGCTTTCGCTCCGTTGCCGTTTTTTTAAGCTTTGCCGTTTCCTTCGGCTAGAGAAGGCGGCCCAACATGGCAAGTGTAAATGTTGTGAAGCACCCGGAGGTGGTTTTACAAGAAAATTTATACATTGTTTGTAATTAGAGATTTAAGCTTTTATATTTGCAGTCCTAAATAAAAAATTACTGTCGAGATGGCTAAAAAAGCAAAAGGTAATAGAATCCAGGTTATTATGGAGTGCACAGAGCATAAAGCTACTGGCATGCCTGGAACTTCAAGGTACATCACTACCAAAAACAGAAAGAATACTCCAGAGCGTCTTGAGTTGAAGAAGTATAACTCTGTGCTGAAAAAAGTAACTTTACATAAAGAAATTAAATAACCATGGCTAAGAAGGTAGTTGCAACCCTAAAGACCGCTACAGGCAAAGACTGGGCGAAAGTAATTAAGGCTGTGAGATCTCCAAAAACTGGTGCTTACAGCTTTAAAGAGGAAATGGTACCTGTTGACAAAGTACAGGAGTTCCTTGCTAAAAAATAATACAGCCTACTCTACATCGATAGATAGATAAAATGAAGAAGTCCCTTTACTGGGACTTTTTTAGTATATTACCGTATCACTGAGATAGCATTCACCCTACATCATAAACCGGCATGGGAATTTTTGACTTTTTCAGCAAAGAGAAGAAAAAAGAATCGCTGGACAAAGGCCTCGAGAAAACCAAGAGCAACTTTTTCGGCCAGCTAAGCAAAGCCGTTATGGGCAAATCCACCGTTGACGTGGAGGTGCTTGACGAGTTGGAAGAGATTCTAGTACATGCTGACGTGGGGGTGGAGACAACAGTGAAAATCATTGACCGCATCGAGAAACGTGTGGCCCGCGACAAGTATGTAAGCACCGACGAGCTGGACACCATTCTGCGCGAGGAGATTGCCGCACTGCTGGAGGAGAACCGCGCTGGTGATGGTGCCAATTTTGAGCTGCCGAAAGATATTAAGCCTTACGTGATAATGGTGGTGGGTGTGAACGGTGTGGGCAAAACAACCACTATCGGTAAGCTGGCATCTCAATTCCATAAAGCGGGCAAACAGGTAGTGCTTGGTGCTGCCGATACATTCCGTGCCGCTGCCGTAGATCAGCTGATCATTTGGGGTGAGCGTGTGGGCGTGCCGGTAATTTCGCATGGCATGAACACCGACCCTGCCTCTGTGGCGTACGATGCCGTGAAGAAAGGCGTGGAGATGAACGCCGATGTGGTGATAATTGATACGGCTGGGCGACTGCACAACAAGGTTGGCCTGATGAACGAGCTGGCTAAAATAAAGCGCGTAATGCAGAAGATAACGCCAGATACACCGCATGAGGTGCTGCTGGTATTAGATGGCAGCACAGGCCAGAATGCGCTACTGCAGGCCCGTGAATTTACGAAAGCCACAGATGTAACAGCGCTTGCCATAACAAAGCTGGATGGTACAGCCAAAGGTGGCGTGGTGATTGGTATTTCGGATGAGTTTAAGATTCCGGTGAAGTATATCGGAGTTGGCGAGAAAATAGAAGACCTGCAGCTGTTCGACAAGCACGAGTTTGTGGATTCCTTCTTCTCGCGCAAATAAAGAATAGCCATGGTTAAGCTCCTGTTGTTGCCGCTTGCGCTGCTATTATCGCAGTGCAACGGTGCTAATCAAACCCATCAGAACCAGCCAGAGCAGATGGAGAACCAGGAGCTGCCGCAGCAAACAAAATTAACCAAGGCTCAGGAGCAGCAAACTCCCATTGAGCAAGGTATAAGCGGCCAGGTGCTGTGGGTGTCGGGCAACCAGATGCCCTCACCGGATGCTCCGCCTAGCAAAGGCAGAGGCGTACAGCGCACGATACATATCTACCAGCTTACCAACGCCAACCAAGCTAAAACCACAGCTGGTGTATTTCACACTAACATCCAGACTACATTAATTGCTCAGGTTCTTACCGATGCCGATGGCCATTTTGCGGTAAACTTAGAGCCTGGTATCTACAGCCTTTTCACGGAGGAAGAAAAAGGGCTATTTGCTAGTATTTTTGATGGAGAGATGAATATTAATCCAGTGGAGGTGCAGCAGGAGCAGGTAACCGACATCAAGATTGCAGTTAATTACCAAGCAGCTTATTAATAAGACTTCCTTAAGCGGACTCCTCCCTCAGCACCATAAATCTTCATTTCACTTATACTTGCCAGGCTATAACTGCATCAACTAAATTTAAGGTTGACATAGCAAGATTCTATAGGTAGAAAGCTGCGCTTCCTTTATCTTCTGAAATTTCTTATACCTTATTTAAGAGTTTTAACAAAGGCATTTCAAGAACTTACTGATGAAGGTAAGTTAGATCAAAAAACATTGTTGATCAGTTAATGTAATGTTATCAATAATAATTGATATTTTGGGTTATATTTAAAAAGGATACCCCTAATGCATACAACTAAGGATGGCTTAATGGAATTAGCGCATGATGATGTTTACAATATACTTTGCGCATAGTGGTCTGATGAGTTAGGTGTAGAGTCCTCGGAGTTTTTCCAAACCATAACATCCTTGTTTGTAGCCATCCAGGAAAAGCAGATCACTGACCTCATGATATATTCCGGCATTCCGGCTGGTGGAGTGCTTACCGAAAAGCTTATTGATCTCATTATTCAAAGCACTTCTAATACTCCTCTTCAAAATATTGCCATTCTGGAGTCGTCTGATTATCTCTGGGATTATAACCTGTACCAGGTAATTAAATTGCTTGTTGCCAAGTATAAATTGCCCATTACAGTTAAGTTGGTAAAAAGCCGCGCCGAAGGCTTGCAGTGGTTTAAACAACTAGCTTTTGTAGAGTAGTAACGGCTTTCTCCAAATTAAAAATTGCCTGTTGTTGCATGAATCAGCCTGAAAATCATCTTAAAGACGCTCAGTTGGTGCTTCTGTGCAGCAGGTAATCAGCGGCTATTCCTCCATACAGGCAGGATAATAAAGTATAAAAAGCAGCCTCACGCACTTACTTTGCAGCCAGTCCTATATTAACCAAACATATTGTACCTTTGCAGACTAGTTTGCAAAACGAACCATTGTTGCCTGATAAAGGTTTTTACTGATTGTAGCGTATTTCATTAAATAGATAAGTAAGTGAAAGTAAGATCACTCAAAAAAGATAAAGTAAACGTAGTTACCTTGGGTTGCTCTAAAAACCTGGTTGACTCTGAAGTGTTGATGGGGCAGCTGCGTGCCAATGAGTTTGAGGTGGCGCACGAGTCTGAGCAGGATGATTCCAACATCATCATTGTGAACACTTGTGGCTTTATAGACAATGCCAAGCAGGAGTCTATCGATACTATTCTGCGTTACGCTGAGGCAAAGGAGTCTGGCCAGATCGACAAGCTATACGTAACAGGTTGCCTTTCGCAGCGCTACAAAGATTCTCTAGAAGCAGAGATTCCGCAGGTAGATGCATACTTTGGCACCCTGGAGCTGCCGCAACTACTCAAGAAACTGGAGGCTGACTACAAGCACGAGCTGATTGGTGAACGTTTACTGACAACTCCTTCTCACTACGCATACTTTAAGATTGCTGAAGGCTGTAACCGCCCTTGCTCGTTCTGCGCCATACCTTTAATGCGTGGCAAACACGTTGACCGCCCTATTGAGGATCTGGTGAAAGAAGCATCGAGACTGGCAAGTATGGGTACCAAAGAACTGGTGCTTATCGCCCAGGATCTGACTTACTATGGACTACAGCACTACGGAGAGCGTAAGCTGGCCGATTTGTTGAGAAATCTGTCTGATGTAAACGGCATCGAGTGGATACGCATGCAGTATGCCTACCCGTCGCAGTTTCCGATGGAGGTGTTTGATGTGATGAGCGAGCGCGACAACATCTGCAAGTACCTGGATATGCCACTGCAGCACATCTCCGATAACATGCTCAAAACCATGCGCCGCGGTATCAGCAAGCGCCGCACTATTGAGTTGGTAGATCAAATCCGTCAGCGCGTGCCAGACATCGCCCTAAGAACCACGCTTATTGCCGGCCACCCCGGCGAAACTGATCAGGACTTTCAGGAGCTGTATGACTGGGTAGAGGAAACGCGCTTCGACCGCTTAGGTATTTTCACATACTCACACGAGGATAATACGCATTCTTATACTTTGGAAGATAATGTGCCGGAAGAAGTGAAGCAGGATCGTGCCGATGCCATTATGGAGCTGCAGCAGGGTATTTCTGTAGAGATGAATGAAGAAAAAGTTGGCAATACATACAAAGTACTGTTCGACCGCAAAGAGAGCGGTTATTTTGTTGGCCGTACGCAATACGACTCTCCGGAAGTGGATAACGAAGTACTGGTGCCAGCCGACGGTAACTACGTACGACTCGGCGACTTTGCCAATGTGAAGATCACAGATGCCTCAGATTTCGATTTGTATGGGGAAGTGGTTATCTAGATCCTAGACGTTAGACATAAGACTACAAAGAACGGGTTTGGCAGAGATGCCAAACCCGTTCTCATTAAATGGAAATATAACTAGTTCTCCATACTCAAAGTCTAGCATCTAGTGTCTAAAATATCACTTCAAAACATACTTGCTCAGTACACGGTAAGCCTCATTGATGTTGTCGCCTTTCCGGAAGTCCTGTTTAATGGTGGGTTCTACCTCGCCTGTCAGCCAAATCTTGAGTTCCGCATCTAGATCGCCGATGCCGGCACTCTCCTTCGAGAACATCTTGATGCTGCCATAAGGTATACTTTGATAATCGATTTTAGAGCCGGTAAGGCCTTGCTTGTTAACAAGTATAAGGCGCTTGTTGGTAAATACCAGCATATCCCGGATCAGTTTATAGGCGCGCTCTATGCGTTCGTCATCTATAAGTATAGGCTGAAACTCCCTGGTAATTTTCTCGATAGACACCTCTGATGCGTGTCCCATCATGCCGCTTAATAATCCCATATGTGTTTGTGTTGGTAACTATGTTGATACTGTGGATAAGCTTAATTTCGTGGAAATCAGTCTTCTGATGCCAGCTCTTTTTTAATACGCTTCTTGTCTATTTTTCCCACGCTAGTCTTTGGAATCTCGGTAACAAACCGGAACTGCTTGGGCACGGCGTAGTGGCTGATTTTACCGCTATCCGAGAATTGCTCCATGTGCCGGATCAGGTCCTCGTCGGTTATACTTGCATCGGGTTTGGCAACCACCAAAGCCAGTGGGCGTTCCTGCCAGCGTTGGTCCGGCACGGCTACTACGGCTGTTTCCTGCACGTCGGGGTGCTGTGAGATCAGGCTTTCCAGCAGCAACGAGGAGATCCACTCACCCCCGGATTTGATCACATCCTTTTTCCGGTCGGTGATGGTTATTACGCCATCGGGGTCAATGGTGGCAATGTCGCCGGTGTGTAGGTAGCCGTGTTTCCAGAGCTCGAGGCTGCGCTCCTCGTCCTTGTAATACCCTTGGGTTAGCCACGGCGCACGCACCACAATCTCGCCCGTTGACTTACCGTCGTTCGGTAAAAACTGGCCCTCCTCGTTCATCAGCCTAAGGTCTACCATCTGTATCGGGCGGCCTGTCTTTATGCGCAGGTCGGCTTCCTCGTCCTCGGTAAGGTAGTCCATGGTTTTTCTGTTGAGATAGGTCAGTGACAGTACCGGGCAAGTTTCTGACATGCCGTAGCCAGTAATTACCTCAATACCTAAACCCATAGCCGTCATGGCAAGGCCGCGAGGCAGCGCACTTCCACCTATAATCACTTTCCAGTTCGTGAGGCTAAAAGATTTTACCTGCGGGCTGTTTACAAGCATCTGCAGGATGGTAGGCACGCAATGCGAGATGGTTACCTTTTCCTTCAGCACCAGTTGCAGCAGCATGGCCGGTTCGTAGCGGCCGGGGTAAATTTGCTGCATCCCCAGAAAAGTGGCTAAGTACGGAAATCCCCAGGCGTGCACGTGAAACATCGGCGTGATAGGCATGTATACATCATTAGAGCCGATCTTAACGGCATTATCCATGGCACCCAGTGCAGTGGCCAAACCAAACGTATGCAACACCAGTTGGCGGTGCGAGAAGTATACACCTTTGGGCAGGCCTGTGGTGCCGGTCGTATAAAAGGTGGTGGCAATGGCATCTTCCGGAAGGTCAGGGAAAGTATAGCTGTCGGGTTGGTTTAGCAGGAGTTTCTCGTACTCGCCCTCTAATGGCAACGCCGATGTCGCCTCAGCGCCGGAATCAGAAAGCAGCACAATTTTCTTTACCGTTTCCATTCTGCCCCGCAGTGCCTCAAGTATAGGCAGGAAATCCTCGTGGCAAAATATAACGGCATCCTCGGCGTGGTTTATAGTATAAAGTATCTCCTCCGGCGAGAGCCTGAAATTGATCATGTGCAGCACAGCGCCAACCATAGGTATGGCAAAGTAACCCTCCAGGTAGCGGTGGCTGTCGTAATCCAGAAACGCAACGGTTTGGCCCTGCGCAACCTCCAAGTGGTTGGTCAACAGGTTTGCCAGCCGTGCCACGCGCTTGTTCATCTCGCTATAAGTAATGCGGGAGATGTCGCGGTAAACGATTTCCCTGTCTGACTCATACTTCAGCGATTGCTCTAAAATGCTGCGGATAAGCAACTGCGACTGGTGTGCCTCCGGTGTGGGAGAAAGGATGCGAGGGGTAGCCATAGCCTGGTTTTAATGAGGGTTTAACGTTATGCCTTTCTAGCTTTCTCTATACCTGTTTCGGGAGCACGCAGTTGCAGCTATGCACCGAATCTGGTACAAGCGCCCGTAACTAACGCTGCTGACCGAGTGACGTATACCTGCCACGATAGCAGCAAAATATATTGCTGTCTTGCAGCTTATCTGTATGAGCTTGCTTTCTATCGTGGGTTCTGTAAAACGCAGATAAATCCTGTAACTTTGCGTACGCGCAAAAATTGCTGCAACACATTTCGGCCTAACCTGTTAAAAGGGCTAAACCTACGGCTACATAAGCAGATGGATGTACAGACCATGAAGATCACGAAGATAGATTACGCCGCCACAGGCGCTTTTTCCCAGACTATAACCGACTACCTTGGGCGTGGCGAGCAGTTGCGGCCATTCTATAACCACTTCCCAGCCTTGGACGCTTTTGAGGCTCAGACCAAAGAAAAGAGCTTTACGGAAACACAGCGCCAGACTTTGTACACGGCGCTTGAGGAGCAGTATACTTCCATCTCCGAAATTAATCCGCAGGTGCAGCAAAACCTTGAGCTGCTGCTACAGCCTAACACCTTTACCATCACTACCGGCCACCAGCTGAATATCTTTACCGGCCCGCTATACTTTGTGTATAAGATTATTACGGCGATAAACACGTGCAGACAGCTACAGGAAAAGTATCCGGACTATAATTTTGTGCCGGTTTACTGGATGGCCACCGAAGACCATGATTTTGCTGAAATCAACCATTTTAACCTGTTCGGCAAAAAGTATACCTGGGAAACCGGGCAGACCGGTGCCGTTGGCCGCTTCTCAACCCAGGACATGGACACGCTGCTAGCTGAGTTGCCGGAAGCTTACCCTATTTTTGAGGAGGCCTACCGCAATAGCAAGAACCTGGCTGATGCCACACGCACTATTACGCATGCACTCTTTGGCGCCTATGGCCTGGTAAGTATAGACGGCGACCACGCAGCACTGAAAAAGGCACTGACGCCAATAGTAGAGCAGGAGCTGACCGAGCAGCTTTCCAACAGGCTGGTAGAGCAGACAAGCCAGAAACTGGAGCAGCTGGGTTACAAGCCACAAGTATACTCCCGTGAAATCAACCTGTTTTACCTGACCGATACCTTGCGCGAGCGCATCGTGCAGGAAGGCGACAAGTATAATGTTCTGAATACAGACCTGAGCTTTACGCTGGAGGAAATCCGCAAAGAGGCGCAGCAGCACCCGGAGCGCTTTAGCCCTAACGTTATACTTCGGCCGCTATACGAAGAGCTTATACTTCCGAACCTGGCTTACATTGGCGGTGGCGCGGAAGTGGCTTACTGGTTCCAGCTGAAAGAGCTGTTTGCCAAGTATGACGTAGCTTTTCCGGTGCTGATGCTGCGCAACTCGGCGCTTTACATTAGCCGCAGCAACGCCAGCCGCATGCACAAGCTTAACCTGCAGCCGCAGGACCTTTTCCAGGATTTTCAGGAACTGAAGAAGCAGCTCTCCGGGCAGCTGCACGAAGAGGAAATTAACCTGGAGGCGCAGCGCCAAGCTGTAGCCGCTGCCTTTGCAGAAGTAGAGAAACTGGCCGAAAGTATAGACCCAACCCTGACCAAGGCTGTAGGCGCAGAGTCGCAGAAGGCTACAAACTCGCTGCAGATGCTGGAGAAGAAAATATCCAAAGCCCGCGACAGCAAGCATGAGCAGACCTTTAAGCAACTGGAAAACCTGAAGGATAAACTCTTTCCGGGTGGCACGCTGCAGGAGCGAAAAGACAACCTGCTGACCTACAAAACCAACAACCCGGACTTTATACCTGCCTTGGTAGAGGCCTTCGATCCATTGGAGTTTAAGTTTACTATTCTGGAGGAGGAATAATGCAGAAATCGGAGCTGCGCAGACAGATGCTGCAGCTGCGGCGCGCGCTTCCGGCGGAGGAGGTGCAGCTACGCAGCCAGCAAATAGCCGATCAGTTTTTTAGCTGCTTTGCGTTAAAGGCAGGCCAGACGGTGCATGTGTTTCTGCCCATCCTTAAAAACAACGAGGTAGATACCTGGCTGATCATTGACAGGCTGCGGCGGCAGCACCCGGAGGTGCGCGTGGCCGTGCCGGTAACCGATGTGTCCCAGAACATTCTTACGCACCATCACCTCACCGATGAGGCCGTGCTGATGGAGAACAAGTGGGGCATCCCCGAACCTCAGAACGCGCACATTATCCATGCGCCGGAAGTGGATGTAGTGCTGATACCGTTGCTGGCTTTTGATGAAGCGGGCCACCGCGTGGGCTACGGCAAGGGCTTTTACGATCGCTTCCTGGCCGACTGCCGCCCGGACGTGCTTAAAGTTGGCTTATCGCTGGAGCCGCCCGTTGAAAGTATAAATGACACCAATCCGTATGATGTGCCGCTGGATGCAGTGGTAATGCCGGAGGGGGTGTGGTTCCCGTCTGCATAAGAACAGGCATGTTATTATTATAAAAATGTTTGTAGAAACAAACGTATAGCGTTATAAGCTTATTTTTTAATTAGCTATATTGTACTTTTGTGTTTAGCCTTAGCAGGCAAGTGTTCATAACCTGCCAAACCAGTAGCTGATGTAAGGATAACCCGCTATTTTAGTACGAAGATGCCCAAGACCAAGAAAGAAATTATTTTAGACACTGCATTAAACCTCTTTGCTGAAAAAGGGTACGATGCCACACCGACTAGCCAGATAGCTAAAGCTGCTGGCGTGTCAGAAGGACTTATATTTAAACATTACATCAGCAAAGAGAATTTGCTGGAAGCAGTTGTAAAGGCGGGCTACAGGCGTATTACCGAAAAAAGTAAAAAGTCGGTGGAGGAGAACGACCCTGCCAAGCTCATCAGCAACGTGCTGGACATGCCGCAGAAGCTGGTAGAGGATGAAAGGGATTTCTGGCTGATGCAGTTCCGCATGGTAGACGAAGAGGTGGCGCAGCGGCATCACCAGCGTTACCTGAACTCTGTAAAGGCTAAGCTGGTAGAGGCGTTCCGAAAATTGGGTCATAACGAGCCGGAGCTGGAAACGGAAATCCTGATGCTGTTGGTAGAAGGGCTTTGGAGAGCTTATCTCACAAACGAAGACAAAACCCATTTTACGAAGATGCTGGATCTGATAAAAGCAAAATTTATTAAATAATCTGCTGTAGCACAGGTGCAAAGTCCCAGCTGCGTTAAGGTGCAGCCATATAAGTAAAAAGCCTCCCGATATTGCATCAGGAGGCTTTTTACTTATATGGCTGGTTTAAGCAGTATGTTTAGCCTTTGTACACAATGTTAAATTTCTTCAACTCATCCACCGGGCCAAAGTGCTGCTTCTCGATAGTCTTGCCGCGGCGCTTCAGGTGTACTTCTACAGGAGCCATGGTTCTGGTCATGTCAGAGCTGATCACTTTAACATAGAACTTTCTGGCTTCTTCAGAGGCGCCTTTCTCGAAGGTGTGCTTTTGCTGATTGCCGTTTACCGGTAGCCCCGGAATTACCTGATAAGAGGTGCAAACCACTTCATACTTAGGAAGAAACGGTTTAATGATGCTGGAAGAGACTTTTCTAAGTAAGCTTTTCATATGATGAACGATTTGGAGATACTTTTCAGTATTGCAATGTAAGGCTTTATTTGAAATTTAAAAGTATAGTGGCTGCAAAAAAGTGCAATTTAGCTTCTAACCTTTTCGCCCTAGCTAAAGTTTATCTTCGATGCGGACAATATTAGGAATAATGCGCAGCTACAGGTGCATAAAGTATAAAGGGCAGGCTTGGTAGAAAAACAACTCTTTTAAAGTACAACTACTTGACTGTTAACGTGTCCGGTGTTTTTCCCTCTTTTTTTGCCTCCTCTGCTCCCTCTTCTATCGTTTCCGCTGCTTCTTCTTGCGTGTCTTCGTCCGGGGCAGGAGCTGTCTGCTCATACTTCTCGTGCGGCTCATAGCTCAGCTTTATATAAATAGGGAAATGGTCTGAGTTGATGCCGTCTAAACGCTGCATATCCACCAGCTTAAAATGGTTGGAGTGGAAAACGTGATCGAGAGGCCAGCGAAACAGAGGATAGTGCGCGTGGTAGGTGCTGAAGAAGCCACGGCCCACGCGTGGGTCCAGCAGCTGGCTTACCTCCTGGAAAAGCCGGGTAGTAGGTGACCAGGCGACATCGTTAAAATCACCGGCCACTATAACAGGGTATTTAGAGGCTGCGGCTTCTTTGCCCACAATAATAATCTCCGCGTCGCGCTTACGGGAGTGCTCCTCCTCGGTAGGTACAGGCGGTTTCGGGTGAACGCCCCGCAGCTCTACCCAATCGCCGCTGCGCAGCTGCAAATAGGTTTTAAGGGATGGGATTTCATTATCCAAAATATAACTGACCTTCTTCTGGCGCAAGGGCAGCCTGCTGTAAAGGTGCATACCGTAGGTATTAGGCAGCGGCACTTCCATACGGTAAGGGTAATGGTCGGTAACTTTTTTAAGGGCCTCCTGCCAGGCAGCGTCAGATTCCAAAGTCAGCAGCACATCGGGTTGGTAGCGCTTCACCATGTCAACCAGCAAGCCATAGTCCCTGTTGGTCATCAGCACATTGGCCACCATAACGCTAACATGGGTCGTGTCGGAAGGGTCGCGCTCTGTCTGCTTTGTTTGCACCGGCGCAAGTATAGTGTAAGGGTAAATGTTGATGGACTGGTAAACAACTGTGGCTATTAGCGCAAAAAGCAGCAGCTTGCCTCTTTTGCGGTGCTGATAATCGAAAAAGTAAAAAAGCAGCAGACTGATAACGGCCAGAAAGAAAAGCTGTAGCCTCGGGAAATCAAACATGCGCACATACCATTCCTCTGAAGAGAAAAGCGGAACGACAGTGCCAAGTATAGCGATGGCTGCTACTGCGCGAATTAGAATGATGAGTGCCTGCTTCATGATTATGTTTTCGGGGTGCAACAGGTGCTTTTCCCACTTATTAAAGCCAGCACCATAGCCTGTGTTAGCTGATAGCTGGCAAAGGCTTCAGGCCGCGCGTCATCTCGCGCTTGCCCGGAGGGCCCGGCAGCGCCTCCACCTCAAAACCGGCCGCTTTCAGGCTGCGCTTAAAAGAGCCTTTGGCGCAATAGGTAACCAGTATGCCGCCCGGTCGGATAGACTTAAACAGCTTCTCAAATATGGCGTCAGTCCACAGTTCAGGCTGCTTTTCCGGGGCAAAGGCATCAAAATACACTACATCATAGTATGAGTTGGGCGCCACAAACTCCTCCAGCGACTCATGCATTTTCTGCAGCGTAAAGTATGGGATAATGTCTGCGGGCTCGTTCCAGGGGGCTGCGTGCAGTTTCAGGAAATAATCGTACAGCTCCGGGTTCAGGATGATGTTCTCGTAATGCAGTTGCTGCACCACCTCCTCCGATAGCGGATACTTCTCCAGGGTATCATACTGAACAAAGGCCTTTTTTGCCAACGCAAACGGAAACGTAAGTATGGCGTTAAGGCCGGTGCCAAAGCCAATCTCCAGCACCTTCAGGTCTTTCTTTTGCTCCAGCACATGCTCCAGGCCATACTTGATAAACACATGCTGCGACTCCTGCAGCGCCCCATGCACCGAGTGGTAATGCTCGTTCAGTTCGGGCACGAAAAGGGTGTTGGAGCCGTCTTTTGTCTGTCGGATTTCGAGGTGCATGGTTTTTGTATTACTTTGCAAAGGTACGCATTACTGCCTTGCGGCCGCAATATATCGATATTAGAATTTAATAAAACTATATAAACTAGCCAAGAAGTATAGAAGTATGCTTTCTGCTGCCCCTTTCTATGGCAAGAGTCAAAGTTAACATCCCCGCTAAAACACACTTTACAGCCCATATTCCGGTGCGCGTAACCGACCTGAACTACGGCAACCACCTCGGCAACGATGCCCTGCTCTCAATTATGCATGAGGCGCGTATGCAGCTACTAAACCACTTTGGCTGGAGCGAGCTAAGTATAGGCGGCGCAAGTATGATTATGGCCGATGTAGCGATAGAGTATAAAGGAGAAGGCTTTTACGGCGATATGCTAAGTATAAACCTCGCCTTTGATGACCTGAACAAGTATGGCTTCGATATTACCTACCACATCACCAACCAGAACGGCAAAGAAGTGGCGCGCGCCAAAACAGGTATGCTTTGTTTTGATTACGAGCAACGCAAACTAATGGCGCTTCCCGCCGAAGTAAAAGCAAAGATTGAAACTAATGCAGGAGGATTTTTGTAATTTTGCAGTATGAGTTTGATTGCAGATATAAATATCCTGAATAAGAAGGACATCCGGAAGCTGTCGCTGGACGATCTGAAGGCGTGGCTGGTGGAGAACGGGGAGAAGCCTTTCCGTGCCAAACAAGTGTATGAGTGGCTCTGGAAGCACTCGGCACAGTCGTTTGCGGAGATGAACAACGTAAGCCTTGCCCTGCGCGAGAAGCTGGACCAGCACTTTACGGTAAATGCCGTGCAGGTGGCTACCCAGCAGCTGAGCAACGACGGCACCATAAAATCTGCCTTCAAACTGCACGATGCCCACATAGTGGAAGGCGTGCTGATTCCGCATGATGAGCGCAAAACCGCCTGCGTGAGCAGCCAGGTAGGGTGCTCGCTAACCTGCAAGTTCTGCGCCACCGGCTACATGGACCGCGTGCGCAACCTCGATGCCGCCGAGATCTATGATCAGGTGGTGCGCATAAACGAGCAAAGTATGAAGCAGTACGGCCAGCCGCTTACAAACATTGTGTACATGGGTATGGGTGAACCGATGCTGAACTACGCCAATGTAATGAAGAGCATTGAGCGCATTACGGCACACGATGGCTTGGGCATGGCTGCGCGCCGCATTACGGTTAGTACAGCAGGTATTGCTAAAATGATCAAGAAGATGGCTGATGATGGCGTTAAGGCCAACCTGGCGCTGTCGCTGCATGCAGCCAACGATGAGAAGCGAAACCAGATCATGCCGATCAACGAGTCAAACTCGCTGGAAGCCCTGACAGATGCCCTGAAGCATTACCACCAGGTAACCGGCCGCAAGGTAACGTATGAGTACATTGTGTTCGATAACTTTAACGACACTGCCGCCGATGCCGAAGACTTGCTGCGTTTCTCGAAAATCATCCCGTGCAAGATCAACATCATCGAGTATAACCCCATCGAGAACGCCGATTTCCAGAACACCGACGATGACCGCCTGCAGAAGTTCATTTACTACCTCGCCGACCGTGGCCTGCAGGTAAACGTGCGCCGCAGCCGTGGCAAAGACATTGACGCCGCCTGCGGACAGTTGGCCGTGAAGGAGAAGACAACAGCGTAGTCTGACGTATTTGGTAGCACGTATCAAGTAGCACGTATCAAGTAGCACGATTCACACAGGAATTAATTACCCTGAGCAAAAGTATAAAACCGGCTCCTGCGCTAACTATTCGCAGGAGCCGGTTTTGCTATGTATAAACCTTACGTAATGCTAAAAGTCATGCCACGGGATACGTGAAAATCTACCCTTTAAACCTGCCTTCGGCTTTTGGCCTGCCGGTGCCCTCCAGGTCTCTGGGCTTATCGGTAATCTCCCGCTCTTCCACAAACACGGCATGTTGCTTAGGAGTGATGCGCTGACCATACTTGCGGGCGTACTGCTGCGTAAACTCAGCCCCGAAAAATATAATCATAGAAGAGTAGTAGATCCACACAAGTATAAGTATGATGGAGCCTGCTGCGCCGTATGCAGATCCGGGGTTGGAGGTGCCAATGTACCAGCTGATCAAAAACTTACCAACTGTGAAAAGTATAGCTGTAATCAGTGCGCCGATCAAGGTGTCTTTCCAGCGGATATTGGCATCTGGCAAATATTTCATAATCAGAGCGAAAAGCAGCGTAATCAGGCCGATAGAAATGGCAAAGTCCAGTAGCTTGATTACCCAAACCCCAATGCCCGGAAGCAAATCCGATAAGTAGCCGCTCAGTACTGAGATAGCCGCACTTATCACAAAGGAAATCAGCATTAAAAGCGAAATGCTCAGAATCAGGCCAAAAGAAAAAACACGTTCTTTGGCCATGCGCAGGATGCCGCTGGTCGGTTTCACCTTCAGGTTCCAGACACTGTTGAGCGACTGCTGCAATGTTACAAAAAAGGTGGTAGAGGCAAAGATAAGCGTGCCGACACCTACCCACATGGCCCAACCCGTAGACTCGCTCGAGCTGGCATTCTGCACCATGGTTTGTATAGAGGCGGCAGCCTCAGGGCTTATAGCCGTAGACGCCTCCTCCTCCAGCTTCCCTGACACGGCCTCCTCCCCAAAGAAAAAGCCTGCCGCTTTAATAATAATGAGCAGTAGGGGCGGAATAGAGAAAATGGCATTGAAAGCCAGCGCAGCCGCCAGCCTGAGAGAGTAGGCCTCAAGGAAGCCATCCACAGATGTTTTCAGTAGCTGAAAGATTCCTGATAAAGTATATCTGGACATAAGGCATTGGTCGAGTTTGGTATGGCTTTAGAGTACGCAACGGCTCTGCGTTAAGTTAAAATTGCGCCTCCTGCCTTACTATGGCGGCATCCTGCACAAGTATAAATGCGTACACGTGAGCGCACCTTTTAAATATGAACTCATGCCAAAACCAAACCTGCTTCGCCCCTTCTTTTGCCTTTGCCTGCTGGTGCTGCCACTGCTTGCCGCCTGTGCCCAATCGCCCGACGACAAAGCCAAAAGTATTGCCCGTAAGGTAGTGGAAAACATGGGCGGGGAGGAAGGCTGGAGCGACACCCGCTACCTCGCCTGGACTTTTAATAACCAATATCAAGTATGGGACAAGCACCAGAACCGGTTCCGCTGGGAAAAGGACAGCCTAGTAGCCATCATCAACACGCAAACAAAAGAGGGCAAAGTATACGCAGCCGGCAAAGAGCTGCAGGATGCGCAGGAGAAGCAGAAGCTGCTGGAGCGTGCCCATGCACTTTGGATAAACAATTCTTACTGGCTCGTGATGCCTTTTAAACTACAAGACCCAGGCGTAAATCTACGCTACATCGGTGAAGAAGAAACCATAGACGGCAAACAGGCGGATGTGCTGGAGATGACCTTTGAAAACGTAGGGCTAACGCCTCAGAATAAGTATAAAGTATGGGTGGATAAGGAGCAGGGGCTGGTAACGCAGTGGGCCTTTTTCCGGAACTATGAGGATGCGGAACCTACCTTTACCCGTCGCTGGAGCGACTACCGAGACTACGGCAGCATTAAGCTAGCCAGCGACCGCAGCAATCCGCAAAGCGACTTTGAACTGTTCCATATCGCTGCCCCCGCCAAAGTGCCGGATAAGGTATTTAACAGCCCAAAGCCGATAGAGAAATTCTGACATTTGGTAAATAAACAGTTTATAAAAGACAAAGGACTTCTCTCTGCCTGAAAGAAATCCTTTGTCTTTTATAAAACAGGCTTTTGCCTGGAAACTACAACTTGTCTATTGTAGCGGTGAGCGTGCCTTTGGCGTTCACTACGGCTTTGATGCCATCCTGCGTCAGGTACAGGTTATCCGGCGTGATATCTTTTATACTTCCGCGCAGCAGCACCGACTCATGCACGCGGCCCTGCTTATCGAGGGAACTCTGCAGCATTTTACGGGCGTTTTCCAGCTCGTGCCTCACCGGGATGCTTACCTGCTGCTGTATCATCTGTTCAAATTTATTCTGGGCAAGCCAGCTGGCCGTGCTCAGTATCCGGTCTTTCGTGTCGAGGTCGTAGGCTACGTCGCGCACCTTTATAGAGGCAGTTTCAGCATCGTAATACGGAGTACCGCGCAGGTATACTTTGCCCACAATCTTTTTAGTGAAAATGCCGGCCTTGGTTTTGCCGTTCACGTCCAGCATCAGCACCAGTTGGTTTCCGCTGGGCGTAATGGCTGCCTCATTTACCGTAATCTCGCTCTTGCCGCCGTCAAACTTGTATGTCTGTTTTGCCACCTGCTCCTGCACCATTTTACTGGCGTGAGCATACGGGATGTTGGCGGTTAAGCCAATCTGTATGTCATCGCTCATGCGGCTGTCCAAAATCAGCTTTGGCAGTTTTTTGTTTACCTGCACCTGCGGTTTTCCGTCTGTGGTAACAGTTATGTAGGAGGTGATGCCGAGGCGGGTGTTCAGGTTGCCGTTTTGAGCCAGCAGCGGAGCCATGCGTACTTCCTGCGGCACTACAGTTAGCCAGGCATTCAAGTTATCATCCAGCTTTACAGGCTCCTGCAGCTGCTGCCATGCGTCAGCAATATATTTTTTTACGTCCAGACGGCTCTGCAGCTCCTTGTCCAGCTGCTTCGAAAGCGTTGCCATTTGCTGGCGCATAGCCGGCTCTACAAAGCGTGCAAGCCCTATTTTAAGAGGTCCGAGCTCCAGTACCGGCTTGGTATTGCCCCACTCAAAGTCTCCGCTGGTGCTTGTGCTGATCTTGTAATCTTCTGTTAACCCGACCCTGCTTTCGGTTTTGATGATCATATCGAACGTGGTGTCCTCGGTTTTGTCGATGGAAGGGCAGAGTTTGCACGGGTCCCACTTCCAGCGGCCCTTGGCGTAGATGCGGAGCGGCACCGAAAAGTATACTTTATCTTTCTCGGCGCGCATGCTCAGGTTGCCGTTTTTGGTAACGGTTACCGCAATGTTATCATCACTCAGGTTGGTGTCTTTGTACAAAGTGCCGGCTATCTCCTGGTTCAGCTTAGCCTCCATGGCCGCCACTGATATGGAAACCGGCACGGTGATGGACGAAAGCTGCGGCCTATAAGCAGGCGCAGCCGAGGCAATGGCAGCAGGTGCGGCTGTGTTCAGTTTATCGGTGCTGGAGCAGCCGGGTATAATAAAGGCAGAGGCTACTGTCAGGAGTAGCACAGGCAATGTTCGTAAGATTTTTGGAGTCACGTGTGAGCTGATTAAAAAGCCGCGCAAGGTAGCACAGGTTTTCCGTAACAGCTAGAAAGTAAGGGACGTTCCTTTAAAATAAGATCAGTTAATTTGAAGCAGCCGCTGCAGCATCTCCCGCAGCTCCTCCTCTGTGGCTGCTATGCCACAATCTGCTAAAGTGCCTTTGCGGTAGGTGGCAAAAAAAGGCGTGCCTTTTAGTTTTACCTCTTTGCTGGATACCGGGTTTTCGTTGGCGCTCATGCGCAGAAAGGTAATTTCGCTGTAATTGGGCTCTTTAGACAGTAATTTATACTTCGGCTCCATTACTTTGCATACCGGGCAGTTTTCAGCCGTGAATTTCACGATTACCTTATCCCGTTCAAAAATCAGTTTCCGTAGCTCGTTGTCGTTTGATTCTGTTACCATTGTAGTCTCTTTGGCCGGCAGTATGGCCGGTTACAGAAGTATAGACGTAGATTCAGAAATATGGGTTAAAGCAGATATTTAGCGGGGCAAGAAGAGGTCTGTAAAAAAACAAGGGCAGCAATTGTGGTTGCTGCCCTTGCCGTAGCGGGTATAAAATTTTTTTAGAAAGCAAACCCGATTCTTAAGCCACCGGTTGTAAAGGTGCTGAAATTGATGCCATTGTAACCATCCATGTTGGAGTTTCTGGTGAAGTCGCTTTTATATTTCACTTCTACATCGCTGTATTTTCTGTAAGCAAGACCAACGCCAGCTTCAAAGCCGATGTAAAAGTTCTTCGCAACATAAAAATCCACACCTGCCAGGCCATCCACCCCAATTGAGAATTTGGATCTGTCATACCCATGCTCTGAGGTCGCCCCTTTGATTTCGGAATATTCGCTTTCAAATTTGCTGCCTGTAAGGCTAATAGGTACAGCAAAACCAAGGTATGGGGAAAGTCTGTTTGTGCCGGCAAAGTGCTTTTCAAAACCTGGGGCAAAACTTATTGTCAGGCTGGAGCTGCTAGCGTCGTCTGCCAATTTATCATAATCATAGGAGATGCCAGCAGTATAGCGGACGGCTTTTTGCTCTGAGGTAAACTTGCGCAGCTTTATTTGTGTGGAGGCGCCGCCGAAAAAGTTTAAAGTAGCTTCCAGGGTCTTATTGCCTGTTACTGGCTTTAAAGTTTCTTGTTCTGCAACTTGTGCGTTGGCAGCAAAGGAGAGGCCGCAGGCAAGGGCCAGCAGGGTAAGTTTGTTTTTCATCTTCATTTGAATAGGTTTAAATTATACTATCCAAATATAGTAAATTTCTTATTTCCGGTAAGTATGGCTTCTTATTTTTCCAGCATCCACTTTTTATACTTTACCTCCGCCTGATGCAGTGCCTGCGCCAGCTCCTTGTCGTTTTTAAACTGCAGCTGCTCCAGCACCCGGTACTCTGCCTGCACCTCCAGCCGCTGCTGTGCAAACGGCCAAGGTTCCACGTGTACCGTTTCGGTGTTCAGCTGCTTTATAAAGTATACTTCTTCATTCGGTCCGGTAGTGATCTCCAGCGTACGCTCATCGGCAGGAAGTTCGTTGCGGCAAAGTATAAGCGAGAGGCGGTCGCACCACTGCATAATAGCGTAAGCCTGTTTAGCCTCTTTTTGCGTGATGCCTATACTTTTAAAGCAGTTCTGCTGTAGCTCCTGCTGCTCATCGAGAAAGGTATCAGTAGCTTTGCTCTCGCCGCGACGGCTCTCGTAGAGGTAGCTCATGTGCATGGAAGTGAGCAACGCTACCCAGCGGCTCTGAAAGCGGACGGCATGCATGAGTGCTTTTGCCTGCTCCAGCGTGTTGGGCTGCAGTGTAAAATCAGCGGGGGCTCCGGCGGGCGTAAGTCCGTCTTGTCCGCGCCAGGTGCGCTGGCGGTTATCATGGTTGGCAATGGCTACCAGTGTTTCCACCCAATGCGCGCACTGCAGTTCCGGTTTTAACTGGTGCGCCAGCTCAGCGGCCAGTATGCCGTGCGCCTGCTGGTAAATTACCTCCCAGCCTTCGGGTATAGCGTTTACAATCATAGTTTATACTTTGCTGCAAGTATAAACTGCACTGGCGGCGTAAAGTTGGGGTAAATAAGAAAGGCGATGCTTCCGCACCGCCTTTTCCTGTAGTTTATACTTTTGGGCTATAGTTATACAGCCTGCTCCTGCTTCATCTTCTTCAGGTTTAGCAGCATGTCCTCTGTCATGGCGTCCAGAGTATAGTTCGGGCTCCAGCCCCAATCCTGCTGGGCGGCGCTGTCGTCTATACTTTGTGGCCAGGAGTCGGCAATCTGCTGGCGCGAATCAGGCTTGTATGCAATCTCAAAGTCCGGAATGTGCTTTCTGATGGAAGCCGCTATTTCCTTAGGAGAGAAACTCATGGCGCTCAGGTTATAGGAATCGCGTACTTTTACCTGCTCTGCCGGTGCATGCATCAGGTCGATGGTGGCTTTGAGGGCGTCGGGCATGTACATCATCGGCAGGTAGGTGTCTTCGCTCAGGAAGCACTCAAAAGTCTCCCCCTCCAGCGCCTTGTGGTAAATATCCACGGCGTAATCGGTGGTGCCGCCGCCGGGTAAGGCTTTGTACCCGATCAGGCCAGGGTAGCGCAGGCTACGCACATCCAGGCCATACTTCTGAAAGTAATATTCGCACCAGCGCTCACCAGCCTGTTTGCTGATGCCGTACACAGTATTCGGGTCCATGATGGTTTGCTGCGGCGTGTTCTGGCGCGGCGTGCTCGGTCCGAAACAGGCGATGGAGCTAGGCCAGTACACACGGCCAACTTTATGCTCCAGGGCCAGGTCCAGCACGTTAAAAAGGCCATCCATGTTCAGCTTCCAGGCAAACTTGGGGTTCTTCTCACCGGTTGCCGACAACACTGCCGCCAGGTGGTAAATCTGAGTGAATTTATACTTTGCAGCCAGATCGGCCAATACTTTTGTGTCCAGCACATCCACCTTCTCAAAAGGGCCCGAGTCGCGCAGGTCAGCCTGTTTGGGTGGGGCAATGTCTGCCGCTACCACGTTTGCTTCTCCATACATGTTGCGCAGCTCCATTGTTAGTTCAGAGCCCAGCTGCCCGCAGGCACCAATCACCAATACCGTATCACTTGTGTTTGCCATAGCGAAATAAGAATTCTTTGTACAAAGTAACCGAATTCAGTGCAATCCAAAAAATATACTTCAGAAGAAAGGAGGGGCGGGAGGCTGGCGGAAACAACAAAAACAAGAGAAGCCGCCCACAAACTGTCAGCAGCCTCTCATCAACCTAATCTAAACTAATCTTTATTTCACCTTGCAACAAAGGTAACCTGCGTTTAGGCTTGCTAAAAGGGGCTGAAGCAGAATTAATAATTAGATAACTGAGCTTAAACTATCGGTAACCTGTGGCGGACGCGGCAGGCGGATTTTCTTATATTTGTAAGGATGCCACGATGAAACGGCGGATTAATAGCCTATTTGCACCCGAAACCGTAAATTGCGGCATCAAAGGCCTGTATAGCATGACGTTTGAAGAGTACCTGATTAAGAAGCGGATAAATAAAGCGGCTTTTGCGGCTGCAGACCCGGCACGCTTTGCGGCGTGGCAGGATATGTACGCCCAGATGCACCCGAACAGCTTTCAGGTGCAGGTAAAGATGGTGCTGAACGATGTGCGCCTGCGCTACCACCTGGCCGAAGAGGATATTCCAAAGGCTGAGCCAGCCGCTGCACGCCCGGCCGTGGCAAGAAGAGCGGTTGCCGCTAAGCCTGCCGCAGGGGCAACCACGGCAGCAACGGAAGACAGCAACCCGAAACCTGTAGTGCGCAGACCTGCCGCTATGCAAAAAACTGCAGCAAGTGAGGCCGCAGAAAAACCAGCCACAGAAGCAAGCGGAGCAGAGGATACAAAACCGGCCGTAAGGCCAAGACCTGTGGTAAAACGCCCTGTTATACCAAAGCCAGCTGCGGCAGAAGGCACTGAAAAACCGGCAAGCTCTGACACCGAAAAGCCAGCTGCTCGTCCGCGCCCAGTCATCAAACGCCCTGCCGCGCTGCAGAAGACAGAGGGAAAAAGCTCGGCACCAGCATCAGAGGAAAGTATAAAACCAGCAACTGAGGAAGCTTCGGCGGCTAAGCCAGCACGGCCAAGACCGGTGATAAAGCGGCCTGCGGCATTGCAGAAGCCTAAACCTGAAGAGGAGCAGCCACAGCAGGAGCAGACTCCCGGTGAAGTTGATAACACACCTAAGCCGCCCCGGCCACGACCGGTTATCAAACGGCCAGCTGCCTTACAGAAACCGCAGGAGGAGGAGGAAAAGCCTGAGCCATCAGCAGGGCAGCCAGTTGAAGAGGCCACAGCAAAGCCACCGCGTCCGCGCCCGGTAGCACTGCAGAAGCCAAAGGAAGAGCAGCCGACGCAGGAAGAGCAAAGTGTACCAGCTACCAATGCGCCTGTACCTGCCGCTGAAGACAAGCCAAAGCCGCCACGCCCAAGGCCAGTTATGAAACGGCCGGTAGCGTTACAGAAACCACCTGCTGAGGCATCAGAAACGGAACGTGCAAGTATAGACCAAGCTGAAAATAAAGCAGCAGCACCTGAGAAAACCGATGCTGCAGAGGAACCCCCACCGCCAAAGCCTGCGCGGCCAAGGCCAATCATGCGTAAGCCACCGCCAAAGCCCGACGACACCGGCGAGGCAACCGGCCTGTAAGCATACTATAAAAGAGAAAACAACGAGCAACGTATAACGAGAAACGAAACTATGTACGAGACTTTAAAACCAGACTTAGAACAGCAGCTTGCCGAGATAAAAGAGGCGGGTTTGTATAAACAAGAGCGAATCATCACCACGCCGCAGGGCGCTGATATCGACACCACGCAGATGCACCACGTGCTTAACTTTTGCGCCAACAACTACCTGGGCCTGTCGGCACACCCGAGGGTGATCGAGGCTGCCAAAGAAGCGATCGATACGCACGGCTACGGCATGAGCTCGGTGCGCTTTATCTGTGGCACCCAGGACATCCACAAGGAACTGGAGCGTAAGATTTCAGAATTCCTCGGCACCGAGGATACTATACTTTACGCAGCCGCTTTCGATGCCAACGGAGGTGTTTTCGAGCCGCTCTTTGATGCAGAATCAGCCATTATCTCTGATGCCCTGAACCATGCCTCTATTATTGATGGCGTGCGCCTGTGCAAAGCACAGCGATTCCGCTATAACCACAACGACATGGAGGACCTGGAGGCGAAGCTGCAGGAGGCACAGGGAGCAAAGCACCGCATCATCGTAACGGATGGTGCTTTCTCAATGGATGGCACTGTAGCGCAGCTGGACAAGATTGTGGAACTGGCCGATAAGTATAAAGCCCTGATTATGGTGGATGATTGCCACAGCTCTGGCTTTATGGGCAAGACTGGCCGCGGCACGCACGAATACCACAACGTAGTGGGCAAAATCGACATCATTACAGGCACGCTGGGCAAGGCGCTTGGCGGCGCGATGGGCGGTTTTACCTCCGGCCGAAAAGAGATCATCGATATGCTGCGCCAGCGTTCGCGCCCATACTTGTTCTCTAACTCGCTGGCTCCGTCTATTGTGGGCGCATCTATAGCGGTGCTGGACCTGCTGAGCTCTACCACCGAGCTGCGCGACAAGCTGGAGTGGAACACCAAATATTTCCGTGAGCAGATTACAGCAGCCGGTTTCGACATTAAACCTGGCGACCACCCGATTGTGCCGGTCATGCTTTATGAGGCCCCGCTGGCGCAGGAATTTGCAGCCCGCATGCTGGATAAAGGCATTTATGTGATTGGCTTCTACTACCCGGTAGTGCCAAAAGGACAAGCGCGCATCCGTGTGCAGCTATCCGCCGTGCACGACAAAGAGCATATCGACAAATGTATTGCCGCTTTCGTGGAAGTGGGCAAAGAGCTTGGTGTAATCAAGTAAGTATAAACCCATACTTCAAGTATAGAAAAGCCACTCCTGCTATGGGAGTGGCTTTATTTTTTCCTAACTTGTACCACACTCAGGATAAATCAGCAGTATGGATAACATCAAGATAAAGCCGGGGCAAGTGTTGTTGGGTACAGTGCTGTCGTGGATGGTGATCTCGTTTCTGGCTTACACTACGGCAGGTATTCGTGGCGAAGCCGACATTATGTATACGCTGTTGCAGATAGCGTTCTACTTCTCGCTGCTGCTTTCGGTGGAGGCGTACCTGAGCATGTTGCTGAACCCGCAATGGACACGTGTGCACTTCGGCACTATTCTGCTGTTGCTAGCGCCTGCACTGCTCTACCTGATGTGGTTTGTAAGTGAAACCTTATTCTAGCCCATGGAGCTGTTTGCACGTAACCCCGAGATTTTCCTACTGGTCACGCTGAATTACCTGCTGGTGGCCATCGCCCTAATTCATCTCATCTTTAAATCTGATTACCCTGTTGGGTCGCGCCTTATCTGGGTAGCTATACTATGGGTAGTGCCTGTGCTAGGCATTGCCGCCTACTGGCTGGTGTGGTACCGGCGGCAAGGAAAGCTTTAGAAGTTAGAGGGTTGAAGAGTTAGAGGGTTGAAGAGTTAGAGAGTTGTTTTGGGTATTTACTGTTTCGGCCACTCTTGTTTAACAGGCTTCTGCTGCGGATTGCTAGGTAAGTATGCTTTAGCTCTTCAGTTTTTACTACAGCCGCGAGATTTCATCTTGTGGCTCATCATGAGGCAAGCTCTCAGTTACAGAAGTATAAGCATAGCATGCTGCCATGCCTAACCACGAGTTGAAAACTTGCGGTTAGTTAATGAAGATTGATATGGCTTATACTTGTGTGGCCGAAACGAAGCTTTACCTAGGTAAAGAGAACGCTGCTAAATTATCTTTCTAAGTATAAAATTTACGCTGCGCTTACCGATTTCTCAGAAACGGCTGTAGCTGGCTTTTGATCTGTGTCGAACAGGAACTGGTTGAGCTTTACGCGCAGGTCGGCGGAAGAAAGATTGCGGTAAGCTTCGCCGTTGCGTACCAGCGCAATCTGTCCGGTCTCTTCGGATACAACTAAAACAATGCTGTCCGTAATTTCTGTCAGGCCGATGGCGGCGCGGTGGCGAAGGCCCATCGAAGCCGGGATTTCCTGATTTTCTGAAACCGGAAGAATGCAGCGGGCAGCCTTGATACGGTTACCGGATATGATGACGGCTCCATCGTGCAGCGGGCTGTGCTTGTTGAAGATAGACATAAGCAGCCGCTTCGAAATTACCGCGTCAATCAAATCGCCCGACTCAGCGTAGTATTTCAGTTCGGAGCTTTTCGCAAATACAATAAGAGCGCCGGTGTTCTTGCCAGCCAAAGATTTTGATGCTTCTATAAACGGCGTAAGGCTTAGTTTCTCGCTTTGTTCGCGGCGCCACGGAAAACCCCACAAACGGTCGTGGTTGAGGGAGGTGGTTTTGCCGATCAGCAGCAGGAAGCGCCGGATTTCGGGCTGGAAAAGTATAATGGCAGCCAGCACGCCCACGCCCATAAACTGGCCAAGTATAATGGTTAACAGCTCCATGCCGGCGGCACGCACCACCAGGTAAAGCAGGTATACAGAAAGCAGGCCCAGGAAAATCTTCAGTGCCACGCTGCCTGTCAACAGCTTGTACAACTGGTACAGCAGCACCGTCACGAGCAGGATATCGATTACCTCGATCCACCCAATTTCTAAAAACCCTATGCTGAATAAAAAGATCAAAGTTTAGTTTTCTCTAAAAGTACAATGGTTTGCTTAGCTTCTTTTACGTCGTGCACCCGCAAAATGTCGGCACCTTTCATCAACGCTACAGTGTTTACGGCTATTGTGCCGGTCAGCGCATCAGCCTGATTAATCTCCAGCGATTTGTAAACCATGGATTTGCGCGACATGCCCGCAAGCACCGGAAGGCCTAAGATACGGAAATCATCTAAATGGCAGAGCAGTTGGAAATTTTGTTCCACGGTTTTTGCAAAGCCGAAGCCAGGATCCACGATTACATCCTTCACGCCGAGCTGCTGTAGTTTAGCAAGCTGCACCTGCAGCTCACTCAGCACGTCCACCACTAAATTGTTATACTTTGTAAGGCTGGCCATGGTTTGTGGCGTGCCGCGCATGTGCATCAGTATATACGGCACCTGCAGCTTTGCCACCGTCTCAAACATGGCCTCATCCAGCAGCCCGCCTCCAACATCGTTAATAATGTGCGCACCGGCCGCTATACTTGCTTCGGCCACTTCGGCCCTAAAAGTATCCACGGAAATAACGGCTTCCGGAAAATGTTGCTGTATGGCTTCGATAGCCGGAATGATGCGGTCCTGCTCTTCCTGAGGCGAAATATCTGAAGCGCCTGGGCGGGTGCTGTAGCCGCCAATATCCAGAATATCAGCGCCTTCTGAAAGCATCTGCTCTGCTTTACGCACGGCCTCATCAGCAGAGCTCAGGCGGCTACCTAGAAAAAAGGAGTCTGGGGTTAGGTTTAGGATGCCCATTACCAGCGGCACCTCCAGCGAGAGGAGCTTTCCGCGGCAGTTTAGTGTGGAATTTTTCTTAAAAAGCGTATCTTTCGCTTCCAACGTTGGCATGTAAGTCAATTATTTTTAAAATTAAAGCTAAAAAGTTGATTAGTCAAACACAGCAGGAATATAATCAGGTAGTTCAGCGCTGCAAAGACACGTTTGTAAAAAAGACAAAGGACTATGGCACCGCCTGGCGCGTGCTTCGGCTGCCTTCCATTACCGACCAGATCTTTATCAAAGCGCAACGCATCCGCTCCATACAAGAGAAGGGCAAGCAAATGGTGGAGGATGATATCAACGGCGAGTTTGTGGGCATCATTAACTACTGTGTTATCGCGCTGATGCAACTGAACCTGCCTGCCGGTGCACCCTTGAGCCTGTCTGCTGACGAGGTGGAGCGGGAGTATACCCACCACATAGAAGAGAACATCAAGTTGTTGAATGCCAAGAACCACGATTACGGTGAGGCCTGGCGCGACATGCGCATAAGCTCCATTACCGATATTATCCTGATGAAGCTCTACCGCACTAAGCAGATTGAAGATAACGAGGGCCAGACGCTGATATCGGAGGGCGTGGAGGCCAACTACCGCGACATGATCAACTATGCTGTGTTTGCGCTCATAAAATCCGGCTATGCGGAGAAGGTCGGCTAAGGTACGAGCTGCAAGCTCGCACCAGCAGTGGGAGTAAACTCCTAAACTCTCTAACTTTCTAACTCTTAAACTCTCTAACTCATAAGATGAAGTTTATAAGTAAATTTTTCTGGCTGTTTGTAGGAGTGCTTTTTATCTTCTCGGGCCTGATCAAGATAAACGACCCAGTAGGAACGGCTATAAAACTGGAGGAGTATTTCGAGGTTTTCTCTACAGATATTGCGCCTTTTTTCAAAAGCTTTGAGCCTTACTCGCTGTTTCTGTCCATCTTCCTGAGTGCGGCAGAAATTGTGCTGGGCGTGGCACTGCTGGTACGTTACCAACTTAAACTGGTGCTGTGGCTGCTGCTGCTCATGATCGTGTTCTTCACCTTTCTCACCTTCTACTCAGCCTGGTTTGATAAAGTGACTGATTGCGGCTGTTTCGGCGATGCCATTGTGCTGACGCCATGGGAGTCGTTTACAAAAGATGTGGTGCTGCTGGTGATGATCATGGTGCTGCTGTTTACGCAACAGTACCTGCCGGCTTTCATGCGTGCCTCCTCTGGGGCTATCATAACCATTATTACAGCGGCGCTGTCGGTAGTGGTGGGCTGGTACGCTTACGAGCACCTGCCGTACATCGACTTTAGGGCATATAAGGAGGGAAACAATATTCCGGAGCTCATGCGCCCGTCCGCTCCGCTGCAGTACAAGTATGTGATGACCAAAGCCGGGCAGGAAGAGGAGTTTGAAGAATATCCAATGGACACCACTTATACTTTTAAAGAGATGGTGGCAATAAACCCCGAAGCCGGACCCAAAATAACCGACTTTAATGTTTGGAACGATGATGGCGACTTTACCCAAGAGGTGCTGATAGGTAAGAAGCTGCTCATTATAGTGCAGAGCGTGGCGAAGGCCAAGCAGGAGAGTTTTGAAGACATAAACGCACTAGTAAAAGCTGCTGAGGCGGCTGGTATTACGCCGATGGTGGTAACCAGCAGCAGTGCCGCAGACTTTGAGGCTTTCCGGCACGAGGTAAATCTGGCCGTGCCGTACTACTTCGGCGACGGCACCGTGCTTAAAACCATTATTCGGTCTAACCCTGGCTTGGTGCTGCTGCAGGATGGCACCGTAAAAGGTAAATGGCACCATAACGACACGCCGGAGATGGAGGAGGTGCAGGAACTGCTGACAGATGAGGAGTAGTTAATTGTCAGTCACTAGCTGCATAGTGCTGGCTTCTCCCACTCCCCACTTTCTAACCTTCTAACGCTATAACTTTTTAACTCCTACCCCCCGATGCGAATCTTCCTGATAGGCATGATGGGCAGTGGCAAAACCACACTGGGGCGGCAGCTGGCGCAGCGGCTCGGCTATACTTTTATAGACCTTGACGAGTACCTTGTGCAGCAGCAGGGGCAAAGCGTAGCAGAAATTTTTGAGCGGCAGGGGCAGGAGTTCTTCAGAAAGTTAGAGCGGGAGGCGCTGGAAGAAGTGGCGCGGAAGTATGAAAAGGCTGTCATTTCTACCGGAGGAGGAGCGCCCTGCTTCTTTAATAACATCGGATTTATTAACCAGTTTGGGGTAAGTTTTTACCTGAAAGTGCCTGTTGACCAACTGGTGCATAGGTTGTTAGCGCAGGGGCAGGCAGAGCGCCCGTTGCTGGCTGGCAAGAACCCCGCAGAATTAAATTTATACCTTACCGAAACATTAGCCCATCGAAAGCAGTTCTACGAACGCGCGACCCATACTTTATCTGGGGCCAACGCCACAACCGAAACCTTTTTGCGCCTGCTCAACCTATAGCAGACACACCTCGTTAATAGCAATACGACCGGCTGCTAAATGTGGCCTGAATTTAAAATTTAAGTAGTTTTGCAGCGTTAACCGATACAGCAAAATCTAACTATGAAACCTAATCACAAAGGAAGCGCACAGCTTTTTAAAAATCCGATTCTGGAGAAGATGACCAGAACGCACATCGCCCTGCCTATCTCAATTTTTCTGATCATAGCTACGGGGCTGGTTTATTATGGTATAACTAATGGATTTATCAATATATTGGAAGCCATTGGGTTCTTTTTCCTAGGCTGGTTTATTTTTACGCTGATGGAGTACCTGGCGCACCGTTACGTATTCCATATGGATACCAATACGCCGTTTAAGGCGCGCTTGCAGTATCTGTTTCACGGAAACCACCACGAGTATCCTAAAGACAAAAAGCGCCTGGCTATGCCGCCGGTGGTAAGTATACTTTACGCTTCCGCCTTTTTCTTTATCTTTAAGATAGTCTTTGGCACGTTTGTGTTTGGGGTGGTAGCCGGAATGTTATTTGGCTATGCCATGTATCTTGGGGTGCATTACATAGTGCATGCCTATCCGCCGCCCAAAAGTTTCCTGAAGCAGCTTTGGATCAACCACAGTATCCACCACTATAAAGACCATGACAAAGCCTTTGGCGTGTCTTCACCGCTATGGGATTATATACTGGGCACTATGCCGAAACGAAATAAATAGTTTATCGAAAGTATAATACATAAAAAAAAGGAGCCTTAAGGGCTCCTTTTTCATTTCGTTTATCTTCTAAACTTTCGGAAAAGCCAGGAGATCAGCAGTACGATCAGCACAATAATAATCAGGGCTGTCCACATGCCGGCCTCAAAAATATCTCCTACCAGCTCGCAGCTACTCATGGTAAAGGTTAGCAGCACGAGCACTGCCATCAGAAACGGTTTTATATTTTTCATAGTTTTATACTTTAGTTATTGCGCTAGCTATAAGTAAGTATGGCAAAAGAGCTAACCAACGCTAAACATGATGATATTGCCATTTGTATGTACTGATATGGCGCTTAAAAGTTTAGCAGCGCGAATAAAGCCATTGCTTTACATAGGCAGTTTTGATGAAACTTTATATCTGGAACAGGAGATTTTATCGATAAACAGGCTGATAGACTGGCGCCTCAGAATGCCAAAACGAACTAGCTCATGATGCCCCTTCAAGTGAAATACTGTGATTTCATTAGCTAGCGTGGCTTTAAGTATAAATATAGCCTCCAAATAGAATTGTTCTGATTGCTTCGAGCCTATTGACAGCCAGGTACAAGAACCATAAAGAAGCCAAGTAGCAAAAAAAGTCGCTCCTCTTTAACAAGGAGCGACTTTTTGCCGCTGTAGCCTATTTGATCTAGGCAACAACGATTTATACTTTTATCAATGCTCAAGCTCACTTCAGTTAACCCGCTTTCCGCCCTATGCTCATACAACTCAATTGATTGTGCCAGGATAGAAAACGTCTAACTGTGCAGCGGTTACTTCTTTGGCAAGAGGGGCTGCCTTGCCAACTGATCCTTTCAGACCTATACTTGTTGTGCTTATAGTTAGTATTGAAGTAAGCATTAATTTATTGATGTAGTGATTATTATCAGGAAACAATAAACGGCTTTACAATATCCAGCACCATTTCCATCGACAACGGCTCGTCCCAAGCCTCCCGAACAGCCATCACCGGCACTGTTGTCACGTCAGTAACCTCTACTCCTGCGTGCTTGGTGTTTTTCTCGCCGGCGTATACTGCGCTGCTGGCCATCATGAACGTTCCTCCAAATCCATCAATGCCGTCGTAATCTTCGTCTGTTATCCAGCCCTTGCGGCCACGGATGCGCCTTACCTGCGAAGCATGGCGAGCTTCCACCGCATGTATCTGTAAGGCAACCTTCAGCAAATCGTCGTTCTCAATCAGGTTCGGAGCCTGGCCTTTATAAGCCCTTACACCCGTATCCTCGAAGGCCTGTGAAAGAGCCAGGAAGAGTTGATAGTTGCCGAATGGGCTCGGGAAAACTCCTCCTGCCGTATAATCGAACTTACTTGGCACATCACCCAGGCTGCCGCCTAAAGATTGGATAGTAGCCTCCAGCAGTTCCACATGGATGCGCTCGTGCTCACGAATAGAAATAAAGACATTCTGGTGCGCGTTGCTTATAATACCTGAGTTTACACCCTGGATGTAGAACTGGTACTCCAGCCTCTCTAAGGCTAAGGCAAACTTAAGCACACCTACTACATCACTGCTTTTTGCAAAAGCCATTTTCGGCATCATAGTGAAGGCCGCCACTGGCAATGAAGCAAGCGCCACTTTTTTGGTTAGGCTTCCCATTTTCCGGAATGCCTCTTTTCTGGACATGTAGATGTCCACTTCCTCTTCTGACTTATTTTCTATGTTAAAAGAGTTAAATAGCTTTATGAAATCCATAATATGTCCTCCTCTTAAGATTTAGGTAAATTGCTCGCATCAATCTCTGTCACGATAAATGGAGATGCCATTTGAAGCACCTGCGATGGTGGCAGGGCCTCCTCCAGCCCGTCGTTTATAAAGTCTACGAAGGCTTCGTTCGGGGCAATCAAGTCAAAAATGGCTTCGGCGTGCCGCGCCTCCACAGAAACGATTTTGCCTGCTACCACCAGTAAATCTGAGCTTTTAAGAAGCGGACCTGCTCCGTTATAAGCGGCTACGCCAAGGTCTTCAAAGGTTTTAGCCGTCTGCAGCACACTTTCTCTGCTACTAAAGTCAACCGAGCTGAAGTCAAATTCTAATTTGCCGATAGCCTTATTACCCAAGGCAGCCTCGTAAAATTCGCGGTGGGCCACCTCGTGTTGTCGCAGGTCGTCCAGTACCCTTATCTCCTCAAGAGAGGCGCCCGAGTAAAAGCCACGCAATGCTACCTTAGTATAAAAAGCTGCTTCTAACTGTTCCAGGGCATAAGCATAGTTGAGGATGCCAATATCACCGCTGCCTAAATTCACCTTATCAGGGAAATTGGGGTTTTTAGGTGGGATATAATCCTCTAACATCTCGCAGCCGGAGAGCAGAATAGCGGATGTGGCCAGTGCGGCCCCGCTGTACTGTAGAAAGGACCTGCGGGAGGAGTTGTGTCCCCCTTCAGGATTGAAGCCCCTTCTTTTCAAATTGACAAAATTTGACATATTAAGCTGTTTTAATTGTGAATAAAATAATTGTTTACATAATAATATTGATAAGTTAGCCTCTTGGAGCAGCATGAAACTCTTAAACTTTAAATGCCCAATTATCGCATTTAAGGTTTATGTTAATTCAGGCAAGTCTTTACAGTTTCATTGCTTTAGCTGCCGGATGTATAAGTGTTTTAAATATAAAATGCTGATTTTTACTGTGTTGCAGCATACATACGCCTCAGCTGCTGTAGAATTGGAGTGAGTAAACCAAACAAGCTGTTAATGTTGTATTTTTGTAAGTGAACACTTGTTTTTTCTTAGAGAAAGGCAAATCCACCTTTTCAAAGGGCAGGATTGTGTAAAATTTTGCTCTCAATTATAAGAGTAAACCAACTTGAGAATTTTTGATGTTACTCTTGCATTTTGAGTAACTTAAAACGGGTATAAGAAACGCCAAAATTTCCGCCTTTAGTAAAGGCTTGGGAGGTACAAAGATGTTTTAATTCCCGAACCAATAAAGCTGAAAAAGAACTGTTCAACTTACCACGTTTATGCTGTCACACAAACATTTGATCTTCATGGAAGTGGCCAGGGTGCTGAGTTTTACAAAGGCTAGCGAGGCGCTTTTTATTAGCCAATCGGCCATTAGTAAGCAGGTAAAGAGGCTGGAGGAGTACTATAAAACGGGACTGTTTGAGAGGAGCGGCAACAGCATAAGCCTGACAGCAGCCGGAAAACTGCTGTACCAAAAGCTGCTGGAGGCAAAGCAGCTGCAGCAAGAGCTCCATCAGGAGTTCAGTGAGTTGAACGAGCACTTCTCGCCTCAGATAAGTATGGTTATCGGTGCAAGCACCACTATTTCCCTGTACATCTTGCCACCTGTTTTGTCGGCGTTTCTGCAGCAGAACCCCAACGCGCAGCTTACCCTGAAAAACCGCAACAGCGAGAACATCGTCAAGGCCTTACTGGAGCATGAGATAGATTTAGGTATTGTGGAAGGTGTTAATAAGTTGAGCAACGTAACGTATACTCCCTTTCTCACAGACGAGGTGATAGCGGTCTGCTCCTCCAAAAACCCCCTGAAAAAGCAGCAGCTGGAACTGAAAGATCTTTATGATATACCACTTGCCCTTCGCGAGCCGGGTTCGGGTACGCTAGCGGTGCTGGCGGCGGCGCTCGAGAAAAAGAAAGTAAGGCTGCTTGACTTAACCATCAAAATCAGGTTGGGCGGTACTGAGGCGCTAAAGAATTTTGTGCGGGTAGATACCTGCCTTGCCTTTCTGCCGCGGCAGGCCGTGCTAAAGGAACTGGAGTCGGGTGAGTTGGTAGAGCTCCCTATAGAGGGGCTTACCGTTAAGAGGAACTTTAATTTTATCCAGCGAAAGGGCACCGAGAACAACTCTCCCTACAGAGAATTCATGAGGTTCATGAAACAAAGGTATTCCAAAACGGAATAAGCTATTCCTTTTTTCCCTTTTGTTGGTTCATAGCAAATACTCTACTTGCCTAAGTAAAAGTATACCTGCTATAACATGAACACAGTAATCCATAATACTGCCACTGCAAGTCTGATCAATTCTTTAGAGTGCTCCTCCTGCGGCAAATCTTACTCAGCCTTTGAGTTTCATAAACTTTCCGCGTGCTGCCATATGCCACTGCTGGCAAACTATGATCTTAAAGAGCCGCTCGATAAAGCAACACTTTATAGCCGCCCTGGCACAATGTGGCGTTACCGAGAGCTGCTGCCTGTGCTCGGGGAAGAAAACATTGTGAGCCTTGGCGAAGGTTTCACTCCTATTCTCTCTCTCCAGGCGCTAGCCGGCAAGTATGGCTTTAAGGAGCTGCTGTTGAAAGACGAAGGCCAAAATCCTACCGGCTCCTTTAAGGCGCGCGGCTTGAGCATGGCCGTTTCTAAAGCCAAGGAGTTTGGGCAGGAAGGCTGTATAATTCCAACTGCCGGTAACGCGGGTGTGGCGCTGGCGGCCTACTGCGCCCGGGCAGGGATGAAGGCTGTAGTAGTAATGCCGCGGCACACGCCAAAGGCCTTCAGGGAAGAATGTTTGTGGTATGGGGCAGAGGTGCACCTCGTAGATGGTCTGATAAACGACTGTGCCGCCAAAGCAGGAGAGCTAAACGCCGATGGCTTTTTGCTGGATGTGTCTACCCTGAAAGAGCCTTACAGGTTGGAAGGCAAGAAAACAATGGGGTACGAAATAACCGAACAGCTCGACTGGCAGCTGCCTGATGTTATACTTTATCCTGCCGGCGGCGGCACGGGCCTTATCGGTATCTGGAAAGCTTTCCGTGAGTTGAAGGCCATTGGCTGGCTCCCGGCAGAAGCCAAGCTGCCGAGAATGGTTGCGGTGCAGGCTGAAAACTGCAAGCCTTTGGTTGAGACTTTTTTTGGGCGGCAGCAAAGCGCACGAGATTATGTGGGTAAACCTACCATCGCCAACGGTCTTGCCGTACCCAGGCCAATAGGAGAACAGCTCATGCTAAAGACGCTCTCTCAGTCGGAGGGAACAGCTATTAGTATAACGGAGGAGGAAATGGTGCTCGGTATGCAGGAGCTAGGCAAGTCAGAGGGTTTTTTTGTTGCCCCAGAGGGAGCCGCCCTGTGGATAGTCGCACGTAAGATGCTGGCCTCTGGCTACATTCTTCCGCAAGAGCAGGTGCTGTTGCTCAACACTGGCTCAGGGCAAAAGTATATGGATAATGTAGAAGGCAAATATAAAGTATAATATACACAGCTGTTACTATGCAGTAATGTAGAAGTAACCAAATGCTTCTTTTCCTGAGTTCCTTTCGGAGGAACAGCTCCAGAGGCTGAATCTCCGAGAGGAACTTTTTTAATATGTAGGAAGGGAGGCGGTGTAAGATTCTAGTGCTTGCTACATTAGTGGCTTCTACAGTTTACTCGGGGCAGTTTGCGGGATACATTGGCTGGTTTTCAATTTCCTGAAGGCATCATGCATGCTAGGATATAC
Organism: uncultured Pontibacter sp.; assembly: GCF_947495565.1. Classification (GTDB taxonomy): domain Bacteria; phylum Bacteroidota; class Bacteroidia; order Cytophagales; family Hymenobacteraceae; genus Pontibacter. Next base: position 170,192 of record NZ_CANLZM010000012.1, read on the forward strand.
AGGTAGGTATAAAACAAAAAAGCCACTCATTGCTGAGTGGCTTTTGCTCCCCCTCCTGGGCTCGAACCAGGGACCCCCTGATTAACAGTCAGGTGCTCTAACCGACTGAGCTAAGGAGGAATATCGACGTTATCAGTGGCGTTATTACCGCCGTTTGATGATGCAATATTACGGCAGTAAAGCTTAATACGCAAGTGTGGCCTCAAAAAAATCTTTAAAAAAGGTATAATTTGCTGTAAATCAACCTGAAAAATTTAATTAGAAACATAGAGCGTAGAAGCTACAAGCGATGTTGTATACTTTCTAAGCGCATTAATAGCCGGACCGCCTATTACCTGGCCTTGCATATTAAACTGAGATCCGCAGCAGGGGTCGGTAATGTACAGCCTCGATGGATCAACCTCCAACACACAATCATTTGTTGGGTCGTAAGTGCAGGTGCGCTCAAAAGCGAAGTAGCTGCCGGCATTCTGCCGCACCACAACAATGCCTTTGTAGCCTTCGGGCAGGTAAGCATAGCCTCCATCCTGGCGCAGGTCAGGGTAAAGTTGGCTACTAACATTTAGCTGCGTGTTTACCGGCACATTTGGTATAATAGGGTTGTTACTGCTGTCTTTGCTGCAGGAACTGACAAGTATGGCCAGCAAAGGCAGCAGTAGCAACAGCTTACTTTTCATAAGTATAAAAGCCTTTTCCGGTTTTGCGGCCGTGGTACCCGGCATCCACTTTCTGCTGCTGTATACGGCTTGGTCTGAATTTAGCGTCATAATGAAAAGCCTCGAACATGGAGGTGGTTACGGAATAATTGGTATCAACACCAATTAGGTCCATGAGTTCAAAAGGTCCCATTTTAAAGCCGCTGGCCTGCATGAGTTTGTCTATGGTTTCTACATCTGCAACGCCTTCTTCCAGCAGTTTCAGGCCCTCCACGTAAAAATGACGCGCTACCCGGTTCACGATAAAGCCCGGCGAGTCTTTGGCCATTACGGCAGTCTTGCCCAGCTTTTCGGCAAGCTGTTTTATAGTTTCAGCGGTTTCATGCGAGGTAGCAGCACCAGAGATCACCTCCACCAGCTTCATGATGTGGGCCGGGTTAAAAAAGTGCATGCCCACCACACGCTCCGGATGAGGTACGGCAGCGGCAACCTGGGTGATTGGTATAGAGGACGTGTTGGAAGCAAGTATAGTATCGGGCGTGTTAATACTGGCCAGTTCCTGAAAGATGCTTTGCTTCACCTCCAGCCGCTCTACCACCGCCTCAATAATCACATCGCAGCTTAGCTGAAGGGTATCGCCGGTATAGTTTAGGTTAACCAGGGTCGCTTTTTTATCGGCTTCGGTCAACTTGCCACGTTCTATGCCTTTGTCCAAGTTCTTTACCGTGGTCTGCTGCGCCTTTTCCAGTACCTGTGCGTTAATATCGAACAGGATGGTTTTATACCCTGCCTGCGCACAGATCTGGGCAATGCCCTGGCCCATGGTTCCGGCCCCAACTATACCTATGGTTTTGATATCCTCCAGCTTCATAATTTTAATTGCTATATGGTTGGATTGTTAAATTGTTGTTCTGATTAATCAACGTCAGCTTTTATACTTTTAGCTTAAGCTTCCTTTATCAAAAGAGTCTCTCGAGATCAAATAAAAGCTTAAGTATACTACCTGCGAAGCTCAACAACCAGCAATTTAACAATCAACAATTAATTAAATAACCCCTTCAAACTGGCGCAGGAAGCGCACATCGTTCTCGGTGAAGAGGCGCAGGTCTTTTATCTGGTACTTCAGCATAGTTATACGCTCGATGCCCATACCAAAGGCGAAACCAGAGTATACTTCCGGGTCAATGCCGGAGCTTTGCAGCACAGCAGGGTCTACCATGCCGGAACCGCCAATCTCTACCCAGCCAGAGCCTTTGCAAATGTTGCAGCCCTCGCCTTTGCAGATAAAGCAGGTAATATCGATCTCGGCGCTTGGCTCTGTAAAAGGGAAAAACGACGGGCGGAAACGGATCTGCGTGTCTTGCCCGAACATCTCTTTGGCAAAGTAATACAGAGTCTCTTTCAGGTCTTTAAAGCTAACGCCTTTGTTTACGTAAAGCCCTTCTACCTGATGGAACACCATGTGTGCGCGCGCCGAGATTGCCTCATTGCGGTACACGCGGCCTGGCATAATGCTGCGCAGCGGCGGTTGGTTGTTCTCCATCAGGCGCACTTGCACTGTGGAAGTATGGGTGCGCAGCAGTCGCTCCTTATCTTCGCTCAGGAAAAAAGTATCCTGCATTTCGCGGGCCGGGTGGTTCTCCGGGAAGTTCAGGGCAGAGAAGTTGTGCCAGTCATCTTCCATCTCCGGGCCTTCGGATACGTTAAAGCCGATGCGCTCAAAAATACGCACAATCTCCTGGCGCACCAGCGAGAGCGGATGGCGTGTGCCCAGCGTGTTCGGAATAGTTGGCAACGTAAAATCGAAGCCTGTATCGCCTGAGTTGTCCGTGGCGCTGGCAAGCTGCTCCTGTGCCTGGTCGAAACGCTCCTGGGCACGGTTTTTCAGCGTGTTCAGCTGCTGGCCTACCTCGCGGCGCTGCTCCGGCGCGACTTCTTTCAGGTTGTTGAAAAGGTCTGCAATGCGGCCCTTGCGGCCTATATACGCAATACGGAATTGCTCCAGCTCGGCAGCGTTGCTTAGCGCAGCCGACTCTATCTCTTGTGCTACTTGTTGTATGTTCTCCACCATAATATGCAAAGATAAATAATTTGGCGTGTTCTGGCTCTATTTAGGTAATTCTGAGTTGGTACGCAAGTTAGGGGGAGGAAGTATACTTTGTAACTGTCTGAATCAGGATTTACAGGATGTTTGGATACACAGGATTCTCTGCAGGCCAAGGTCCAATAACTTCTTTCCTTCAAAGAGAGACTTTGGAAAGCTCCGTCAGCTGTATTATCCAACCACCCCTAACCCCTCCTTGTCTAAGGCGGGGGATTCTGTTGAAGCTCCGTCAGTGGTGGCTATCGAATCTGATCCTAGTCTTTCCGTGGGGGTAGGGGCCCTCGAAAAGGAGCGCCTATGGAGTTTTTCCGGTGACGAACGCAGTGAGGCAGCCCGAGGCACGAGGAGAGGGCCCCTACCCCCACCTAGAGGGAGCCAAAGCCAGAGGTGAAACAAGCGGTTTATGAAGCCGAGGATCAGCAGCAGCTAGTAAGTATAGCTTATTCCAAGTTGCCGGAAGCAGCGGCTAAGCAAGACAAAATACAGTCAGTAAAACTATACGCTACCATCGGTAAATTGCAGAACCACTATATACTTCGTAGTTTACCGACGCAAGCCTGCAGCTTACCGACTTCTCTGCCGGCCCTGCCTATTGCCCCTAGACACGCAGGCTTATATACAGTACCTTTATATCATAAACTTAAGAAAAGGAACTATGGAAAACAGGAATCAAACACCAAGCAGCAACTACGGTAACAACTGGCCGAATAACCGAGGAAGAGGCACCAGCGGGAAAGTATTGGCAGGCTTGCTGCTGATTGCAGTGGGTGTGGTTATACTTGCCTCAAAACTCAACATTTTCTTTCTGCCTTACTGGGTCTTCTCATGGCAGATGCTCCTGATTGTAATTGGCCTTTTCATCGGCTTTCGGCATAATTTCCGTAAGTCGGGTTGGTTAGTACTCGTACTCATCGGCTCCGTATTCCTGATCAACGACCTGTTTACAGGTTTCAACATCCGGGTATATTTTTGGCCGATCCTGCTGATTGGAATTGGCTTATGGGTCATGCTGAAGCCGCGTAACCGCCAGGATCATCGCTTTAACCAACCAGAGCCGGACAGAAACGAGGCAGACAGAAAACAGCATGCGTATACCCACAGCGCCGAAAGTGCCGAGCAAGAGCCAGACAACAGAAGCAACAGCTACTACTCCACCGAAGATATTGTAGACGCTACTGCCATACTTGGAGGCATCAAAAAGAATATCATCTCTAAAAACTTTTTGGGAGGCGAAGTGGTGAGTGTGTTCGGCGGCACCGAGCTAAACCTGAGCCAGGCTGATATACAGCATCCTGTTGTTTTGGAGGCAACACAAATCTTCGGCGGAACCACGCTCATTATTCCGCCGCACTGGCAGGTAAAATCTGAAATGGTAGCCATTCTGGGTGGCATCGAGGATAAACGCCCCATGCTGACTGATGGCTATGACCTGAATAAAGTGCTGATTATAAAAGGCACCACCCTTTTCGGAGGCCTCAACATCAAAAGCTACTAAAGTAAAGCTGTTCGATGCCTCACTCCATAATCAGTAAGGACTGACGGTGTAGCATCTCTACAACTCTTTAATTCCTAAACTCTCTAACTCCAAACCATGTCTCCGAGCCGGGTTATACTTGCTTATCTTGTCTGGGCGCTGCTGTGGGCGGCAGTGCAGGCAGTGCTGCTGTGGTCGGTGGGGTTTAGCCTGAGGGTGGCCGCCACTGATGCGCTGCTCACCAACCTGCTGCTAACTGCCGGAGCTTACGCCATGGGCACAGGCCTGCGTTTCTATCAGCCAAGTATAAAAGAAGCAGCCTACCTGCTGGGTTGGAGCATGGGCCTGGCTGCGCTCAGCACAGTGGTTTTTTACTGGGTCACGACACGCGCCTCCCAGGGGGATGAAGTATACCTGGATTTTGTGGATGCCACGCTGGCGGTGCGTTTTGTATTTACATGGCTGATGGTGCTGCTGCTTTTGCTCCTGAGCTGGTTCTGGTTTTATACTTTGGAGCGGCAGCAGGACGAGCAGCGAAAGGCCGCCGCCGAGAAACTGGCCCGGGAGGCAGAGCTTCATACTTTGCGCCAGCAACTGCAGCCGCACTTCCTGTTTAACAGCCTCAACTCCATTTCGGCGCTGGTGGTGGCAAGGCCGGAGCAGGCTCGGAATATGATACAGCAGCTCTCAGACTTTCTGCGCGGCACCTTGCGCAAAGACAACCAGCAGCAGGTAAGCCTCGCCGACGAATTGCAGCACCTGGAGCTATACTTGGAAATTGAGAAAGTACGCTTCGGGCACCGCCTGCAAACTGCCATTAAAGTACAAGACGAAACTATGAACATGCGACTGCCTGCCCTGCTGCTGCAGCCCGTGGTAGAAAATGCCATTAAGTTTGGCCTCTACGACACCGTGGGCGACACCGTAATAAGTATAACAGCCACCGCCCAGGACCATCATCTGCTGCTGCAGGTGCAAAACCCTTACGATGCCGCCACTGCCCGCCCGCAGCGCGGCACCGGTTTCGGACTTAGCTCTGTGCAACGCCGCCTCTACCTGCTTTACGCCCGGCAGGACCTGCTGCAGACCCGCCAGCAGGAAGATCAGTTTATCACCAGCATCAAAATTCCTCAGAAAAATGATTAAATGTTTAGTTATAGACGATGAGCCGCTGGCCCGCACCATTGTGGTAGAGTACCTGCAAAAGCACCCGGAAATACAGGTAGTACAAGAGTGCGGTAATGGGTTTGAAGGCATAAAAGCTATACAGCAGCACCAGCCCGACCTGGTATTCCTGGATATACAGATGCCCAAGATAAATGGCTTTGAGATGCTGGAGCTGGTGGAGCAGGCACCGGGCGTTATCTTCACCACCGCCTTTGACGAGTATGCCCTCAAAGCTTTTGAAGCCAACGCCGTAGATTACCTGCTCAAGCCCTTCAGCCAGGAGCGCTTTGATGCCGCCGTAAAAAAGTGGCTGGAGAAGCGAAGTATAATCGCACCGGAAACCAACGCAGAAAGCCTGAGCGAAGTACCCGCCAAACAGCCCGAAGAGCAGCTGCGCATCGTAGTAAAGGCCGCCAACGACATCCGGATTATACCTGTTAAAGATGTTTTATACTTAGAAGCTTACGACGATTACGTAAAGGTGCACACAGCTGAAGGCCTTTTCCTAAAAAAGAAGACCATGAGCTACTATGAGCGGGTACTAGACCCGAAGCAGTTCGTGCGTGTGCACCGCTCCTACATTATCCCGCTTAGCCAACTTACCCGAATAGAACCATTGGAGAAAGACAGCCATGTGGCCCTGCTTAAAAGCGGGGTGCGTGTGCCCCTGAGCCGAAGCGGCTACAGCAAACTACGCACAGTGCTGGGTATTTAATAACATAAGCTTAACATTATAAATCTGCTGCGTTGCCTGCCAGCGTTGTCCTGAAGTATAGCCGCCCCTTGCTATACCAGTTGCAGACGTTAGTCGGCATAACACTGCTGTTGGTCAAAAATATAGTTTTCCTTACAACCAATTATCTTAATATAAGTGGTTGTAAATTAGCTACAAACAAACAGTATTGGCTTTGGTTTGTTGACCAATAATAAGGGTGGAAACTTTCAAAATGAAAAATGTTTCCATAGTTTTGCTCCTGATTTAGAATATGGAGACAGCAGAAAGAACCGAGATTCAGAGGAAGATATTACAGGGTGCCTTTAGCATGTTTTGTCAGCGAGGCATCAAGAGCGTGTCTATGGATGATATTGCCCAGCACCTGGCCATGTCGAAAAAAACGCTTTACAAGTGGTTTAAGAACAAAGACCAGGTAGTATACGACTCCACATCAGATTACCTGTACTGCATTCAGCACGATTGCGAAGGGTTTATTGAGCAGGCAACTAATGCCATTGATGAACTCTTCCAGATCATGAAGCTGACAAAGCAGGTGTTTTCTAAAATCCACCCTTCTATTTTCCATGATCTGCAGAAATACCACCGCGACAGCTGGGAGCTGTGGATGCGGCACAAGAACAGCTTTATGCTGGAAAAAGTGAAAGGGAATATTGTGCGGGGCATGCAGGAAGGTCTGTTTCGGCAGGATTTGGATGTAGAGGTAATGGCACGTATGCGTCTGGCTATACTGGAGCTGCCATTTAACGCGGAGGTTTTTCCGCCGCACGACTTTGATATCAAGCAGGTGCAGCTGGCGGTGTTGGAGCATTACATGCTCGGCATGGCCACTTTAAAAGGGCACAAGCTGATAAACGAGTACAAGCAAATAACTGAAGAGGAATAATCACTACCCAACTACTACCAAGCAAAATAAATTATGAAAAAACAGATTAGCCTGCTAATAGCCATACTTACCTTTTGCGGTACAAGCTATGCGCAGGGGCAGCAGGAGGCGATGCGCTTCAGCCTGCAGGAAAGTATAGATTACGCCCTGCAGCACCGCGCCAGCCTGCAGGCCACCCGCAACGAGGAGCGAAGCGCCAAAGCCAGGGTAGGCGAGATACGCGCCATGGGCCTGCCGCAGATAGACGCTACTTTGGATGCAGGTGATAACTTTGTACAACAGCAGAGCTTTTTGCCGGCAGAGTTTTTCAACGACCCTGACGACCCTAATTCGCCGCAGCCAGGTACTTTTGTGCCTGTTACTTTTACACCAGCTTATACCAGCAACGCCACTATTACGGCGAGCCAGCTGCTATTTGACGGCTCTTATCTGATTGGGCTGAAGGCGGCTAAAACCTATACAGAGCTATCGCGCAAAACCACTGCGCAGAGTGAGATTGAGGTGGCAGAGCAGGTGAGCAAAGCCTATTACGGCGTGTTGGTGAGTGGTGAGCAAATAGAGTTGCTGGAGCAAAACATCACACGCCTCGACACGCTGCTGTTTCAAACCCGCATTATGTTTGAAAACGGTGTGGCCGAGAAATTGGACGTAGACCGCCTGCGTGTGCAGCTGAATAACCTGAAAGTGGAGCAGCAGAAAACAGAGCGCCTGCTGCAGCTGAGCGAAAACCTGCTCAAGTTCCAGATGGGGTTGCCTCAGAAACAGCCTGTGCTGCTTACCGATAAGCTGGCTGAGGTAGACGTAGACATGAGCCAGCTGCATCCGCAAAACTTCAACTACAGCAACCGCATAGAGTATTCTCTCCTGGAAACACAGCAGAACCTTGCCGAACTGGACCTGCGCAACATAAACTCGGGTTATTTGCCAAAACTATACTTAAATGCGCGCTACGGTTATAACGCGGCCAGTAACGAGTTTAAAGAGATTACAACTACAAGCAATTACCTCGAATATGGTTTTGTTGGCGCACAGCTCAGAGTGCCGATTTTTGATGGTTTGCGCAAGCACTACCAGGTGCAGCAGGGTAAAATCAGGCTGGAAAACACAAAGCTGGGTTTCGAGACGCTGCGCCAAAGTATAGACCTGGAGCTGGAGCAGGCATCCACAGAACTCACGAACGCCCTGGATGTGCTGAAGGCGCAGCAGGAGAACCTGGCACTAGCCGAGGATATCGCTCGCGTGGCGAAGATCAAGTTTCAGGAGGGCGTAGGTACAAACCTGGAGGTGGTAACCGCCGAGACAGACCTGCGTCAGGCGCAGACTAACTACTACGCCGCCATGTACGATGCCCTCATTGCGAAGGTAAACCTGGAGAAAGCTACCGGGACACTACTGACAAAATAAAACTATCGAAAAACCAACCTTACTACTACCAACCATGAACCGAATCATAGCAATCGCATCCTTTGCATGTATACTTGGCTTGGCCTCTTGCGGCGGCGGCACCGATAAAAAGGCGCAACTGCAAAAGCTGAAGGAGCAGCAGGCAAGCCTACAGGAGCAGATAGAAGAACTGGAGGCCGAGCTGAAAGCTGAAGGCAAAACAGTAGCAGCGCAGCAGAAAACAGTGCCTGTGTCAGTAACGGCGCTGGAGCAGGATACCTTCCGGCATTACCTGGAGGTGCAGGGCCGCGTGGATTTTACACAGAACGTAATGGTGAGCGCCAAAGTGCCGGGTGTGCTTACAAGTATGCGCGTGGAGCGCGGCGATCGTGTAAGTAAAGGGCAAACCATGGCTACCATCGATGCGCAGGTGCTGCAACAGAACATAGCCGAAGTGAAAACCCGCCTCGACCTGGCAAACATTGCATTTGAGAAGCAGCAGAACCTCTGGAACCAAAAAATAGGAACAGAGATGCAGTACCTGACGGCCAAAAACAACAAGGAGGCACTGGAGCGTAACCTGGCAACCCTGCAGCAGCAGCGGGATCAGTACAATATCAAAGCACCTATCAGCGGGGTGGTAGATGAGGTAAAACCGAATGCCGGAGAAGCTGTGTCGCCGGGGGTGGGTATTATTCGGGTAGTTAACCTGCAGGACGGCAAAATAGTGGCCGAAGTATCGGAAGCTTACCAAAGCAAGATCAGCAAAGGCGACAAGGCCGTGGTGTACTTCCCGGACCTGAAGAAAGAGGTGACAACAAATGTAGAAGTGGTAAGCAACTTCATTGACCCAACTAGCCGCACCTTTACCGTAGAGCTGCGCCTGCAGAACGGCAGCGACATTACACTTCGCCCAAACATGGTGGCTGTAGTCCGCATCCAAGACTATGAAAATAAAGGCGTAGTGACCTTGCCGGTAAACCTGGTGCAGAAAGACGAGAAATCCAGCTATGTGTATGTTGCCCAGAAAAAAGGAAACGCCTATGTGGCCACGCGCAAGGAAATAGAGACAGGCATGAACTATGGGGGCACGGTGGAGGTGCTCAGCGGTTTGGCTGCAAATGATAAAGTGATTACAGCAGGCTACCAGAGCGTGAACGAGGGGCAGCCGGTGGTGTTTGCGGAAAGCAGCCTGACCCAGAAGTAATACCTTAAAGTATAAAACTATGAAACAGTTTAAGCCAACCAGTTGGTCGATCGATAACAAGACCAGTATCTATATCATCACCATCATCATTACGCTGGCGGGTATTTTCTCCTACATCAACCTGCAGAAAGAGAACTTCCCGGACATCGTAATCCCGACGATGTTTGTGAGCACCATTTACCAGGGTACCTCGCCCTCGGATATGGAGAGCCTGGTAACGCGGCCTATAGAGAAAGAGATCAAAGCAATTTCGGGTGTCAAGAAAGTTACCTCCAACTCCATTCAGGACTTCTCTATGGTGGTGGTGGAGTTTAACACAGATGTGGAAGTAGCGGATGCAAAGCAGCAGGTAAAAGACGCCGTGGACAAAGCGCGCACCGACCTGCCTACCGACTTAACAAGAGAGCCGGATGTGCAGGAAGTAAACTTCTCGGAGTTTCCGATCATGTACGTGAACGTGTCGGGTAATTATAGCCTGGACCAGCTGAAGAATTACGCCGAGGAGTTGCAGGATCGCTTTGAAGCCTTCCCGGAGATTACGCGTGTGGATATGGTGGGCGCTCTGGATAAAGAGGTACAGGTAAACGTAGACCTCTACAAAATGCAGGCTGCCCAGGTTACCTTCAACGACATTTCGACAGCCATTGCCCGCGAGAACATGACCATTTCGGGGGGTAACGTAACGGTAGGCGAGGCTAAGCGCTCGGTACGTGTGGCAGGCCAGTATACTGACCCTGAGAAAATCGGCGATATTGTGCTGCAATCCTTGGGCGGTGCCAATATAAAGCTAAGAGACATTGCAGAAGTGAAGGAGGGGTTTGAGGAGCAGGAGAGCTATGCGCGCTTAGGCAACGAGCCGGTTATCACACTTAACGTCATCAAGCGCAGCGGCGAAAACCTGATTGAAGCCTCCGATAAAGTACGTGAGACAATAGAAGAGATGCAGGGCGCTGCATTGCCATCTGATCTCAACGTTACCGTCACCGGCGACCAGTCCAAGCAAACGCGCCATACTTTGAACGACCTGCTTAATACTATCATCATCGGGTTTGTGCTGGTAACCATTATCCTGATGTTCTTTATGGGTACCACTAACGCTATTTTCGTAGGTCTGTCGGTGCCGATTTCCATGTTCCTGGCTTTTATTTTGATGCCGACTTTTGGCTTTTCGCTGAACATGATCGTGCTGTTTTCCTTCCTGCTGGCTTTAGGTATTGTGGTGGATGATGCCATTGTGGTGATCGAAAACACGCACCGCATCTACCATACTACCAACCTAAATGTAACAAAGTCGGCAAAGGCGGCTGCGGGTGAGGTGTTTGTGCCTGTGTTAGCCGGTACGCTTACCACCGTGGCACCGTTTCTGCCACTGGCTTTTTGGCCAGGTATTGTGGGTAAGTTCATGTTCTTCCTGCCGATCACGCTCATCGTTACGCTGATGTCGTCGCTTTTAGTGGCCTTTGTAATTAACCCTGTTTTTGCTGTGTCTTTCATGAAGAAGCACGATGCGGAGGAGACATCGGCAAGGGGCGGCAAGGTTTTCTGGATACTGGTTGGCCTAGCCCTTTTAGTGGCAATAATCGGTTACATAGCCGGTTGGTACGGTACTGCTAACCTGGCTGTGCTGCTGGTGGCACTGGTGCTGCTGAACAAATTTGTGCTCAATAGCTTAATCGCCAGCTTTCAGGGTAGTGTGTTACCGCGCTTTATGTCGGGTTACGAGCGGCTGCTGCGCTGGATGTTGGTGGGCTGGCGACCGGTTTGGGTGTTTGCGAGCATTATTGTTCTGCTAATTTTTTCAGTTGTGCTTACAGCGCTGCGTCCGCCAAAAGTAGAGTTCTTTCCGAGCGGCGACCCGAACTTCGTTTATACTTACATCAACATGCCAATCGGTACCGACCAGGCTGTAACTGACTCTGTTACAAAATTGGTAGAGAGACGCATCTACAGTGTTATCGGGCAAGATAATCCAGATGTAGAGTCCGTTATCTCCAACGTGGCCATCGGCGCCGGCGATCAGAACGACCGCTCCACCACAGCACAATCTCATAAAGGAAAGGTTACCGTAGCCTTTGTTGAGTATAAAGACCGTGAAACAGAAGAATCGACTGCGGATTACCTGACCGGTATACGGGAGGCTGTAAAAGGCATACCGGGGGCAGATATCACCGTGGACAAGGAGCAAGGTGGCCCGCCAGTGGGCAAACCGATTTCCATTGAGGTGGCCGGAGAGGATTTTGAAGGCCTGATTGCGCTTTCTAAGCAGGTGGAGCAGTACTTAGACCAGCAGAACATTGGCGGTATAGAAGAGCTGCGCTCTGACCTGGAAGACAGCAAACCGGAGATTGTAGTGAACATTGACCGGGAGCGGGCTAACCGCGAAGGCATCAGCACAGGCCAGATTGGGCAGGAGGTACGTACGGCTATTTTCGGTACGGAGGCTTCTAAGTTTAAGCTGGATGAGGAAGAGTACCCGATACAGGTGCGCTACGCAGAGCCTTACCGCGATAATATAGATGCCCTGATGGATATGCGTATCACCTACCGCGACATGAACTCTGGCCTGATCCGTCAGATTCCGCTTTCGTCGGTGGCTACGCTGGAGTACTCTAACACGTACGGCGGCATTAAGCGCAAAAACTTAAAGCGTGTGGTAACCCTAGAGTCTAACGTGCTAGACGGCTACAACGCCAACGAGGTGGTGCAGCAGATACAGCAATCGTTGAACAACTTTGAAACACCGGAGGGCTACGAGATAAGTATGGGCGGTGAGCAGGAGGAGCAGCAGGAGACAGGTGCTTTCTTACTGATTGCGCTGGTAGCGGCTTTTTGCATCATCTTCCTGATTCTGGTAACACAGTTTAACTCCGTGTCGAAACCATTCATCATCCTGTCGGAGGTGCTGTTCTCGATTATCGGTGTGCTGCTGGGCTTCTCCATTTTCGGTATGGATGTCTCGATTGTGATGACGGGTGTAGGGATAGTGGCGCTGGCCGGTATTGTGGTGAAAAACGGCATCCTGATTGTGGAGTTTACTGATATGCTGCTAGGTGAGGGCCGGGAATTGAAAGAAGCGATTGTGGAGGCCGGTAAAACGCGTCTGAACCCGGTGCTGCTTACCGCTACGGCAACTATACTTGGCCTTATTCCGCTGGCAATTGGGCTAAACCTTAACTTTTATACTTTGTTCACAGAGTTCGAAGCAGGTTTCTTCCTGGGTGGCGACAGTGTGGCATTTTGGGGACCGCTGGCCTGGACTATCATTTTTGGCCTGGGTTTTGCCACGCTGATCACGCTACTGGTTGTGCCGGTCATGTACCTGCTAAACGAGAGACTGAAAGATAAATTAATAGGAAAGAAAAAACGCGGCGCCCTGAAACTGCAACAGCAGGAGGAGCAGCGTGTGAACGGAAAAGTTAGAGAATACACATTATAACCCTATGCTTATAACAGATACCGCTATTGAGAAGGAGGTTATCCGTATCATTAGCAAAACCAAAGCTATAAAGACTGAGCGCCTGTGGGCAGAGCGAATGCTGCAGGACTTCGGTTTCGACACCGTAGACGTTGTGGACATCATCCTGGAGCTGGAGAAAAACTTCCAAATCACTATTCCGGATGAAGTGCCGATAGACACTGTGGGCGATTTTGTTGATTTTGTGGCAACGCACACTATTCGGAAAGTGAGCGAGTAACGCAGGATTTATACTTTAAAAGCAGAGGCCCCGGGACTTGGATCCGGGGCTTTTTTTATGGGTTGGATTAATATATGTTGGTGTATAAACTTTATTGATTGACATAGCCGCTGCTTGATTCACTTTGAACTAAGTTATACTTTTCTAGCTGCAACTCATCCTCGGCTTTACCACCTGCTTGTTTCAGTTTATACTTTGGCTCCCTCTAGGTGGGGGTAGGGGCCCTCTTTAAGGGAGGCCTCGCCTTCGGGCCTGGAGGGAGCTTTTCCTGCGGGGGTAAGGGCCCTCTCCTCGTGCCTCAGGCCGCCTCACTGCGTTCGTCACCGGAAAAACTCCAAAGGCGCTCTTTTTCGAGGCCCCCTACCCCCACCCAAGGGCTGGGTCAGATTCGATAGCCACCACTGACGGAGCTTCAACAGAATCCCCCGGTTTTGGGGGTAGGAGCCCTCTATAAAAGGGGAGGGCTGGGTGGGGTAAAATTCCCCGCCTTAGCCAAGGAGGGGTTAGGGGTGGTTGGATGATATAAACTGACAGAGCTTAAACCAAGTATCCCTTCGAAGGGGGCAGGGGTATAAAATCGTCTGCAGGTGCTCCCTTCCCTGTTTTTAAGGGAGAGCCGGGGCGGGGTAAATGAGGGTCAGTCAGGCTGGGTGCTACCAAAATACAGCTCAGGAAATCCGAATCAGCAGAGAAAATGACAGACCATACTTTAAAATCAAAAAGCGCTGCAGGTTTGCCCGCAACGCTTTTTGATTATTTATTTTACCTGCTTGGTTAGCTGCACTAACGATTGGTGAGTGGCGTTTTTAAGAGCAGTCTGGTAAGTCTTGACAACAGATTTTTCTAACGCATTGAGAGTGTTATACTCGTAAAACACTTCTGAATTGCTTTTCAGTATGTTTTGACCTTCTAATTCTTCCACTTCAAGCTCTACGGCAACTTGAGCATATTCTGTTGCCTGCTTCCAGTCCGCATAAATTTTGCAAGAGCCCTCAATCAGCCGGAGTGTTATTTTAGAAGGAGCGCCTTCTGGATTTTGTGTCTGCTTTATAAATTCTTTTAATTGGTGCTCATCATCTTCCGTAAAATCTGGGTTACCGGTTACCTCAAACTGCTTAGCCGAGATTACCGGTAGCTTCCAGTTCATGGGTAACTTATCAGTTCTGTGATCTTCAATGACCACCTCTTTTACTTGATATGGAATTACAATAGTTTGCTTAGTATAATCTTGGATAGCTGGCTGCTGGCTAATGCAAGACTGAACAAGCATGAGCAGAACAAAGGCAATTGGGAAAACCTTTTTCATTTTGATACTATAAACGCACAAGTACGGTGTAGCAGCAGCCGGAGCAGTTGCCATTTTGTTTTCAATTTAGGAAGTATAAAAAATCAGTTTAGTAAAGTAGTATAATAGGCAGATCTTTAGAAGATGGAGATTTTGTAAGCTTTCAGTTTTTTGTCGAGTGCTCTGGCGTCTCCGCAAACACTATCCAGCAGCGCCCAGAAGCGTGGGCCGTGGTTTTTTTCAACTGTGTGTGCCAGTTCGTGCAGAATGACGTAATCGCAGAGAGCGTCAGGCAGGCGCATCAGGTGCAGGTTCAGGTTGATGTTGTTGGTGTGCGAGCAGCTGCCCCAACGGCTTTTAGCGTTCTTGATGAACACGCTCTGGTACTCAAACCCAAACTTATCGGCGAAGTAGGCTACACGCTGCGGCAAGTGCTGCTTGGCCTCCTTGCGGTAAGCCTCCTCAATGGATTTGCGTATAAACTTCTGCACATCAGCGTCGCTGACATCTTTGAAAGCTGGGTAAAATACATTGATGTGGCCATTTTGAAGGACGCAGCGCATATCGTAGCGGGCATGGGTGAGCAGGCGTAGCGTGTGGTGCTTTGTGCTGAACTCACTGTTGTGGTCATACACGGTAACCTGCTGCTCTTGCTGCTGCATACGCGACTGATGCTCTTTGATCCAGTCGGCTTTGGTGTAAATGAGCTGTTCTGCTTTCTCAAAGCTGATATGCGGCGGCACTGCCACCCGCACGCCTTTTAAAGGGCGTACGCTGATACTCAGGCGTTTGGCTTTGTCACTCCGCTCAAACAGCACCTTTCCGATACCGTCGATATCTAAATTGACGGATGTAAGACGTAAGAATGATGAAGACACTGGCTAAAAGTTAAAAGTACAAATTCTTATAGCCAAAGATAGTTATTAATTTAATTAAAAAAAGCCTGAGAGATAAGCTTTTGTGGCTTTTTTATTAAATTCATGTATGGATATTGTGCTATATTACGGTAGATAAAGACAGTTGGCAAGGTCATTTAAGATAATAATCTATACTTGCCAAAGCTATATATAGTACAAAAGCAGAAGCGCCGACAATCCGTTTTACAGGCTGTCGGCGCTTCTGCTTTTCTGTGTTTAATAATTAGCGTACGTTACCGCCGGTTGGCAGGTCGTCGTTCGGGTTTTTAGGCTCGCGGCTGCTATCGGTGGTAGAGGCGCGGTTCGACTTTTCTCCGGATTCAGAGTTGTGGTCTGCGCTTGGGCTGTTTTGCTGTTTGCCCTGCTCTGGCTCTCCCTCCGCAGGAGCCGGGTCGTTGCGGTTTTTATCGCTTACATTGCGGTATTGCTCCCCGGTGTGTTTGTCCGGAATGCGGCCTGTTTTTAAATCTCCTTTAGCATCCTGTGCTGTTTTCTCCCAATCTTTTTTATTTGCTTCCATAGTTATCGTATTTAAAATCAATAGTTAATATTTGTTTCTGTCTGTATGTCGCCGGCGGAGCGGTCGCTATACTTAGGTGTGCCAAAAGACACATCAGAAGTATGCTGCTCAGCGCCATGCTGTGTTTCTTTAGTTTCCACTTTAACGGGGCGTGAAGCCTCCCACTCTTTAAACTTGTCGAGCTCTGATTTTATACTTGCCATGAACCAGGCCAGCAAACTGGCATCGTCCAGCAGGCCCACCACCGGAATTACGTCTGGTATTATATCTATTGGCATCAGGAAGTAAATCAGTACGGCCACGCCACCTACCAGTGTAGCGGTAGGTATGCCTTTGTACTCGCCGGTGCTTGCCGCCTTTAGCATGCGCGAAAGCAGCTGCAGGTTTTCCCATACTTCGCCGGCCAGTGCGCCTACACCTTTTTTAGCCGTGGCTTTTTTAAGCGTTGCCGTTATCAGTTTGGCCACCTCCGAAGGGTGCTTCAGGTAGGCTTCCGCTTTTTCTAAGATCTTCTTAAAAATGGGGCTTTCTGCCACCTTTTTGCCTTCTGGTCCTTTGCTCTCTGTCATTATTGTACGTGCTTATACTAATTGTGTTTGTGATAGCCTGGTCTGTGCCCTTGCCAATTTCGGTGCAATTTGCTTAAACAAACGGTAACCTTCCTATACTTGGTCTCTATAAAATTGTTATAGTTTAGAGGCTGTTTTGATTTTATTTTGATAATTTTTTAAGCATCAAGTGAATCATAGCCACTCGTATCATTGTCTCA
>NZ_CANLZM010000013.1 GCF_947495565.1 uncultured Pontibacter sp.
CATTGTTTATCTGTAAGCTTCATGACAGATAAACAAATACCCCCTAAGGAAGGTCCATATTTATGAGATAGCTTCTAGTTCTTATTGAGACCGAAAGAACAAAATCACCTAACCCTGCACAGGCTCCATATTCGGCTTTGCCTCATTCGCAGCCTGTACAAATCCGTTAGGCGTAACTAAAATTAATAAATTCGTTATTTTAAATTCAATGAGAAAGCCTTCCATTTTAGTTTTTCTACTTCTGTTTATACCGTTTTTAGAAGGCTTTTCACAAATTTCGGCTACTGAAATTGATTCTAAATGGAACAATCTTAAAATGGCCTTAACAAGGCGTTCTGACCATATTATAGAATTTTCAAATTATATCTCAAAATCAAATAAAGGGAATATAAAAGGTTTAAAAGAATCGAAAGAAATTAGTTCATCTTTAAGAAATGATCTCAACAATATAACTTCTATAGATAGCCTTATAATCAATAGATTAAAATCCAAAAATGACAGCTTAACTAATTCTTTCAAAATAGTTCTTAAGAAAATTAATATTGATCAGACCTTCCATAAGCCAAATAAAAGCCAAGAATTTTTAATGCGGTTAGAAGGTATTGATAATAGAATATACTTCGAGAAAAAAGAATTTAATAAAGCTTGCAGAGAAAATGGAAGAGTTGACTTATTGTTTGGCAACGATGACCATTCCAATATAGTTGAAGATATAAATAAAGAATAGCATCTGCCAATCGTGTAGACGGCCCCGCCAGCGTTAGGTAGCGGGGAGCGCCTCACACACCACTGTACGTACGGGTCTCGTATACAGCGGTTCGTTAAGTTGTGGAGCTACCTTCTTGTAGTAGTCGAGCATCGATTCATACCCCCTCCGGACAAGCCGTTTCACCGTTACCGTCGTTATCAGGATCGGGCTCTGAGCCACGGCCCAGCCTCCTTTCCTGGTTCTGCTCCAGGCATAGGCCTGCCACTTCGGGACGCCCAGCCGGATCAGGTTCTTCCTTTTCCGTTCCGGTCGCTTCCAGTCATGCCAGATGCAGTGCCTTAATCTGTTGCGAATCCAACTGTCAAGGTCTTTGAGCTTGCCCTGTATACTAGCCGTACGGAAGTAGTGGACCCAGCCTCGCTGCGCCTCTTTCAATTCCCGGACACGCTCGTCAAAAGCGCTTGGCGTGGTTTTGCGGGTGATAGCCTTCAGCTTCTGCTTCAGCCTTGCCAATGCCTTCTCTGTTACCACCAGCTGGTATTTGCCCTTGTCGCCTTTCCTGTAGGTGGGCACGAAGCCGTGGCCCAGTAACTGGAAGTCCACAGGCCGCCTGATCCCCGACTTCTCCCGATTTATCGGTAGCCTCAGCCTGTCCCGCAGGAACCGGAATACAGTGTTGCCTACTTTTCGGGCAGTATCTTCACTTTGGGTGTAGACACTGAAGTCGTCGGCATAGCGGACGTAGCGAAACCCCTGCCTTTCCAGTTCCCTGTCCAGCTCGTGGAGCAGGACGTTGGAGAGCAGCGGCGAGAGCGGGCTTCCCTGCGGCACGCCTTTCCTGCGCTTGACGAGTCTCCCCTTGATAAGAATGGGAGCCCGTAACCATTTGCGGATCAGGCGCAGGGTGAGCGGACACTTTACCTTCCGGTAGAGCAGTTGCAGCAGCAGGCAGTGGTCCACCTCATCGAAGAAGTTGGCAAGGTCGATGTCCACGATGTGCTGATAGCCCTCGTGGATGTGCCTGTGCGCCTGCTGCAGGGCCTGATGGGCATTGCGGTTAGGGCGGAAGCCGTAGCTGTGCTCGCTGAACTCCAGTTCAAAGAGCGGGCTTAGCACCTGGCTCGCCGCTTGTTGCAGCACCCGGTCGGTGACAGTGGGAACGCCTAAGAGGCGATTCTTGCCGTTGCTCTTGGGTATTTCTACCCCCAGGATGGGCTGTGGCAGGTACCTGCCGTTGCAGATGGCGGTGGCGATGGCGTCCCTGTATTGTTTCAGGTGCAAAGCCAGCTGCTCTACCCGCATACCGTCCACGCCGGCCGAACCTTTGTTGGCCAGCACATGCTGGTATGCCCGAAGCATGTTGCCGCGGTGGAGTACCTTCTCTATCATCTGTTACTACTACTAGTTGTAATCTCTTCTCCCGCTTAAGGCAGGGCTGGCTGTGCCTCCCTGCCGAATTGGGGAAAACGTAACGCTTGGTCCTTGAGTAGCCTGTGAGACCTCCGGGGCCTTCCCGGCTCGTTACTGCTACCTACTACGACCGCTGCTGACTTCTCCCCACATTCCCGACGTGCGGAGACCTCCCCAGGTAAGAGCATATTCCTTCCTCCGATTCCTGGTACATCTACATCTTAGCGCTTGTTGGTCAGGGGCTTTGCAAAGAGGTGCTTGCTTACCCGCGCTACTATGCCTCTTATGTACTTTCTGTCCGTCAGTACCGGATTTTGCAGTCCCGCTTTCTTCACTGCGCACCTCGCGATGCACCAGCCTGCGGCTTACTAACAGGCTTCACCAACTCGCCTGTAAGGGACTTTCACCCTCTGGAATAATTTGGTATCTTCGATACCAGATGCTCATACTGGGCGCACACAAGACCTAAACCACACCTGATGGCGTGCCTTAGCCAAGACGTCAGGGTTAATAGAAATGAACAATAAGCTAATCATACTGCTCTTGACCATGCTTTTAGTGGGCTGTGGGTCTAAAACTACTATTGAAGAAGCCACTGGTGAGCCAGAAGAAAGCGACAGTCAGTTTACAGCTTTTGAGTTAAGAAGTCGAAAGTACTGGCCTGTTTTTCTTGATGTCCAAAACTCATGGCTCCCATTGAATGACTCTGTTACAAACGATGTGAAAATAGTGCGGATAGAACCATATGTGGACCAAGAAAGCAAACCCTATAATGACCTGATGTATGTCTTTCCTCACAATCAGTTTGAGGCAATTATTTACCAGGATACTTTATATCTAAAGTTCTTCCAGAGGAGCAGTAGTATCGAGGGAGGAGTAAGAGTTAAAGTTGTAAACGATGAATTTAGCACTTCTCACTACTTAAAGAGCCTTGGTGGTGATGGCGTCATTATTACCAGACCAGGAGAGGCCATACAACCATACTCTGAGGTAGAGGAATATGTTGACACAACATTTGTTGCTAACAGGCAGGTGCTTCGCTTAAACAGAAAGTCATACGAGGTAGGAGACTCCATTTCTGGTGATATTATTTACGAGGGAAGAAGAAACTATGAATCAAAAAATCCAATGCAAGCCTCTATTTTGGCAAAGGGTAGCTTCAAGGGTACTGTAAAAGAAGGAAAACAATTTACCCTAACCACACCTAAATTTTAGCTACGCCGCCGTTTACACGAGTACCGTTAGCAAACTTTTATACATGAATAAATCTCTATCAATCTTGTTTTGCTTGTTAACCAGTTTGACTTTTACTGCTCATCCTGCATTTTCACAAGAAACATACTATTTCAAGCCTTGGAAAGGGAAACATCAGATTCCAGTTGAAAATATTGTTTTTGTTATTGATAATTTAGGAAACGAGGAGAGCTATCAAGCTTTTGAAACCATTACCGATGAGCTATGCAGTAACATAAGAACAAGCGGAATCCAATGTAATACAGTGCGTATAGAAGATTCTAAAATTGCTGTTAGGGGAAGTAGCAGCTTATTTTTATTAATGTCGTTAGAGAAGCCAGCCTATGTCTATTTAGGCGATAAAGAAAAAGAAATACCGCTTTGCAATAGGATTGCATTGAAGCAGGTTAATTTTTTAGCCCCTAAATTGAAGCATAATATTGAAACAGTTATTTCTATTTCGATAGATAAAAATGATGAAGCGATAAAGCCATTAGCAGAAGAACTGTCAAAAAAGATATTGCTACATTTTGCTGCAGTTAAAGACTAACATTTCTCTTCACAAAACGGTACAGGCTCTATATTCGGCTGCGCCTCACCCACAGCCTATACTAACCGTTGATCCAATTTAATTTATGAAAGTAGAAGTTCTTCAAGTAAATTGGTTTCTAGGGAAGGATCCACCTGAAGGTACGGTTACGGTAAAAACAAAGGACGGCTGCCCTATATCTGCTTTTGCTTATGGAGAAGATTTTACTGAAGGAGAAGCTGTAAGCGTAGAAATTTGTTCGATTAATGATGACCTTGCTTGGAATACTATATTTGGTGAGAACGAAAACCAAGAAAAAAATTAGTAAAGTCCATAAATGATTGGGAATATGAAGGATATGGGCAGATAAAGTCTATTGATCCTGTAATTATTGACTTTGGAGAGATTGAATTGGAAACAGGCAAATGGACATCTGATAAAAAAGTGGTTGGAGAATTTATCTACTGGAAAATTGATAGGCTTGATATAATTAGAATAGAGTAACTCGGTACAACACCATTACGGTAGCTACGCCACCACGAAGCCCAGCACGTTACCTTTTATAAAAATGATAGAAATAGAGAAGCTAAATAACGCTGACAAGAGCAAAATAAAGCTCGAAATGAGACAAGTGTTAGTTAACTATTTAGCTATCGGGATCATTGTGGCTATAGTAACTGCTGCCTTTGTAATCCTCATACAAATGCACGACAATCTGCCAATCGGAAAAGGAACTGCTAAAACTCTTTTGCTTTTAGCTGTAGTGTCTGGTTTTGCAGCCTATTTATACTTTGCTGTTAAAGACTTCCTGAAGGACTTAAATAGTGATTCAAAAAGAATATACTCTGGAGAGATAACAGATAAACCTACTAACACCAACTGGGGGCGGCATGGCAACCCTGCTGCTGACTCTAATTCACAACCAAAGCTTGTCGAACACTTTTTAGTTATATACAATCAAAAAATACGTGTAGCAGAAGAAGAGTATAACAAGTATGAAGTTGGAGACAGAGTAAGTCTATATTTTACAAGCGAGAGTAACATCTTGTTAGAGGTAAAAGAAGAATTACGTTCAGGTAAATAAGCACAGGCTTAACCTTCGCCTCTGCTTCAAAAGTAACTTTAACTAAGCAGACATTTCTTGTCCCCACGAGTCTAAGCTTCTAAGTATAGCTTCTAATGACTTTCCTTTTGGAGTCAGTTCATACTCCACTTTCGGAGGAACAACAGCATATATTTTTCTGGTAATAAGGTCATCTTTTTCTAGTTCACGCACTGTTTGCGTAAACATCTTATTAGAGATACCTGATATCATTTTTTGTAATACGCCAGAACGAAGAGGCCCATCTAGGAGGTGAAATAAAACGAGCGGCTTCCATTTGGTGCCAATAAGGTTCATTGTATAATCAAGAGGGCAATAATCTCTTTCCATTTTATACTTGTAAGTGTTTGATATAAAGCAATTAACTCTTTTAGGTACCTATCTTGCTTTTAAGTAACCTGTTGTTTTACAGGTAAATATGCTTTTAGTTGGTGCTATAAATAATCAGATAAATATGAATAAAGAAGAAACTTACCCAAAATCCTTTTCCCATATAGGAATCACGGTTCCGAATATTAAGGAAGCTGTAAAGTTTTACTCAGAAGTAATGGGTTGGTATTTCATCATGGAGCCTTCAGTTGTGAAAAAACAAAAGGAGACAGCTATTGGAATAATGTGTATCGACGTTTTTGGCGAAGAGTGGGAGGAATTTGAGATAGCACACATGGCCACATCCGATGGTATTGGCATCGAATTATTTTCTTTTCCTCACGGAATCAAGGAAGCTCCAGAATTCAATCCTTTTAACACTGGGCTGTTTCATTTCTGTGTTCAAGATCCAAATATTGAGAATTTAATTGAAAAGATCGTCGCAGCTGGAGGAAAACAAAGAATGCCCATAAGGGCATATTACCCAAATGAAAAGCCGTACAAAATGTGCTATGTAGAAGACCCTTTCGGGATTGTATTCGAAATTTATACCCATAGTTATGAGCTAACATATTCTTCTGGTGCTTATTCAAAATAAGCGCCAGAAGGTATTGAGGGGGTGAATGCAATTGCCTTTTTTATAAAATAGTTTATCAGGCAAATCAGGTTTAGCCGCAGGATATTGCCAATCTCTGGAATGCATAAGAGAACCTGAAACCTCCACTAACTTAATATTTTAGGAATTATACCTTGATAAGGAAAATCCGGTTTATAAAGAACATTATCCTTTATAAACCCCTCAACTGCGCTTCAATTTTTTTATTCCACTGGTCCTGCGCTACTTTGTTCAGGCCGTGCTGAGTTTCTACGTCGTATTGCTCCTGTAGCCGGTTCATTTCCCGGAAAGATTCTATGTAGTGATACTGAATGATGCTATTATAATCAGTCACAGACAGTATGTCAGGTGTTATTTTCTTCTTGAACCGCTCGGCTACCAGCTTTACCAGGTCAAAATGCTTTTGCTCGTGATTCAGGCTATAATCGTTGCGCGAATCTGACTTTACCCAGGAAGAACTTTGTAGCACGTATACTTTCATGTCGAGGTACAGGTGCAGTTCGCTGTTCACGACCTCACTACGGCCCTCGTAGGCAAAACCAGGAAAAACAGCCGCCGCGAACTTACTTGGTTTAGACGGGCTTCCAGTAAAATCTTCCCAGTTAAGAGGCCGAGTAGGAGAGTAAAAGACACTGTCAGGGGCTGAGGAAGCAGTATAATCCTTGAAAATTACATTTATACTTTTAGCCAGGCGCGGATTGGTGCTGGCGCTCTCCTCCATCCATTTGTTAAAATATACTAAAGCTCCGGTCAGTGATTGGCGAAGCGCCGGCTCCACGGCCTCTACCTGCGCAGCGGGCCTGTTGTAGCGTATGCCGCCTTTATACTCTGTTAAAGGTATAATTTCTCCCTCAGCCTGCAGTTCAAACTTCATAGCTGTAACAGCTTGCCCCTGCACTCGCCCATTTTCTGCAGGTGCTTCTTTTACCTCAAGCTCCTTCAAAGTGATAATGATGGGCCGGAGCTTTTTGTTAGCCGGCAACCCTTTTCCTATAAACTGCTGCACAGCTTGCAAAGCGCCGCCTTGTAAATCAACTGGCGTTGGTGCTGTTGCTAAGGGTTTACCTGCGGCGGGAGCAGGCATAATATGGGCAACGGCTTTTTTATCGGCACGCTCATCAAGCACGCCAGCCACATAAAATTCTTTGGGCGTAAAATTGAGCGGCTCCGATTTAAGGACAATAGGCGTTATGCCAGCATCAGGCGCAACAGCGGACAACATACTAACCAGCAGCAGCATAATAATGCCCCCAATGGCAAGTTGCTTGGCAAACCTTCTGCTTCGGTGGGCAGATCGGCTATTTTTATAAGAAAACATCATGGATACAGATTGCTAACGCAGCCACAAACTACACTATACAAAAGGCAGTGGCTGCGTGATGTAAAACACAGATCGCAACTGTAGAGTTCTGATTTCGGGTATTTCATTATTCAGGAGATTATACTTTGTCTTTCGTGGCGATGCCTTAAATTTGTGATAGCGGGGCAGCAAGTATAAACTGTTCCGTTTTAAAAAACACTTTTACCCGCTACACCACATTACCATGGCCCACACACCCGAAGGTATTTTAGAGCAGCTCAAGCAAAGGCAGTTTGCGCCTGTATACTTTTTGCAGGGCGAGGAGCCTTACTATATTGATACCATAGCCGATTATATTGAGGAGTATGCGCTGCAGGAGCACGAGAAGGGCTTTAACCAGGTGGTGCTGTACGGCAAGGATGTGGATGTGTCAACGGTGCTGCTGCAGGCCAAGCGTTTCCCGATGATGTCGGATAGGTCGGTGGTGATTGTGAAGGAGGCGCAAAGTATAGCAGATATCGAAAAGGAGGAGGGGATGAAGCAGCTGGAGGCTTACCTGCAGCATCCGCTTCCGTCTACCATACTTGTGTTCTGCTACAAGCACAAATCGCTTGATGGGCGTAAGTCTCTGGCTAAAGCGGTGAACAAGCATGCGGTGCTGCTCACCACCAAAAAGCTTTACGACAACCAGGTGCCCGCCTGGATAAACAGCTACCTGAAAAGCAAAGGCATGAAGGCAACCCAGCAGGCGGTGGTGTTGCTGAGCGAGTACATTGGCTCTGACCTCTCCAGGTTGGCCAACGAGATAGATAAGCTGCTGATCAACCTGAAACCCGGGGCAACCGTGGCTGAAGGACTGGTGCAGGAGAACGTAGGTATCAGCAAGGAATACAATGTGTTTGAGCTGCAGGCGGCCTTAATTGCGCGCGATGCCCTGAAGGCGAACCGCATCATCCTTTATTTTGAGGCCAACCCCAAAAACAATCCGCTCATACCTAACCTGACAATGCTTTTTACGTTTTTCACTCGGCTCCTGACGCTGCACGCGCAGGCTGATAAGTCAGAGGCTGGCCTGAGAAAGAGTTTGGGCAACCAGGGCTGGAAAGTGAAGGACTACATGCAGGCGATGCGCGTTTTCCCGCTGCAGCGCTGTGCCGATATCATCCATTTTATCCGGGTGGCTGACCTGCAGGTAAAAGGTATAACAGGAGGAGACATGAGCGACGCTGATATCTTGCGAGAGCTTGTGTTTAAGGTGCTGCACCCGGTGCCGCGCAGTTTGGCATCTTAGCCTTTATTTTTCCACAGGCACAATAATTTACCGCTTTGTCCTTTGTAAAAGAGGTTTTGGCAAACTTCAGCCAGAACTACCCAGAAAAACAGCAAAGGCGGCGGTGGCTTTCTAAAAATTACTAACTTTGAGTGAGGCGGTATGAGTGCCGGTAATTTCCCGGTAATTTATACTTCCTCCTTTTATTTGAATAAAACGACGTGCCCTTAGGGCGAACAGGGAAATATGAAGATAGCGTACAAAATAGCACTTGCATCGGTACTTACCGGGGGCTCCCATGTGGTGGTGGCGCAGCACACGCAAGCTTTTACCTCTGAGGAACGATACTTTCATGAAGGCGTAGAGCTTTTTGACCGCGCCAAGTATGGTGCGGCCCAAGAGGCCTTTAAGAAGTACATTGAGCTGATTGGCAACGACGCCAAAACTGCCGATGCGCAGTATTATTATGCGCTTAGCGGCCTGTACCTGCTGCACCCGGATGCTGAGCAGCTCGTGCTGAACTTTGCCCGCAAATACCCGACTCACCCTAAAACTGCACTGGCAAATTATGAGCTGGGCCTGTACTACTTCGAGCAGAAGGACTACAAGAAGGCGGTAGAGTTGCTGAAAGACGCGCCCACACACCTGTTAAGTATAAAACAGAACAAGGAGCTGGAGTTTAAGCTGGGTTATTCCTATTTCGCCACAAAGGATTTTGATAACGCTAAGATTTGGTTTGACAAGAACAAGACAACCGGATTCCGGGAGGATGACCACCGTTTTGCCTATGCCTCCAACTACTATGCAGGGTACATCTCTTACCGCAAAGGCGATTACGCCGCGGCCAAAGAAGATTTAAAAATAGCGGAGAAAAACGAAGCTTACGCGAAGATAGTGCCATACATGGTAACGGAGATTCTCTACAAAGAGAACGATGTTTTTGAAGTGATCCGTTACGGTGAGGCGGCATTGGCTAAAAAGCCGCAGGTGCAGCAAGCAGATGAGATTGCCTTATTGGTTGGGGATGCTTACTACCAGCGCGCTGAGTATAAGACTGCAGAGAAATACTTTAACCAGTTTGCTGATGGCAAACGCTCTCTGGAGCCGGTAGTGCAGTATAAAATCGCTTTTACAGATTATAAGAACAACAACTATAAAAACGCCATAGCTAACTTTAAACCTGTTGCGCTTAAAAAAGACTCGCTGGGCCAGAATGCAGCTTATTACCTGGGCCTTAGTTACCTGAAGGAGGATAACAAGCAGTTTGCGCTCACCGCTTTTGATCAGGCTAGGAAAAATGACCAGGACAAAGCCGTTACCGAAGCGGCCACACTTAAGTATGCGCAGGTAAATTTTGATGTGGGCAACTTTAGAGAAGTTATAAACTCTCTGTCTGATTTTACGGCTAAATACCCTAAGTCCGAAGAGGCTGAGGAGGCTGATCGTTTACTAAGTGAATCATACTTTGGCTCTAACGATTATGCCGCAGCTATCCGTCACATCGAAGCGATGGACAAGAAAAGCTGGCGAATTCTGCAGACTTACCAGCGCGTAACGTATTACCACGGTGTTAATCTGTTTAACGATAGCAAGTTTCCGCAAGCCGTAGCAATGCTCGATAAGTCGCTGCAGTACCCTTACGATAAGGAAGTTACCAGCGCCAGCCACTTTGTTAAAGGCGAGGCCTACTCTATAGGGCAGCGCTACAACGATGCTATTAACAGTTATGCCGCTGTGTTCCGTACCGCGCCTAACACAAAAGAAGACTATTACATTAAGTCCCGCTACGGCATTGGGTATGCATACTTTAACACAAAGGAGTATGATAAAGCCCTGACTCACTTTAAGGCTTATGTAGAAAATACGCAGCCAAGCAACCCTAATTATAACGATGCCACTGTTCGTCTGGCTGACACCTACTATGTAAACAAGAACTATAGCGAGGCACTGCGGCTTTACGAGCGCGTAATTTCTACCAGCTCTCCAGACCGTGACTATGCCATGTTCCAGAAAGGTGTGGTGCTGAGTATTCTGAATCAGAATCAAAAAGCGAAAGACGCCCTGCAGGAGCTGCTGAATAATTTCAAAACGTCCCGCTTCCGTGATGACGCCATGTACCAGTATGCAGTGATAGATTTTGAGTCAGGAAACTATGAGGCGGCTGTGCAAAGCTTCACCAGGTTAATTGACGGCATGTCTGATAGCAAGCTGGTGCCGAACGCATTGCAGAAACGAGGCCTTGCTTATTCCAACCTACGCCGCAACGATCTGGCCATTGCCGATCAGCAGCGTGTGCTGGACCAGTACCCTGAGTCAAAAGTGGCAAGCGGCGCACTTTACAGTCTGCAGGAGGTGCTTGGGCAGGAGAACCGCAGCAGCGAATTTGATAAGTATGTAGACCGATACAAGTCTGCAAACCCGGAAAGCGGTGCCCTGGAAAGTATAGAGTTTGAGGCTGCTAAGA
Organism: uncultured Pontibacter sp.; assembly: GCF_947495565.1. Lineage (GTDB taxonomy): Bacteria > Bacteroidota > Bacteroidia > Cytophagales > Hymenobacteraceae > Pontibacter. The sequence goes on from NZ_CANLZM010000013.1 coordinate 11,003, forward strand.
CCTTATACTTCAACCAAAAGTATAAAGAGGCTGCAGCCAAGCTGGAAAGCTACATCACGACTTACGCAAAAAGCAGCTTTGTGCCTGACGCGCGTTATTACCTGGCAGATTCATACTTGCGCAGCGATAACAAGCAAGCCGGCGTTAAAATTATGAAGCAGGTGGTAACTGAAAACCGCTCCGAGTTTGTGAACCGCGCCATTCAGCGTGTAGCTGATTTGGAGTTTGAAGCCCAGAACTACTCAGAAGCGATCAAATACTACAGTCGCCTGCGTGATTTGGCTACTAACCGCAAGGAGCAGCAAACAGCTTTACTGGGCCTGATGCAAAGCTATTACCGCACCAATGATTTTGCCGCTACTAAGCGTGTGGCCGGAGAGTTGATCAGCCAGGGAAATGCTTCGCTTAACGCCTATAATTCTGCGCTGTTGTTCAGGTCTAAGTCTACATTGGCGCAAGGCAATATGGCGCAGGCGCTGACAGAACTCCGTGAAACAGCTACTTCAGCAAGCGATGTGCATGGGGCAGAGGCACACTTTCTTATCTCCCAAACACTGTTTAAGCAGAAGAAAAACCAGGAAGCACTGGATCATGCCTTTGAATACAGTAATAAGTTCGGCAACTATGATTACTGGCTGGGTAAAACATTCCTCCTGATCTCTGACATTTATGCTGCCCAAAATGAGATGTTCCAGGCAAGAGCTACCCTTAACTCTATAATAGAAAACGCCCCTAACCAGGAGATTGTGGCAGAAGCGAAGCAGAATCTGGCAAAACTTGATGGAAAGCCGCAGCAGGCGCAACCGCAGAACCTGCAGCAGCAGCAAACACCTGTTCAAATGGATAGCACCATCATGGAGGAGCCGATTGATACCACAGGTGTACCGGTTGACTCAACAGGCCAGCAGAACTAATCAGGATTTTAGATTAAGAAGAGAAGCATCACCATGAAAAATAAATTAAGATTAGCATCACTTGCCATTGTGCTGAGCGTGGGGTACAGCTACCTGAACACAGCGCAGGCGCAAACTCAAGGCTGGTCTGAAGGCGGTAAGCTGGAAGATGCCGAGGTAGTGGTGGAGAAGAACCGTGTAATTGAGTTGCCACAAGCTGCGCGAAACTATGAGAAGTTCCGCATCAACCCGCCGGAGATTGCGGACCGGAATGTGCGCTACCGCTTCTCTGATTACCGCCTGCCATCGCAGGACGTGGATCTGCAGATGAAGGTGCTCACGATTAAGCAAGACGAGCTTACCAAACTTTACGGTAACTATCTGAAGGCTGGTTTAGGTAACTATGGTTCTGTTTATCTGAAAGGTTACTTTCATAACAAGCGTAGCAAGGATGCCAGCATCGGTGCTAATGTTAGCCATGTTTCATCCGCAAGAGGACCTGTAGATAAAAAGAACTCTGCTGTTTCACAGTCTGATATCGGAATTCACGGTGAGCGATACCTGCAGGGTTTAACCATTGGCGGTGATCTGAAGTATGGCCGCGAGAAACATTATTTTTATGGCTATGCTCCTTTAGTGGAAGAAGGTGTTGAAGTGGACCGCGACACAATCAAACAGGTGTTTAACCGTATTCATGCGCAGGGCTTCTTTCATAACCAGAATTCCAAGTCGCCGTTCCTGTACAGAACCAATGCTCGCTTCCGCTATATCAACGACGCGTATGAAATGAAGGAGAGCAACTTTGCCGTTGATTTCCGAAGCGAGTATGGTATAGATGATGTTTCAGCCTTTAAAGTAGATGCCGATCTTTCGGTACTTTCTCATAAAGACTCTGCCGATGTTAGCCGCGGGCTGTTTAAGCTGAACGCTGCCTATGAGCGCCAGTTTGAAGTGGTGCGCCTGACGCTTGGTGCCAAAGTGGCTTATACAAGAGATGAAGTAAACGATGCGCGCCAGGTAAACGTGTACCCGATGGTGCGTGTAGCACTAGAGCCAATAAAGGGTAACCTTTTGATATACGGTGGAATAGGAGGTGACCTTGAAAGAACTTCTTTATACGAGCTGACGCAGGAAAATCCATATTTGGCGCCAAACGTACAAGTGGCTGATGTTAACAAAGGTCTAGAGATTTACGGAGGCTTCCAGGCGAATGTAGCCAATTACGTGCATCTGAATGGCCGCGTAGCTTACCAGAACTTCCGAAATCTATACTTCTACAACAACTCTGAGGCAGATCCTTCTAAGTTTGAGCTGCTGTATGATGACGGCGTAACAAATGTATTTAATATTTTTGCGGAGGCTTCATTCAACTATTCAGATGAAGTTAGACTGGGCTTAAAGGCTGATTATAACAGCTATAATACAGCAAGCTTAGAGAAGCCCTTTCACCGTCCGGAGTTGATGGCGAGCGTTTATGGCACCTACAACTTCTACGACAAGATTCTCTTTAATTCAGAACTTTATTATATTGGGGGTTCATTTGGCGGAATCACACGTCCTGATGGTACTTTAGATTTACGAGAGACAGATTCTATCGTAGACCTAAACCTTAAGGCGGATTACAAGTTCACCAATAATTTTACGGTGTTCCTGATGGCCAATAACCTGTTTGGGAAAAAATACGAGCGTTTCGTAAATTACCCGAACAAAAGTATAAACCTAATAGGAGGCGTAACTTACTCATTCTAAAAACTGCGTATGGTTGAGAAGCACATAAAGTCACTGCTGTATGATCACGACTGTGTCATTATCCCTGAATTTGGAGGGTTAATCGCACGGTATGTGCCTGCCCGAATTAATCCGGTAAAGCACACGCTCTCACCGCCATCTAAAAAGATAGCTTTCAACGAGAAACTAGTGCTCAATGACGGCCTGCTGATAAGTACAATTGCCCACCACAGCAATGTTACCAAAGATGAGGCACAGCAGCGCGTGGCGGAGTTTGTGCACAAAGCCAAGTCTAACCTTCATCTGGAGAAGCGATTTGAGTTGATGGATATTGGTATTTTCAGGTATAATGCGGAGCGCCGCCTTGTGTTTGAACATACTGAGGCTGATAACATGCTGGAGGAGAGTTTTGGCCTTCCTGAGCTATCAGCCAGACCGGTGAAAGTTGAGGAGCCCGCTGTGCTTCGTACGCTTATAAAAGAACGGCAGCAGGAGCTTGTGGAGGAGAGGCAGCCGTTGCGCAGGCGCATTAAGCGTGTGTACAATATGGCGGCAGGCCTGGCATTAGCCGGGTTATCCGTATCTGCGTTTTATTTTCTGTCCTTGCAAGCGGATTATAATTTGAGCAGCCTAAACCCAATGTCTGTGTTTAGCTCAACAGGTTATTCAGCGCCTGCCACAGTAGAGCCAAGCCGCTATACCAGCGACTATGTGCCTTTTACCGAGGATGAGCGATTGGCTTACTATGCAAAGCTACTGCCAGAAGAGGTGCAGGCTGCGACTACTCAGGCAGATGATGAGTTTGAGCCAGCTGGTGCAAGTATAGCATCAGATGAGTTTGCTTACGGATTTGGAAATGAAGAGGTTATAGCAGAGTCGGTGGCACCAGTAGAAGCTGCAGAAGAAACTGCTCCGGCTCATATAATTTATACAAAGGATGGGCGTTCATACATCATCTCTGGTGGGTACGCCCGGCTGGAGAATGCTGAGCAAGGCCGTGAGGAACTAATGAAAGAAGGGCATGAGCAGATATTTATTCTGCTGCCACAGCCTGGGAGCAGATTATTCCGCGTAGCCCTGGCTGATTTCTCTACGGCAGAGGAGGCACAGGAAGCCTTGAACACTTACAGAAAGAATTTCGGAGAAACACTTTGGGTACTTAATAATTAACATGACATCACTCTTATTACAAATCACGACCTCGGCAGATGCCGATACTACTGCAGCACTGGCAGAGGGGACTGAAGCTGCTGCAGAAACTTCTGTCTCGCTTTTAGATTTGGCCATGAATGGCGGGTGGGCCATGATTCCGCTAGCGCTTCTTTCTTTGGCAGGTATTTACATTTTTGTGGAGCGTTACCTTACGCTTAAGAAAGCCGCCAAGAACCCGGAAGGTTTCAACGACCGCATCAAAAGTATGGTTTTGGCCGGAGATATTAACGGTGCTAAAATGCTCTGCGCTCAAGCCAACACACCGGTTTCACGCATGATCTCCAAAGGTATTACCCGCATCGGGCATCCGCTGAAGAACATCGAAACCTCTATTGAGAACCAAGGTAAAATTGAGATCAGCAAGCTGGAGAAAAACCTGGCAGCGTTAGCAACTATTGCCGGTGCCGCGCCAATGCTTGGTTTCCTGGGTACTGTAACCGGTATGATTGCCGCTTTCATCGCTATTGCACAGGCAGAAGGTTCTGTTAGCCCGAAATTGCTTTCAAGTGGTATTTACCAGGCCATGGTAACAACAGCAACTGGTTTGATTATCGGTTTGCCAGCTTATGTAGGCTACAACTACCTAGTTTCCAAAATCGACAGCATTGTGCACGCTATGGAGTACTCTTCTATTGAGTTCCTTGATCTTTTACAAGAACCACAGCTTTAATAATGAATTTTCGCTCAAAGAACAGGATAAACGCAGAGTTCAGCATGTCGTCTATGACTGACATCATCTTCCTGTTGCTGGTGTTTTTCATGCTGACTTCAAATTTCGTTACGCCGTCGGGGTTGCCGGTTAGCTTGCCTAGCAGTCAAACATCCGACATTGTGATGCAGAAGATCAGTGTGACGATTACAGACGACCTGAAGTATTACTTGAACGAGAAGCCGATAGCGCTGGATGAAATAGAGCCCCAGCTTGCTGCCTTGCTACAGCAGGGAACAGAGCAGGGAGCTGTAGTGTTACACGTAGATAAAAGCGTGCCAGTGGAGCACCTGGTAAAGGTAGCTGGTATAGCTAAAAACCTAAACGCAAGCGTTACACTAGCCACAGTGCCTACCGAATAATTACTTAATTATGTCAATTGCCCTCACCCAAGAAGAAGAGAAAAATAAACGCATTGCTGCCGGTGTAAGCATCGGGGTGCATGTGCTTATTGTTCTTTTGCTGATATACTTGCTGGCTTGGCGCGCTCCAGATCCACCTGCTGAGGAAATAGGCATCCAGCTCAACTTTGGTATGGACAATGTTGGAAGCGGCGATGTACAGACTGAGGCTACTCCGAACGAGTCTAAAAACGTAGAAGACAGTAAACCTGCACCTACACAGCCAGACCCTGAACCGGAGCCGCAACCACAGCCTACGCCTCAACCCACTCCTCCGGCACAACCAGTGGAAACTCCTAAAGTAACCACTACCACAGCACCTGAGCCTGTTTCTGTTAAAGAAGAGGTGAAGCCGGTGCCAAAGCCGCAGCCAAAGAAGGAGGAAGTTAAAAAGCCGGAGCCAAAACCAGAGCCTAAAAAAGAGGAAGTAGTGAAGAAGGAGCCTGAAAAGCCTAAATCACTTTATCCTGGAAAGCCTACAACAAGTACAGGTACGGGTAAAAATGGCTCGTCTGATGCTGCCACAGGTAACAACAATGGCGATGACACTGGCAAAGTAGGAGACAAAGGAGATCCGGCAGGAGACGTAAATGCCAAAGCCCTATACGGCAAAGCCGGAGGCGGTGGCGGTGGATCACTGAACCTGCCAGGTTGGCGATACGACATAGAGCCTAGGCGCGACCCTTATACAAATGAAACCGGTATTATCCGTTTCCGGATCAGAATTGATGCAGACGGTAATCTTGTTAATGTGGAGCGTGTAGAAAGCACCGTGTCGCCGCAGGTAGAGAAGTGGTATAGAGACCAGCTTTATAAAACCACCTTTAGCCGTACAGGTACAGGCGCTACTTCAGTCAGTTATACAGGAGAGGTTGTTTTCAGAATTACGGCCCGATAATTTTTTTTGATGACTTATCAAGAGTGTCTTGATTACCTATACCAGCAATTGCCGATGTTTCAACGCATCGGCAATGCTGCTTTTAAGAAGAGCCTCGATAATATAATAGCTCTTTGTGATGCGCTGGGGCAGCCTCAGCACCAGTTTAAAAGTATACATGTGGCCGGTACCAATGGCAAGGGCAGTAGCTCCCATATGCTGGCTGCCGTGCTGCAGGAGGCTGGTTATAAAACTGGTCTTTATACTTCACCGCACCTCAAATCATTTACAGAACGTATTCGCATAAATGGTCAGGAGCTACCGCAGGAGTACCTTGTTAGCTTTGTAGAGCAGCATCAGGAACTGTTTGCAAGTATAAAACCTTCGTTTTTCGAGATGACTGTAGCGCTTGCCTTTAAATACTTTGCTGAGGAAAAGGTGGATGTGGCAGTTATAGAAGTCGGGCTGGGCGGGCGTTTAGACTCTACCAATATCATTACCCCCGAGGTTTCGCTTATCACCAATATCAGCTTTGATCATCAGAGCATGTTAGGTGATACCATTGCCGCCATCGCGACGGAGAAAGCGGGAATTATTAAACCGCATGTTCCGGCAGTGATAAGTATGTTTCAGCTAGATGCGAAGGAAGTGTTCAAAGCCAAAGCTCGAGAAGTAGAGGCTCCTTTATACTTTGCTACGGATTATTTTAAAGTGGAGCAGACAGAGAGCAATCTGGAGCGGCAGGTGTTTCAGGTCTATCATAACAACAATTTATACTTGCCTAACCTGGAGGTTGACCTGACGGGTGTTTATCAGAAGTATAATTTACCGGGTGTGCTGCAAACATTAGCCATACTACAAGATAAGGGGTATGCTATTTCTGAAAATGCCATCCGAAAGGGTTTAGCACAAACTAAAAGTATAACTGGCCTGAAAGGGCGCTGGCAAGTGCTGCAGCAAAAACCACTTATTATTTGCGATACCGGGCATAACGAAGACGGAATACGCCAGATTCTGCTTGGGCTGGAACAGCTGCAGGCAAAGCAGGTGCACATGGTTTTTGGGGCTGTCAATGATAAGGATGTCACAAAGATTCTGGAGATGCTGCCTCGATCCTATACATATTATTTTTGCCAGGCAGATATTCCGCGTGCACTTCCGGTGCAGGAACTAGTGCTAAAGGCTGAGGCTGCTGGGTTAGAAGGTACAGCTTTTGGTACGGTGGCTGAAGCCGTGGCCGCAGCAAAGGCAAATGCGGCACAAGATGAGGTTATTTTTATCGGAGGTAGTACCTTTGTGGTTGCAGAAATTGAAGAACTATAGGAATGGGAAGATCTAAATTAGCGAAATTTGCCGCCATCGCGGAGCGTGAGAATGTAGTAGAACCAGGCGATGAGCTGTATGGTCAACTAGTGGGCCGTTGGGCTGAACTTCATTTTGAGAACAAAAACCCTATTGTGTTGGAGGTTGGCTGTGGCCGTGGTGAGTATACGGTAGGTATGGCACAGCTGTATCCGGAGAAAAACTTTATAGGCTCCGACATAAAAGGAGCACGCCTTTGGAAAGGGAGCACATTGGCAGAGGAGGGAAGCCTGACTAACGTAACGTTCCTCCGTACTTTCATTGAGAATATAACTGAGAATTTTGCCGAGGATGAGATAGATGAGATTTGGATTACTTTTCCGGACCCTCGCCCGCGCGACCGCGATATCAAGCGCCGCCTTACCTCTCCGCGATTCCTCGATTTGTATGAGCAGATCGTAAAGCCGGGCGGCATTATTCACCTAAAAACTGATAACGGCCCTCTGTATGAGTATACCTTAGAAGTGCTCCAGGAGCGGCAGGCAAAAAACTTGATCTATACTCCGGATTTGTATAACTCAGATTTACAAGAGCATACTATGGGGATTTACACAACGTATGAGAAGCGGTATTTAGCAGAAGGTGTTCCGATCAAGTACCTGCAGTATACTGTAAATTAGAAATGGAAGTATAAAAATGCCTTTACTCCAAACAGAAGAGCCTGCCGAGTTTAAATCGGCAGGCTCTTCTGTTTGGAGTAGATGGATGAAATGTTAATTCTCCTCTATTTCTTCAAAGATTTCGGCAAGTTCGTCAAAATCTTTCAGGCCGGGCTTAATCTCATGGCCACCCTGAAGACCGATACCTGTTGGCTTCAAGTTATTTAACACACTGTTTATGTTACCCTTATCTATCCCAAAGCCAATATAGGTTTTAAACTTTTTAGTGATAGCTTCCAAAAAGCGTGAATTTGTGTCATCAATAGTGGTAAAGTCATCTGAGAAAATGATAAACGAATGAACATAAGGGCTGTAAAGCTCCATCATTTCAAGCAGTTCGCTTTCTACCGTGTCTTTGTTGATGAATACTTTTTGAATAACAGGCTGGTTTATCTCTTCAATTTCATCAATCAGGTAGGGTACATCCAACTGAATATAATCCAGTTTATACTCCTGCGCCATCTCATTTATGATATCTGGCCTGGCACGGAGAAACTCGCCTGCAGTTTTCACACCGGCCACCCAACCCATAATTTCCTTCAGTGTTTCAGGCTGTAAACGCTCCGGGTCATCCAATTTTAAGTTAAAACCTATAACGTCTACACCCATTCCGGCGCAGTATCTGGCATCACTAAGATTGTTTATTCCGTTCACTATCACAGAGGTACGTAAGGACATGGTAATTTATACTTTAAGTTTTCAGTTCTGATTATACACAGGTTTCTATAGCCCAAAGTAAAAGCGATTTTCCTACACTGCCAACTTTTTTACTTTTTTCAGCAGGAATTAGGGCGGAAATGCACGAGCCGCGGCATTTATTAGAACCTGAATCTTTATAACTGTGTTGTTGTTGCTATATTTGTATCAGCTTACAAATATTTTAATTAGATATACACTTTTTATATAGATGAGTACAAAAGGAAGGGTATTAGTAGCTATGAGCGGGGGCATCGATAGTTCGGTGGCGGCCGTTATGCTGCACGAGCAAGGATACGAGGTAGTGGGGATGACCATGAAAACATGGGATTATGCTTCCAGCGGAGCAAGCAAGAAAGAAACCGGCTGTTGCTCACTCGACTCCATCAACGATGCCCGAAATATTGCTGTTCAATTAGGCTTTCCGCATTATATTATTGATATCCGTGATGAGTTCGGGGATTTTGTAATCAACCATTTTACTGATGAGTACTTGGCAGGCCGCACACCAAACCCGTGCGTGCTTTGCAACACGCATATTAAATGGGATGCCCTGCTTCGGCGTGCCGACCAGCTTGGCTGTGAATTTATAGCTACAGGCCATTATGCGAACCTGCGTCAGGAAAACGGACGTTATGTAATCTCAAAAGGATTAGACGAAAACAAGGATCAGTCGTATGCGCTTTGGGGAATCTCTCAGGAAAGTTTAAGCCGCACTATTTTTCCATTGGGCAACTTGCATAAAACGGAGATCAGGGAGATGGCCCGTGAGCGAGGATTTACAGAACTTGTAAACAAACCGGAGTCCTATGAAATCTGCTTTATTCCGGATAACGATTACCGTGGCTTCCTGAAGCGCCGTGTTGAGGGTTTGGAAGAACGTGTAGCAGGAGGCGAGTTTGTGCTGGAAGACGGTACTGTGGTAGGTACGCACGAAGGTTATCCTTTCTATACGATAGGGCAGCGCAAAGGCTTAGGTGTCGCTTTAGGTTTCCCGGCTTATGTCACACGCATAGAGAAAGATAACAACAGAGTTGTGCTTGGTAATTACGAGGAGCTTGCTAAAAACGCCATGACGGTTGGCAAGCTAAACATGTCTAAGTATGAAAACCTGATTGGGCAGCCTATCCCGACTGTTACTAAAGTGCGCTACAACGATGGCGGCACTGAGGCTATCGTAGAGCAGGAGGGTGATAAAATGAAAGTGCACTTCTTAAGTGGTGTACATGCCATAGCGCCTGGCCAAGCTGCTGTTTTTTACGAAGGTAATGATGTAGTAGGCGGAGGCTGGATAGAGTCAAACTATAACTCAGAGTATAACCTGAACGTGTTGCAATAATGAGAAGAGCCCTGTTGCTTTTGGTTGTTCTGGCTGGCTTAGTAGCGGCTTGCGAGGATAAGTATAAAGACCCTGACCCGAAAGCGATGGGCTATGATTATTATCCGTTGGAGGTGGGAGACTATCGTATATACAACGTGACGGATATCCGTTTCCAAAGCGACATTGGCGACACCAACCGCTTTCAGATGCGCGAACGTGTTGATACCACTTTCTACGATCAGACCAATACGCTTAATTACAAAATCATCCGTTCGGTAAGGGCTAATGAAAACCAGAACTGGCTCGACGACTCTGTAATGGTTGTCTCTAAGTCTGATGTTAATGTTGTTCTGACAAAGAACAATACCAGGTATGTTAAGATGGTCTTTCCTGTGAAAAACGGGTTCTCATGGCTAGGTGATGCATACAATGCTAACAAGGAGACAAGCTATGCGCCTGATCCGACCACAAACAGAAGAGCGGACTATTATCTTACTAAGGAGTCTTATACTTACCAAGAAGTCGGCCAGCCTATGACGCTCAACGGCACCACATTTGATAATACACTAACTGTAGTTCATGGCTCTCCAATTGAAACCTGGATTGGCTATGATGACAGAAAAGAGATTTACGCTGAAGGGGTTGGGATGGTGTATAGGTTATTCACAAGAATAGTCTATTGCAATGCGCAAGACCGCGAAGACTGTGAGTACGGTATTGGCTATAAGCTTCATGGCCACGAGCGGCATGAAGAACTAATCTCCTACGGAAAAGAATAAATTATGCGCCAGTTGCTCCTCTTTATCTGTCTGCTACTGCACCTGCCTGTTCTGGCGCAGAGTTCTGGCAACACAGACGAAGAGGAGCAGAAGCGTTTAATATACTTTTCAGATAAAAATAACTCCCCTTTCTCTCTCTCTGAGCCGCTAGCGTTCCTGTCACCTAAGGCATTGCAGCGCAGGCAGCGCCAAGATATTCCTCTTCTTAGCCGTGACCTTCCGGTAAACCCTGACTATGTTGCCAGCATCCAAAATGCGGGCGCTAAGGTTTGGTATACTTCACGGTGGTTTAATGCAGCGGTGGTGCAGTGCACCGAGGAACAGTTACAGGTTGTGGAATCGCTGCCCTTTGTCAGAAACACTCGTAGCCTTAATAGGTTGGCATCATCACCCGGAACACAACAGGGCTTTGGTTATGCTGCGGTCGATGAAGCCTCATTCAGCACTGCGTTGAGCAGCGAAGATTATGGTCCGGCTTTTCATCAGGCTGATATGCTGGGCGCTGATGAGCTGCATGCGGATGGTTATAATGGCGCAGAAATGACCATTGCCGTTTTTGATGCAGGCTTTCCAGGAGTTAATGATCTAGAGGCTTTTTCGCATCTGTTTACTAACAATCAGTTAAAAGGCTCTTTCGATTTTGTAGAGAAACAGGAGAATGTTTTCGGAGCCGATTCCCACGGCACATCCGTTTTATCTACTATGGCTGCTTATGCTCCCGGAAGTATAATCGGCACAGCCTATGGAGCCAATTACATACTGCTACGGACCGAAGATGCCGCTACAGAACATACTATTGAAGAAATAAACTGGCTTTTGGCTGCTGAGTACGCTGACAGTGCCGGAGCTGATGTGATTAATTCCTCTTTAGGCTACACTGTTTTCGATACGCCTTCCCAAAGCTATACTTACCAAGACCTGGACGGAAATACCTCCTTAGTTTCTAAAGCGGCTGATTATGCTGCAGCCACTGGAATGTTGGTTGTAGTGAGTGCCGGAAACAAAGGAAACAAAACATGGCGTTACATTTCCGCACCTGCCGACGGTGACTCGGTTTTAGCCGTAGGGGCTGTAGACTCCGTAGGTACTAAAGCAAGTTTCAGCTCATTTGGGCCTACACCAGATGGCCGTATAAAGCCTGATGTGGTGGCGCTTGGGCAGCGGGCATACTTCTTAACATCAAGCGGTAGGCTGGCACAGGGCAATGGTACTTCTTTTGCCGGGCCTATTGTCGCGGGGTTTGCAGCTAGCCTTTGGCAGGCTAATCCTTTTAAGACTAACTTAGAACTAATAGATTTATTACGCAGTAGCGGCAGTAAGGGCCAAAATCCAGATAACAGCATTGGTTACGGTGTTCCAAACTATAGCCGTACGATTACTGCTTTGCCACCTTTGCCCACGGCGGGAAGTCTCTACATAACCAATCCGGTCAAGCGCGACCCGATCATACTTTATATGGGGCAGGAGTGGCTGTTGCAGCAGGTAGAGGTGCAGGTGCTGGATGCCGCCGGCAAGCAGGTTTTTCGGCAAAACATCAGGCAGGCGCAGCAGGAGCAACCGCTTAAGCTTCTTCCTCAGAGCTTACGTAGTGGCTTATACTTGTGCCGTATTAGGTCTGGTAGTAAAGTTGCAACGCTAAGGTTTGTAAAGTTGTAGTTTAACTTGCTGTCAATAATTCATCATCTAGGATCATAAATATTAAATTACCTTTGCTGGTATGAGACCAATAGTTGCCCCATCCGTGTTAGCATCCGATTTCGCCAATTTGCAGGCGGAGGTAGAGATGCTGAATAAGAGCCAGGCCGACTGGCTGCATGTAGACATCATGGACGGCCGTTTTGTGCCTAACATTTCATTTGGTTTTCCGGTGATGGAGGCCATTAAGCGCTTTGCCCAGAAGCCGATGGATGTGCACCTAATGATTGTGGAGCCGGAGCGCTATATTGAGCAATTCAGGGAGGCCGGAGCCGATTCCATTTCAGTGCATTTGGAGGCATGTACGCACTTACACCGGACGGTGCAGCAGATTAAAGCATCGGGAGCCAAAGCTGGTATTGCTGTTAATCCTCATACTTCGGTGCAGCTTCTAGAGAACGTTATTGCTGATGTAGATTTAGTTTGCCTGATGTCCGTTAATCCGGGTTTTGGAGGGCAGAAGTTTATTGAGAACACTTACCGCAAAATAGAGGCGCTGAAGGACCTGATCATCCAGCGTAATTCTCAGGCTTTGATCGAGATTGATGGGGGAGTGAACCAATACAATGCGCCGCTGCTGCTGGAAAAAGGTGCCGATGTGCTTGTGGCGGGTAGCTCCGTGTTTTCTTCCGCAGATCCGTTGCAAACGATTGCCGATTTAAAATCAGTTAAGTAAATGCTGCGCTCCAAATGCTGAAATATCTTACGGTTTGGTTATGCATACTTTTGCCCTTAGTAGTTTCTGCACAACAAGCTAATATTATAGGAAAAGTGCTTAACCAGCAGCAGGAGCCGCTGGAGCTAGCCACAATAGGTTTAAAAGGGAGCACAGTCGGCACCAGAACGGATGCTTCCGGGAATTTCATACTTAACGTGCCTTCCCAAACTGAACTGGTGGTGCTGGTGCGTTACCTGGGCTACAAAGAGTTGGAACAGACGCTACTATTGAAGCCGGGCGAAAACCGAGTATTGCAGTTTATACTTGAGCCGGACCCTCAACAGCTGCAGACGGTGGATGTGCGCGGCAAAAATGATGATAGTCGGGAGCAGGTAAGCGTCACTACCCTGGATCCACGCGAGATCAGGAACCTGCCATCAGCCTTCGGTGATTTCAATAAAGTCTTAGTCACACTCCCTGGCGTTACGAGCAATAACGAGTTATCCAGCACCTACTCAGTGCGCGGCGGCAACTACGACGAAAACCTGGTTTACGTCAACAACATCGAGATCTACAGGCCGTTTCTGATAACGGCAGCACAGCAAGAGGGGCTATCTTTTATAAACCCGGACCTTGTAGCGGATATACAGTTTTCTTCCGGAGGGTGGCAGCCAAGGTACGGCGACAAACTGTCTTCGGTGCTGAACATCAATTATAAGCAACCTACAGGTTTTGCTGCTTCGGTCAGCGGAGGTTTAACTGGCGGAACCTTGCATTTGGAGTCTACCTCCAAAAATAAGAAGGTATCTTACTTGTTTGGAGTTCGGCACAAAAACGGGCAGTATGTTTTAAAGGGCCTCCAGACCGATGGCAAGTACAACCCGGTTTTCACAGATGCTCAGGCGTACGTGCACGTAGACCTGACTAAAGACACCTTACATGCCGGCCGCACAACACTTGGGCTGCTCACCAGTTATGCCAAAAACGATTTTCGGGTAAAGCCAGAATCCCAGGTGACTACCTTTGGCACGCGCAATACACCTTTGCGCCTTTTAATCGGCTTTGACGGGCAGGAGCAGATGGAATATGCCACCTATCAGGCAGGTATTAATTTAACCCACCATTTTAGCCAGTTCTATACTTCTGAGTTTATACTTTCGGGTGTGCATTCTCGGGAGCGGGAATTTCGGGATGTGGAAGCTGGCTATCGGCTCTGTGATGTGGGTACAAACGGCAATAATTTTGGGGAGTGCCAGCAGGAGCGAGGAGTTGGCAGTACGTTTAACCATGCCCGTAACACCCTGCTGGCGCGAATGCTGTCTGCTGAGTTGCGCAATACCTGGCGCGTAAGCCAGCGCAGCAATTTAAGATTTGGTGCCAAGATAGGCTCTGAGAACATTGAGGATCAGCTGCAGGAGTACATTTTTTCTGACTCTGCGGATTTTGTCACACAAAATTACTTTCTCCGTTCAAACCTCGGCTTAAACACCATGCGCTACAGTGGTTACCTGCAGCACACATATGAGCTCGATTCGTTAAAAACAATTACCTACGGAGTGCGGGCAACTTACTGGGATTATAACAGAGAACTAAATATTTCGCCAAGGGTTCAGTATGCATTTATCTCACCTAAAAACCCTGATCTGTCTTTTAAAGCCGCGTTAGGTTTATACTTTCAGCCGCCTTTTTACCGGGAGCTCCGTGATTTTAACGGCACGCTCAATCCTGACCTCAAGGCACAACGCGCCATACATGCCATTATAGGCAGCGACTATCTTTTTCAGGCTTGGGGCAGAGACTTTAAGCTAACCACTGAGGCATACTATAAATGGATGACAAACGTCATACCTTATGATCTGGACAACGTGCGCTTGCGTTACTATGCTAAAAACAATACTAAGGCATACGCTGCAGGGTTTGATGTACGTGTAAACGGTGAGTTTATACCTGGGGCGGAATCATGGCTAAGTTTAGGATTGCTTACTACCAAGGAGAATGTAGAAGGCGACTCCACCTCAGTTTTTAACGCGCAAGGTGAATTATTAGGTAAACAGGAGCAGGGCTATATCAGAAGGCCCACTGACCAGCTTCTGAATGTGGGCGTTTTCTTCCAGGACCACCTGCCGGATAACCCAACTGTCAGGATGTACCTCAACTTGGTTTATGGCAGCGGCCTACCGTTCGGCCCTCCGCAACAGCCTGAGTACCGCAATGCATTTGACGGCCGCTCCTACAAGCGCATCGACATCGGATTCTCTAAAGTGATAGTTGTAGAGAGCGATGTCGTAAAACGAAAAAAACTTGGCCTGGAGAGCCTTTGGATAGGCTTGGAAGTACTAAACCTGATTGACGCGAAGAACCGGGTTTCTTACAACTATGTAAGTGATGTGAACGGAGTAACCTACGCCGTGCCAAACTTTTTGACAGGCCGCCGTTTAAACCTTAGGCTTGTCGCAAAGTTTTAGCCGCATTTATACCTACTCATACTTTTACTTACGCTTCTTCCACTCGCTGTAGGCCGTTTCTATCTGCTTAGCATAGGTTTGATATGTTTCCGGCTCCACGGTACCCAACTCCATAGCTTTAGCCGACAAAGATGCCGCCATTTGGAACTCTTTATTATAAGCGTAAAGCTTAGCCTTTATCCAATTGTTGTAAAAGTTCTCTTTAATTGCAATGGATTTGTTTATCCACTGTAGTGCTTTTTGATGATGCTCCTTGCGCGGCAACATGTATTCTGCGCACTGTGCCCAAGTATACCAATCATCATCAGCCGCGTTTGATAAAGCGTAGTCAATATTTTCAAGAGCTTTTTTCTCTATGTCTGTCTCAATGTTGAGCGAGATCATGGTGTTTTCCCATGCAAGGTTGAGCTTGGCTTTGTTGGTGCTGATGTCGGTGAAAGAGAACTGCATAGTCTCTTTGAAATCAGAGGTTTTGGTTGGTTTTACCTCCAGATAAGCTACGTCGTCGAGTTCATTGTAGCCTTCCAGACCCCACAGCGTAGTATCTCTGTTTAAAACTACATGCCATAAGGAGTCGTTTTGCGGGAAAATAAAGAAAGAATAGGTGCCGGCAGGTACCCGCTCATTGTTCAGAAAAAGCTCATCCTGAAAAGTAACCAAAGTCGCTTCGTTTGCACCTGCACGCCATAACTCACCGTAAGGCACTAAGCTGCCAAAAACCTGTCGACCTCTTGCACTTGGAGCGTGGTAATTAACAGTAATATCTGTTAACCCAACTGTCTGCCGCAACATGGCCGCCGGACTAGCCTGTGGCAGCCGTACCTGCGCAGCAGCACTGCCTGCCCATGTCAAAGTAATTACAAAAAGTACGAAAAGGGAACGTATGAATCTATTCATGATACTTAGGTCACAGATTTAAGCTATTACAATAGGCATTATACCGTAAAAACTATGCCAATTATATGGCAAATAGCAGATGATCTTGGCTGTAAAGCTAAGCATCTTGTTAAAATAGTCTTAAATATTTCCATTCTTTGCATATAGTTTATCAATAATAACTTAAATGCTTCACGAAAATTATATACAGTTAGTACCGAAGCTCTGCTTATAAATTAATTAGCCTTTGATTAAACTAGAAGAGTCATTCGCGCAAAAGGCTTATTAAAGTACCAGCTTATACTGTGAAGTATAAAATATTCAAAAAAATATCAGCTAAATTTAGGACTTTAAGTAAAAGTTGTTGCAACGCTATATGTGGCTGTATATGACACTTCTAAGGTTCATAGCAGCAGCAATTAATCAACTATCCATGTAAGTATAGGTATTTTTGGATAATCATAGATCGGCAACATTTTATTTTAAAGGCTGTATAGTAGTGAAATTACTTTGTGTGACTGCAGTAATTAATAAAGCAGAAAACACAATATACCCTTTTGCTAATTATGATTGTTTGCAGATTTATTTTACAGAAATTAATCAAGCTTATTGCAGAGTAGGTTTGATGCCAAATTATCTTCTCAGGTAATTATCTTTTTAATCAACAGGTAATATTTTATCTTTAGAATTACTTTTATTTAAGCGCAAAACAAGTTTACTTTGCGCCAAGTACATGAGCAAAACCTATACATATAGCACACCTCTTAGCTGGACAACCCCTGTTGCCCCGGCTGCGCATGTACATTTCCACCACTGCCATCATTCCTCGTAAGAGGAATCCATATAACCATATTGCCCCCGACGGGCTTTGACCCGTATTATGCTTTGCCAATGGCAGGGTATATAGCCTTATTATAATTCTTACTCTTACTTTACGAAACGACATAGAATGCTACGAATAGCAATCCAGAAATCCGGTAGGCTTAGCGAAGAATCGCTTAACCTCATCCGCGAATGCGGTATCTCCTTTATCAGCAGCTCTCTAAAGCTAAAAACAGAATGCACCAACTTTCCGCTAGAGATTCTTTTTCTGCGTGATGATGATATACCTGGTTATGTGGCCGATGGTGTGGCTGACATTGGCATTGTAGGCCAGAACGTGCTGGTAGAAGAGGGGAAAGAGTCGTTGACAGTTGAGCCGCTAGGGTTCTCGAAGTGCCGCCTGTCTCTGGCTGTTCCTAAAAGTGCCGAGTACAATTCTATAAAAGATCTTAACGGTAAAAACATAGCTACCTCGTACCCAAACCTGCTGCAGGCTTTTCTGGATGAGCAAGGGGTGCAGGCGCAAATCCATACCATTAGCGGCTCCGTAGAAATTGCTCCAAGTATAGGGCTTGCCGAGGCTATCTGTGATATTGTTAGCTCAGGCAGCACTCTGATTAGCAATGGCTTAAAAGAGGTGGAGCGCGTGTTTAAGTCTGAGGCGGTGCTTATCGCTAATCAAGATCTTACGCAGGAGAAGCGTGAGGTGCTGGAAAAACTGCTATTCCGTATTCATGCCGTACAGCGTGCCCGCAAAGCCAAGTATATACTTCTGAACTCTCCGGACGATAAGATTGAAGAGATCAGCAACTTATTGCCGAGCGTGAAAGCGCCAACTGTTCTGCCTTTGGCTGAGGAAGGTTGGAGCTCTTTGCACTCAGTAGTGAATGAAGACGATTTTTGGGAGATAATAGAGAAGATAAAAGCCGCCGGTGCACAGGGTATCTTAGTTGTTCCGATTGAGAAAATGATAATCTAAGCGTATGCGCAAAATTATTCAACCAACTCCGGATACTTGGACTGAGCTGTTGAAACGGCCAACCAAAAACCTGGAAGAACTGGAGCCTGGTATTCAGGAAACATTCAGGCTGGTGCAGGAGCTAGGTGATGAAGCCTTGTTGCAGCTAGCCGAAAAATTTGACCGGGTGCAACTGCAGGGCCTTCAGGTAACGGAGCAGGAGATTGCTGATGCAGAGTTTAAAGTGCCGCAAGATCTGAAAGAGGCTATTCTGCAGGCTTATAGTAATATACAGCTTTTCCATACACAGCAGGCTGAGCCGGTAAGGCAGGTGGAAACCATGAATGGCGTAAACTGCTGGCGTAAAAGCGTGGCTATAGATAAGGTAGGGCTATATATACCGGGAGGTACTGCCCCTTTGTTTTCTACGCTGCTTATGTTGGGAGTGCCGGCGCGTATTGCAGGCTGTCGTGAGCTTGTGCTTTGCACGCCGCCTGCTAAAGACGGCAGTATTCATCCGGCTATACTTTATACGGCTTCGTTGCTTGGTGTAACGCGCATTATAAAAGCGGGAGGTGCACAGGCTATAGCAGCTATGGCTTTCGGTACCGAGAGCGTGCCTGCCGTGCATAAGATCTTCGGGCCCGGAAACCAATACGTAACTGTTGCAAAGCAGCTTGTAAGTAAAGCTGGCGTAGCCATTGATCTGCCTGCCGGTCCTTCGGAGGTGCTCGTGATGGCCGATGACAGCGCCAATCCTGCTTTTGTGGCCGCTGACCTGCTCTCTCAGGCCGAACACGGTGCCGATTCTCAGGTGGTCCTGCTCACAACATCAGCAGAGGTGCTGCAGCAAGTGGAGCAGGAGCTGGAGCAACAGTTAAACATACTGCCCCGCAAGGAATTTGCCGCAAAAGCCCTGGAAAACAGCTTGGGTATTGTGCTAAACAGCCGACAAGAGATGATGGATTTCTCTAACAGGTATGCGCCAGAGCACCTTATCTTGTCGGTTTCTGATTTTGAGGAGCTGATGGATGACGTGGTGAATGCAGGCTCAGTGTTTTTGGGGCACTACAGCCCGGAGAGCGCCGGTGATTATGCCTCAGGCACCAACCATACTTTGCCTACCAACGGGTATGCCCGCGCCTACAGCGGCGTTTCGCTGGATAGCTTCGTCAAGAAAATCACCTTCCAATACATCACCCGCGAGGGACTTCAAAATATAGGGAAGACAATTGAGATAATGGCCGAAGCTGAAGGATTGGAAGCCCACAAGAATGCTGTAAGTATACGACTTAAAGAACTGAACCGTGTTTAACCTGAATGATATAATTCGCCCTAACGTGCTAAAGATGAAGCCTTATTCATCGGCACGTGATGAGTTTAAAGGCACAGCCAGCGTGTTTTTGGATGCCAACGAGAATAACCTGGGTAGCCTGGCTGGCGAGAAGTATAACCGCTATCCGGATCCGCACCAGAAAAGCCTGAAAGCCCGCATTGCTGAAATCAAAGGCGTGCAGCCGGAGCAGATTTTTTTAGGCAACGGCTCAGATGAGGCAATAGATCTGCTTTTCCGTATGGTTTGTCGTCCGGGCCAGGATAGTATGCTGCATTTGCCGCCAACCTATGGCATGTATGAAGTTTCTGCCAACCTGAACGATGTGGCGCTTGATGCCGTGCAGCTGACAGAGGATTTCCAGCTTCCGGTGGAGGAGGTGCTGTTGCATGTAAAGCCTACCACTAAAATTATCTTTATCTGCTCGCCAAACAACCCTACCGGCAATCTTATAGAGCCGGAAAGCATTGAGGATATCCTGCGCAGCTTCAACGGGTTGGTGGTGTTGGATGAAGCATACATTGATTTTGCTGATGTACGCAGCTGGACAGCACGCCTTGATCAATTCCCGAATTTGGTTGTGCTGCAGACTTTTTCGAAAGCATGGGGCATGGCTGGCCTGCGTTTGGGCCTTGCTTTTGCATCTGCAGAAATTATCTCTGTTTTGGATAAAATAAAGCCTCCTTACAATATTAACGAAGCCACGCAGGAATTGGCTTTGCAGGCGCTGGAGCGTGAAGAGGCTTTGAAGGATATGATTGAGGAGATTGTGCAGGAGCGTGAACTGCTGATGGAGGCGTTGCCAGACATGCCAGCGGTAGAGCAGGTGTATCCTTCCGATGCAAACTTTATACTTGTTAAAGTAAAAGATGCAAATTCATTGTATAACTATTTGCTAGATAAAGGAATAGTTGTTCGAAACAGATCGTCGTTGCCTGGGTGTGAAGCCTGCCTGCGCATATCAGTAGGAACACTGGAAGAAAACCAAAAGTTGTTAAAAGCAATAGCAGAATTTAATTAAGCGTAGCAAGTATCTTGTATCACAATTTATACTTTGAAGATGCTTCTGTGTCGTGATACCTGATACGTTAAAGTGATACCTAAGTCATACATGAAAAAAGCACTTTTTATAGACCGTGACGGCACCATATTAGTGGAACCTAAATCGGATTACCAGGTAGACTCGTTTGAGAAGTTCGCTTTCATACCTAAGTCCATCACCAACCTGGCGCGTATTTTCAAGGAGTTGGATTATGAATTTGTAATGGTTACCAACCAGGACGGGTTGGGGACAGATTCCTACCCGGAGCATACTTTCTGGCCTTACCAGAACAAAATGCTGGAGGTGCTGGAGAGCGAAGGAATAACGTTTGACGAGATTCTAATAGACCGCAGCTTTGAGCACGAGGGGCTGGAAACCCGGAAGCCGGGAATAGGTATGATGAAGAACTACCTGGCAGGAGAGTATGACCTGGCCAACAGCTTCGTTATCGGTGACAGGCAGACGGATGTAAAGCTGGCGCAGAACCTGGGGGCAAAAGCTATCTTTATCGGGGAAGCAGCAGCAGAAGGTGCCTCGCTCAGCACGAACAGCTGGGATGATATTTATACTTTTCTGAAGCAACAGCGCACCGGTCGCACGGCAAGTATACGCCGAAGCACTTCAGAAACTGACATTCAGGTAGAGCTGAACCTGGATGGCTCCGGAAAAATGAGCATCAGCACAGGCATCGGCTTCTTTGACCATATGCTGGAGCAAGTCGGCAAGCACGCTAAAATCGATCTTAGCATCAAAGTGAAAGGCGACCTTCACATAGATGAGCACCATACTATAGAAGATACCGGACTTGCACTGGGCGACGCTTTTCTGCAGGCCTTGGGTGACAAACGTGGTATTAGCCGTTACGGCTTCTTCCTGTTACCCATGGATGAGACGCTGGCGCAGGTTGCTATTGATTTCAGTGGCCGGCCTTGGACGGTGTGGCAGGCAGACTTCAAGCGCGAGAAAGTAGGGGATATGCCGACAGAAATGTTCTTTCACTTCTTTAAATCCTTCTCAGATACGGCTAAAGCCAACCTGAACATTAAAGTGGAAGGTGACAACGAGCACCATAAGATAGAAGCTATTTTCAAAGGCTTTGCGCGGGCTTTACGTATGGCCATAGAGCGTGACCTTCATGATAACACTATACCGAGCACAAAAGGTATACTGTAATAGGCTGTCCAGTAACAGAAAGAGGCGCTCATACTTTATGAGCGCCTCTTTCTGTTTTAGCTATCGGGATTTAAATCTGAGACCGGAGCCAGTCTTTAGCTTGAATAATATCGTCAAAAACCTTTATGCCATCCGGGAAATCCGCAAGCTTTAGTGTTTTGTCTGTGGAGAGTCGGCTTAAAGTGCTGGGGGAGTATATCCAGGCAAAGTAAGTAAGGCCTGCTGCAAACATGGCCGGTAACCACACGTCAGCTCCCCATTTAGCCGCAGCTGACCATTGCCCTTCCACAAAGGTATTATCGTTGAGTATGCGGTAACAGGCTTTCTCCTGCATCAGCTCAAGCATTTTCTCACAACCAGCCACCACCGATTCGTAGTTCTGATAACCGCGCCAATTGACATAAATCCACTCTTCCAAGGGGTCAAATTCTATGGCTATGGTGTTGTCTCTGTAAAGAAGCTCTGTACGTGATCGGATCATAACTCAAGTAAGCGTTGTGGCAAAAGGGGTTGCAAAGGTAAGCAGCTTAAGCCAAGGAATTCAAGTAAATACTCATTTCCTTTTGCCTTAACAGATAAAGATCACCTACAGGCGGTGTATCTAACTTTATACTTTAACCGGGACATTTATTAAACGTACATTATTAATAATAATGATGATCAGTAATTTAAGATTATTCTATCATAGCCAATTATTTCCTCGGATTTTCAAAATTCAAGATGCTTTTAAGATGAGTCTATCTTAACAGGCATCAGCACTTATGAAGTATATATTTTTATTTATAACCTACTTTTTAACTTTTCCTGCAGCAACAGCAGCTATTTCTACGAGCGATAGCACGGCTTTAACCTCTCAAATAACAACCGCTGAAAAACTTGCTGCGGTTGTCGGCTTCAAAACAGTTTCTGCAGTAGAGACCAGTGATTTCAAGTACGAAGAGTTTAAGAAGCTCCATGTTTATCTGGCAGAAGCTTTTCCGCTGGCGCATGAACAACTGCAAGTAGAGGTGATTAATGATTACAGCTTACTTTATACTTGGCAGGGGCAGAACCAAGAATTAAAGCCAGTACTTTTTAGCGCGCACTTTGATGTGGTGCCTGTGGAGACAGGTTCAGAAGGTACATGGCTGGCCGCGCCGTTTAGCGGCAAAATAAAAGACGGGTATATCTGGGGCCGGGGCACCATGGACGATAAATACAGAGTAGTGGCCATTCTGGAAGCGGTGGAGCACCTGCTGGAAATCGGCTACACGCCAAGCCGTACAATGATCCTTGCCTTTGGCCATGACGAAGAGGTAGGAGGCTATGCCGGTGCCGGGATGATTAGCAAGCATTTACAGCAGCAGGGGGTGCAGCTTGAGGCCGTTTTTGACGAAGGGCTGGCTATAGCGGAAGGCATAATCCCGGGCGTTAAAGAACCGCTTGCATTGGTGGGCACGGCCGCAAAAGGCAATCTTAACCTGCTGCTGACTGTAAACGGGGCAGGCGGCCATTCTTCCGTTCCGCCCAAAGATACTCCTATAGATATATTAAGCAATGCCCTGAAAAACCTGCACAATGCGCCTTTTGAGCCACGTTTGATCCCGACTACCCGAGAGACGCTGGAGACATTGGCAGAGAAGATGGGCGGCAAGTATAAATTTGCGCTACGGCATTACGGTTTATTCAAAGGCAAAATTTTCAAGAAGCTATCTGAGGATAGAGCGACAGATGCATTGATCAGAACTAAACTGGTGCCGACGGTTATATCGGGAGGTGAGAAGTATAACGTGCTGCCCCGGCGCGCTACTGCTGTGGTTAACGTGCGTATTTTAAATGGCGAGAATGAGCAAACAGTGCTCCATCATGTTACGAAAGCCGTAAACGATGAGCGCGTATCAATTGAGCGGTACGGAGTTTACACGCCTCCTTCGCCGGTAACAGCTACCGATACCTGGGTTTACAATGCGCTGAAGTATAGTATAACGGAAACTTTTTCTGACGTGATGGTAGTGCCGGCTCTTTTTCCGGGGGCTACGGACTCCAAACATTATACTAACCTAACCGATAATATCTTCAGGTTTGCCCCGCAAGTGGTAAACCGCGAAAGCGCACAGCTTATTCATAACTCAAATGAGCGGCTGTCGGTGAGCGTGTTGGAGAACAGTGTCAGCTTCTATAAATCCCTGATTCAGAATACCTGCGGACTGGAGGCACAGCACCCGTTTGTGAAGCAGGAGGAAGGCAAAATCCCGTTTGGAGTAGGAGGCGAATAAATTTAATGAACAAAATTATTTTGATAGAGTAAATATATCTTTACTTTTGCCTACAAGAAAGTTCAGCACTTTCCGCAATAAACTGAAAAATATAGCATAGTGATTCAAAATCTTCATATGGCATGGTGGTGGCACGTTACAGAAAGTATCGTGGACAGCCCATCTATGCCAAGTATGAAGTAATATATAAAGCATAAATCCTAAAGGTATCAAAGGCCTGCTGTTCACCTCGAACTGCAGGCCTTTTTTGTTTTCCATCACCTCAAACTGACTATGAACAAGTATAAAATTAGCACCACTTATAAACGGCTTCTAGCCGATACGCTGACGCCGGTAAGTGTGTACCTGAAATTGCGCGATAAGTTTCCGAACAGCATTTTGCTGGAAAGCTCTGATTACCATGGCGCCGAAAACAGCTTCTCTTATATCTGCTGCAACCCAATGGCAAGTATAAAAGCCCAAAACGAGGTGCTGACAGAGACTTTTCCGGATGGCACTGTCCGAACCACAGACATCAGCAAAGAGATAAATGTACCGGCAAGGCTAAGCGAGTTTTCGAGGAGTTTTGAGGTGGAGGAAAACAAGCAATTCAGCTTTATACACAATGGCTTGTTCGGCTACATGAGCTACGATGCGGTACGTTATTACGAGGATATAAACGTCACCATGCGCGAAGGCCGAGCGGACATTCCGGATTTATACTACGCCGTTTACCGCCACATAATCGCTATTAACCACTTTACAAACGAAGCTTATATCTTCGCACACAACTATAACCAGGGAGACGACGAGGGCATTGCACAGCTGGAGGCGCTGCTGAACAGCCGTAACATTCCGAGTTATTCCTTTAAAACAACAGGAGAGGAAGAGCATAACATCACGGCGGAGGATTTTCTGGAGAACATTGCCAAAGCCAAGCAGCACTGCTACCGTGGGGATGTGTTTCAGCTGGTGCTCTCCCGCCGTTTTGCGCAGGGCTTTCAGGGAGATGAGTTTAATGTTTATCGGGCCCTTCGCTCAATCAACCCCTCGCCATACTTGTTTTACTTCGACTACGGAAGCTTTAAGATATTTGGCTCCTCCCCAGAGGCCCAGCTAGTTATAAAGGATCAAAAAGCCAGTATATTTCCGATTGCAGGCACTTTTAAAAGAACAGGAGATGACGCCGCTGATGCTGCACTGGCCGAAAAACTGCTAGCTGACCCAAAAGAAAACGCTGAGCATGTGATGCTCGTGGATCTGGCCCGCAACGACCTAAGCCGCAACGGACACAGTGTGCAGGTGGAGACTTTTAGGGAGATACAGTTTTACTCGCACGTTATTCATCTGGTTTCCAAGGTTTCAGGCACATTGCATAGCCAGGAAGATGCGCTGCAGATGGTGGCAAGCACTTTTCCGGCTGGTACGCTCTCCGGCGCACCCAAGCACATGGCCATGCAGCTCATAGACCGTTACGAAACGACAAATCGCGCCTTCTACGGCGGGTGCATCGGCTTTCTCGACTTCAACGGCAATTTCAACAGCGCCATCATGATCCGCTCTTTCCTGAGCAAAGACTATAGTCTTTACTTCCAGGCAGGTGCAGGTATTGTGGCCGCCTCCAACCCGGAAAGCGAGCTGCAGGAGGTGGACAATAAATTAATGGCGCTTCGCCGCGCCCTTCAACTAGCCCAAGAGATAAACTGATATGAACGTTCTGGTAATCGACAACTACGACTCTTTCACTTATAACCTGGTGCACCTGCTGCAGGAGCTTGGCGCCACAGTTACAGTGCGCCGCAACGATAAAACCACGCTGGAAGAAGTCGGCAAGTATGACAAGATCATGCTCTCGCCTGGGCCCGGTATTCCGGATGAAGCCGGCATGTTGAAAGATATCATTCGCACCTATGGCTCCAGCAAAGATTTGTTTGGAGTATGCCTGGGGCATCAGGCAATAGGTGAAGTATACGGTGGTAAGTTATTTAACAGCAACGAAGTATGGCACGGGATATCTACGCCGGTGCAAGTGGTGTGTGAAGAGGAACCGCTGTTTAAAAACCTGCCAAAAGAGTTCGGGACGGGCCGTTATCATTCCTGGCTCGTGGAGCAGGAGCTGCCGGAGTGCTTGGTGCCAACTGCTGTAGACAAAGAGGGGCACATCATGGCCATGCGCCATAAAGAGCACAAAGTACGGGGCGTGCAGTTTCACCCGGAATCTGTGCTGACAGAGCATGGCAAAGAGATGATCAAAAACTGGTTGGAAAGTTAAGGGTTCAAAATTAAGAGTCGTGTTAGCTGATACTTATAAGAAACATGAAAGAGATATTAAACCATTTATTCGAGCATAAAACCCTGACAAAAGCGCAGGCGCAGGAGGTGCTGGTGAATATTACGGCAGGCAAGTATAACCAGAGCCAAATTTCCAGCTTCCTGACTGTGTTTATGATGCGCAGTATTACCGTGGATGAACTGGAGGGTTTCCGGGATGCGCTACTGGCGTTGTGCCACCGCGTGGACCTGGACGCTTATAACCCGATAGACCTCTGCGGCACCGGCGGTGATGGAAAGGACACTTTTAACATATCTACACTATCATCCTTTGTGGTAGCGGCTAATGGAGTGGCAGTGGCTAAGCATGGCAACTATGGCGTGTCGTCTTCCTGCGGTTCCTCTAACGTGCTGGAGGCGCTTGGTATTAATTTTACCACTGATAAGGATGCGCTTGAGCGAAGCATAGAGAAGTATAACATTTGCTTTTTGCACGCGCCGCTTTTCCACCCGGCCATGAAAAGCGTAGGGCCGATCCGCAAAGATTTGGGCGTGAAAACTTTCTTTAACATGCTGGGGCCAATGGTAAACCCTGCCTTTCCGAAGCGTCAGCTTGTGGGGGTGTTCAGCCTGGAGCTGGCACGCATGTATGGCTATCTATACCAGCAAACTGATACCCGCTATACCATACTTCACACATTAGATGGTTACGATGAAATCTCTCTGACAAGTCCGTTTAAGGTTATTTCTGATAACCAGGAAGCTCTTTTAGACGCTGCTGCCCTAGGTTTGCCGCGCCTTCAACAAGAGCAGATCAAAGGGGGAGGAAGTATCTCATCTGCAGCAGAAATTTTCACTACGGTGCTTAAAGGCGAAGGAACAGAGGCTCAAACAGCTGTGGTAGCGGCTAATGCGGGTATGGCATTGCAGTGCGACCGTCCGGAGCTGGGGCTGCAGGAGGCTGTAATTATAGCAAAAGAAACACTGGAATCGGGCAAGGCTTATACCTTGTTCAATAAATTAATAGAAGACCGGAAACTAGCTGCTGTATAACTGGTTATCGGTTAAGGCTATTATCACTTTAAATATCAAGTATACTTTACTATGAACATACTAGACGAAATTATCGCCAACAAATACAAAGAAGTAGCTGAGCGGAAAGAGCTTTACCCGGTGAAGCTGCTGGAGAAAAGCTTATACTTTGAAACACCTTGTATTTCGCTGGAGCGTTACCTGCTAAGGCCAGACAAAAGCGGCATAATTGCAGAAATCAAGCGTAAATCCCCTTCAAAAGGAGACATCAATCCTTATGTCTCGGTGGAGCGGACGTCTATTGGCTATATGCAGGCCGGAGCCTCTGCTTTATCAATTTTAACTGACGGGCCATACTTTGGCGGCAAAAACGAAGACCTGATCACGGCCCGTAAGTATAACTACTGCCCGATTCTCCGAAAAGATTTTACTGTGGATGAGTACCAGATTGTGGAGGCAAAATCTATCGGAGCAGACGCTATTTTGTTGATTGCTGCTGCCCTTGAACCAGCCCGCTTAAAAGAACTGGCAGGTTTTGCCCGCTCGTTTGGTTTGGAGGTGCTGTTAGAAGTGCGCGACCGCGAAGAACTGGACGCGACGCTGAGCGACGATGTGAACGTAGTGGGTGTAAACAACCGCAACCTGAAGGACTTTGTAACGGATATAAACGCATCGTTTGAAATTGCAAAGAATATTCCGGCAGGTGTTACTAAAATCTCAGAAAGCGGCATCAGTAACCCGAAAACGCTTGTGGAGTTGCGTGAGGCTGGCTTTAACGGCTTTCTGATTGGCGAAACGTTCATGCAAAGCAGCCGGCCGGAGCATGCCGCCGCCAGCTTTATCAAAGAATACAGACAGCTGCTCGAGAAACAGCAGGTACCGGCATGAAGGTAAAAGTATGCGGTATGCGCAACCCCGAAAACATCAGGCAGGTGGCGGCGCTGCAGCCTGATTACATGGGTTTTATCTTCTATGAAAAGTCAAAGCGCTTTGCGGAAGGCCATATTTCGCCGGAGCTGCTGGCCGAGTTGCCTGCAAGTATAAAAAAGACAGGTGTGTTTGTCGGGGAATCCATAGATACTATTAAATCTGTGGTTGGAAAGTATAAACTCGATGCGGTGCAGTTGCATGGCCGGGAAACGCCAAAACTATGCGCTGAAGTAAAGGACCTCGGAGTAGAGGTGATAAAAGCGTTTTCGGTAGATGACAAGTTCGTTTTTGAAAATACTTTACTTTACGAAAACTCAGCAGACTTTTTTCTGTTTGATACCCGTGGCAAAGAGTATGGCGGCAACGGTATTCCCTTTGATTGGGAACTTCTGACAGGTTATCTGTCTCCGAAGCCATACTTCCTGAGCGGCGGCCTTAACCTCGAAAATATGCAGCATCTGGATAAAGTCCGTCCGCAGCCTTACGGTTTAGATGTAAACAGCGGATTTGAGCAAGAGCCGGGGCTGAAGAAAATCGAGGAGCTGAGAATGCTGTTTGAGTTGATCAGAAAAAAGTAAACAATTAGAGCGTAAGCGTCTGCTTGTGCTAAGTTAAAAGAACTAACGTCTCGAAATATAATGAGCTATCACGTTAACGAAAAAGGGTTTTACGGCAAATTTGGCGGAGCTTATGTTCCTGAAATGCTGTACCCGAATGTGGAGGAGCTGCGCCAGAACTACCTGCGCATTATGCAGGAGCCGGATTTTCAGGAGGAGCTGCAGCATCTTTTAAAAGATTATGTTGGCCGCCCGACGCCTTTATACTTTGCACCGCGCCTTTCTGAAAAGTATAACACCAAAGTATACCTGAAGCGCGAAGACCTGAACCACACGGGGGCACACAAAATAAACAACACCATCGGGCAGGTACTGCTGGCTAAGCGCTTGGGGAAAAAGCGCATTATCGCCGAGACCGGAGCCGGGCAGCACGGCGTGGCCACTGCCACAGTTTGTGCGCTGATGGGCCTGGAGTGTATCGTGTACATGGGGGAGGTCGATATTGAGCGCCAAGCCCCGAACGTAGCCCGCATGAAAATGCTGGGTGCGCAGGTAGTGCCAGCCACCAGCGGAAGTAAAACTTTAAAAGATGCCACTAACGAGGCTATCCGTGACTGGATTAACAATCCTGAAAACACGTATTATATCATCGGGTCTGTAGTTGGTCCGCACCCGTACCCGGACATGGTGGCGCGTTTTCAGGCAGTGATTTCTGAGGAGATGCGTGCGCAGTTGCTGGAGAAGGAAGGCACAGAACTGCCAACTTATGTGGTGGCTTGCGTAGGCGGCGGCAGTAATGCGGCCGGTGCTTTTTACCATTACCTGGATGAGCCTGCAGTTGAATTAATAGCTGTAGAGGCAGCCGGAAAAGGCATAGATTCCGGTGAGTCGGCGGCTACATCGGTGCTGGGCAAAGACGGTATAATTCACGGCAGCCGCACCTTGCTGATGCAGACGGAGGACGGCCAGGTTACAGAGCCATACTCTATTTCTGCCGGACTGGATTACCCGGGCGTAGGCCCTTTGCACGCGCACCTGTTTGAAAGCCAGCGTGCCCGCTTTATGAGCGCCACTGACGATGAGGCGCTGCAATCGGTGCTGGAGCTTACAAGGCTAGAGGGGATTATACCTGCACTTGAGTCGGCACACGCCCTTTCGGTATTAGACAGGCTACAGGCAAAACCATCCGATATTATCATTATTAACCTTTCCGGCCGCGGCGATAAAGATTTATCAACCTACCTTAAGCACTTTCACTTCGATGAGAAATAGAATTAAGCATCTGTTTGAGCAGAAGCAGAAAGGACTGTTGTCGGTATACTTTACAGCAGGCTTCCCATCTTTAAACGACACGGAAACGATCATTCTGGAGCTGGAGAAAAACGGTGTAGACTTGATTGAGGTAGGAATGCCGTTCTCAGACCCACTGGCAGACGGACCTACAATTCAGGCCAGCAGTACTGTTGCGTTAAGAAACGGGATGACCATTTCTACGCTTTTTGACCAGTTAAAGGACATCCGGAAGAAAACGCAGATTCCGCTGGTGCTGATGGGATACCTGAACCCAGTTATGCAGTATGGCGTCGAGCGTTTCTGCCAAAGAGCCGCCGAGGTGGGCATAGATGGAATTATACTTCCGGATCTGCCGCTGCGTGAATATGTGGAGGAGTATAAGGAGCTGTTCGAAAAGCACAACCTCAGCAAAGTGTTCCTGATAACGCCTCAGACACCGGAGGAGCGAATCCGGGAGATCGACAGCCATACCAACGGATTTATTTATATGGTGTCTTCGGCCTCTACCACAGGTAAAACCTTAGGTTTGGCTGAGCAGAGCCAGGCTTATTTCCAGCGGGTGGCAGGTATGCAGCTGCAGAACCCGGGCGTAATCGGTTTCGGCATCCACGACAAGGAAACTTTTGCCTCAGCCTGTAACCACGCCAGCGGCGCCATCATTGGCAGTGCCTTTGTAAAGGCGCTGCAAGAGGAGGGAAGCCTCCAGCAAAACATCGCAACATTTATCCAAAGCATCAAGAATTAATATGATTATACAACTGCAGCAAGGGATTCCGGCTGAGCTGAAGGAGAACATCCTGAAGCAGGTAAAGGAAATCGGCTACAAAGCCAATGAAGTTCAAACTCAGGAAGCGCACTACCTGGTAGCAATCGGGAAAAAGGATTTTGATATCCGCCATATCGGGCAACTGCCAGGCGTGGCAGACATTCACCGTGTATCGGAAGAGTATAAACTGATATCCCGTAAATGGCGCGTACAGCCTACCCGCATTGATTTAGGCGACGGCGTGGTGGTTGGAGAAGGCAGCTTCAGTATTATGGCCGGCCCTTGCTCAATCGAGAGCGAGGCGCAGATAGAGAGTGTGGTGGCGCACCTGAAGCAGAATAACGTGAAAATTATGCGTGGCGGTGTGTTTAAGCCGCGCAGTTCGCCGTATGCTTTCCGGGGTATGGGAATGGACGGCCTGAAGATGTTCCACCGCATTTGCCGCGAAAACGATATTAAGGTAATTACGGAGGTGATGCAGGTATCGCAGATCGAGGAGATGATCGATTATGTGGATGTTTTTCAGGTTGGTGCCCGAAACAGCCAGAACTTTAACCTGCTCGATTCGCTGGGCGAGGCACAGAAGCCGGTTCTGCTGAAGCGGGGTATTTCAGGCACGATTGAGGAGCTGCTGCAGGCAGCTGAGTACATCTTCTCGCATGGCAATGAGAAAATTATGCTGTGTGAGCGTGGCATCCGTTCTTATGAAGGCGCTTACCGAAATGTGCTGGACCTGAACGCGGTGCCGGTGCTGAAGGAGAAAACGCACCTTCCGGTTATTGTGGATCCATCGCACGGCATCGGCCTGCGGGATTATGTGGAAAGCATGTCTTTGGCCGCTGTAATGGCAGGTGCCGACGGCGTGATTTATGAAACGCACCAGACACCGGAGAAGGCTTTCTCGGATGCGCAGCAAACCGTGGATTTCCAGGAATCCGCCAAACTGATCCTGCGCATGCGGCAGGCTTATGACCTGAGAGAGAGTTTCTAGTGATTTAATAGTTGGTTTATACTTCTGATGCACTATATTTGCAACCATGAATGGCACAATGGCTCATAAGCATCATCATTATGCACGAAGCAAACGTTTCGGAGCCGCTTGCCTATGGATTTGCCAGTAGTATAAACTGTACATATTCAAAAGCCTGACTCCGAAACGAGTCAGGCTTTTTTGTTTCTCTGGATCAGGATTACCGGATGAAGTATGGATGAGCAGAGTTTATAATTTGGCAAGTTTGTTTGCCTAAAGCAGGTGATGATGTAGCAAGTATAAACCATCTGCTATTTGCGGTTGTACTTCATTTTTGATTCGTAATTATCAATTCTAAATTAATTAAAATGAATTTAGTTATAGTTGATTATAAAGCAGGTAACGTGCAGTCGGTGCAGTTTGCATTGGAGCGTTTAGGCGTGCAGGCAACACTGAGCGCCGATGCTGAGACCATTAAAGCTGCCGACAAAGTGATTTTTCCGGGCGTAGGCCAGGCAGCCTCTGCTATGGCGCAGCTAAAGGCTCGCAACCTGGATAAGCTGCTGCCGACGCTGGGGCAGCCTTTTTTTGGCGTATGCCTGGGTATGCAGCTGCTTTGCCAGCACTCGGAAGAAGGCGACACCGATTTGCTGAACATTATTCCGCTGCCGGTGAAGCACTTTGAAACAGACCTTAAGGTGCCGCACATGGGCTGGAACCAGCTGGAGCGCTTGCAGTCGCCGCTTTTTGACGGGCTGCAGGAGCAGGACTTTGTATATTATGTGCACAGTTATTATGTGCCGCTAAGCGAATACACCATTGCGCAAACAGCTTATCCAGATCCGTTTTCGGCGGCTCTGCAGTATAAAAACTTCTACGCTGCGCAGTTTCACCCGGAAAAAAGCGGTGCTGCCGGCTCACAAATCCTGAAAAACTTTTTAGCTATATGATGGAGATTATACCAGCGATAGACATAATCGGCGGCCAGTGCGTGCGCCTAACCGAAGGGGACTTTGCCCAGCAAACCACTTACGACAGCAACCCGCTTGAAGTAGCCAAACGCTTTGAGAGCCACGGCATAAAGCGCCTGCACCTGGTAGACCTGGACGGGGCCAGAGCTAAAAAGCCTGTAAACCTGGCTGTTTTGGAAAGCATCGCCGCAAACACCAGTTTAAAGATCGATTTTGGTGGTGGCATTCAATCCGAAGACGCTATCCAGCAGGCTTTTGAAGCAGGTGCCGCTCAGATAACGGCTGGCAGTATAGCCGTAAGAGAACCAGAAACTGTTAAGGGTTGGTTGTTAAAGTATGGAGCCGAGAATGTTATTATTGGGGCTGATTTTAAAGGGACTAACATAGCAATAAGCGCATGGACCGAAGAGAGCAAATACCCGCTGCAAGAGTTTATATCCGGCTATGTAAAAACCGGAGCGCGCCTTTTTATCTGTACCGACGTCAGCAAAGACGGTAAACTACAGGGGCCGTCCACGAACACGTACCGCCACCTGAAGCTGACTTTGCCAGATGCCGACATTATAGCCAGCGGCGGCGTGACGACAGTAGAAGACCTGGAGCAGTTGCAGGAGATTGGTGTGAAGGGCGCCATAATTGGTAAAGCTATTTACGAAGGCACCATCAGTTTAAAAGATTTAGAGCGATTTTTATGTTAACAAAACGCATTATACCCTGCCTCGATATCAAGAACGGCCGAACCGTAAAAGGGGTGCAGTTCGAAAATATTCGAGATGCAGGCGACCCGGTAGAGCTGGCTAAATGGTATGCTCAGCAAGGAGCCGATGAGCTTGTTTTTTTAGATATCACAGCTACAAACGAAGGGCGTAAAACGTTCGCGGAACTGGTACGCGATATTGCTCGCCATATTGATATACCTTTTACAGTTGGCGGGGGCATAGGCTCTGTGGCCGATGTGGAGGTGCTGCTTCAAAATGGCGCTGATAAAGTGTCTATTAACTCATCAGCCATCAAAAACCCTGAACTGGTAAGCGAACTGGCCACACATTTTGGTAGCCAATGTGTTACCGTAGCCATCGATACCAAGTATACAGAAGAAACCGGCTGGAAAGTATACACCCGCGCTGGAACAGTAGAAACTGCTCATAAAACTATGGATTGGGCCAAGCAAGTTGTAGCGTTAGGTGCCGGCGAGATTCTGCTTACAAGTATGAACAACGATGGCACAAAAGCAGGGTTCGCGCTTGATATAACCGGGGAAGTGGCCAATGCTATTTCAGTTCCTGTTATAGCCTCGGGAGGCGCCGGTAGTATGGAGCACTTCAAGGATTCTTTTCAGAAGGCAAATGCTGATGCAGCCTTGGCTGCCAGCCTCTTTCACTTCCGCGAGTTAGGTATACCAGACCTGAAGCAGTACCTGAAGCAGCAAGGCATAGCAGTGCGCATTTAATTATTTTTGAGTGTTAAAATGTGCTTTATTTATACTTTAAGTAAAGCATGTTTAATCCTCTAACTATCAAACTTATAAAACTTTGGATCTAGATTTTAAAAAAGCCGGTGGTTTAGTTCCTGCCGTGATACAAGACAATATAACCGGGCATGTCTTGATGCTTGGCTACATGAACCAGGAGGCACTGGATAAAACCCGCCAGGAGGGACTTGTTACCTTCTTTTCCCGTTCAAAAAACCGCCTCTGGACGAAAGGTGAAACATCCGGCAATACCTTGGAGGTCATCAGCATTGCCCGGGACTGCGATGCGGATTCACTGCTTATAAAAGTAAAGCCAAACGGACCGACTTGCCATACCGGCAGCACCAGTTGTTTTGGTGAAGATGAAACCGCGAAACGTGTGGCCGCTATACAGTTTATAGCGCAGTTGGAAGGCGTAATTCAGCAGCGGAAGACAAACCCGGCTGATGGCTCTTACACCAATTTCCTGTTTGAGAAAGGCGTTAACAAAATCGCCCAGAAAGTAGGAGAGGAAGCCGTGGAAACAGTGATAGACGCGGTGGCCGGTGAACTGGAGACCATGAAAGGCGAGACAGCAGATCTTCTTTACCATTTGCTGGTGTTGCTGGTAGCCACTGGCCTTGAACTAAAAGACGTGGTAGCGGTGCTACAGGAGCGGCATCAGAAAAAGTAGCCAGTTAAGAGATTATGTAAAGCAGCTGCAAGTATAAACCCATACTTGCAGCTGCTTTTTAGTTGGCTTGCACAAAGCTTTTGATAGCATCTGCCACTTCTCCACCTCTCTCTTCCTGCACAAAATGCCCGGCTTTATACTTAACTGTTTTAGCCTCCGGAAACTCTTGCTGCCATCGCTGTAAAAAGTGGAGCGGAAGCAGTTTGTCTTTCTCGCCCCACAGAATCAGTTTATTTATACTTTTTAACTTGGCCCGCTGCTCCCACAGCTCCGCGAAGTATGGGTTAGCGTGGTGCAAAGCTTTAGCAAAGTTCCAGGTGCCCAGCCGGTTGGCAGAGGAGGAAAGCGGCTTCTGATAATGCTGCTTTATATCTTTTGTCAGGTGTTTGCGCTCCAGGTAACCTTGTGGCAGTAAAACTTTTGCCGAGAAGCCCAATTGCAGGTAGAGAAATCTGCCTATACTTCCGGACATAAAGCGGCTAATCTTCATCATCGTTTTCTCCTCCTCCAGGCTCCACATCCACGTGTTTAAGATAACGATGTTCTTCACGTTTTCAGGGTGACGTAACGCATAGCGCAGACCAATTGGCCCACCAAAGTCATGAACAACCAGTGTGATATTTTTTAGCTGTAAGTGCTGAATGAGCTGTTCCAGGTTATCAGCGTGTCCGTCTGGTGCATAAGAGAAATCGCGGGGTTTATCAGAAAGGCCAAACCCAAGATGGTCGGGGGCAATGCAGCGGTAGTTCCGGCTGAGGGATTTAATCTGCTGCCGCCACACAAATGACCAGGTGGGCGTACCATGTACAAAAACGATTGGCTCACCTGTACCTTCATCCACATAATGCAAATTACCTTCGGGCAACGCAAAAGTATGATGGCCGAAAGGATAGAGGATGCGATCTAACCACTTGGGTGTATTCATAGCGTGAAGTTTAATTTTAGAATTACAGCTTGCTAAGTTTAAGCGCATTATAAGCAATATTTATGATCTGCTATACAGCGATACCTTGAAATTAACGTATGGAGTGCTAAATGATACTTTTACATGCAGAAAAATCAAAAACAAGGATCTATAAAAGTAAAGAAGTTGCTTAAAGTTACCGCATGGGTTGTGGGAGTTGCACTTCTGCTTTTCGTGGGCCTCTTCGCCTTTACTTTCTGGCTTGAGAGTAAAATAGAAAATATGGTCGCCAAACAATCCAATGGAGTGTATAGGTTGCAGCTTTATGGCCTGGAAACATCGCCTTTCTTAGGCAGTCTTTCCGTGGATAGTTTGTCGCTGGCACCTGATTATAAAAGATGGGAAGAGCTAAACGGAAAGGGGCAGCAGGTGCCCAGAACATTGCTGGACCTGCGTACAAACGGAATTAGCATGCGGCGGTTGAGTTATGCCAAAGTCCTTTTTAGCCAGGATGTGGTGCTGGATGAATTAGCTGTGCAGCAGCCGAATATGGTGATGACAGTGATGCGCCAGGATACCACTACAACACATAAACCGCTGCACGAGACATTGAAAGGCTTTATGAACGGGTTGGCTATCGGCAAAATAGATGTTAACCAGGCAAGCCTTCATTACCGCAGCGGAGCTCAATCCGATACAATGCTTTCTGTACAGCGTTTTTTGCTTACTGTTACTGATTTTAAGTTGAACAGTGCTTCCTTTCATGCAAAGGACAGGGCCTATTACGCTCAAAAGTATGAGGTGCAGGCTACCGATGCTTCATTTCTCCTGCCAGATGGTTTGTACAAAGCAACAACTGACTCGCTGTTTGTAAATAGTGTAACAGGTGAAATTATAGTTAAGAAGATTCAGCTTAACCCGCTGGTAGGCCCGGCTGCATTGGCAAGAGCAAAGGGAGAAGCTGTTACGCACCAGGAGCTGAAGGTGGAACAGGTAGCTTGTAAAGGCATGGATTTTGGGAAGCACTCGCGCAGCAATGAGGTCAGAATAAAGTATGTGTTGGTGCAGACTCCTTCGCTTATCGCATTTAAAGATAAGCAGCATTTTAACATAAAAGGGAAAAAGCCCATGCCGCACGAGATGGTGCAAAGTATAAAAACTCCTTTCCTGATAGACTCTCTTGAGTTGAAAAATGGCTATGCCAGGTATGCTGAATTAGTGCCTGAAGCAGCAGAGCGAGGCCATATTACATTTCATAAGCTCAATGCTGTTGCCACTAACATTTCAAACATACCCGAGCAGATAAGTATGGAAAAGCCCGCCGTTATCAAAGCTAGTACTATGGTGATGGATAGAGCAAAGCTAGAAGTGACCGCACGTATTCCGTTGCTGCACAAGAACGGATACCATACGTTAGAAGGCACTATCGGCGAAGCAAACCTGCAAATGCTGAACCCCATACTTATACCAACCGCTTTTGTAAGAATGGAAAGCGGACAAGTGCGAAGTGGCAGTTTCAAAGCAGAACTGAATGACTCGGAGGCAAACGGAAATTTAACGCTTCTTTACAGCAACCTTAAAATAGATTTATTAACCAAAGGCTCAGGTGGAGAGCAGGGGCTGGGCAAAAATGTACTGTCGTTTTTAGCCAACACTGTCGCTATAAAAGATGCTAACCCAAGTGAGGGAGAGAAGCCCCGCATCGGTACCATTATGGTTAATAGAGACCCGCAACGATCATTTCTGAGTTACTGGAAAGACTGTATTAGCAGCGGCTTCTTATCAAGTATGGGCTTAAAAGGTATGGCAAAAGGGAATATTTAAGTAAAGTGTGCTATCAATCTATAATATAACGGGGTATGTTGACAGGTAAGCGGGTGAGCAGCTCGTAGTTTAACTGTGTGCTGAGTTCGCCGAAAGAGGCTACCGTTATACTTTCGTCGCCTTGCGTACCTAAAAGCACCACCTCATCGTCTTTCTGCACATCCGGAATATTGGTAACGTCCACCATCATCACGTTCATGTTCACGGTACCGACAACGGCAGCCCGCAAGCCTTTAATCAGTACCTGCCCTTGGTTGCTGAGGGCGCGGCTGTAACCCCAGGCATAGCCCACCGGAACAACTGCCAGCACCATATCACGAGGAGCCTGAAAGGAGGTGCCGTAACCAATATACTCGCCTTGCGGCACACTTTTTAGGCTCATGATGCGGCACTTCCAGTTGATTAAGCGGCGTAACGGATCTTTTTTATCATCATGCTGGCTGATGTAGTGGCTGTAAATTTCAGGGCTCGGCCAGAAACCATACTGCATAATCCCCACACGCACCATGTCCATGCGTGTTTCTGGATAGGAGACCATGGCTGCGGAACAGGCCGTGTGGCGCTGTTTGGGATGATAGCCTCCGTTTTGCAGGCGATTAAGTTGCTGCTCGTAAAGCTGTAGCTGTTTCTGTACGCGCTCATGGTTCTGCAAACTCTCGGCACCGGCAAAATGGGTACAGATGCCTATCAGCTCAATCTGCTCCTGGCAACCTTCTAAAATAGATTCGGCATGCTCCAGGGCTGCTTTATCAAAACCAGTTCGGTTCATGCCAGTTTCCAGCTCCAGATGCACTTTAGCCCTTTTGCCAAGCCTTTTGGCTATAGCAGCTGCTTCTATCAATCTATCTAACTCAAATACAAAGAATTCAATATCATGCTGTATGGCCCACTCCAGCTCTGGATTATCTAAATAACCCATAATCATAACCGTTGCCGGCATTTTAATGGTCTGCAAAAGCCTGTGTGCCTCATCAGCGCTGAACACAGAGAAATGATCTATGCCGCATTCCTGCGCTAACGGAGCAAACAGCTCTATGCCATGCCCGTACGCGTTGCCTTTTATAACAGAAGACAGCTTGACAGAAGCACCGACTTCAGATTTAAGGAAGTTGATATTATTCTGAAGTGCTGATTTACTTATCTCAATGTAAGAGCTATGAAGCATAAGGTGTTATGTATGCAGTGTCTGCTGAATTATTTCGTAAAACATAGAGGCACCAGTTAGGATAAGATCGTCCGGGAAATCGTAGTTGGCGTGGTGAAGTTGGGGCTGGTCCATACCGGCACCCAAGCCAAACAATGCACCGTTATACTTTGCCGTCAGGTGCCCGAAATCCTCTGACCACCTGAATGGCTGTGTCGCCTCCTGTACCTGCAAGTCTAGTTTTTCTGCGGCCTGCCTTACCAGTTGTACGGCTTTGCTGTGATTTATGGTAGCCGGGAATTCCTCTACAAAACTTATTTTATACTTTAACCTATACTTTAAGGCAATTTGCTCCACGCTTTGCCTGGTCAGCTCCTTTAGCTTATGCAGGTCTGCGGTTTGGTAGGAGCGAAGGGTTGCCATCACAGTGCCTATGCCTGGGTTTGTGCCAAAAGCCACCTCGCCCAACTGAGCATGTATAACCGTCAGCAGTGTCAGGTCCTGGAAAAGCTCTTTCTGGCGAATCATTTCGTTGAACTTGAGTATAATCTCTGCCATCGCTTCTCCTGGGTTATTGCCATTCTCAGGTTCAGCTGCGTGCGATGGTTTACCGTGCAGTTCTACAATCATGCCTGTAGAGGCTGCGGCAAAGACGTTTTCTTTTATCACTACCTGGTGTTTTGGCCAGCCGGGCAGGTTGTGAAGCGCAAAAACGTAATCAGGGTTCAGTTGCTGTAGCCTTGCATCCTGCAGAACATCCCAGGCACCGGCACCGGTTTCTTCTGCCGGCTGAAACAGAAGTATAAATTTTCCTTTCGATGGTTTGTGATGGTGCAGCAGACTTGCAAGGCCCATCAGGATGGTCATATGACCATCGTGGCCGCAAAGGTGAGCTACTCCGGTATTTTTAGAAGTATAGGCCAAGTCTGGGTTGTCTTCAACTATAGGCAAGGCATCCAGCTCAGCTCTAAAAAGTATAGTAGGGCCTTCATCAGGATTTTTGCTGTTAAAAACGACCAGTAAACCTGTTCCCCCTACCTGGCTATGTATAGCAGCAGGCGAGTACTTTCGTAAAAGAGCTTCGAGATAGGCTGCTGTGTGTGTCTCGGCACCTGAAAGTTCAGGATGCTGGTGCAGGTGGCGGCGCAGTTGGGTTAGCTCTAAAAGAGCTGTCGGTTCTGTGATATGCATGTATGGGTTTTACCGTATTTACACTTAATACAGTAAGATACGAAATCTGCAACAGAGGTTTGGCCTCCGTTGCCACAATCTTAACAAGCGGGTTTAGCTGTAAAACCGATTTATGGCTTGGATAAAGTATAGGGCCTTATCATTTGCTACTAAAAGTATAAGCCATGGCTCCGAAGAAGGGGCCATGGCTTAAGAGTGTAATTAAAGTATAAATCCGCTACAGTTCAGCTTCTAATCGGGTTATAACCTGCTCCATTACCGCTACTAATACGTCAATATCTCTGTTGATTCTGGAAAGATCTCCCTGGGTTTTTGCTTCGCTTTCTATCTGCCGCACTACCTCTTTTAAAGATTCAATCTTCAAGGTATCAATCGAGGATTTAAGTTTATGGGCGGCAGCCCCGACGCCATCCCAGTCTGCCAGGTCACGTTTTAGCTGCAAATCGGCTACTGTTACCGGTACGGTTTCTATGAAAAGCTTTTTTGTGCGGGTAATAAAGTCATCATTCCCTCTGGCTATTTTATGAAGTACAGCCAGGTCATAGAGTGGCTCAGTTAGCTTAATCAGATTGTCTTCAATAGGTTGCATGTCTTGCAAAACGTCTGTTGTTTGGTTTGATTTATGCGGAAGCAAGGCCGCTATTTTCATAAATAATTTCTGTTCTTCAAAAGGCTTAGACATATAATCGTTCATGCCTGCTGCCAGATACTTTTCTGCGTCGCCCTTCAAAGCGTTGGCTGTCAAGGCGATGATCGGCACATTGGCCTTGTTTTCATTCGCTAAATTCCGGATTTCCTGCGTTGCATCCATGCCGCTAAGCTCAGGCATTTGTATATCCATCAGAATGACATCGTACAGGTTCTTTTCTGCCAGTTCCACAGCTATTCGTCCGTTCGGAGCCACATCTACTTCAGCACCCCAGTCTTCTAAAATTGACTGCGCCAGGAAAATGTTAATGTCGTTGTCTTCTGCCAGCAGCACTTTTATAGTTCCCAGGCTTTTATAATCAATTTCTTCTTCCTGTAAAACCTGTAGCTCTTCTGAAGATTTTAAATAGGTAAGTATAAAACTAAACGTACTGCCTCGCTCCTCTATACTTTCTACCCAAATGCGGCCATCCTGCATCTCTATCAGTGTTTTAGAAATGCTAAGCCCCAATCCTGTGCCGCCATACTTACGGGTAGTGCTGGAGTAGGCCTGGCTGAAACCTTCAAAAATATAATCAGCTTTAGACGGCGGTATGCCGATGCCTGTGTCCGTCACCGAGAACTCAACTGTAACCCGGTCTTCCAACTCTTCCAGTGCTTTGCAACTGAGGGTGACGCTGCCTTCTTCTGTGAACTTAATTGCGTTACTTAATAGATTGAGTAACACTTGGTTAAGTCGGTACGGGTCACCAATTACTACAGTATGCTCTAGCTCTAAAGGCTTCAGTATATAAGCAATCTCTTTCTCCTCAGCTTTGTAAATAAACGTCTGAAAAGCTAGCCTAACTGTTTCTGCCAGGTTAAAAGGTATTTCTTCAAGTTCCACCTTACCTGCCTCGATTTTGGCAATATCCAGAATGTCGTTAATGATAACCAACAGGTTGTCGGCGGACTGCCTTATGATGTTCAGGAAGTTCTGCTGCGCCTCATCAAGCGTGGTTTTTTGCAGCAGGCTGGCCATGCCGAGTATGCCGTTCATTGGCGTACGGATCTCATGGCTCATGTTGGCCATAAAGTTCTCCTTCACGCGTGCCGATTCTTCTGCGGCTTCTTTTGCTCTGGTAAGCTCCTGTTCCGTGCGCATCCGGTCGGTAATATCCTGCGCTATAGCAATTATGTAGGGTGATAAGTTAGGTTCCTCTACTTTGTAGTTTTTATAGTATAAATACTGAACCTGCTTCTCCTTGTTAAGTATGGTCAGTACCCCATCTACTAAATTCTGGGATTCAAACTGCTTCAGGTAGTCCTCAAATTGTACTTCAACCTCTCTTGGAAAAAAGTTAAGGAGGCTATGGCCAAGCATTTCTTCTGCAGTATAACCCAGCATGTTAAGCAGGTAAGGGTTAACCGATAGTATAATACCGTTCAGGTCATGCGTACAGATAAATGCGGGACTATAGTTGATTAGGTCGCGGTATTTTTTCTCGCTGTTTTTCAGAGCCTCATCAGATTGGCGCCTATGAGTAATGTTACGGGCAGCAGACTGAAATTTAACAGGCTCACCTAATTCGTTCAGGATCGGGCGTATGCTTGTTTCTACCCAAAGCTCAGAGCCATTGTGGCAAATAAGGCGGTGCTGAAACGTAACATTGATTTTTTTCTGCAAAGCCTCGTTCACAACCTGTTGCTTCGTGAATTCGATATCATCAGGATGGATGATGTCTTTTGGCCGTTTCTGGAGCAGTTCTTCCTGTTTGTAACCTAATATTTCTTCTACAGCCTTGGATGCATACACATAGCTGCCATCCAGGTTGTGGAGGCAAACCATGTCTTTGGAGTTCTCGGAGAGCAGACGGTGCAGTTCCTCGCTCTCTTTCAGCATTTTATTCGCTAAGCGCTGCTCCGTAATATTATTAGAAATACCTAACACATTGATCTGGCCATCGCTAGTAAGGATAGGTTTTTTAACCGTATTAAACCAAAGCACCTCCCCATTTTTCCGCGTAAACCGCTCTTGAATTCTTACTTCCCTATTATCCCGGATTGCCTGCGCGTCAGTATCCAGGTAGAAATTAGCTTCATCTGTACTATGGTGAATATCATTGCTGTTAAGACCGATTAATTCATCTAAATTTTTATCAAATAGCTTAGCAAATTCTTGGTTGGCAAGTATAAAATTGCCATTTGCATCCTTTACATAAATGAGGCTTGAGCTGGCATCTAGCACTTGCCTTATAAACTCATTCTTTTCTTTTACTTCCTGTGCTGCCTTTTTCTCTTCTGTAATATCCCGTATAATGGTCAGCACTTCTTCGTCACTGTACTTCAGCACCCTGCCTTCATAATGCCTTAACCCTTCAGGCAGGTCCAGCTCATAATCAATCTTTTCATAAATGCCTGTAGTAATCACTCTGGCTATCAGTGTCATAAAGGTTGAGGCCAGTTCTTTAGGAATCATGTTGAAGATGTTGGTTCCAATTACTTGCTCTTTCGGAATCATTAAGTGCTTCTGCGCCTCGTTCTTCATATCAAGGTACACGCCATCTTTACTGATAATAAACATCAGGTCGGGGATAGCGGCAAGTATGGAGCGGTTTTTATCCTCGCTTGCAATAATTTCTT
The DNA here is from genome assembly GCF_947495565.1 of uncultured Pontibacter sp. Taxonomy (GTDB): domain Bacteria; phylum Bacteroidota; class Bacteroidia; order Cytophagales; family Hymenobacteraceae; genus Pontibacter. Next base: position 54,163 of record NZ_CANLZM010000013.1, read on the forward strand.
CCTGGGCGTGGCGCAGCTCCGATATATTTAAACCATGGCCTATAATAAGCTCAACTTCGCCTTGCTGATTTAAAACCGGATTTAGTTTCCTTATAAAATAATCTTGCTGTCCGGCTTTGTCTGTTAATTTTTCCTCGAATTCTACGCGGGCTTTCGTTTCCAGCACAAGATCCAGGTTATAACTCCTTTCCTTCATGCGCGCAGGAGGGATGTTGCGCATGATGCTATACTCCTCGTTTGTTTTACCGATAATCCATTGGCGTACTTCTGAATCTGCTACAGCGGCAGGGTTTACAAACAGGTACTGCAGCTGCTTGTTGTAAACAACCAAGTCAGATGGAATGTGGTTGAGGATTGACTCGTAAAACTCTTTTTGCCGGAGCAGGTCTTCGCGCTGCTGTCGGATCTGCGTTACGTCTTCAGCTGAGCCAATTACAAGTTTTACCTCGCCGTTGCTCTTGCGTCTGAAGACACTCTCCCGGCAGTAAAGATTTTTCGTTGCGCCGGACTTTGTATGAACCAAATATTCTACATCAAAAACTTCCCCATCGCAAGCGTTACTCATACTTTGTGAGTGCTGCAGAACCATCTGCTTATGCTCAGGTAAAGCTAAATGGTAGAAAATTTGCCCGTTCAAGGCTTCCAGATCTGCTTCAGTATAACCCAGTACGGTTTGTAAATGGTCGTTTATGTAGATACACGCATTGTCTTCTATATCATAGATATATACTATGTTAGGGATAGTATGCGCTATGTTTCGGAGTAGGTTCTGGCTCTCGCGAAGTGCGGTTTCGGCCTGGTGCTGCTCCGTAAAGTCTGTCATGTAGAGGTTAAAGTATCCCTTCTGAGAAACCGGGTAAAACAGCACATGATAGTGGCGAGTGGCAATGCAAATATTAAAAGAAGAGGATTCATCAAGTGGATTTCTTTGAATGCGCTTGATGTGCAGGAGTAACAGGCGTGTAAGACTTTGCACTCGAGATGAGGCAATCTCACGCATAAATACCTGCGCCGCCAGGTTAGCAAATAATATATCGCCATCATAGCTCAACCTCAATACCGGGCTAGGATATTCGTTCTGTACCTCTGCCTGTATATTCTGCCATTTCTCCTCGATAATATCAGCTTCAGGATTTTGGTTATTAAACTCCCGATTTAAAGACGCTTGACGGTTCTGTAAAATTTGCAGCTCTATTAAACGAGCTTTAGCAAGCTCTTCAGCGGCCTTTCTGGCGGACCTTTCCTGCTCTAACTGCTGAAGTAGCTCTTCTTTGATCATCATATTAACGAGGCTTAACTAAACTGCAATGTATACTTTATAGGGCTTGCAGCTGAGTAAGTAATAATGTAAGTAAGCTTGTGTAAATGAATAAAGGCAAGTATGATATCTTGGTTAACTTAGGTGCAGACTAAACTGAAACTCTGTAAGTATGCCCTAGCATGAAGTATGCCCTAGCATGTAGCCGGTAATAAAACTAAACTGGAAGTCTAGATCATAGCTGAAAATTGCAGTTCAACTTTCAGTTTATCTTGTTACCACCTCATTGTTCTGAATCATACGGTATATGGTAGATTTTCCGATGTCTAGCTTATCAGCCACTAAAAGCACATTGCTATCATACTTATCCAGGAAGCGCTGAATAATTTCAGTTGTATACTGCTTTAAAGAGCGTTCCACTGCCAGAAAGTCCTTTTCCGAGTTGCTGGCTGTAAGGTTAATATCGTGTGCTTCTATGATATTTTCATCAGCCATCACTACCGCCAACTCTACCACAGCCTTTAACTCGCGAACGTTGCCAGGGTAGGAGTGGGCCAAAAGTTTTTCCTGCGCCTCCATAGAGAGTGTTTTTTTTCCAAGCCCGTTTTCCTTTGCAAAAGCATCCGTAAAGGATTTGGCTAGCACCAGAATATCGGCGCCCCGGTCACGCAACGGTGGCAGTTGTATCGGCAAGCCCAGTAATCGGTAATATAAATCTTCTCTAAAGTTACCTTTTTTAACCTCTTCAGCCAGGTCTTTGTGTGTTGCCACAATTATACGCGCGTCTATCGGCACCACACTGTTGCCACCGATCCGCGTAATTTCCTTCTCTTGCAGCACCCGCAGCAATTTTGCCTGAAGGCTTATGTCTAATTCTCCAATTTCATCCAGAAATATAGTGCCTTTGTTGGCTTCTTCAAACCGCCCAAGCCTACGTGCAACAGCGCCAGTAAAGGCTCCTTTTTCATGGCCGAAAAGCTCACTTTCGATCAGCTCCCGTGGAATGGCTGCCACGTTTACGGCCACATATGGCATTTTCTTTTTAGGGCTGTTATAATGTATGGCTTTGGCAACTAGCTCTTTACCTGTTCCTGTTTCTCCTGTTATTGATACGGTGATGTTTGTTTTTGCCGCTTTCCCCATCATCGTAAACACACGCTTCATGGCGTCGCTGTTCCCGATAATGAAGTTGCTAAAATCGTATTTCTGGCCGATCTCCTCGCGCAGTTGGTCGATTTCCTGGCGCAAAGAAACGTTTTCACGAATCTTGTTTATAGTATTCCAAAGGCGTTCAGGTGTATCTTCGTCCTTAACTATATAATCGTAAGCGCCTTTCTTTAAAAGGTCTACGGCAGTAGCCACATCCTTCTGTCCGGAAATGACAATGATCTGTGTATCCGGGCTTTGTTCTCTGATTTTGTTGAGTACTTCGGCTCCATTTTTATCAGGAAGCGAATAGTCGAGCGTGATAACATCGGGGCGCTGGTGCAGATTCGTCAGGCAGTCCTTCGCTGAATGGAACTTGGTTAGCTCGTAATCAGGGTTGAGTGACAAATGATACTCCAGTAGCTCACTATACCACACATCATCGTCCAGAATAAATATTTTGAAAGGAGTATTCTTCATGTATCGCTTCCGAAATAACATACTAGTTTGTATTAAAATAGTATGTTGGGATTAGGTTAAAATAATACCTTTTGGCATAAATGCTCAACAAAGCCAGGTTGGGGACTAAGTAATTGAAAAATATACTATTTTACAACTGCAGGAGCGGTTTTTCCTAAATTGGGAAAGCATCTTTGCTATCTCTAATGTATAAAATTAGTGCCATTAACACGCATGTTGTTCTCCAGAAAAAATTAGATATTTAAACATCAGATTAAAAGTAAAAAGGTGCATTAAATTAAAATGCCTCCTTCCTTAAGTATAAAACCAAAGAAGGAGGCATGCTCTTGAAATATACTTTAGCTTAAGTATGGATAGGCTGGTATTTTGCGCGCATAAACATAAAGATGCCATAAGCTATCACACCCAATGCAACGGCGCCTAGTACATAAGAACCATAAGATACATTCTCGAGGAACTGAAATGCCTCGCTGCTACCGCCTGCTTGCTGTGCACTGGAGTTCATCGCAGCCTTCAGGAACAGGTAACCAATCACCAACCATACTATACCACGGGCCATATAACCTACTTTTCCTGCCCGAATCATCTGGTGCTCAACATCGTGCTCTAATCCGCCGCTTTGCACCTTCTTTCTATACTTCTCTGAGTAACCGTAGTAAATCTGGTAAAGCCCTACGGCCATAGTGGCTACTGCTAAAATCCCCACCAGCCATTGCCCGAAAGGCTGCGCCAGTAGCTTAGCCACTAGTGTCTCACGTGAATCTCCACCGCCACCGCCACCGTTGCCGAGCACAATGCGAGCTGCCAGAAAAGCGAAAGCGGCATATACAAGCCCGCTAAAAATGTAGCGTAGGCGTTTTGCCACGCCCTTAGCGCCAGATCCTTTATCTTCGGTGTCATTTACAGCTTGTATGAAGCGCCAAATAGCATAGCAAAGCAGGCCGAGCGCTACAATTCCTAGAAGTACGTTGCCTGCGGGTAAATCCTGAATTGTTTTTAGAATGCTTGATTTTTGGGTGCTGCCAGTGGATTGCCCACCGATTTCGAAAGCTGCCATGAAAGCGATTATGCCCACAAGGCAGTAAACAACCCCTTTTGCGCTAAGTCCGAACCTGGCAAAATTTTCTATCCATTTAGGAGGGGGGCTCGGAACATGTGATGATACATCTGACATATATAATGCGTTTAGTTTATGTTATTAAGGACATACACGGATATTAGGCATAGTTTGTTTCTGCAGCTTTTACAAGTTGTACCATCGAGTTTTGAGGGGCTGTACAAATAAACACAACTCACCGTAATAGGAGAGATGGCAGGCTTTAGAAGTGCGTCGGTATGTTGTATGAAAGCTAATACCACTTAAGCCAAGGCATTATGATGCTACAGATAAAGTATACTTTTTACTATATTTGTTGTATACAGATAAGTGCAAAAATCTTTACGTGCTACAACTATTAGATCAAGAGCTATGAAAAAAAACGTTTCCCTCCTGCTTATATCTGGCTTACTGTCAGGTATAGTATGTCTGTCATCTTGTGTTACAACTTCTGCCTCTATGGGGGCTAAAGCTATTAAGGCGCCTTATGCTGCCAGCCTGCGCAACGCAAAAACCTTTGCCTGGTACCAGCCTGCACCACCTGCTGATGCTGAATACTTAAAAGGATTTAAGCTGGCATTGCATAACCGCATGATTGAAGCTGTTGAAAAAGAAATGCAGGAGCGCGGCTATACTAAGGTGGAGAAAAATCCGGATGTGCTGGTAGCTTACGATATTAGCGTATCGGTGCCGGTAGAGAAGGACAAGCCTGAGAACTTTTCGCCTGGATTTGGCTATAGCTACGGCTACATGAGCGGTTACCGCTACGAGTACGGCTATGCCGACATGCCGGGCTACCGCAGCGTCGATCTTTTTAAGGAGGGCACGCTAATTATTGATCTGATCAACCCCAGGTCTAAAATGCTGCTTTGGCGCGGATGGGCTGAAGGGGGCATAAAGTTTAACGCCGGCGCCGGTGCAGTTCAGAATAAAGTGGATGAGGTAATGGAGCAGCTGTAGCCAACCATTTTGCCTTGGCTGGCTACAGTTTATACCTACTCTTTTAAGTAATAGTTAAATCGCAGCACATCAGCTGGTTTTCCCACCACGTATAACAAGTCGCCGCGCCTAATTTGAGTCGTAGCGTTAATGTTAAGTATAGTTTCTTCCTTACGTCTTATCCCCACAATCGTAATAGCAAACTTGTTCCGGATGTTCGATTCCAAAAGCGGTTTGTTGATGATCTCCGGTTCTTTGGTGTAAACCCTTAAGCTTGCTACTTCTATATCAGGCAAATCCACGCTCAGTTTACCGATATCTGAGTTGTGGTTGGACGTGAGACTGCGAAACATTTCATAGTTATCAGACCTGATTTTCTGCGTGAAGGCTTCAATCTCATCCCGCGGCATGAGGTATTTGTTAAGGGTGCGGGTAAAAATTTCTATGCTTGTCTCAAACTCCTCTGGAATCACCTCATCCGCCCCAATCCTGAAGTTTTCCTCCATTTCCTGCAGAAAGCGCGTTCTGACTATAACATGTACTTTAGCGGATATTTCTCTTATAGTAGAAACAATGCGCTTGGTGGCCTCCGGGTCTGAAATGGCGATCACCACCACCCGGGCCTTGTGTAACTCTATATGCGATAAAATCATAGGGTGAACAGCATCCCCATATACTATCGGCTCTCCCTGTTTTCTCTCGTTTTTAACTGTAGCCGCATTCAGTTCCACTATCACATAAGGAATGTTAGCGTATTTGGCTGCCTTGGCAACATTGCGCCCGTTTATACCATATCCTATAATGATGATGTGGTCGTTGAGTTCAGGGAGGTCGCCGTGCGCATCCTGTTGCTGATGCGAGAAGGGCATAGGCTCCTTGCTAGAAGTGAAGGGAGAAGCGATAAGGTCTGCCAGTTGGCGGTAAGAACCCATCACGAATGGCGTAATAGCCATGGTAAGCAGCGATACGGATAGAAAATACTGGTAAGTCTCTTCAGAAAGAAGTCCGGTGCTGATGCCCGTTTTAGAAAGTATGAAAGCAAACTCACCTACCTGAAAAAGCGATAAACCCACCAGCAACGAAACGCGCAAGGGATATTGTAGCATCCGCGACGCGACAGTGGCTACTACACCTTTCAACAGGAACGTAAGCACAACAAATAGCAGGATGACAGGCAAGTGCTGCAGCAGAAAACCAAAATCCAGTAACATGCCTATGGACACGAAGAAGAAGCTGGTGAAAATCTCGCGGAAAGGAAGTATGTTGCTGGTTGCCTGGTGGCTGTATTCTGATTCTGAGATAATAAGCCCTGCCATAAAAGCACCTAAGGCAAGCGATAAGCCCAGACTGGAAGTAAGCCACGCTACGGCAAAGCAAATAACCACTACGCTAAGTATAAACAGCTCTTTGCTTTTGGTTTCAGCTACGAGGTACAGCAGCCGAGGCACAAGATAGCGCGCACTGATCAAAACGAACACGATAACGAAGGCTCCTTTCAAAGCCATCAGCAGCAGGGCAGTGCCGACATCCTCTGAGCCGCCAGCCATCAACGGTGCCAGCAGCATCATAGGCACCACCACAATATCCTGGAAAATAAGTATGCCCAACACCACACGGCCTTGCGGGCTGTTTATCTCGCCGCGGTCCTGGAGTAGTTTCAGTACAATAGCTGTACTGCTCAATGCTATTAGAAAGCCCATAAAAACAGACTCTCCCCAATTAAAATTAAGCAAAACCATCACCAGCGCCACCAAGGTTATAGTTGCCAGCACCTGCGTTGTGCCGCCCAGAAGCACTGTGCGTTTTATCATCGCCAGCTGCTTAAGCGAGAACTCCATCCCTATAATGAAAAGCAGGAGAATAACACCTATTTCAGCAAGAATCTCAATATCATGCGAAGCAGTTATCAGGCTTAATCCATGCGGGCCGGCGATTACGCCCGTGGCCAAGAAACCAAGTATAGTCGGGAGTTTAAAGCGCTGGAAAAGAAGGATTACAATAACCGATAACCCAAGTATGATAACTATGTCTGATAGTAATGGTATTTCCATAGAGGCCTTACGCTTTGCTTACTGATATATGCATTGAGAAAGTATAAATAGAGTTTGGTTGAACGCTTTGCTTACTTGGTGCCGTCCCATTCCGCATAAAACTGATCTAGAAACTCTTCCATGTACTGGTGCCGATGCAGGGCCAGTTTCCGGGCTGTTTCAGTATGCATACGGTCTTTTAGCAGTAAAAGCTTTTCGTAAAAATGATTGATGGTAGGAGCGGTGTTACTTTTATAAGTCTCGAAGGAGTCGTGCAGCACAGGCTTTATGCCAGGGTTATACATTTCTCGGTTTTTATGGCCGCCATAGGCAAAAGTGCGGGCTATACCTATGGCGCCGATGGCATCCAGTCTGTCCGCGTCCTGCACTACTTTGCCTTCCAAAGTGGGCATATGAGAGGATGTGCCGGCTCCTTTAAAAGAAAGGTCTTTGATAATGCTGCAAACATGGCCAATGACCTCTTCCTCCACAAAATGCTGTTCCATCCAGCTACGGGCCATTTTAGGCCCAACGGTTTCATCTCCGTTATGGAATTTATGGTCACCGATATCATGCAGTAGAGCCGCTAATTCTACAACATATATGTCTGCCTGTTCCTGCTGCGCAATATGCTTGGCATTATTCCATACCCGAAGTATGTGCCACCAGTCATGCCCTGACCCTTCTCCGGAGAGCAAGCCTTGTACATAATTTGCTGCAGCATGTATTGTTTCTTTATGCATAGCTGAGTTCTCTTAGTCAGCTTAAAGCTAAAGAAAAAACTCTTATCAGGCGTTAGTTGCTTGTTTATACTAGTATAAGCTCGTGATCTTCAGCCAATACTTTATTTGGCTCCAGTTGCTCCTCCAGTAGGTTAGCCCAGGTATTCAGGTACAGCACCACATCATTTTGCCGGTTATGTATAAGATGTTTCTGATTGAGCGGCAGCCGTTCCAGAATATCAGGGTGGGTAAGCGACTCCAGGTGAGCTAACTCATATCGTGTTAAGCCCTTATCCAGCATTTGGTCTATAATTTCATCTAGCGGTAAACCACTCTGAGGGCAATAGTCCCGCAGTTGCTCACGCCAATCACCGTAGCGCCACATAGCTGCACCATGTATTTGGCCTTTACTATAGATTGTAATACTTTGAGCTAAATGGCCACAATTGCAGCTACCCATATGCCCCCATTCGTATTTATCGCCGCTTGCTAGCCTGTTTGCAGTCTCGCGTATGGCCTTGATCAACTCCAAAGAACTTCTTGCCATGATTTTGATGCTATAATTGATTGTATTACCAAAGGTGTTTAGGTTGAATTCGGCTTAATTTCCTCTGTCGCCTTTCATAACCCGGTTCATATTTGTTCCTTTGTAATATATCCGTTAGACGTGGCCAAATGTTTGGCTTTCTTTAAAGATCGATGTCAATTAAATTGTTTTCAGTATACAGCTGCCACCCTAAGCTGTATGTTTTTATACTTGCCGCAGTAGGTTTATATTTTTCAATTCATCCGGCGCAGGGGCAGATTCTTAATATTGAGCGTGCAAGGGTAGAGCGAGACTCTGCTGATTACTTTACAGGAAAGGGAGGGCTGAGTTTCTCAATGTTTAATAGAAATGCCGGAAAAAATAACCCGAATAACTACCTTCAACTGACTTTTAACGGAGACATCGCTTATGTATCCAAACAGCATAGTTACCTCTTGCTTAACTATTACAACTACCTGCTGGTCAATTATGATTCGGAGGAGCTACGGAATACGGTAGCCAGTACCGGCTATTCTCACTTTAGGGTTAACTTTTTGCGGAATAACAAGTTATCTTACGAGCTTTTTACGCAGGTTCAGGCTGATAAAGCCAGGGGGCTGGAGTTTAGAACCCTAGCCGGCGGAGGCTTCAGGTACCTCTTGCTCAAAAGTAACAATAGCTCGATCTACCTGGGCACAGGTTTTATGCACGAACATGAGGAGTGGGAAAACGCAGAGCTGGAGCAAAAGCTGATTGTGTCTGATCTCATCAAATCAACTAACTATGTTAGCGGGAAGGTAAAGCTCAATGAGCAGGTGAATACAGAAGGCATAGTATACTACCAAGTTGGCTACGATGACAAGATAAACTCATTCAGAAACAGAGTAAGCGGTGATGTAACGCTGCAAGTGAAACTAACAACGAAATTTTCATTCAGAACCAACTTTAGTTGCACCTTTGAGGATGAACCTATTGTGCCGGTCACAAAGTTCGTGTATGCCATATCTAATGGCATACAGGTGCAGTTTTAACGGGAGGCGCAATTTAATTATAGGAAATTCTGCTTTCTAACGCAATATTTTCATAATTTTACCATTTCAGTCCATAGAACTCATAAACTAAAAATAGCCGCTAGGTTTATTTAAACTAGAAGCAATAACAATCTGATGCGCAAAACCCTTATCGCATGGTGGTTCGTGCTCGGGATGGTGATTTTCGCCTCCTGCGTTCCACAAAAAAAATTACTCCTGCTACAGGAGAACCCGGAGGTAGAAAATCAAGGAAAGGCAGATGAGCTTATTAAAACCTTTGACCTCAAGAAACCTGTTTATACTTTAAGAACTGGAGATGTGCTTTCTTTACGGGTACAATCCACTACTCCCGCAGAATACGATTTCCTGAGTGCAGGCGCTACAACTTTTGGTGCCACTGACCCTGTTTTAGACGGTTATACTATTGATGATGCGGGTGATATCCTGCTGCCAGTGGTAGGTAAAATTAGTTTAGGCGGCCTCACAATGCAGGAGGCCCGTGCAAGTGTAACGGAATCGCTTAAGCCTTTTTTGGCTAATCCCACTGTTAATCTTCGTTTGCTTACCTTCCGCTATACCATAGTAGGCGAGGTTAGTAGCCAAGGGCAGTTCACTACTTATCAGGATAACATAAATGTAATGGAGGCTATCGCTACGGCAGGCGGCTTAAGTCCTTATGCTAACCGTGGCAGAATTAAGCTGATTCGCTATGAAGAGGGGCAGGCTAAGGTGTATGCATTCAGCCTTCTTGATGAAACTACGTTGGCAAAGACCAACTTCTACCTGCAGCCTGATGATATGATTGTGGTTGACCCTCTGCCAGCCAAATTTTTCAGGGAAAATGTGCTCGGCACCTTCTCGCTTGGGTTTGGTATCATTGCATCAGCAGTTCTTCTTTTCACTAGATTATCAAATTAACTAGAAGTTGGAACCTACATTTAACTCTGAAGAAAATAGCTTCATAGATTTTAAGGCTGTACTTAACTCAGCTCTTTCTAAGTGGTATCTTTTTGTGCTTGGCACTGTTGCGGCTCTTGCTGTAGCATATCTAATCAACCGTTACACTGTACCTGAGTATGAGATAACATCTTCTGTCATGGTATCAGGAGATGCAACTCAAGGCGCTAATGCTGCTGCCTTACTTTATGGTGCTGAGCTTTTCAAAGGCACTCAAGGACTAACTAACGAGTCTATGCTTTTGAAGACGAAGCAGATGGCTAAGGAAACTCTTGACAAACTCGATTTCAGAGTAAGCTATTATATCCAGGGTAATGTCCTGCTAATGGAAGCTTATAAAGCTGATGCCCCGATACATGTAGTTTTCGATTCAACCGCTGCAGATGTTCCTTATAACGTTATGTTCAAGGTTGGTGTAGTGGGAGATAACTCATATACACTCTTAACTGAGAATCTAAAGTGGAATACCAAACTTGCTGACCAGACATTCGAATTTGGCAAGTCTTACCTTATTGATGGTTTTGCCTTTACAGTAGAACTCCTTAAGCAGGAGCCTTTTGCCAATAATGAAGTTCTTTTTCAGATTAATGATCTAGAAGACTTGGCTAAACGCTATGCTTCCAACCTTTCTGTTTCTCCATATGGTGGCGATGCATCTGCATTAGTATTGACTGTAGCTGGAACTACACCCAAGAAAGAAGTTGATTACCTGAATGCCCATATGGAAACATATAGGCAGAACAACCTGGATATAAAAAATGCAAAGGCTATAGGTACGCTTGGCTTTATTGACCAACAGCTACAGCAGATTAGCGACTCCCTATACTTTATAGAGTCACGGCTCGAAGATTTTAAGAAACGTAATGCCGCAATGGATTTAAGCGCCGCCGGTGCTAAGGTGGCAGGTGAGCTACAGGTTCTGGAGCAGAGCAAGGCTGAGCTTTTGATGAACTCCCGATACTACGATTACCTTTCAACCTATTTAAGTAAAGAAAATACAGATGAGCTGATTCAGGCACCTGCTACTTTGGGCATCAGCGACCCTGTACTTAATACGTTGGTGTCTCAGCTGGTTACGCTGCAGACAGAGCTAAGCGTTGCTTCTTCTAATCAGGGACAAGAAAACCCCGCGATCAAACTGAAGCAACAGCAGTTAAGAGAGGTTCGTGCATCATTATTGGAGAACCTTAGCAGCCTTGAAGAAGCCAATCAGATTGGCTTAAATAACCTTAACCAGCGTATCCAAAGAGCAGCTGCTGAGCTTCAGAAGCTGCCCTCATCGGAAAGGCAGTTAATAAACATTCAAAGGTTATACAGCTTAAGTGAGAACCTTTATGTTTTCTTAATGGAAAAACGTGCAGAAGCGGGTATTTCAAAAGCTGCGAATACTTCTGACATCACCATACTTAAGGAGGCTTCTGTCAGTAAGCAAACGGCTCCTCTGCCACTGCGCAACTATGGTATTGCTTTGGCAATCGGTCTTGGGCTTCCACTTGCGTTCATCTTCATCAAAGAGTTGATGAACAACAAAATCAGCACTGCAGAGGACATTGCTAAGTTTACAGCACTGCCTTTGCTGGGGCTGGTGGGGCACAACAAAAAAGATGACAATCTACTGGCCAACTTGAGCCCGAAATCGGCATTAGCGGAGGCATTTAGAACAGTAAGATCTAATTTGCGCTACATGACAGGTGTGGCCGAGTCAGAAACAGAAGGCGGTAAAATCATAGTTATTACTTCTTCCATAAGTGGTGAGGGTAAGACTTTCTCTGCTAAAAACCTGGCTTATATTATCTCGATCTCCGGCGAAAGAACGCTTCTGGTGAATGCTGATATGCGTAAACCTAACAATAACACAGATTTAGGAGTTACGAACAGCACTGGACTAAGCAACTACCTGGCCGGCCATATCCCAATGGATGAGGTTATTTATACTACTATCCAGGAAAACCTACATGTGTTGCCTTCCGGGGATATTCCTCCAAATCCTTCTGAGCTACTCCTTAGCAACCGCATGTCGGACTTGATAGTAGAGCTGAAGAAGCGTTATGACTACATAATTATGGATACACCGCCGGTGGGGATACTTTCGGATGGTCTGGAGTTAATGCAGATTTCAGATGCAAACGTATTCATGGTACGTCAGAACTATACTATTAAAGACTTCTTGAAAAACGTGCAGCTACAGCATGAGTCGGGTAAAATCCGTAATACGGCGATTTTATTTAATGATGTTGACTATAAGAAACTAAACTACGGGTATGGCTACGGTTACGGCTATGGCTACGGTTATTATGCTGAAGATAATGAAACAAAGTCTTGGTGGAAACGAATAAGGGGTTAAAAAACCCCTTATTCGTTTATATACCTTTCCTCAACATAATTTATGCTTAAAGATTCTAAAATATACGTGGCAGGCCATAGAGGTATGGTCGGTTCAGCCATTGTTCGAAAGCTTCAGAATGAAGGCTTTTCAAATATCATCACCCGAACTTCTAAAGAGCTTGATCTGAGAAACCAGCAATCAGTTGAAGATTTCTTTGCAGAGGAAAAACCTGAATTTGTTTTCCTGGCAGCGGCTAAAGTAGGGGGCATACAAGCTAATAATACATTTCGCGCCGAGTTTCTTTACGACAACCTCATGATTGAGGCTAACATCATCCAGGCAGCTCACAAGTATGGAGTTAAGAAGCTGATGTTCTTAGGCTCTTCATGCATTTACCCTAAGCTGGCCCCGCAGCCACTGAAAGAGGAATATTTGTTAACAGGCCCCTTAGAGCAAACCAATGAGCCGTATGCTATTGCCAAAATAGCTGGCATTAAGCTATGCGAAGCTTACCGCGACCAGTACGGGAGTAACTTCATCAGCGTAATGCCTACCAACCTTTATGGCTACAATGATAACTACGACCTTAACAACTCTCATGTACTCCCTGCCTTAATCAGGAAATTTCATGAAGCGAAGGAGGAGGGAGCGCCATCAGTTACTGTTTGGGGTACAGGAAGCCCTCGACGGGAATTTCTTTTTGCAGACGACTTAGCGGAAGCCTGCCTTTACCTGATGGAAAATTATAACGGCAGAGAGCTTGTTAACATAGGAACAGGAGAGGACATTACCATAAAAGACCTGGCTTTACTGGTAAAAGATATCGTTGGTTTTGAGGGTGAGCTGACTTTTGATACTTCCAAACCAGATGGAACTCCGCGAAAATTAATGGATGTATCTAAATTGCATAGCCTTGGTTTCAAGCACTCTACAACTTTAGAAAAAGGAATTAAGCTGGCTTATGCAGATTTTAAAAACAAAACTGTAGAAGTATAGTATATATACCCGTTTACAATTCATCTATACTTTACCAACCCTTTACATTTATATAATGAAAACTGCCCTTATCACTGGTGTAACCGGTCAGGACGGAGCGTACCTGGCGGAGTTACTTCTAAGCAAAGGATACAAGGTGCACGGCATTAAGCGCCGTAGCTCCAGCTTCAATACCGACCGTATCGACCACCTGTACCAGGACCCGCACGAGAAGAACATAAACTTCAAGCTGCACTACGGCGACCTGACCGACTCTACTAACCTAATCCGTATAATACAGGAAACTCAACCGGATGAAATCTATAACCTGGCCGCTATGAGCCATGTTAAAGTTAGTTTCGATACGCCTGAGTACACAGCTAATGCCGACGGGCTCGGAACATTACGTATACTGGAGGCAATCCGAATTTTGGGCCTCACAAAAAAGACTAAAATTTACCAAGCATCAACCTCAGAGCTTTACGGCTTGGTGCAGGCTGTGCCGCAGTCGGAGACAACTCCGTTTTACCCACGTTCTCCTTACGCTGTGGCCAAACTCTACGGCTACTGGATTACTGTAAACTACCGTGAAGCTTACGGCATGTATGCGTGTAACGGTATTCTGTTCAACCACGAGTCGCCGCTGAGAGGTGAGACTTTTGTGACTAGAAAAATTACGCGCGCTGCAGCCCGCATTGGCATGGGCTTACAGGATAAACTGTTCCTGGGTAACATGGATGCCAAGCGTGACTGGGGCCATGCCAAAGACTACGTAGAAGCTATGTGGCGCATCCTGCAGCAGGATCAGCCGGAGGATTATGTGATTGCTACTGGCGTTACCACAACTGTACGCGATTTCGTGAAGATGGCCTTTGCTGAACTTGGCATTGAAATCGATTTTAAAGGCGAGGGTGTGGAAGAGAAAGGTTATGTTGCCGCTTGCAAAAACCCTGATTATCAATTAGAGTTAGGCCGTGAGGTTGTTTGTGTAGATCCTAATTACTTCCGTCCGACGGAGGTGGAACTGCTGATTGGTGATGCTACCAAAGCGAAAGAAAAGCTGCAGTGGACACCGAAGTACGATTTGCCTGCTCTGGTAAAAGACATGATGGAAGCTGATATTGAGCTCTTCAAGCGTGACAGCTACTTAGTAGAAGGCGGACACAAAGTATATAACTACCACGAGCTCCAGTAACGGAACTGAGGAAGATACAAGAACATGCAAAAAGCCGGCTGATTCAGTTCAACCGGCTTTTTGCATGTTAAAAATCAGATAGACAAAAAAAGAGCTTGTGAATTAACACAAGCTCTTTTAAAGAGCGGTCTGGACGGGACTCGAACCCGCGACCTCCGCCGTGACAGGGCGGCATTCTAACCAACTGAACTACCAGACCAATACTTTTGATGTTTTGCCGAGCCTCTTGCTCCGCGTTTTTTGCGTCTACCGCAGTTTACCTGCGGTCTGGACGGGACTCGAACCCGCGACCTCCGCCGTGACAGGGCGGCATTCTAACCAACTGAACTACCAGACCAATACTTTTGATGTTTTGCCGAGCCTCTTGCTCTGTGTTTTTGCGTCTACCGCAGTTTTACCTGCGGTCTGGACGGGACTCGAACCCGCGACCTCCGCCGTGACAGGGCGGCATTCTAACCAACTGAACTACCAGACCGTTTGTCTTTTCCTTAACTGTTAGTGTTAAAGTGATGCAAAGGTATGTTTACGGATTTAAATGTGCAAATACTTAGCATCTTTTTAGGCCTATATTTTAGCTTAAATTATCGAACAGCTTCATTTACAGGAGAATTAATTTTTAGGGCAAGTATAAATTCGCACTTCTGTTACGTGCATTGGCGGAAAATCTTAAATTTGTGGTACTAAACACAAGCTACGAACTTATGCTTTTAGATTTTGAACAGCCCATTGCTGCCTTAGAGGGCAAACTGCAGGAGATGAAAAAATTGGCCGATGAAAGCCAGGTTGATGTTTCGGAGGCAGTTAAGGCTCTTGAAGAGAAAATCAGGACTCTTAAAAAGGAGACATACGCTAACCTAACCCGTTGGCAACGTGTACAGCTTTCGCGCCACCCTGAAAGGCCTTATACTTTGGATTACATACATGGTATAACAGATAAATTTGTAGAACTGCACGGCGACCGTACTGTTAGCGATGATAAAGCAATGGTTGGCGGTTTCGGTGAGCTAGATGGCCGCGGCGTAATGATTATTGGGCAGCAGAAGGGCCGCAACACCAAGCAGCGCCAAATGCGCAATTTTGGTATGGCTAACCCGGAAGGGTACCGTAAAGCGCTTCGCCTGATGAAGATGGCAGAGAAGTTTAACAAGCCAATCATCACCTTTATTGATACACCAGGTGCTTTTCCAGGCCTTGAGGCCGAAGAGCGAGGACAGGGAGAGGCAATTGCCCGTAACCTGAAGGAGATGTTTATGCTGAAGGTGCCTGTCATTTGTGTTATCATCGGGGAAGGTGCATCGGGCGGTGCTTTAGGTATAGCCATCGGTGACCGTGTTATGATGCTGGAGAACACTTGGTATTCTGTTATTTCTCCTGAATCCTGCTCATCTATACTATGGCGCAGCTGGAACTACAAAGAACAGGCTGCTGAGGCACTAAAGCTAACAGCCACAGATATGCTCCAGAACAAGCTGATTGATGGTATTATCAAAGAGCCGCTAGGAGGAGCCCATCTTGACCCGAACAAGATGATGGCAACCTTGAAAAAAGAATTAATCAAATTGCTGGAAGAACTTGGAACCATGGATGCAGAGGAACGTATCATGGAACGCATTGAAAAGTTCTCTAATATGGGAGTTGTTTTAGAAGCATAATTTTATAACAACTAAAAAAAAATGAATTAGAAGCACGAGCAACAGTTCCTGCGTCTAATTCATTTTTGTTTTTGCCTCTTCTTCCGACATTTATCATGTCTTTTTATTTAAACTAATACAGCATGAAGCTACACGTTATTGATACTGGTTTTTTTAAGTTAGACGGCGGCGCGATGTTTGGCGTGGTGCCGAAAACCCTTTGGCAAAGGTCTAATCCTGCTGATGAGAACAACCTGTGTACGTGGGCGATGCGCTGTATGCTGATTGAGGATGGCGATAGACTCATACTTATCGATAATGGCATAGGAGATAAGCAGGATGCTAAATTTTTCAGCCATTATTACTTGCATGGAGATGCATCACTTCAAAAATCTTTGAAAGCGGCCGGCTTTGCACATGAGGATATAACCGATATGTTTCTAACGCACCTGCATTTTGACCATTGCGGTGGTGGTGTAAAGTATAAAAATGGTGATGGAGCCTTGGAAATGGCTTTCCCGAATGCTACCTACTGGTCTAACGCTGACCATTGGGAGTGGGCAACAAAACCAAACGCCCGAGAAAAAGCTTCCTTCCTAAAAGAAAACATTCTGCCAATGCAGGAGAGCGGCCATTTAAAGTTTATCGATCCTACCGCTCCTTCGCCTTTCCCGCAGTTCGAAATCTTTTATGCTGATGGCCATACCGATAAAATGATGGTGCCGATAATGGAGTATAAAGGGCAAAAAATTGCTTTTATGGCTGATTTACTGCCTTCCGTAGGTCATATTCCTTTACCTTATGTAATGGGATACGATACGCGTCCATTGTTGACATTGGATGAAAAAGCTCACTTTCTGAACCGTGCCGCTGATGAGGAAATCATTTTATTCTTTGAGCATGATGCTGTAAACCAGTGCTGCACTGTGCAGCACACTGAAAAAGGTGTACGCCTGAAGGAAACTTTCAGCCTATCAGAACTATAAAATGCGCGTTGGTCTGGCATTATCTGGTGGCGGTGCGAGAGGTATTGCCCACCTAGGAGTTTTGAAGGCGCTAGATGAGCAGGGGGTAAAAATAAGTATGATCTCCGGCGTTAGCTCTGGCGCTATAGCAGGCGTACTGTATGCGCATGGATATACTCCTGATGAAATACTAAATCTCATTAAAGAGCTAAGCGTGTTTCATGTTATGCGGCCTGTCTTCGGTAAGCGGGGGTTGCTTCATCTTGAAGAAGTAGAAAAGCTATTCAACAAGTATTTAGGCCCTGAGCTGAAGTTTGAGGATTTAAAGATTCCGGTAGTCATCAATGCTACTGAAATGAATGAAGGTGTGACAGCCTATTTTTCTACCGGCGAGGTTATCAAGCCACTGCTTGCTTCCTCTGCAGTGCCTATACTTTACCAACCAATTCTTTTTAAGGGGAAGACGCTTAGCGATGGCGGCTTACTTAATAACTTACCTGTTGAGCCATTGCATAATAACTGCGATGTCAAAATTGCTGTGCATGTAAACCCTATAAATCATCAGGCTCAGGTAACCTCACTTACCGGAATGATTGAAAGAACTGTAATGCTGGCAATTAACAATAGCGTTAAACTTCGTGTTAGTCAGTGCGATTTGTTCCTGGAGCCAAAGGAATTAAAGTTGTTTCGGTTAACCAGCTTCCGGAAGGCAGATGAAATTTTTGATGTGGGTTACAGGTATGCGATGCATATGGAAAGGCATATTAGACATCTAGTTAATAGTCAATAGTCTTATTTTAAAAAAAAATATAATTTATATAGTATGCTAAGGTGCTTTCACCGTAAAAGGCATATGTGTAAAATTATATTTTTTATGGTTATACTAAAACTGTTGCTCTTTTTCTTCTTTACATACTCAGCCGTTCTGGCTCAGGAAAACAAGAGTTTTATGTGGAAAGCTAAGGTAAAGCACGGCTCTGTGCTTATTGGAGGCAATGTGGATGCGGCAATTTACAAAACCACTAAAGAGCTGAATCAGCCGTTAGGGCCAGAGGAAGGAACCAGCATTTTAGCTAACATGAATTTTAAAGGAGGTTATTTCCTTATTCATGACTTAGCTATTGGCGTTGATTTAGGTATAAGCCATGAAAGTTATAGCGTTTCTATTGAAGAAGGAAAAGATACTTTTAGACGCACATATCTGCTAGGCGGCCCTTTTACCAGATACTATTTAGATAATGGCATATTTGGTGAGCTTACGTTAAAAGGTGGGTTGTTAAACTTTTCGACAGGCGACAAAACAGATTTAGCCCAAGGCACATTGGGTGTAGGTTATGCATTATTTGTTAATGAGAAAATAGCCATTGAGCCTATAATTTCATTTCGGTATACCCGGGAGTGGCAAGGGGATGATGCTAACGTTTCTTTTGGCCCGTTAATAGGAGTCGGTATACAGGCCTATCTGCTGCGCAGAACATCGCATATTATCAAAGAAGCCTTGTAAAACAGCTCAGAAGTATGTATCTATACATTTCCATTTAAAGTAGGCAAGTATACTAAGCCTACTTTTTTACTTTACACCCTCAACCTTACATGATCGGAAAGTTTATTTCTAAGCTGTTTTTCAAAGCAACTGGCTGGAAACTTAATGGCACCTTAGCTCCCCAAGATCGCCGTTGCGTTATGGTAGCCGCCCCTCACACCAGCAACTGGGATTTTGTATATGCCCGTGCAGCCTTCTTTCTAATGGACGCGCCTATTCGTTACACCATCAAAAAAGAGTTTATGAAATTCCCTTTCGGACCTCTTTTAAAAGCAATAGGCGCACTTCCGATCGATCGATCAAAAAACAACCGCATGGTTGATGCCATGATTCGGATTTTTGACGAAACACCGGGGGATATGTGTGTGATGGTGACCCCCGAAGGAACAAGGAAATACCAGCCACGCTGGCGCAGAGGATTTTACTATGTTGCTTTGGGCGCAAAGGTGCCTATAGTGCTGGGTTACTTAGATTATGCTAAGAAGGAGGCAGGAATAGGCCCAACTATTATTCCATCTGGTGATATAGAAGCAGATCTTGAGAAAATAATGACCTTCTACAGAACAAAAACCGCAAAATATCCGGAGCAGGGGGTTCTGTAGTTCTAATCATACATTATACTATACCTATAAGCAGAGAGAGCCGCTATACTTTAGCGGCTCTCTCTGTTTAAAATAAATTATGATCCTTACGCGATTTGGCGCAAGTCAACAGGTATAACTCTTGATATGCCCGCTTCTATCATCGTGATGCCATACATAACATCGGTAGAGGACATTGTACGCTTATTGTGCGTCACAACGATGAACTGAGAATCGTTGGAGAACTTGCGGATAATGTTGTTAAACTTATCAATGTTTGCGTCATCCAGAGGGGCATCCACTTCGTCGAAAATACAGAAAGGAGCCGGCTTAAGTAGGTAAATAGCAAAGAGCAACGAAATTGCGGTAAGTGTTTTCTCTCCACCGGAAAGCTGGTTTATAGTGAGCGGCCGTTTTCCTTTTGGCTGCGCCATGATCTCTATTTTGGCTTCTAACGGATTCTTAGGGTCTGACATTACCAAATCGCAGTTATCTTCATCAGTAAAGAGGCTGCGGAACACGTGCTTGAAATTGTCTTTTATCTGATTAAAGGAGTTCATGAACTTTTCCTTCGCTACCGTGTCAATCTCGTTGATGGTGTCTATTAGCGCGTTTTTAGCATTAACCAAGTCATTTCGCTGGTCCGTGATGAATTTCTCACGCTCTTCTATCTCGGCGTAAGCTTCCGCTGCCATAGCGTTTACCGGGCCCATCTTGTCAAGTTGGCCTTTCACGGTTGAAATGTGCTCGCTTAACTCTTGATTAGAGAGCGGAATTAATAATTCCTCCTCCGGTACAGGGCTGGCAAAATCCTCATCAGAAATATTGAACTCGGCTGCCAAACGCTCTTTAATCGCCACAAGCTTAAGCTGTGTGTCAGTTTTAGCCTGTTGCATGCGCATCAGTAACTCATCCGAGTTCTGTCGCTTTCGCTGCAATTCGCGTATGCTCTTCTCTTTCTCGTCCAGGTCGCCGCGCAGGGTGAAGTATTCTTTCTCAATCTCCTCCAGTTCTTCAGCAAACTCACGACGGGCCTCGTTCATACTTTCCACCACTTCCTGGTTGTTAAGTATAAATGTGTCAGCTTCTGCTATTTCTTGTTCCGACTTTACCAACTCCTGCTTTAGGCCCTCGATGCGTTCCTGGTTGGTTTCTACGGTTTTCTGCTTATAGCTAATCTCCTGCTGCAAACTTGCAAAACGGTTCTTGAGCTGGTGGTACTGGATGTTCTCCTGGTTAAACCTTCCTGAAATAACAGTTATTTGTTCTTGCTGATGCTCCAGGGTTGAAGTATAAACTGCAATTTCGTCTTCCAGGCGCTGCAGTTCTTTCATGTCGGCCTCAGCCTGAGGCGATACTTCCATACTTTGCTCGCGCAACTCTAACAGGCGCTCATGCAGTTCATCCCGTTTTTGGTCGAAGTTGCGGATGTTCTGCTGATGCTGCTCGTGCTTGATGCGCACTGTGAGCAGCTCCTGCTGCAGCTTGCTTACTTCTTTCTCCAGACCTTTAATCCTGTCTTTCTCTGACTCGTTTTTATAGTTCTGAAGGATTTGATTCTGCGTGTTGATGCGGCTCTGCAGCAGCTCTACCTGCTCCTGAAGTTCAGCTACTTCTTCGGCCAACTTCTCCAGGTTTTGTTTACGGCCAAGGCGGTTGCCGTCAAACACGCCAACGGAGCCACCAGAAAGACTTAAAGGCTTACGGATGGCACTGCCATCTTTCAGGATGATGGTTTTATACTCGCTTTGGTACAGCTCTTCCTCCGCGTTGTCGCTGATGTATACATTCCGAAGCATGTACTTCATCAGGCTGCTGTATTTTCTATCTGCCGATACCACCTCATAGGCTGCCTGCAGATTTCCTTCACTGAAAGTAGCCGAAGGTTCCAGCTCCTCTATTTCAGAAAGTACAATAAAGTTCGCGCGGCCCTTGTTTTCTTCTTTCAGCAACGCAATCGCGTCTACGGCATCCTGCAACTCATCTACAACAAAGTAGTTCATGTACTGCTCCAGGTAGCTTTCAATAAGTGGCTTGTAATCAGGCTTGCATAGCAGGATATCAGATAGGAGAGGAGCAGGCTTATTCCAGCTGTCTGATTTGCTTAAAAACTTAATTGCTTCCGGAAAGCCTTCCATGTTCTCCACCAATGATTTGGTGAGATTATACTGGTTTTGCTTAGCGTCTAAAGTACGGTTCAGCTCCACCTGCTGCCCCTTTAGCTCTTCAATAGTAGCTTCAGTGGTTTCTATGTTTTGCTGTAGCGTATCTTCTTTGGCCTGGAGGCGCACGAGTTCAGAAGTCTGCTCTTCCAGTGCCATTTGTGCCTCCTGCAGCTGCTCTTGCAGTACACGCCCGTCTTCGTCGGCTGTCATTTGCTGCTGCTGCAGTCGCTCCAGTTCCTGATTTATATTCTGAATCTGTACCTGGCTTATCTCAAGGGACTTGTTAAGCTGGTATACTTCGTTTTGCTTGGATTTCTGCTGCTGTACCAGGTCCTGGTAAGCATCCTGCATGGTTGCCTTCTGCTCATTAGCCTCCTGCAGCTGCTCTTTCATGTCGGCTACCTGCTCCTCGGCATCGGCAAAGCTATCCTGCACCGTTATCAGTTCGTCGCGCAACTCCAGTATACTTTCCTGGGTGTGCTCCACGTTAGCGGTATCCTGGCTTATCTGCTGGCGTAGCTGCTGCATACGCTCTTTCAGATAGGTGCTGCGTTCAGATTTTAATTTGATATCATTTTCGAGTTGGCGGAGTTTTGCCGTCTGCACCTGCATGCTGCGCTGCATTTCCGATAGCTTTTCCTGCGTCTCGTTCAGTTCTTCTTTTTGGCCGGCAATGGCTTCCTCTGCCTCCGTTACAATTGCAATATAATTTTCTTTCAGGTTTGTTTCCTGCTGCACATCCTGCTCAAGACGCTCCAAAGTCTGTTGATATTGCGATATGTTGCGGCGGGCAAACTCTAGGCTGTGCTTCTTGTAGTCGTCCTTTAAGTTGAAGTACTTAACTGCTTGTTTTGCCTGGCGTTCCAGCGAGCGCATGTTTTTACCGATCTCGTGCAGCAAGTCCTCTACGCGCTCAAGGTCAGCGTCAGTTTCCTCCAACTTCTTTAGCGTCTGCTTTTTCCTAACTCTGAACTTAGAGATGCCCGCAGCTTCTTCGAACAGTAAACGGCGTGAGTTTTCCTTATCGTTAAGGATCTCGTCCACCATTTTAAGCTCAATAATGGCATAACTGTCAGAGCCGATGCCTGTATCCAGGAAAAGCTCGTTGATGTCTTTGAGGCGGCAGGTAACACCATTCAGCATATACTCACTTTCACCGCTGCGGTAGTACTTGCGCGTAACCGTTACTTGGGAGTATTCAGTTGGTAAGATACCTTTATTGTTATCGAAAGTAATGGATACCTCAGCCATCTGAACCGGCTTACGGGTTTTAGAGCCGTTAAAAATAACGTTCTCCATTTTATCGGAACGGAGGTTACGCGTTTTCTGCTCCCCCAGCACCCAACGTATGGCATCTACAATATTAGACTTGCCACAGCCGTTCGGCCCCACAATTCCTGTAATCCCGTTGTCGAAGTTTATAACGACGCGGTCGCCAAAACTTTTAAAACCTTTAATCTCTAATTTTGAAACTTGCATTCGCCTGCGAAGAAAATCTTTATTCTAATCTCAAAAATAAGACGATTTTTCCATCCTATACCTCTTGCTTAGGTATAATTAATAATTATAAGCCCTAAAAACCCGCAACTATTTTGCTATATTTGGTTAGAAGACATGTTCTATGGATGATTTTAAAATAATAATATACATACTTGCCGCTGCAGCATACTTTCTGCTGACGCAGTGGCGCAAGGCTTTTAAGGGAGGAGAAGATGAGGAGGCAGACGTGGAGCCCCGTAGGCAGCACCACCAACCGGCGAAACCTGTTACTTCTTTTGAGGACATCCTCAGGGAACTACAGCCCAAAGTAGAGCAGGCACGCAGGCAGGGGCAAGAAGTGGTACAGCAAGGCGAGGAGCGAGCTAAGGAACTCGTGAAGCCTACAATGGCAAAGGCAGAAACTGTTTTAGAAGCTCCTGCAAAGTATAAAAGTTATGAGACCATGGCACCCAAAGTATTGTCTTGGGAGAAGAAGGCCGAAGCCATAGAGGCCGCAAAAAACGCTGCATTGCTAAGGCAGGAAAGTTTTAAAGCGTATGATAGGGAGCGCCCACAGGTTAGCCGTTATGCCGCCATACTACGGAATCCAGCATCAGCGCGAGAGGCTTTTGTGCTTTCAGAGATTTTCAAAAGAAAGTATGACTAAGCTTTAAAAGTATAAAAGTCATACTTCTATTAGGAGTTTATACTTTACTTCATTAAGCCTTATAAATGATTGATTTATCTTTTGTAATTACTTACTCCTGAGTTAGCGCGAAGGTGAGAATATTGGCTCCCATGCGCAAAGCTTGCTGCCGGATTGGCTCCGGATCGTTATGAACCTCCTGATCTTCCCAGCCGTTCCCTAAATCTGTCTCATAAGAGTAAAAGCATACCAGCCGGCCTTTATGTATAATTCCAAAGCCTTGGGGCGGTTTATTGTCGTGTTCGTGTATTTTCGGTAAACCTCTGGGGAAGCTATACTTTTGCCGGTAAATAGGATGGTCGAAAGGAAGTTCTACAAATTCATACTCCGGAAACACCTTTTTCATTTCCTTTCTGATAAATTGGTCTAAGCCATAGTTGTCGTCTATATGCAGAAACCCGCCGCTAAGCAGATAATTACGCAGGTTTTGTGCCTCTGCGTTAGAGAAAACCACGTTGCCGTGCCCTGTCATGTGCACGAAAGGGTATGAGAACAATTCCGGACTGCCAACTTCTACCACAGCTTCATCAGAGGCAATGTTTGTGTTCAGATTGCGGTTGCAAAAGCTAATCAGGTTCTGTAAAGAGGTTTTGTTGGCGTACCAATCCCCGCCACCGTTATACTTTAGTTTAGCTATTCTAAAGCTGTGTGTTTGAGCTAAAGCAGGAGCCAAGGTAGCCACCAAGATGCATAAGAATAGGAGCACTTGCTTCATCTGCTTATATATGTTTAATTTAGTTTTATAACGGTGCAAATATGTCATGAAGTACATTTAGTGTGTGGCAGGCAACTAAAGCAGCTGTTTCAGTGCGCAGTCTGCTCTCTCCAAGTGTTACAGGCCGGATTCCTTTATGATACGCGGCGGCTATCTCGCCTGTAGAGAAGTCGCCTTCCGGGCCAATGAGTATGCAGTGTGGCTGCCCATGCTTATAGTATTCCTTAATGCCTTTTGTTGCATCGTCTTCTAAATGAGCAATAAAAGTGCTGCCAGGTATAGATTTCTGAATAAACCGGTGAAACGGTGTCATGTCGTGCAGAAGCGGCAGATAACCCTTCTGTGATTGTTTCATGGCACTTACTGCTATTTTCTCTAACCTGTCTAAACGTAAATTCCGACGCTCTGAGTGCTCACAAAGCAGAAAGGTAATTTCGCTAACACCAATCTCTACAGCTTTCTCCACGAACCACTCCATACGGTCTATGTTTTTAGTAGGCGCAACCGCAATATGCGACACATAAGGCAATTTGCCATATTCTATCTGCTTATCAATAATTTGCAGCTGGCAGCGCTTATGATGGGCATCCTGTATAATAGCCGTATACATTCCTCCTGAGCCATCCACCAGGTACACTGTATCACCATGATTCAGACGCAACACGCGGGTGCAGTGTTTAGATTCTTCCTCGCTTAAAGTATAAATTTCGTTGCTGATGTCCGGGGTAAAGAATAGGTGCATTTTTTTTGAATAAGACTTGTTTAATAGATTTGTATACCTAAAATAGGTGTATGTTTATAAAAATCGACAAATTATATAAAGCAGCCATTATGGTATCCCTAGTTGCTGCTTTGGTTTTAATAATTTGTATATCTAAGTTTGGAGTAGGTTTGTCTAATGATTCGGTAGCTTATATTGTGGCTGCCAAATCTTTTTACGCAGAACGGCGCATTTTCTTATCCGATAGAGATTCTTATTTTACAAATTGGCCCCGTTATTCAGTATTCTTTTATCGAATACTTTTTTACTTAATATAGATAATAAGGATTTTTTATAGTGCTCACATCGTATTAGTATATAGTTAGTTGTAATTTTATTTTTTCAGCTTGCTTTTAAATTAACTTCATCTTTAAGCTGGTCTTTAGTCACTACATTTTTCTTTATAACTGCGCCTCCAACATTTATTACCTTTTCATACCTCTGGTCTGAAACTTGTTTTATACTATTTATATTTAGCTTAAGTCATTATTTGTCAAGTCTTAAGCTAACTTTTTTAATTGCCTGTTCGGTATGTGCAGGATTAAGCGTAATGGAACTGGCCGCACTGTTGAAATAACTCATTTCAAATATACTCTAGTAACATTGGCGAAAGCTATTTGGCTGTGGTTTTTGCCATACCCTTCCATTTCAACTGGGGGAATACTGTCTATACTATCTTTAAGTTTATTGTTGTTTTATCTTGGGTATTCTATATTTCAATATATAAGAAACAAAATTAAAAATAATTTATTATTGCTTGTGTTAGGATGTAATTTTGTATTGTTTTTGATACTTATATTCATCGCTTCACTTGTTCAATCCAGTGATTTTCCTAACTATAGACTCACATCTCCTATATTTTACAGCTTTTTGCTCATATTAAGTTGTGTTACATATACATCCTTTTTAGAAAGAAGTAAAATTGTAACACTATTATCTATTGGTGCTGTAATTTCAATTGCGGGTTTCAATTCGTATAGATATTACAGTTATATTAATCTTTCATTAGAACAAGGCATTTAGGGTAACTCTGATAAGGAATCAGTGGAAACACATCTCATGTCCAGTTTAAAAAATGCAAGTTGGGTTGATCACTATATTAAACGTAAACAAGCTTTTTTTTACATTCCTGAGGAATTGTACTATCATGGATATGAAGGGGTGTTGCGTATCCATAAAGGATTTAGAAATAGGTTAAGCGATCACTTTATCAAGAAAACCAGGTATAAACTGATCATATGGTCCGGTGATGAGGAAGCCCTAAATAGCTTCATAACTAATTCAGTTGATAGCTACTTTATCAAGAGCAAACAAATGTATGACGATGGAGTAGTGCTTCTTTTAGAACTAAAATAGAAAAGCCTCTCCACACGAAGCAGAGAGGCTTTTATTTTATAAAATCTAAAAAACTTAGTTAATAGTAACTTCTACTTGCGGCGCACCAGCCAAGATCTCATCATTTGCATAGTCTGAGTATTTCTGGAAGTTCTTTACAAACTTAGAAGCAAGGTCAGTGGCTTTTGCATCGTAATCCTCTTTATTGTCCCAGGTGTTTCTTGGGTTCAGGATTTCGTCCGGTACATTAGGGCAGGAGTTAGGCATCTCCACACAGAACACTGGGTGCTTCGTGTAAGATATATTGTCTAAATCTCCGTTAAGAGCTGCCGTAATCATGGCGCGGGTGTATGGTAATTTCATACGGTGTCCGATGCCATAAGGGCCGCCAGTCCAGCCGGTATTAATTAGCCATACATTTACGTTGTTTTTCTCCATCTTTTTGCCAAGCATTTCTGCATACTTGGTTGGGTGAAGCGGTAGGAAAGCGGCTCCAAAGCAAGCAGAAAAAGTTGTCTGCGGCTCAGTAACACCTACCTCAGTACCAGCCACTTTTGCTGTATAGCCCGATATAAAGTGGTACATGGCCTGGCTGGTATTCAGCTTAGAGATTGGAGGCAGCACACCAAAAGCATCAGCAGTTAAAAAGAAGATGTTTTTTGGAATATCAGCTCTGGATGGCTCAACCGCGTTATCAATATAATTTATTGGGTAAGCGGTGCGGGTATTCTCTGTTACAGAGTTATTTGTGTAGTCTACTGTGCGGGTACCTTCGTAAAAGCGGGTGTTTTCTACAATAGAGCCGAATTTAATGGCATCCCATATTTGCGGCTCTTTTTCACGAGAAAGGTCGATAACCTTGGCATAGCAGCCGCCTTCAAAATTGAAAATGCTATCTTCTGTCCAGCCGTGCTCGTCGTCACCGATCAGGCCGCGATCCGGATCAGCAGAAAGAGTGGTTTTACCTGTGCCAGAAAGGCCAAAGAAAATAGCTGTATCACCTTCTTTGCCAACATTAGCAGAGCAGTGCATGGACAAGGTATTTTTTTCGTGCGGCAAAATATAGTTAAGGACACCAAAAATACCTTTTTTCATCTCGCCGGCATAACCCGTGCCTCCAATAAGAATCATGTTCTTGGAGAAGTTGATAATGGCGAAGTTGCTTTGGCGCGTTCCGTCTACGGCTGGATCGGCCTCAAACTCTGGAGCACATATAATAGTAAACTCAGGAGTGTGGTTCTTCAGCTCGTCTTTGGTCAGGCGCAGGAACATGTTGTTGCAGAAAAGATTCTGCCATGCCTGTGTGTTTACAATTCTAAGGTCTAAGCGGTAGTCTGGGTGAGCTCCGGCAGAAGCATCACGCACGTAAAGCTTCTTATCCTTCAGAAAGTCCACCATTTTGGCATGAAGCTTATCAAACTTCTCAGCATCGAAAGGGATATTGATATCACCCCACCATACAGAATCCTCTGTCTTGGCATCTTTCACAATGAAGCGGTCTTTAGGCGAGCGGCCGGTAAATTTGCCCGTGTCGCACATAAGAGCACCATTGTCGGTGAGTACACCCTCACCATTTTTAACAGCTTCCTCCACCAATTCAGCCGGAGTCAAGTTCCAAAGCACTTCCTGTGCCTCCGATATGCCGATACTCTCGAGACCCACTGTATTAGATTTATCTCCAGATTCTTTCATTGAAAATTTTGGGTTTGATTAAAATGATAGGTTATATGCTAAGATGATACAAAAATAGAAAAAAAAGTATATTCTTATAGGAGCTTTACTATTTTTAAGCAATTACTCACTAATCTTTTAGAGCACCATCAGGATTTATACTTTCAGCGGCCTAAATTGCTGCAGATTTATAGAGTGAACAGTTGCTTTGCGGTGCCATATGCTACAACTCATATTATCTAATTTTATGGCTTCATACGCTTTCAGAGTGCATGAGTTTAGCCAGTAACAGGAATAAAAAACATAATTATCATATAGAAATACTGCTTTACAATTGTCCTGACTGAGTGTTATAGTATATTATACTACACTTCCGGTAGTGATGTTTGTGCTTTGCTGCTGATTATGAGCCGGTATGGTGTAGATTTACAGCTTAGACATGCTTTACGTACCTGCTTAGCTCCGTCACCTACACCTAAAAAAGAATTCGAGTGTATAACACAGGAAGGGCGCAGATTTGTATAAATCGTTAAAGAGTCGTATTTTTAGTTTATAATGCGCAAAACTATTTAATCAGATACAACCAATTTATGTCAACATCTCAGAACATCTCCGGAGGGAGAGCGCCTAGTTTCATAGAACCTCAAGGCACTCTGTTTGGTCACCCTAAAGGATTAATGGTATTGTTCTTTACTGAAATGTGGGAGCGTTTTAGCTATTACGGCATGCGCGGCATTTTGGTGCTGTTCCTGGTATCTAACACAAAAGGTGGATACGGCTGGACGGATGAACAGGCACTGGAGCTTTATGGTACCTATACTATGTTTGTTTACCTTATGTCCATTCCGGGAGGTATACTGGCAGATAAATTCTTAGGGCAGAAAAAAGCAGTAATCATAGGTGGCTTTACGCTGGTTGCCGGCCACTTACTGATGGCTTATCCGCCGGAATGGGCTTTTTATACGGCACTTTGCTTGATTGTAGCCGGTACAGGTTTGCTTAAACCTAACATTTCCACAATGGTAGGAGGACTTTACAGAGAAGGCGATAGCCGCCGTGACTCTGGCTTCACCATATTCTATATGGGTATTAACCTTGGTGCTTTACTGGCATCTCTCATAGTAGGTTATGTAGGTGAAGTATACGGCTGGCATTATGGTTTCAGCCTTGCTGGTTTTGGTATGGTGCTTGGCCAAATTGTGTTTATCTGGGGCCGAAAATACCTGCAGGGAGTAGGTAACCTGAACAAAAACGAAAAAGACGAAGACAGAATCTTTACGAAAGACCAGACAGGCACAGCTGCGGCTAAAGGCTTCATGGGCTTTACCAAGCATGAGTGGGACAGAATTATTGTGATCCTGATCTCCTTTATCATAGTACTTGTATTCTGGGCCTCATTTGAGCAGGCGGGTGGTCTGATGAACCTTTTCGCGCAGCAGTACACCGACCGTGTGGTTTTTGGGTGGGAAATACCTACAGCATGGCTGCAGGGACTTAATTCCTTCTTTATCCTGACTTTAGGTGGTATTGTAGCTGCCATTTGGGTGGCATTGGCAAAACGCGGTAAGAACCTGCCGTCAATTTTTAAGATGGGCTTAGGGACATCAATTCTGGGTATCGGTTTTATTTTTATGGTGTTTGCCTCTTTACAGCGTACTTCTTCTGCGGACGGACTATCGTCGTTGCATTGGTTGGTGTTTGCTTATATGTTCCATACTATTGGCGAGCTGGCGCTGTCTCCAGTATCCCTTTCATTTATCACTAAGGTGGCTCCTAAACGTATTGTGGCTTCCATGATGGGTTTATACTTTGCCGTAACCGGTTTGGCAAATAAACTGGCCTCTCTAATCGGTATTTGGGCAGTGCGCCTCGGCGAGCTGGAGGTGTTTATTTATATCGCTGGTTTTACTATTTTCCTGGGTATTGTGCTGATGGTGCTGACGAAGCGCATCAACAAACTTACTCACGGTATGGAAGACAAGAAAATGGACGAGGAGCAGGCACAGACCGGCCAATTGTTAGAAGCTGAAATGAGCTAATTGCTTCTTGCAATCATGAAGAACAAAAAAGCCCTTGGTGAGAAATCATCAGGGGTTTTTTGATTATTTATTTTGTACTTTTGCTAGTATAAGCGAACTGATTCGGTAAATTAATGTGTTGTTTCCGAGATTAGTTATTTTAGCCAAATTAAACTTTTAGCCAATGTTTTTTTGTGTTCTGGTGCGACAGGTCCTGCTGTCGCTCTTGCTGGGCTGTGGTGCTATAGCCTGCAATACCGTATCTGAGGTAACACCTATACCTAAAGTAGAGCAAGATCCCGGGGTAGTTTACACCATCAAAAAAGGAACTCATTACTCGGATCAGAATAACGTTACAAAGCTCTTGACCAGCCGCATCAGCTTTGAAGTAACCTTTGATAGTTCAGCCGTTTATACTTCTGCTATACCTAACAACCAGGCAGACATAAATAAGTTATACGGTTTATCAGACTGCAATACAAGTCACCACACCAACAGTGCCCGCTTTGGCTGGCGGTGGTATAATAACCGTCTGGAGTTGTTGGCTTATACTTACCTTAACAAGCAGTGGGGTTATAAACTGATTGGCTCGGTGCCAATAGGCCAGGCTGTACCGCTTGAGTTGCTCTTGGAGGACGGGAAGTATGTTTTTAAAATGTACGGGCAGGAGGTAAGCATGCCCCGTGCCTGTGGCGGTGCCGCAGAAGGTTACCAGTTGTACCCATACTTTGGCGGAGACGAAACCGCTCCTCACGATATCAAAATCAGAATTAAGGAAGTAGAGTAAAGTATAAGCTTTCATGTTTATCTCTTGAAAAGCAAAAAGCCCTGGGCTAACATAGCTCAGGGCTTTTTTATACTTTAAAGTGCAAAGGCTGATTACATCATGCCGCCCATGCCACCCATGCCGCCTGGCATAGCTGGAGCACCTTTTTCTTCTTCCGGATCTTCTGATACCACGCACTCAGTAGTTAACAGCAAGCCTGCGATAGAGGCTGCGTTCTCCAGAGCAAGACGAGTAACTTTAGTTGGGTCGATGATACCGGCCGCAAACATGTTCTCATACTTATTGTCACGGGCGTTGTAGCCGTAGTCAGCCTTACCCTCACGGATCGCCTGAACCACTACTGAACCTTCGCCACCTGCGTTAGAAACAATTGTTCTAAGGGGAGCCTCCAGAGCAGTCTTGATGATGCTTACGCCTGTTTGCTCATCAGCATTGTATGCATCGATGTTGTTTAGGGCATCCAGCGCACGGATCAGGGCAACACCACCACCGGCTACGATACCTTCTTCCACAGCTGCACGGGTAGCGTGAAGAGCATCATCAACACGGTCTTTCTTCTCTTTCATCTCAACCTCAGTAGAGGCACCGATGTAAAGGATAGCCACACCGCCAGACAGCTTAGCCAAACGCTCCTGCAGTTTCTCTTTGTCGTAGTCAGATGTAGTTGTCTCCATCTGCGCCTTAATCTGGTTAATGCGCGCTACGATATCGTCTTTCGTGCCGGCACCGTTTACAAGCGTCGTGTTATCTTTGTCGATGATTACTTTCTCAGCCTGACCTAAGTAGTCAAGAGTAGCGTTCTCCAGCTTATAGCCGCGCTCTTCAGAGATCACAGTACCACCGGTAAGGATAGCGATATCCTCCAGCATAGCTTTTCTTCTGTCGCCGAAGCCTGGGGCTTTTACAGCAGCGATTTTAAGAGAACCACGCAGTTTGTTAACTACCAGTGTAGCAAGTGCCTCACCGTCTACATCTTCAGCCACAATTACAAGGCCTTTACCTGTCTGAACAACCTGCTCCAACACTGGCAGCAGCTCCTTCATGGTAGATACCTTCTTGTCGTAGATCAGAATGTATGGGTTATCAAAGTCAGCTTCCATTTTCTCCGCATTCGTTACGAAGTATGGAGACAGGTAACCACGGTCAAACTGCATACCTTCAACAGTTTTCACCTCTGTTTCAGTGCCTTTTGCCTCTTCAACAGTAATTACACCGTCTTTACCAACTTTATCCATCGCGTCGGCAATCATTTTACCGATCTCCGGGTCGTTGTTGGCAGAGATAGTACCTACCTGCGCGATTTCAGAAGAGTTATCAATTGTTTTAGACTGAGTCTTCAGGTTGGCAACTACAGCGTCTACAGCCTTGTCAATACCGCGCTTCAGGTCCATTGGGTTTGCACCGGCAGCTACGTTCTTAATACCTGCAGTATAAATAGCCTGCGCCAATACTGTGGCAGTAGTAGTACCGTCACCAGCCTGGTCAGCAGTTTTAGAGGCAACCTCCTTCACTAACTGAGCACCCATGTTTTCGATAGGGTCTTTCAGCTCAATTTCTTTCGCTACAGATACACCG
The DNA here is from genome assembly GCF_947495565.1 of uncultured Pontibacter sp. Classification (GTDB taxonomy): domain Bacteria; phylum Bacteroidota; class Bacteroidia; order Cytophagales; family Hymenobacteraceae; genus Pontibacter. The sequence continues at coordinate 86,775 of NZ_CANLZM010000013.1, forward strand.
TCTTTTGTAATAGTAGGCGCACCAAATTTCTTGTCGATGATGACGTTACGGCCTTTAGGCCCTAAAGTAACTTTAACGGCATTAGCCAGTTTGTCAACGCCAGATTTAATCTTGTTGCGAGCGTCTGTATCGAATGTGATGTTTTTAGCCATAGTTATTAATTTTATGGATTAGTTTTTAAGATTGGATAAGATTAAAGAATCGCCAGGATATCTGACTCACGCATGATCAGGTAGTCGCTACCATCCACAGAGATCTCAGTACCGGCATACTTGCCATACAACACAGTGTCGCCAACGCTTACCTGTGGCTTCATCAGGGCGCCTTGCTCCGATACTTTGCCTTCGCCAACGGCTACCACCTCTCCACGCTGAGGTTTTTCTTTAGCAGTGTCAGGAATGATGATACCAGATTTGGTTTTTTCTTCTGCTGCAGCCGGAGCTACAATTACTCTGTCTGCTAATGGTTTGATGTTGATTGACATAGTTTTTGGTTATTTAGTTATGTTTTGTTGTTATGGATTCTACAATAACACATGTGCTTTATCATTTCCTGTGCCAAGACGCAGAAGGTGACAGATTAAGCCAATTTTTCAGTTTCTAACGCTCTTGCACCTGTCAGGTTTGTCATTTTCTGTCAGCAGCCGGAACTTTTTTGCAAATCTGTCAGGCTACAAGTATAAGGTAAGCCAAATAAAAAAGCCGGCCTTAAACAGGACCGGCTTTAACCCATAACGGGGTATATTTTACTATTCTGCGGCAGTGTCGATCATAGTTGGTATCTCAGCTGCGTCAGGTATTGCGGCAGTAGTGTCGTCGGTTGCTGCGCCCGGAAGAGCTCCGGCAGGGGCTGCTGGCATCTGTGACTGACGCGCACGCTCCTCGTTAATGCTTCTTACACCAGCGTCGCTTGTGCTTCCAAGCATATGAGTTCCCAGCGTAAGCAAAACCAATGCAATGGCAAATCCCCATGTCAGCTTTTCCAAAAGGTCACCGGTGCGTTTAACGCCCATTAGCTGGCTAGTGCTGCCACCAAATTGGCTGGATAGTCCGCCTCCCTTAGGGTTCTGAGCAAGAACAACCAATATAAGCAGCACGCAAACAAAGATAATGATACTAATAAGGGCGATATACATGTTAACTTAGGTTTTGTAATTTTTCGATCTGTTCAGCAAAGTAACTCTTTTTTTCCGGATTTTTCAAAATGAGTTGCTCATATATTTTAATGGCTTTTTTAGCCTTGCCCTGCTTCACGAAGATGTTGGCCAAGCTTTCAGAGGCCATTCCGCGCTTAATCTTAGAGCTTTTTAGCGAAAGGTCTTCCTGATGCTCCGGTTTAAGCTTCACATTGTTTAATGCTTTAAGCCTAGGGTTTATCTTCAGGAACTGGTCAATTATATTAAGTTGATCGTGCAAAAGTGGGGTTGGAGCCTCTTCTTGTTTTACCAGTTCATGGGTTTTGCTGTACTCAAGTATAAGCTCCGGATGGAAGCCTGCCGGCTTAGCTCGGACAAACTCACTTTCGTCTTTCAACTGCAATGCCTCGCCCATACGGCTGGATGACATCCAATAACCCAACACATCCTGCTGGTACATTGCATCAATCTCATCGAAAGCGTATTTAATTTCAGCTTCTTCGGGAGCTGCTGGAAGTATGTCTTCCTTAGGAGCAGCAGGCTCATCATTCTCTTCTAATCGATAATAAGCACTGGCGGCTAAGGCAGCTTCGGCTGAAATAATGCTAGCTAAATCGTCTTCAGTTTGAGGGATGGCATCAGCCTGAACAGTTTCTTCTATAAATATCTGCTTCTGCTCTTCTTGTACGACTTCTGGTTCCTGCACCACCTGCGGCGCTAATGGAATAGTAGGGGCTGGTGCCGCTTCTGCTACAGGCTCTACGTCGGGCTTTTGTGCCAGTAGGTCTGTAAAGGAAGGGCTGAGGCTTTTGATGGTAAGCAGCAAAGCCAGTTCGGAGTCCAGTTTCTCCATTGGCTGCTCCAATATGTCTTTGTCTGAAGTATAGCGCTCAACTTCTTCCTGAGCAACTTCATCTTCAACATACTCATCTGCTACTGCAGCATCCTCTAAGCTAGCTTCTGGATGGGTAAGGGTTAACTCCTGTGGCTCTTCAGTGGTAAAGTATGGCTCCTCTACAGCTTCGTAAACCGCTTCTTCCTCTTCTGTGTCAGTTACTGATGTTTCAGTAGGTTTCAGGTAAAGTTGTGCTTCTTCGGTAATAACATATTCAGGGACAGTAATGTTAACTTCTGTGCCTGAAGGTGATGCTATAAGCAGGGCAGGAGTAGCTTCTTCAACAGCAGCTTCATCAAAAACAGGCGCTGCCACCGGCACAGTATAAATAATGCGCTTTAGCAACTGCCGGTTTGCCGCATATGCTGATGCCCGGCGCAAACGCTGCGTAGACAACATGCTACCTTTGTCGTAAGCTGATTTGGCCAACAGCAGGTGAGCCGTTTGGCAATACGGAAAAGTAGCTGCCACCTTCTCCAGCTCTTCTGTTTGCTGGTCAGAAATGTTAGCTACTTGCTGTATCAGTTGTAGAAAAGCCGATTTGTTCATGCTCACTTAAGTTCTGTTAAAGACGTCATTACCAATCTGCCACTGTTTTATTGAAAACATCCACCACCAACTGCTCCGACAGCTGCTCTATCTGAGCAGTAGAAAGCTGCGTTACGTCCACATTCTGCGGAAAATCCTGAGCGATGGTAAATGTTCTTTCAAAGTCTTTTTCCGGCTGCTTCACGTTGGCGAAGCGTATCTGCACGCCCAAAGTTAAACGGTTAAGGGAGGCAATGTCCTGCTGCCCCTCCCGCTGAATTGCGGCCGGTGAATAAGTAAAGCTAACAATCTGACCTGCTAATTGCAAGTCGCCTTCACTCTGTACTATTGCCAAATTCGTATTGCGGCGATAGTAGTCCTTCATGTTGTCTGTCACCACCTGCGTAAGGTTGGACGGTCCTTCACCAGTGCTGTTCTCTAAATTCTGGATAGAGATCGTTCTGATATCAGGAGAAAGGGTGGTGCCGGTAAAAGAGTAAATGCAGCTGCCGCATACCAGCAACAGCAGCAGCAGGCTATAGCTAAACAGGCGGGTGTTAATCTTCAATGTCATACTGCTTTAGTTTGCGGTAAAGAGTGCGCTCCGAAATGCCCAAGTCCTGAGCGGCGTATTTACGTTTATTGTTGTGCTTCTTCAGGGCTTTCAGGATCATCTCCCGCTCTTTGTCCTCTAAAGATAAACTTTCTTCTTCTGTTTCGTGCGGAATATCTTCTACTTTATCATCCTCATAATCCTGCGGCTGGCTGTGCTTAATCGGTAGGTAGAAGGGTTCATTCTGCACTGGCTCCTGCTGGTAAGAGCGGCCATTATACTGCTGCTGCTCCATATTCTCAAACAAGTGGCTGTGCTCACGAAGCAGGTCTTCGTCTTTAGGCTGATGCGCCAGCATATTAAATACAAGCTTCTTTAGCTCGGACATGTCGCGGCGCATATCAAATAGCACCTTGTACAGCAGATCCCGTTCAGAAATTGGACCGTCAGTAGGGTTTTCCTTAGCGAGAACAGCCGGGAGCGATGTTCCTGTTTCCTTTGGAAGGTAGCGGCGCAGTGTTTCAGCGTTAATCTCCCTGTCATATTCCAGCACGGAGATTTGCTCTACAATATTCTTTAACTGGCGGATATTGCCCGGCCACCGGTATGCCTGCAGCTCTCGCACCGCATCTGGTGCAAGCTGAATGGACTGCATTTTATACTTCTCGGAAAAGTCAGAGGCGAATTTCCTGAAGAGAAGGTGAATGTCATCTCCGCGTTCGCGCAAGGCAGGCACAGAAATTGGCACAGTGTTGAGGCGGTAGTATAAATCTTCGCGAAAAGTGCCTTTCTCCACCGCCTTCAGCAGGTTTACGTTAGTAGCTGCCACCACCCGAACATCCGTTTTCTGGACTTTAGATGAACCTACCTTAATAAACTCGCCATTTTCAAGTACACGCAGCAGGCGGGCCTGAGTGCCCAGAGGCATTTCCCCAATCTCATCCAGGAAGATAGTGCCGCCGTTCGTCACCTCAAAGTAGCCTTTGCGTGCTTCCTGTGCTCCTGTAAAGGAACCCTTCTCGTGCCCGAATAATTCAGAGTCAATAGTGCCTTCAGGTATAGCACCGCAGTTTATAGCGATAAATTGGCCGTGTTTGCGGGGGCTTAAATGGTGGATGATCTTTGAAAAAGATTCTTTGCCGCTTCCGCTTTCACCTGTTATAAGCACAGTCATTTCGGTTGGGGCTACCTGTGCCGCTACCTGTATGGCATAGTTGAGCAGCGGCGAATTTCCGATAATGCCGAAGCGCTGTTTTATACTTTGTATATCGATATTGCGCATATTTTTAGATTAGAGAAATTGGAGGTATGCTGCTAACAACCTGAGGTTTAATTAAATGATGTTTTACCTCAGTTGCATACTCCCCAAATTAATCAACCGCTTCCCCGAAGAGTGTGCCTACGCTACAATCATGTACAAACACGTTCACGTAATCACCTTTCTTGTAATGCTTCTTATCAAAGATCACTACTTTGTTCTGGTCGTTTCTTCCGCTGAGCTGCTCATCAGATTTTTTAGAGAAGTTCTCTACCAGCACACGGTGCACCTTGCCTATATCACGCTTGTTGCGGTTGAGTGATGTCTCGCGTTGCTTTTCAATGATTTCTGCTAAGCGGCGTTTCTTTACCTCCAACGGAATATCATCTTCCAGTTTGCGGGCTGCCAACGTGCCTGGGCGCTCAGAGTAGAAGAACATGTAGGAGTAATCATACTGCACATAGTCCATCAGGGTAAGCGTATCCTGGTGCTCTTCCTCCGTCTCGGTGCAGAATCCGGCAATCATATCAGAAGAAATACCGCAGTCCTCGCCAAGTATACTTCGGATAGCATCCACGCGGTTCAGGTACCACTCCCGGTCATAGGTGCGGTTCATGAGCTCCAGCACGCGCGAGTTTCCGCTTTGTGCCGGCAGGTGTATGTATTTGCAGATGTTGTCATACTTCTTCATCGTATGCAGCACCTCGTCGGTAATGTCTTTAGGGTGGGAGGTAGAGAAACGAATGCGCAGGTTAGGGTCTACTAATGCCACTTTCTCCAGCAGCTGGGCAAAATTTACCGTTTCTGAACCGTCTTCCGAAGCCCATTTGTATGAGTCTACGTTCTGGCCCAGCAGCGTAACCTCCTTGTAACCCTGCGTCACCAGCGCCTCTGCCTCACGCACAATAGAATAGGCGTCACGGCTGCGCTCACGGCCACGGGTAAAGGGAACAACGCAGAAAGAGCACATATTGTCGCAGCCTCTCATAATAGAAATAAATGCACTTACCCCGTTGCTGTTCAGGCGAATCGGGTTGATGTCTGCATACGTTTCCTCTCTTGATAGCAGCACGTTTACGGCTTTCTGGCCACCGTCCACTTCGTTAATCAGATTTGGCAGATCGCGGTAAGCATCTGGGCCTACTACCAGGTCAACTATTTTTTCTTCTTCCAGCAAGGATTTTTTGAGGCGCTCGGCCATACAGCCCAGCACACCGACCATCATGGCTGGCTTCTTCTTTTTATAGTAATTAATCTGGCCTAAGCGGTTTCGCACTGTCTGCTCCGCCTTCTCCCGGATAGAGCACGTGTTCAGGAACACAAGGTCTGCCTGTGCGATGTCTGAAGTAGTATCAAAACCCTGCTCAAACATGATCGACGAAACGATTTCGCTATCAGAAAAATTCATGGCGCAACCATAGCTTTCTATGTACAGCTTTCGTGTTTTGCCCGTATTTGTCTCTTTTGAAACCTGCGTGTCACAGGCTGCTGCCTGCTCCGGGGTGCGGTTATCTATAAAATCTAAATCTACTATTGGATCCATGGTTACTCAATTACAGCTGCAAATATACTATAATGTATTCAAAAACGTGACAGAATGGCAGAAGATGTGCCGAATAATGAGCTATGTTTTATCGATTGTAAAGATCAACGCGGTAATTTTCAGGTGATAATCTACTGAAACAGTGGCTAAACCTATTGGTTGCCCGAAAGTACCTGAAGCATTGCACGGGCTTTTAGCAGGCACTCTTCGTACTCGCGGTCGGGGTCAGAATCATACGTGATGGCGCTGCCGACCATAAAGCTGAGGTAGCCGTTGCTGGCATTGTACTGAATACTTCGGATCACCACGTTAAAATCACAGTCGCCATTGGGTTTGATGAAGCCGAAAGCGCCAGAGTATAAACCACGTTTTGTATCTTCCAGTTCTTCAATGATTTGCATCGCGCTGATTTTAGGGGCGCCAGTCATACTTCCCATCGGGAAAGCGCCAATTAACGCATCTACCAAGTCCTTATTCTGTTTAAGCTCACCTGTTACAGTCGATATCATCTGGGAGACTTGCCTGAAACCGTAAATCCCGAACATTTCTTCCACCTGCACGGTTCCTGTGGCGCAGGAACGGCTCAGATCATTTCGGACAAGATCGACTATCATCATGTTCTCTGCCAGTTCCTTTTCATCGTGCAGGAGCTGGTGCTGAAGCTGAAGGTCTTCCTCAGGCGTGTTGCCTCTCCTGATTGTGCCTTTAATGGGCTGGGATATGAGCTTTTGGCCTTCTTTTTTCAGGAAACGCTCCGGTGAGGCGCAAAGCAAATACTTATCGCCTGTTTTTAAGAAGCCGGAAAAAGGAGTGGGGGAAGCCTGGTTTAAAGCAAGGTAAAGTGGCAACGGCTGTATGTTTACCTGCTCAGCAAAAAACTCCATGCAGTAGTTCAACTCATACACATCACCCTCCAAAATATGCTGCCGCACACGCTCCACCAGAGTTTTATACTTTTCGCGGGATACCCGCTGCTGGATTTTGAGCCCTTGAGGTGAGGCTGCAACAGGAGTAGGCGTAGCAAGTATGGAAGCAAGTGTGGTTTCTGTATTAGCAGTAGAGGAACAGATGCTTATAATCTCTGATTTAAAGTATAAGTATACTTCCGGAGCGAAGAATGTCAACAGCGAAAAGTGTAACTGGTCCAGATTTTGGCTGCTCAGCTGCTCTGTCTCATTCTTCAGGTCATAGCTTAGAAAGCCACAGAGAATAGATTGTTGTTCCTGCAAATTCTTCCGAAGCTCCTCAAAAGCGGTATGCTCCTTAAACTGAAGCGCCTCACCTCCTGAAACAGCTAGTATGTGCTCAAAACCAGCATGGGGGTAAGGTATGTCGTTAGGATTGTAGTAGGCCACCAGCGGGTGTACGCTAGCCCAGGCTAAAGCTTTTAACCTGAACTCCTGCAAACTTACCGGCAGCTCTGCTTGCTGTATTTCTTTTGTGTGCATAATACCGCTTATATAGCCGACAAGGCCAGTTTAGCTTTGGCGTCTATACTATTCTTATACTCGTGTTGCTTGTAACTTAGCGCTTTTTTAAAGTATGATTTAGCCTTAACGGGCTGCCGCAGCTCCTGGTATATGTACCCCAACTGCAAGGAGGCGCTAGGCGCAAAGTATAAATCCGTGTTTTGGCATAAGGCTATTGCCTTCTGGTAATGCGGCAGAGCTTGTTGCAGCGAGTCGATGCCATGATAAATGCGTGCCTTGCGGTAGTAATACTCTGCCTGCACTGCAGTAGGCGTCGCGGCTGTTATTTCTAGCTGCTTTAGCGCATGTAAGGCCTCCTGAAAATACCCGCCATCCGAGTGAAGGCGCGCCTGCATCAGCGGTTTTACCAGCGGCTGCTGTCGCTGTGCATACTTAGCGGCATACCTGTCTTCCTCACTTTCATCAAGTCCTACTTTTGGTACTTGCTGTAAATACCACTGAGCCTGCGGCTTATGGTTGCTTAACGCGTAAGCTAAGTATAGCTTATAATTCGCAGCTTTAAGATAATGCCTGCCCTGGTGCTGCTTCAGAAACTGGCGGTTTTCCTGAATCGATTTCTCGTAGTCGGCTTTGTATAAGTATAAATCTGCGGCCATGTGGTGCAGGTAAGGGAAGGGCAGGTAGAGGCTGCTTTTGGGGCGGTTCAAATAAATAGCCAGCGCCTCCTTACTCGCGCCTGTTTTTTTCAGCAAATGCATCGATACGAACTGAAACAGAAGATTATCCTGCTCACCAGAAGCCAACTTGTTTGCCTGCTCCAGCGCCTGCTTTTGCTTGTCTGGCTCTGTAAGGTGAAGTATAACCGCATGCAGCAGTTGCGCTTCCTGATGAAAAGGGTTGCTCTTGGAGGTGGCTTGTTTCAGGTTAGCCATGCCTGTTTTGATCTCTCCCTGCATACCGATAATGCTCAGAAACCATTTATACTTATCTGGCACAGAGCCCATCAGCACCTGCAGCACGCCCAGGTGCTTTTTGTTAGGTGTAAATTCCGGGTACTTCTGTATATTTTCTTTGTACTGCAGGTAAGCCTTCCGGAAATCCCATGCAGCAGATAAACGGTTGCCAAATAGTAGTTTAGACATTGCTACCTGAAGCCTGACTTCTGCTAGTGCATAGGTGGTCCACTCGTTTTGCATTGGCAAGTCAGCCAGCTTCTCCAGGCGATTTTCCTGTGCAGCTAAAAGCTGACCGTAGGTATGATGGTTCTGCTGCACGCAAAGCTCCAGAAAGTCGGCGTAGTTGGCAAGCAGCAGAGTATTGGGGTTTTGAGATGACTGACGCTGCAGTAGCTCCCGGCCATTGCCTACTTTCAGCTTGAGCAACTCCTGGTAAATAGCTTTATGATGAGAGGTAAAAGCAGGAGTAGCCGCTAAGTTATGGCCAAGGAGCCAAAAAATCAGCAGCAAAAAAAAAGGATGGGGTTTAGCCATCCTCTTTCGGTTTGTATGCAAGCGTTGTCCGCTCAAGATTGATCCAGCTTAGTATACACGCTGCTCAACACCAGCCAAAATACGGCCACAGTGCTCGCAAACGATGATTTTCTTCTGTGCAGCAATATCTGCCTGGCGCTGAGGTGGCACCGTGTTAAAGCAGCCTCCGCATGCATCACGCTTTACAGATACAACAGCAAGGCCATTACGTACATTTTTGCGGATACGGTTATAAGCGCTCAGCAGTCTGTCTTCCACACCGGAAGCGGCCTTTGAACGATCTTCTTCTAACGTTCTTTCTTCTTCCTGACTTTCAGCTACAATCTGCTCAAGCTCTTTCTGCTTGTTTTCCAGGTCTTTGCGGCGTTCGTCGAGGCGGTGCTTTGTACCTTCAATTTCAGTGTTTTTCTGATCGATCTGGTAGTGAGCTTCTTTTATTTTCTTTTCAGAGATTTGGATTTCAAGTTTCTGAAGTTCAATTTCTTTGGTGATGGCATCGTACTCACGGTTGTTGCGTACGTTCTGCTGCTGCTCTTCGTACTTGCGGATCAGGCCTTCAGAGTCTTTGATAGCCTGCTTGCGCTGTGCGATAGAGTCGTTCAGGCCAGCTACCTCATCATCAAATTTACGAACCCTTACCTCATAGCCTTCAATTTCATCTTCCAGATCCTGAACTTCTTCAGGCAGGTCTCCTCTAACTCTTTTAATTTCATCAAGCTGTGAATCGATGCTTTGAAGCTTTGACAGTGCTTCCAATTTGCTGGCTACAGTACTTTCCATGTATTAAAAAGTGTATCTGACGGGGTTAGTGTTTACTTCTGATATTAAGACTGCAAAATTAGGAAAACTTTTTGAAATAGCGTCATAAAATATCTCCTTTGTGTATACCTCGCTTTCGTAGTGGCCAATATCCGCAATCATCAGCTGGCTCTCCGCGTCAAAAAACTCGTGGTATTTCACATCGCCGGTTACCAGGGCATCAGCGCCTTGGCGTAAGGCGTCTTTTATAAGGAAGCTGCCGGAGCCGCCGCAAACAGCCACCCGTTTTATACTTTTATTACCTATAGAAGTATAGCGCAGCCCCTGCAGTTGCATCTTTTCTTTCAGGTAAGCTAGAAACTCCTCCTCCTTTAGCTCTTGCTCCAGCTCGCCGATTATCCCTATTCCCACTTCCTGGTTCTGGTTTTCGAGGTTGTAGAGGTAATGCGCGACTTCTTCGTAAGGGTGTGCCTGCTTTAAGGCGCTCATGATTTTGCCTTGAAAGTGAGCGGGGAAAATAAGCTCTAAACGGTTTTCCTGCACCTGCTCTGGCTTTTGGGTGCTTCCGATAGTAGGGTTTGCGTTCTCGGAAGGAGTGAAGCGCCCTGTGCCTGTTACGCTAAAGCTGCAGCCGCTGTACTCCCCGATATTTCCGGCGCCTGCGCTGTGTAAAGCTGCCAGCACTTTCTCTGTATGATCTACAGGTACAAAAGTAACCAGCTGCATCAAAGTGGCGGGTTTATTAACAAGTATGCGCTGCTGCTGCAACCCAAGCTTATCTGCTATTTTAGTATTCACGCCGTTAAGTACACTGTCCAGATTTGTGTGGCTGGCGTAAATAGCGATGTTCTGCTGTATAGCTTTTATGATGGTGCGTTCTACATAACTTTTGCCAGTCAGCTGCTTGAGTCCTTTAAAAATAACCGGATGATGCGCCACTACCAAGTTGCATCCTTTCGCTACTGCTTCATCTAGCACAGCCTCAGTGCAATCAAGTGTCACCAGCACACCAGTTACTTCAGTATTTTTATCACCAGTCTGCAGGCCGGCGTTGTCGTAGTTTTCTTGGTAGCGGAGTGGGGCAAGTTGTTCCAGCAGGTCGGTTACTTCGTGTATTTTTGCCATAGGTTTATCTCTTTAGTTGAATTCTTAGCGTAGGCACGTTAAAATTAACGTAATTTGCACGCGATACAAAACATGCACAACTATCTGCACATACCGCTCTGGCCGTTTTCGCAGCTTTACGGAGGTATTATGAGGCTGCGTAATCTCGGGTATGATAAAGGGATTTTGGCCTCACAAAGCTTCAGGCTTCCTGTTATAGCAGTAGGCAACCTGGCTGTAGGAGGGACCGGTAAAACACCACATGTAGAATACCTGCTGCGGCTGCTGCATACCTATAAACTGGCGACTCTTAGCCGCGGTTATAAACGCCATAGCAAGGGATTTATACTTGCCGATGCTTCTTCTTCGGCGGCCTTGCTTGGAGATGAGCCCTTCCAATATTTCCTTGATTTTAAAGATGTTGCTGTGGCCGTGTGCGAGGATCGCGTGAAGGGAATTGAATTGCTGCAAGAGCGGCTGCCGGAACTGGAGATAGTGGTACTAGACGATGCGATGCAACACCGGCCTGTACAGCCTTCCCTCAACATCCTGATCACAGACTTCAACCGCCCTTTTTACAAAGATTATGTGTTGCCTGCTGGAAGGCTCAGGGAGCCGAGGAACGGTGCAAAACGCGCTGACGCGATAATTGTCAGCAAATGCCCTGCAGATCTAAAAGCGCAGGAAATGGCGCAAATTAAGGAGCAGGTGCTGCAGTATACTTTGGCTGGCACGCCAGTTTTCTTCTCTAGCTTTTCTTATGGCTCTCCGGTGGCAATTGGCAAAACAGCTCCCCTAAGTAAAAATGTTATACTCCTGACAGGGATTGCCAACGCAGCGCCTCTCAAGGCTTACCTAGCATCGCAGGGGTATGCCTTGCTCAAACATCTCGCTTACCCGGACCATCATCATTATACAGCAGAAAACCTGCAGGAAATCAGTCAGCTTCTGGCGCAACCAGGCTTTTCAGATGCCACCATACTTACTACCCGCAAAGATGCCGTGAAGCTTACTGATGCAGGTTTAAAACCTTTAACAGCAGCCTTGCCAATCTTTTTCGTTCCGATTGAAGTACAGTTTATAGCAGACGGAGACAGGTTCGGCGACATTGTTCTGCAGCATGTGAAAACCTTTGCGCCTGCCTGAGGCTGCGTATTTACGTTAATAATTCACTATTTTTGAAGCGTGAAAAGAAAACTATCCGCCTGTATACTTTTAATACTGAGTTTGCTGCTGGTAAACACAGCAGCATTTGCGCAGATAATTGATGATACAACTAAAGTAATCTACGGCCCTCATACGGTTCTGAAGCTTTATGAGCAGGATGTGCTGCGAGGCAATTACACCGCTGAACCGCTAGACACCTCTTTGAACAACCTGCACAACGAGCGCTACTGGTACAACGACACAGCTTTCTACCAACACCTTGGCAATATCGGCACGGCCGCAACCCCGATGCTTTTCCAGATGCCCGACAAAATCGGCGTGCGCCTCGGCAAAAACGTTTTTGACCGCTATGCCTACGATCCGCACAGGATAAATTATTTCGATACGCGTTCTCCTTACACTCATTTAAAGTATGTGCAGGGCGGGCTTGGGGAGCAGGTTTTTGAGGCGCTACATACCCGTAACATTAATCCGAGATGGAATTTTGGCGTAGCATATCAGGTGTTGTCTGCCAACCAGCAAATTGGCCCGGCTGCGCAGCAAAGAAGCACAGAGGATTTTCTTGATAACCAAGCTGTAAAACTATTTACGCACTACCGATCCGAAAACGAGAAGTACGACCTGTTCTTTAACTATACTTTTATGAAGGTTGAGCAGATCGAGACTGGAGGAATTGATACCACAAACAGGTCTGTCGAGGAATTTGAGCGCTTTGAAGAGGCTGCTGTTTACCTGAACCAGGCATCTAACGAGGAGTCGCGGAACAACCTGCACCTGACGCAGATTTATCGGCTGGCCAAAGAAAACCTTAAAGTATACCATATGCTCGATTATTACCGCCAACGCAATGAATATGTGGATGACGGCATACCTCAGACCTTAATTGGAGACACGACTGAATCTGGGCAAATTAACGGCACCTCATACTTGTATCCAAAATTCAGGTACAGTACAGGCCGCACCAGCGATGCTACAGAGTATAATGAACTGGAAAACACATTCGGCCTGACCGGCAATAACAGGCTCTCATCCTATAATGCCTATGTAAAGCTGCGCAACGCAAGGATTTCCTACAGCATCCTGGATTCTATCGGCACTTCAAATACAATTCCTGATTCTGTACTGGCAACAGGAAACGTTTTTAGAACAGCGAGTACAAGCGGCGATTATAACCAGGTGTTTATAGGAGGCGACATCAGGTTGTTTTATAAAGAACTGGCCGAGCTGACAGGAAGTGCTGAATACCAGTTGGCGGGTGATTACCGCATTAAAGGTACGGCAAGGTTAGGAGGGGCGTATGGCACACTGGAGCGAGTACTTTATTCGCCATCGCGTGTGCAGCGCTTTATGATAAGCAACCATTTTAGCTGGGAAGATGATCGTGCAAATATAGTTATAGACCGCATCGGGGCAGGTTTGCACCAGAAGATCGGGAAACGGCAGCATGTGAAACTAGACGGCTACTACACAAATGCCAAACGCTGGATTTATTTCAACGAAGATGCTGTGCCGGTGCAGGCAAGCGGTAACCAGCGCTTCTGGGGAGGCAGCCTGGCGCACAAAATATTTTTCGGACCAGTACACTTCGATAATTTTGTAGCTTACAATAATACTGACGAAGCCAACAATATTTTAATGCCGGAGTGGCTGGTAGAGTCCAAAGTATACATTCAGGGGCCTTTGTTTAAGAATGCCTTGTTTCTGCAGCTTGGTGTGCAAGGCAATTATGCTTCTGAGTACTATGGCTATGGCTATATGCCGGTAACGCAGCAGTTTTTTGTTCAGGATGATTTTAAAGTGCAGGGCTATCCTGTTGCAGAAGTTTTCCTGAATGCCGACATCAAAACAGTGAGTGTATTCCTGAAAATGAGCCACGTGAATGCTGAGCTTACAGAGCCTGTTTACTTCTTAACGCCATACTACCCGGGCTTACGCCGTAGTTTCGTGTTTGGCCTTACCTGGCGCTTCTTCGATTAATTTTTAATGTGCTAAGGGTTGAATGGGCGCAATGCGTGTATGTCATTCCTATATTTTTATGAGTATCTCCTATGTCTACTACACAGCCAACTAAAACCATACTGCGGCTTGAGCTGCCAACTGATCCTCGCTGGGTTAATATCGCAGAGAAAAATATTGAGGAAATTTTAGTGGACCATGCCTATTGCGAGCAGAAAGCCGCTACCTCTGGCATTTCGCTGATCGTAAAGTACCCGGACAAGGAGCGCCTGGTGGAGGAGATGACTGAGCTGGTGGCAGAGGAGTGGAGCCATTTTGAGCGGGTGATGGAGCAGCTAAAGAAACGCGGCTATGGCCTTGGCCGCAACCGCCCCGACGAGTATGTGGTGGAGCTGACAAAGCACATCCGCAAAGGCAACAAGCGGGAGCGCCAACTCATGGATCATCTGCTGGTAAATGCGCTAATCGAGGCACGCAGCTGCGAACGCTTTAAGCTGCTCTGGAAGAACATCCAGGATGAGGAACTGCAGAAATTTTATTACGAGTTGATGGTGTCAGAGGCGGGGCATTATGTAAGCTTTGTGAAGCTTGCAAAAGAGTATATGCCACCAGAAGAGGTGGATGCACGCCTTAAAGAACTATTGGCCATAGAAGCAGATATTATCCGAAACCTGGAGCCCCGGCCCGACAGAATGCATTAAAAGAGTTTTGAGTCGCGAGTTCTGAGTCTTGAGTTCTAACTCAAGACTCAGAACTCAATATCACGTTTTCTGCTTTTTCTTTTTGGCGGCAGGAAATAGAATATTGTTAAGTATAAGTCTATAGCCTGGTGAGTTTGGGTGAAGGGCCAGGTCAGTTGGGTCTTCGCCTACCAAATGCTGGTAGTCTTCCGGGTCATGGCCACCATAAAACGTCCAGGTGCCACGGGCGTAGGTGCCATGCATGTAACGTATTTCTGCCAGCTCTTTGTTTTCGCCCATCACCACTACTTCCGGCTTTACAAGCTGCTTTCTGAATGCGGTTGTTTGCCCCATAAAGCCTTTGATGGTTTTGGCGTGGTTCTGTGTCAGCATAGTAGGAATAGGATCCCACTTGGCCGAAAAAGTAAAAAGCTGAAAGTAATCGTTAGCCTCTGTAACCGGGCGCTCCTGCGGCTGCATGTCTATGTTGGAATACTCATACTCCAGCGGGTTCCGTGATAGTTTGAAATCCTGAAAGGCGAACGTTTTGCTGTAATCCAGTTTATTCTGAGCGTTGGGGTCAGCAGCGTCACCGTCAAACATCGCCTCTACAATGTCCACGCCCTCGGCTGCCAGGGCTATATCATAAGTGTCGGTAGCGGAGCACATGGCAAATAGAAAACCTCCGCCTGCCGTGAAATCTTTTATCTTGTTAACCACCGCCATTTTCAGCTGCGATACCTTCTCAAAACCCAATTCAGCTGCCGACTCCTCTGTTTCGCGCTGCTGCTCCTGATACCATGGGTAATGGCGGTAGCTGGCGTAGAACTTACCGTACTGCCCCGTAAAGTCTTCGTGGTGCAAATGCAGCCAGTCATACTTTGGCAGCTCCTCCTGAATTATTTCCTTGTCGTAAATCACATCATAAGGAATTTCGGCATAGGTCAAAACCAGTGTCACGGCATCGTCCCAAGGCATTTTAGATTTAGGCGAGTACACCGCTACCTTTGGTACTTTCTCTAACTTCATTATGTCCATGTTGGCGTCCGGGTTGCCGATTTCTGTCAGGATTCCGTTATACTGGGCATCCGAAATAACCATATAGCTTACGCCCCGAACTATAAGCTCGTTCTCCAGCTGTGGCAGGTGGTTAAAGGCAAAGCTTCCGCCACGATAATTCAAAAGCCAATCCACCGGAACGTTTTTGCCCAGAACCCAATAAGCAATGCCATAAGACTTTAAATGGTCTTTCTGCGACTCATCCATCGGTACCAAAATTGTGCTTGCCATGGCTGGCAAGTATAGCATTAGTAGAAAGAGGAGAAGTGCGGTAATACGGAAAAACATCTGGTTCGTCTTTAAAAAGTCATCAACTGTATAAAAGTGCTTATTTTTTCAGAAAATGCCACTATCTTAGAAGCAACGTGCTGGTTTTTATACATAACGTAAAAGATTGCAAAAGCGCACAATTATCAACTGATGAACCTACTCGAAAATATTTTAGAGGGCCTGAGGGCCATTCAAAGTAACCTGCTCCGCACCATTCTGACGGGCCTGATCATTTCAATCGGTATCATGTCGTTGGTGGGGATACTGACGGCAGTAGATAGTATGAAATACTCGCTCACCCAAACTTTTTCAAATTTGGGCGCTAATTCGTTTGATATCCGCAAAAAAGGATTGAACAACCGGGGCAGTCGCGAGGGCCGCGTAGAGAAGGTTTATCCGAACATTACCTATGACGAAGCCGCGCAATACAAGGATCTGATGCAGGATAAAGCCCGCGTGAGTCTTTCAGCGTTTGTTTCGGGAGCTACTATTGTGAAAAGCCAGACAGAGAAGACAAACCCGAATATAAGTGTGGTGGGCGCAGATGAAAACTACATGCTCAACAATAACCTTAATTTAGGTAAGGGACGTGATTTTTCGAGCTTTGAGCAGGAGATGGGGGTGAATGTAGCCGTGGTAGGAGATGAAATTGTCTCCACATTGTTTAAGAACAAGGACGCTATAGGAGAGTACATTACGTTTTTGGGTCGCAGGTTTAAAATTGTGGGGCAGATGGAGAAGGCGGGCAGCAGCATGGGCGGCAGCAGCGACAGGCGTATACTTATTCCGCTGGAAACCGGAAGGCAGATTCCGCGCAATGGCAACTCCCAGCTAAACTATGATATCAAAACAGCTATTTTCCGGGCGGATGAGCTGAATTATGTAATGGGAGAGGCAACCGGTAAAATGCGCAATATTCGTCAGGATGGACTTGGGCAGGAAGACTCTTTTGAGATCAGACGTTCCGACTCGCTTGTGCAAAGCCTGGATGAGATATCCGGTTACCTGAAACTGGGCGGTGGTGTTATCGGGTTTATTACGCTGCTAGGCGCCTCAGTAGGTTTAATGAATATCATGATGGTGTCTGTTAACGAACGCACGCGCGAAATTGGGGTTCGTAAGGCATTGGGAGCAACCGCTTTCCAGATTCGGCAGCAGTTTTTAATTGAGGCTGTTGTAATTTGCCTGATGGGTGGTTTAGTCGGAATTATACTTGGCATCCTGATGGGCAACGGCATTGCCTCGCTTATTGCAGATGGTGCTGGATTTTTTGTGCCGTGGGTGTGGGTTTTTACCGGACTTACCATCTGCGTATTGGTAGGCGTAATATCAGGTTACTATCCTGCTTTTAAAGCATCTAAACTAGACCCGATAGAGTCGTTGAGGTACGAATAAATTAAACGATGTCATAAGACAGAAGAGCCGCAATAGTATGTTGCGGCTCTTCTGTCTTATACTTAAAAGCCTCGCTTTGTCTTAAAAATCAACTTTGCCTTGCGCTGCTTTGGCTTAATTAGGCCGAGTTTATACTTGTAGGCAGCTTAGTAAACAGGAAGGCCTGCAGCGTTTAACTGCAGGCCTTCCTGTTTATACTTAATATTTGCGGCAGAAGCTTATTTCTTCTTCTCCTCAGATTTAGCTGGTTCAGCTTCGGCTTTCTCAGACTCATAGGTCTTGTTAAGAGCTGATACTACGCTGGAAGTAATATCCAAAGTAGAGTCTCCATACAGAATGGCGCTGTTGCCACGCTGGTAAGTCAGTACCATTTTATATCCCTCTTCGTTGCTTAACTGCTTCAGGTACTCTTCTACGCGGTCATAGATCTTTTTCATCTCCTCAGACTCTTCCGTCATCAGTTCGTTGCCTGAGCTTTGCTGCAGTGCCTGCAGTTGCTGCTGCTTCTGCATTAAACGCTGCTCTGTGGCTTGTGCCTGCTGCTGCGTCATGCCGGCGGCATTCTGCTGGAAACGCTGTACTTCTTTCTGGAAAGACTCCGCCTGAGTGCGCAGGTCTTTCTCTTTTTGCTCAGCCTTGGTTTGCAGACGTGAGCGTACATCCTTAAAATATTCGTAATTGGCCAGCAGCGAGTCTGAATTCACATACACGATATCTGGATTGCCTGAGGCTGTCTCGGAGGCTACTTCTTGCGGGGTAAGAGTGTCTGGGTTGCCAGTGCAGGCAAACAGCATGGCAGAGGCTGTTGCCAACCCCAATGTCATCTTTAGTACTTTCACGCTTTATCTAATTAATGTTTAGTTGGAAGATTTAGCAGCTTAAATATAATAGTATTCCTGCCCAAAAACCTAATGTTTTAGCAGCTCCTGGTAAGTTTCTTCTGCTTCCATCAGTCCGTTAGTGTCTAACTGTGTCAGGCGGACATGCTTTGTCTCGTTTACCAGCACAGGGTCATACTTGGCGACCACGCGTACGTAGTTTTCCGTCCAGCCTTCCATTTTGCCGTCTTTAACATCATCTTCAAACAGAACATTAAACTCTCTGCCCAGGTTCTGCTCGTAGAAATGGCGCTTTTTCTTTTCTGAAAGGATGCGCAGCATATCGGCGCGGCGGTTGCGGTCTTTTATACTTACTTTACCTTCCAGATCAGGCGCAAGTGTGTTTTCGCGCTCCGAATACGGGAAAACGTGCAAATAGCTTACATCCAGTTCGTTCAGGAAGTTATAGGTCTCCAGAAAATCCTCTTCTGTTTCGCCTGGAAAACCTACGATCACATCCACGCCAATGCAGCAATGCGGCATCAACGATTTAATGGTGGCTACGCGGTCAGCGTACAGTTCGCGCTGGTAGCGGCGGCGCATCAGTTTTAGTATTTTGTTGGAGCCCGACTGCAGCGGCACGTGGAAGTGCGGCATAAAGCGCTGGCTTTGGCTTACAAACTCAATAATTTCATCTTTCAGCAGGTTAGGCTCGATAGAGGAGATCCTGAACCGCTCGATGCCTGTCACCTTGTCTAGTTGCTGCACCAGTTCATAGAACGTCTCCACGCGTTTCCCATCCTGGAGCCCAAAATCGCCGGTATTCACCCCAGTCAGCACGATTTCTTTTACTCCTGACTCAGCAATTTCGTGGGCAGATCTCACCACGTTTTCGATACTGTCGGAGCGGCTGTTGCCTCGGGCCAAAGGTATGGTGCAGAAGGTGCAGGAGTAGTCGCAGCCGTCCTGTACTTTCAGGAATGTTCTGGTGCGGTCTCCGAAAGAGTATGAGTTATGAAAAGTATTGGCTTCTGAAATTGGGCTGGCAAATACCTGCGCTTTGTCTTTTTTCTCAAAAGTCTCTAGTATATCCACTAACTGAAACTTCTCGGCAGCGCCTAAAACAGCATCCACACCCGGTATTTCGGATATTTCTTTCGGTTTTAGCTGGGCGTAGCAGCCCACAATAGTGATAAAAGCATTAGGAGAGTGCTTCAGCGCCTCCTTCACAATCTTGCGGCACTTCTTGTCAGCGTTATCCGTCACCGAACAAGTGTTGATGACATAGATATCCGGCTGATCGGTAAACTCCACCTTCTCAAAACCCCGCTCCTGGAAAATACGCCCGATGGTGCTTGTTTCGGAGTAGTTAAGCTTACATCCTAAGGTATAAAAAGCTACTTTCTTCATAATCAGGGGGCAAAGGTACGAAATTTAATTTTGAATTTATGAACATGAACAGGTGTGAATATATGTTTGAGGATCAGGTTGATGGGTGGAATTTGCAAAGGCTTGAGCTTGATGTTTATACTTTATTCGAAGCATATGCCTGAAGCCATCAGCTGATTATTTCAGCACAAAATCTTCAAAAGAATGCTGCATATAGGCTTTGCCATACGCTACCTGCTCTTGTGTTACTCCGCTATCTAGTTGGATAGCTTGTTTAGCCACATTGTCGAAAATTAGCACGCCGTTAGGGGTGATATAGCCAAAGCCATCGTTGTACACATAAAACGCAAAAGGAGAGGAGTTCTCAGCTAAGAGGTTACGGCTCCACTTAAAATCCTGGGTTGGCATTTGCAGCTGCGCTAAAACCGTGGCGGCTATATCTGTCTGGCTTCCGAGGCTGTTTTCTGTTATTCCTCCTTTGGCCAAAGCACCGCCTGCAAGTATGAAGGGAATTTTATACTTGCTTGGCGCATGGTTCGGGTCGTTGCCGGGCAGCCTGTGCCCGTGGTCAGCGGCAATAACTACAAGCGTATGCTGCCACCAATCCTGCTGCTTCGCCTCCTCAATAAATTTGCCTAAAGCCCAATCAGTATAGTGCACGCTGTTTCGGAACTGTGCTTCCTCGTCGGTGCCGGCGAATTTGGCCGGTATCGGTATTTCGAAAGGCTCATGGCTGCTTAAAGTGTAAACGGTGCTGAAGAAAGGCTGTTTTTCCTGCTTCAGGTCCTGCTGCACACGTTCAAACAGTACATGGTCATGGGCGCCCCATTTGGAGTTGTAGGAACTCGGGTCAAAATCATACTTATCAATCAGCCTGTTATAGCCTCCGTTGCGCAGGTAAGATTTGATATTGGCAAACTCGAGCTCGCCGCCATAATAATAGCTGGTGCTGTAGCCCTGCTGCTCAAAAACCTGGCTCAGTTGCGGCAGCTTCTCTGTTTTCTTTGGATACTTTATGATAGATGTTGTAGTCTGAACCGGATAGCCGCTTAACAGCGCTACCATTCCTTTTTCGCTGCGGTCGCCGGCTGCATAAATATCAGTGAAATTTATGCCTTCTGCAGCTAGTTTGTCGAGGTTGGGCGTTACACCCTCTTCGCCGCCCAGGCTGCCGATAAACTTAGCGGTATAACTCTCCAGGATGATGAACAGTACGTTGGGCCTCTGCACATGCAGCAGTTGCTCTTTAGAATCTGAGTTTGCAGCCAAGTATAAAGACGCCACTTTTTTCTGCGCTTCCTGCTCCGGCATATACTTATATGGGTTGCTCCCTGACTGCTCATACTTCAAAAGGGCATGCATCAGATTCCAGGGCATGTTCAGGCCGGCATGGTTAGCAAAAGGCTTATCCGAAAAGTACACCACACTCTGATTAATTGGAATCTGCTGCCAACCACCCCGCAGCGGCAGCACCAGCAAGGCAGAAAATAGAATCGCCGTGCCAACCAACAGCCACTGATTTAAGGCAGGTTTATACTTGCCCAAGTCGAAAACCTGACGGTACAATAGTATGAAAACAGCCGCAATAGCAAAAGTCACTAAAAACAGGATGAGTATAGGGGCAGAAGCGGCAGAGGCTGCCATCTCTGTCGGGGAATTTAAATACTGCAGGGGAGAGGCGTCTAAACGGAAGCCCCAGTGGCTGTAAAGCTCCAGATCCGTGGCAAGAAGTGTGGAGAGCAGCACCAGCAGTGCTACAGTATAATACCTGATAGCAGCGGCCACTTTTATTTTGCGCCACAAACTCGCCAACAACAGGAGCAGGAACGGCAGTATACTTATATAAGCGGCAAAAGAAGCATCCAGGCGCAGACCATATACAAAAGTATAAAGCACATCAGATGAACTCAGCTCAGCCGTACGGTCCAGGTGATAGATCAGGAAAATCGCTCTGGCAACTATAAAATACAGCACCCAGAACAGGAAATAGAAAGGTTGAAAGATAATGCGGTTTTTCACGACGCAAATATAAAGTATAAGTCAGCCAACCATAACAGAAACTTAATGTAGTTAGTTCTTGAGTTGTTTTAAGCAGGGTATAAAATCTGAAGGGGTAATTATTACTTTAAGCATGAGGTTAAAGAAGTGAGGTATTTTAAAAAGGGGGGGGTGATTGATAATATTTACATAATATTCAGGGGTTACCCCTAAAAAACAATGGGGTGTTTATATGACACAAAGAAAATGTGAGTATATTTGATGCAGAATTATAACCCAACCCAATAACCCCAATGGCAATTCTAAGATTTAAAGCGCTTGAGCTTGCAAGCCAGCGAAAACCTGGAGAAGTTGTTCTGCCTTCTCACAAGATTTCAGACTACTTCGGAGAAAACGTGTATGGTAAGGCTGCTGTACGCTCTACCATGTCATCAGAAAACTATAAACGCCTGCAGCGCACTATTGAGGCTGGCGACAAAGTAGACCGCGACCTGGCAGACGCCGTAGCTGCAGCCATGAAAACATGGGCCATGAGCAAGGGCGCTACGCATTATACACACTGGTTTCAGCCGTTAACAGGTGCCACAGCCGAAAAGCATGACTCTTTCTTTGACCTTTCTGGCGATGGTGAGGCGATAGAAAGCTTTAAAGGCAGCGCTTTGGTACAGCAGGAGCCGGATGCTTCATCTTTCCCGAGTGGTGGTATCCGCAACACGTTTGAGGCCCGTGGCTACAGCGCCTGGGATCCGTCCTCGCCTGCATTCCTAATTGAAAACGCCGGTACAAAAACGCTTTGTATCCCTACAATATTTGTGTCTTACACTGGTGAGGCCCTCGATTATAAAACCCCGCTGCTGAAGTCGCTGAAGCTGCTGAACGATGCCGCCGTGCCTGTTTGTCAGTTCTTTGATAAAGAAGTAACCAAAGTAAATACAACGCTGGGTATTGAGCAGGAGTATTTCCTGGTTGATAAAGCACTTTACGAAGCGCGTCCGGACCTTGTGATTTCTGGCCGTACCGTATTCGGGCACTCACCTGCCAAAGGGCAGCAGCTGGAAGACCATTACTTCGGCAGCATTCCGAGCCGCGTGCACGCTTTTATGGTAGATTTTGAGAAAAATGCGCTTCGATTGGGTATTCCGTTGAGAACCCGCCACAACGAAGTAGCGCCAAACCAGTTTGAGTGTGCTCCAACTTTTGAGGATGCTAACCTAGCGGTAGATCACAACCAGCTGCTCATGGACATCATGGACCGCGTGGCTGAGCGTCATAACTTCAAAGTACTGCTGCACGAGAAGCCATTCAAAGGCGTAAACGGCAGCGGCAAACATAACAACTGGGCCATGAGCACCAACACAGGCGTAAACCTGTTAGGCCCAGGCAAAAAACCGAAGGAGAACCTGCAGTTCCTGACGTTCTTCATCAACACAATTAAAGCGGTTTACACACATGCAGATCTGTTGCGTGCAAGTATAGCCTCAGCTAGCAACGACCACCGACTGGGCGCCAACGAGGCTCCTCCGGCCATCATGTCTGTGTTCATTGGGCAGCAGCTAACCGCTGTGTTGGATGAGTTTGAGCGCACATCTAAAGTGCCGATGGAGAAAGGCGATAATATGTACCTGAAGCTGGGCATCGATCGTATTCCCGAGGTTCTCCGCGACAACACCGACCGTAACCGTACTTCGCCATTTGCCTTTACCGGTAATAAGTTTGAGTTCCGCGCGGTTGGCTCTACTGCAAACTCGTCCTCCCCGATGACGGTGCTGAACACCATTGTGGCTGACCAGCTGCTGCAGTTCCGTAAGTCAGTGGACGAGCTGATTGAGTCAGGTATGAAGAAGGAGCTGGCTATAATCCAGATTCTTCGCGAGTATGTGGCTGCTTCTAAGGCTATCCGCTTCGAGGGCAATGGCTACTCTAAAGAGTGGGAAGAGGAGGCAGAGCGCCGCGGGCTTTCTAACATCAAGTCTACTCCACGTGCTTTGGATGTATATGAGAAGGATGAAGTAAAGGAAATCTTTACCAAACACGGCATTTTCACTGAGGTTGAGCTGGAGGCCCGTCATGAAATTCTGCTTGAGGAATATATCAAGAAGATCCAGATAGAGTCCCGCATCATGGGTGATTTGGCCATGAACCACGTAATCCCGACGGCTATCGCTTACCAGAACAAGCTTATCACCAATATTCGTGGTCTTAAAGATCTTGGTATTGAAGATGAGTACACGGAAAGCACCATCGATGGCATCAAGAAAATGTCAGGGCACATCACCTCTATCCAAAAGAACGTGCGCGACATGGTGAACTCCCGTAAGGTTGCCAACAAAGTAGATGACGTGCGTGAGCGTGCTATTATGTATAACGAGCAGGTGCTTAGCTATTTCGAGTCAATCCGTTATAGCGTAGATAAGCTGGAGTTGATGGTGGACGATGAGGATTGGCCACTGGTGAAATACCGTGAACTGCTGTTCCGCCACTAAGATTGAATTTTAATTAGGTTGATAAGTGAAGGCACCTGTAATGGGTGCCTTTGCTGTTTTAGCCCTTCACGCGCCTGAGTATTTCACCGGTGGCCTGGGCAAGTATAATCGGGAGCAGCACAATCACCAAAGCGGCTGCTATAACTTTACGCAGCCCCAGGCGCATAATAAGTTTGCCGATAGCAAGGTCTCGCATTTCATGGTAAATAAACTTGCCTGTGCGGGTCATCGGTTTGCCTTTCAGCACCTCCTGTACTTCACGCCAGTTGCCGCGCTCTATTTGGCGCCTCAAAAACTGCAGTACAGTATCCTTGGTGATAAAAAAAGCCTGGCTTAACTGTTCCTGGCGCAATTGCCCCCAATCCTGTAGCCCCTGCAGTTTAGGCCAGATATTTTTAGGTATAAATTGATGCATGTAGATCATAAGTGTTTAAGCTTGTACTTATTTTACGAGAGAAGCCGGCTTAAGTATCCTTTAAAGTTTTAAGCCAGAGAAGGGGAAGGAGCGACGGCTGTAGCAGCAATCAAGTATTTAGAGTATAAGCTTGAAATCTATACTTTGAAAAGAGGCTTGAGAGCGAAAGGTTGCCCGGAAAATTGCGTATTTTGCCGATTGAACAAAGCAGCCGCTACTTTAGTTAAAGATACGCATGGAATGTCAACTTGAACATACAATGAACACTTACTGTCCTAGCCTGGTAGAATATAAGCGCCGAAAAACACGTGTAGTCAATATTGGGAGCGTGCCTGTTGGCGGCGATAACCCGATTCGGGTGCAATCTATGACCACTGTAGACACGATGGATACCGAAGGTTCTGTGGAGCAGTGTATTCGTATGATTGAGGCTGGGTGCGAGTATATCCGCATTACGGCGCCAAGTATAAAGGAAGCCGAAAACCTGCAGCACATCAAAGACGAATTGCGCAAGCGCGGGTACCAGGTGCCGCTTATCGCAGACATCCATTTTACACCCAATGCCGCTGAGGTGGCTGCCCGCATCGTGGAGAAGGTGCGTGTAAACCCGGGTAACTATGCTGATAAAAAGAAATTTCAGGTTATTGAATACGATGACGTGTCTTATCAGGCAGAGCTGGATCGTATCCGTGAACGCTTTGTGCCTTTGGTACGCATCTGCAAAGAGCACGGCACGGCCATGCGTATCGGTACAAACCATGGTTCTCTCTCTGATCGTATTTTGAGCCGCTATGGCGATACCCCACTCGGAATGGTGGAAAGTGCGCTGGAGTTCATTCGTATCTGCGAGGACGAAGGCTACTTCGACATTGTAATATCTATGAAGGCCTCTAACACCCAGGTGATGGTGCAGGCGTACCGCCTACTGGTGCAGAAACTGGATGAAGAGGGGCTGCAGCCGTACCCACTGCACTTGGGCGTAACAGAAGCCGGTGAAGCAGAGGATGGCCGTATAAAATCTGCCGTAGGGATAGGCACTTTGCTGGAGGACGGGCTTGGCGATACCGTGCGGGTTTCTCTGACGGAGGCTCCAGAAGCTGAGGCTCCCGTAGCCCAGGCGCTAATTGATAGGTATACCCACCGTGCTGAGAAAGCTCAACCAATTAAACCGCTTTGCAACAACCCCATCAACCCGTACCAGTACCACCGCCGCGAAACTGCTGAGGTAAAGAACTTGGGCGGCCTGAATGTTCCTCGTGTAGTAGCTGACCTGAGCAGGCTTACGGATATAAAGTATGCTGACCTGAAATCTGTCGGCCATTTATACTCTATGCTGCTGGATAAGTTCAATATGAACGACTTGGGCGCAGACTACATCTATACAGGCAACAACCCGATCAGCTTTATGCTGCCAAACGGCCTGAAGGAGATCGTAAATTATGATGCCTGGCTACAGGCTGAGCAGCGTGAAGACCGCCACCCGCTTATTCCGGCAGAAGTATACCTAGGCACCGGCGAACGCCACATTGGGCTTAATTTTATACTTGCCACCATCGACGAACTTACCACAGAGCTGCTGGATAAACTGAAGCAAGACACTACTGCCGTGTTAATGCTGCACACGCACAACGAGCACGCTATGCCGGAGCTGCGCAAATGTTTTGTTCGGTTAATGAATAATGAAGTG
The DNA here is from genome assembly GCF_947495565.1 of uncultured Pontibacter sp. Classification (GTDB taxonomy): domain Bacteria; phylum Bacteroidota; class Bacteroidia; order Cytophagales; family Hymenobacteraceae; genus Pontibacter. The sequence goes on from NZ_CANLZM010000013.1 coordinate 112,787, forward strand.
CAAACGCCATGCATCATTAAGCGAGCATACGGTGAGCTAACCCCGGATCAGGTGCAGTTATATGCTGCTACGGATGTGGGAGGTTTGCTTATCGATGGCTTAGGAGATGGCGTATTACTGGGCACAGAGCTGCTGCCGAACCTGGAAAAGCAGGAGGAACTGCAGACAATTGATACCCTGAACAAGCTGAGTTTTGGTATACTGCAGGCCGCCCGCACGCGCATGAGCAAAACAGAATACATCAGCTGCCCAAGCTGCGGCCGCACACTTTTCGACTTGCAGGAAACAACCGCTATGATCCGTAAGCGCACAGACCATTTGAAAGGCGTTAAAATTGGCATCATGGGCTGTATTGTAAACGGTCCCGGCGAAATGGCTGACGCTGATTATGGTTATGTGGGTGTGGGCAAGGACAAAATTGCGCTCTACCGTGGCCAGACGGTGGTAAAGAAATCAGTGCCGGCCGACCGTGCTGTAGATGAGTTGATTGAACTGATAAGGGAAGATAGCAGATGGATTGAGCCTGTAAAGCTGGAGGAGTAAACTATAATCTAAGCATTTGTTCTTCTGACACTTATCAGAGAATAAATTTTTCTGAGGTGAAGGGTGTTGTTTACAAGTATGGCTAACTTCCTGTAGGCCACTATTTTCTCAAAGTAAAACAGATTAAATTGACTAACCATGAAAAAAGGACTTTTCAACCTATCGGAAGTGGCGACTTATTTTTTCCGGAAAAAAGACCCTAACCGTAAAAGCAACTTTAACCTGCGCACCATGCATACAATCAATAAAATATCTATCCTGATGTTTTTAGCTGGTGTTGTATACTTCATCGTGAAGCATATTTAACAGTATATGCACATAGAAAAATTCAGGGATTACTGCCTTGCAAAACCGGGAACAACCGAAGAAACTCCTTTTGATGAAGACACACTTGTGTTTAAAGTATACGGCAAAATGTTTGCGCTTTGCAGTATCTCTGAGTTTGGCAGCGGAATTAACCTGAAATGTGACCCGGAGCAGGCCGTTGAGCTGAGGGAAAAGTATGCGCAGGTAAAACCAGGATACCATATGAGTAAAGTGCACTGGAATACTGTGCTGCCCGAAGCAGGCTTGCCTGATGACCTTCTGAAAAAATGGATAGATGATTCCTACTTATTGGTGGCGGCTAAGCTAACAAAGGCCCAGCGAAAAGAGTTAGATTTAGACTAAGGTCAGGAGGTGAGGCATACAGTTCTTAGAAATCAGAATACTGCCGGCCTAACAAGCTAGTATGGAAATACTTACTCATGTAGCTACATGCATGAAGCAAGGCTGGTACATAATTAGGTAGTTTTTTAGGCAGAAAATCAAACGCCTCTCCTTTATCTTTATTGTGTTGAAAGTTTCTTAATTGGCTTTTTTTTCTTATTATTGAGAAACTCACCTTAATAAAATTATGACCCTTAATAATCAAATTGGAATTAATTCCTTTCGGAACGAGTGGCAGAAAGCCAGCGTCAGCATCCTTTATACTTATGGCTATTTAAGCAACGGCTATGAAACCTTCTTTAAGAAGCACAGCATTACAAGCCAGCAGTATAACGCACTGCGAATTTTAAGAGACCAATTTCCTAAACCTGTTTCTACCTCATTTCTCCGCGAGAAGATGCTCGACAAAATGTCTGATGCGTCCAGGCTTGTTAGCCGCCTGAGCGCGAAAGGCCTTGTCGAGGTAACTCAGAATCCTTCCGATAAGCGCCTTGTGGATATTCTGATTTCAGCTGATGGACAGGAGTTGTGCAACATCATTGATAAAGAACTTTACCAGCTCGACGCCATGATGCAGGGACTTACAGAAGAAGAAGCAACTACGCTTGTGGATCTCATGGAGAAAGTCCGACACTCCATACAAACAACTGAAGAAAGATTAGAAGCTCTAGAAGCTGTTTCACTATAAAATTAATGCCTATTCTTTACTAACCTTACCCACCTTAAAGCAAGCAAAGGTGACAGGAAAGCCCCCGCGGCTGCCCTGTCACCTTTATCTTTTAATGACCATACTTGTATCTGCTGGAAAAAATAATTTTTTGATTACAGTTTCGGCGGCATCAGAGAACGGAAGCAGTACCTGTACATTTTTGTCCTCCTCCTGCAGTAAAAATGCATCAGCGGCTCTATGTGCCGTAACGGCTACCTTGCCTTTATAATTTAGATGGCGTAGCATCCTGATCAGGCTCTGGTTCAGTTGCACATCAGCAATACTACTGATAACTGCTTTAGCGTGGCATATAGGTAATTGCTGGGCAAGTTCAGGGTCTTCCATGTCTCCGTATTGTGCTGCCATATTCTCTTTCTGCCAAAACCTGATAAGCTTTGGGTCAAAATCTACCGCTAACACCTTGTATCCGTGCTTCTTCAATTCCAGCGCAATGTTACTGCCAAACCTGCCCAAGCCAAAAAGTATGATATCGAAGCGCGCATCCTGCCTTACCTGATTTTCTTCTTCCGCGATAATATCCCTTTCAAAAATCCCGAGCACAGGTGAGAGCAACGCGAACAATGGGTGAGAGTAGATGATCATGTACGTAGACAAACCTATGGTAATGAGGCCAACCAGAGTAACCAAGCCTACTATTTGAGGGCTAATGTGCCCTAAAGTCATGCCAAGCGAGGCGAAAATCAACGAAAACTCGCTTATCTGCGCAACAGTAAGGCCCGCCAGAAAACTTGTTCGCTTCCTGTAGCCCATCAGTCCCATAATCACCATGACAATGAGCGGGTTACCTACCAGCACGAAAAGCGAAAACAAAAGAGCAGGTACTACCTGATCGCCTATGAGCTGCAGGTTGAGGTGGAGCCCCAGGTGGATGAAAAAGAAAAGCAGCAGAAAATCACGTATACTGACTAAGCGGCCACTAATTACATTCCGGTACTGCGTAGAGGCCAGCGAGACACCTGCTACAAAAGCACCAACCTCACGGCTGAAACCCAAGTACTCGCTGCCGGATGCAACGGCTACGGCCCATGCAATGGCAAACAGCACCAACAGCTCCTGAGAACGCGCCAGGTATTGCACTAACCGCGGTATGACATAAATCATCAGCAGCCCAATGGCTACAAATATGCCTAACCCTCTGCCCACCATACCTAGCATGTTGTACAGCAGCTGCTCGCCGGTATTGTTATCGAGAGCCTTCAAAAAAATCATCATAAACACGACTACAAGGTCCTGCACAATCAGAAAGCCAATGGCAATCTGGCCGTGCAGCGAGTCTATTTCCTTTTTATCAGAAAGGAGCTTTACAATGATAATAGTACTAGAAAAAGTGAGCGCAACGGCGATATACAATGAAACCAGCGGGGTATACCCAAGCGCAAGGCCTATAACAAAGCCAAAAACTGAGGTGAAGATTACCTGGCCTAATCCAGTCATCAGGGCCACTTTGCCCATGGAGCGAATCAGGTTCAGGTCAAGTTTTAAGCCGACAACAAATAAAAGTATAGCGATGCCGAGGTCGGAGAGGAGCGTGATTTTATCTGTAGAAGATACCAGGTTCAGGCCCGTAGGCCCGACAAGTATACCTAAGGCTATAAAAACAACGATGAGCGGCTGGCGGAGCAACTGGCCAATTGCACCAAGTATGGCTGCCAGCATAAGTATGATGGTGAACTCATAAAAGGAATTTTGGTTCAGTAGATCCATAACCATACTTCATTGCGCCTCCTTTATATGCGGTATAACTAATAAGGGCAGGCCAGCTTTGCTGGCGGCTCTCTCTGCAAATTGCTCCGATGGTGAGTTTCCCCAAAACCCGTGCTGCATCGGCAACCAAACCAGCAAGTCTGTACCTGAGTTTTGTAAATGCTTCTGCAGGTCTTGGGCTTTAGTGGCTTTGCGGATGGAAGTGATTTTATAAGGTAGATCCTTATCTAAGCTGTAGGTTTCTGCTGGCGGCAAAAACTTTGGCTCTGTTTCATCCTCATCCAGTACAAAAATAAAGTATAATTGAGCGCTGTAAGTCTGCGCGATTCTTTCCAGTAGCCGTAGTCCGGGCCTCTCGCCAAATCGCTTCAGCCGGATTATAACCGAAATGATCTTAAACGCCTCAAAATGATAGTTCGGCGGAATTATAAGCAGCGGCGCAATGGTAAGGCGAATCATATCACTGGTGTTGCTGCCCAAAAAGAATTTTTGAAAACCACTAACTCCGCTCGAACCCATCACCACCAGGTTTACAGCGCTGCCACAGCTAAGTTGAAGTATGGCGTCAATCAACGGAGCCGGCAGAACCTGTACAGTTTTAAGCACCTCTTTTGGCCTCAGGCTCAGCTCCAGATAAAGCCCTTGGCACTGCTGCTGCAGCTTTTGCTCCAATTTCTGGTGCTCGGCCTTGTAAATGTCGGCGTATACTTCCTGCGGAGAAGTGGCGGGTACGGGAGGCCTCTCCATAGTGTGCAGAAACACTACTTCTGCTTGATAGCTTCTCGCTAATTGCAGCGCAGTGCGCATGGCAGCATATGCGTTTTCTGAAAAATCGGTAGGTACAAGTATACGCAGCATGATAAAAGAGTCTTTCTATCAATACGCAAAAGCTTGAGTATGAAGTTGTAGGGCAGCAGCTCAAAAAAATAAGCCGCTCAGCTTTTAATGGCTGAAGCGGCTTATTTTAAAGTTAGTTGGTTGAAAATGGGGATAGTTTATACTACCACATTTATGATTTTGTTTGGCACAATGATGATTTTCTTTGGAGACTTTCCTTCGAAAAATTTAGTTACCTGCTCCTCGGCAAGTACGGCCTTTTCAATCTCCTCGCGCGGCACATCCAACGCAAACTTTAGCTTGGCCCGCATTTTTCCGTTTACAGATACCGGGTACTCAAACGTGTTCTCTACCAGGTATTTCTCCTCGAACTTAGGGAAAGTGGCGTAGCTGATGCTTTCCCGATGACCCAATTGCTGCCAAAGTTCTTCGGTAATGTGTGGCGCGTATGGCGACAGTATTACCGTAAGCGGCTCCAGAATAGCGCGTTTGTAGCACTTGAGCTGGCTCAGCTCATTCACGCAGATCATAAAGGTAGAAACCGAGGTGTTAAACGAGAAGCGCTCGATGTCTTCCTCCACCTTCCTGATCGTTTTGTGCAACGACTTCAATTCTTCGGCTGTTGGAGCCTCGTCGGTAACTTGCAGGTTGCCGTCTTTGTCGAAAAAAAGCTTCCAGTATTTCTTCAGGAACTTGTGCACGCCGTCCATGCCGTTGGTGTTCCAGGGCTTAAACTGCTCCAGCGGGCCTAAGAACATTTCATACATGCGCAGCGTGTCAGCTCCCTGGCGTTCCACAATGTCGTCCGGGTTAACCACGTTATACTTGGATTTCGACATCTTCTCAATCTCCACGCCACAAACATACTTGCCGTCCTCAAGTATAAACTCAGCGTCAGCATTCTCCGGTCGCCAGTTCTTGAAGGCTTCCAGGTCCAGCACGTCATTGTCTACGATGTTTACGTCCACGTGCAGCTGTGATGTCTCGTACTGGTCTTTCAGGCCAAAGGAAACATACTTGTTCGTGCCGTTGATGCGGTACACAAAGTTAGAACGTCCCTGGATCATGCCCTGGTTGATGAGCTTTTTAAATGGCTCCTGTTCCACCACAAGCCCCAAGTCGAACATAAACTTGTTCCAGAAGCGGGAGTAGAGCAGGTGGCCGGTAGCGTGCTCAGAGCCACCGATGTATAGATCCACGTTGCGCCAGTATTTCACGATGTCCTCGTCGGCGAACGCGCTGTCGTTTTGCGGGTCCATGTAGCGGTACCAGTACCAGCTGCTGCCGGCCCAGCCCGGCATGGTGCTCAGCTCGTACTCATGCTCATTTTCATACTTCCAATCCACGGCGCGGCCAAGTGGCGGCTCGCCGGTTTCGGTTGGCAGGTATTGGTCAATCTTAGGCAGCTCCAGCGGCAATTCTTCTTCCTTGATGAGGTGCGGCACGCCATCCTTGAAGTATACCGGCACGGGCTCGCCCCAGTAGCGCTGGCGGCTGAACACGGCATCGCGCATGCGGAACTGCGTGCGGCCTTTGCCCACGCCAAGTTCCTCGGCTTTGGCAATACCTGCCTTTATGGCCTCTTTCACCTCCAGCCCGTTCAGGAAACCGGAGTTAATGATTTTGCCTTCTTTGCCAGAGTAAGCCTCTTCCTCGATGTTGCCGCCTTCCACTACTTGCTTTATCGGCAGGCTAAAGTGCTTGGCGAAAGCATAATCGCGGGAATCGTGGCCCGGCACAGCCATAACGGCACCTGTACCGTAGCCAGCCAGTACATAATCCGCAATCCAGATCTGTACCTTATCGCCTGAGATCGGGTTGATGGCATAAGCGCCGGTAAACACGCCGCTCACGGTTTTTACATCAGTCATGCGCTCGCGCTCCGAACGGTTTTTGGCCACGGTAACGTAAGCATCCACGGCTTCGCGCTGCTCCTGCGTGGTGATCTGTGCTACCAACTCGTGCTCTGGCGCCAGTACCACAAACGATGCCCCAAAAATAGTATCGATACGGGTGGTAAATACTTTAATCTTATCTTCAGCGCCATCCACGGCAAAATCAAGCTCGGCACCCACTGATTTGCCGATCCAGTTGCGTTGCATTTCCTTGATCGGTTCCGGCCAGTCGATATCCTCCAAACCTTGCAGTAAACGCTCGGCATAGGCCGTGATGCGCATCATCCACTGGCGCATTTTCTTACGCTCAACAGGGTAACCGCCACGCTCCGATACGCCGCCCACTACCTCGTCGTTGGCAAGTACTGTTCCCATGGCAGGGCACCAGTTTACCACGGCCTCGGCCACATAGGTCAGTCTATACTTTAGCAACACTTCCGACTGCTGCTGCTCGTTCATGGCTTGCCACTCACCGGCGGTGAAGGCTGGCGTTTCATCATCACAGGCTGCGTTTACCTGGGCGTTTCCGTTTTGCTCGAACTCCTCGATCAGGGATGCAATCGGTTCTGCCTTTTCCGAAGTATAATTATAGTAGCTGTTAAACAGCTGCATAAAGATCCACTGCGTCCATTTGTAATAATTTGGCTCAGAGGTGCGGATCTCGCGCTCCCAGTCAAAAGAGAAGCCGATATTCTTCAGCTGCTCCACATAGCGCTTAATGTTCTGCTCGGTGGTAATTGCCGGGTGCTGACCTGTTTGGATGGCATATTGCTCTGCTGGCAAACCGAAGGCGTCGAAGCCCATTGGGTGCAGCACGTTAAAGCCTTTCAGGCGCTTGTAGCGGCTCACAATGTCAGAGGCGATATAACCTAGCGGGTGGCCCACATGCAGTCCGGCGCCGGATGGGTACGGGAACATATCCAGGGCGTAATACTTTGGTTTATCACTGGTTGCAGTGGCTTTAAATGTCTGGTTTTCTTCCCAGTACTGCTGCCACTTTTTCTCTATCTGCTTAAAATTATACTCTGACATGCTCTGTAAATCTGTTCGCTTACTTCTGGTTGAACTGCTAAGATAATCGTTAATTGTGAATTGTCGGTTTGTTGGCTGGCTAAATTGTTGAATTGCTACATGGTTGATTGGCTAAGAACGTAAGATAATAGGAAGAGGCAACACGAGGAATCGATACAGGATTCAGGTTTGATCTTAGGCTACCTGTTGTTGATTTGGCCAGGCAAGCACACCTCTTGAATTAGCAATTAACAATGCAGCAATTTATCAATAAAACCTACCTTTGCGCCATGGAACAGAAGAAACACGACCTACTCGATATTATCCATCTGATTTATGTGATGGACCCGATGTGCTCCTGGTGTTATGCTTTTGCCCCGGTGGTAAAGCAGCTGGTAGCCGAGCAGAAAGATAAGATGCAGTTTAAGCTGGTAATGGGCGGCCTGCGCCCCGGCACCGAGCGCCCGCTGGAAGCCCAAATGAAAGACAGCATCCGGCACCACTGGCAGGATGTTGAGAAAATAACCGGGCAACCTTTTGATTATGCCTTCTTCGAGCGCAATGGCTTTGTATACGATACGGAACCTGGCTGCCGCGCTGTGGTAAGCATGCGCTACCTGAAGCCCGAGGCAGAGCTGAAGATGGCAGAGGCAGTGCAGCAGGCGTTTTATGCCAAGAATAACGATGTTACCAAGCCGGAGGTGCTGGCCAGCATTGCGACGCAGTTTGGCATAGCGGAAGACGCTTTTATGGAGCAGTATAACTCCGAGGAAATGAAGGAGAAAACCCAGCAGGATTTCACAATAGCAAAGCATTTGCAGGCCGCCGCCTTTCCGAGTTTATACATCCTGAACGGTACAAACATACATTTGATTAGCCGCGGTTACCGCCCTTACGATGGCATGAAAGCGCACCTGGACCGCGTGCTGCAGCAACTCTCCCCAGACCAGAACCCTTTATAAGATTTGCCAAGTATAAGAGAGCAACCTGCTTACTTATACCTATGAAGCGCCACCGGGAGCCTTTTGGTTTTTGCCAGATCACTAAAAAGCATTTGCCGCTGCACTTGCTGGTGCCAGGTAAAGCCATTCGTCAAAAAGTAGTAGATCTGATTAAGGCCGATTTTCCGGATTTTGACGTGGAAAAGTTCGTGGCCCTGGATGTGCTGACCAAGTACCGCAAGTTATACCTGGAGCAACTGCTGCGGCAAGAGCTCGGCGAACTTACAGAGCTGGAAGAGGAGGTGGTGAAGAGTATAAACCAACAGGAGTTACTCTCCAGCAACGTGGAAGATGAGTTGGAAGAAGACATCAGCCTGGGCAACCGAATGGCCGACCACATAGCCAGCTTTGGCGGCAGCTGGACCTTTATCAGCATCTTTTTCTCATTCCTGCTGATCTGGATGATGATAAACGTGTTTTTGCTGGCATCACGGCCCTTCGACCCATACCCGTTTATACTTTTAAATTTGATTTTGTCCTGCCTGGCCGCCATTCAGGCACCTATTATCATGATGAGCCAGAACCGGCAGGAGACCAAAGACAGGCTGCGCTCTGAACACGACTACAAAATCAACCTGAAAGCGGAACTGGAGATAAGGCTGCTGCACGAGAAGCTCGACCACCTGCTTATGCACCAGAACCAGCATTTAGTAGAAATACAGCAAATGCAGCTCGACCTGTTGGAGGATATTATGCAGCAGCTCAAGGCGAAGAAAAACCATTCCTGAAGCTGCTGCTCAGGTTAAAGTATACTTGCCGTTGGGTCAACGCCGTTCCAAGTGCCTTCGCTGGCCACAGGTTTAAAACGGGCAAAGAGCTCTTCGCTGTACCAGTTCTCTGATCGGGTGCGCCGCATGACCTCCTGGTGCAACGGACTCTTATACGCAAAGTTTTTCATCGCCTCCACCGATTCCCACACGCTGAATGTTGCCTGCCGGACAAACGGCAACTCACCCAAGCCAATGGAGCAGACCAGGCCTTCGGCATTTTCCAGCGCCTTACTTGTGCTGGGCACAAAACGCCAAAAGCCAGGCAAAGCACGCCAGTTTATACTTGCACGCGTTAGCACCGCAATCGGGCCGGAGCTATGCTTTTCAGGTAAGGCCGGAGAAAAGGGGGCCACGCCATCCCATTGCCCATGCTGCTGATAGGGGTATAGTTTAATCGTCCAGGTTTCGTGGGTATGTTGCCTGTATTCCTGTATGAGGGCGGAGTTTTGCAGAAAAGCATCGGCGTCAGCTTCTGTTTGCCAGGTGCACATGAGGCCGTAGCGCCTAAAGTTCGGTTTTATACTAAAGCCTTTGCCGTGTCCGCTGCCCAAAAGCTTAAAGAACAACAGACCAGATACTTTCTCTAGCTTAGGCCCCGAAGTACCCATCTGTGACAGACCCCAGCGCCAATGCCCCTTGCGTATGCCAAATAGGGTAAGGGTGGTTAATCGGGGAGAGGTAGATGCTATTGGTGGCATTGGATACGCTGAGAGTTAAGACTACTTGAGGTTAAACGCAAAGCAGGAGGCGCTTAAGTCAACGCCTCCTGCTTTGCAATTTCAGTAAAATAATTTAAGCCTGATACTATAGGTTGATTTTCTTGTTTTCGCCTCCTTTTGCAGGCTCGCCGGTGATGGCCGCTTTTGCCATGCCGTAAAGTATAACCATGGTATTGTTAGGCGTGTCCCAATATTCCGCTTTATCGATTTTAACGCGGATAAGACCTATGTTTTTGTCTTCCTTGCCATCCGGGAACCAGGCTTTCATGTCGGAGCTCCATAATTCATCTATTTTCTGCTGATCGCGCAGCACCTGGGCTTTACCTGATATGGAAACATAAAGGTTATCATCCGGGTCGGCAAAGCTTAGATTAACGTGAGCGTCATGCTCAATTTCATGCGTTTTACCGGATTCGTATCCTGTAAAAAACCATAGATCGCCGTCTGCCTCTGTTTTTTGGGTTTTCATGGGGCGGCTGCGCAAGGTGCCATCGTCATCCACGGTGGTCATCATCGCAATTTTTACATCTTTGATTTTATGTATTAATTTCTCTAAGTTCTCTTTGGTGTTACGATCGGTGTTCATAGCTTTATATCTTGTTTGTGTTAGATTACGGGCCTATCGTGCTTAGGGTTTATACTTCTGGTAAAGGCAACCCAACCCAAAAAAAACCGCTAAAACAATAGGTACAGCAGCCTGTTTATACTTTCTACCTTAGCCAAAAATACGTGAACTACCTAGCCCACATTTACTTGTCTGGCTCCGATGAACAACTCTTAGTAGGCAATTTTATGGCTGATGCCGTGAAAGGGAAACAGCTTGACGTGTACCCTGCGGGCATAGCCAGAGGTATACGGCTGCACCGCCTGATAGACACATACACAGATACCCATCCGATAGTGGCTGAAACAAAAGTGCGGCTACGGCCAAAGTATAAAAAGTTTTCCCCGGTTATAGCCGACATGTACTATGACCATTTCTTGGCCCGGAACTTCATGCAGTATGCTAATGTGCCCCTGGCGGAGTTTGTGCAGCAGGCATACGCAATTATTCAACAGCAGTATGATATGTTACCCCTACGCATGCAGCAGCTGTTTCCGTATATGCAGCGCCAGAACTGGTTGGAGTCGTATGCTGAGTTTTCTGGTTTGGCTCAGGCTTTTGAAGGTATGAGCCGCCGCACATCCTTCGTGTCGGGTATGGAAACTGCGGGGGAGGAGTTAGAGGCGCAGTATACTTTATACCAGGCAGACTTCGGGGCTTTCTTCCCGGACCTGGAATGTTACGTAGCTGAAGTAAAAAGCCATTTGATTTAAAATTTATACTTGAAGTAAATAATCTGTTGCTTAAACGCTTTATAATGACTTCAAATGTGATTGACAAGGCCCGTATACGAAATATAGTTTATGATTCAGGTTTCTCAAAATTCACTACATAGGCTAAATTCCAAGCTGAGCTGACATCATAGCTAAACCTTTTATAGTTAGTTGCTTATACTTTGTTTATGAAAGTATGAAAATAAACTGAACGCTTATGTTACAGCACAGCTATCTCTTCCGGCACAACCGCCGTAAATTTCTAAAAGATTTATCTTTAGCCTTTGGCGCCACCACGCTGGGGATGCCTTTGGTCTCGCTGGCTTCCTGTCAATCCTCGGGCTCGGAAACGCAGCAGGAGCAGCAAACTAACCAAGCTTCCGGCAATTCAAAGAAATTGGGCATCGCCTTGGTTGGCTTAGGTAGTTATGCCACCAACCAACTCGCTCCGGCACTTCAGGAAACCGAAAAATGCTACCTGGCCGGCATCGTGACCGGTACGCCCTCTAAAGCTGAGGAGTGGAAGCGCAAGTATAACATTCCGGATAAGAACGTTTACAACTACGAGACCTACGATCAGATAGCCGATAACCCCGACATCGATATCATCTACATCGTGCTGCCAAACGGCATGCATGCAGAGTATACTATACGCGGTGCCAGGGCTAAAAAACACATCATCTGCGAGAAACCAATGGCCACCACCGTAGCCGATTGCAAGCACATGATTGAGGCTTGCAACCAGAATAACGTGAAGCTATCCATTGGTTACCGCCTGCACTTCGAGCCGCATAACCTTCGGGTAATGGAGCTGGGGCAACAGCAGGTTTACGGGGCTGTGCAGCAGATTGAAGCCGCGGATAGCTTTGTGTTTAGCGGGAGCTCGGACAAATGGCGACTGGATAAAGAACTAGCTGGCGGCGGCCCGTTGATGGACCTCGGTATTTACTGTGTGCAGGGTGCTATTTACACGATGGGAGAGACCCCGACTGCTGTTACAGCTAAATTTGGGGAGGTAACCCGGCCAGAGTATTTCGATGACGTGGAGCAGTCTATAAGCTGGCAGATGGAGTTTCCGAATGGTGCTGTGGCCAACTGCCGCACCAGCTACAATAAAAACGAAGGGCTGCTGTACGGCAAAGCCGAGAATGGCTGGTGGCGTCTGGAGCCTGCCTACAGCTACTCCGGCATTAAAGGCAAAACAAACGAAGGCCTGATGAATTTGCCCCAGGTAAACCAGCAGGCGCGCCAGATGGATGATTTTGCCAGGTGTGTACTGGAGGGCGATGAAACCAAAGTGCCCGGTGAGATGGGACTGCGGGATGTCCGGATTCTAGAGGCGATTTACGAGGCAGCTAGAACAGGGGAGAGCGTAGCAATTCAGACTTAGAGGACAGCTGGTTTAATTATTAAATGATCTTATTTTAGGTGCTTGATAAAGTATAGGAAAAGAAGCTGTTTAAAGTTTTTGGTTGTAGGGCCTACACCCGCCATTGTTGGTGTTTTTCACCAACAATCAAAATGCAGATGCTGTAAATCTTGCTGGTGAAAACATGCAGCAAGGGCAGGCAGTATAGTATTAATAAATTCTAAACAGGCTCAAAGTATAATTCCTGAAACAAAAGAGAGCTGCTGGATATCCAGCAGCTCTCTTTTTACACTTTAAACTATAGCGGGGCTTAGTGTTGTACGCCGCCTTCGCCATGCACGTGGCCATGAGAAATTTCTTCTGGCGTAGCCTCGCGGATGTTTTCCACTTTACCTTTAAAGTATAATTCTTTGCCAGCCAGCGGGTGGTTGAAATCCATCTTTACAGTATCGGCAGTTACATCTACAACACGTCCTTGCAACTGGTTACCTTCACTATCCGTCATCGGGATATAGTTGCCGATGGCAAGCATATCCTCTGGCACGGCGCCCTCTATTTCAAAAGCCTGCTTTGGCAGATCCACCACGGCGTTATCGTCTTGGTTACCATAGCCTTCCTCGGCATCGAGTTTAAAATCAAAATCATCACCTACCGACAGACCGTCAAGCTTTTCTTCAAATTGCTCAGGAAGACCACTCAAGCCGTAGATGAACACCATTGGCTGCTCTTTATCGGCTGTTTCTATCAGGTTTGTCTCGCCCTGCTCGTCCATGATTCGCAATTCATAAGAGAGCGTAACTACTTTGTTTTTTTCAATTTTCATGTCTTGTCGTTTAATTTCTAATAATAGAAAGTTAGGAAAATATATCCAGACCTCTAAGCTTTGTACAATATTTACAGGTTTATGCCATCAGCTCCTGCAGCTCCCAGGCACTGCGGTAGGCATTTATACTCTCTACGTAGTTTAAGAAAGAAGCGTAGAAAGGGTGCTGACTTAAGGTGGCGCTATCCCCCACAATTACCATTTTTTTCTTGGCCCGCGTCATGGCTACGTTCATACGGCGCATGTCTGCTAGAAAGCCTATTTCGCCCTGCTCATTGCTGCGTGTCATGCTGATGTAGATGATATCGCGCTCCTGCCCCTGAAAGCTGTCTACAGTGCCAACGGATAAATGCCGCAGCTGCCTCAGTTCGTGTAGCTGTGGCATATGCTCAATACGGTCTTCCAGATAATTAATTTGAGCGCGGTAAGGGGCGATTACGCCAATGCGCAGGTGCTCCACCTCCTCATCGGCATGGCTGTAATCCTTTAGCAAGTGTGCCAGGTGGTTGAGCAGCAGGTTCGCCTCATCAGGGTTTGCGGAGCTGCTGCTCTCAGGCGTATCCACTTCATTGTAGCCGCAGCCGGCCGTATCTATAAACTCTACCGCTAAACCTGCCGCAAAGTGAGGGTTATACTCATGCAGGTCGCTGCTGTGCACGCTTTCATGAGCCATAAGCTCGCCCTTGTAAAACTGTTGGTTCGAGAACTCCATGATGTGGTGGTGCATACGGTACTGCGTTTTCAGCATCACCGATACTTCAGGCTGACGTTCAATGCACTTCTCAAACAGGGTTTTGCCTAAGCCTTTCTGCTCAGCCTCATAGGATTTAACAGTAGGGGGAAGCTGGCAATGGTCGCCGGCCAGCACCACGCGTTTGGCCCTGGAAATTGGAATCCAGCAGGCTGGCTCCAGCGCCTGGGCTGCTTCGTCAATAAACACTGTATCATACTCCAAATGGCGGATGGCTTTGTTGGCAGCGCCTACCAGCGTGCACGTAATCACCTGCACGTTGTTCAGAAGATCTTCGGTAATATATTCTTCCACACGGTCGGCCTCATCCAGCAGACGTTTGCTCTCCAACTTATACAGCTGCCGCTGCGCCCGCTCCTCATGCCCGAATTTGCGCTTAAACTGGAAAGCCATGCGCTTATACTCTTCAGCCGTTTTACGGAGTTCTTTCAGGTTTTTATAAGAGCGGTGCGCCATTACCTGCGCATCTAAAGTATGCTCCAGCAGCACATCAGAAACACGGGATGGATTGCCGATACGGATAACGTTAACGCCCTCATTAGCCAGTTTCTCTGTTAGTAAGTCTACGGCTGTGTTGGAAGGCGCTGTTACGAGCAGGCGCTTCTGGGTGTGCAGCGTAGTAAGTATGGCTTGCACCAGCGTGGTGGTTTTGCCTGTTCCCGGCGGGCCGTGGATAATGGCCACATCCTTTGCCTGCACAATTTTACGGACCGCCTCATTCTGCGATTGGTTCAGCGATGGAATAGCATCCATGGAAGCCTCTGCAAAGTGGGCGGGCATATCGCCGAGCAGGATATCACGCAGTTCCGCCAGCCGGGTTTTATAAGCTTCAATCACCTTTTTCATGGCTATCTCCATCTCGCGGTAGCTCATTTCATCAAAGGTGAGGTCTATGCCGAGGCGGCCATCGTCTATCCAGTCGGGGAGGTCTTCCTTGTTGGTTGCCAGCTGCACTTTGTTGCGCTTCAGGCCTACCACCACACCATTTAAGCTTTGGCGCTCGCCGCTGTTGCTGAACAAGGCCGCCGTTTTACCAACCTGAAACAGGTGCAGCTGGTCGCGGTCTTTGGTACGCTCCAATTCTATCACCACCTTATTCCCGAAACCGATTTCTTCTTTGGATATGGTAACAGGATACCAGCAGAACCCCATTGCTTTACGCTCTGCAATCGTGCTCTTCAGGCTTTTTATCTTGTATTGCTGGCGGTCTTCTTCCTGCTCTATTTTCAGCAGCTCCTGTACCCGCTTCAGTTCAAATAGTATTTCGCTCATGTATATCAAAAAAGAAAGGCTGGTCGTTTTGCCCCAGCCTCCATCCTTTAGTTTTATTCCTCAAGTATAAAAGTTATACCTGCTAAGTGCAAGGCATAACAAAATGTATCCCTTTTTAAATTCATTGCCCCGGCGCAAAGTATAGTTTACGCTTTCTTTTTCTTGCGGGGTTTAGCGTTGGCCTTGTTCAGGCGAATCTGCAGAAAAACGGCGTAAAGCAAAAGTATAAAAGCGCCTACGGCCAGCACACTTATCACTTTATCTTTGCCATACTTTACGTCATAGCTTGCCTTTACCTGCGTTTGCAGTTCGGCCATTTCTCGGTCTTTTTTGCGCAGCGTGCTCTCCAGTGTTTTCACTTCGCTTTTCAGGCTGCTTACCTGCTTCTCGAAGTTGCGCTGATCCTCGATGGTGAGTTTGCCCTCTCTGGAGGTTTGCACTTTGTTTTGCGCAATCTGCCTGATGCTGTTTTCCTTTACCGCCCCAACAAGCTCAGTATCTTTATTAATGATTTTCTTGAGCGTCTCGATAATATTGATGAGGTCTTTTTTAGACTGGGTGCCCCAGAAACTGCTGTTCTGCTGCTTGTAATATTGGTATTCCAGTATCAGCTGCTCCCGCTCACTCAGCAGCCGCGACAGTTTATCCTCTTGCTGCACCTGCTCTTCGGTCTGGGCCTGCGCCCCTACAAAAAAAAGGCAAAGCATTGCTAGCGCAAATATTCTCTTCATCATCTCTCTTCTATACTTATCCTTTAATTTACACGCAAATATGGTCATCCTTATTGGATTAGGCCTAATTTATTTTTTAGGATGCTTGTAGAAAAAAAGCAGGAGCACCGGCAGAAGCAGCAGGTCCGCCACCACGGCAAAGACCAGTGTGAGGCTCACGAACAGGCCCACATAATAGGTCGCATCAAAGGTAGAGAGAACCAGCGTAAGAAAGCCCGCAACCAGTATGCAGGATGTGATAATGATGGCTTTGCCAGCAGAGATAAACGTGCTCTTTAGCGCATAAGGCAGTGATTTGCCGGCCATCAGCTCCAGCTTCAGCTTGCTCAGAAAGTGTATGGTGTCGTCCACGGCTATTCCGAAAGCGATGGTGAAGATGATGGAAATTGAGACGGTAAGCTTGACGCCCATAAAACCCATTATGCCGCCAATCATCAGTAAAGGTATAATATTGGGTATCAAGGAAATGATGATCATCCTGAAGGAGCGGAAAATTAAACCGACAATAACCGCTACCACTCCAAAAGCGATCAGGAGCCCTTGCATCATGTTAGAAGTCACGTACTCGTTGTTCTTGTCCATCAGGAGAGCACTGCCTGTGAGGCGCGTCTGTAGCAGGTCGGGGTTAATGTTTTGGCTGATAAAGGTGCGCAAGGAATCGTTGAGCACACTGGCGCGGGCGCTGCCAATGTCTTTCATCTTGCCGCTTAGCCGGCCTTCGGTAGCGTCTGGAGTTACCACACTTCGCAGCTCCTCGCGGTTGCGGAAAGCCTGCAGCCGTCGTTTTATACTTTGAAGTCCGCTTTTAGAATCCGGCAAAGTATAATATTCCTGCAGCCCGCCATTCTGCGCCCTGTTCAGGGTTTTAACTATAGTGGCAGGAGAGGTGATGAAGTTGAGGCCGTACGTGTTGTACAGGTAATCCTCCAGCTCCTGCACCTCCTGCAGCACCTCCGCATCAAACATAGAGCGATTGGCTCCGGCAACCAAATGCAGCTCAAACGGGCGCACACCAGAAAACTTCTGCTCAAAATAATTGAAGTCCTGAATAATAGGGTCTTCATCGCCTAGATCTTCCAGCAGCGTGGTGTCCACTTTTATCTGGCTGATGCCCACCAGGCTCAGAAGTATAATGAAGGTGCTGGAGGCAAGTATGGCTTTGGGGTGAAGCAGCACAAAACGCAGCAGGTTGCGCATCATAACCGGCCACGAGAAGCTTACAGTTCTGGCTCTTGCCTTGTTTGGTTCTTTGATGAGCAGCAGGATAGCCGGCAAAACAGTAAATGCAAGTATAAAAGCCAAACCAATTGACACAGCCGTGTAAAGACCGAAGTTACGTATGGGTACGATGGCAGTAGTAAGCAAGGTCAGGAAACCGATGGACGTGGTAAGCGAGGTTAAAAAAGTGGCCATGCCGACTTCCTTGACAGTTATCTTAAGCGCCGGGATTTTCTCTTTTCCGCTCCCGATTTCAGTAATGTACCTGGAGAGGATATGGATTACGTCAGACATGCCAACCACAAACATGATGGTGGGCAGCAGCACGGTCATCAGGTCTATCGGTTTGTTGAATAAGCCCATCACGCCCATCGCCCACAGCACCGACAGCAGCACCACCACCAGCGGCACCAGCACGCCCCAGGCCGTGCGGAAAGCAATCCACAGAAAGAAAATTACCAATAGGATGGAGGCTGACATAAAAATGGCCAGTTCTACCTGCATCTTCTCCACAAATACAGATTGCGCCAGCGCCTTTCCGGCTATGTGCTCCTCCTGCAGCTGCAGCTCCTCCAGCTTCAGGTTCAGGGCAGACATCAAGGTATCGCTGGCCTCTTTGCTTAGGTTATCCGTTGTCTGCACAAACAAAGACACAGCCGTGGCGTCTTCTGAAAACAAGGTTCCGATCAGCTCTTTAGAAGTATAAATATTGATGGAGTCCTGCTCGTATCGTTCGGGTTCTGAGGCATGCAGGTATGGAATCTCAAAGTATCCGAACTGCTCTATCACCGGGCTTTTAACCGTGGTTGGCGAGAGTACCCCTTCTACATGGGGTTGCCGCTGCAGAAAACTGGTCAGGCTGTCAACTTTGGTGAGAAACTGCTTGTCAAATAAGCTTTTTCCCTGGTTGTCTAGGCCAATGAGGAGGTAGTCGTTGTCGTTGCCAAACTTATCGCGGTAACTAAAGTAATAGGTGAGGTCAGGATCGCCTTTCGGGAAAAAATTATCGAAATTGTAATCAAACCGCAGTCGGGAGGCAAAGTATATACTCAGGGCCGTAAGCACCGTAACGGTAAGCAGCACCAGGTAACTTAATTTTCTGTAGCTCAAAGGTATTTAGATAGGGTTTAGAGGCACTATGAACGCAAAAATAACTCCTATCATTTGCTTTTGTTTGGATGAGGCATAAAAACTTCTGCTCCGCAATGGCACAAATTTAGATGAGCGACAACCGCTTAGCGGCCTGGGCTAAGTATAAGTATAACACAAATGGCTCCTTCCACAAAAAACCTATAACTTTATAGCCGCACAAAAAGAGCATCCATACCATGAAGCAATATTTAGACTTAATGCAGCATATACTGCAAAACGGGGTAAAGAAAGAGGACAGAACCGGTACAGGTACCCTGAGTGTTTTTGGCTACCAGATGCGTTTTGATTTGCAGCAGGGTTTTCCGTTGGTAACCACTAAAAAAGTGCACCTGCGCTCTATTATACATGAGTTGCTTTGGTTTCTGCGGGGTGATACAAACATAAAGTACCTGAAGGAAAACGGCGTGAGCATTTGGGATGAGTGGGCAGACGAAAACGGTGACTTAGGCCCGGTTTACGGCTCACAATGGCGTAACTGGCCTACTCCGGATGGCCGCCACATAG
This sequence comes from uncultured Pontibacter sp., assembly GCF_947495565.1. Taxonomy (GTDB): domain Bacteria; phylum Bacteroidota; class Bacteroidia; order Cytophagales; family Hymenobacteraceae; genus Pontibacter. The sequence continues at coordinate 131,842 of NZ_CANLZM010000013.1, forward strand.
ACCAGATTTCTCAGGTGGTGAACCAGCTAAAGAACAACCCTGATTCGCGCCGCATTATAGTGAGCGCCTGGAACGTAGCCGAAATCGAAAACATGAAGCTGCCGCCTTGCCATGCGTTTTTTCAGTTTTATGTAGCAGACGGTAAACTAAGCTGCCAATTGTACCAGCGTTCCGCAGACGTGTTTTTAGGTGTGCCTTTCAACATTGCTTCTTACGCGCTGCTGGTTCTGATGATGGCGCAGGTAACAGGCCTGGAGCCGGGTGAGTTTATCTGGACTGGCGGCGATACGCACCTGTACCTTAACCACCTGGAGCAGGCGCAGCTACAGCTAACCCGCGAGCCGCGCGAGCTGCCGCAAATGAAACTCAACCCAGAGGTGCAGAACATCTTCGATTTTAAGTTTGAAGATTTTGAGCTGGTAAATTACAATCCTCATCCGGGTATTAAAGCGCCTGTTGCAGTTTAGGTTTTAGCCGAAAAAGGATAGATTTCGTATGAATTCGATTATCATCCTTTCAATTTAACCTATAGTTTATGATCATCAGATCCATTCTTGCTTTTGTCTTTAGCCTTGCTTTTTTGGGGGCGCAGGCACAGCAGCTACCCGAACCGGATACGCTTAAAACGAGTGGCGGCCCATTTATAATTCAACCGGTTAGCCATGGCACGCTGGTGCTAAAGTATAAAGCCAAGCATATTTACGTGGACCCAACTGGCGGAGCAGAAGCATTTGCCAGCATTCCTAAGCCTGATCTTATACTTATTACCGACATTCATGGCGACCACCTGGACACGGCCACTCTGGCAGCTCTTGATACCAAAGGCATTAAAATGGTGGTTCCCCGTGCTGTGGCCGAGCGACTGCCCGAGCAGTTTAAGCAGCAACTTGTGGTGCTGGATAACGACGGCCAAAGTATGCAGCAAGGTATAACCTTAAAGGCTATGCCCATGTACAACCTGCCCGACACGGCCGATGCGCGCCACCCGAAGGGTAGAGGCAACGGCTACCTGCTCGAGATGGGAGGCAAGCGCGTGTACATTTCCGGCGATACGGAAGGCATACCAGAAATGCGCAGCCTCAAAAACATTGACGTGGCTTTTATAAGTATGAACCTGCCTTATACCATGGACGTGGACCAGGCAGCCGATGCGGTGCTGGAGTTTAAGCCTAAAGTTATTTACCCGTATCATTACCGCGGCCAAAATGGCCTGAGCGATGTTGAGAAGTTCAAACAGCTGGTGAGCAGCAAAAACAAAGACATTGAAGTGCGCCTTAAAGATTGGTATCCGGCACAGTAACAACAAGCATTTTCAAAATCAAAAAAGCACAGGCCGTAGAGTCTGTGCTTTTTTGATTTAGGGGCTAGTGAGTTTCGCTAAACCTGTTAATTTTGAGCCAGATTTATAACTTATTGGCAGCTCACTTTGAAACAAACTTTACTCTCTATCGCCAAGCTGATGAAACTTGGCAGCCTTACTTTTGGCTTATTATACTTCAACTTTAACGCTTCAGGGCAATCTGTGGCAATCGATACGCTCCAGGCAGCGCATGAGAAGCCAGCTGATTATAAAGTAACCGCCCCTCAGGTAACACTTTCATCTGTCCAACTGAACAAAGGATTACTGGTGACGCCGGAACAGCTGTTTGCCGGGGCTTTTCCTGGTTTGCTGGTGAGCCCTGTTAGTGGTGCGCCCGGTGCTGCAGGCCAAATGCGGATCAGGCAGGGGAGCAGTTTTGCAGGGGCTAATCAGCCGCTGGTAATCCTGAACGGTGTTCCTCTGTTTCATGACCCAATGACCGGAGTAGATAACCCTTTGAGTTTTATTAATCTGGATGATATTTCCAGCGTCACTGTACTGAAAGACGTTTCAGTTACGGCCATGTATGGGAGCAGAGGCAGTAATGGGGTTATCCTAATTACTACGCGCAAGAACGATAAGCCAGAAAACGGCTTTATGCTCAGCTTCTCGATGACAGGCGCTATGGCTACGGCTACAGGTAAAATACCGGTTCTCTCTGCCGATGAGTTCCGGAAGGTAATAGGCCAACAGGTTGGGAAGGAGCATGAAATGGCACTTGGGCCGGCTCAAACAGACTGGCAGGACGAAATATACCGAACAGCCTACGGTGCCGATAATCAGCTGAATATAAGTGGCGCACTGGGTAAACTGCCCTATCTCGTTTCAGTAGGCTATCTAAACCATAACGGCGTGCTGAAGACATCAAAGCTTCGGCGAACATCCGCTGCTGTAAACCTACAGCCAAGCTTGTTTAAAGACCACCTGAAGCTGGACCTTAACCTGCGCAGCGCTTCCGTGAAGACTACCTTTGCAGATGAAATGGCAATAGTTGCTGCTGCTCTTTTTGACCCAACCAAACCGGTTATGGACAGAAACAGCTACGGCAATTACTTTACCTACGTGGATTCCGGCGATCGATCTTATTTAGCTCCTTTTAACCCCCTTAGTTTGTTAGAGCAACCCGAAGATTTGGGGACATCAAACAGAAACATTACCAGCCTTTCAGCTGATTATGCTTTTCACTTTTTGCCAGCGCTGCATGCCCGGTTAAATGTGGCAGTTGACCATGCAGAGAACCAAAGGTCATTTCACGCTCCCGCAAACATGGCAAAATATGCCTTAACGAACGGCTTAAACTGGAAGAACAAGCAAACCGCAGAAAATCAGTTTCTGGAGTTTAGCTTAGGTTACAGCCACAAGTTGGAAGCCATAAACAGCAGCTTTAACATAATGGCGGGCTTAAATAGGCAAAGCTGGGAGGAGCGAAACCTGCAGGAAGCGCACACTAATCATTATGGGCGCGAGTTGAAAGGTGCTGTTGGCAACAGTAATACCCTGGAACTGCAGTCTTTGTTCGGAAGGCTTAGTTATACATTTGGCCGTAGGTTGGAGCTAAATACCACGCTTCGGAATGACGGTTCTTCCAGATTTGCCGAAGACAACAGGAATTTCTTGTCCAGAGCTTTGGGTATTTCATGGAATGCGGCAGGATTAGGTTTCACTGAAAAACTGCCGTCTCTCACAACACTTATTTGGCGAGCCAGCTACGGCATACTTGGCAAGATGGATTGGAGCAACGAGCGTTCTGATTTGCTTTATGTAATACAGGGTGGATCTATTCCGGCTGAATTAAAACCTGCAAGCTCCACCGAGTATAATGTGGGGCTGGAAACAGGATGGTTTCAAAACAGATTGCAAGTCTCTGTTGATGTGTACAACGCAATATATGATGATCTGCTGCTGCAGGTTCCTGTGGCTTATGGCAGCTACAGCACCGGTTATGAGTTGATGAACTATGGCAGTTATAAAACGAGCGGGCTGGAATGGTCGCTGAACTATAACGTGCTGCAGAAAAAGGATTTGGTTTGGCAGCTTGGGCTCAGCGGAGCGTTTGAGAACAACGAAATTCGGGATTTGGGCGAAACGAAGTCTGGCGCTGTTGCAGGCAATATAGCGGGCGGATTAGGTGAAATTCAGATCCATCGTACAGGTTATCCTGCTTCCTCTTTTTATGTGTATAAACAGCAATACGGGCCGGAGGGACAGCTGCTGCCGGGCAAGTTTGCCGACACTAATCAGGATGGTTTCTACACTTGGGCAGATCGTTTTGCTTACAAGTCTGCTACACCAAAAGCGCATGGCGGCTTCCGTTCTTATGTAAAGTATAAACGCCTGGATGCTTCTATTTTACTGCATAGCCAGCTAGGCAACTACAGCTATAACAATGTAGCTGCGGTACAGGGAGCTTTCAATATGCTGGACACCTATAACGACCATTTCAGGAACATCTCTCAAAGCGCATTGGAAACAGAACTAGAAGAGCTGCAGCCTTTTTCAGATTATTATGTTCAGGACGCATCTTTCCTGCGGTTAGAACACCTGCAGCTGGGTTATAGCATAGGCACATCAAAGAACAACAATCCGCTTCTTCGCATTTACGCCACCATGCAAAATGCATTTACCCTCACAAAGTATAAAGGGCAGGAGCCAGGGGTTGCCGGTGGTATAGATGGCTACACTTACGCACAGCCACGTACTTTTAGCTTTGGCCTTCAAATGAATTTATACTAAAAACAATCAGCCCCCGAAGTATAAACTGCGGGGGCTGATTGTTTTTAGTTGAGCCTATTATTGTTAAGGATTAGTAGACCACAAGCCGGCTTCTTTTACAAATACGCGGCGGTTTAGCTTTAGCTGGGAGATTACCAGTTCGGCAAAATCCTCCGGCTGCATCACACGCTCCGGGTTGCCGTCAGTCAGCTTCAGATCAATAGCCATATCAGTGGCAACGGTGCTCGGGGTGAGGGTAGTCACGCGGATGTTATGCTTGCGCACTTCCTGCATCAGCGACTCCGACATACCGATCAAACCAAACTTGGATGCGCTGTAGGCACTGGTAACCGGCGCACCTTTCTGCCCCGCCGTAGACGATACGTTTACGATGTCGCCTGTCTGGCGCTCCATCATTTCCGGCAGCACCGCACGGGTTACATAGTATGGCCCCATCAGATTTACTTTGATGATGCTTTCCCATTTCTCCGGCTCCATTTCCAGGAACTTGCCAAAAGCACCAACACCGGCATTGTTAATCAAAATATCAATCGGGCCTAGTTGCTCTCTAGCCTGAGCAACAGCCGTATTTACAGCTTCTATATCCGTTACGTCTGCAGTTATAACAGCCGCCTTCACACCTTTTGCCTTTACGGCTTCCGCTACTTCTTCTAACTGGCTGGTGGTACGTGCCATCAGCGCTACATTTACGCCTTCTGCTGCTAAAGCTATAGCCAGTGCCCGGCCAATGCCTTTACCGGCACCAGTTACCAGTGCGTTTTTTCCTTTGATAGATTCCATGTAAGTATGCTTGTTATTTGTAGATACAAATATATAGACCCTAACTTAAAAATTCAAGTGAATAGGGAGGAAGCTCCATTGCCAGCAGCCAGTGTCTCTAAATAAGACTATCTGTTGCTTTTCGGAATATACTTTTAAACGCTAAACTTTTAAGGCGGGTTTTTATAGCTGCAAGGCTGAGCGCAGCATCTTCAGAAAATCGTTCTGCTGGTTTAAAGGTGTGCCATTTAAACTGGCCAACCCACGAATACCTGTTACGTTTGCTGAGAAAACAGCATCAGCGTGTTGCAGCTGGTCGAGGTTCTGTAGTACTTCCTGCACTTTTATTTGTTGAGAGGTGCACCACTTGATGATGTTGCGCCGCAGAATGCCGTTTACGCAGCCAGATGTTAGGCCGGGCGTGAAAAGGACATTATCCTTCAGCCAAAAAATATTGGAAGAGATGAGCTCACCTATCATACCTTGCTGCGTCAGCAGGAGCATATCATCATGCTGGTGCGCTTTCTTCTCAAGCCCGGCCAGCACATAAAGCTGTGCATTAGGCCCTTTAAAATGAGAAAGAGGTGTGCAGACGGTATTTACATTCTGGCAAATGCCAATGTGTAGTGCAGCTTGTGGAGCAGGAGCGGCTTGTTGCAGTGTAGCGTACCAATAAACCTGGTTTGTTTGAGGAGTATACAAGCCTTCGCCGCTTCGCCATACTTTAAGTTTAAGTCTGGCATAGTTTATGGCGTTCTCTTGCTGGGCCAGTAGCAGGAGCTGCTCTTTGAAAGCAGTCTGAAAAAAATAATCCGGCAGCTGCAGGTCCAGCACAGTAGCTGCCTCTCGCATACGCTGGAGATGCTCAGGCCAGAACCGGATAACACCATTAACAACAATAGCTGTCTCAAAAAAACCGTCGTTATACTGGAAGGCTCTATCAGAAATAGGAATGCACAGATACTGCTCAGGAATCAGCTGGTTGTTGTAAAGTATAAACAAGACGCTCGAATTGTGGTTAAAGTATAAAATTAAATGATTGCGCCGAGTGTTTTGCTGGAATTTCAGCTAAAACCACTCATTCGGCTTCGCGTACACTAAATTATATCCATTTAAGTATGATAATCAAGAGTTTACCATTTTTTCTATTTGTAATTTTAAGTTACACTGCCTGCACGGAGGCTACCAACGGTAACCGCGTGCAGATGACCGGTAACGATGTGCAGACGCAGGAAGCGGATACAGTTGGTTTGCCTAGCGCCGTTTTTGCCGGTGGCTGCTTTTGGTGCACAGAGGCTTATTTTGAAAGGCTGAAAGGTGTGGAGGCTGTTATTTCGGGCTACTCCGGCGGCAAACAGGCGGAGCCATCTTACAAGCAGGTCAGCGCTGGCCTTACCGACCATGCGGAAGCTGTTCAGGTGTACTATAATCCAGATCAAATTTCTTATCAGGAGTTGCTTGAGGTGTTTTTCGCCACACATGACCCGACAACCCTTAACCGCCAAGGCCCTGACTATGGTAAGCAGTACAGGTCTGCTGTGTTTTACCGCACTCCGGAAGAAAAAGGGCAAATTGAAAAGTATATAAAGCAGCTGGAGGAAGCCGGCGCTTACCAGAACGAAATTGTGACGTATGTGGAGCCGTTCAAAAAATTCTGGCCTGCCGAGGAGTATCACCAGGACTATTACCGCCGAAACCCGCAGGACCCTTACGTGGTATCTGTTGCTAAGCCAAAGGTTAAGAAGTTTGAAGACAACTACCAGGATAAGCTGAAACCTGAATATGTAAGGTAAGTATTTATCTTTTTGAATCTGTAACCGTAGTAGAAGGCTGAAAATAAATTAATACCTAAAATAAAACTATGGGATTTATAATTGATTTGCTTGTGAGCGCCGGCGTGATTTTGCTGCTGGCTTATCTTTTGCCAAGTGTACATGTCAAAAGCTTCTGGACCGCACTTTGGGTGGCTTTTCTGATCGGTATTTTTAACGCTACCATCGGCTGGATTTTAGGAGGCGTACTCAATTTGGTGTCGTTTTTCCTGTTGGAGGCTATTGTGAGTATTATCGTTACTGCGCTTATGATTAAGCTGGTAGACAAATTGGTGAGCAACTTTAAGGTGGATGGCTTTCTGCCTGCTGTTATCATAGCCATTACTACTGCGGTGGCGCTGTACCTGGTCGGTTTGGGCAGCGGCGATAACGATGATTATTCGCTGCAGCAACAGGATGTGCAGCCAAAAATTGAGTTTTTAGCTACTGTTTAATCTTTAAGATGGCTGTTAATTATAAAATACGTTGACGATTCCACTACTAAATAACTTTAAACATAAGGCCTCCAATACCAAGGTATTGGAGGCCTTATGTTTAAAGTGTTATACTTTTAGGCTGCATCTACTCTGAAGCTAGATAAACAGTTAAAGAAGCAGGTTTAGCTGTACTTTATACTTCGCTTTTCCCAGCTGCTTTGCATAGCCAATTCTATAACTTTTATGGTATTACGGGCCTGCTCTGGTTTAACCACTAATTCCTCCTGGCCAAGTATAGCTTTGTAAACATTTTCGTACAAGCCTGTATAATCGCCCGCTTCGCTTTCTATTTTTCCTTTAAAGTGAAGTCCCTGCAAATCAGTATTTATTGTTCCCCAGTTCTGCTCCGGCTCCACACCCCAGTCAGTAGCGTTGGCCGGAAAATTTCCAAGTTTTAGCTGCTCCTCCTGCACATCCATGCCATACTTTACAAAAGAGCCTTTGGTGCCGTGCAGTAAAAAATGCGGCCCGTTTTCACGGACTAGCATACTGGCTTTAAGTATGGCTTTCAAGGTTTTATACTGCAATACCACTTCAAAATAATCCGGCACTTTTGATTTTTGCCGCTGTACTTTCACGTCGGCAAACACTTCCTCTGGCTCTCCGAACAAATATAGCGCCTGGTCAATTAAATGGGAGCCGAGGTCGTAAAGAATACCTCCGCCCGGCAGATCTTCCTCTTTCCAAGTGTTTGGTTTAATCTGGTTGCGGAAACGGTCGAAATGAGCTTCATACTCAACCAGATTTCCCAGCAGTTGGTTTTGCAGCACTTTCTGCACCGTTTTAAAGTCACTGTCCCAGCGGCGATTCTGAAATACTGTCAGCAGTTTCTGTTTTTCCTGGGCTAAGGCAATCAGTTCTTCCGCTTCGGCACTGGTGATGGTAAAAGGCTTATCAACCAGCACATGCTTTCCTGCCTGCAAGGCCGCCTTTGCCAGCGCGAAATGTGTGGCGTTTCCCGTGGCAACCACTACCAAATTTATACTTGCATCCCCGAAAATGTCCTGCTCCTGCGGCACTACCTCTGCCTCCGGAAAGCGTTGCTTGGCTAAGGCTATACTCTCTTCGCGGTTTGCTTTTATTTTAGTCAGTTTAAGCCCCGGAACATTGGCTATAAAAGGCGCATGAAAGATTCTACCTGCCATTCCGAAGCCTAACAGGCCTACATTTATAAGTTGCGTCATTTTAATTTTTAAGTATGATGTTAAAGTATCTGGCTGCTAAACCAGCGCTCTGTCAGCCACAAGAAGTCTTTAAAACGCTTTGGGCTGCTGTTGTGCTAAGTAATTAGTTGATTTCAAAAGCTTTATACTCGGGTCATTTAGAGAGATTATCTGGCACAAATCCCTTTGTAGGCGCACCATTGGCACACGTCCAGGTCTTTTGTTTTTTGGATAGGCTCCAGTGGGTCCAGCATGCGGCGCACAAAATCTCCGAGCAGCTCTTCGGAGGCAGCTACAAAATCCTTTGGCGTGGCATTATCCTCCTCCATAAAGTTAAACTCCGAAGACAGCACGCCCGGCTCCAGATTTCGGAAGGAAAGTATGCCGGATTTTGGGTTTATACTTAGTAGGGAAATGTGTTGGGCGTGGCGAAGTATGGTTCCCGGCTGCTCCTCCAGCACCCGCTTCAGCACATATTCATACAGCCAAAGCTGGCGGGCTTTGCCATACTTCTGATCTGTTAGGAAATGTAGCGCTACGTCTTCTGGTTTAATGCGCAACTGGTTCTGCTCCACCTTTCCGGTTTTATAGTCGATTACGCGCAGCTCGTGCCCGGTAAGGTCTATTCGGTCGGCTTTTCCGGCTATGCGCACGTTTACTACTTCATCGCCAACTTGCACTGGAAGTATGGTGGCCAGTGTTTCTTCGAGGCGCAGCACGTACAGCGGCAGCTCATCAGAATCCTTTAATTTTTGAAGGTATTTCTCCAGCACCTCCACCGCCACCTTGTAGAGCAGGTAATTCATGCCCCGCTCAGGCTTGGCACCCAGCGTAACTTTACTAAACTCCTGCTTTACCTTTTCTGGCAGCGCCTGCAGCATCTGCTCCACATGCACGGCAAGTATAGGGTCTCCGGTTTGCTCGTGCGGCCGAAAAAAATCCTCTAAAACCTGGTGCACAATGGTACCAAACTGATCTGCCCCAAGTTGCTCTTCCACCTCATCCACTTCCTGCATTTTGGCGATGCGCGTAAAGTAGTACTGCAGTGAGCAGTTGATGTACATGTTCAGGTGGGAAGGGTAGAGGCCACGCTCCAGTTCCTGCCGCAGCTGTGCTATAGTTTCCGGAGTTTTTTCTATCAGAATGTCTTCTTGGTACTTGCGCGTTTCCTGCTGCTCCACAGCCGCAATCATATCCCGAAATTTAATGTTTGGGTTGCGGAGCGCCAGGTCGTTTTGCAGCTGTAGTATAAAGCGGCTTTTCTCGCCGGAGCCGTAGGTGTCTGAAGGCAGCACATAAAGCAGGTTAACCTTTTTAGCGCGCTGCAGCAGGCGATAGAAATTGTATGCCATGGCTCCCTCGGTCTCGGAGTAGGTAGGCAGGCCGAACTCGCGCAGCACATCGTAAGGCATCAGCGACTCTTGCCGCTTTGGCGCCGGTAGCACGTTTTCGTTAACAGAAAGTATGATCAGGTTCTCAAAATCCAGCGCACGCGTCTCCAGCATACCCATAATCTGCACCTCCGAAATCGGCTCCCCGCTAAACGGCAGCCTTGTCTGAGAAATCAGTTCATACAGAAACTTGCGGAAGCTGCGCACCGAAATCTTATGTTCGCGGCAATCGAAAATAGTGTCGAGGCGCTTCACTAAAGTATAAAATATGTAGAGGTACTCGGTTTCGATGCTGTTGCGGCCATGGGTGTATACTTCGCGCAGCAACTCGATTAACTGGTACATGGCCAGTATAATATCGTCGCAGTCGCGCCAGGTTCTGAATAGCACTTCAAATAGCGGGTGGTGCTGGCTTAGCTCCAGCAGCTCCTGCGCCGTTATCAGTACCTTGTTCTCCTGCACCATCTTATCCAGCACCTGCTGCATCATGCCATGGAATTTGGCCTGCTCCGGCTGTTCATTTAAGTATAACTCATACCTCCTGATGAAAGGGTGCGTGAGCAGTTTGGTGACACTCAGGTGATGGTACTGGTATACTTTGTAGCCGGAGCTCTGCAACTGCGTTACGCCTGTTAGGTGCACCTCAAACAGCAGATCAATGAGGTTAAACAGCGGTGTGCCCCGAAAGCTGAGGCCCATCGTAACGTTATAAGACGGAATATCCGCTGGTATGGAGTGCAGCACAGGCAACAGCAATGTTTCGTCGGGCAACACAATGGCGGTCTGGGCATGCTTGTCCTGCTCCCGAATCTCCTGCAACAGCTGGCCAGCCAGTTTGCCCTGCATGCTGGCGTTGGCCACTCCAATCACATTGATTTCCTTTTCATCCGTCAGCAGCAGATTTTGCTGCCAACGCCACTCCGGCAGGTTCCAGGTGCTTTTATACTGGCGCAAGAAGCTCCCGGCTCTGTTGCTGAGGCCCTGCTCATCCATGTAAAACTCATCGGTATCAAACAGTACTTCCGCCTTGTCGTGCTTCAGCAGTGTCCTGATGATCTTTTCCTCGGAACGCGTAAGGCTGTTGAGGCCAATAAATATATACTGCTGGCAATCGCTGCCTTTGGCTATACTTTCGATGTTGCGGGCCACTTTACGGAAAGCCATGCCCGTATAAGCCTGCTTGTTTGCCAGCAGCCGCTCCTGCAGCCTGTGGTAGGTTTTCTCTATGTTATCCCAAAGGCTGAAATACTTTTTAAGGGTGGGAGAGAGTTCTTTCCCCAGAAATTTGGGGTCCCAGCGCTCCAATGCCTTCGCCTCGCCCAGGTACTCGAACAGCTTGGTGGTGTCTACCAGGTTTTGGTCGATGCGGTTGAAATCCTCCAGCAGGGTGCCAGCCCAGGTTACAAAGTTGTCAAAGTCTAGCTTCGGGTCCTGCTCCCGCATGAGGTCAAACAGCTCCAGCTGCAGGTTTATCGGCTCCAGCACATCGGTTTTGGAGAGTTTCCGGATAAAATCCTCCATGGCATAGACCTCCGGCGACCAGATCGGTTCCGGTGCCGCCTGTGCCAAGGCCGTCTTAAAGAAAAAGCTCGCACGGCGCGACGGAAGCACTACACACAGCTCACTTATGTTTTCTTTATACTTTTCGTAAATGTACTTAGCCGTTAGCTCCAGAAAGGTTTGCACGCGGTATTTAGTTTTGAGTGGGTGAATGAGTGATTATGGTCTGAGTCAGGATTTACCAGATTTCAAAGATTGGATACTTCCAAAAATTCCTTGATATTTAGACCTTTTATCTGAAGTATAAGCACTAATTAATAGTAGATAATCTTGTTCATCTTCTAATCCTGAAAATCCTGATCCTTAATGGATAGAGGTATGCCTTGGCCCTTTTGGTTCTTCCGGAAGCATGAATGGGTTGTAGGCGATCTCCCATAAATTGTCGTCCGGGTCTGAGATGTAGCCGCTGTAACCACCCCAGAAAACCTGCTCCGGGTGTTTTACTACTGTAGCGCCTTTTTCCTCCAGCTGCGCAACCAATTCATCCACCTCCTGCTTAGAGCGCACGTTGTGGGCAAGGGAGAAGCGCTTAAAACCGCTGCCTTCCGCTGAAACTCCCGCATCGTCTGCCAAAGACTCCTGCGGGAAAAGCGCCAGCAGTATGCCCTGCAACTGAAAGAAAACTATACTTTCAGAGTCCGTCTCAACGGAACGCCATCCGAATACCTGGTGGTAAAATTCTTTGGACCGCTGCAGGTTCTTTACCCCTAAAGTGATCATTGTCAGTCGTTGCTCCATAGTTAATATGCTTTTGCCGCTCCCCAAATTAAAGTAATGGTGTATTTGCTATAAATTCGTTTAAATCTTTTTTAACTAAATGTATTTACTTGTTCGCTGACCGAAATTCAAAGTATAAAACAGCGACTTATTGTAAGAATATTGTCTGCTGGTAAGAGTTTCAAAACAGCCATCAACTGATTTAGGTACATCTTCAGGAATGGCAGCAGTTACAGCTCCAGCCCCAGCTGCTCCGTTTTTTTGTTGCCGTAATGCCACTCTACCACTTTCTCCGTTTCAAAATAATACAGTATGCATTTAACCTTCTGATAGCCCAATTGGCGAAATCGTACGGCGTAATGGTCCAGTTTATACTTGTGCTCAGGCTCTGGGGGCGGCGTTTTAAATCCAATCAGCACCACCGCGTCAGCATCAAACACGATACGGTCTGGCTTGTAAAGGTAGGCCCTTGCGTCCAGCACTTCCTTCTCGTGCTCCACCACCACCTGGTTTGTAAAGTAGCGGCCTAGCTTAGGATTGCTGAGCACCTGCGTCAGTTTCTGCTTTATCTCTGGCTTTTCGCGTTCGCTGATGATGCCTTCATAGGTCATCTGCCGCAGCACTTTATCCAGTTCAGGCGCAAATGCCAAGCGGGCCAAGGCGTAATGCAGTTTCCGGTTTTGCTGACGCTGCACCGTCTGCGTTTCGAAGTCGAACACGTTGTTGGCGTGCTGTTTTATTTTGAGGCGTTTTTCCCAGTCAGTTGAAGTCAGGTGTTCAAGCAAGTATGATTTTTCATCTCCTTTTCGGTGAGCCATACTTTGCGGCTTGCCCTGCGCCAGTTGGTAGCACAAGGTGCCGTACGCCCACATCTCCTTGTGCAGCAGGTAACGGTACAGCAGGTGACTTACGTTTTTAGCCTGTCCGTCCAGCTTTGGCGCTTTCCGCTCCTCCAGCAAATCTTTTGCGTTGCCTATCAGGTACAGCCTGTCGATGGGGCGGGTGAGGGCCACATACAGCATGTTCAGGTTCTCGATAAAAGTTTTTTCTACCTCCGTGCTATATTGTTTTGCCAGTGTAGTGTTCTCCAGTTTAGAACTTATGTTAACTGCCACGCTCCGCAGTTTGCCTGTTACGCTCACCTCGTCTGGCAGTTGACTCCACATCAGCGAGCCACGCTTCGGTTCAGTGCTCCAATCAGCAAACGGAATGATGACGATGGGGTAAGCCAGGCCTTTGGATTTGTGGATGCTGGTGATGGTAATGGCGTTTCGGTCTTTCGGTGTGTTGATGCTCAGTTTTTCTTTCTGCACATCCCAATAAGCCAGAAAATTATTCAGGTTGTTGCTATGCTTCAGGCTGTACTCCAGCACCAGGTCCAGGAACCGGAAAAGATATTCGCTCTCATTGTTTCTGCCGAGCAGGTCAAAAATGCGAATAATCTTTTCTGTGAGTTCATAGATGGACAGGTTGCCTGTTTCGCGCTCCTGCACATCAAAGCCGAACACACGAAGCTGATCGAAAAAAGATTGGTTTTCCTTTTCATTGGCAATAGCGGCAATGGTTTTAGTCATCTCCACATCCGGCACCACGCCTAAAGACACTTTACAAACCAGGTACAAAGCCTCAGACTTTGCCAGAGAATCTTTAGGCCGGTTAAACACCCGGAACATGGCGATGATCAGGTTGATGACCTCGGCGAACTGCAGCGAGAGCGAATCCTGCGAGATGATGTCATACTTGCGCTCCTTCAGGAAATTTGCGATGAGCTTACTCTTGATGTTGGTGCGGCAAAGTATGGCCATGTCTTTTAATATATAACCCTCAGCCATGGCCTGCTGCACTAGCTGGAGCACCATATTCAACGTGCTCTCGTCGTAAGCCAGCGCTTTTTCCGAAGTATAGCCATCATACAACTCGTGTGTGCGGCTGCAGCTGTTCAGGTCATACTTCAAATTAAGGTCATCATCGTGCGTGAACATAATTTGTATATGGCCGCCGCTTTTGTCGCTGCCCGTGGGCACCTGCTGCGCAAAATCTTTATCGTAGATGGACGTGAACATGCCGAACTCCTGGTGCCCCTGGCTTATGAAGGTGAACAGCTCATTGTTGAAGTCGATGATCTCGGAGCGGCTGCGGTAGTTTACGCTCAGGTTCTGCGGCTCCAGCGCCTGATCCACGGATTCATACCTTTCGCGTATAAGCGGCCCGTGTCGGCGGTTTTCGTATAGTTGCCTGGTATTGTTTTTATAAAGGTGCAGGATCTGCTCCATCTCGCCGCCGCGCCAACGGTAAATCGCCTGCTTGGCATCGCCCACCACCATACTAAAATGGCCCGAAGCCAGCGCATTGTCTACGAGCGGCAGCAGGTTGTTCCATTGCAGCACCGATGTGTCCTGAAACTCATCTATCAGAATGTGCTTATACTTTTCGCCCAGTCGCTCATAAATAAACGGCACCGGCTCCTTCAGCACAATATCAATGATCCGCTTGTTAAACTCTGAGATGTGCACGGTATTCTTGTCCAGCTTTATTTCCTGCAGGCACTTCTCCAGCTCATTCAGCAAGGATACTTTATACAGGTGTGGCACCACCTGCTGTACCAGCGTGAACATGTCGGCGTACTGCTCTTTTATACTTTCGATGTGGAAGTATAAATCGGTTAAAAGCTGTTTAATGCTGTCTATCTGGGCTTTGGCGTACGTGTTGGCTTTGCCGCCATACCATTTGTCTTCTTCTATGGTTTTTTGAGCGTTGCTGTTGCCATAGTTTAGGTCCACTGTTGTGAGCCACTTGTTGAAGTATGACCAGATGCCGCGGTTTCCCTGGTAGAGGTCGGTGGGGGTGACGTCTGCGTTCTCGAGCACCTGCATGGCTTGCTGCGCCGCTTCCTTCACGGTTTCGGCCACCTGCTGCTGCACCAAGTATAGCTGCTCGCGCACTTCCTTAAAATCCTCCAGGCTCAGCTGCTGCAGGTCTGTTATAGACTCGTATACCTGCTCGTTCAGCAGGTTGCGGGCAAAGTCCATCAGGTCGTCGGGCAGCATGGTCCAGCTTTTGCCTTCGCGCGCTTTCTCCAGCGCATACTGCTCCAGCGTCTGCGACAGCAAATCGTCTTTAGAATCAGTTACCTTGTCCAGCAGCAGCGACACGGCTGTGCTCAGGAGAGTGTTCGAGTCCAGGTCAACTTCAAAATTCTGCGGTATATTCAGCTCACGCGTAAACGCCTGCACAATTTTGTTTACAAAGCTATCGATGGTGCTGACGCTAAAGTCGGAGTAATTATATAGAATCTGCCTGAATAGTATGGCCGCGCGCCCACGAACCTCCTCCATATTAAACTGCTCCTCCGGGTACTCCATCTGCAGCTCATCTGTGATCTGCTGGAGCAGGTATTCGCTTTTCTGCTGTTCCTTCTCCTGCAGGTTTGAGTCATTAAAATTGCGTAGCGCTGCCAGAATACGTTCTTTCATCTCGGCGGCGGCATCGTTGGTGAAGGTGATGGCAAGTATGCCACGGTAATAGTCCGGGTCAGAGGTGTGCAGCGCCAGCTTCAGGTATTCCTTTGTTAGGTTGTAGGTTTTGCCGGATCCGGCGGAGGAGGAGTATATTTTAAAAACTGATGGCATCGCGGTAGTGTCTATACTTTAAAGATACAGTTTTGCCCAGCCATCAATCAAGTGTTTGGCTAAATATAGTAGCAACTGCTTTGTAACTACAACACTTGCAGGGGTATAAAGAAATAAGCCTCTCCCCGGATAGGGCAGAGGCTTATAAATATCTTAGTAGTAAGCTTGGTTTAGCCAGCGTAAACTAATTCGCCTCTGGCCTCGGTAGTAATAGGAGCAAAATCTTTTACACATACATGGTACATGATGCGCGCCATGGAGAGAGAGTAATCGGTAATCAGGCATCGTTGCTGCTCTGCACTTATTAGGGCTTTGCTGGTGCCCAGGTTAAACTTGTTCAGCTCAATCACCTCATCAAAATTTTGGCGAAGGGTTTTCAGCGCTTTAAAGGACGGCTCGTTGTAGTATAGCGGGATTACCTGGCAAACTGCATAGTTTCCTTTTTTACGCTCCTGCGCAATCAGCTCGCATAAAGATTCAATGTTGGTTCTGTCCACATCCGAAAGGATCACATAAAACACATTGCGGCGATCGGCGTTGAGTGCTTTTGCCGGCGCGCTGCCTAATAACATGTTCCGGCTGACCTTTGCGCCTTTGTGGAAGGTCTCATCCTTCAGAATTTTGTTGTGGATTTTAAAGGCCAGCGCCCCTGATGCGATGATGTTAAAATCCTTGCCTTTGGTTGAGATTTTGGAGAAGTGCAACATAGAATTAAGGTTAAGAGGTTAGGGATGTTTTAAATATCTTTAAAATCGCCACAAGCAGTTACCTTTAACCAGTAATTTATGTGGCTGATAATCTCCTGATTGATGTTCAAATTATTTGGCTGAACCTGTTAACAGGTGTAGAGTAGGTACAATTTAATAGTAAAAGCATAAGGGCAAAACGAGTTAGTGTGATACAATACTTACTGCTATTGGGATATACTACGATTGTTTAATTTAATTAATTCACGATAAAATATTATCAATGGTTAATAGGTATATTTCATGAGTGAATGTACTGTTACAACGAGCCAAGATTTTATTAGTTGCTTTAATCTTGTAAAATATTGTAATTAACAGGTAAGTTAAAATAAAAATTTAAGTATACATACTATGAATGTTGAATTTAGTAAAAGGTTGTAATTTGGGTGTGGAAATTTTTATATTGGTGCAAAGGGTTTAAAATTGCTATTTTATAACCACAGTTAGTAATTCTCGATTAAAGTGCGTACCTTTGCATTTGATTTGGAACAGTCTGAATTACAGATAACTGGTTACTACACTGTTGGCTACTTAGTTGTTTTTATTTGTCGCTCTCTTAATTGCAGAGAATGGTTGATTAGCAGGCTGCCTCCAGATGTATCAGTTACAAAAAGTTAGATGAACAAAATCAGATTTGAAGAGCTTCCGCTTTCGCCGGAAGTACAGCGTGCTATCGCTGACATGGGTTTCGAAGAAGCCTCTCCCATCCAAACAGAAGCAATCCCGGTTGTTTTAGCAGGAAAAGACATCATCGGCCAGGCACAGACAGGCACTGGCAAAACCGCCGCTTTCGGCATCCCTACCATCGAATCCATTGACACCAACAACCGAAGCGTACAGGCTCTTATCCTGTGCCCTACGCGTGAGTTGGCCATTCAGGTATCCGGTGAGATTCAGAAACTGGCAAAGTATAAGCAAGGCATCAGCGTGGTGCCTATTTACGGTGGCCAGAGCTATGACCGCCAGCTGCGCGCCCTTAAGCAGGGTGTTCAGATCGTGATCGGTACGCCAGGCCGTGTTATGGACCACATCAACCGCGGCACTCTTGTGCTTGACGGGGTGAGAAAAATCATACTTGACGAAGCGGACGAAATGCTGGATATGGGCTTCCGTGAAGACATTGAGTATGTGCTGGAGCGTATCCCGGAAGATCGCCAGACGATCTTCTTCTCGGCTACCATGTCTAAGCCGATCATGGAAATGACGAAGCGTTACCAGACTGATCCGGTACTGGTTAAAGTAGTGCACCAGGAACTGACGGTAACAAACATCGACCAGGCTTACTTTGAAGTACGTAACAGCGCGAAGCAGGAAGTTCTTTCCCGCCTGTTGGATATGTATAACATGAAGTCGGTTATCATCTTCTGCAACACCAAGCGTATGGTGGATGACCTGGTGACCGGCCTGCAGGCACGCGGTTACTTCTCTGATGCCCTGCATGGAGACCTTAACCAGAACCAGCGCTCAGCTGTAATGAATAAATTCCGTAATGGCACGCTGGAAATACTGGTAGCGACAGACGTTGCTGCCCGTGGACTGGACGTTGACAATGTGGAAGCCGTATTTAACTACGATTTGCCGCAGGACGAAGAGTCTTACGTACACCGCATCGGCCGTACAGGTCGTGCCGGTAAATCAGGTAAGGCATTCTCTTTCGTGGGTGGCCGTTCAGACGGTTACAAGCTGAAGGATATCATGCGCTACACAAAAGCCAAGATTGTTTTGCAGCAGGTTCCGTCGCTGGAAGATGTGAACGAGATACGCACTAATATTTTCTTTGATAAAGTGAAGGAAGTGCTTGAAAAAGGGCACCTGGCAAAGCATGTTGCACGCATTGAGCGTTTCGTAAACGAAACAGACGGATATACTCCGCTCGACCTGGCTGCGGCGCTTCTAAAAATGAACCTGAAGGAGCAGAAAGTTAAGGAAAAAGGCGCTGAAGCCGAAAAAGGCCTAAGCGCTGCTAAAGAAGGTATGGATCGCTTGTTCATCACCATCGGTAAGAAAGACCGCGTACACCCACGCGACCTGATTGACCTGTTAGCGCAGAATTCCAGCATTCCGGAAGGTCGTGTAGGCGATATCGACTTGTACGATAAGTTTAGCTTTGTAGAAGTGCCTACAGAGTATACTGCAGAGATTGTAGAGAGCATTGGACGCGTGGAATATGATGGCCGTATGGTTGTTGTGGAGAAATCGCAGAAGAAAGGCTCAGGCCCGAAAGAAGGCGGTGAGGACTTCGGTTTTGGCGGCGGCGGCGACCGAGACAGAGACCGTGGCGGCCGTAGAGGCGGCGGTGGTTTCCGTGGCGACCGTGATGGCGGAGGCTTCCGTGGCGGTGATCGTGATCGTGGCGGTGACCGTGGCGGGTTCCGTGGCGGCGACAGACGCGGCGGCGGTGACCGTGACCGTGGTGGAGACCGTGGCGGTGATAGAAGAAGCGGCGGCGGCGGAGGTTTCCGTAAGAAAAGATTCTAATCTTCTGAAAATCTGTAACATTACGTCTTATCGCACGTATAAATAAATGTAATCAGCGCAAGAAGTGTTAAAACTTCCGAGCTTGAAGAAAAGGCCGACTTGAAACGTCGGCCTTTTTGATTAAAAATATTTCACAATAGCATAACCTAATGTTTACTCTTGCGTTAATAGAGTATCATAAAAAGGTTGGAAGATTAAGCTAACTGTTTACGCAGTTAGATATGACAGGGGTAACATCAGACGGATGTTACCCCTGTTGTTTTTTAGACGTAATTATTCACTTAAACTTTAATATCATACTTTATTTCTTTTATCCCGGCCCTGAAATATTCATAATCCACTCCATCTGCTAAGTGCCAGGCTGCTCGTAATACGGTGGGTATTCTTAAACCGCCCATTTCTCTGTACCTGTCATAGTAGGCCGACCATGGCAGCTTTTGAGCTTCTTTATTGGTAGCAGCATAATACCGATCGTTGGTTCTAAACTGATATATTTGGTAATACTTATCGAAGTAAAATTTACCACTTACCGTCTTTCCTGCGTCTTTTATACTTGCTGTCATACAATCGGGTGCCGATTGCTGCAAACTTAAAGTAGACTGTGTGAAGACAGCAGGCAGCAGCACCGCCTCGGCTAGAAACGTTACAAGAGCTGACAAGTCTATTTCTCTTCCTTTTGCCTCATTTATTGTTAAGCCGGCTAACTTTATCAGCATATTACCTTTACCATGCTGGTATTTATCTCTGGCTCCGAAAGGCACAAAACCATATAGCTCGGTGTGCATAAAGGCAATTCGGGTAGGGGGAGAAAATGAATTAAACTGTTCGCAGGAAAGGCTAAGCCACTGTTTGTTTGGTTTTAATCTGATGCCCGCATGCTCGAACAAAATATAAATGTTATGGAATTTAAGTTTGCCAATGTATCCACAGTTTACCATATACTGAGTAAGTACAGCAGGCTTATTCCTAAATTCATCCAGTGAAAAAGATTCCTGTTGATTGAATTTATTACCAGATGATAAAGCATCCTGTTGCTCATTTAGAAATAGCGTCTTAAGGAACATAGGCTGAAGTGTATTATACTTTTATTACGCTTTTCTGTAACAGAAGGGCATAAAAAAAGGAGCTTCGTAAAAGCTCCTTTTGGTGATTTCTGGGTAATCTATCCTTTTGCGTTATCGCGCAAAGTGCGGATGTGGTCGTGTGCATGCTTTACGTCCTGGTACTGCTGCTCCACAATCTGCTTCAGCTCGGAAGGGAGGTTCTTTTCAAGTGCTTCCTTATAGGCCTTCACAGCGTAGTCTTCGCCGCGCTCACACTCTTCGAGTACACGCACTCTGTCTCTGGATGTAAGCGCTGATTTAAGGTCAATCCAGGCGCGGTGCATAGTGCCTTCAATAGAGCTGGACTCATCATCCGTATGTCCCATTTTGTGCAGGTGGTCCTGCAGCTCCGTAATCATACTATCGCGCTGCACCGCATACTTACGGAACAGATCCTTAAGGTCTTTATCTTCAACATCTTCTGAGGCTGTTTTATAACCTTTGGCGCCATCTTTACAACGCTCAATCAGATGGTGCACAGTAGACTGTACTTCTTTATTAATTTCCATAGTTTTATCAGTTTTGATCTAATATGCATTTTTACTGATATGGATGAAGTTTTGTTGCCGGTTTAGCTAAAACAGCCAATCTAAACCATTGCTTTACCTGCCAGATAACCTGTTGTCCAGGCGGCCTGGAAATTAAAACCGCCCGTAATACCGTCGATATCCAATACTTCGCCTGCAAAGTATAAACCCGGCTGCAGTCGGCTCTCCATCGTTTTCATGTTTACCTGGCTGAGATCTACACCGCCGCATGTTACAAACTCTTCTTTAAAAGTAGTTTTGCCGTTAACCGACACCGGCATGCGTAACAGCGCTTCTACCAGTTTATTTGTATTTTTTGCTGGCAATTCTGCCCATTTCACCTGATCCGGCACTTCGGCTATACTTGTCAGGCCTTGCCAGAGGCGTTGCGGCAAACCGAAAAGCGGGTTTGTAGCTACCGTTTTCTTAGGGTGCGCCTGGCGGTACTGTTGCAGCTGCTCCCGCAGGCTTTCTTCTGTCTGTTCCGGCAGCCATTGTATCAGGGCTGTAAATGCATACTTCTGGTCGTAAAAGTGGCGGGCGCCCCAGGCAGATAATTTTAAAACCGCAGGACCTGAATATCCCCAATGGGTAATCAGCAAAGGGCCTTCGTACTCCAGCTTTTGCCCGGCAATACGCACCCGCGCGTGCGACACCGCCACCCCTTGCAGTTCTTTTAAAGGCGAAGAAGGCACATTAAAGGTAAACAATGACGGAACTGGCTCCTGGATAGTATGGCCCAACTGCCGAAGCCACTCATAGCTATGGCTTTTCGAATTACCCCCAGTGCTTACCAGTACACTGTTAGCTTTTATACTTTCGCCGTTGCTCAGCTTCAGTATAAAGTATGGCTGCTCCGCCTCTTTAGCAGATTTTATACTTTCCACTGCAGCACCGGTTTTAATCTGTACACCAAACTTTCGCGCTTGCTGCAACAGGCAGTCTATAATGGTTTGAGAATTGTCGGTGACCGGAAACATTCTGCCGTCTGCTTCTGCCTTTAGCTTTACGCCATGCTTTTCGAACCATGTCACCGTCTCGCGTGCACCAAAAACTTTAAAAGCCTCTTTTAGCTGCTTGCCTCCGCGCGGGTAAAACTGCGACAGGAGACTCGGTGTAAAGCAGTGATGGGTAACGTTGCAGCGCCCTCCGCCCGAAACACCAACTTTAGAAAGCAGCTTTCCTGTTTTCTCCAGCAGCAGCACATCTGCCTCTGGGTTCGCCTCAGCACAAGTTATCGCTCCGAAAAATCCTGCGGCTCCGCCACCAATTACAACTACCTGCATGCTGTTTTTATTTTATAGTTCGGTTGATGCTTTCTGAGTCCTTATATACTTTGGACTTTCCACTGAAATTGCATCGAACACAAAATTACTAAAAGAATGCCATAGGGTCAGGGTAGATAAAGGTATAGGACAGGTCGTCCTTCAATTTTTGGCTGTTGATGAGCTTAAACTGTGTCTTCTCCATATCAGAAAATTCGGGCGGAGTAAGGCCCAAGGCCTGGGCGGAGGAAGTATAAAACTCGCGGCGCAACGGATGCATGTCGGCGCAGGCATTATATACTTTTCCCCATTTCTGCTGTTCCAGGATGCTGTAAAGTATGTTCAGGCAGTCTTCCAAGTGAATCAGGTTAACAGGGGCATCGCCATTAAGTACATTTTTCTTTCCGGCTAAAAAGCGGCCAGGCTGTCTGTTGCCGCCAACCAGCCCTGAAAACCGTACAACCGTTGTCATCCAATCCTCACGGTCCTGAAACAGTTTTTCCGCCTGCAGCAGCATGTTGTTCGGCTCCATCTCTTCGGTAAAGCTGATATCTTCTTCGGTTACAGTACGGTTTAAGTCCTGATAGACAGAAGTGGAGGAGACAAAAAGTATACGACTGACAGGTGACTGAATAAGCGATTTTAAAAGTAGGTGCATCTGGTGCATGTAAGCCTCCCCGCCATCTGAGCGCAGGTGCGGAGGAATGTTCAGCACCAATACATCCGTGTCCAGAAAGTCTTGCAGCGCCGCTTTGTCCATTTGCTCGCTGGCCAGGTCGAGCAGGTACGGCTGAATATCCTTCATTAGGATTTCCTCTACTTTCTCGGGTGTAGTGGTCGAGCCTTTTACCGTGTAACCGTGCCTCACCAGCCGCTCAGCTAAAGGCATGCCTAGCCAGCCACAGCCCATGATGCTGATCGTTTGCGTATCCTCCATAGTTTATCTTGATAGTATCGTTTTACAACATTACGGGCACCACTCGGTTTAGAATGGCAACACTTAAATTTTATGTATCACAAAGTAAGCATAAATGAAGTATGATGTGGTAATTATCGGGTCTGGTTTTGGTAGCCTTACTGCCGCAGCTTTGCTGGCAGAGCGGGGGATGCATATATGCGTGCTGGAGCAGGCAAAATACCCTGGAGGCTGCGCCACCTCCTACAAACGCAAAGGCCACTGGTTTGAGACTGGCGCTACCACTTTGGTTGGTCTGGATGAGCACATGCCGCTACGTTACTTACTTGATAAGACAGGCATACAGGTGCCTGTGCAAAAGCTGGAGCCACCGATGCAGGTCATACTTTCGAACGGCCAATTAATCACCCGCTACGGCACGCTGGCGCAGTGGGTGGAGGAGGCGGAACGTGTTTTTGGCAAGTATAAGCAGCGCGAGTTTTGGGAGCACTGTTACAAAGTGAGTCAGAAGGTATGGCGTATTTCGCTGCAGCAGCTAAGTTTTCCGTTTTCTAACCTGAAAGACCTGCTGCTTTCCGGAACGCGGGTTACTCCCAGTCAGGTCAAGCTGCTGCCGGGGGCGTTTAGAACCATGGAAGACGTGCTGCGCAAGTATGACCTGCTGCAGCACAAGCCCTTTGTTGATTTCCTGAACGAGCAGCTCCTGATAACGGCGCAGAACCACGTGCAAGAGGTAAACGAACTTTTTGGCGCCACTGCCCTCTGCTATACTTTGTACGGCAATTACTATGTGCCCGGCGGCTTGATTAACCTGGTGAAGCCTGTGGAGCAGTACATTCTGTCCAAAGGATCGGATGTAAAGTATGGGCAGCAAGTAATGCAGGTGGAAACATTAGCGGACGGGTATAAAACCAAAACTAAGAAAGCTGAGTTTTACAGCAAATATGTTATTTCTGGCCTTCCTGTAAACAACACGCTTCAGCTTTTTGATGACAGAAAAATACAGCAGCGCCTGAAGCCGCACATCCTGCCAAGCAATAAATTGAACGGGGCTTTTACCATGTCGCTGGAGCTGCGCGCCGCAGAGGCAAAACAGGTGCTGCACCATCAGGTGCATGTGCCGGGCGGGCTGCCGGAAATAGGCAGTAAAAGTATATTCATCAGCTTCAGCCATCCGGAGGACAAGCTAAAATCGCCTGAAGGGCATATAGTGGCAAGTATAAGTACGCATGTGCGGCATCCGCAGCAGCAGTTAATCAACCAAAAAGCTGTTATAGAAGAGGCTATACTCGATGTGCTGGTGCAAAACGGCCTGATCAGACATGAAAACATCGTCTCTGTAGATTCGGCTACGCCTGGTGCCTGGATTTTCTGGACTAAGCGTGCGTACGGTGCTGTAGGCGGATACCCGCAGTACCGCAACATAAAGCCCTGGCAAATGAAAGACGCCCGGCTAGACCACCGCGGTGCCTACATTTGCGGAGACACCGTTTACCCAGGCCAAGGAATACCCGGAGTGTGCCTCAGTGGCATTATAGCCGCAAATAAATTGATTCAGGACCATCAGTAATGTAGTTAGCATTTTATACTTCTTCATACAGATCACAAGTATAACCTTGTCCTTACAAATCGGAAATTTATTAATGATGCCATAACAGGAGTTGTGCTATAAATAGTCATATTTGTATATCTATATAACTAAATGTTTTATGCTAAAAAAACTACAAAAGCTCGCTTATCTGTCTATGGTAGGATGGATGCTTGTCTCCTGTTCTAAGGAATCTGTTACGCCTGATGTCTCAAAAGATTTAGGCGAGCTTAACAAGGTGGAGGATGCCACCGCCACCCGCGATAGCAACTTGGCTATGGGCAACCCGAGCGGTGCTAACACCAGCTACAGCAATTACTTGGTAAGTAAAACGCAGTACGCCATGTCGTACAACAGCTACCGTGGCACGCCAAACTGGGTTAGCTGGCACCTTAGCAGCGCCTGGCTCGGCTCGGCTCCTAGGCAAGACGACTTCAGAGCCGATAATTCTTTGCCAAGCAGCTTTTACAAAGTACAGTCCACGGACTACACCAGCAGTGGCTTTGACCGTGGCCATAACTGCCCGTCTGCAGACCGCACCGGCAGCACCACCGATAATTCGGCAACTTTCCTGATGTCAAACATGATTCCGCAGGCTCCTAACAACAACCAGAAAACATGGGCAAACCTGGAGAACTACTGCCGCACACTTGTAAGCCAGGGCAACGAGCTTTATGTGGTTATGGGCAGCTACGGCACGGGCGGAGACGGCTCTAATGGGTATAAAACCACACTGGCAAACGGAAAGGTAACCGTACCGAACCGCATCTGGAAGGTAATTGTGGTTCTCCCGGTTGGCACAAACGATGCCGCACGCGTAACAACTAGCACCCGCATTATCGCCATCGACACGCCAAACTCTAACTCTGTGAGCAGCAGCTGGGGCAGCTACCGCACTACCGTAGATGCTATTGAGGCTAAAATGGGCTATAACCTGTTATCCAATGTTTCCAGCTCGGTGCAAAGCGTTATAGAAGCACGCGTAGACAACGGCCCGACTCAATAACTTTATAAGTCATCAAAGAATAGAACGGCCACACTACCTTTATAGTGTGGCCGTTCTTTTTAGGTCTCCACCACCAGCGTTTTAAGGCCGGCATAGTCTCCTGCAGGTGTTTTGCCGATCAGGTAGACAGGCATGTTGACGTCGCTGATCTTATAAGCCTTTGGGTTTTGGAGCAACTCGTTTAGCTTCTGAAGTAAATGCTTAAACCGAGGCGCAGCTTCTTTGGCGGCTTGATCAGCTTCCGCGTGTGGGTTAATCATGCGGTTTAGAAAATCCTCTAGTGCCAATTCTTGAACGCGCGTGCCGGAGGGCTTGCCATCCCATTCCACCATTATTTCTCCTGTAAATTCTTCCTCTTTAGGTTTTTCATGATAGTAAAACTCAAAAGGAGCATCGGTTTCGCTCATCATCAGAAGCCCTTGACTGGCCTCCATTAATTGCTGTTTAATTTTCTCTGGTTCCATAGTTTCAAAAATTGAAGGTCAAAAGAAGGCAACAATTATCTCTTTACCTCAACTATACTTATTATCTTTAGGTAAAGCCATACATTCTGAAAAACATTTAACTTAAAAACTATGCTAAAAGCTGAACCGATGTTGAAAGAGGGCGCTCTGAAAGGCAAAACGATTATAGTAACTGGTGGAGGCACAGGCTTAGGCCGCTCCATGGTGAAATATTTTCTGGAGCTAGGCGCTAATGCCGTTATCTGCAGCCGTAAGCTGGAGGTGCTGGAGCAAGCCGCCAGGG
The DNA here is from genome assembly GCF_947495565.1 of uncultured Pontibacter sp. Taxonomy (GTDB): domain Bacteria; phylum Bacteroidota; class Bacteroidia; order Cytophagales; family Hymenobacteraceae; genus Pontibacter. The sequence continues at coordinate 157,838 of NZ_CANLZM010000013.1, forward strand.
AGCTGGAAGAACAAACCGGCGGGAACGTGCTTCCGGTTGCCTGCGATGTGCGGAAGTATAACGAAATTGAAGCGATGTTGCAAGCCGCTTTAGACCGTTTCGGTAGTGTGGATGTGCTGGTAAACAACGCGGCAGGCAATTTTGTGAGCCCCACGGAACGCCTGAGCCACAAAGCCTTTGATGTGATTACGGACATCGTGCTGAAGGGCAGTTACAACTGTACGCTTGCCCTCGGAAAGCATTGGATAGAGCAGAAGCAGGAGGCTGCCATACTTAATATTGTCACCACCTATGCCTGGACTGGCTCTGGCTACGTAGTGCCCTCTGCCTGTGCCAAGGCAGGCGTGCTAGCCATGACACGCTCGCTGGCTGCGGAGTGGGCAAAGTATGGAATTCGATCTAACGCCATCGCTCCGGGGCCTTTTCCTACAGAAGGCGCCTGGACACGCCTTTTCCCAAAACAGCTGGCTGAAAAACTGGACCCTGTTAAACGCATACCGGTAGGCAGGTTTGGAGAGCATCAGGAATTGGCCAACCTGGCGGCTTATCTCGTTTCCGATTACGCTGCTTTTGTGAACGGCGAAGTAGTGACTATTGACGGGGGAGAGTGGCTGTACGGTGCCGGAGAGTTTAACTCGTTCGATCAGATACCGCAGGAAATGTGGGATGCCATGGAGAAGCAGATGAGGGGCAAAGGGCAATAAGTGCATCCCAACAAAAAGGCCTCTGCTGAATAAGCCGAGGCCTTTTTTAAAGTATAAGTAGGTCTTATTGGGCAGCTATAATGAGGCCTAGCACAAGGTTAACCCCCAGGCCGATACCCCAATTGGTCCATACTTTGCCGGCCTTCTTTTTGCGAGCCGACTTTTTGTAGCCGCTTTTGTAGTCAGCGTCCTGTAGCAGTTGGCTTGCCGGTGCATCCCAATTTTCTTCTTTGGGAGATACAGCCGAGGAAATGGCAGCCGGTACAAGGCCAACAATAGGAGAGAGGAGGCTGACAATAAGTGTACCCGTACCAGCCGCTTTGTAGCCGTCGTAGTATTGCTTTCCGTCAACTTGGCCTTTCGCATACATATCCAGGCCGCTGGTGGCCAATGCAGGTTCTACCACAACAGCCGGAGCGTCAGGTGTGGCTACTTTGGCAGAGGCCATGGCTTCCGGAGACGGCTGGCTATCCAGCTCAAACACTTCGGAAGTTTTATCCTCATAAGTAATAACCGTAATCTCTGACTTCGGCAAGATGTAAGTAGGGCCATCCTGGTGGCTGAAGCGCTTATACTTGATTTCTGAGTTAGAAACCTCTAGTACTTTCGCTTCCACTTTCTCGCCGGTGCGTTTTGTAATAACATCTTGTGCCTGAAGTGCCGAGCATAGGGTAATGGTAGACACAATCGTGAGTAAGAATTTTTTCATAAGCTTGTAATCATAAAATGGTTGGGCTTAAAATTATATGATTTTATTAATATTTACAACAGTAGAATTTATACTCGCCTAAAATAAAACAGCCCCGGCTTTGGGAGGCGGGGCTGTTTAAGTTTAAATAGGTTTTTGAAGTTATTTAAGCGTGGGGATTGACATATGCAGGGTCTCCGCCTTCATCTTCGTCGGGCCGGCCATTGCCACGGGCTCTGAGCTCAGCCAATCCTTTTTTGCCATAAGCCACTCTGGTGATGACAACGTAGAGCACAGGCACCACAAATATCGCCAGGAAAGTAGCAGCCAGCATACCGCCAATTACCACCCAGCCTATTGTTTGCCTCGATACCGCTCCGGCACCCGTTGCAAGCGCCAGCGGAACCACGCCAAGTATAAAGGCCATGGATGTCATTAGGATCGGGCGCAGACGAAGTATAACAGCCTCTATGGTTGCTTCGATCAGCTCCATGCCGCGGTCTACCCGCTCTTTTGCAAACTCCACAATCAGAATAGCATTTTTAGCAGCCAAACCAATCAGCGTAATCATACCAATTTGAGCGTACACATTGTTATCCAGCTTAGGTAGCACGGTTAAAGCCAGAATCGCCCCGAACATACCCAGCGGAATGGCAAAAAGTATAGAGAACGGAACAGACCAGCTTTCATACAGTGCCGCCAGCAAGAGCAGTACAAGTATAACTGACAAAGAGAAAATATAAACCGTGCTGCTTCCTGCTGCTAACTCTTCGCGGCTAAGGCCGGAGAAGTCGTAACCGTAGCCGGTTGGTAATACTTCCGCTGCCACTTCCTGCAGTGCCTGCAGTGCCTGGCCGCTACTGTAGCCCGGTGCGGCGCCTCCCATCACTTCCGCAGAACGGAATAGGTTATAGTGGGTAATTACAGCCGGGTTCTCTACCACACGCGAAGTTACCAGCGCACTCAATGGCACAGACCCACCTTGGCGGTTCATGACATAATACTGGTTCAGGCTCTCGATATCCATGCGGTAAGCGGTGTCGGCCTGTGCCACTACTCTGAAGTTACGGCCGTAGCGGGTAAAATCGTTTATATAGCGGCTACCCATTAGCGACGACATGGTGGCGTACACATCAGAAATAGACACGCCCAATTGCTTCGCTTTTTCTCGGTCTACTTCCACCTGGTATCCCGGTGTGCGGGTGTTAAAGAAGCTGTAAGCCATGGCAATTTCCGGGCGCTGGTTAGCAGCCATCAGGAACTGCCCAAGTGTAGCTTCAAACTCTTTCAGGTCGCCGCCACCCGCTTTTTGCTCCAGCATAAAGCTAAAGCCACCAGATTGCCCTAAACCTGGTATGGCAGGCGGTGCCACTACGATAACATTTGCTTCTTTGATAGCGGCAAAACGTTGGTTTAAGGTAGCCATTACACCTTGTAGCTGCTCTGACTCGTCTTTCCGTTGGTCCCATGGCTGCAGCTGCAGGAATATGGTACCACTGTTAGACTTAAAAGAGAAGTTGATCGCGTTCAGTCCTCCAATAGCTGTGTAGTTCCTAACTGCCGGTATGTCTGCCATAATGTCGCCCATCTCAGCTAGCAAAGCCTCTGTTCTGGTGGCTGAGGAGCCTTCCGGCAACTCTATCGAAATGAAAAGTCGGCCCTCATCCTCAGTTGGTATAAAGCCCGTTGGTTTAGAGGCAAACAAGCCTACAGTGCCTGCATAAAGGCAGGCAAGCAGCACAAGCACCAGTGGTGTAGCCTTTATACTTTTGCGAACCCCACGCGAGTATGAGTTAGTAGTTTTAGCAAACCAATTGTTGAACAGATAGAAGAACTTATTCAGGCCTCTTGAATCTTTGTTCACGTTCATCGGCTTTAGCATAATCGAGCAAAGGGCAGGCGTAAGCGTTAAGGCCACAAATGCTGATATAAGCACTGAGATAGCGATGGTGATGGCAAACTGCTGGTACAATCGACCTACAATACCAGGAATAAAGCCAACCGGAATAAATACAGCCGCCAAAATAAGAGCGATGGCTATAACCGGAGCCGTAATGTCTTTCATTGCCTTGCGGGTGGCCTCTCGGGCGGAAAGCCGCTCGTGGTCTATGTAATGCTGCACCGCCTCCACTACCACAATGGCGTCATCCACCACAATACCGATAGCCAGCACAAACCCAAAAAGGGTAAGCGTATTAATGGTGAAACCAAGCGGAATAAAGAAGATGAAGGTACCAATAATAGACACCGGAATAGCCAGGATCGGCACCAGTGTAGCACGCCAGCTCTGCAAGAACAGGAACACTACGATGATTACAAGTATAAGCGCCTCTACCAGCGTATTTACCACCTCATTGATGGATACCTGCACCACAGACACCGTTTCAAACGATACTACGTAATCCACATCAGCCGGGAAAGATGCCTTCAGCTCATCTAACGCTGCGTAAACGCCCTCAGCTGTTTCCAGGGCGTTACTTCCTGGTGCCTGGTACATGAGCAGAATGGCGGAAGGATTGCCGTTGATAGTAGCGGCACGTCCATAATCAAAGCGACCAAACTCTAAGCGAGCCACATCTCTCAAGTATACCAGGCTGCCATCAGCAGGATTTGTTCGCACCACAATATTGCCGAACTCTTCCTGCGTCTGCAGGCGGCCTCTTACCGTAATAGGATACTGGAAAGCCTGAGAGTCGTACTGTGGCTTTGCGCCTACTGTACCCGCTGCCACTTGCAGGTTCTGCTCTTGTATGGCTCCCGTAATCTCGTTGGTGCTGATGCCGTACTGCGCCAGTTTATCCGGCTTCAGCCACACACGCATACTAAAATCCTGCCCCAGCGCATTTATATCCCCAACACCCGGCACACGAAGCAATGCGTCGCGCACGTAAATGTTAGTATAGTTGTCCAGGTACTGCACATCATGGGTGCCGTTGGGTGAGAAAATGCCCACCACCATCATAATACTTGGGTTACGCTTTCGCACGGTCACACCCAGTCGGCGCACTTCCTCCGGCAGGCTTGGCTCCGCAATACTGGCCCGGTTCTGCACATCCAGCGTGGCAATATCAATGTCGGTGCCTACCTCAAACGTAACCGACATGTTCATTTGGCCGGTACTTGTATTGGTAGAGGTAATGTACGCCATGCCCGGTGTACCGTTAATCTGCGTTTCCACGGGCGTGGCAACCGTCTGCTCCACCGTTTGTGCATCAGCTCCAGTATAGATAGCCGATACAGAAACTGTAGGAGGGGAGATGTCCGGGTATTGCGTTACCGGCAAATTCATCATGGCCAGCAGTCCCACCAGCACGATCACAATGGAGATCACAATGGAGGTGACGGGCCTTCTTATAAATACATCTGATATCATTCTTCGTCTTAATTTCTGCTGATAGTATGTTTCTGAATTACCTGCCAGTTGGCTGCTGCGGCGTTTCTTGTGGCTCACCGACCTGTACTTTAGATCCCTGGCGCAGCTTCTGAATTCCGTCAACTACAATCTGCTGATTTTCCTTAAGGCCTTCCCGGATCACAATATTGCCGTTGAACCTGGTGCCTAGCTCCACGTTTTGCTGCACAGCGGAATCTCCCTGCACCACATAGACAAAGAACTCCCCAAGCTGCTCCGACACTGCTTTATAGGGAATAACCAGCTGGCTGCCGATGTCCTGGTTCAGCACGTTCATGGTCACTGTCATACCTGAGATTAGCACGCCACCAGAGTTCGGGAACTGCACCCTGACGGTTGTAGTACCGGACTGGCGCCCGATGGCTCTGTCTATAGCCAGTAATTTGCCGGTGTGCGGGTATGGATCTCCACCGTTTAAGCTGATCGTGAAGAGTGAGTCCGGCTGGTTGCCCTGCTGCATTTTGCTGAAGCGGCTAATTTCCTGCTCGTTAACTACAAAGTCCACGGCAATAGGATCGGTAGAGGAGATAGTGTTTAGCAGCGGCTGCCCCGGAGAAACCTGCGCCCCAACCCGAACCTGTGAAATGCCGATGGTGCCGCTGAAAGGTGCCGTTATGGTAGAGTAGCCAACATCTGTTGAGGCGCTTTGTACCTGTGCCTCTGCCGATGCTACCTGCGCCTGTGCAGTTTGTACTTCGGTGCGGGCATAATCCACCTGTTGCCTTGCAATGGCATCGCGCTCGGCCAGTCTTTCATACCGCTCCAAGTCTTTCTGTACCCTGGCTAGGTTTGCCTTGGCGCTTTGCAGGTTAGCACGTGCCTGTTGCAGCCCTGCCTGGTACTTGCTTTGGTCTATCTCATATAATTTCTGGCCTTTTTTTACCTGCTGGCCGTCCTGCACATAGATGTTAGTGATGTAGCCAGCCACTTGCGGGCGCAACTCCACCTCTTGCAGCGCCACCACGGATGCCGGGTAGCTGTCTGTGCCCATTACGTTTTGCTCCTGTACATGGTAGGTGTTTACCGGAATAGCCCGGGCGGCTGGGTTCATTTGCTGCTGCCCTTTCTCGTTGCCACCGCAGGAAACAAGTGAAGCCGGTCCGATAATGGCTGTGATAAGCCAGGCGTATTTATTCTTCATTCTATGGAAAGATGTAGTGATTTAACGATTGATGTCTATGGTGCCTAAAGCGCGCTGGTAATCCAGTTTGCTTGCCAGCAGGTTGTAAAGGGCGTTGTAATAATTAAGCTGCGTGGCGCGCAATTCGCTTTCGGCTACCACCAGGTCCACGTAGGCTTTTACGCCCTCGTCGTACTGCAGCTTAATGATATCGTACACTTCCTGGGCTAGCTGCAGGTTATTCTGTAGGGTACGCCACTCCGTATAGTCGCTTTTATAGTTGGCTAGCGCCGACTGGTATTCGGTGTTGATGGCCTTACGGGTATTCTCCATTTCGATATCCAAGCGCTGTTCCTGCAGCTGCGCGATCCGCAGGTTCTGTACTCTGCGGGTTCCCTGGAATATTGGCACAGACACCTGAAGGCCAACTGCTGAAGTCGGATAAGACTGGTTATACAGGTCCGATAGCTCATTGTTAAAGTATAGCCAGTTGTAATTACCAAATGCTGAGACGGTGGGCAGGAAGCTCCATTTGTTGTAGGCAGTATTTAAGCGTAACAGCTCACGCTGCGTCTGCAGTTGTTGCAGCTCAACACGGTTCGCAAATTCGATTATTCTAGTGGTATCGACCAAAACCGCCTGCTCCATTCTAGTATAATCATACTCCAGCTGCACCTCGGTTTCGATTGGGAAACCCATCAGCTGCTTCAGGTACGCTACTTTGGCTTTGGTGCCTTCCTGCGCACGTTTGATACTACTTCTGATGTTTGCTAACGTTATGGAAGCGCGCTGGTAATCCGTTTTGTCTACTAGGCCAACATCATACCTGCTTTTAGCATCGTTGTACTGTTTCTGCTGCCGCTGTAGGTTTACCTCTAAAATACGAAGCTGCTCTTGCGTGAGCAGCACATCATAGAAAGCTTTGCTTACCTCTACCACCGTATTTATTTTAGTGTTCAGGGTTTGCTGGTCTAGTTGCCGCCTGCTGAATTTTGCTGCCTTAGAGGCTAAGAGCAGTTCGCTGCTGTACAAGGTCTGCGTTGCCTCTAACATTACATTAGAAGTATACTTTTGCCCTAAAGTCACGATCTGATCCCCGAAAGGCTGTTGTTGCAGTTTTATATTGTGCGTGCCGCCGTATCGGGCTGCAACCTGCGGGAGCCATCCTGATAAATTAGCATTGATCTCTCGCTCTCCGATGGCTTCATCCAAAAGAGACTGCTCCACAGCGGCACGGTTTTTAAGCGCAAACGCCACACACTGCTCCAGCGTCAGGTTTTCTTTAGCCGGTGCCGCGCCGTTCTGGGCTAGCAGCAGGGTAGGCGACAGCAGGCATCCAAGCAAGAGCGCCTTTAATCGTTTTAGAAATTTCATGTAAACTGTTGTTGATCTTTAAGAAGTGATAGGATAGTGTTCATCTCCTGAAGCGGTGAGATGATTAAATTTTGGAGTATCATCTGTTCATAGTTTTAAGTTGGTGTGTGATGGTTTTCTTCTAGTATGATTCTACTTGAGGTTAAAACTTACGACTTATCATTTCGGTTTTGCATGCCGTCCCAAAGTATGAGCGGAATCTGCTCTAGCTCACCGTTCTGTAATTTTAGTCCTCCCAATACCTGTATTTTTACCGTAGATATAATGTTGCTGTGTGCCAGCGTACCCAAAATTTTAGAGCTTATTGGCCTTAGATGCCCTTCTTGTATGCCTCGCTCAAAAAACTGGAATAGCAGCCGGTGAAAATCATCCTTCACAAACTCTGACTGTCCGGTATTGTAAGGGGAGTTTACGAATTGTTCAAAGAAGCGGAATATGCCTGTGTTCTTGCTATAGTAAGTATAAAGGCCGTGCCACAGGTTAAAGAAGCATTTTTGAAAAGGGATATCCGCTCTGTCCTCGCGCTTTAGCACCTCAATGGACTGCTGCTGTATGTAATGATACAGCTCCAGGATCAGCACCTCTTTGCTTTCGAAGTAATGGTAGATGGTGCCTGCAGCCACTCCGGCTTTTTTAGCCACCAGACTCATGGGCGTGCCATGGAATCCGTTTTCTTTCACCAGCTCCAGTGTACTCTCAAAAATCGCTTTTTTCTTATCCGCTATCGGCATCCTAAATTTGCTTAATTGAACGTTCATTCGGTTTGCAAAGATATGGCTCGATTTCTCGTTATCAAACCAAATATGGCATTTCCGGCAGAACCGTAATTGGCTAAATCACGCCTTTATAATTCTGAATCAGCTTAAATGTTTTATTATTGTTTAGTTAAGATTTCTCTCAAGCAAACGTTCTATCCAGAAAATCAGGAAGAGGGCAACCAGGTTTATACCTATAAATTTCTGCCCCAGGTCGGTGCCGATGCTAAAGTGAAAGGAAGACAGTGCCAGCCTGAATTTAAACAGCCAGCCGCCAACCATGTCTACTCCAACACCAACGCGCAGGCCAGCGACATACTGAAAGCCGTATGCCCCAAACGAAAAGTATAGAACCTGAAAAACCTGGTTCAGGAGTGACAGTTGTAAACCCCGTTTTGGGTTACGCAGGATAAATCGGCCGCAAAGTATGGAAAACACATACAGCACACCGGCAAACAACCCGAGCCGCAGCACTTGCTGTGTAACGGTTACCTCTCCGCTGAACATCACCCAAATAGTAAGGCCAATGCCCAAAAGGCCGCCCAGCATCTGGTAAATGGCAAGCGCTTTAAGCTGATTCTTAGTGTTCAAGACTTATTTATACTTTAAAATGCCTGTAGCATTAAACAGTTGTAGCTACAAAAGTTTGGCAAATGTACTAAAAATCTACTTGCTAACAGGTTTGAGGATGTGATTTAAGACAGGTAGCGGTTTTGATCAGACAAAGAGCAAGGTCAGAAGTATTAATAGCAGCTACTGCTGTTTAAAAGCTTTGTCAGCTGGATTTATGATTTAGAGGCTTTAGAAAAGGGATGGCAGCTAATTGGCTATCATTCCGATGCGAGACAATCGCTTATGTTTTGCGGTGCAGAAGTTTTACTTTGGCTGGTGCAGATCAGCCTTATTTATACTTTGTTTTCAAAAGCTGCGCGATCTTCATCATGCCGGTGCTGGCTTTTTCCTCATATTGATGCAAGGTTGAGTGAGCCCGCATACTTGGCAAGTTAGGGTCAACTACAAAAACAGGCACTTCATGCGAAACATAATCCACTAAACCGGCGGCAGGGTACACCACCAGCGAAGTGCCTACAACCAGAAAAATATCTGCCTCTAAAGTATGCTCAATAGCTTTTTCCATCATAGGCACCGGCTCCCCGAACCAGACGATGTTGGGGCGAAGCTGCGAGCCGCGTTCACATTTTTCTCCTTTGTTTAGCTCCCAACCTTTAATTGGGTAAACAAGCGTGGGGTCTAGAGTGCTGCGGCTCTCGAACAGCTTGCCGTGCAGGTGCAGCACATTGGAAGAACCGGCCCGCTCATGCAGGTCATCCACATTCTGAGTGATAATGCGCACATCAAAGTCCTGCTCCAGTTCAGCTAGGGCCAGGTGCGCTGGGTTGGGTTGAACACTGTGGGCGTTTTTACGGCGCTGGTTGTAAAAATCCAGTACAAGGGCCGGGTTTTTGCGCCAGCCTTCCGGGGTGGCTACTTCCATTACATCATAGCCTTCCCAAAGCCCGTTGGCATCCCTGAAGGTGGCCACCCCGCTTTCTGCGCTAATCCCTGCGCCAGTTAAAACCACAAGTTTTTTCATCACGCTCTTAAATTTTTAACCCAGTTTGGAGACATTCTTATGATTAACGTTATAAGTTTTAGAAGAGCTAAGGTTACAGCTTTTGCAGAACTTAGGCAAGCCGGAAAACCATAATTGATGTCTAGCAATTCTTTAATAGCCAGGTATACAGAAGTATGGATTTGCTGCGAACACGAAACCTGGAGAAGTTAGGTCCAGAATGAAATTGCAAAATCCATTTTAAATAAAATCCTGCTCTACAGATACTAGAGTTGCTTTTAGGGTAGTATATTCGCTAAATTTTATAAGAATGATAAAGAGGAGCGAGCGCCTTAACAATGTGTCTTACGACCTGTGCGGGCCTTTGTACGAGAAAGCGAAAGAACTGGAGCTGGAGGGGCACCGCATTACAAAGCTCAACATCGGAAATCCGGCCCCTTTTGGGTTTGAAGCACCTAAGGAAGTGGTGCAGCATGTTATCCGCAACTTTGCTAACGCCCAAGGGTATTCTGACCATAAAGGGTTGTTCAGCGCCAGACATGCTGTGAAACGCTATTATAGGGAGAAAGGGATTGCTAACATTAGTGAGGAGGATGTATACTTAGGTAACGGGCTGAGCGAGCTGATTATGCATGCTGTAGAGGCACTGCTGAATGCCGGGGATGAGGTGCTTGTGCCATCCCCGGATTATCCTTTATGGACGGCGGCGGTACGTTTTGCCGGAGGAAAGGCCGTGCACTACCACTGCGACGAAGAGGCCAACTGGTTTCCGGATGTACAGGATATCAAACGTAAAATTACAGACCGCACGCGTGCACTTGTACTCATAAATCCTAACAACCCAACAGGTGCGGTTTACTCAAAGGAAGTGCTGCAGGAGCTGGTGCAACTGGCAGAAGCGGAAAATCTGGTTATTTTTTCGGATGAGATTTACGATAAGATACTTTATAACGACACAGCTTTCACCTCAACAGCTACTTTATCTGAGTCAGTACTTTTTGTCACGTTCAGCGGCTTGTCCAAGAATTACTTGGCGGCAGGCTTCAGGGCGGGGTGGATGCTGGTGAGTGGTGCCAAGCATAAGGCGCAGGAGTACATATGTGGGCTGAACATCCTGGCTAGCTTGCGCGTGTGCAGCAATGTGCCAGCTCAGTTTGCCATTGAGGCCGCGCTAAACGGGCAGCACAACATTTTTGAACTGACAAAACCTACCGGCAGGCTGGGCATACAGCGGGAAATATGCTATGAGAAACTAACAACCATACCGGGCATCACATGTGTAAAGCCAAACGGTGCTTTTTATATGTTTCCGAAACTTGACATGAAACAGTATAACCTAGCCAGTGATCAGCAGTTAGCGTTAGGTTTACTTTCGGAGCAGCACGTGCTGCTGGTGCCGGGTTCTGGGTTTAATTATCCGTACCACGACCACTTTAGAGTAGTGTACTTACCGGCGCCCGAAGAGCTGAGCCAAACAATGGACAGGCTGCAAACCTTCTTTAAAAACCATCAGCAGTAAAACCGAAAACTAAGAACAAGCCAAAGCCGCAACGGATTTCTGCTGCGGCTTTGGCTTGTTTTAAATCAATTTAACTTATAAAGTATACTTGCGGCCTTTGTTTTGCTCCTGCAGGTAATCCATTAGCGGCTGGAAGTAATCTACCATGGCGCGGGCGCTCAGCTCTTCGCCGGTCTTCTCTTTCAGCATCTGGCGCCAGTCAGCAGAGGCTCCCGGATACATGATATCACGCAGGAAGCTGCCCACCTCTTTACTGCCGTAGTAGTTCGTGGCGTGCGGGTCCTGCTTCAGGATGTTCTTGGCGATGTGGTCGTGCAGTTGGAACAGTATAACATAGCTCATGGCGTAGTCATAGTACTGGGCGGCATCATCATTGATGTGAGTTTTAGTGGCGGCATCCAGGTAGTTCTCACCACGGTTTGAGGGCGGCACTATACCCTGATACTTTTTAGTAAGCTCCCACCAACGCTTGTTCAATTGGTCAGCAGGAAGGTCTTTAGCATAAAAATCATGTTCCCACTCGCTCATTACGCCGGATGAGAAAGGAATGAACACAACATAGCTCAGCGCTTCCTTCAGCAGTGTCTGCACATCATCGGTTTTGGTGTTTTTATCGATCAGGTTAAGCTCCGCTAGGAACGGTTTCTGCATCGCTGCCAAACCCAGCAAGGAGCCAACTGCTTCGTGGTACGCTCGGTTAGCCCCGCCTCGCAACAGCACAGGCACATCAGGGTTGGTGTAAGTCATGTAATAATAAATGTGGCCCAGCTCGTGATGCGTCGTCTCATACCACTCTGCATTTGGCTCCACACTCATCAGGCAGCGCACATCGTCCTGCAGGTTCATGTGCCAGGCCGAGGCGTGGTTGTTCTTTTTATAATTTGCATCTGCCGGCAGCGGGTACAGGCTCGACTTGGTGTAGAACGTCTGCGGCAGCTCCGGAAAGCCCATGCTGGTGTAGAAGCGCTCGGCCTGCTTTACCTGCCACTCCGCGCCTTTGGGGTGCAGGGCGGCGTCAAGGTCAATACCTTCCACGTTTACCATGGCGCTCCAGTCCTGGCCCCAGCGGTTCGGAACCCAATGGGCCGGCAAATAATCCGGCACCTCTTTTACGCCATACTTCTTAGCCAGCTCATAACGGGCATAGGTGTGCAACTCGCTGTAAAGCGGACGCAGCTCCTGGTTTATCTGCTGCATCAGGTTCATCATCTCTCCGCGCGTCATCCCGTAATCGGAGGCTTGGTAAGTGAAGTAATCATCGTAGCCAAGGCTCTGCACTGTTTTGTTGCGCAGCTGTCGCAGGTCCAGGAGCCCTTCTTTCAAGTTAGGGCCAACCTCTTTGCTGGCATTCCAGGCATCCAACCGCTTTCTAATATCGGTTTCAGATTTCAGGATGTTGTCGATATCATTGGTGCTAACCGATTTCTCATAGATGCGGTAATCAAAACCGTACAGCTTTTCAGTTTGCTCAGTTTCTGCCTTGATTCGGGCTTTCACCACATCCGGGATGATCTGAGGGTTGTTGGCGCCGGCGTAAAGTATGGCGTCAAACTGTTTTACCTGCAGCGGGGTCAGCTGGTCTTTTTTATCCAGCATGTTACGGGCCATTTCGATATTTTCTGCACTTCCGCTAAAGGCAGCAAAGGCCTCGTTGGCCCGGCGCGTGGCAGCGGCATTGGTGGTATCGCCTTCTACAATCTTGGTATTAGAAGTCCATTCAGCCTCAGCAGATTTTGTGTAAAGCTGCTGATAAGTTTGGGAGTACTGGTCCAGAAAAGCCTGTGCCTCCTCCTGTGCTTCTGTCATTTCTACGGTCTGCTCTGTACCCGCTGTTTCCGACTTTTGGCTAGAGCAGGAGGAGAGGAGCACGGCGGCGGTGAGGCCGGTAAAGATTAGTTTTTTCATGGATTAGGTTTGCGGTTATCTGACTAAGATACTATAGAAGACAAGTATAAACAAGCCTTATAAGCATTCTGTCGACTGAGGAATGTTACCTGAAACTGTAAGCAGGGACTAAAGCTATCGACTGTTTGAATTTAATTTAACCAGAAACGGCACCCATCGGTGCCGTTTTTGATACTTCTTAATAAGATTGCTAATCTAGCTAGCTGTTCTCCTCTTCCGGCAGCTGCGCCTCCTGAAGCAGGTTATTGTCTATCGTTTTGCTGGTTTTTGCGCCTAACTCGCGCAGTATTTCTACCCTACGGATGAGGTTGCCGCGGCCTTCGGTAAGTTTATTCATGGCTGCATTATAGGAGCTTTGGCTGCTTTCTAGGTGTTTGCCTATCGTTTTCAGGTCATCTACAAAGCCCACGAACTTATCATACAGCTTGCCGCTTTCATCGGCTATTTTCAGCACGTTTCGTTTCTGGTCTTCCTGTCGCCACACACCCGCTACTGTGCGCAGCGTGGCTAAAAGGGTAGAGGTTGTCACCAGCACTATATTTTTATCAAAAGCATCGGTAAACAGGGCGTGGTCGTGCTGCACAGCCAGGTTAAAGGCTGGCTCAATGGGAATGTACATCAACACGAAATCCGGGGAGTTGATGCCAGTAAGGCGATGGTAGCTTTTGCGGCCAAGATCTGAGAAGTGGGTGCGCACCGAGTTTATATGGCCGCGCAAGTATACTTCCTGCTGGTTCTCGTCCTCGCAGCTGCAGTATGCCTCATACGCCACCAACGACATCTTTGAGTCGATAATCAGGTGCTTGCCCTCAGGAAGGCGCACAATTACGTCCGGGCGGTATACTTGCTTCTCATCGTTCTGACGAACTTCCTCACGCTCATAATGTACGCCTTTGCGCAGCCCTGATTTCTCCAGCAGACTTTCCAGCAGGTACTCGCCCCAGTTGCCCTGCGTTTTGCTCTCGCCTTTCAGCGCTCTGGTTAGGTTCACGGCATCCTGGCTCATCTGTTGGTTTAGCGAAGCCAGCTGCGTGATCTGCTCTTTTAGTGAAATGCTGTCTTTTAGCGTTTTCTCATAAGTTTGCTCTACTTTTACTTCAAACTCTTTGATGCGCTCTTTCAGCGGAGAGAGAATACGCTCCAGGTTCTCGGACGAGGCTTTGTTGAAGTGCTCAGCATTAGACATGAGCACCTGGTTGGAGATGCTCTGGAACTGCTGCAGGAATTTCTCGCGCAGCTGCTCCAGCTCACGGCCTTGTTCCTGCAGGCGTGTTTTCAGGTGCTCATAGTCAGTTTCGGTTTTGGTGAGGGCGTTGGTCAGGTCCAGCGTTTCAGACTGCGCCTCCCGTAGCTGAGACTTAAGCTGCTGCATCTCCTCGCTTTTTTGCTTGGCCTGCGCCTCCAGCACGCCCTGGGTAATGGCAGCTTGTTTAGCGGTTTGCTCTAAAGCGCTCATTTTACCTTTCAGCGCCAGAAAAGCCACTACCAATCCTCCCAAAAATGCTGCTAATCCTACGATAATCTCCATAGGGTAAAGGTAAAGTTTTTTAGTATGGCAGCAAACCGTTTTGCTAATGAAATTAGTTTAGCTTGCTTTGCCTTCTGTAGCAAGTATACTTCTGCAAAGCTTGTGGTTTAAGTTTGATTTAATTGATCGGGCACATCAAACTTACCTTACATAGCTCACCTTATACTTTTTACCTTTGATTTTAGCGCTGTTCAGCTTTTCTACAGCCTGTTTGGCGGCGTAATTTGGCACGGCCACAAAGCTGTGGTGATCCTGAATTTCTATTTTGCCGATTTCAGCTACGTTCAGGCCAACTTCAGCAATCAGTGCGCCCACAATATCGCGTGGACTAAGTTTGCCTTTGCGCCCGCCGCTAATGTGTAGCGTGGTAAGCGCAGGCGTTGTCGGGGCCGCCGGTTTGGCTGGCTTATTTAGCTGCTGCAGCTCCAGCCATTTGTTTACCTGTACTTCGGGCCACTGCGCTAGCTTTTGCTCTTCCCGCGTGTTAAGCAAGGTATAAACCATTCCTGATTTACCGGCTCTGCCGGTGCGGCCGCTGCGGTGCAGGTAAGCATCCTGATGCTGCGGTAACTCATAGTGCACTATCTGCTGCAGTACATCAATGTCGAGGCCGCGTGCGGCAAGGTCTGTGGCTACAAGTATGGCGGTGGTGCCGTTTCGGAAAAGTGTCATGGTTTTGTCGCGCTCCCGCTGCTCCAGCTTTCCGTGCAGTGGTTTGGCAGAGAAGCCATGGTCTTGCAGGTGCTGCGCCACTTCTTCGGTGGTGAGGCGGGCATTTACGAAAACAACCGTTCCTGCTGTATCTATGCTTTGCAGCAACTGTACCAGCCCGAGCCTTTTTTGCGCGTCCTGCAGCTTAACCCCGAAATACTGAATCCGGTCTGGTACGGCAGAGGCGGTGGCTTGCACAAATTTCGGGTCCTGCAGCGAATTGGCGATCAGCTGTTTTACGTTTTCCTCCATGGTGGCGGAGAAAAGGATTGTCTGGCGTTTAGCAGGCAATGCCGTTAGCAGCTGGTCCAACTCTTCTTCAAAGTCCATCTCCAGAAGCTTATCCGCCTCATCTAAAACAACTTTGGTAGCCATACTTAAATTTAAGGTTCTGCGGCTAAGGTGATCTGTCAGGCGACCGGGCGTGCCGACTAATACCTGTGGCGGGTGCTCCAGCGATCCTTCTTCCAGACGGAAGGAATGGCCTCCGTAAAAAGCGCTTATCTTTAAATTCGGAACAAAGCGGGCATACTGCTTTAGCTCCTGGCGCACCTGCACGGCAAGCTCACGGGTAGGAACCACAATCAGGGCCTGCACCTGCTGCACATCCGGATTTATATTTTGGAGTAGCGCCAGGCCGAACGCGGCAGTTTTACCGCTACCGGTTTCTGCTTGCCCCGCCACATCGTGCCCCTGCAGCAGCAAAGGAATGGCTTGCTCCTGTATGGGAGTTGGAGAAGTATATTGCAGTGCCTGCAGCCCCTGAAGCAGGGAGGACTTAAGTTTCAGTTGCTCGAAAGTAGCCATGGTTTGGTAGTTCGTAAGTTGCAAAGGTACAGCAATTATACTTCATCATTTTTTATTGTGATGACTTAGAGGCTGTTTTGATTTGATTGAATAAAAAAGCAGGTGCCGGTTGTTCAGGTAAGAAAAGTTTGCAGACTTATG
>NZ_CANLZM010000014.1 GCF_947495565.1 uncultured Pontibacter sp.
TCAACGAGAGAAGGGAAAATATAAGAACAAAGAAGGTCTTCATCTATTTTTTTTATGATTTCGCTTACGCACAACGTGTTGGTGTATACCTTGTGCGAGGCCATCAGCCGAAGCATAGGGTATAAACTGTGTTGTGCTATCGTGCTTTTATTTCAATCTTTACGATATGTACCTGAAGCCTTTAATTCTTTTGTTAATAGAATCGTCAAAGCAACAATGTAAGCTATTATTGATGAGAGTGAATATGCAGCATATACTTCACGCGACCAGCCTTTACTAAAAGAACTAATTATTGATAATTGGCCATCTATTGCAAAGAATACCAGTTCGTAAAGAATAAAATAAAAAGTCAATCCTATTATTTTTTGTCTTCTTTCGATTAGATACTGCCTGAAAACAAGTGCCAACACCATTCCAATAAATAACTGAATTATAAGCACAAAACTTAGTATAAAGGGTGCCATTCCGACTTCACCCCCAGGTAAACTGGTACTGGTCACCCAAATCATAAAGGCAACCATTGTGAGTGCAGCGTGAATGAAAAGATACCTTACCAATTTTTTATTTTATTTTAATGTATGCAGCACAACGTGTTTGGCTATGGTGCATTTAAATGCACTATAGGCTTTGTTGTGGTATGGTGTTCTGCTTAGTGGCTTCTAAGTATTTTCTTCTTTTTACTATTATTACGATTGTTACTATTATCAATAAGGTCAAACAGATAGAGAAGAATAAATCAGCATAAATGTAGTCCCACTTTTCCTGATTAGTCATTTCTCTTTCAGTATCGTTTATTAAAATACTTCTGGAATAGGTCCTGACTTTACCCGCAGCAATTACCACATATACCAACGAAGGAATCAATGCGACACAAGTCGCCAATAGTCCTAAGAACAAGCCTTTTCTTTTACCTGTACTTATACCTATTCCACCGACAAATAGCAGTAGCCAGAATAAAAACACAGTGACCACTTCTAAGTATGGTCTTGGGTAACCAAAAGTATACGTGTCCAAGCCCCAAGTTTCACTATAAAACAGAACATGGTAGCCAGACTTAAATAAAAAATAAGAAGATACAGTAATAACCAAAACACCAGTTAAAATAAAGACCCAGCGGCTATTGATTATTCTTTCTATCATTTTCATCACTTCACTTTACCACAACTACTGTATAGTAGGAGTACCTACTCCTACTATCTGCACTATGTGTGGAGTACTGTTAAGACCTTTTCTACGGGTTTTCGTTTTAGATCTTGCTTTCTTTTCCATTCTTCCATAGCGCAACACTAATATAGTTAAGTTCTTCAAATTATCAAGCGGACTTACAATTTCATCCAAGGCGTAGGTGGCCACGTGCGTGTAAATTTCGGTGGTCTTACTGCTCCTGTGCCCTAGGTACCACTGGTAACTAAGGCATCTAAAGGCTCCGATTGTTTGTTAGGCCCGGTCATAACTACGCCCATAGTTGGTCGCAGGTGCTTTGGACGGTTCAGGGAGCGCTTGTCTACCAGGGCAATACTCAGAAAATGCTGGTGCAGTTGCTCTATGGTTTGCTGCGTTGTGTGCGCTACATAGCGTTTGTAGGTTTTAGAGTTTTTTATAAAGCTGCTCTCTTTCGGGTGTTTGCCTATGCGTTGATCGGGCTTGTACCAGAGGCAGATACATATTTTCCATTGGTGTGGTATATAACAGGAGCATATATGGTAAAGAGTAATACAAAGCCTAAAGTGACAAGTGTTAAAGCGCTACCCGTGAATTACCCGTGTATACCCGGGTTATCCGGGTATACACGGATATAGAGTGGCGGCCAGATTAATTTGGTGGCTAAAACAAAATGAAAAGCCGCTTCAGGTTAAGCTGAAGCGGCTTTTCTAGTTAATTGAAGTATGAATTTTATATCTTCAGCTATTCGGGTTTAACTGCAGTTGCAGAACATTGTAACGTGATGAAACCTTGCCAAAGCTATAATCTGGAGTACCTGGTACACTTAAATTTTATGCAACCACTAGTGCTATACTTTGGATCAGAACCCCATGGTTAACTGTAGAAACAAATTGCGGCCGGGGCGGCTTATTTTGCCCCAGTCCAGGTGCTCACGGTAGTTCACATCAAAGATATTTTCCACGCCGCCGTTCAGCTGCCATACTTTTTTCTCTGTCTCTTTCTTATACCCGGCGCGCAGGTGCCACAGCATAAAAGCGTTAGTTGGCTGCTCTGCAAAGTCCTCGCTGTTTCGGTGTTGCGCGGCTGCAACCTCCGTTTCGGCCTGCAGCCACAGGTAATCGCCTAAATACTTGCGTAGGGAGGTAACGTTGCGCAGGGGCGGCATCATCGGGAGCGGTTCTCCAGCCGCATCACAGCCATAGCTATACTTTATAGTGCTTACCAGTTGGGTATAGCCATTTAGGTTGTAAACAGCGCTTGCCTCAGCGCCAGCCAGAAATGCATGAGCTGTGTTCTGGTATACTTTCACACCGCGAGCTCCGATGGTCATGGCGCTCAGGTTTGGCGCGTATGAGCCTAAAATGTAGTTGTCTACCTTCGCTGTGTATGCTGTTGCCTGCAACCGCAGCCTCGGCTCTTGCCAGGACAGAGTCAACTCGCCCTGCATGCTTTTCTCGGCTTTCAGGTTGGGGTTGCCAATGTAGTCATACCCATCAAACTGGCTGAACAGGTAGAAGCCGTACAACTCGCTGGCTGTTGGCGCACGCCCGTTCAAGCTCCCCGAAACAGTAGCTTTTAGCTTCTGGAGCAGCATGCGGCTCAACTGCAAGGAAACAGACGGAATCAGAAACAGCTGCTCCGTGTCCGTATATCCAAACACTGACAACTGGTCGCGGCCCTCGCCGGTGGTAATAGAAAAATCCGAAGCGTTGAGGCGGCTGTTGAGCTGAACTTGGATTTTACGGCCAACCTGCAAAGTATATTGCGCCGCCAGCCCCGCCTGCACCTGTCGGTTATCTGGCCAGGTAAGCATATACATTGGCGTTTGGCCTTCCTGGTACATTGTCATGGAAGCTTGCAGGTGAGAAACTGATGCATCGGCCCGCAGGGTGAGGCTTTGGTGAGCGGCCGGTGCCGCAGTGCCTTCCATATACATGCCGGAAGTACGGCTCAGGCCGGGCATATCCATGCGTACAGGCAAGTCTGGGCGGGTGCTGTCATCCATGTAATGGGCGATCCGGTTGGCATACAGGCGCGCCTCCAGCCGGTTCCAGCGCCTTTCCGCATTCTCGCGCAGCAGGGTGAGGGAGGCAATTCTAGCCTGTGCTTCGCCCACGTCCATCGGCAGTGCTGGAAAGCCCATATCCCAGCCGGCATCTGCAATAAAATCAGCTTGTAAAACAAGGTCATCGTGCAGTAAAAACTTTCCGTTAAGGGCATAATTAGCCTTTTCGTACTGCGAGTACAGCACCCGTTCCCCGTTTCCGGCACGGTAGTTTTGGCTCTTGCGATAGGTTCCTGAGGCACGAAGTCCCCAAGTAGGAGTGGCATAGCTCAAGCGTAAGTTGCCCAGCACTGCACGGGCAGCTGTTTGGTAGCCGCTGCTTAAAGATCCTGATAACGTGGGCATGTCTGCCAGTTCGGCCTCAGCCAACTTCATGTTCAGGCTGCCGCCAATGGCTGCCCCCTGCATGACACTGCCCCCCGCTGTATGCACCTCCATACTTTGCAGGTTCAGTGGCTCGATGTAAATAGTGGCCGGGTCCATTTTGTCGGTGCAGGCACCCTGTATGCGCATGCCATCCACAGTTACACTGACCTGGTTAGGGCTGTAAGCACGTATGGTGGGCTCCATGCCATAGCTGCCACGCCTGATAAAAGAGACTTCCGGTATGCGCGATAGGAGCTCTTCTGTTGTGGCGGCTTGGTTGGCACCGTAAAACTGCTGCAGGTGCAACCGGTGGTTCTGCTGCTTAGCCGAAACCGCAACTTCTTGCAGCACAATGGTGCGAACGGTGTCGGAGGGTATGGCGTTTTGCTGGGCATAACCTAACTGCACAGCCAGCGTGTAGGCTGCCGCTATAAGGTACTTCTTTATGTGCTTTATCATTTTAAAATATGATGTCCGCTCCACAGCGTATAATGCCGGAGAGCAGACATACCCATCTAGAAGTTAACCTCAAAGTATAGCTGGCCGGCCTGGCCGGAGGCGTCGTTCAATGTAAGGTTCAGATACCATAAACCGGTCATGGTAAAGTTTACCTTGCCTTTGTAGTGCCCGTTGCTGGTGTGTGTCGGGTTTTGATTGTTGGGCGAGCCGTGGCCCATGGACGGCATTTCAGGGTCCAGTTCCATCGTCAGGTCTGTCGCAGCGGGGAAGTCCATCATGGTGTTCATTTTATAAACAGCCACCTCCAGATCGTTCACCCCGATTTTAGGCTGCTGCGGCTGCAGGTAAGCCACATAGTACCTGGTGCCATCGGTAGCTGAAACAAAAGACTTTAGGCGGCTGGTAGCAGGCTCTTGTACAGTGATCGGGAGGGTAACAGTGTCCGTCTGCCCGTTTGCCGTTACGCTGACTGTCAGAGACCAAGCGCCCATTTCCCCGGAAGGCATTGTAAAGACCACAGCGCCTGAAAAATAACCCTCTGCGACTTTTTCGGAAGCGGGATTCTCAAACGGGGTGGCATGCTTCATGGTCATCATATCCATCAGCGGCATAAAGCTGATGCCTGCCTCTTCCACACGCTTTCCTGCCGCGTCATATACAGCAACGTGCAGCGGGTTATACCCTGTGGTCAGTTCGCTTTCGGTGCTGTAAACCTTTACTTTGAATACATTTGATTCAGTCTGCCCTTCGGCAATTTTATTGTATGTCGTGGTAGGCTCTGGTGTTGGACTGTTTGAGTCGCAGCCGGTTATAAATAGCGTGGCAAGGCAAAGCGCCCACATGGTAAGGCATGTGTGTAATTTCATGATAGTTTTTTTAAAGCCCAGGAACGGGCAAATAATCAGGTATAAGTTATTGAACGCGACAGCAAGCCGCACTGCAAGAGCTGCATAGCCAGGTATGCCGCTACAGCTTCCGGAAAATCAGGCATAGCAAAGCCGGGCCATACTTTAAAAATGGCAGGAGACTTTATCCGGAACAGAGAAAAGACTTATACCTGGGGCGGGTGAAAGCAGGAGGGGAGGTAGGCGCAGCGGTAGCCGCTCTCACGGAAAATGCAGTATTTGGTGCTTTGAGCGGCAGGCACAGTAGCTGCTGCCCAGAAAGGCCCTGGTGTGGTAAATGGGCTAGAGTCCAGCTTAAGGGTGAGGCCCGATGCGTTACCCTCGGGTGCCTCGGCTTTTTTTAGCTGCTTTTTAAGGTAGCATTTGCCTTCGCACTGCAGTTCGGGCTTTGCCTTGTTCTCGCACAGCACCGCCGCGATGTAACTCTTGTTAGCGAAATAAGACGAGAAGACAATTCCCTTGTACATCACCTGGAACGTCATCAGAATTAACAATATTGTCGCTATTGTTGGTCTCATTTCGGCCGCTAAATTAAGACAAAATTGTTTGCCGTGATGATTTGCTGCTTAATTAAATTTGAGCTGGATAAGATTTTAGTAGGGGAGGAGGCAAAGAAAGCAGATACACTATGTTTAGTGACTCTGGAGAAGTATGGCAGTAGCTCAGTTTATGCTTAACATAAGCCCCGCACTTTATTAAATGCGAGGCTTAAGATTAGAAAGTAGCTCTTAGGGAAAGTATGAAGTTCCTGCCCGGCGCTGCAATGCCAGATGTATAGGGCCTGTAACGCTGGTTGGTGATGTTCTCCACACCGGCGCTTGCCATTAAATGATCTGATATTTTATAGAGCGCCTTGATGTTCAGGGTTGTCCAGGCTGGGGAATAAGGTTTGCCGTTTTCATCTATGGCATACATGTAGTCCTTGTCCTGCTCCTCGGGGGCCAGGTTTGCATTGCTTATTTCGCCGTTGTACACAGCATAGACATCTGCCTTAAACCTGTTTATACTATAGGTCAGGTGTGTGGCTCCGAACCAGGGGGCAGCGTGGCGCAAGGGTGCTGTTTCGCCGTTTTCCAGCTCTTCTTCCCCTTCTTGGTAGTTAAACCTGGAAGATAAGCCAATACCGCAATTAGTTGTTAACTCAACGCCGGCCTGAATGCCCCATACTTTCGCGTTTGCCGCGTTCTGGAGCGCTTGCACCTGGCTTTTCTCCCCATCGTACATAATGCTGTCTTGGCCATTCAACAAGAAATCGCGGCGCACTAGGGCATTGTTCAGGTGCGTGTAAAACGCGGAAGCATCTACTTTTAAGAAACTTCCAAACGTTTTGGCAATGCCAAAATCAACGTTGTAGGCATATTCCGACTCCAGGTCTGGGTTTGGCACAACCACAATGCCCGGTGCGGAGTCGAATACCTTCCCGATATCATCGATGTTAGGCGCGCGGAAACCGGTAGACAGGTTGCTGCTGACTTGCCAGGATGGCGACGGGTGATACACCAGGCCTGCGCTACCTGTAAGTGCCCCGGCATTAACCGCAGCTTCGGAAAAAGGGAAAGGGTAGAATGTGTTGTCAAACGCGGCATTAAGTATAAAATGGTTATACCTGGCGCCGGTTTGCAGGCTTAATCTTTCGCTGGGCTTAAACTGATAGGTGGCAAAAGCTGCGTAAGAGCTCCAATCAGAGCCATCAGGGTAGCGTGCGGGGCCAGTCACTTCTTCGCCGCTACGCACATTCTCATCGGTACCGCTAGAGTTTATCTTATTGTAAACAGCCTCGGCGCCATATAAAAGCAAGTGTTTCTCGGCAAGCTGCTTTTCAAAATCCAGGTTGGCAGACCAGGCACTTACCTTCTCGGTGCGGTTATACTTGGTTGGCTGGCCAAAATCCCGGTCGTGGCGACTTTCTTTGAAAAACTGGTGCGCCAGGTTTATACTTAGTTTATCGTAAAGTTTACCTCCTGCATTCCGCTCTATCTTCAAATGGTTCATCATCCATTCCTGTGGGCCGTAGTGCCATTCTGCTGAGCGAAGCGCGCCCTTGCGGTAACGAATCAGACGGTCATACCTGGCGTAATCAGAGGTGGTGGAGTAATGAAAACCATAGTTGACATCCCAAGCCTCGTTCGGGTTAAAGCGCACTTTCTGCATTAGGTTTATTTGATTGTAACCGGATGATGCCTGCTCGCGTGGATTAGAATTGGTTAGTACCTCATCGGTACCATTTATGGTTTTGGCATACTCCGGGCGCAGGTATTCTTCGGGGCCGTGGGTGCCCATGGTCAGGTTGTCGTAGTCGCTGTACGTGGCGCTGGTCAGGAAAGCCCATTTCTCTAAGCCAATGGAAAAATCGATATGGCCGGTTTTCTCGTTATTTGCCGACGACCAGCGGCTCGCGGCGCTACCGTTTACCTGTATCGTCTCGTTGCTTACCATTGGCGGCGACAAAGTATAAAAACTCATGACGCCGCCAATGGCATCGCTTCCGTAGCTTACAGAGCCTGGCCCGAAAAGCACCTCGGTTCTGCTCAGCGCAAATGGGTCAAGAGAGATTACGTTTTGCAGGTTGCCGCTTCTGAAAATAGCCGTGTTCATGCGCACGCCATCAACAGCCAAAAGCACACGATTCGTGGCAAAACCCCGGATCATCGGGCTGCCGCCACCTAACTGGCTCTTCTGGATGTATACTTCACCGCTGGCTCCGAGCATGTCGGCGGCAGTTTGCGGGTTTTGCAGCAACACCTCTGCCGTGCTGATGGTCGTTACTTTTCCAGGCACCTCTCGTTTCTCCTGCTTCCAGCGGGCCGCAGAAATTACCACCGCATCCAGCGACACATTGTCCTCAGGGAGCAGCACCTGAAATTTATTATTCTGAAGCTCGGCAAAACTTAGCGAAATGCTTTTGTAGCCAATGCTGCGCACGGTAATCTGAGTGGCATCCTTTAATGAGCTTATATCTGCCTTGCCCTGGCTGTTGGTAAGTATGGCATTGTCTGCGTTGCTGTATATCAGCGCTGCCTCCACGGGTAAGTGGGTAACCTGGGCTTTTACGGTTACTGTTTGCGCTTGCGTAGCAGAAGCAAGCAAGAGTAACATACCTATGTATAAAAATTTTTTCATACTGATTGAGTTTTATCTGCTGCCTTGTCAGTCAGCAGGTCCTCCTTAATTTCCGCTTCAACATGCTTCCGTATCATCTTCTGCACATGCTGCTTTATCTTTAAAGTGAGGCAAAGACTGGCAGTAGGCATTAATGAAAGGAAGCGATTTTGGGCATGTAGCTGGATTATTATTTTTTGAGTTGCCTAACTTTTCTGGGGAATAGCCAAAGTATAAATCCTGAAATAACCAGTGCCAGCAGGCCGAGGCCCAGCACATTCATACTTATCAGTTTAAACCCATCGCTGATGATGGAGCCGTCGTGCAGGTGCTCAATCCAGTCGGAGTGGCGGCGGGCCACAGAGAGTACGTTACCTGTGCTGCCATCAAGCTGCACCTCCCAGTAACCTTCGGCAAACAGCACTTTCACAATGCCTTTGTCTGGGCGGGCCTCCAGTCGGTCAATGGGTGTGTTTGGGAGTTGCTGCGCAGAGTCCAGGGCAGCCTGGGCAATAGTAGCCATCTCGGCCAGCGAAATCCATTGGGGTAAATCTGTGGTAGCGCCTTTTTGGGTTGGGGGCTGCAGCAGGTCGACATCCTTTTTCCAGCCCAGTAACAAACCTGTTACGCTGCTAACAATAAGAAACATGCCAAGCCCTAGCCCCAGGTAGCGGTGGTATACCCGGTAGGAGCGTAGCAAACCTGTAAGTCGCTTTATTTTTGATTTATGTGTTTGAGTAGTAGTCAAGTATAAGATCTTTTAAAGTAGGTTTTCCAGGCCGTAATCCAAGCATCTAAACATAATCCAAAATGGCCTTTAAGTATAGTTAGACAGGTTGTTAAGTAGTTGGTTTAAGCTTGTGTGAAATATAAAGAATATCAGGGGTAATGTGTAGGTTATTAAAAGCAAAAGCATCCCCCAGCACTAAAAAAATGCTGAGAGATGCTGATAATGCATAGCGAGATGCTGAAGACTACTCTATAGAAGAGGTCGCCTTGCTTTGAGCCTTTTCTTTGTTAAGGCTGATCGCATTTACACCTTTTTCCTTCACCAGCTTATTCAGGGCTGGCACATCTTGGGCTTTTACCTGCTTAAAGGCAGTCAGTTGTGCATCAATTTTAGATGTTACCTCCTGCTTAAACTCATAGGCTTGCTTTGTAGGCGCAAAGTCACCTGAGCTTACCTGTGTGGCAAGGTTTGCCAGTTTGTTGTTCAGCCGGATAGGGAAGTTCAGTGGGTCCTGGTTGCTGCGGTTTTTAGTTTGGTACAACGTTTCCTCTATCGTGGTGATCTTCTTATCTATCGCCTTCGCCGATTCCACCACATCTGCATAATTGTCCTGGCCTTTCAGGTTGCTCTGCAGGGTATTAAGCTGCGCCCGGATTGCTCTGATTTCCTTAATGGCATCGTGCGTTTCGGTTAGCTTGTCGCGCACATCCAGCATAAAAGCGAACTGCGCCTGCAGATCTTCCGGTTTAGCGTCTGAGCGTGGGTCTTTTAAAATAGTAAAGGCAGTTTCCTGGCTTTGGCCGCCTACGGTTAATCGGGCTTTATACTCACCTGGCATCGCTTTTGGCGATAAGTTGCCGCGGGCTCCCCAAAGGATCATGCCATCGAAGGTGCTGGCTGCCGGGTAATACATGTCCCAGACAAAGCGGTTCAAACCTTTCTTCACCTCAAGCTTCTCTTTCTTGTCTTTGGCGTCGGTGGCGTAGCTGCTGATAAGCTTTCCGCTCTGGTCCATGATCTCCAGTTTCACCACGTTGGCCGAGTCTGGCTTGGCAGGCAGGTAGTAATGCACCATCACGCCGCCCGGGTGGTTCTGGCCGGCTGTTTTGCTATCGCCACGGCTGCCGCCATTCATCTTGTAAGAGTCCATTGGCTTGTAAAGGTGGAACTTGCTGCTGGCAACTTCTTTGTCCAGCTGGTGCAGTGGGGTAAGGTCATCAATAATCCAGAAGCTGCGGCCTTGGGTGGCGGCAATCAGGTTATCGTTTTTGATGGTCAGGTCCGTAATCGGCACGATAGGCAGGTTCTGCTGGAATGGTTGCCAGTTATCGCCGTCATCAAAGGAGACATACATGCCATACTCTGTGCCTGCGTAAAGTAAACCTTCCCGTTTAGGGTCCATGCGAACAACGCGTGTAAAGTGCGTATCTGGAATACCGTTTGTTATTTTGCGCCAGCTTTTACCGTAATCCGATGTTTTGTACAAGTATGGGTTAAAGTCGCCGGTTTTATACTTGGTGCCCGCCACATACGCTGTGCCTTTTATACTTGGATGCACGTCGATGCTGTTGATCATCATCCACTCCGGCATACCTTTCGGGGTCACGTTTGTCCAGTTTTTGCCGCCGTCGCGGGTTACATGAATAAGGCCATCGTCAGAGCCTGCCCAGATAACGCCTTCCTCCACCGGAGATTCACCAATGGCGAAGATAGTACCGTAGTACTCCACGCTCGTGTTATCCTGCGTGATCGGACCACCCGAAGTACCAAGTTTAGAGTCATCGTTGCGGGTCAAATCCGGGCTGATTGTTTCCCAGGACTGGCCATTGTTTGTCGTGTAATGCAGGTGGTTTGAGGCTGCGTACAGCTTCTTGGGGTTGTGCGGCGAGTACATGATCGGGAAGTTCCACTGGAATCTATACTTCATACTTTCCGCGCCTGCGCCCATCGGGTTATCTGGCCACACGTTTACAACGCGTTGCTGCCCGTTTTCGTGGTTTACCATCTCCAGGAAGCCGCCATAGTTGCCGCCAAACACAACGTCCGGGTTTTCAGGGCTTACGGCCAGGTGTGCACTCTCGGCACCGGCTGTTTCCTCCCAGTCGTCTTCGGTAATGGCGTAGCCGCTGGAGCGGTGCGAAATACGAATGGTAGAATTATCCTGCTGCGCACCATAAATGCGGTACGGGAAGTAGTTGTCGGTGGTAACGCGGTAGAACTGCGCCGTTGGCTGGTTCATATACGTAGTCCAGTTCTCGCCGCCGTCCGTGGATACCTGTGCGCCGCCATCATCGGCAATAACCATTCGCTGTGGGTTTTCAGGCGCAATCCAGAGGTCGTGGTGGTCGCCGTGCGGGGCGTTAAAGCTTTCGAACGTCTTGCCGCCGTCCTTGCTGCGGTGGTATGATACGTTCATCACGTATACCTGATCCTCGTTTTTAGGGTCGGCATAGATGCGTGTATAGTACCAGGCCCGTTGGCGCAGGTTGCGGTCATCGTTCACCTTTGTCCAGGTTTCACCAGCATCATCGGAGCGGAATAAACCGCCTTCTTCAGCTTCTACCATGGCAAATACCCTGCGTGGGTTAACCGGGGAAACCGTAACGCCAATTATACCCAGCGTACCTTTCGGAAGGCCTTTGTTGCTGGAGAGCTCTTTCCAGGTTTCGCCGCTGTCGGTGCTTTTCCAGATGCCGGAGCCGGGGCCGCCGGAGGAGAAGCTGTAAGGTGTACGACGCACGTTCCAGGTGGTGGCGTACAGGTTTCTGGCGTTGGATGGGTCGATGATAAGATCTACAGCGCCTGCGTCTTTATTTGCAAAAAGAGTTTTCTGCCATGTTTTTCCGCCATCGGTGCTTTTATAGACACCGCGTGCTTCGGTAGGCTTGTACAGGTCGCCCATGGCAGCTACGTATACTATGTCCGGGTTATCCGGGTGTATCCGGATGCGGCCGATGTGCTTTGTATCTTTCAGGCCAATGTGCTGCCAGGTTTTTCCCGCATCCACCGACTTCCAAAGGCCAAACCCGGAAGATACGTTTCCGCGAACGGTTTGCTCGCCCTCTCCCACATAAATTACATTCGGGTCGGATTCGCTTACGGCCACAGCCCCAATGGAGCCGCCAAAGTAACCGTCCGAAATATTCTCCCAGGTAGAGCCGCCATCCATGGTGCGCCAAACGCCGCCGCCGGTTGCGCCACCATAATATAGGTTAGGGTGGCCGGGCACGCCGGTTACGCTGCTCATACGGCCACCTCTAAAAGGACCGATGGAGCGCCAGTTTAAGCCGTCGTAAAGTTCCTGCGGGAAGGTGGCTTTGTCAGATTTCCGGGCTTTGGACTTCTTCTGAGCCTCTGCCGGATGGCTGGTAACGATGAGCGCCAAAGCTGTAGCGAGCATGAGCCGCCGGGGCTTGAGCGCCGAGCGTAAAGCTGTGATCATATCTGAAGGTTTTTAGTTGATAAAAGTTTAGATTTTAGTGATGTGTAAGCATTGGTGGCGTAAGCTATTGTTTGGTGAAAGTTGTTATAACTATAATAAGGCATGAGTTAAGTATAAATACTTAATTTCGCAAAGATTTGAATATGATTATTTTTAATTTATGAACATGGTTTTGTGCAGCCATTGTTATAATTCGATGGTAAGTCAAACTTGCTGGCGTAACATGGAGTGTGCAAATAATAGTGTTTAGCTATTGAAATGCGGGTTTTAAGCTGGTTAATCTACTGATGCTATAACATTAGATATTGCATCATAATTATGCTGAAATTGCTGCAGGTGCATTTTGGTGGGTGCTGTTGTTGAAAATTAGTTTGCTAAAATGTTGATTTGCTTGAAAATAAAAAATATACTTACAGTCGTAAGCCTATTAATTTTGGTGAAGCCAGGTAAATAGGGGCTAAGAAAGCATCGTAATTGAAGCTGCAGTATTTGCTTTAGTTAAGGTTTGGTGAACCTCTGTTGATGTTCTTAACTCTTTGAAACTTGGCATTAACGTTTTTTACGAAGCTGTTTTACCGGCACATGTATTCCGCTTTCCGGAATTTGCCGGTTCTGCAACAGTATTTCTCAGCGATTTTGACGAATGAGGGTATGCGCCTTGTTCGGAGCTGATTACTTTTCTACTACTCGCATACTATTGATCTACAGCTGGCTAAGTTTGGGCGCTTCTTTCAAGCGCATCCGGATGCAGCCACGGAACCCAGGAATTACTTTTCTTTTGGAGCCCTGTAACAGCAGGTAAAAATTGCATTTTAAGGATAATGTGATATTGGCGAAGCCATGCCTTTTTCTTAATATGATTTTGGATTTTACCATTTGCTGGCAGAGTTAAACAGTTTTTTTCTAACAAGTAAATGATTTACTTATGAAACACTATTTACTCATTGTATTTTTGACATTGTGCGCGCCTTCTATGGCTGTTTTAGCGCAAGGGAGAACCGTTTCGGGCAAAGTAACTTCCGAAGCAGACGGTTCTGAATTGCCGGGAGTTAGCGTGGTGCTGAAAGGTACTACCACTGGCGTAACAACAGGCCTGGATGGGTCTTATCAACTAAATGTGCCAAGCAATGCAGGCACGCTGATGTTTCGCTACATCGGTTTTCAAACGAAGGAGGTGGAAATCGGTAGCCAGAGCGTTATCAATGTGCGTCTGTCTTCTGATGTGAAGTTGCTCAAAGAGGTGGTGGTGACTGGTTATGGCGAGCAGGACCGAAAGACACTGACCAGCGCCCAAACATCGGTCAGCTCCGAGGAAATAGCAAACCTGCCAGCCGCCAGCAGCGACCAACTTCTGCAGGGCCGCGCAGCAGGTGTGCATGTTGCTGCTAACTCCGGTACACCGGGTGGCGGTGTGTTTGTACGTGTGCGTGGTACCTCCTCTATAAACGGCTCCAGCGACCCGCTGTACGTAGTGGACGGCATTCCGATTCAGGCGAACAACTTATCTGACTTAGACTTAGGAGGTGGCACAACCAGCCCCATTGCAGACATCAACCCAGCCGATATCGAATCGATGGAGATTCTGAAGGATGCATCGGCCACGGCCATTTATGGTGCCAGAGCGGCAAACGGTGTGGTGCTCATCACTACCAAGCGCGGCAGCAGCGGCAAAGCAAAAGTAAGCTTAGGAGTATACCACGGTACACAGTATGCTCCTAGGAAACCTGAAGTGGTGGATGGCCCAACATATGAGCGCCTAATCAACGAGGCTTTTGTAAACAACGGCAAGGCGGCTCCTTATGCTAACCCAGATGCAGCCATCTCTACAGATTGGTCAGATGCTATTTTCAGGTCGGCAAGCATTTCAAACTATGATCTGTCGGTGAGTGGCGGCACGGATAAAGTGCATTACCTGGTATCAGGTAACCATTTTAACCAGGAAGGCGTGCTGATCGGCTCTGATTTTAAAAGAAACAGTGCGCGTGTAAACCTTGATTTTTATCCGGTGGATAAACTGAAAATAGGTACAAGCATTTTATACTCCAGTAACAAGCGCAATCGTTTAAGAAACGATGATAACATTTCAGGGGCTTTACCAGGGGCTATCAACTTTCCGTCTGACCGCCCATACTACCAGCCGGATGGTTCCTACTCTAAGTTCAGTATTTTTGAGAACCCGATTGCCGCTGTAGAAGAAAGCGACATCAAGATGAACACCAACCGCTTTTTGGGTAGCCTGTATGCCGAGTATGAAATAACAACCGGCCTCCGACTGCGCTCCAGCTTTAGTATAGACAACAGTTCTATACAGGAAGACCTGTATGACAACACCTTGCTAAACAACGGGGCAGGCACGAACGGCTACGGGGTTTCGCAGGCAACGCAAAGCGAGAACTGGATTCAGGAGAACGTTTTAAGCTATGAGTTTGCCCGAAACGACCATTCGTTTAACGTGCTCTTAGGTACTTCACTTCAGGAGTCTGAGTATTCTATCACGGAGGCAATTGGAGAGCAGTTTCCGAGCAACAACTTCCGTAAAATTACCTCTGCCGCTGTGCAACGCGCCCGTTCTAACGCCTCCAGCTGGGGTATCGCCTCTCTGTTTACGCGCATAGGCTACGACTATAAAGACAAATACCTGGCGACCATAAACGTGCGCCGCGATGCATCCTCGCGCTTCGGTAAAGACAACCGCTGGGGCACATTCCCTTCACTGGCCTTGGGTTGGATAGTGTCAGAAGAGCCTTTCTTTGACGCTGCGCCAGCATTTATCGGCGACGTTAAAATAAGAGCGAGTTATGGTATAACAGGTAACCAGAGCGGCATCAACGATTTTCAGTCGCTTGGCCTTTGGACAGGTTCTGCCTCCTATGCAGGCTTGCCGGGTATCAGCCCGCTGCAGTTGGCCAACAAGGACCTGAAGTGGGAAACCACGGCACAGACAGATATTGGCTTAGATTTCAGCCTTTTTGGTGAGCGCATCAATATCATCGCTGATTACTACGTGAAAAAAACATCTGATTTGCTGTTGCAGGTGCCGCTACCAAGAACCTCAGGTTTCAACTCACAGTACCAAAATTTTGGCAGCCTCGAAAACAAGGGCTTTGAGCTGGCGATCATCGCGAACGTAATCAACTCAACTGATTTTACCTGGAATACCAACTTCAATATTGCCACCAACAAGAACAAGGTAACCAAACTGGCAGCACCGTTCAACGTGTACAACCGCGACCTGTTCAGGTATGAGGAAGGCTATCCGATGTTCTCCTTCTATTTTCATGAGCAAACCGGCGTAGACCCTGCCACAGGCGATATTCAGTTTGCCGACGTGGACGGAGACGGAGAGTTTGACCCGAACGTGGACCGCAAGATTGTAGGCGATGCCAACCCGGACTTTTTCGGGGGCTTTACAAATACGTTCAAGTATAAAGCGTTTGACCTTTCGTTTTTCCTGCAGTACTCCTACGGTAACGACCAGCTTAACTGGAACCGCTTCTTTAACGAGCACGGCGGTACGCGCGACTTTAACTTCAATGTAAGCCAGCTGGACAGATGGCAGAATCCGGGAGACCAGACTATGATCCCGAAGATGACTGCAGCCAACTATGCGGGCAACCTGAGGCCTTCGCGCTTTGTGGAAGATGGTTCTTACATGCGCCTCAAGAACATCACGCTTGGCTATACGCTCCCGCAGACACTGCTTAGCAAAGTGGGTATCTCTTCGGCCAGAGTTTACTTAACCGGCCAAAATATCTTTACCATCACAAACTACACTGGCCTTGACCCGGAACTGACAGGAATTGGCGATAACCCACTTATTCAGGGCGTTGAGTTCTTCAGCCTGCCGCAGCCTCGAGTATTCATGGGTGGTTTTAATCTTAGCTTTTAAGGAGGATTTTTATGCATACAACTATAAACAAATCAATGGCCGAAGCGGCCATAAAGCTCAGAAAGAAATTAGTTAGAGGAGTAGCAAAAAGGAACGCCGTTTATATGATCGGGCTAGCCTGTTTGCTGGGAGGCGCCAGTGCCTGCGAAACCCTGGACCATGAGCCGCAGGCGGAGGTATCGGATGATGCAGCAATCTCTGACCGCAAAGGAGCGCAGGCAGCATTGGCTGGGTTATATGACCAACTCCAGAGCAGTAACTATTATGGTGGCAATTTCATGATCATGTCGGATGTGTCGTCGGATGTGGCGCAAAGTATAGGCTCCTGGGATTTTTATCGGGAAATGGACACTTACCTCATCGATAAAAGTAACCTGGAAAATGGCAACCTCTGGACTAGGGCATTTAGAGCGATAAACGTTGCCAACAACATTATTGACCAAGTGCCACCGTTGGCTGACCTTTCTGAGGAAGAGAAAAACGCTATAATCGGCCAGGCATATTTTGTAAGAGGATTGGCATACTTCGACTTATCCAGAGTTTACGGCGGTGTACCGGGTGTTGTAGGAAACCTGGGCGTTCCTATCGTTACAATGCCTTCAAGGCAAGTGGATGATTCATTGTTCCCGTCCAGAGCAAGCTTGACGGAATCTTACGGCCAGGCAGAAGCGGACTTTCTGAAAGCGCTAGAATTGTTGCCCGAAAAGTATGGTGATGACAACACTACCAAATCTCAGGCAGTGAAAGGAACAGCAAGGGCACTGCTCTCGCGGTATTACCTGTATGTTAATCAGCCAGGACAGGCAGAAAGTTATGCCGATGCCGTAATTGCAGATCCGAAGTATACTTTGTCGCCGAGCTTTGCCAACATCTTCAGCAGTAAGTTTACCTCAGAGGCTATTTTTGAGCTCAACTTTAACAGTGCAGACCAAAGCACGATTAACAATTGGTATTTCCCGTCATCCAAAGGTGGCCGCGGGGATGTGGCAGCGCATTCAGATTTTTATGCGGAGGCAACTGCTAACCCAGATGATGTACGCGGTATGATGTTCGGCTATTACGAAGGCAAGGATGTATACTATCCGACAAGGTATGCCAATACCAGCGGCATAGATAATATCCATATCATCAGGCTTGGCGAAGTATACCTAAACCGTGCGGAAGCAAGGGCGAAAAGCGGAGATATTAGCGGTGCCCTGGAAGACCTGAATAAAATCAGGGAGCGGGCTGGCATTGACCCGATCGAAGACCTGACTGACCAGCAGGAAGTGCTGGAGGCAATCTGGCAGGAGAGAAAGCTGGAGTTAGCCTTTGAAGGACATAGCTTCTTCGACCTTGTACGCACTGGCCAGGCCTTAAGCGTAATTTCCGGAGTGCCGCGCACCAATGGCCCCGATGTAGACCTGCTAGACCCGAACCGGCAGGTGTTTCCAATCCCGGCCTTCGATATTGATGCGAACAGCAATCTGGTGCAAAACGAAGCGTACAAATAGGATACGATGCAAAAACCACTATACATACAGCCTGAAAAGCAAGTGCTGCAATGTATTATGAAGTTGCCAAAATCGGTGCAGGGCCTTCCTGCACCGATTTTTTTATGCCTGTCCGCAAAGCTGGGGCTGGTTCGTAGCCATCCGGAAGCCAGGTTTTGTATTTCCATACTTGAATCATTCTTTCAGACTCATTTTTAAAAGATAACGCTTATGAAAAGTATACTTACGCTTATTTTTCTGATTGGCCTGGTCGGGCAACCGCTTGATGTAGAGGCGCAGCGGAACAGAAAAAAGTCAAAAACTAGTACGAATAAGGTCGGTGCTACAGCGCCTGAGTTTTACAAAGCGATGGAGTGGCGCAACATTGGGCCTTACCGAGGTGGCCGTTCCGTAGCAATTACCGGCGTACCCACTAAGCCAAGCACATTTTACGCAGGCTATACCGGTGGCGGACTCTGGAAAACCACTGACTCCGGAAGCTCCTGGAAAAACATCTCCGACGGTTATTTTACCGCCAGCTCCATTGGGGCGATAGATGTAGCCACTAGCGACCCGAACGTGATTTATGTAGGTACCGGTGAGGCTGCTGTGCGTGGTGTAATGACAGTGCACGGCGACGGCGTTTACAAATCCACGGATGGAGGAAGCACCTGGAAAAACATAGGCCTGAACAATACCAGGCAGATATCCAAGGTAAGAATCGACCCTAAAAATGCAGATATAGTATACGTGGCCGCACAGGGCAGCCCTTATGGAGCCAACAAGGAGCGTGGCATTTACCGCACCAAAGATGGCGGGAAGAACTGGGAACTGGTGCTGCACGTGGACGAAAACACCGGCGCCAGCGACCTAAGTATGGATGTGACAAATCCCAATGTACTGTATGCAGCCTTCTGGCAGCACCGCCGCTACCCCTGGAAGGTAGAGAGCGGTGGCCCGGGCAGTGCCATCTATAAATCTACGGATGGCGGCGATACCTGGAACAAGCTGGAGAACGGCCTTCCAAAACTGATGGGTAAAATCGGGGTGGCTGTATCGCCGGCAAATCCGCAGCGCGTTTGGGCCATTGTAGAGGCTGAAGATGGCGGCTTGTTCCGTTCCGACGATGGTGGCAAAACCTGGGCAAACATCAACAAAGACCGTACGCTAAGAGCGCGGGCCTGGTACTACATGCACGTATTTGCTGACCCCGTGGATGAGAACAAAGTATACGTGATGAATGCGCCGTTTATGAAATCGTTGGATGGCGGCAAAAACTTTACGAGCTTGGCAACGCCGCACGGCGATAATCACTTTTTATGGATAAACCCACTGCAGCCACACATCTGGGCCAACGCAAACGATGGCGGCGGCAACATCTCGCATAACAGCGGCGAAAGCTGGTCTACGCAGCAAAACCAGCCCACGGCACAATTTTATCGCGTAAATGCCGACAATAAATTTCCGTACACCGTGTACGGTGGTCAGCAGGATAACTCTACGGTAGCCATACCTAATGCGCATCCGGGGCCAGGCATTCCGTGGTCTGCGTTTTATCCGGTGGGTGGCTGTGAGTCGGCGTACGTAGCCTTCAACCCTGATGACCCGAATTATATCTATGCAGGCTGTTACCAAGGCATCATTAGTGAATGGAACGCCGAAACCAAAAGTACGCAGGATGTCATGGCTTACCCGTTCCTGGGGCTTGGCTCCAAGCCGCTGGATCAGAAGTATCGCTTTAACTGGAATGCGCCCATCATCGTGTCTAAGTTTGACCCTTCGGTGATTTATCATGCCGGTAATGTGGTACTGCGCTCTAAAAACAGAGGGCAATCCTGGGAAGAAATCAGTCCGGACTTGACGCGCAACAAGCCGGAGTTTTTAGAGAATGGTGGTGGCCCGATCACGAACGAAGGCGCAGGTGGCGAAATATACCAAACCATTTACTACCTGATAGAGTCGCCGCACGACCAGCAGGTGCTATGGGCCGGCTCCGATGATGGACTAGTGCACGTAACCAAAGACGGCGGGAAAAGTTGGCAGCAGGTTACACCTAAAGGGCTAACTTCCACTACGCTTATTAATGCCATCGAAGTATCGCCGCACGAGCCCAACACAGTATACTTAGCCGTTAACGATTACAAATCAAACGACTTTACGCCGCATGTCTTTAAAACTACTGATGCCGGAAAAAGCTGGAAAAGAATTGTAAATGGCATCAAGGCAGAACATTTTACAAGAGTGGTAAGAGAAGACCCAAAGCGGAAAGACCTATTATACTTAGGCACTGAATCCGGGCTGTATGTATCGTTTAACGGAGGAGAGGAGTGGAAACCGTTCCAGTCGAACCTGCCCATCACACCTATACTTGACCTGAAGGTGCACCAGGACGATTTGATTGCCGCCACCGGTGGCCGCGCCTTCTGGATACTGGACGACCTGACGCCGCTTCATGCGCAACAGAGCCAACTTACTTCCTCGGATGTGGTGCTGCTAAAACCGGCAGATGCCATTCGGGCCGACTTTGTGCAAAGCAAGAAAGCCGCGGAGTCGCTGTTAGGTGAGAACCCGCCGCATGGTGCCCTGATTCATTTCGCGGTGAACAAGGCCGTGGATACAACAGCTTTAAAGCTGGAAATATTTGACACAAACGGAAGCCTGATCAGAACACTATCTTCAAAAGCGGAAAATGAAAAGGATAAAATTAAAGTAACGCAAGGCCTGAACCGTGTGCTGTGGGACCTGAGCATACAGGCAGCTAAGCGCCCTGATGGTTTGCTGGCCGGTTTTGGAGAAGGAAACTACCGTGCGGTGCCGGGCAAGTATAAAGTAAAGCTAAGCTACGGCGGTAAAGTACTGGAAGAAGACTTTACGGTGAAAGGCGACCCGCGCTACCAGGTGCCTGCCATGGCCTATGCAGACCAAGGCAAGATGCTGGAAGCCATACAAAGTAATCTCACAGAAATTTACCAGTATGTAAACAACATCAGGCTGGTAAGAAAACAGGTGAACCTGGTGAAGGAAATTATAAAGAACACGGATAAAAACGATGCGCTTCTGGCATACGCTGATTCCATCATAAAGCAGACTGAGGCAATGGAAAAACTACTGGTGCAGCCGCAGCAGCAAACCTTCCAGGATGTTATAAACTTCGATAATAAGCTGGATAACCACTTTATCCACTTAACTGGTTTGGTTGATGAAGCTGTGCCACCGGTTACTAGCGGCCAAAAGCAACGTTACCAGGACTTGCAGAAGCAATGGGTGGCTGCCAAAAGCAAGATAGACTTGTTTATGAAAGAAGATGTAAAGCGCTTCCATGAGAAACTGCAACAGCAAAACGTAACCCTGATTGGGCTCGTGAACTAGCGCAACTTGTTTATAGAGTATGCTTGCGACTCGGTGCTAAAATAGCACGGCACCTTGTCTGAAGTACATTAAAAACCTCTCAATTAAAGTTGAGAGGTTTTTTTATAAGTATAGAGCTGTGTCATTATGCTGCTATTGCTCTGGATACGCTTCTGATTTTTATCAAGGATAATAAATCAGTTTTTAAATGGAAACCTGAGAGCTTCAGGTTCCGAATTTGGCTTTTGTATGATTCTTGATCAAAATTAGTTTACACTTAAAAAGCAGTACACAGACTTCTTAATTCGAAGCAAGTGATACCAGCCCTGTTTTGTATTCTTCTATCATAGCATAAAGATCGGATGCTTTTGGACCTGTTATAAAGTGAGACATTTGAGGTGATGAGGTAGTATGAATGCGCTTCTGTGTATAACTAAGCTGCGTGTGAGCTCCTTGTAGGTTACCTTTTTCCATCAATTTTTGTGCACTAACAAGCATATCCCTAAAGGTTTTTAATCGGCCGGCTGCAGACTTGCCAGGCCCGTAACCTACTATACTCTTTTCTAAAACATAGTTATCGAATGCCATAATTATCTGGTCTATCTCAAGTAAGACCGGAGTTGGATACATAGATTCGATGATTGACACATCACCAGGTGACAAGACATCTCTTTGAACTTCGTAGAAGGAGCCATCTGCTTTGGTGATTGTAGGAGCACCGTTTTTAGAAAAAGCCCAACCTTCATACATCATGATGGAGCCAAAGTCAAACGGACCATGATCAAACCCGTCAAACCCTTGCTCATCATATGTTTGGAAGGCATGAAGGTATCCATCTTGAATATTTTCAGGGTAAATCTTTACATACTCATCCCTATCAGAGCGACTCTGCTCATGCCATAAACCAACAGCGTGGCCAATTTCATGAATGGTGCTTCCTGTTGTACATCCTTCTCCGATACTTATAAACTGGTTGCCACCAATCATGCCAACGTAGGAATAACAGCCCTCGTCATCTCCAAAAGTTACATAGTTACTTTGTGTGGTGCGCTTAACAAATTTAAACCCTGTGTTGGCCTCCCAGTGTGCCATGGCCTCATAAACTCTTTCCTGGCGCTCCAGGTTAGGGTCAATGACATAGGGCACGGTTTTGTTGGGCCATCTGGTGGCTAACGCAGAGCGCCCTGTTCCCTCAGTTCTGGTTTTGGATTCACCGTCAGGAGTTGCACCTGCTGAAAGCTGGTCTTTGGAAAGGATAATATCACCCTGGAAAACAGGCTTTTGGTTGATTCTGGAAAATTCAATGGGGTGGCCATACAAATATCCGCTTTCTTTAACGCCTACCATACCAGGATAGGCTTCCTCAACCTTATTAACATGATTGCTTTCACTAACAGGAGCGGCTACAGAGCTCTCCGTGTCTTTTTCACAAGCTGTAAGCAACAGTACAGCCATGATTGCCATAAATAAAGATGTTTGTTTCATAGGAATGTGTAGTTATGATGTGAATAATAAATTTTAATAAAGCAGAGCATCTAAACGTTGAGCAAATACCCTTAAGAACTAATGCTATTGCAAAGCTTAAAGGTTGCTTAGAAGCAAATTGAGTAGTGACAGCTTGTTAAATTGTCAAACCCAGTATTCAGGATTCAGAATATTAAATGTGATGTATAAGGTATTTTCAGAAATAAACCTAAATATGGTCTGTTTAATAATTTTTATAAACGTATCTGAATAGCGGGGCAATAGCAATACCTATTTCCATGTAATTTATATCGACCTATATTTGAATATGCCATGAAAAGGCGAAAGCTAAGTAGCGGAGTTGGATAATAGCGTTTGAAACTAATGAGTTGTTGTTTTAGAACACCTACTAAGTATAAATTTATGCGCTATACTTCAATCAGTTTGATTATGCGATTTTAATTATGTCAAACTGTATGCATGATTTTGTTGCTAATTGATACCCTAGTTCGATAGTTGTCTGCCGAGTCTGTTGTTATACTTTATTTGTAACGCTTATGCATAAAGCACCATTAAGTAAAAGCTTAGAAAAGAAGATAGAGAATAAGATAGCCTCCATTGCAGCTGTAGCCGATGATATTCCGGGTGTGTTCATTATCCATGATCTGCGAGGCTATTCGGTAAAATATATCTCACCGGCAGCTGAGGCTTGGTTAGGCATGTCACTTGAAGAGATCAAAAAACTAGGCGATCAGTATCTAACCCACTTCTTTAATGAAGAAGATTCTGAGGATTACGTACCTAAAATAAAGGGGCTGCTGGAGCGTAACAATCCGGGAGAGACCATCTCATTTTTCCAGCAGGTGCGCAGTTTAAACTGCCAGGAATGGGTATGGCACATGAGCAGCATCAAGGTTTTGCTGCAAGACGAGCAGGGCAAGCCATTACTATCTCTTACCATTTCTTTCCCCATAGACCCACTTCACCATGTAACTGCCAAAGTTTCGCGGTTGCTGGAGGAAAATAATTTCTTAAGAAAGCACTTGCACGATTATAACAAGCTGGGCAAGCGAGAGCGAGAAGTATTGCGGCTCATGGCATTGGGCAAAAGTGCTCCAGAAACAGCAGAAGTCTTATTTATTTCTACGGCCACAGTAGAAACTCATCGCAGAAACATCAAGCAAAAACTTAGCACGAACTCCTTTTATGAGCTCTGTGAGTACGCAAGGGCTTTTGATTTGATTTAAGCACAGCTAAGAATTGGGCAAGAATCTTATATACCTTCTAAACTTGAGTTAGAGAGATTTTTTGAAAGGGATATATTTTACTGATTCGTAATGTACCTGGTACCTCTAAAATTTAGAAAGTAGGGCAGAGGAGGCCAAGTCATGAACAAAGGGCTCAAGTTTTAATATACAAATGCCAAGATTTGTAAGATGCTTAAAATACTGCTTCTAATACAAGTGCGGCAGCTTGCTCAGAAACTGGTTTTTCATCCAAATCCATGCCTGTAAGCATGTGCGCCAGGATGGGTGCGCATTTTTCGCGGCAGGCGGGGTAAAAATGTTTGTGCTTCCAGGTTGCCGTCTTCGGCGATAAGCCCCACCAGAATTCTGCCATTGCCAGCGGTTCCATGTGCTGCTGAAATGCGTACTGCAACAGTTTGGGAGCTGCACACTCGCCCGCACCCGCAGGAGGGTTACTATTTGCCGTAGCCTGGAAAATAGTGCGTAAACTTTTCTCTGTACCCGAACGGTTTAAGAAATGATACTGATCGAAGAGCTTTTGCTGCAAAGCAACGGAGTTAGACTTGCGTAACTTTAACAGCAGATCTATACGGGCCAGGCTTTCTGTTGTCTTTAGTTTTTTGAGTGTGCTGATCTCCTGATTGAGCCGCGTCAGTTCAGCCATACCAATATTCAGAAAACTACCTTCCGTCAGGCTGTCGAATACCGGAGGTACAAACCTGGCGTGGTGGAAACTGCCTGCCAATTTCCCTGAAAAAGCAGCTAAGTATCCTATGTTATTTTGAGTTGAGCGGACAACCAATACACCAAACATTTTGCCGATGACTGCACCCGCCTGTTGTTTGCCTAAACCGAAATTATGCTCCCAATTCGCCTCCGCATCCAGGTATTGCTGAAGTTCTGCAGCAGCCAGTAAACTCAGCGGGTGAGGGGTGTAATCGAAAGGGTAAGTGAATTTTTCAGGTAATGAGCCAGCTGCGATAGGTGCATCAAAAGGTATGAAAAACTTGTTTTCGGGGGCTGTGGGTACTTTCAAGTTTATTTGGTGTAATCTGGCTTATATGAATGCTTCTGGCAATAACGATTAAATATCCGAACTAAAACAAAAAAGCCGCTCCAGTTTTACCTGAAGCGGCTTTTGGTAGCCCGTAGGGGAATCGAACCCCTGTTACCAGAATGAAAATCTGGCGTCCTAACCCCTAGACGAACGGGCCAAATGTTTTACTATAACGTGTCTTTCTTGTTGATTGACGGTGCAAATATAGCAGGTGATTTTAATTTTGCAAAAGCTTAGGTGAATTATTTTTCAACTTTAAGTGTAATCCATTAAAGATCAGTAGGGAAAAAAATATTGGTTTTACACTATACGAAGTCGTAACTTCGCATCATAATCAAACTCTCAATAACTAGATACCATGTCTAAAATTAAAGTTGCAATTAACGGCTTCGGCCGAATCGGCAGACTTACTTTTAAGGCTCTGCTTCAGAAAGAGAATGTAGAGGTAGTTGCCATTAACGACCTGACAGATACTAAAACACTGGCACACCTGCTTAAGTACGACTCTGTACACGGCAGATTTAACGGAACGGTAGAGGCTACTGAAGGCGGCATTACCGTAAACGGCAAAGAAATTAAAATTACGGCTGAACGTGAGCCAAAGAACCTTCCTTGGGGCGATCTTGATGTAGATGTAGTACTTGAGTCTACCGGACGTTTCGTGGATGAAAAAGGAGCTGGTGGCCACCTGGAGGCTGGAGCAAAGAAAGTTGTTATTTCTGCCCCTGCCAAAGGCGATATCAAAACCGTAGTGCTTGGCGTGAACAACGAGGTGCTGACAGGCGATGAGCGCATCGTTTCCAATGCTTCTTGTACTACTAACTGCCTTGCCCCAATGGCAAAAGTACTGGACGACACGTTCGGTATTGAGAAAGGCTATATCACGACGGTACACGCTTACACAGCAGACCAGAACCTGCAGGATGCACCGCACAGCGACCTGAGAAGAGCGCGTGCTGCTGCTTACTCTATCGTGCCTACATCTACTGGCGCGGCTAAGGCTGTTGGCCTGGTGTTGCCACACCTGAAAGGAAAACTGGATGGCGTAGCAATGCGTGTTCCTATTCCGGATGGCTCTTTAACAGACCTGACTGTAGTCCTGAAAAAGCCGGCAACGAAAGAAGAAATCAACGCTGCCATGAAGAAAGCGGCTGAAGGTGAAATGAAAGGCATCCTGGAGTACACTGAGGACCCAATCGTTTCTATCGACATCATCGGCAACACGCACTCTTGTATCTTTGATGCAGAGATGACATCAGCTAATGAAACACTTGTAAAAGTTGTAGGCTGGTACGATAACGAAGCTGGTTACTCTAACCGCGCAGCTGACCTGATCACACGCATCGGATAATTAAATCCGTTTTGCTGAAGTATAAAAGAAGGCCTATCCTGCTAAAGGATAGGCCTTCTTTTTTGCCTCCTGAACAACATCTTGAGCAAAGGAGTATAAAATGATTGAAATCATAGTTTATACTATACAGCTATTATATATTTATACTTTGCCACGGCTTAAAACTTTACCGCAGTTCCTTTATAGTTGCTTCAGCTGTAAGAAAGCCTATTTTATACTTTGTAGATCAAAACTATCAACCTAAACCACACAAGACATGAGAAGGATTTTAGTACCCACTGATTTTTCGGATGAGGCCCGAAATGCTTATGAAATAGCCATCTCGGTAGCGCGCCGCACTGGAGCCGCCATCAAGCTCCTGCATGTGGTAGAAACGCCATACTATTCGGCTAACTTCAGCGCCACCGGCGATGTGATGGTGGGTTCTGACGGCATGGAGCAGGTATACATGCTGCGTCTGCTCGAAAGTACCAAAGCGCAGATGAAAGAGCTGTTGCAAGCTGTTCCGCACGAAGGCGTTCAGGTGGTGCACGAGGTGGATGTGGACCGGCCTATCAATAAAATCAGAAGAACGATAAAGGAGGATAATGTGGATCTGGTGGTGATGGGATCTAAGGGATCGAGCGGGTTGGATGAGTTTCTGATTGGGTCTAACACCGAGAAAGTGGTGCGTACTGCAGCTTGCCCGGTGCTGACGGTGAAAGGCAGAATCAAAGACTTTGATGTAAAGGAGGTGGTGCTGGCTTCTGATTTTAAGCGGGAGGTACGGCATGCGATGGATCAGTTTAAAGCGTTTCAGCAGCTGTTTGGCGCACGTATGCATTTGGTCTATATCAATACGCCGGGTGCATTCGAGTCGAGCTCCAATGTGCGTCAGAAGCTGGAGTACACGGCAGAGAAGTATGGCCTGCAGAACTACACGATCAATGTTTATAACGATGTGATGGAGGAGGACGGCATCCTGCATTTTGCCAACGACATTCGCGCTGACCTGATTATGATGGCTACGCACGGCAGAACTGGCTTCGCGCACCTGCTAAGCGGAAGTATTGCCGAAGATCTGGTGAACCATACCAGTATTCCGGTGCTCACGGTGCATCTGAAGTAGAAAGACAGAAAGTATACTTAAAGCCTGCTGCCTCCGCAACAGGCTTTTTTTATTACCACCTGAAAAAGGTATTTTTGTTCTCAGGCCATCGCCCATACTATGAGCAAACGTACTAAAATCCGCTTTATCATTAACCCGACCTCGGGCACCAACAGCCGCGTGGATGTACCTGCCCGTATTCAGAAGTATCTTGACAGCAGCAAGTATGATTGTAGTATAGAATATACAACTCACGCAGGACACGCACCTGAGTTGGCAAACGAAGCTGCCAACCAAGGAGTAGAGGTAGTGGTGGCTGTGGGGGGCGATGGTACCGTAAACGAAGTCGCTCGTGGGCTTTTGAACACAGAGACGGCATTGGCAATACTTCCCAAAGGCTCCGGAAATGGCCTGGCGCGGCACCTCGAAATTCCGATGGGGCTGGAGGGAGCGATGCGCATTATCAACCAAGGGCACGTAACTACAATAGACAGCGGCCAGATTAACGGGCACCCGTTCTTTACCACCGCCGGTATCGGCTTTGACGCCTACATCAGCTCAGTGTTTGCCGGTAACAAAAAGCGCGGTTTACAGACGTATGTGGAACTGGTGATGAAGGAGGTGCGCAACTATAAGCATCTGCCCGTAAAAGCAAGTATAAACGGAGATAACCTGGATACCGACTGCTTCGTGATGGCCTTTGCCAATGCCGCTCAGTATGGCAACAACGCCTACATTGCACCCACTGCCGATATTCAGGATGGCTTACTGGATGTGTGCCTGGTGCGCCGCCTGGATCTGGTAAAGGCGCTGAACCTGAGCTATTGTATGTTAACCAAGCAACTGGCCAATGCTGATAGCGCAGAATATTTTAAGACGGACCATGTTACCGTGCAGACGGAGGAGGATATTATGTACCACGCCGACGGCGACTACCTGGGCAAAAGCAGAAATTTTGAGGTAAAAATGCTGCCGCTGTCGCTTAAGGTGCTGGTGCCTTAGAAGTTATGTATTGCGAATTAAGAATGGGTTTGTTGGCTCAATCCTTCAGAAATCATTGATTATATAAGATGCGAGATAAAAATAAGAAAGGCCGGCAAGGCGTAGTATACTCCACCAGCCAGGATTTCAACTACGAGTACGAGCAGGGAAACGAGCAGGAAACGCTGCCCCCACAGCAGCAGAACCTGAAAGTGATGCTCGATAAAAAAGCCCGTGGCGGCAAACAGGTAACGCTTATCACCGGATTTACAGGCACTGAAGACGACCTTAAAGAGTTGGGCAAAATGATTAAAAGCAAGTGCGGTGTAGGCGGTTCTGCCAAAGAGGGAGAGATTATGATTCAGGGCGATTTCAGGGACAAG
The DNA here is from genome assembly GCF_947495565.1 of uncultured Pontibacter sp. Lineage (GTDB taxonomy): Bacteria > Bacteroidota > Bacteroidia > Cytophagales > Hymenobacteraceae > Pontibacter. The sequence goes on from NZ_CANLZM010000014.1 coordinate 28,510, forward strand.
GCGCTGCAGGTGCTGTTATCTTCCGGTTACAAAGCTAAAAAGGCGGGAGGCTGAGAAGGAGTTTGGGAATTAGAGAGTTAGAAAGTTGACAATCTTAAACTGCTAAACTCTTTAACTCGCAAACTTTTTAACTCTTTAACTTAACTTGTCTATGTATTTCTTTGGTCCCTCCAGGAGCCAGTAGTTGGCGCTTTGCTGCACAAACACGTTGCCGGCAAGGGCCGAGGCTTTGGGAGGCGTCGGTTTGTAGACCTGTAGTGGCTGTTTCTCTTGGCTAGCTTTTACAAAACCGGCATCCTGCAGGCAATGCTGTAGTTGGTTTTGGGTATATTTTTTTACCGGCACGCGCAGCGCAGTACGGCGGTACAGGACCAGCATGGTTATGCTAAATAGCAACGAAAACACAGCCGCGTTAAAAGCTATCTCCTGCAGCACTAATGTTATACTTGCCCCCGAAAATTTCCCGCTCAGGCCATACCATACGGCTGTCAGCAAGCAGTACATCGCAAAAAAGTATAAATTAAGCCGCACAAAGCGCAGCAAAGTATAGTGGCGCATGTATGGTAGTGTTGAGTGATTAATCCTGAATTTGCTGAATGGCTCGCTCCAGGTCTTCCGGTGTGTCTATGCCGATGGTTTCGTGGTGCGTGATGGCTGTGGTGATTCGGTAACCGTTCTCCAGCCAGCGTAGCTGCTCCAGCGACTCAGCCAGTTCTAGCGCAGACGGCGGTAGCTGTGTTATTTTCTCCAGAATATCAGTGCGATAGCCGTAAATTCCGATGTGTTTGTAGTAGGTATGCTGTTTGTGCCAGATATCGTTGGGTACGTTGCGGCAATAGGGAATAGGCTGCCTGCTGAAGTATAAAGCCTCTTTAGCCTTGTTTAGCACCACTTTTGGAGAATTCACATTGAAAAGCTCCTCTGCCGTCTCCACTTTTTTGATGAGGGTTGCCAGCTGCGTCTGCGGCTCTTCAAAACAACTTGCCACTAAATCAACCTGTTCTGGATGTATAAAAGGCTCATCTCCCTGTATGTTGATGATGTACTCAAAAGGCCGGTTGTGCTGCTTGTATGCTTCAAAGCAGCGGTCGGTGCCGCTCTGGTGCTGGCTACCCGTCATGACAGCTTTGCCGCCAAACGCTTGCACGTGCTCCAGAATCCGGGTATCATCTGTAGCCACCAATACTTCTGCCAAACGCGACTTCTTGGCCTGTTCATACACCCGCTGGATCATACTTTTGCCTTTGATATCGGTAAGTGGTTTGCCCGGGAAACGGGTGCTGGCGTAGCGTGCGGGAATAATGCCGAGTATTTCCATAACAAGTTACAGGTTTGGGATGAGCTTCAAAGTTACGTAAGAACCGCCACTAATCCAGCGGACGAAGGTTAGCAGCGGGCGGTTTTCTTTTTTTGACGGGGCCGCTGGGCAGCTTTATCTATGTAGGTAAGCGCATCCGGCACTTTGCAGGCTGTGCCACCCATGGCTACCTGCACCTTCCCAACTTGCCCGGCAGCAACTTTAGCCGGCTCTGCGAGCTGTGGCACAAAAGTGGCGGCGGCAATTATAAAACCATTCATGGTGTAGCGCACGCGGTTTGGCTGTTGGTGCAGGGTTTCTGCTACGCGGTTCAGGAGCTGCTGCAGGTGGGGCAGGTCCAAGGCGTTATCAGGTGTTATGCTTAGCAGATGGCTCAGGGTGGCCCAGCCGGCGGCGGCTATGTTCTCTTCCGAGGCTTCTATCCAGCGCAGTGCCAACTCCCAGCCATAAGCCGCCTCTGCCGCCACTTGGGCCACGGTATATTCGCTTAGATAATACCAGTAAGCCTGCTGCACCCATTCCTGCAAATCTTCTTTGGTCATGGCTTTTTCATCGGCAATTAAGCCCGCCAGGTACATGGCATCGGAGTTGCCGGTGCTATAAAGCTCTTTGGATAGTGCGTAGTGCTTTTTGATCTTCTTCTGCAGCGGTTTCAGGTCGCCTACTTTCACCCCGAAGAATGGCTCGCGTGCGCCATGTTTGGCAAGTGTACTTTTGGTGGTGCTGTTGCCGAGGCTTTCCAGCTGCTGCATTACTTCCGAAAGAGTCATAAATAAGTGCCTTAGTTGCTGAAACAAGATAAGATAAAGCCTTTGCTCTTGCAAAAGCTTTCGTTACTCCTTATCCTGCTGGCTGCGAGAGGTCAGTACGATAAGGTTAGTAAGTAAGTAAAGGCCGAGGTAAAGGTACTTTGTCATTAGTTAAATTTTAAGGCGTATACCTTTAAGAGGAACTTTTTAAACAAAAAGTTGCATCGACATGATAAATATTCAAATTATTATTGTGCGTCTACAGAAATCACTCGAACGGCAGGCATCACGCGGGGCTGGGGCAACATACCGCAGCGGCGGTCAATCGGGTTTGGTAACGGTTCATACTTCAACTGTACCAGGCTGATTTCCTGTTGCTTAAACTTATCAGGTATGGCTTCTTCGTTTTCGGGCAGGTAGCGCTCTCCGCCAATCTCAATTTCAAATCCGCAGCCGTCGGCCGCAATCTCGCCGGTCCAGTGGAGGGTAGCGATTGTTTGGGGGTTGGCAGCTTCCTGCTGAGACGGGCTCTGACAAGAGGCAAAGGCTAAAAGCGCCAGGAGTAGGAGTGGTTTCATACTTGTACAGTTTTAAGGGAGTAGTTCTGAATTTAACTTTTTCGTAGCTCTATGATTTTAACAATATTGGTTTCTGCGTTGGCTTGGCAGTACGGCTGTGTCTAGTGGTAATTGATGATAGTGGCTTCTACCTCAGTTGGAGAACCTTCTTTGTAGGAGCTGCTGATTTCATCCTCATTTGTCGGCTTATATTCTGTTTCGTTGATTCTGAGCATAAAACCGCAGCCGTCCAGCGCATAATCACCGGTCCAAACAAGGGTGGCATCCACGGTTTCTACAGTGGTGTTAGTTTCTTCGTCTTTGCAGCAGGAACTGAGCAGAAGTATACTTGCCAATAGCAGGGTGAGGGGCAGGAGTGTGCGTATCATACCTTTTCTCTTTATAGCAAGAGTCAGAGTTGGCGGACAAGGTTGCAGGGCAGCGCTAAATAAGTGAAAATCATTGAGCTTAGTGCTCAACTGTGGGAGGTGGTGTATAAGTAACCTTAGCTCTGACCGGCGGTGGCGGCGGCGGAAGTCCGGGCGCGGGAGGTATATTGTAAGGTAAGTAAAGCTTATCATCTATAGTTTTGACAAATTGCTCGCTCTTAGTTGTTGAAGCACCCAGAATGCGCTTACCTTCCGCAAGTTCCCAGGAATTGTAGTCCATTGCTTTATACAAGCTCTCCAGTTCCTCAGGTAGCTTGTATGGCACAAAACCAATCGTATATACTTCACCATTAGACTTTACAACCTGAAAGAACAGGCTTGGGCCACAGTACGTAGGCGCCATTTCATCCGAATTTTCCCAATCATGGTAATAAAACTGATCTCCCTCCAGCGAAGCAAACTGTTCCAAAGCTGAAACCAATGCCGCTTTAGAGGCAAATCCGTGCTGATGATGTGAGATAGAGTCGTTATAGAAGCCAGTCCATACTTCCATCTTGCCATTTTGAGGTTGCAGCGAAGTATAGCCAACCAGTTTTGGCTTAGGCTCCAAAAAGTCGTCCTCTAAGTTGATGTAGCCTTCCATGGAATCCTCCGGATAATAGTACCTGAACTGCACCAGGTGCACCTCCTTTATGCCGTGGCTTTTGATCACCTCCTCCTGCGGTTGGCATCCAGCAAGTATGGCTACTGCCGCAAGTATAAAGTATAGCTGCTTCATACTACAGGCTCGATTTTCTTTACACGGAGTGCAAAAGTGCTTTGGTCTATTACCTGCACGGTATCGCCTTTCTCAATGAAGCCGTCACGGGCCTGGGCGTCGTACATCACATCGTCTATCATCACACGGCCGGAAGGGGTCATGCGGGTATGGGCAATGCCGGTTTTGCCAATCAGGTGCTCAGCGGTGTTGGCTGAGCGGTAGCCCTCTTTGCTATGAAAGGTATTGTTTAGCACTACATGCTGCATGGAGCGGCTGTTGAGCAGGCGGTTCCAAGTGAGCGCAATGACAACAGCTGCACCCACCATGCCGGCCACCACCGAAATCATACTTCTCATCAGGTTTTCGGAAGGCACAAACGTAAAGTCGAACATCTGGTTGTTCACCATCACCAGCACCAACGATACTACTGTAAGCGCAATTCCGCTGATGCCAGCTATACCGAACCCCGGAATCACGAACACCTCCAATAGTATAAGTATGATTCCGGCCACAAACATCAGGATCTCCCAGTTCTCAGCAAGGCCATTCAAGTAGTAGGGCACCAAATACAACACACCAGCCACAATGGCAGCCATCAACGGAAAACCTACGCCCGGCGTTTGCAGCTCAAAGTATAAACCGCCCACTATAATTAGCAGCAGGATGCCGCTAATAAACGGGTTCAGGAAAAATGAAATGATGTTGTCGGTGGTGCTTAGCTCGTAACGGATAATCTCGGCATCCTGCAGGTTCAGTTGCTCCAACACGCCCGCCACGTTGGTGGCAGTGCCTTCGCAAAAGCCATATTTGATAGCCTCAGATGTTGTTAAGCTCAGCACCTGTCCGGCAGAAAGGGTGCTGTCCACGCTGGCCTCTACCATGGCCTCTGCCATATGCGGGTTGCGGCCGTTGGCCTCAGCAGTGGAGCGCATGATGGAGCGCATGTAACTCTGGTATTTTCCGGGTGCTGCTTCTCCGTCGGCACCTACCACGGTGGCGGCCCCAATGTTGGCACCCGGAGCCATATAAATACTGTCGCAGGCTAAAGAGATAAGAGCACCTGCCGAGGCGGCGTCTTTGTTGATGAACACATACACCGGTTTTGGGTATTCCAGTAGGCGCGTCCGGATCTCGTCTGCATCGTTCAGCGCACCTCCGAAAGTGTCAAGCTCCAGCAGCACATGGTCAACCTCCTGCGCCGTGGCCTCCTCCAGTGCCAGCTCCACATAGCGGTTGGTGCGTGGGTCAATCTCAGACTTTACTTCCATCAGCAGTACCTTTGGTTTAGCCTGTTGTGCAGCAGCAGACAAAGGCAGCAGGAGGCAGAGCAGCAGCGTGTATAAGATCAGATGCCGTAGCTTTAGGTATATTTCCATAAATTTGTAGCAGATTAAGAGTCAGGTTCAGCAGATAATATAGTAAAATCCATAAGCATATCATACCGCTACTTTTTACATACGATTTTAAAGCCCCTGTGTGGCGCATGAGGTTAGACAGCAGCACTGCCTGCCTTGCCCTGGAGGTTCGCGACCCTGACCTGCTGCTCACGCGGTTTTATACTTTGGATACCCCCGGCCTTACGTTAGAGGAGCTTAAACTGCCTCAGGCGCAGACTTGGTGGCAGGGCCTGGAGGATGCCGAGCACGGGAACATATACTTGCACGGCTACGGCAACCGGCAGCTGGGCCAGCACAAAGGTATACTTGCTTTTGATGCATCAGGCCGAAACAAAGTTTGGGAAGCAGCGGAGTTGGCTTTTTATGGCGTGGCAGCAGCAGGAATTATTGCCTATAACCCGCAGCAGCCAGAGGGGGAGCTGCAGGTGCTTAGCCCTGTCACCGGTGAGCCTACAGGCAAGATATTAAGCCAGCAACAAGCCGCCGGGGAGGTGGCCCGCTATAACCACACACGCTTCCAGGATTGCCTGTACCCCACACTTTACCGTGAGGGCGAGGTTTACTTTGAGCAGGTGCAGGCTTTTATTCAGGAGCAGTTGCAGCTGCAGGCTGTTAAAGCCGTGGAGTACGCCGAAACCGAAACACACCTGGTGATCAGTTTTTATACTTCCGGAGAGGATGGTAAACTGCAGAACGAACTGGCAGTATTCGACCTGGCGGGAGAATTGCACCAAAAGGTGAAAATTGGGAGCGATTTGAGTGGGCTTGGTTCAGATACTTTTTTTATCTTTAAGCACAATTTATATTTCATCCTGAATAAAGACATTCTACAGGTTTTTCAACTTTTAGCCTAGCCCTTATGTTACGATCTTTTTTACTTTCACTTGTAGCAGTGCCTGTTCTCTCTTTTTCGGCTAAAGCCCTTGACATCAGTACAGTACGTGACTCGGTGGGGGTGGAGCGCAAGAGCGGCAAACTCTTCGTTCAGCACAAAGTAGAACCTAAAGAGACGCTTTACGCTCTCTCCAGAAAGTATAGCGTACCGGTAGCTCAAATTGTGGAGGCCAACCCAAGCGTGCAGACAACTATTAATATCGGCGAAATTGTGCTGATACCGCGCGGTTATGTATCAGCGGCTGCAAACACTGCTACCAAAAGCACAGCGCCTGCAGCCAGCAACCGGACTTACACTGTAAACAGCATCGGCAATAAAATGCACACCGTGGAGCCAAAGCAAACGCTTTACTCTGTGTCCCGCCTTTACAATGTTTCTGTGGAGAACTTACGCTTCTGGAACAAGCTGCCGGGCAACAACATTGAGATCGGGCAGGAACTGATTGTAGGAATAGGGGAGCCAACGCCTACCCAGAAGCCGGTATACATGCCTGAGTCTGATGATGAAATGACAAAAACTGCCGACTCAAACGCTGTAGCTTCTGCCGGGCCTGCTACTCCTACTTCTGTAGGGGCAACACCTGTTACTGTTACAACCAAAGAGCGTACAGAGGAATGGGGCACGGAAGAGGAAGCATCAACCGCTAACACAAACAAGATGATTGAGTCTGGGATGGCCGAAATGATCGACCCGAAGACAAACGATACAAATAAATACCTGGCGCTGCACAAAACGGCCCCTGTAGGTACTATCATGCAGGTTAAGAATGCCATGAACGGGCAAGTAGTTTATGTGCGCGTTATTGGCAAGCTGCCAGAAACCGGTGAGAACGAGCGTGTTGTAATTAGATTGTCTAAAAAGGCATATCAAAAGCTAGGGGCTGTAGACCCACGCTTCAGAGTTGAGCTTTCATACATGCCATAAGGCTTGATAAGCATTCATTAAATTTGAAAGAGAGTCGGTGTAAGCTATCTCTCTTTTTTCATTGCCATTACTTTATGAAGCAGTAAAGTTGAATCATTCCGGCACTTAAAAACCTGTTTGTGCGGCAGAAAATAGCGCATGGGCTATATATCTAAAACAGCAGAGGCGGCCCAAACCGGAGCCGCCTCTGCTGTTTATACTTTATACTGCTGTTTTATTTTGAATCGTATGCCCACTTCAGGTAGATAGCACCCCAGGTAAAACCGCCGCCAAAAGCAGCCAGTACAATATTATCGCCTTTCTTTAGCTGGCTTTCATACTCCCAAAGGCAAAGCGGGATAGTGCCGCTGGTGGTATTGCCATACTTGTGGATGTTCAGCATCACTTTCTCGTTGCTGAGGCCCATACGGTTAGCAGTAGCCTCAATAATACGCTTGTTTGCCTGGTGCGGCACCAGCCAAGCCACATCGTCACCGGTCAGTTGGTTGCGCTCCATGATCTCTGCAGATACGTCAGCCATACCTTTCACAGCGAATTTAAACACCTGTTGCCCCTCCTGGAAGGCATAATGCTCACGTGCCTCTACTGTTTCAATAGTGGCAGGCTTGCGGCTCCCACCGGCTTTCATGTGCAGAAACGGAGCTCCACTACCATCAGACTTCAGAATAGAATCCTGAATGCCCAGACCCTCTGTGTTAGGCTCCAGCATGACAGCCCCGCCGCCATCACCGAAAATAATACAGGTAGCACGATCCGTGTAATCTACAATAGAAGACATCTTATCGGCTCCCACTACTATTACTTTCTTATACTGGCCTGACTCGACAAACTTAGACGCTGTAGCCAGGGCAAACAAGAAGCCTGAGCAGGCAGCCTGCAGGTCATAACCGAAAGCGTTTACGGCACCCACTTCAGCTGTTATTAGGTTAGCCGTGGCCGGAAACACCATGTCAGGCGTAGTGGTGGCACAGATAAGCAAGTCTACTTCCTCTGGCTTGGTGTTCGTTTTTTCAAGTAAGTCTTTCACTGCCGGCACCGCTATATGCGATGTACCCATGCCTTCGCCCTTCAGGATACGCCTCTCCTTAATGCCGGTTCGTGAAGTGATCCATTCATCGTTGGTCTCAACCATCGTCTCAAGCTCCTGGTTAGTAAGCACGTAATCGGGTACGTAGCCACTTACACCGGTAATGGCGGCAGTAATCTTACTCATTTGTTAATTTAGTTTGGGTGATAAAGATTAAGGGAGGCAATTTAATAAAAAAAACTTGGCATAACCTGTCAGTTTCTTTAAAAAGAATCTTTTAACAGTTTATGCCAAGTATAAAGTGTATTTGTAGGCTTACGCCCCGCAGCTTTATTATTCGCTGTAGTGTTTCTTGATGCGCTCCCAAACTTTAGAAGAGACCATTTTCTGTGCCTGTAGCACCATGTTTTTTACGGCTGTCGGGCTTGATACCCCATGGCCAATCACTACGTTGCCGTTAACACCTAATATAGGGCTTCCGCCTTCCGCTTCGTAGTTAAACTTATCGAAGAAGGGGTCGCTAATGCCTTTCTCATGCATCACGTCGTAAAGCGACTCTGCCATTTTAAGGATAATGTTGCCTGTATAGCCGTCGCACACAATTACATCCGCCTTATCGTTAAAAAGGTCACGACCTTCTATGTTACCGATAAAGTTAATGTTGGTGTTGGCCTTCAGGCGCTGGTGAGCGGCCTGAACTACCACAGTGCCTTTGCCTTCTTCCTCGCCAAGGTTCATTAAACCAACCTTTGGGTTTTGGATGTCCAGCACGTATTTAGCGTAAATAGAGCCAAGCTCGCCGAATTGCTCCAGCACTTCAGGCTTGCATTCTGCGTTAGCGCCTACGTCCAGTATAACCCCGTATCCACCGCGCAGCTTAGGAACAAAGTTCGCGATAGATGGACGCAGGATACCCTCAATTGCTTTTACGCTGAACATGGCTCCAACCAGCATGGCTCCAGTATTACCGGCGCTACAGAAAGCATCAGCTTTCTGCATTTTTAGCAGGCCAAAGCCTATAGCTATGCTGGAGTCGGTTTTATGCGTCAGGGCCTTGGTAGGGTGTTCGCCCATCTCAATTACCTGGCTGGCATTTACAACTACGATGCTGTTACCTGTGTAACCATATTCCTTGAGCAGACTGTTCACTACATCCTCTTTGCCAATCAGCATGATGGATGTACCTTCGTCTATCTCCTGAGCAGCCATAATAGCACCTTTCACAATTGCTTCGGGTGCAAAATCACCGCCCATGGCGTCTAAAGCGATTCTCATTTACAGGGGGTGTTAAAATTATACAGTACTAAAACTAAAGCAGGCGAATGCTTACTGGGCGTTAGTTGTATAATTTTTGATAGCCAGCTTGCCTTTGTGATACAGGTCGCCGTCTACCACGTAAGCATGGTGATAAAGGTGTGGCGTGTCTGTAGTAGGGCAAATTGCAATGGCTTTTTCAGAGAGACCCTGATGTGTTCTTCTTTTATCTCTTCTGGTCTTCGAAATCTTACGTTTTGGATGTGCCATTTTTAGTTAATGATTTACTTACGTTTATACTTTATACTTCTGAAATTCTTTTAGTTAAGGTTTCTAAGGGCGTCCCAGCGCGGGTCTGTGTCATCCTCGTCGTCCTCATCCTCGTCTGTGTCAGCGTCGTCGCGGGAGCTGTAAATCAGGATATCCCGATCATCTTCCTCCTCCTCGTCTTCTTCCTCCACAAAACGTGGGTGCAGTTTCTTCATCGGCAGCGACAACCCGATATAATCGTACAGGTGTTGCGCAATGTTGATTGCCTGCGTGTTTGGCGTTATCTGCCACAAGTCGTCATCCAGCTCCACATTCTCGTCTCCATACTTGATACGGAACGCAGCCTGAACATCTAACGGGTAGTCAAACTCCTCCAGGCTTCTGTCGCAGGTTAAGCGTACATGGCCCTTAATGTCGAAACGGAAAGTAAGCAGCGACTCTGTCTTATCCAGTTCCACATCAGCAGTCAGGTTGCCGCCAAGTATAATCTCCTTCCCGAATTCCTCAAAAAAGTCATCGTTCAGCAGAAACTCATACTTGTGTTTCCTGTTACTGAGCTTGGCAATGCCGATTTCATAATCTCTTAGCTTCTTCACACCAATCGACTCTTTATTGCAAGGTTGCAAAATTAGAATATAATTCTGATAAATAAAATACTCTGCCTTATTTATACTGCAGGATTTGCCTCTAGTTGGCGTTTGCGGATAATATCGCAGGCAAGGAACAGCGCTTCCCGGAAAGAGGTTTCATTGGCAATGTGCTTTGCTGCAATATCATAGGCGGTGCCGTGGTCAGGTGAGGTACGCACAATTGGCAGTCCGGCCGTATAGTTTACGCCGCTCTCAAACGCCAAGGTTTTAAACGGAATCAGCCCCTGGTCGTGGTACATGGCCAAAACGGCATCTACTTGGCGGTACTGCTGCATGCCAAAGAAGCCATCGGCAGGGTAGGGGCCAAACACCAGGTGCCCGCGCTCTTTCATCTGCATAATGGTCGGGCGGATAATCTCTACATCTTCTGTGCCCAGCAAACCTTGCTCACCGGCATGCGGATTAAGACCCAACACCGCTACGCGCGGCTTCAATATGCCAAAATCATTGCGCAGCGAGCTCAGTAAAATAGTCAGCTTTCGGATTAGCAGCTGCTCCGTTAGCTTGCCAGAAACATCCTTTAGAGGCATATGACCGGTAACGGTAGCTACGCGCAGATCGCCGCTCACGAGCAGCATCAGGCTCTCCGGCGCATCAAAATAAGAGGTGAGGAACTCCGTATGTCCAGGAAATTTAAATTCTTCTGCCTGAATATTGTCTTTGTTGATTGGAGCCGTTACCAACCCGTCCAGAAAACCTGCTTTCAAATCCCGGGAGGCTGTCAGTAAAGAATCCAGCGATGCTTTGCCGGATTCTGGCGTTGGTGTGCCAGGGTTTAGTTCAAGGTCATGGTCCCAGCAGGTAATCAGGTTAACCTTACGAGGTGCAAGGTCCTGTACAGATGTTGCCTGCTGGTAGTTAAAATGCTCTGAGTGCAGTGCCTTGCGCACTTTATTGAGTACTGCCGCTGAGCCGTAAATGACTGGCGTGCAGTAGTTGAGGATGCGGTTATCAGCCAACGTTTTCACGATTACCTCTGGACCGATGCCGTTGGTGTCGCCGATGCTGATGCCTAATTTTATTTTATACTTGTTATCCATGTCTGGTTTATCGTGCCAAAGCGCTAAGGTAGTTGTAAACTAAACGAACACAAGTACCTGTGCCCATTTTGCCACGGTAAGAGTCTTCGCCGTGCAGGTAAGCCGTGCCGGCAATATCAAAGTGCACCCAAGGGTAGCTGGTGAAAACCTCCAGAAACTTACCGGCCGTGATAGCGCCTGCGTCGGCACCGCCCAGGTTCTTGATATCCGCCACGTCCGATTCAATCTGTTTTTTATATTCGTCCCACAACGGAAACTCCACCAGGCGCTCATGTACGTTCTCACCGGCTTTTTTGAGGCCGTTCATCACTTCTTCGTCTGCCGTGCCCATGGCCACAGCGGCTTCTTTGCCTATCGCGCGCATCGCGGAGCCTGTGAGTGTTGCAAAATCCAGCACCAGCTCCGGGTTATACTTTTTGGCAAAGCTCAGTGCGTCGGCAAGTATAAGACGGCCTTCTGCGTCGGTGTTCAGTACCTCCACAGTCATGCCGTTAAACATTGTAATCACGTCGCCGGGGGCCACAGCTTGCCCGCCGGGGCGGTTGTCGGTGGCAGGTATCAGGCCGATGACGTGCAGCGGCAGTTTGTTTTTGGCCACGGCATAAAGTATACCAGCCACGGCGGCAGCGCCTGCCATATCGGATTTCATGAAATCCATGGAGTTTGGCGTTGGCTTCAGGCTCAGGCCACCGGTGTCGTACACCACGCCTTTGCCTACCAGCACGTATGGCTTGCTGTTTTTAGCGTTCTCCGGCTTCCACTCTATAATATTAAAAGTGGCCGGTTCATCACTGCCCTGGTTTACGGCCAGCAAGCCGCCCATTTTCAGCGACTGTATCTGAAGCTCGTCCAGCACCTCGGTTTTAAAGCCAGCCTGATCGCCCAGCTCCTCCAGCTGCATGCTGAACTGCGTGGCCGACTGGTGGCTGTGCGGTTCGTTTACCAGGTCGCGGGCCTGCAACACGGCTTCCAGCACGTTGCCAAGCTCCAGAACCTGCTGCTCTGTTACCTGCTCATCTGCAATAGTTACACTTTGCAGCGGGCTAGGTTTGGCATCTTTGGTTTTATGCTTGATGTATGTATAGTTGCTCAGGTAAATGCCCTCGGCCAAGTATAAGCCAGCTCCGGAATCGGTTTTATCAAGTACCGAGATACTCGCCACCTTATCCGTTTTCAGCTGCTTTAATAAAGTATGGCCCGCCTGGCGGATAGCTTCCTTGCGGCTGTTCTCTGTTTTATTGTCAGGGGCCACCACTAGGTATACGCGGTGCGTATAGCGGTTCAGAGGTATGAATGTAGCCTCCTGCTGTACCTGCTGCTGCACATACTGTTGCTCCTCGGGCTGCAGCTCTTGTAGCTGCCTTACCTGATCTTTGGCCACTATCAGGGCCAGATCGGTATTTTTCGTTAAGCTTGTATCGTATTTAAGTTGTGTTGGCATCTGTCGTTCGTATCTTTGAGAGCGCAATATAGTAAGTATAATACGTAATGCGAAAACCGGAGCCACCGTGGCTTTTGCCGGAATTTGCGTACAATTAAAGTATAACGGTTTTAAGCGGAAAAGTATACTTTGCGCCCGCAAAACCATAAGCAACACAACGTGAGCAACGTAAGACCCAAGAAGCACCTGGGCCAGCATTTCCTGGTAGACCAGAACATTGCAATAAAAATAGTGGAGCAGCTCACGCTGCCAGGCGGCGTGCAGGACGTGCTGGAGATAGGCCCGGGTATGGGTGTGCTCACGCAGTATCTTTTGCAGCACAAGGAGTATAGCACCACAGTAGTAGATATTGACCGGGAGTCTATCGCTTACCTGCAGCAGCACTTTCCGCAGCTCGGCGACCGCATCATCTCTGCAGATTTTCTGAAAACGGACCTGAGTACGCTGTTCCCGGGCAGGTTTGCCATCATCGGTAACTTTCCTTACAACATTTCGAGCCAGATCTTTTTTAAAGTGCTGGAGCACCGCGATGTGGTACCGGAGGTGGTGTGTATGCTACAAAAGGAAGTGGCCGAACGGCTGGCTTCGCCTCCGGGCTCCAAGGCGTATGGCATCCTGAGTGTGCTGCTGCAGGCGTTTTATACCATAGACTATAAATTTACGGTAAGCGAGCATGTGTTTAACCCGCCGCCAAAGGTAAAGTCGGCGGTAATCGGGCTGGTGCGTAACAATGTGCAAAAGCTGGCCTGCGATGAGAAGTTGTTTCACCAGGTGGTGAAGATGAGTTTTGGCACACGCCGTAAAACGCTGCGCAACTCGCTACGAAATTATAACTTGCCGCCCGAAGTACAGGCCATGCCCGTATTTGATAAGCGCGCCGAACAGCTTTCGGTGCAGGATTTCGTAGAACTGACCCAATTAGTTGAGCAGAGTATAAAACAATAGTATGCAGGTAGAGATCACACGTGAGTATATTGAGCAGGTAGAGGGGGCCATTGAACGCCAGGACCGGGAGTTTATTCTGAGTACTATGGATGAGATGCACCCTGCCGACATTATCACGGTGCTCTACGAGCTGGATGCCAACGAGTCGCGCTACATACTGGACCTGCTGCCGCCGGAGGTAGGGGCTGAGATCCTGAGCGACCTGGATGAAGACATCCGCAACGAGTTCCTTGATAAATTTACCAGCGAGGAGATTGCCCGGTACCTAAGTCTGATGCACTCTGATGATGCCGTGGATATTCTGAACGAGCAGTCGGTGCAGACGCGGGAGGAGGTAATCGCCCATATCGATAACGATGAGCAGGCTGCCGCCATCCTGGACCTGCTGCACTACGAGGAGGACTGCGCCGGCGGTCTGATGGCAAAGGAGCTCATAAAAGTAAACCTGAACTGGCGTGTAAGGCAGTGTATAGAGGAGGTGCGGCGGCAGGCCGAGCGGGTAGCCCGAATTTATACGGTATATGTAGTCGATAACCGCGATAAGCTGCTGGGCCGCGTCAGTGTAAAGCGCCTGCTGCTCTCTAAAGACGATACCCAGGTAAAGGATATTTACAGTGAGGATGTAATCTCGATTGAGTCTTACAAAGACGAAAGTGAGGTGGTAAGCGTGATGCAGCGCTACGACCTGGAAGCCATACCTGTAGTGAATATACAAGGCCGCCTGTTAGGGCGTATCACCATCGACGACGTGGTGGACGTAATGCAGGAGCAGGCCGAACTCAGCCGCCAGCTCATGACCGGTATCTCCGAAAATGTCGAGGAAGACGACAGTGTGCTGCGTATTTCCCGCGCCCGTTTGCCCTGGCTGATCATAGGTATGGTGGGTGGTTTGCTGGCGGCGCATTTCATGGGCTTTTATGAGGATGATATAGCGCTGCTGCCGGCCATTGCGCTTTTTGTGCCGCTCATAACGGCTACGGGCGGTAACGTGGGCATCCAATCCTCTTCCATCATTATACAAACCCTGTCCTCAAACGAGGTGATGTTTGATAACATTACGCAGCGTTTGATTAAGGTGGTACTGGTGGCGCTGCTCAATGCGTTCATCATTTCCATACTTGTTTTTGCGGCTACGTACCTGTTTAAGAGCGATTTTACACTGGCTATGGTGGTGTCGGTGGCTTTGTTCTCGGTTGTGATGCTTGCCTCCATGATGGGCACGATTACACCTATGGTTCTGGACAAGTTCGGCATCAACCCTGCCGTGGCAGCCGGGCCATTTATAACCACCGCCAACGACCTGTTAGGGCTAACGATCTACTTCGGCATAGCGCACATGCTTTATAATCTTTAAGTAATATTTATCTTGAACAGCTGTTTTTCAAGCCTGACGACTTAAAGCAGCTGTTTTAGGTTACAGTCAAAGTATAAACTGAAGCTCAGGTGAAGTATAAAAGCTACAATTCATCATCAATAAGAGTAAAATATAGTCAGGAAAACTTAATCAAACCTTAAAGACCAGTGCTAGACAAACCATCCAAATCCTCTGTTCTAATTATCGATGAGATACATCCGAGCATTTTTATTATGCTGGATAGTATAGGTGTGGAGGCAGATTACCGGCCAAGTATAAAGCCGGAGGAGGTGCGGGAGGCGCTGAAAGGCTTTGAGGGACTGATTGTGCGTAGCAAAATGCGCATTACAGCAGAAACGCTGGAGCTGGCTAACAACCTAAAATATATAGCACGGGCAGGTGCCGGAGTAGACAACATAGACCAGCAGGCGCTACAGGAGCGCGGTATTGCTCTGCTTGCCGCTAACGAAGGCAACAGCCAGGCGGTAGGTGAATTTGCAGTAGGCACACTGCTGGCGTTGCTGCGCAACATCTCCCGCAGCCACAGCCAGGTGCAGCAAAAAGTATGGCTACGTGAGGCAAACCGTGGCGAGGAAATCTATGGCAAAACCGTGGGCATTATCGGGTTCGGGAACATGGGGCAGCGTTTTGCGCACACACTCTCTGGTTTCGGGTGCCGCCTGTTGGCTTACGACCGCTTTGCACCCGAGAAGATTAGCCTGCCGGTAACTTCGGTAACGCTGGAGCAGATACAGGCAGAAGCCGATGTGGTAAGCTTGCACATACCGTTTATACATGAAAACCTGGGCTTCGCCAGCGATGCCTTTTTCAGTAGGTTCAGTAGGCCTGTTTGGTTCCTGAACACCTCTCGCGGCGATGTGGTGGATCAGCAGGCGCTGGTACGACACTTACAGGCGGGAAGTATAAAGGGCGCCGCCCTGGATGTGCTTGAAAATGAAAAGCTGCAGACCCTGACTGCGCAGCAACAGCAGGATTTTGACTTCCTGGCTTCCGCCCCCAACGTTATACTTACCCCGCACATAGCCGGCTGGACGCATGAGTCTTACGTGAAGATTAACGAGGTGCTGGTGCAGAAAATACAGCAGCTCCTGATGGTAGATTAGCAATTGCTGAGGCACAAACTTAAAACAGCAAGGTTCTGAAAAGCTGCGTTTAACATTTACCAAAGAGCCATACTTAACCCGATTATTACCCATTGCCGTAGTAAATAATACAGGAAAATAAATTCTGCGGTATATCTTAAATATTTTTATCTTTGCTTTATACATCCGCAACGGGGGAGGAGCTTCCGTGTGCTCAAGAAATGTAAAAAGTCAGGCTTATGCTAAACTTGGTGGCCGCTAAAAGTATAAAAGGCGCCACACTGGAAAAGAATTAAATTATTTTACATATTTGGCAAAAAGAACGGTTATGCAGGCCATAACCGTTCTTTTTGTTTTTGTGTTTTAAACGTGAAAACCTAACTATGAGCAAGATTAATTATTACACTGCTGAGGGGCTGCAAAAGCTGAAAGACGAGTTAGCAGAGCTCAAGACGAAAGGCCGTTCTGAAGTGGCGCGGCAGCTAGCCGAAGCCCGCGATAAAGGCGACCTTAGCGAGAACGCCGAGTATGATGCAGCCAAAGACGCGCAAGGCCACCTGGAGCTAAAAATCTCCAAGCTGGAAGAGGTAGTGGGCAACGCCCGTCTTATCGACGAGTCGAACCTGGACTCCAGCAAAGCACTTATCCTCTCCAAGGTGAAAATCAAGAACCTGAAGAACAACATGGTCGTTGATTATACTTTGGTAGCCGAGGAGGAGGCTGATTTGGCTTCTGGTAAAATCTCCGTAAAGTCACCTATCGGAAAAGGCCTGTTGGGCAAGTCTGTGGGTGATGTGGCTGAGATCACGATACCGGCTGGTAAAATTGAGTTCGAAATATTAGAAATTAGCCGCTAAACTATGGAAGCTTCGATATTCACTAAGATTGTAAATGGTGAGATACCTGCCTATAAAATAGCAGAAGACGACCGCTATCTGGCCTTTCTGGATGTTTTCCCGACCGCCAAGGGCCATACCTTAGTCATACCGAAGCAGCAAATAGACTATATCTTTGACCTGGATGACGAGCTTTACCTGGGCCTGATGGCTTTTGCCAAAAAAGTGGCCGCTGCCGTAGAAAAAGCCGTGCCCTGCAAGCGAATTGGAGTGGCCGTGGTAGGTATAGAAGTGCCGCACGCACATGTGCACCTCATTCCGCTCAACAGCATGCAAGACATGAACTTCGCCAACAAAAAGCAGTTCAGCAAAGAGGAGTTTGAAGAGGTAGCAGACAAAATCAGAAAAGCCTATAACGCCTCTTAACCCACATCTGGAGAAAGAAATTTACAAGAGCCGGCGCTACAGAAGCGCTGGCTCTTCTGGTTTAGGGTGAATGATGATGAAGGTAGTGTATTATTACTGTTCCGGGTTTCGGAGGCAGCGTTCTGCAGTACCGGGGCCAATCATCCCAGCCCTGCTATTACCCCACCCCAGCCCTCCCCTAAAAACAGGGGAGGGAGTTCGGTTCAAGCTCCATTAGCGGTGGCTATCGGATACTGATCCCAGTCTTTCCGTGGGGGTAGGGGCCCTCGAAAAGAGCGCCTTGTGAGATTCCGGTGCCCGTGAGGGCATTGCGACCGAAGGGCAGCAAAGGAAGGGAACACAGCGCGATGCGGGAAGACGAGGCCTCCCTTAAAGAGGGCCCCTACCCCCGCCTGGAGGGAGCCAAAGCCAGAGGTGAAAAAAGTAGGTTGTAAGGCTGTGGATAAGCAGGAATTACAAAGTATAGCTTGGTTCAAGTTGCAAAAAGCAGCGGCTATGCAAGTATAAAAAGCACGGGCTGCAAGCCCGCGCCAGCGATTCGGTGAAGCAAGCAGTGGCTAAAGTATAAAGGCACAAGCAGACGCTTCGCCAGATAGAATAGGTGGCAATAAACCTACTTACTCGCCAACCTATCCGGGTTATCCGTCAGAAAGCTCTTCCAGGACTTGCCGCCCTGCTTGGCATTGTTGCCCTTCTGGTAATGGTGGCAGAGTGCCACGCCCAGCGCATCGGTGGCGTCTAGCAGCTTCGGTACTTCCTGTATCTTCAGAATCTGCACCAGCATACTAGCCACCTGCTCTTTAGAAGCGTTGCCGTTGCCCGTGATGGACTGTTTGATTTTTTTAGGGGCATACTCTACATAAGGGATGTCACGGGAGAGGGCAGCGGCGATGGCCACACCCTGCGCACGACCCAGTTTGAGCATACTTTGCACATTGGTGCCATAGAAGGGAGATTCGATTGCCAACTCGTCGGGCAGGTACTCGTCGATGAGTTGTATCATCCGGTCAAAAATTTTCTTTAACTTGATGGCGTGATTACTGTAGCTTTTCAGGTGAATAACGCCGAACTGCAGCACCTGCACCTTAGAACCAGTCACTTCGATCAGGCCGTAGCCCATTACCTGTGTGCCGGGGTCGATGCCAAGTATAAGTTTATTGGGTGGTAGTGCAGTAGAGTAAGCCATAGGGTGCAAAAATAAGACATTATCTTGAACATCAAGCTTCATAAAAAATTCCTTTTGGTGCTGGCAAAGGTGCTGGTGGTGGTGCTAACGCTGTTCCTGCTCTACCAGGCCATCTTTACGGCCCCTGATACCTTTCTCAGTTGGGGCGGTATTCTGAGCGGGGCCCTGCAGAGTCCGCAGCGCTATCTGTTTATACTTACAGCCATCCTGATTCCTCTGAACTGGGGTTTTGAAGCCAGGAAGTGGCAGCTGCTGGGGCAGAAGCTGGAGCCGCTGTCTTTCTGGAGGGCGTATCGTGCGGTAATGGTCGGGCTTACGCTGGGCTTCATCACCCCAAACCGGCTAGGCGATTATGCGGGCCGTGTACTGGAGCTGAAAAGCCGGCAGCGGCTCGAAGCCATTGGGGCTATCTTCATCGGCAGGTTCTGCCAGCTTGTTGCCACTGTGCTGGCTGGGTCGGTGGGGCTGCTATACTTTATACTTGTCTTTGCCTGGCAGGCTTATCCGGGGGTATCGCTGAGTGTGTTTATGCTGCTGCTTGCCCTGTGTGTTGCCATGCTGCTGCTGCTCTACAACGCCAAAGCCATGGTGGCCGTAGTGGCTGCCATAAAGCCGCTGCGTACCTTCGTTCCATACCTATCTATTATGGGCACCTATACTTCGTTTGAGATGACACGGCTGCTGTGGCTCTCGCTGGGGCGCTACACTGTATTTTTGGTGCAGTTTATACTGCTGCTCATACTGTTCGAAGTCCGGTTGAGTCCGCTGCAATATCTGAGCGGGGTGTCCGGTACCTTTTTCCTGAAATCGGTGGTGCCGTCTGTTAGTTTACTCTCTGATTTAGGGGTGCGGGAGCTGTCGGCTATGTACCTGTTCGGGCTGCTGGGGCAGGCGCGGCTACAGGTGCTAAGCGCCAGCCTGAGCCTTTGGTTACTCAACATTGCGGTGCCGAGTGTGGTTGGTCTAGCCTTTGTGCTGCGCCTGCGGCTTTCACGTAAAAGAGTGGTGGCATGAGGTGGCTTCTACTCTTTTCGCTGCTCTGGTACAGTTGGATTATTTTAAGCAGGTGGCTGGCCTGGAAACGCATGCCTGCTGTTACTGCTCCGGCTAACTTTCAGCCTGCCACGCCTATCACTGTTATCGTGCCGGTGCGCAATGAAGCCGAAAATATACTCGACTTACTGCATGACCTGGAGCGGCAGAACTACCCACGCGAACTGCTAGAGGTGCTGGTGCTGGATGATCACTCCGAAGATGATACAGCTGCCTTGGTGAGACGGTTTATACTTGAGCCAAACCTTAAAGTCAGATGTCTTCAGTTAGATGATTATGTAAAGCAGTCTGGCAAGAAAGCAGCTGTGCAAGTGGGGGTGGAGCAGGCCGAAGGCGAGCTGCTAGTGTTCACGGATGGCGACTGCCGTGTAGGGCCGGAGTGGCTGCGAACGTACGCCTTTGTGTACGAAACGGAGCATCCATACTTTATAAGCGGGCCGGTAAGTTTTCATCATACAACTACTCACTTTGAGCGGATGCAGCTGGTGGAGTTTGCCAGCCTGATCGGGATTGGGGGAGCTTCCATTGCGCTGGGACAACCTAACATGTGCAACGGCGCAAACCTAGCCTACCCCAAAGCAGTTTTCGAGAAAGTACAAGGTTTTGCTGGCAACGAAAACATTGCCAGCGGAGACGATGAGTTCCTGCTGCACAAGGTAGATAAATCCTTCCCAGGGAGTGTTTTTTTTATGAAATCACCTGAAGCTGTAGTTTATACAAATGCTCGTAAAGATCTGATTTCCTTTGTGCAGCAACGGGTAAGGTGGGCCAGTAAATGGAAATCTTACCAAAGCCTACAGGTGCAGCTGGTAGCGCTCTGTGTGTTTCAGGTTAATCTGCTGCTTTTTGTAGCCATTCCGTTGGTGCTGTGGGGTAGTTTAGCTTTTGAGGTGTTTTTAGCAGCGTATCTGGCTAAGTTTTCAGTCGATTTTTTATTTTTAAGCCTAGTAACAAAATTTTTGCAGGAGCGCCGGTACCTGTGGTACCTGCTTCCCCTGCAGTTCGTATATATTCCGTACGTGCTGATTACCGCTGTTTTGGGCCTGTTTGGCCGCTACAGCTGGAAAGGCAGAATCATCAGAACTAATGAGCAACAACGAGTTTGACATACTGGACGAGCTATACTTCGTTACTTCGTACCCCGATCTTAAATGTACCCTTTCTTTAAATGATGCTGAGCTATGCACTGCTTTACAGTCCCTTATAGCGCAAGGCTATGTCCGGATTCTTTACCCTGACCAGGACACGGAGCATGAGTACAACGAAGCAGAATTTGGAGAAAAGTGCCAGCATTACTTCTACCTTGCCAGCAAGGCAGGTTTAGTTGTACACAACTCTATCTAGCCACTTAAAATAAGCAGGTTGCTACGGGTAGCACTATCAAATCCATTAGGTTAAAGTATGATTTATACTTTGGTGCTGCCACTAAATACCTGCTTATCTTCTTTAAGTAGTATCTATAGCAACATCTCTTAAATAGCTGATTACTAGGAGGTATTAGTTGTGTAAGAGGGTTGTTGTTTCACTAAACAAGTATGCGTGGTAAATCAGCTGGATTTAACCTGTTTTATAGCTTCAGAAAGTATATGCCTAACTCATGTACAGGTAAGCTGAAAGAATAATTTACCTGTAAGTTGTTATGCATCTGTGCCTTTTGTGTGCATGCCTGATTTTTTGACTTCCACTGTTAAACATGATCCTGCTGGTTATCGTTATTGGCTCAGTTACCTTGTTGTCTTACCTTGCACAATTTCCTTACGCTCTTACCACATTAAAGCTGAATTTGTTGATCGGAAACTCTATCGTTACCAGCTACGGATAGGTAGGAGTAATCAAAGGTTTTCAGGAGATCAGTGATAAAGCTGTTCTTTTTTTACTATTTTTACCCAATACCCGCACGCACTTTTTTAATGTTTACCCTTCAAAAGGAGCATAATTTAAGGCTGTGCAACCGATACTAAATGCCAATTCCGAATGTCTGATATAACTGTACCCAACCCACAGCAGGAACTGAACCTGAAGAAGCTGGAGTTAGCGGCCTTGCTCGAAATTACGCAGGCAATAAACGCTAATTTGCCGGAAGGGGCATTGTATAAAATATATCGTTTTACCCTGCTGGCCCAGCTAAGTATAAACCGCCTCACCCTGTATGTGCATGATGAGAAGTGGCGCTGTACCATTAGCTCAGGCGCTAGCCAGGACTTTACTAAAGCGCCCTTGCCCGAGGCGATACTGCAGGTAAAAGAGATCACAAAAATCTCCAAACTGCAGGTGGAGAAGAAGTGGCGCTGCTTTGATATCGTTATACCGATTTTGCACAATGGCAAGGTGCTGGCTTTTGTATTGATCGGCAAGATTGATAAATATTCCAGCAACCTCGATGCCCTGAACTTCATCCAGACAATCAGTAATATTATGCTGGTTGCCATTGAGAACCACCGCATGGTAAGGCAGCGTTTGGCACAGGAGTCTATCCGCCGCGAGATTGAGATTGCCCGCGAAGTACAGTCAATGCTGTTCCCGAAGAGCCTGCCCAACGACAAGGACGTAGCCATACATGCCAGCTACATTCCGCACTCTTCTATAGGTGGCGACTACTACGATTTTATTGAGATTGATGCCGACCAGTTTCTGTTCTGTGTAGCTGATGTGTCTGGAAAAGGCGTGCCGGCCTCTTTGCTGATGTCGAATTTTCAGGCGGGGCTGCGCACTTTACTCCGGCAGAACTCGGACCTGAACACCGTGGTGTCTGAGCTCAACAACCTGATCTACCGAAACGCAATTGCCGAGAAGTTCATCACCACTTTTGTGGCAACCTATAACCGCCGCACCCGCGAGCTGTGTTATGTAAACGCTGGCCATAATGCGCCTATTTTGTTATATGAAGATAACTCACACATGCTCCTGAACGAGGGGTGCACCATGCTAGGCGTTTTTGATGTGCTGCCGTTTATGAATGTTGGCAAAGTGCATGTGCCGGAGAAATCTATTGTGCTTGCCTACACCGATGGGCTGACGGAGGTTTTTGATGAGGACGAGGCGGAGTTCGGGATAGAGGGCACGATCAACTTCCTGATCCGGCACCGTTTCCTGAGTTCCAAAATACTCCACCTGCAGCTGCTAAGCGAGATTAACCTCTACAACGAAGAGGCTAACTTCAACGATGACATCACCTTACTATCCTGTCGTTTTAAGTAATCTTGGCTGCTGATTGTTATAATCATGCTACCACGTTTTAAAGGTTACTGCAAACTATTAAAAGTTAACAACCAAACATCAACTTGCTCCGCCTCTTTAAAACGCCATGGCTGCTTATAAAGCTGATGCCGTCTTATACCTGGCACCGCGCGGTGCAGGGAAAGGTGCTGTACCTGACTTTTGACGATGGCCCGATTCCGGAGGTAACGCCATGGGTGCTGCAGCAGTTGGAAACCTATAAGGCAAAGGCAACTTTCTTCTGCGTAGGCGAAAACCTGGTAAAGCACCCGGACATAGCGCAGCAGGTGCTGGCGCAGGGGCATTTGCTGGCCAACCATACGTTTAACCACCTGAAAGGCTGGCAGACCCCGCTTCAAACTTACCTGCACAACACTGCCCAATGCCAGCAGGAGCTGGAGCAGCTGCAACCAGCTTCTGGAAAGTTGTTTAGGCCACCGTATGGGCGTATTACAGGCAAGCAGGCAAAAGAGCTGCGCGGTACCTATGAACTGGTGATGTGGGATGTGCTCACCAACGACTATGACCAGAACCTTTCACCGGAGAAATGCTTGCGGCAAAGTATAAAAAGCACCCAAAGTGGCAGCATTATCGTATTCCACGACAGCCTGAAGGCTCAACGTAACCTGATGTATGCCCTGCCGCGCTTTCTGGAGCACTTTACCAAACTGGGCTATACTTTCGACACCCTATGATCGTATCGATAGCCTATTTTATACTTTACTTTTCTCTTTTTCTGGTGCTGCTGGCCCTGTTGGTGCTCAACCGAAAATCTTATACTTCTAAGCTGCCGCACCAGCCGCACATTAGCATTCTTATTGCTGCCCGCAACGAAGAGCATACTATCCTCCGTTGCCTGCACGCGATTGAGGCGCTCGATTATCCGAAGCATAAAATGGAGGTGCTGCTGGCCGATGATGCCTCCACCGATAGTACCCGGGCAGTAATAGATGATTTTATCCGTGATAAGCCGCACTATACTTGCATTACCATTACCCAAACTTTAGGCAAAGCCAAAGGCAAGGCAAATGCGCTGGCGCACCTCGCCAAAATAGCCACCTCCGATTACTTTTTTTACACCGATGCCGACATTGCCGTGCCGAAAGAGTGGGTGCAGGCCATGCTTTCAGAGATGAAGGAGGGGGTGGGCGTTGTAACTGGCATCACCACCATAGCGGGGAATGGCTTTTTCGCGAAGCTGCAGGCCATGGACTGGCTGTATGCGCTGGGGCTGATGCAGGTGGTGTCGGACTTGGGGCTGCGCGTTACCACCATGGGCAACAACATGCTGCTGCGCCGGCAGGCGTATGAGCAGGTGGGCGGTTTTGAAAGTATAGATTTCTCAATTACGGAAGATATCGCCATTTTTAACGAGGTGCTGAAGCGGGGCTGGGGTTTCCGGAATATCTACAGCCCGCATGTGCTGGCGCTTTCTACGCCGGCCCCTACGTTTTCTGCGTTCCTGCAGCAGCGCAGGCGCTGGATGCGCGGCTCCATGCACCTGCCGCTGTACATGGCCGTGATTTTTATACTTCACTCGGCTTATTACCCGGTGCTGCTGCCGTTTTTTACTTATACTTCTGTGGGCGTTATGCTCACGATCTTTAGCATCAAACTATTCTTGCAGAGCCTCTACCTGCACCTGTGCCTCCGTCGGCTTGGCCGTAGCGCCCGCTGGTATATGTACTTCTTCCTGGAACTGTACCTGGTTATTTCCTCCATTATCCTGATTCTATACTTCTTTTTGCCAATCAAAACCAGATGGAAGGGGAGAAAGTATTAAGAGTTGGGGAGTTTAGGAGTTGGAAAGTTATAGAGTTCAGAGTAAAGCGTGTTGTTTGTAGGGATAGGTCGCAACCTGTCCGAATCATGCACATTTTTCTAATCCTCCACATCCTTCTAATCCTGCAAATCCTGATTCAGACCAACCAACAAGTATAAAATTCCTAACTTGCAGGTACAAATCAGAAGTAGCACCTACATTGATTGCTGATCAATGTTAATGGATAATTAAAAAATGAACTTAGTTGATTCACACGCACATATTTACTCCGAGAAGTTCAACACCGACAGGGCAGAGGCCATGGAGCGGGCGCAGCAGGAGGGAGTAAGCAAAATATACATGCCCAACATCGACCATACTTCCATTGAAGCCATGCTGGAAGCGGAGGAGAAGTATAAAGGTGCCTGCGTTGCCATGATGGGCCTGCATCCTACTTCCGTGAATAAGGATTTTGAGCGGGAATTATACCTGGTAGAGGAGTGGCTGAGTAAACGAGCCTTCGCAGCGGTGGGGGAGTGCGGCATAGACCTGTATTGGGATAAGACGTTTCTGCCGCAGCAGCAGGAGGCCCTGAAGGTGCAGGTGGAGCTGGCTAAAAAGTATAAACTGCCCATTGTGCTGCACACCCGCGACTCGTTTAACGAAACTTACGACATTATAGCAGCTGCCCAGGACGGCAGCTTGAAAGGTATTTTCCATTGCTTCAGCGGCTCTGCAGAAGAGGCCGAGAAGGTGAAGGAATTAGGTTTTCTGATGGGCATTGGCGGGGTAGCTACCTTTAAAAACGGCGGCTTAGACAAGGTGCTGCCGCATGTGCAGTTGGAGAACCTGGTGCTGGAGACCGACTGCCCTTACCTGGCTCCAACCCCGCACCGTGGCAAACGCAACGAGCCTGTATACCTGCCCCTGATAGCGCAGCGTGTGGCCGATCTGATGCAGAAACCTGTAGAGGAAGTAGCCGAAAAAACCACTGCCAACGCCCTTAGCCTCTTTAAATTGTAGCATGCAGGTTGTAAAAGTAGACATAGACACTGCGGCGCCGCTGCACCCGGAAGCCTCCATACTTATTATTTATACCGGGGGCACCGTAGGGATGGTGTTTGATGATAAGGAGCAGCACCTGGTACCATTTAACTTCTCGCAGATTACTGAGCATGTGCCCGAGTTGCGGCAGTTCAACTACCTGCTGACGGTGCTTAGTATAGAGCCGGCCATCGATTCGTCTAACGTATCGGTGCAGGACTGGCTTATGCTGGCCCGGCTTATAGAAGAAAACTACGAAAAGTATGACGGGTTTGTCGTGCTGCACGGCACCGACACCATGGCCTACTCGGCCTCAGCCATGAGTTACCTGCTGGAGAACCTGCAGAAGCCTGTGATTTTTACGGGTGCCCAGGTGCCCATTGGCCGTATCCGTACAGATGCCCGCGAAAACCTGATTACGGCACTGCAGATTGCAGCCACTAAAGAAAACGGAAGAAGCGTGGTGCCTGAAGTATGCATTTACTTCCGGAACTTGCTGTTGCGTGGCAACCGGTCTAAAAAAGTGGAGAGCAGCCACTTCGATGCTTTTAAATCTGATAACTACCCGCCATTGGCCGAAACCGGCATTGATATAGAGTATAGCTATGAGCATATTCTGCCCCACCCGCAGCATGTTTTTCGGGCACACCAGCAGATGAGCGATAAAGTAGCCATTCTGAAGTTGTTTCCGGGTATTACGCGGCAGGTGGTGCAAAGTATACTGCAGGCACCGGGTTTGCAGGGAGTGGTGCTGGAAACGTTTGGCTCAGGTAATGCCCCGTCTACACCTTGGTTTCTGGAGCTGTTGCAAGATGCGCTCAACCGGGGGGTGCATGTCCTGAACGTGTCGCAATGCGATGAGGGCAGAGTGGTGCAGGGACAGTATGAGACTAGTACGCATTTGCTGCATATGGGCGTAATAGGTGGTGCCGATATCACAACGGAAGCCGCCATAACCAAGCTGATGTTTGTGCTGGGACAGGATTTGGAGCCAGGGCAGGCTAAGATGCTTTTGTGCGAGAATCTGCGCGGTGAGCTCAGTGTGTAAAACTATAAACAAACTATACTTGCAGATGTGCTGATTATTGGTGTATATTTGCACCATAATTAGAGAGCTGTCCGAGTGGTCGAAGGAGCACGCCTGGAAAGTGTGTATACCCCAAAAGGGTATCAAGGGTTCGAATCCCTTGCTCTCTGCTGTAAAAAAGGCCTTAGAATACCTCTAATGGCCTTTTTTTATGTCAAAAAATGAGGTCGCGACACTATTCGCGACACTAAACATGGCTAAATCGGACACGGCGACACCTTATAAACTAGCCCGCCTAATCATTCCACAAACCGATAAAGGCAGGCCCGACCTGAATGCCAGATGGTCCATTACCTTCTGGGTATGGGACGATGACAAACAGAAGAAAGTTCGGATCGTGCGCGATTGGGATATTAACCAATATGCCACTGTAGCCGAGCGCAAACAAAGGGCGTCTGTGATAATCAATGAGATTAACAAAAAGCTCAAAAAGGGACATGTTATTTCGAAGGCTGAAAAGAAACAGGTAAAGTTCACACCTAAAATAACAAAGGATACCCTGACACTGAAGGATGCCATTGACAACTACATAGCTGAAAACAGGTCTTCGCTCAGCCCGAACACAATAGCCGGTTACGTTACGCTGAAGAATACGCTATTCCCATGGCTTGATGATCAAGGGCTGTCTGATATAAAACTGATTGATTTTGATGGGGAGGCAGCAAAAGCCTTCTTTAACTACCTGAAGCTAGAGAAAGTGGTAATCCGGAAAGGGGTAGAGGAAATTGGGGTCTCAAACAAAACATTCAACAATTACCATACGAATTTAAACCGCATCTATAATGCGCTTATAGCTGATGGTACCATCAAGAAGAAGAACAATCATATTCAGAAAATCAGCAAAAAGAAGAAAGTACATACTAACAAGCATGTTCCCTTTTCGAATGAGCAGCTGAAGCTTATTAAGAAGTGCATTTTGGAGAAAGGCGATGAGCAGCTATACCTGTTTATCAACTTCCTGTACTATACTGCTGCTAGGCCAGCCCGTGAGCTGCGGCTGCTGCAGGTGAAAGACATACTGGACGAAACGATTTTTATACCGGCAGATCGCTCTAAAGTGGGCGTTGGCAGGCATGCCTTTATTCCGCCGGCGCTGGAAAAATTAATTAAGAAGCACAAGCTGCGCAGCTACCCGCCCGACTACTATGTGTTCACCCGAGAGGGCAAGCCGGGGCCGGAGCATGTGGGCAAAGTATACTTTTATCTGCGGCACAGGGAAGTGCTGGAAGAACTGGGCATGACTGATCAGGAATATACTCTCTATGGTTATAAGCATACCGGCAACATCAACTTATACCAAGCTACCAAAGACCTAATTGCCATTAAAGAACAAAACGGCCACACTTCGCTGGACCAGACCTATAATTACATGGTAAAGCTGGGGCAGATTAGGAAAGGAGAGATATATAGGCAATTTCCGGAGTTCGGGAAGTAAGATCAACAAAAAGACCTGTAAGGAAGAGACTTATATTTACTATATAACTTAAAATAAATTTATACTTATGACTTGGCAAGAACAATTCGGAGAACAATTTGAGAGGTACCGCAAACAAAGAGAAGTCTTAGATGAGCTGAATCGAATAGACCGCAGATTAAAGGAACTGACACGGGATAATCTGGATGCAACAGAGAGAAACGAAGATTTATCTGAAGAGCACATTAAAGAAACAGATGAGTTGGTCAAACAATGGCAAGAAAACCTAAAAAGGTTCTCTGATTTGAAGTAACAAAATAGCCCTACCTATGAAGTGGGGCTTCTTTGTTACAGCCTGCTATAGCCAATGATATTTTGCATCCGAGTAGCGTTGCTATACCTGTGGGAAGTGGTGATCGGTATAGGGCTGCTCCTCCAACTCCCTTCTGAGCACAAGCGTTCTGCCTATGGAGGTTTGCTTAACAATCTCTAATTAGCGAGCATCAAGTATATCGAAACGTTTTAGTTTCACTTTATACTCATTGCTTTCAATAAGACTGGCTAATGATTGCTCCTCTTCATCTGACCTCGATGACCCTAGATATACCTCAGCAACAGCATCCTTGCTAAAACTAGCAAGGTACATTTCGTTTTTATAAATACAGTGTTTAGCTACATCGAGGCATAAGGACCTGATTTCCTCTTCTTTAGTAAACCTTAATCTCTTTTGCAGCGCCCAGACCACCAGTGCCTCCTTTTCCTCGTCATCCCAATCTACACACTTTGGCATTTTAGAATATTTCACCCTTGATTGCAAACAAAATCTATTAATGGTATTGGACCTAAATCCAATACATACTCCAGCTCCCTTTTCAGCGTAGTTTTCCCAAAGGTGCGCATTGTCAGACCTTATAGAGAAACAGGCTACTCCAAACCGGCTTCTTAGAGCATTTAGTCCTTCCCTAAATATTGAATCAAAGAATTTCTCGTCAAAACCTTTTACTCTCATGAGTTTGATCACAGTTTTAGCGTCGGCATTTGGTTGTGCCATGTATGCATTAAGAAATTTCTGTTTATTTTGTCTATACCTTATGATTGACAGATCCAGCTCATCAGGGTCGTTTTTTAGTAATGAAGCAGGTTGGTTGTAACGCAGTTCTGAGTTGCCTAAAATGCTTAGAGCGCTTTTTAAACTAGTATAGTGGTATATAACTGGATCCGCTTCCATAAGGCAGGCGTTATCAATGCTTAAATAGTGAGCTGCGGCGTAAGCACGTAATCTTTGTTGATATAGTTCAGTTGGATTCATCGTGTTTTTTTTAATAAAGATAGGTAGTCGGCATATACTAAGACAAATAATTTATAGGTAAGCTATATGCAAAAGCTAAAGTAGGGTTAGGATGTATTCTTTGCTGTCAATAACATGATTTCAGATCATATTGTAATTATAGTTGGCGACGTAATAGGTGCACTAATTACTATACTAAGATCAGTGTGGTATTAATTATGAAAATAAAAAAGGCCCTTGCTAATCACAGGGGCCTTTTTTATTACTCGAGTATCGCCATAAATGGCGGGGTTGGTCACTAAACAAAAACGTTCCTGATGTTGCCATACAGGTCAAGGCCCTGCTGCACCGTGTTAAATATGTCGGTTATTTTGCTACCGCCATTATTTTGGACAAGCGCATTATTGGCTGCTGCCGCTTTTTGCTGTGCCAACAAGGCCTGCTGCTGCTGATATGCAAGCTGCTGTGCCATCAAGGCCTGCTGCTGTTGCTGGGACGCTGCCTGCTGGCCTTTGTCCTTATTGATCATGTACATTGCCCCCAGTCCAAGAGCGGCAACTACTAAAATGGTGTTGTTATTCATTGGTTATAAGTTTTTGGTTGAACACATCATACTTTTTGCCCATGCTCTCGCTATCGGCATAGCGGTTTTTTTCGCAGTAGGCTATACCTGGTAAATCTACTTGTATGACGATGCCAGCGTCATACTCTGCCATACTACCGCCTCTGGCTGTACCGGCGCTGGTGCTTTGGAAAATAATAAGAAAGAAGGTGTTAGGGAAGTCTTTTCTAAGCCTATCAAACTCCTCCTGCTTCACATTTAACTTGCTCCAACTGTCGATAGCCACCACATCAAAGTGTTTCGCGGCCTCTCTGATGGTGTCAATGCCACTGGGTGAGATTGAGGCGGCTTGTACCAACCTGCGGTTCTTTGGCTTGATATAAGCCTCGCTCATGCGCTTTACCAGATCTGAGCCTTTGTCAATCTCCAAGGTGAAGGAGGCCACGTTGAACCCCATTTCAGCGAAAATATCCTTCAACTGGTAGAGCAATCGCGTTTTTCCGGCTCCCTTATCACCCCTAAGCGCGATGGCAAACTCCTTGCGCTCGATCTTCCCCAGGAACAGGCCTAAGTCACCTTTCAGGCGAAAAGTGTTTTTAGAAGTGTCAACTCCTGGTTTGTCAATCGGTGTGAACAGGCCTTGCAAAGTCTTAGGAAGCTTTAATTCTTTTTCCTTTGGCAGGGCTTTTTTTTTTACGCCTGCAAGCGTTGTTTTTGTGCAGCCGCAGCTTTGATCATCGTTAC
This sequence comes from uncultured Pontibacter sp., assembly GCF_947495565.1. Lineage (GTDB taxonomy): Bacteria > Bacteroidota > Bacteroidia > Cytophagales > Hymenobacteraceae > Pontibacter. The sequence goes on from NZ_CANLZM010000014.1 coordinate 59,201, forward strand.
CAGGGCATCCCAAGCCTGAAAATTCTGGAAGTGAGCCCAAACCGGACAAACCAGGAGTGGAGGCCATTATTTGATTCCCGTTGCTGAGGTATGCCTTTAGGCTCTGCTTGGCATTTTTAAACAACCCGTAGTAAGTATCGAACTTATGAACAGTCTCTTTCTCCTCCGCTCGCTCCATGTCCTGCAGCAGCTTCTTTGCCTTAGCTACATCTGGCTTTATATCCATCATTGGGATAAACCGCTTTAGGAGCTGTACGGTAGGAGCCACTTTGGATTGCTTTACAAACTTATGGAGTAAGGCCAATGTTTTATTGGAAAGGTCAATCTCTATCTTTTTAATATTTTCCTCTCCCATAGAGTCAAGCACTGTTTCTAGCCTATCCTGCACCAGGTTGATTGCGTCTGCATTCGGGCTGCTCTTTCTGATCTTGCGCTCTACGATGTACTTATTCAGCCTGTCATAAAGCGCCTTCACTTGCTTGAAAGTCTTGGTCTTACCGTTAAATCCGATGAACGTCTTTATTACCTGCTCTTCCTCTGTAAAGTGCTCCTGGTAGGAAACTGGCGTTACATGCTTAACCGGTTTTTCTTTCTTTACTTTGGCGGCACTGGTTTTCTTTTTGGCAGTAGCTGTTTTTGCTTTCTTGCCGCCTGCGACTTTTTTTCCTATTGCTAAATCCTGCTCATGCAGCGAAATCCAGCCTTTAATAGTATCCGACTGCTGCTTGGTGAACTCACCTGCTTTTATCCTGCTAAAGAGCGATAAAGCAAGTTTTTCCAGCTCGTCAAATGTTTTGGTGCCCTCAATAGCGTAGCGAGCATCGGTATAAGCTTTGCCGCTATCTTGGCTGCTAGTATCCACTGTAAGGCCTCGATCTCTGGTAGGAACAATTTTCTTTTTAGTGTAGGTGAATGCTGGTTGTTCCTCGGGTAGATAGGCAGGCAGCTTTTCAAAATACAGGTCAACCATCTCGCGTATCTCGGGAACCTGGTTGTAAGCGAGCCAGTCATCTTCTGCAGCCTCTATGGTTACGGAGTGGGCTTCCCTGATTGCCTCAGGCATCTGTGAAAATTCAATTTTTTTAGCGAAGTTAAGGTAATTTGATGTAGTGAACTTTTTCATCGGGTGTATGTGATTGAGAGTGTTAGGCTGCTTTTGATTCCAGGTTCAGTAGCAGCAGTTTTGCCTGTACTGCCCTGGCTTTTAGTTTCAGTAATTTGAATTTGTCTGCGGTTGGTTCTTTCTTGAGTGCTGACACATAGAGCGTAGGCCACTCGGGCACTGTTTTCGGCGCCGTTATTTTATCCTTGTATAACCTGGTGAAGTCTGACTCGTTCAGGTTGATGCTGTCTGACTGCCTCTCCTGTAGCCACTTCACAAGCGACTCAATTCGGTCCGGTCCGATCGTGCCTACCATCTTGTCTGACTGCTTTTCGAAGATCTGCATGTCCATTAGGCTCAGAACCTCTTTGTTGAGAAAAAACCAGCCGCCGGACTTCTTGGTACCCGCTACCATAATTTTGAAATAGTCTACTCCGCTACCGTGGTCGTGCTGCTTTATGATGGATACACCTTTTCCGGTTACAAGTGAGCGTCCTACAACCATGGATTTGATGTGCCCGATGGCCTGCATGATCGGCACGGTGACGGACTTGTTAGACTCCTGCGGCACCCAATACTCCGGCATCAAAATGCCTTTTCTCTCACCGCCACCCTTTAAAGTATAACTCACGAGCTTGCCTTTAAACTGATCGAAGGCCTGAAGCAGGTTGCCGGTCACGATATAGCGAGTCTTGCTATCCTGGCTACTTTCTTTAATGGCATCCTCCCAGTAAGCATCAATCATCTGGTCACGCTCCTTGGAGTACATGCTGTAGGAAGCGCCCCGGATGGCGTTGATGGCATCATGGTTACTGGCCGGAATCTCCAGATACTTCACGCTGTGGGCAATGGCAAAGCGCAGGCGCATATGGCTAGGGGCGAAAGGGTTTTTCTTCTTGCGGTCAACCTTAAAGCCGATAAACACGCCGCTGGCATACTCATCACGGCCAATGCTGTACTTGATACCTCTGCCTATTGTAAAAAAATTAACCAAGCCATTGATGAACGAGTAGCGGTTGTTCCAGGAGGTCTTGATCTTGTTGACCGAAGCCTCACGCGCCTGCCTCAGCTCTGCTCTACGCTCGGCTAAGGCCTCTGCCTTATCTGCATCCACCAGCTTCAGTATCTTCTTTTCGCTGTGGATGTTAGCCTCTAATTGATCGTAGTGCCTGTTTTGGTCGGCCACCTCACTGTTTGCCCTTTCCTGCATGAAGGTTGTTGCCTCACGGCGAAGCTCCTCTTGCTGCTCAAGAGGTGTTTTGCCTGAAAGTGCCTCCTGTACCAGGTTCTGCACCTCAGATTTAGTGAATGGCTTGCGGAGCACCTTCGCGCGTACGGTTTCCAGAATCGTGTTCTCGGAGAAAACAGAAGTGCCGCCTTTACCTACCTTGGCAATGCGGCTGTCTATCGTTTCGGCCTGCAAGTCCATCGCCTCTACTTCCAGGTCATACTCATCCTTGTTTTTCAGGTCATTAATATAATCATCGTAGGCTGTGGTAATGTCCTCGTAGAACTGCTGCTGCTCCGCGCAGGAAAGCACGGCCACACGGCCTGATACCTTGTGCGCAAGCGAAATAGCCGCGCCCCTGGTATCAGCTTTCTTTTCCTCATCCTTGCCCAGGCCTAGCGGATCACCAAGCTTAAAGTTCATGTCAAGGTTCTCGTTCAGGTACTTGTTCACTACCTCATCCCCATACTTGTTCAAAAAGTCCGGCACGGAAAGCACCGCCTCGCTCTGCTTTTGGTTGGAAGAAGTATTAGCATCGAGCGACTTGAGTTTCTTCTGAAGCATCATCATCAGGCGCTTTTCGGCAGGAATGGCGCTGATCACATAGTCATAGATAGGGGGAATGTGCTTCAACTGGCCAGTGCGGTTGATCCTGCCGCGCTTCTGTACCTCGGTGTTGATGTCAAGCTCTGCCTGAAGTATCAGCATCACGCGCTGCTTCACCTGGTCAGCCGGTACAACCTTGGTCGGCACAGCGTGAGCTGAGGCACCCGTAGAGCCGGACTGGTTAATCATCAGCACATCCACCTCATTGTCGTTGAAGGCACGGAAAGCATCGTTTGTGGCTATTTTCTCGCGCAGCATCACCAGGCCTTTGCCGGTTTTCTCATTCATCTGCACTTCGTACTTGCGGCCCGTCACCTCAGCCACGGAGTAACCGGCGGCCTCAATACGCTGCTTTACGGCATCTATCGGGGATATGGTCACACCGGAGGAAACGGTTTTGATGCGCTCGGCAATCTGAAAGTACTTGAGTTGCGCCTCCGGAGAGAGCTCGCTTACATCGATCTGCTTTTTCTCCTTACTGCCGTCGTGGTCCGTGACCGTGTAGCGCATCACCCCATCCAGGCCGCGCTGCAGAACAGTGGCAAAGTCAATGTCGATTATAGAGCCGTTGCCCACAGGGGAACCTTCGGCATCCTCCATCTGCTCTATGAAGCTCCCCATGGTAGAGGCAAAGGCAATAACCGGCTTCTTTCCTTCCTTCAGGCGCTGTATGGCACGGTCTGCCACCGTGTTTGCCTTGATGGAGAACAGCATTTGGTTAATCACTTGGAATATCTTGCTGAAGTAGGGGGAGTTGTCCACACCTGCTGCAGAAGTACCACCGCGTTTTTTCACCTCTTTGCCCTCAGCCACGGCAATAGAGTCCATTTCGTCAATGCTCGGCTCCACATACGTTTCTTGGAAACCGATGATTTCGCGCATGATCTCGGTCAGGTTGTCGGCAATGGCCTTGTGCTCCATTTCCTTGTCAAGCTTAGGCTCGCCTGCTGTTTTGTCCAGGGTAATATAATTCACTTCTATACCCTCGAAGCTGCGCTCCCTGCGTATCATCTGACCTTCCTGCACCAGTTGTGAGGAAAGTATCTCCTGCAATGCCACACCTCCTTTTTGAATGGCCTCCACCAAGCCTTCTTTGCTCAGGTTGGCATCCGACATAGCTGTTTTCATGGCGTAGAGCGGCAGGTTATCGCTTCGCTTGGCGTAAGTGGCAGAAAGGAACAACACGCCTTTGGCACTGGCCACGATATCCTGAAGGAAATTACCCGTGTTAGACTCTCCGCTCGCGTTGTGCGACTCGTCCATGATCACGATGTTGTTGCTGGCAACATCCCTTAGCCACTCTGGCTTGGCCGGAGAGCGCTCGGGTGAGCTGAACTGAGAATAGGTAGCCACTGCATAATGGAATCCGGCAGGCACTTTGCGTGATTTGATGGCATCCTTGAGCTGTTGGTCCGGAAGCGCCTCATACACCACCTTGCCACGCTCATCCTTGATCTTGGTTTTTTTGTCGCGGCTGTTCACGATGAACGGCACCAGGTCAGCAGAGCCGATGGCCACCAGGTCGCGGTAAAGGTCACTGAAGAGGTTTGGCTTCTCTGTAATGAACACCGGCTGTTTTTCCTGGTTCACGCCGTAGCGAATGAGCGCTGCGGCCTGCCTGCCCTTGCCAATGCCGGTCTGGTCCCCGATGATCATGCCCTGTCCACGTGCCTCAATGTTGTAGATGGCCATCGCTACCGCATCGATCTGCTCTGCGGCCAATGCCTTGCACATGGCTGTTTTGGTAGGGTAGGCAAGCCTGTGCTGCACGAAGGCGTCTATATCGCCACCTACGGCTATTCTTATTTTGTCAAGCGAGGAGAATGTCTCCTGCGCCATCATGTCCGGCACATGCGTATCGAGCACGATACAGGCGTTGGAAGTCGGGGTGTAAGGCATCCCCAGGGTCTCCAGGAGAAGCAGCTTCGCTTTGATGGCCTTTGCTTTAAGGGCTAGCATTTTCATGTTGGGTTTTGGTGCAGGAGTAGTTTCTAAATATTGCGTCACGCGGTTAAATAACTCATCATAAGTGCGTACCACGGAATCTTTTTCTTGTTTGATGGGAGCCGCACCGGTCGGCTCCGGCTTTCTGCCGTTGATAAGGATCAGGCGCACATCGAATCCGGTGCCCTGGCGTGAGTAGAGCTTCTTGCCGTCGATGTTCACCACATCATCCACATGGTAGTGGCGGTAGAGGTAATTGAAGAATAGTCTGTTCTTACCAGCTTGTATGCGGCCTTTGGCATCCCAGGCAGTGTGGCCCCCGATCACCATGGCGGCTCTGCCGGAATCCTTCAGGCAGTCAAGGGCGCGTATGGCCATCACGTGATCCACGGTATCTATCTTATAGCCGTTGAATTCCACTGCATCGGTTTTGCCGAAGGGTGGGTTGGTGATCACGGAGTCGTACTGTTTTGCCAGGAAGCGGAAAGGCTGTGTTGCATCCTGGTTTCCAACATACCTGTACCCTTGTGTTTTCAGGTTCTCACGCCTCACCATGTCAATCTCGTTCACGTCCACGCTTCCAGGCCAGGCAGCGATGGTCAGCAGCCCGTTACCGGCGCTTGGCTCAAACAGTTTGTTGGGGAGCTGGTCAGCTTTGGTATAGATGCCTGCCAAGTAACCGATAGGTGCTGGAGTGGAGTACTGCTGCAGCAGCATGCTTTGGCTGGTGCGGTGCGACAGGGTGACCTGGCTGTTGTAAAGCGCTACGATGGAGTCGAACCGCTGCTTTATGGTGCCTGGCCTGTGCGCCAGCTCCCGAGCCCGAAGCACAATGGCAAGCTCTGTCAGTTCCTTTACCAGCGTCTTATCACCGATCCCGTAGCTGCTGGCCAGCTTCTCAACTGAGGTTTTGCTGTGTTTGTGCCCAGCCACGAGCTCCGCCTTGATGGCGGCGACGAAAGCTTTTCTATCCATTGTCTGCGGCATTGGTGTTATCGGATCCCGCACTTCCTGAAGACACGGCCGCATCCGGTGGTGCGGGCTGCTTGCGCTCGCATACCACGCATAGCCCCAGGGCGAACTCAACCAGGTTAATCAGTTTTCTATTGCAGCTCTCGCATCGTTCCATGGCAGGAGGTTTAGTCAGGTGAGGTTTGAACAGCCATAGCAGCCACATTATGGATGGCTGCTATGGCTGTATGTTTATCTGTTTTTGCGACTGCCTTTAACACCCGCAGTCTTTTTTTTTGTGGTTTTGCGTTTGGCTGCAGTGGCCTTCTTTTTGGTTGTGGAGGCTTTCTTCTTAGGAGAAGCAATTTTTTTCTTTGCCGTGGTTTTGCGCTTGCGCGTGGCAGGTTTCTTTTTGCCGTTAAGCATGTTGTAGCCTAGCACAGCTCCTGCGCCTACGGCAATAGATAATGGGTCCATTTTTTAAGTATTAAGGGTTAAAAATTAATTACAGTGAAGGTTCTTTGGGTGCAGGCTTATTGAATAGACTCAAAGTAAGGTGCTTCAGGAACAGGGCTGAAAGTACGAACACGATGAGAGCTCCAATAACCAAGGCAAAAGGCCAGATGAAATTGCGCCATATCCACATGGCCGGTGACTCTTTCTCCTGTTCCGGCTGGTAAGAATGATTTAGGTGCACCGGCACTTCATAGCTGCTTTCTATCTCCTGCTCAACACTGTCTTTCAATGTTTCTTCTTTGCATTTGCACTTGCTGCTGAGATTGCCTTTTTCATCCAGGAATGTTTCCACTTCAGCGCGATCGCTTTTTTGCGTGTACACCTGGTTGGGCTGCATCTTGCTTAACTCTACCTGCAGGCCTGCGGAATCTGCCTTAACGGTGTTGGTGATGATGGTTTTAACTGTGCCGGTGCTCTTGATCTTCAGCGTATCAAGCTGTGAGCTGGCGCTGTTTTCCTTGGAGCCGGTGCATCCGGCCAGCAGTAGAAGGGCCAGGATCAACGGTGCCTTTCTGGTGATCAGGTCACGCAGCGCACCTTTGGTTTGCTTGGGCATGAGCATGAGGCCGGTGCTGAGCAGGATGGGAAGTATCGCATCTGTCCAGGTCACGGCCTCGACCTTAAACACGCTCGCAATGGTTGCCACAAAAAGCGCGAGGCCTAGCAGCGTAGTTCTCCAGCCGCGCACGATGTTGGCGGCTGCGTTTAGTAGTAGTGCTTTCATTATTGTGGAGATAAAACTTTTAGGGTGGATAAGTACAGCGCTGCGTCTGTCTGTTCGGCGGCTTTCCTGGCTGCGCTGCTGTATTTGTCGCCCTGATGGCCTGGGTCCTTTCGGAACCGTGGCTTGTGCAGCGGCTTTTGGTACTTGAGGTTATCCCTGTAGGCAGGGCAGACTGGGGTAACACAGCCTGATAGTGTCGCCGCCATCAGGATAGCGGCAAGCAGGTGCTTGCTCATGGATTAATGTCTTGAAGTTGCTTGTATTGGTACCAGGCCAGCCCAACGCCCGCTAGCAGGATCAGCGTTAGGCCAAGGTCTTTTTTTCGATACTGTCCGGAAAGCTGTCAACCCTGCTAAGCCAGCCTTTCAGGAACTTGCCCTGCGATGGCTTTGCATTGACTGTCGCTATGTGGTAAGCTTTTCTGGCTTCCTTGAACTTTTGGTAGAACAGGTTAGCATCTACATTATTAAGAGCCGGAAGCGTCTGCTTTGTGCCTACCACACCGTCCACGTCCACGGCAAAACCAAGCTGGCGCAGCACGCGTTGAGCCACCTCAATGCCGTTGCCGCCCATCAGCACGTGGGAGTCGAACAGGATATCGGCTATCTGCTGATTTTTGATAGAGTTTCCAAGCATCGTGTTCCAGAAGCTCTGCCTGTAGAAGTTCTTCACCAACACCTTCAGGTTGTAGTCATGGATCACTTCCCCTTGCTCCAGTGGTCGCACGGCCTTAATTGCGTCAATAAGCGCCCAGCCAGGCCAATTCGGCCAGAACTTGCGAGAGATGCCCTGGTAGGTTTCTTTTCCCATGTCGCCGGGTACATTTGCGTAACCGCCCTCACGCGGTATCAGGGCTCTGTAAGAAATGTCGTAGTTAGCCACGGTTAATTTTTAAAGTAGTTAATGATGTCTTTAAGCTGCGCCTGTGTTTTGTCCACCATAGTGCCGAACTTCCGCTTGTGCTCGCTATACTCGCTGATGCTGAAGCGGTACACCTCCTTTGCGTCAATCCACACGTTGTAGGAGACTCCAGAGATGGTAACCACTGCCTGAAGCATATTATCCTTCGTTTGGCCGTTCCAGATGCCGACGTACTTGCCGTGGTCCAGGTGCGTGATCTTGTCTCTGCCGTAGCCGGTGGAGATGGCGTAGTCGCTGCCGGTGCTGGCGTAAAGGCCCTCGCCGTTCCAGCTGTTCACTACCAGATAGATCGTGTTGCTGCCAGCGGGGGCCACCACCACCGGGGGCGTAGTTACTGGAGCAGGCGCGGGTGTCGTGGAAGGCTTGGAGCCGCCGGTCGGGGCAGGGGGGATGCCTCCAGGCATGGCCTCCCCAGACTGAGGCACGGTGCTGTTGCCGGAGACATTGGACCAGGCAAGCAGGCCTCCCAATACCGCGGCACCTATCAGCCACCCGCTGAAGCCTTTCCGGTCAGCCTTTGGCTGCGGCTTGTAGGTATTCTTCTTGGCTGTGCTTTTGCGCGGAGTGTTAGATTTGGTAAGCGGTTTTTTTCTAGGCGGATACATGGTTTTTGATTTTAGCAGTCGCACTGTCGATATAGCGCATCTGCCCGTTGTACATAAAGCCGTGGAGTACCTGGCCGTTGGCTACCTGCATGCTTTCCAGGTAGGAACCGAGGGCTATATTGGCTGGCACAGGCTGCAAAGGATTTAGTTTCTGATCCAGCACGAGGCCAGGTGAAACAGTGGCGATATACTTCTTGCCCTGTGCAGGTAGTGCGCCCAGGCCTGTTGAGAGAATTCCCCTGAACCTGGTCATTTCCTCCGCGTTGAGGTCACTCTGCAAATCCTGCAGCAGGTCACGCTGGTAGAGGGCTCTGTACTTCTTGGCCACATCGTCAAACCCCACCAAAGCACGATTGCTATGAATGTCTTTCGCGGCTGCAAATACCACGGTGAGGTTCGTACCGTCACCGATGGTATCGTTTGCCCACTCGCTAGTGATCATGCCGGAGTAGAGTTGCATAGCCAGGTTTGCCGCCAATCCCTCTTTTGAATTCGGGTTGGATATGTCATCCATCACCCCGTTTCTGGCTGCGTCAGTGAGCAGTTTTTTTATCAGGAAATAGGAGCCACCTGCTGCGGCCAGAAGCAGAACCCCATTCACTGCCTTGGTCATGGCGCTTTCAGGCATACCAGGCATTTGCACGTTTATAGCAGGGAGGGTAGAGCTAGCCATTAGATGAGGTGTTTGAATTGCCTGATTTTGAAGTTGATTCCGAAGGTTTTAGACTTTTGTGCCAGCAGGAGCAGGTTGTCCGGCTCTATGTTGTTGGCGATGGTCTGTAGGGCGGCAAACAGGCTCTGTGCCTGAAGCTGGTCGTTTGCCTTGATGGTAATCTCTTTCTTAAATTCAGACATGTTGCGTGCTGCTTATGATTTGCGATAGGTTTAGCTTGTTTTGAGATACCAGAAGCGCCACCGCGTAAAATTCCCCGATTGCCTGCTCTGATTGGCCTTGCAGCCAGGAAGTTAAGTTGTTATAGGCGTTCTGCGCCTCCGGAGAGAGATGTTCAACCGGTGACGGCTCCGGCACACCTCCGATCTGCATGGGAATCGCTTTGTTGGTGAAAGCGCTGATAAGTACCCCCAACAGCTCCGGTTTCGCCTCAATCACAGAAGTGGCGCGGTCAACCAGGCCGTTCAGACCTTTAGAGGTGCTTGCCTCGATCTCCAGCTTCTCCAAATTGAACTCCCGATCCTTCAGGCTCAGGTCCTGCTCCAGCCGCCATCGCTTCTCGCGCTCCTCGCGGATCGTCTGCTCGTGCATCCGGACAGTGTCTCGCAATTCTTTGATCTGCTCTTTCAGGTCATTTACCTGCTGCGCTTTCTCGTTGAGCAGGTAGTTGGCCGTTCCGTTTAAGCCCAGGCCCTCAATAAGCTGGCTGTTCTGGTTTTGCTGCGGTTGCTGGTTGTACGATGGGATGATGCCTGACATGTCGTTGGCTTGGTTAGGGTTAATCAATAGGTAAGTGTCGCTCAGTTTGTTTCTGCTGCCGTTGGGCGCGTAGACCTCCAATGAGATGCGGCAGTTCGGGTAGTACATGAAAGCGCTTTCCACCGTGGAGCGCAGACGCGGCTCGTTGAATGGCTCCTGGCTCATCAGGGTTTTCTTTGGTAACTCATCGCTGGAAGCGGTGATACTGCAGAAAATGGCTTTGTTTCTTCTTCCGTTGATCTCTAAGATCGCCTGGTCAAGGGTGGATGGGACTAAGTTCATGTTTGCAATAGCGTATTTTGTTGGGCGGCATTTACCACCACCGTTTTCTAAATCTCCTCTTTTGCTTTGGGCTAGATCGGTGCCGCTCCATCGTCAACGCTCGCAGGGCCACACGGGGAGGTGGCACGGGCTGATATCGCTCCAGTGTCATAGACCCAAGCGTAAGTTCGGGCGGCCTGCCTGTCCTTACACTCTCCAGTGTAAAGCCTCTAAACTCTACCTCGATTGCCATTTTATGCTGTAATTGCTAGGTTGTTCATTTTGAAGGCAATTTTAAAATAGGCCCCTTTCGGGATCTGAACCGAGGCTGGGCTAAAGGAATCGTCGGCGACGCCTCGTCCTTCGGCATCCAGCCGTACCCTGCGAAAGAACTCCTGCGTTTTCCACTCCGGGATGCCCTGGTCGCTGTCAGCAATGGCCAATTGGAAGTCAAAAGCCTTGCGTTGGTTTTTGGTACTGTTCGGCGCTTCGGAACGGGAGCCGATAAACTGCTTCGCGTTGCCGTTTGTCACCACAAAGGAGGCGCACAGGTTGACCATGTCGAACTCAATGGCTGTGCCTATATTAATCCATGTGGATTCATAGCTGCCCTGGCCCCGCTCTAAGTCCAGGAGCATAAGCCCCCTGGCTACGGAATAGGAAAGATTGCTGCTGCTCTCCCTGAATGTGTCCCATAAGCTTTCTGCCGAAAACCGGTAGCCGATGCGCTTTGCCCCTAACTCCAGTCCGTCATTGGCCGCATCCCGCAGGATGCAATCTGGCTTCATGGTAAAGTCATTTTCCCAATAGCTAATGCCGTCTCGCCCTCCTGAGTAGTCGTTGAAGATGTCTCCTGGCGCTACTTGGTAGCCGTTCACCTGGTAATGCCCCTCACCAAAAAGCTTCCATTGTGCGTTGCTGTTGCCGGAGAACCCCCCGTAAATGTTGTTATAGTTGAATTCCATTCCCCCCGGCCTGCTGGCTGGGAGAGCTATGCTTAAACTGTTGCAATTGATGAAAATATTGTTGCGGACAATAAACCCGCCGCCTGCATTTCCGAAGCTTCCTGAACAGTTTGAAAATGTATTGCCTGTTAAAATCCCCGCATAGTTTGAAGAGGACGTGTTGGAAAAACGGCACTCATTCATTATGCATTTTTGGATGCTGAAGCGAGGCAATCCCGAAGAGGTGCCTGTTGCCGAATTCAAATAGCAGTAATGCAACTCACATTCATCAAGCAGCACAGTAGCGTTTTGATTAAAAACAACATAGGACGTACCTTGCCAAAAAAGAAGTTTAAACCCTCTAACAGAATTTGTGTTGGCTGAGTTAAAGCAGGTTGTGCCGTCTGGCAAGGAAGAGCCGTCACAAACGGCCAAGCCTTCTGCCTCCCAATTAATTCCCTTGCTCGATGATGGCAAGCCTTCTGCGAAGTAGCCGCGGCAAATAATCCTTTGCCCTGTAGATGCGCTTATATAAGCCCTGTTAAGTGTGGCAAATGGGTTTTTATCCGTTCCGTTGCCGCTCATGTCATTGCCGAAATACGAATCAACGTACCAGTTTCCGGCTTTTGAAAAATTAGCCATTTATTACCTCCAGGTTTAAGTAGTGCGTGCCAGCAAAGGCTGCTGGTGTGCCGTAAGGGTGCTGGTATCGGCATTCCACTGTCGTGCGAATTACCAGCCCTTCCTGCGTTGAGATATCGTGAACTAGCCAATCATATCTTTTTGGCAGACCGGGAGTGTCATCTCCCTTCCATACTGATATGTCCTGATTGGCACCATTGTAACTGAATGCAATAGCGTTGATATAATCCTGTGTTTCTGCATTTTGCTCCGTGAAAAGCAACTCGCTGTTATATATTAGATTATTATTAATATGAAGTTCCATCATTGGTAGATTTCAAATTCAATTCGGTTCGCTGAGATAGTATGATAGTCCACGTAGTTAAGTCCTGGTGTGACAAAATCTCCTGAAATTTTGCGGAACTCACTTGTGAAAGTTGGAACGACATTCCGGCTGCATATCAGCTCCAGCCGCCCCACAATCCCTTTTTTAAATGCTGCCAAGTCAGCCGAAAACTGCATTGTAGTAGTGATATTGGCTGTTATAATGCGCTTCCTGTCAAACTTAATCGCATAGTTAGTTGTTAGATCACCAATGTCGTTTTCGTTTACATCCAGCTTGTTCAATGCCGCCTGAAGCCCTTCCACTTCAGCTATTGGGTGTGCATGGTTCGGTAGCCAAGGGTTGTTGATTTTCTCTTTTTCCTCCGGGGTTATGAATTTGCGGGTCTGTGTTTCTGTGATTTGGTCTGCATTGTAGTCTCCGGCCTGCGGTGTTACCACTCCTTTGCGGCCAAACACACTGGAAACTTCCGATGTATTGTCTACCTTGTCCCATATCGTGCCGTCCGATACCAGCCAATCGCCCACCCCAAGCTCAAAGCCGTGCTGCGTTCCGGCAACTCTCACTACATAGTAATGCCCTAGTGCCGTGGTTGGGTCTGCCAAGACAGGTATATTGGCATTGGCATCAAAACTCCCTTTGTACTCCAGCTGTCCGAGTACTGAATCTGGAAGCTGCGCCATATCTATCTTGCCGTTTACAAGGCGAGCCTTGTCGGCAAGTAGAGCATTGACCTCTGCCTCAGTATAGTAGCGGTCGTCATGGTTATGGCTGGAGGGCTGCGTGCTGTTGCCTGGCAGAACCTCCGTCCATACGTCCGATTGGTCCCCTGTGCCCTGCAAATCCAGTTTTTCTGCGGCCGCCTCTGTATCGTAAGAGTATTTGAGCGTTTTGTTCCCCAGGCTCATGTTGCTATAGGTGCGCCTGCCGATCAGCACGGCTGCACCGCCCCCAAGAGGCCTGCCGTACAGGTCGCGGTATGGCTGATTGTCCCAGAACTCATACACGCCATCCAGATCATCATGGTAGGAAATTGTCGTGCCACTGTAAGTTCCGGCCACGTACCCAGCAGCAAACGGTAATTTAGGCTGAGGCGCATTGGCTATGTTAAACACGTAGGCAGGGCTAAGAAACATCTCGAAATGCTCCTCCACCATGTAATTCTCATAGCCAGCGTTGATCTGGTCGCTGTAGGTAAGCTCCAGCACGTTCACGTCAGGAACGGTCTTCGTCACGCGCTCAGAAGTGCCTCCTCCAGTCAGGTTGCCCGTTAGCTTGAAGGTGCGCGGCAGCAATTTGCCGTTTGCAGCCGTTGCTGTGGCATCTTCCCATATATCCACGCTCATGCCGTGCCGGCGAAGGGAGAGAGGGATGGCATTCCTGCTGGCAATCGTTTCGTACTGGTGCAAGCCACCTTTGCTTAGGTTGGCATCGCTGGAGCCGGACACACTTGCCGCAACATCCTTTGTCCAGGTAAGCAGATTGCTGGAAAGCACGTACTTTCCGTTGTTCTCCGCTATAGGGTCAAGATGCACATAGCCTGTGTTGCCTGGACTTAACCATGACTTTGGGCAATCCTGCAACTCCGACAGCGTGGCGAAGCTCTTCGGGTGCCCTTTGATGATGTTGCCATCTGCAAGAGGCACTCCTTTTTGCACCTGGTCATCGGTTAGCCCAATGGTAGCAGGAAATTTTGTGCCCGCTACTAAGTCTGATTGATAGCTCATTTGAAATTATCCGATTGTGCCAATTTTGAAGGTGTAAGGTGAGCCACCGCCCAAGCCTTTGCCTAAAGAGCGTATCACAAAGTACTCTGTGGCATCCTGCTGCAGTATGCCGTTCGCTATTTCCGCGTCGGTTCTCACCTTGATGCGTGTTGCGCTTTCAGGGTTTGTCTGGTCAGAGCCAAGGAACTCAAAAACACGAAGCCCCCAGGCCACCGGGGCCAGGTACAGTATGTAGTCATCAGCTCCAGGAGTGGCTGTTACCTCGCTCATGTGCTGGTTGAATGCTCCGTGTTTGGTTAGGTTCGCACGAACCCAGGCTTCCGTAATGGTTTCGCCCTCCACGTTGCCCTTACCGTGGTAGGCTTTCACGCCTATTGCCCACTTGTCGTTTGGCTGGCTTGAAAGCACTCCTTTCAGGTCTCTTGCCCTAGCGGTATAGGTCTTTGGTGTGTTGAGCAGTATGCTGGAATCAAAAGCGGTTACAGTGAAATCTCTTACCCCAGCCTCCAGCGAAGTGCTGGCCGGAACTGCACCGCCTCCGATCATTATCTCTGCCAGATCAGGTGAATTTACCTGGCTTGTGCCTCTGGCTGTAATCCGCACCTCATTTACTATCGTACCTCGCTCAATTGTCATGAACGGTACGAATGCTGCGCCTCCGTTCAGCCTGAAATGCCCTGAGATAGTGGCAACCGGTGGCAGTTCCTTCACCAGGTAGGACATAATAAAGTCTTTCGCTGTAAGATACTTATGGGGCTGGTTGAACTTCGTAGGGTCATCGAAGTTACGCCCAACCACATCAATGTTTATCGGACCTGCGCCCTTTGCCCTCTGTGACATTGGTTTTGATGCTCCGGCGGCCATACTATCTTTTGTTAGGGCAGGTAAATAATATTTTAACAATCATGCCGTCGTTCCGGGCTGATTGCGCCTCTTCCCCAGGGTAAGTATAAACCTCACCGAACCTGCCGTATATTTCCCCGATGAATACATCGCCCACGCCCGAGTCAAATGTGCGTGAGGTGTCGGGCTTCACCTTTAGCCAGGTGTTGCCTTTGTCAAAAGATAGTTCAAGCATCGTAGTGCCGTCGTTCTCCACGGCAAAGCCGATGCAGTCGGTAATGTCCGTCTGAAACTCTTTGATATAGCGCTCGGGTGAAATGTGGGCTGACATGGTTTGGGATATGAGGGTAGTGATGATTAGCGGTTTTTCTTACCGGTCAGCTTGAACACGATATCGTAGCTGAGCTCGGCTGTAAGCACTTCGGGTATCTGCGTGACAACAGTCAGCTTCTGACCGCGAATAGGAGGGGTGATGGGCTTGATGCGCTGGCTTGGGGCAACGTCGGTGCTCACGATCCAGTCATCCTTGTGGGTTTGCTCCTGGTATGTATCGGAACTGTCCTTCAGGCCGATCTTGTAGTTTGGGATGCCTCCGTTTCCGCTTTCGTAGGCGGCTACGCCCTGGCACTCGCTGTACTGCTCGTCCAGCACTACAGAATCATTGTAGGTGCCTGCGGCAGTGCCTACAGGGTATGTTACAGTAAGGGTTTGTGACCTGCTCTGGCTCATCTTTTAAAAGTATGAAGTGAGAGAATTTGAAAGTTTGGAGAGGCCCTGTTGTTGTTAGCGGGCCTCTCCGTTGATTTGATGTTGGGGAGGCCTAGCGAGTAGTCGCGGCTCCGATGAAGTGCAGCTCAATGAAGTGGTTGTCCACGTTTCCGATGCTTGCGCCTTTCGGGAAACGAAGCTGCACGTTGATCTTAGACTTGGAGCGCAGCACCTTGATCACGCCTGACTCAAACGCGTCCACAGCGCCTGAAACCTGCTCGCTCTTAGAACCTACCAGCAAATGGCGCACAGGTATAGTCAGTATATCCTTGCCGTCCTGAGCGATTACTAGGTCAGCGTTGGCAAGCACCGCAGGCACATCATCGTATAGGTTGCTGTACTTCAGCAGGGTAGGGTCTGTCTCGCCGCCAGCTTTCGCAGACTTCGCATAGCCTAAGCGGATTTTCTCCAGGGCAAGGTTGCGGGCATCTTCCAGGATGTTACCGTTGAAAGTACACTCACCGTCTACCTGCTGCGTATTGGCGGTCAGAAGGTCAACGATGCCGCCTTTGTTGGTGATGTTCAGGCGCAGGTACTCCATGCCGTTTGTGAACTTCACGCCAGAAGCTGCGGCTCTTTTGAAATCAGGCTCGAAATTGCCGTCAACGTAACCCATGGCTTGCAATAGGGCAACGTGGCCCACTAAGAAAATAGAATTTCTCATCTTTAAGAGATAATTGTTTTAACGTTTGATTTTGATTTGGAATTGGTTTGAAAAGAGGGGACTGCTAGTCCTGGAACATACTTGCAGGGTTCACGCGCTGTGGCTGCTCCTCCTGGTATGATCCGGCCAGCATGAGCTGGTTTGCCGTGTTCTCGTAGTACTCGTAGGGCGGAAGCTCCACGCTGCCCAGACCTGAAAGCATCGGCACTGTTTTGGCCAGGAAGCCTTTGATGCCGGAGGTGGCAAGAGCGCCTGTCTCGTCCACGGAGTAGCCGTTGGCCACCTGGATCACACCGCCGATGGACATGCCGTGCAGTGCTGCAACGGCGGCTTCGTTCTTGATGTCCATTACCGCTGGCACCAGTATACCGGCTGCGGTCAGGATAAGCGGCACGTGCTTTTTAACGGCTTCAGGAGCCTTCTCCTGCAAAATCTTGCCGATTTTGTTAGCGGCAACGATGCCTGCGGCACCAGCGCCTACAACAATGGCATTGCTTTGGGCTTTTGTTGAATTGAATTTCATGAATTTAAAAAGGGTTATGGTTTTACTAAGGGTTAAAGCACGATCTTCCTATTGCCGGAGGGGCGCTGATTGGCGTTTGATTTTGGTTTGCTTCTGGTTTGCTTTTTCTTTTTCGGCACTCCACTCAGCCCTCCGGACTTGGAGCTGCCTTTAGGCTTGGACATGCCGCTTGCGAGCTGTATCGCTACATAGCCGCCCAGGAGCAGCCAAACCAGGCTCATTCCTCCAGCGCTTTCCTTCTTCACCGCTACCTCGGCACTTGTAACCGTAGCCTGCGTTTGGATCGGTTGCGTGCTCTGCGTGAAGGCGCCAGAGCCGGAGGAATCGGATGCGTCAAGGCCTACTTCCTTGAAAAGCATGTCTAACATGCACTGCGGTGTGTTGCAGTCGTAGTTTAAAGGCATGGTCGTTGGTAATTGCGTTGGTAATACTGTTGGCGGCGGTGTGATGGCTGGTCCTGGTACTGGTATGACAATGGGTGCTGGCATCAGTCGTTGAGGCTCCTGGTGGGGCATGCTGTACATGCCCCCGCCGCCGTACCCGCCGTCATCCAGGTACATGGCCTCTTCCTGGGCAAGTCTTACGAGCCCGAGATTTCGTTTCATTTTTTCATGGTAAGGAAGTGCTACAGATAAGTATGTGAGCTGTTACGCGCCTTATTTTTTGGAGCTTTTGAGCACCAACAGCAGCAGCAGAATCCCTCCGCCTACCAGGTACATCGTACTGTCGCTGCCTATCGGCTGCGGGTTGTTGTACCGGGGCAAATTGGCATAGTACTCTGCTTCGCTTTGAGGAAAAGGCGTATTCATGTTGATGTTGCCATCCTGCGGATAGTCCAAGTTCTCTGGTTTGGACGTATTGGCATTTGACAGCATCTTATTAATGGCTACTGTGGCAAGGCCTGCGACAATCTTCAGGATGATGGGCATGGCCGCTGCTGTGCCCGTTTCTGCCGCCGCTCCCAAGCCTTTCAAAAGATCATGTTTCTTCACCCCATGCTCCCAGCCCTGCAGTATGTTTTTCTGAAGTGAATCCTCGTCACCCTGAAGGCCGCGCCAAATCTTGTGCACGTCATCCAGCTTTTCCTTCAGCTTGCGCCATTCGTTCATTTCCAGGCCTTTGCTCTGTGCCTCCTGCTCCGTCCAGTAGCCGTAGCCCAGGCGCTCGGACATGTGAAAAAGGTTTATTTTAAAGGCCAGCAGCAAACCGTTTCGCATCAGAATCGAAAGAGGGTTGAGCTGTATGACCTTTTCAAAAGTCCATTCAGCCGCATTTTTAATACCTTCCCAGGCATCGCCTGCTTTGTCTCCTGTCCACTCGGCTGTGTTCTTAACGCCCGTGGCTACTGCTTTGGCTGCATCGCCCACCTTGTCGCCCACGTAGCTGGCGGCGTTAGATATACCGCTTCCGATAGCTTTGAACATGGATTTAGGCCATCCAGCCAAAGAGCCAAATCCTGCTAAATCATCGCTTTCTACAGCATATTGGTTTAACAACTCTGTTCTCTTTTGCCCATCATGCCAGTTGGCCAGCAGTGTTTCAACCTGTTTTCTAAACTTGGATCCGGCCTGAGCTGTTAATGCTTTAGGATTCGCTTTCAGTTGATCCAGGGTGTTTTCAAAGTGCAGCCTCATTCTCTCCAGCATATCCAGATACAGCGTTGCTGCAGAGTCCACGGCTCCCAGGCCTGCCAATGGTTTTTTTCCGAAGTCGGTGAACTCATTGCCGAAGCCAGGTGCTACAATATTACCCACGCTAGGTGTGCCGTTGAGGAATTGGATCGGTGTGCTCATCTTTCTGTCGTGCTTTGCAGAGTATGGTTCTTCGTTGTTAAACCTGTCCACCACACAGTCAATCGTGTAGTAGTCGGCGGTTTGATTTAGGTTTGAATTCGGTTTGATCGGCACCACCACATAAATGTGCTGCCAGTCATTTGCGTACTTGGTCATCCGGAAATAGTGCTCTATCCCCAGGTTGGTAAGTATACTGCTGATAAAAATGCTGTAGCAATCGCAGTCAACGCCTTCTTTCCTGTCTTCCCAGGAGCGCAAAGGTCTCCTGAGCTGCTCCACACCGGCTTTATCCAGCTTATACTGGATGTGCCGGTACACGAAGTCGAAGGTGTTGCTGCACGTTTGCTTTAGGTTTGATCCCCTCAGCTCCGGCGCGATCAGCGCAGTGTCTTGCAGTGTCTCATGCACAATCTTCTCCATGAGCCTGATGGTGGTAAAGACGCTTCCGCTCTTGCTTAGCATCGGGTCTGTGCGCTTTAGCTCACCGCGCCTGAAATACCTGTCGTAATCGGTGCCCGGGCTGAGTTTTCGCCTGTATTGTGCCTGCATCGCGTTTTTTTATACCAGGGTTAGTAACCCGTTCTTTCCTACAAGCTTTTTGATGTAGGCGCTCGGCTCTGCCTTTCTCTGGTCATCCAGCCTTGCCACCACTTGGTTAGGAGAGCCCGTCATGAGCGCCCCTTTCTTCATGGCATTGTAACCCATGTTATAGCGCACGACAACTTTGTCAAGGCGATAGCCTCCGTCAGCCTCTTTGTGCTCATCCAGCAGGATGCCCAGGAAGATGGAGCCGATCAGTATGTTGAGCTTCGGGTCGAACAGGTCTGACTTGGTGATGAACCTGTTCTTAATGATGCCGCCGTACTTTACCTCAGTACCTAGGTCGCGCATTTTAAGGATTCCCGAGTCAAGCCTGTTGCCCAAAGTCTCTCGCAGCCAGTCCTTCTCGTAGTTGGAAAGGCGCTTTTTAATGTTCTCCAGTGCCACCGTAAACACGGCAGTGTCAGGCAGGAGCTGCATCAGCCCTACAGCGTTGGCTCCGGACACAGCATTCGGATTGCCTCCGCTCTCGATGAAGATCATGGCAACGATCAAGTCGAAAGGCACGTGCGTTACTGCCTCCACGGCCTGTATCGTCTTGCCGTAAGTGCGCTTGATGTCATCCAGAGCAGCATGCACATTAGGTAGCTGGTGTGACTGGTAGTAAGTGTAGTCCACCATCGGCACACGCAGGTTGGTGATCTTTATTTTGCCTGTCGGCAGTCCGGCCATCGTGCCCTTTTGGAACATGATGTACCGTTCCGCCTTGGCGGCAGGTGTCAAGGGGTCTTTAGGTGTCAGGGCGGCATACAGAGCCAGAAGCGCCCCTGCACCAAGCAGCACCTTGAGGCCTGTTTGATTTTGGTTTGATTTCGGTTTGATAGCTGTCATGCCTACATATCAAATATCTGCCTGATGGGCTCCGCGCGGAGGCCTAGCACAGTAGGTGTTACATTAATACGAATGCGCCTTTTAAAGCCTCCGGACGATATTATAGTGTACAAGTCGGTCAGCATATTCATAATGGAACTGGTCATGTCCACGGTAATTTTCGTCTCGGAGCTTCTGCGAACGATCCAGTTATTAAGGTTTGGCCTATTGGTGGCGAATTCTACCCAATTGCCGCCATCCTCATAATCTGCCGTTACTTTCAGCGTTTCGATTGGCAGATCCACATCATGGTAATTATATAACCTTACCTGCACAGGGAAATTGACCATTGCCCCGCCTACGGAAGGCATTTCAGGTTTGGTGACGAACACTTTTAGGTCGGCCACCGCGTTCTTTGCCCTGCTGGCAGAGCTTGTAACCATATACAGCACGAATCCGGCAAAACCGGCTATCGCTATTGTTGAGCCTCTCATTCTATCTTCCTCGTTTCAACCAGGTGCTACAAATCATCAAAAAGGCCTCGCGGTTCGATACCAGGTATTCCCCCAGGTACTTCACGGTAAGCGATGTGATGCCGCCCACGGCTCCGTACCAAATCACTTCGATGCTTCCGGTGAGGGAGATCTCTGCCAGCATGGTTGAAGGAACCTTTGTTACAGAAAGCAGGAAGCCTGCGAAGAAGGTGAGAATGTTTAAGATCAGGCCTACGGGCGTTGGGGCAGGCGGCATGGCATCAGTAATCATCTAAGAATCATAAAAGCGTGCTACAGTTCGTGTTTCGCGTTGTTGTTGATTCAAAAGTACTAGGAGGGTTACAACCGATTTCCGGTTAGGGGAGGCAAGGCGCAATTATGGGAGACAGGGAAAATTACGGCAGTTTAGGGGGTGATTTTTGAGGGGTTCCGGTTTGATTTCCGTTTGATTCCTGATTGCAGAGGTGCAAAAAAAGAGCGCATGAGTATGCACTCATGCGCTCTTATACCTGAATATGATAGTTTAGTTATAGCAAAACTACAGCTCTACCTCATGCTGATAGCCGTAAAATGGCCCAAAATGCTTTACTATTACCTTAACCTGCTTTGGATTGAACACTTTTCCTCTGTAAGTGCCGAATTCTCTCACAAACTCTTCGTCTTCAAACCAGGCATTAAGTGATTTCACGGTGATGCCATACAAATTTGCCACGGAAGATTTATTATAGGTCGGAATAGCCTTAGACATTGACTTAAAACGATGGCAAAAAGGTGATACGATGTATAAATATAATGAATTCACTATAGATGCGCTACAAATCGCATTAAAGTACCCGCAAATTATACAATTCTGAAATTATCAAAAAATTGTAGAATAGATAACTGTAGCATATAGTAACTATTAGTAATAGGTATACCATCAATAGGTAGGTGCTGAAAAAGTCGGTTTTTTCCAAAAGTATGCACGGGATTTGTATAATTCATGTAAAATACGTCTTTTATTGCCATTTTCTTTGTATTAAACAAATTCATACTATGCACGGATTTTTGCACAAGTATGCACAGCTAAAGGCAAGTATGCACGGAGTCCGTGCATACTTTTGCGATTTCGTGCATACTTTGTGCATACTTTGTGCATACTTTTGTATGCAAATATTGCTTATACTCTCTTTATTCTATCTTTTTTAGGTTTGTGCATAGAATTAGTAAATAAAATAGGGTACCCTATGTTTACGCTTCCAAAGAAAGGGTTTGAAGTGGAGTATAAAGCTCTGTTTTATTGTACTAATCCTTTGCTTCTAACCAATTGAAGAAAGTAAAAATACCGGCAGGCATGTGCAAACTATATAGCACAATGGTTGGCACCTTCACAAGTGGGGGCAGTAAACACTGCGGTATCACAACAAAAGCGGCGTTGCCACCAGGTGCAACGCCGCTTTTGTTATTGTAGAATTAAGTTTGATCTAGGTTTGATTCAGGATTGCTTTCTTTACTTTCTGTACCGTAACCTGGCTTACTTCGCAAATGGAGGCCACGTCACGAATGCTTTTGCTTTGGTTAAGGTGGTATACTACGTTCTTATACTTGTCTAGGAGCTGCTGCTCGTTGGTAGTGGTGCCTTTCTTCCTGCCCAGTGTTTTGCCCTGGCGTTTTGCTTCTGCCAGGCCGGAATGGATGCGCTGTATGATTGTTTCTCGCTCCCATTCGGCAAATTCCAGCATGATTGTGAAGAACAGCTTTGCTATTACATCGGTCTTGCCTTCAGGCGTAATGCTCTCGATGTTACGGTTCAGTATTACCACTGAAACCTGAAGCTCCCTGAGTTGATCCAGAACCTTCAGGCCTTCCAGTGTCTTGCGTCCCAGGCGAGAGATCTCAGTCACGAGCACCTTCTTGATGACTCCACTGCCTGCTAGGTCTAACAGCTCTTTTATAGCCTGCCGGTGTTCGTTTTTCTTGGCACCGCTCATTTTCTCAGCAATCACATCTATTATAGCATAGTTCTGTTTCTCACAATAAGCGGTAAGGTCTGATACTTGCCTGCTGTAGTCCTGGCCACCGGTTGAAACACGGACGAACAATGCTACAGGAATGCTCTTATCTGACGTCATAGCTGCTCAACTCTGTGTGGGTGATTCTTCCGTACCTGGTCCGGTAGCTTACCTGGTCACCGACCTGGTGCTGCTTGAAAGTATAGCTGGTGCACCGCACAACAGTGGGGCTGCCATCCGGCTTGCGAATCACCAACTCATAAATCGAAGCGTCATACGCTGGATCATTGGCTACCTCCTGAGCAAAGATGGAGCTGGAGTAGGTGTGAACGGTGCTGATCACCACGCCTCGGTGGTCTTTGGTATAGCTGAAGTTTGTCTCAGCAAACGAAAAACAAACAATGGCCAACGCAACAATGGCAACCAGTATTGATATAATCTTATCCATTAGAATTTAGTGATACATCCTGCCATTGCGATTGTAAGCAGGAGCTTTGATAGGAATTGTCTCATTTTTGGTGTGTTTACTGTACTATAAAAATCACCTGTTTTTCGTGATACACCTTTAGGTGATTTTTACCAGGCAAAACAGGCTCTAAAGCCGCTTTTTGCCTGGCGTTTTCAGTAGGGATTATTTTGATACACCCAGTGCCGGTTGACCATGGCCTTTTAGTATCGGGGCCAGTGATTTTTCCAGTTCAGCAATGCTATCGGATTTGAAGTGCAGATTAGTGAGGGTGTGTCTTACAAGCAACATGGTGTTGGGCCAGTTGATGCTGCCTTTGCTGTCGTAATGATCACAAATTACAACAAGCTCCTTTACTGCGTCAAGCTCAGTGTGTATGGTCATGCCTTCGCAGGCCTTCAGCAGTTGTGCAGACACTCCTTTAAGTTTCGCACCCTTTCCAGGGTGTTCAACTGTATCAGCTGCATTTTTATAATGAAAGCCTTTCATGGTAAGCTTCGCATCAATATTGGGAGTGAGCTCGAAATTCACTGAAGGGAAATACTTAGCTTTTGGTTTATTACTGGACATAGCTGTTTGATTATATGAATGGGTTGAAGTAAAATCTATGAATGTGCAACTCGTAGTCGGAGTCAACTTGGGTGTGGTATTTGGTTAAGCAGGAGGGGCAGCTCTGGCGATGAAAGTAAGATGCGGTTGCAACCACGAACGGATGGCCTATTTCAGTGAAGCCCAGGTTTTCCTTGCAGCCTGGCTTCACACACTGCCAATTAGCTCTAGCCAGTGCTAATCCTTCAAAAGTGGTGAACTCAATTTTAGTGACTGCTATTACTCCTGCGGCAATCAACTTGTCCCTGTGCCGCTCTGCTCTGCTAGCCTGTAGCTTGTTTAGAAACCTTCTGAGCATATCTTAGTCGTTTATGATTAAGGAGCTTTTGAACTGAAAATCTAAGCCAGCTTGTAAGCCAAACTCAAACCAGTGACTGCCGCTCCAACCCGCAGGGAGCTCTACCTGGTACTGCCCGTCAATCTCTGCCTCTATTGGATTCACTTTGATGCCGAACTTCTTTGCCGCTGCGTGTAACGGCTGCACTAACTCTGAATTGATTGTAATTGTCATGGGTTTGGGTTATTTGGTTTACTTCTGAAAATGATATAATCTGCGCCACCTCTTCTTACTTCGTCCTCTGTTTTGTTTATAGGCCTAAAACCTTCCGAATACTCTGCGTACATCCGCAGCCAGGAGGTGAAGTGGCGTTGTTTGAATTTTGGGGTATCGAAGTCAGGATAGCGCTCTATGAACTGTTTAAACAGTGCTTTTTTATCGTATTCTATGCCGAACTCTATCTTCAGGTCTTCCATGAATTCGATGAACTCAATGCTGGATTGGTCGAGTAACTTCCTGGCTTCCAGGTTAATGCTCTTGGTTTGGTACAGGCCTACCTTAAGGAAAACCGAGGTGCAGTACATCATAAAGTTGTCGTACCTGGCCCACTCTTCAGTATCCCAATCTGTGAAGAACCAGTGGCCGTACTCATCTTGGGGGCTTCGCTTATCGGAGAAGTAGTCTGAAAACTCAAACTCTACGGTTCTGTCTCGGGCTGATGATCCCTGAATTTTGATTGTCTTGTTAGTCGAGATAATCATCTTCAGTTTTACCGTGAATGGCTGGAGCCCTTTCTTGTTTACCTTGACACCCTCCGTTATGTCGTTGAACAGCAGTTCGATGTTGAAGTACTGGCGCACGTCGTTCAGGTGGACAATCTGCGTGTCTATGTTTACTTCCTGGTACTTGAACTGGTCACGCACCGGATCAAAGTCTTTGCCGTTGATCTCGGTATAGTTTCGCATGTGCCCCAAGCTTTTGCAGAACAGCGTTTTGCCCGTTCTTCCGTCAGCTACCTCGCTAATCTTGCTATCAGTGAGAATGGTGGCCTTCAGCTTATTCTCAGTGTAAGCATGAAGGTTGTAACCGATGATTGAGCAAAGGCTCTTAAAGCGCTCTTCATCCTCGCCACATACTTTGCCTATGAAATCCGCGAAAACGCCACAGCTCTTATAATCCTCAGCTTTTTCAAAGTCAATAAGCTTGAAGTTCCTACTAAGAATCTGATCCTTCCACAGGTAGCTTTGCAGTTTACTGTATTCGTTTATTTGCCATCCATCTTTGGTGCACACCACATACCCGTTGTTGTAATAGAAGAAGGCCTCAGTTTTTGAGTCCCTGTTAATCTCAATAAAGTGGTCGAGTACCATTCTGTTCAGCTTGTCAGCGGAAAAGTAGCTGCCCAGCGCTTTATAGAACTTGTTGGTGAGCATTTCAGCGTTTAGGCGCTCGTAGTCATTGTAATCAAGTCTGCCCAAGTGATTTATCACCTTATCAGTGATCTCGTTTACCGAAACTTCTGAAATCACCCTGTTTTCAATCATCACAAGTATAGACCTGCCTTTCTCAATATCGTATCTGGCAAATCCCAGGCTTTTGTAGAAGTTTATCAGCTTTACATAGTTTATGGTGATGTCCTTGAAATTGCCATCAGTATCAGTCTTCTCGGTAAAAAACCTAATGCTTTCTTCAAGCTCTATCAGTTCGTTTTCAGTCTCCTGGCTTGCTGGCTTCTCCTTTACAATAATCTCCTGATCTTTCGGCTTCTCCGGTAGTTTAATTGGCTTTCTCTCTATCGGCATGGTTATTCAGCTCTTCAGCCTCTTTTCGTTTTCTCATAACATATTTATAGTATCTGTCCACTTCGCGCTGGAATGCCTTGTCCGGTCTGAGCAACGTATTGTCATCCATCACTTCAGAAGCAGAGTCATGCACCTTACTTATCAGAACCATAAATTCTTCGGGGTCAACAGAGAGGTTGCGCATCTGAGTAAGCATCCGAATCATTAATCTGATTTCGTTCCCGAGCATCACCTTCTCCACCATCAGCTTCAGTTTCTCCAGCTCGTGTATTTCCATGATCTTCTCTACCTGGTTGTAGAAGTCTGTCAGGAAGTTGATCTCATCGTCCACAGCCTTGAGCCGGTAAGCCGGCGCACGGTCTGATTTGAGTTGAGCCAGGTACTTCTCCTTTTCATTAATCATCCTGATGTAGTCATCAGATTGAAGAAGCCAAGCCTTGCGCATCATATCCATAGGCTTAGTTGTTAAAAATTGCTAGCTGCAGGCTGTCTGCCAACTGCTGTAAATCAGACTGCTTTCTCTCCACAAGCACTTCTATCTTCCTCAGGCGCTCACAAGCCTGAGCATGTTGCCATCTGAGTGATTCGCGCTGCTTATACTCCTTGGCCATATCAATGCCGGATGTCAGTTCTTTTTGCTTCTGAAGCAGCTCTTTCTGCTCATTTTCCAGTTCTCTTATGTCCTGGCGTGTTAGCTTAATATTCTCGTATATATCGCTCATCTTTATCTAGCTCTTTGATTTTCTCATTGATTATGCCCCATCCGGTAGACCAGATAGGCTGTTTGTCGCGAAGAGAGGTTAGTTTCACTATATGGCGTGTAAGCAGAGGTTGCTGTGCGCCTTTACTCTTAGGCCCTTTTGGTAAGACCGATGGCATCGCTTACAGCTTCTTTTACATCCTTTGTAGTTTGTGACTTAAGCTGCTTCAGGCTTTTATTGGATGCCAGCTCATAGTTGCGCAGCTTATCGGTGGTAGTATTGAAAAAAGCGGCATAACACGCTAAGCGATCATCCTTTATGGACTTTGAGCTACCTTTTTCAATTGCACGGTCTTTTCTGAAGGTAGGGGCAGGGATGCCATATTCTTTGGTAACCATTTTTTCGATGGTGCTAATTGCCAGACCTCGCTCTGTTTCCATCAGCAACTTATTCAAGTTGTACTTGTACTCTTTTGTATTCATTTCCTAAGAATTTTTAAGTTTTATATATAGTGTTTTGCGCATGTTTGGCACTGTTTTAGTCTTCTGAACTCTATTCAAAGCCTTTGAAAAATTCATAGCACAAATGCCCCTTAAATTATCTATATTTATCAGGCATTTATCCGTTTTGGATAGGCAAATATGTACAGGTAATACATACTATCCAAATACTACATGTAAAATTTTTACATAAAAATTGTCATTAGATGCATATAGGTAAGAGAATCAAGGAGATAGTAGAAAAAAGCAGGATTACTAATAAGGAGCTGGCAGATAGGGTAGGGACTTCAGAAAATAATATTTATAAGATCTATAATAAAGAACACATCAGTACAGATGTCTTATTGAAAATAAGTAATGCTCTTAATATTGAGATCCATTCTTTTTTCGATTCTGAGGGAAGTGATCATAAGTCAGGAGTTGTACAACAAAGTGTGTCTGGAGGAAGCAGAAATGTACAGGTTGTTGGGACATATCAAGATTGTATGAATGAACTGATTGCAGCTCACCAAGTGATAATTGCTGAAAAGGAAAAGAATAGTCGTCTTCAGCAGGAAATTATCGAAATGTTGAAAGAACGGAAGAAGTAAAACGTAGTATACAGAGGATGAACGTAGAACAAGTCGTTGACCAAACCATGCCTGGTAACGGAGAGCTGGAGGCAGAAAAGGTAGTTAGTGTGATTGTTAAACTAACTAAGACGCACGATGCCTTTGTTAACATGTATCCTGAGCTTACGCTGCTAGTGGATGCAGTGGTGGGAGAGATTACAGTAATTGAGCCGGACGTTGAGGATTTGTTAATGCTACGCTTGCTGAACATCATTCATCATCTCAACATTAATGCAGAGAAGTCGGAGGTTTACAAAGAGCTTCGCAAGAACTTCCAGTCTGACTTATACCACCATATCAATAACAATTTGCCGGAGTACAAAGGGGAGTTTTACCTATAAGCTCGCGACACCACAGGCGACACTAGCCATTCAAAATAGCTCGCGACACTTCGCGACACCTTTCAAAAACGCTTAAATAAGGCTATTTGCCAGCATTTTCAAGGGGGCTGTACTGGTTCGAATCCCTTGCTCTCTGCCAAATACCTTATCAATTAGCATAAAAAGCCCTTAAATCAGCAATTTAAGGGCTTTTTTGTTTTTAGTCCTACCTGAATTTTACATTTTCTCTCCTTTCTGAGGTAGCAAATTCGGGTACCCGAAACGGTTCCGATTCCGGGTACCCGAATTGCTGTGTAACTAACTGGCCATTAATAAGATGTACAGTTATTTTACATCTTGTGGAGCCTTCATTTGATTGTTAGATTTAAGAATAAAAGGAGAAGCGAAATGGACACCAGAATCAGTATCCTGTTCTACGGCAGGAAAGCAAAGACCACCAGAGACAATCTTGTGCCGATTTACCTGCGCGTCACGCTACAGGGCCAGCGGCTGGAGCTAAGCACCCACCGCTACGTCTCGCCGGCACGATGGTCAGCCGAGGCTGGCAAAGTGAAGGGCAGCTCAGCAGAGGCCAGAAGCGTAAATGCTTATCTGGAAACCCTCAGAACAAAGGCATATGGCCACCACCGGGAGCTGCTCGAAGAAGGCAGGCCCGTGACAGTAGAGTAGTCGTTCAAGGAGAAGTGGTCGGGAGTGGAGGAGAAGCCAGTGCTACTGCTGGAGGTGTTCCGCATGCACAATGAGCAGATGAGCAAATTGGTGGGGAAGGACTATGCCCCGGGGACCATGGACCGCTACAGCACCTCCCTGCAGCACACACGGGACTTTATCAAGTGGAAGTTCGGCACGGAGGACATCGACGTGAAGAAGCTCTCCTATCAGTTTATCACCGACTACGAGTTCTGGTTCAAGACAGTCCGAAACTGTGCCCACAACACGACGATAAAGTACTTGGCCAACTTCAAGAAGGTTATTCACATCTGTCTCAAGAACGGCTGGCTGGAGCGCGACCCCTTCCTGGGCTTCAAGATGAGCAAGCGAGAGGTGGTGCGCGAGTGCCTCACCGAGGCCGAGCTGCAGCGGATGGCGGAAAAGGAGTTCGTCACCGACAGGCTGGGCCAAGTGCGGGACGTGTTCCTCTTTAGCTGCTACACCGGCCTTGCCTACGTGGACGTGCAGCAGCTCAAGCGCTCGGAGATCGGGGAGGGCATGAACGGGGAGCGGTGGATCTTCACCAAGAGGCAGAAGACCGAGACGCCCTCGCGGATCCCGCTCCTGCCGGTCCCCCTTGAGATTCTGGATCGCTACCAAGACCATCCGCAGTGCCTATACCAAGACAGGGTACTGCCGGTGCTAAGCAACCAGAAGATGAACGCTTATCTAAAGGAAATAGCCGACGTGTGCGGTATCCGCAAGCCGCTCACATTCCACATCGCCCGCCACACATTCGCCACCACAATTACGCTGAGCAACGGGGTGCCTATCGAGACGGTCAGCCGGATGCTGGGGCACCGCAACCTGAAGACCACGCAGCACTACGCCAAGATTCTGGACCAAAAGGTGAGCGATGACATGCAACAGCTACGGGGCAGGCTTGTGCTAAAGAGAGAAGCAGCTGACGAGCTATAGTCATTGTCTGATCACGACCTGTCTCAAACTCATCTCCAGTTTGTTTACTTGTAAAACGGCACCATTGAGGGACAGGATGGCGAACCCATACTCGCTTTCCTTATTCTAAATCCTAGAGGCATTTTCTCTAAAGCTAGCCTAGCATTTATGAAGATAAAATAGATAGTTTAATAGGCTACCTCCTTCTTACCTTTCGAAGTAACCAACTCATTATAAAAAGCAACAATTAATACTATCAAGTTGGTTGTATCTAAAAAATAATATATAACTATAAAATATTAAATTTATTCTCAATATCTTTAGAAAAGCATGTTTAAGAGCATATGCAACTCATGCATATAGCTTAAATAGAAGGGATAGGCATTTTAGTAATTAGTAGCCAATTAATAATACACATCACAGCATGGTGTTTTTCATAAATGAGGGCTAAAGAACTTATTTGAAACAAACTTATAATAAAGGGATATTGAGATTGTATGAAAATATTTAAAATTGAAATAGATAATTACCGATTATTAAAATGCTTTTCCATGGACTTGGAAAAGGACCTTTCCCTAGTTATTGGCAAAAACAATACTGGTAAAACATCTATTCTTTCTGTTCTTGATAAGTTTTTATGTAAACCTGATAAAAACAGATTTACTGTTGACGATTTTAATATTGACTTTAAGAATGAGCTCAAAGCTATAATCAATGCAGAAGAGGCTTTAACTGAAGAAGGCTATACACGCTTAGGAATAAGGCTCAAGCTTTTTATCGAATACACAGAAGCAGATAACTTGTCCAATATTAGTCGATTAATGATGGACCTAGATCCAGACAATAATTTTATTGTTCTCGGTTTTGAATATACAATGGACTTTGCTGGGTATTCACAGTTGAGAAAGGAGTACCGCGAGTATGAAGCTAAACAAAACAAAAAGAAGGAGGAAAAGCAGCAACAAAACCAGAACTACAAGATCAGCACTTTATTGGACTTCTTAAAATTGAATCACACAGATTATTTTAAGATAAGTAAACACTCATTGGGGTATGATTCGGCTACAAAAAAGGCAAATGAGAGCATATATATAGATTTAAATTCTGAAAAAATAAGCATTGCCGATATAATTAACTTCAAATACATAAGCGCCAAGAGAGATGTGACTAATAAAGATATTGATAAGACACTTTCAGGTCAAACATCACGGATATATAGGCGCACCGAGGCTAGTGATGAACAGAACATAGCCGTTGAAGATTTCAAAGACAAACTAAGTGAAACGGATTCTCATCTAAGTGGGATTTACAAGTCCCTTTTTAATAATATAGTAAAGAAAGTTAGGGATTTCGGCGGTGTAAAAATAAATGAATCTGAGATTGAAATTATCTCTACTCTTCAACACCGGGAACTACTTGAAGGAAACACTACTGTAGTTTACAAACATGATGCGGACAATCATCTACCCGAACACTACAATGGTTTGGGCTACATGAACCTCATCAGTATGATCTTTGAAATAGAGATCCTTGTACATGAGTTTGAACGGGAAAAAGAGAAAAGGCCTGCAGACATAAATTTACTATTTATAGAAGAACCGGAGGCACATACCCATCCTCAGATGCAATATGTTTTCATTAAGAACATAAAAAGACTGTTAGGTGAAGGCATTAAGCGGAAAGATGGAGAGCATAGGGACTTGCAATATATCATAAGCACTCATTCTGCTTGCATTGTTGCAGACAGTGATTTTGACGATATCAAGTATTTGAGAAAGGAGAATGAATGCGGAGTAATTGCTAAAAACTTGAAAGACTTGAAACAGGATTATGATGCCACAACTACTCAATATCAATTTCTGAAACAGTACCTAACTATCAGCCGGGCAGAAATATTCTTTGCTGACAAGGCAGTATTAATTGAAGGAGATACAGAACGCATACTTGTTCCAACACTTATGCGAAAGGTGGACATTGAAGAAGAAAAGAAGTATGCAGCATCAGTTGATCCTGATGCATACCTGCCATTGCTTTCTCAAAATATTTCTATTGTTGAAGTTGGAGCATATTCTCAAATTTTTGAAAAATTCATTGATTTCTTAGGGGTTAAAGCATTGATAATTACCGACCTTGACGCCGTTGATGATGAAGGGAAAAAGTGTAAAGTCGCTTTAGGCGTTGATTACTCTAATGAGGCAATTAGATCTTTCTTCGGTGACCCTTCTTTTAATAATCTCACGGGCTTTCTTCTTACAGACAAGATTTTCAGTAAAGTTGAAGGCTCTTGGGTGAACCAAGTAGATGGAAAGCTCTGTGTTGTGTATCAAACCAACGAGAACGGGTACAATGCTAGGAGCTTTGAGGATGCATTCATTAACATTAACAAAGAATATATAAAGAATAACAAAAGTAGCTTTAGAGGGCTTCAGCATAAATCACATTTTGATAATGGCCTCGGACCTTATGAATTGGCTGAAAAGTGTATAAAAAAGAAAACACATTTTGCCTTGGACATCCTCTTCCATAGCGATGCAGATTTCAGTAACTGGGAAATTCCCTCTTATATCAAAGAAGGTTTATTATGGTTAAAGAAAGATTAACATTAGAGCCAGAAGTACAGGAAATTTTCCAGTGCATTGATAGCAATTGTAATTTTTTATTAAGCGGAGGTGCGGGAAGCGGAAAAACTTTTTCTTTGGTCCAGGTTATCAGACAGGTAATTATCGAAAACCCAACTGCCAAAGTCGCTTGCATGACATATACTAATGCGGCAGTTAAAGAAATTGAAGATCGTGTAAACCATAAGAACCTAAATGTGTCTACTATTCACGACTTTTTATGGGATAATATCAAGCATTTCCAGAAGGAGCTAAAATCTGCCATTATTACATTAGCGAATGATGTAGAAGCTAAAATTTCTATCGATGAAGAAAGAGCTATTCCGGCCGATTATTTTAATAATCTTGAAAAAGGGGTTCAATACAAAGAGTACTTAAAACTCAAAGAAGGAATTATTTCTCATGAAGAATTATTGATCATAGCGAATTTCCTTTTCGAAAATCACCCAAAGCTTAGCTCTATCGTTCAAGATAAATTCCAGTTTATTTTCATTGACGAATACCAAGATACAAGCAAGTCAGTCGTTGCTATTTTCTTAAATCACTTCAAAAAAAGCCAGAAGAAAAACCTTATCGGGTTCTTTGGAGATGCCATGCAATCAATTTATGATGATGGTATTGGGAACCTAGATGAATACAAGGGAGATGCAGCAGATATGGTCCGTGAGGTCAAGAAAACACAAAATAGAAGAAGCCCCCTAAAAATAATTGAATTGGCTAACAGATTAAGAACGGATGGAATAGTACAGGAGCCTTCAATTGATGAGGGTGCACCGAACATGGTAGCTGGACAGGTAAAAGAAGGCAGCATTCTGTTTATTCATTCAAATAATGGTGATGTTGCAGCAGTAAAGCAGTACTTGACCCATAACCACAATTGGGATTTTAGCAATGCCAAGGAAACTAAAGAATTAAATCTTACCCATAACCTAATTGCTGATAAAGCTGGTTTCCGGACGCTGATGGATATTTATGATAGTGATCCAGTGATTGGGTTGAAGAATGATATCTTAAATAAAATAAAAAACAGCAATAAGAAAGGTTTACCTGAGATTGAGATAACCGAAGATGATAGTTTTGATACTGTTGTTAATAAACTTCAACTAAAGAATAAGCAAAGGCAACTCAAAAAGGAGTTACTGCTTCAAGATGACAAGAATGCCAAGCTTTATAATCAACTGAAAGACATGCCTTTCTCAGAAGTTAAAAAAATCTATATTTCTAAAGACGCCTTAATTGACGACAAAAAGCAAGATGAAAATGACGATAACAAAAAAGGGTCAAAACGTGACAGTTTGATAAAACACCTCTTTAAGATCCAAAATAATATCGTATTATACAAAACCGGGCGATACAACGAGTTTCTTAGAGTTACTGATTATAGATACAAAATTAACCAAGTTACAGATAAGCGGACTTTAAAAAATAATATTGAAAGTTTAGTCAATGTAGGTAATAAAACAATTGAGGAAGTAATCAATGATGCTCATGAAAGAGGTATTTGCCTAATAGATGATACATTAGAGAAGTTTATAGTAAAGAATGAGTACTTATATAATAGAGTAAAAGAAGTTCAATTTGACGAATTTCAAAAGTTGTATGACTACTTGGAAGGTAAAACTCCTTTCTCTACACAGCACAAAACTAAAGGAACAGAATTCAATAATGTACTTGTTGTTTTAGACAACGGGGGCTGGAATAACTACAACTTTGAAAATCTATTTCTAAACACAGGTACAGAAAGCGTTCTCAAAAGAACACAAAAAATATTTTATGTTTGCTGTACCCGGGCAAAAGAAAATTTGGTAGTTTTCTATCATAACCCTAGTAAGCAAGTGATAGTTTCTGCAATTGAGTGGTTTGGAGCTAAAAATATTGTAGCCATTTAAAAAGTAGATACTACTACATTGAGATAAATATTGGTTGCTATCTATAACATCAGTGCTACTCTCACTCCTATTGTATAAGGTTAAACCATGGGAGAGGAAAGAGCATGAGGCAAAAAAGGTAGAGGAGCAAAGTGTTTTATAATGACAACACGGCATTCTTCGTATTGGAGCAGCAAGAGTTCTCTTCAATGATGCTTGTACAACTGTATTCTCTGAACTTAACCTGCGCTTTATGAAGAGAACCTTGACCTGTGCAATTGAAAGTTAGCGTCAAATTATGCATAAAGCTAAGTTTGCTTTAACTTACTCTCCGTAAATCTATCCCTAGTCAATGACGCAACTGTACTCCCCAATATTCTCCAAAAAATATCTCAAAACGAAGGCCCAAAACTTCCATCTATCCCAGTTCCCGGACCTGTCAAAGAAGCGGGCACTCATCGAGAAATGGCAGAGTGGCATCAGAAGCGGAAAAATTTTAAAGCAAAAAGAAGAGGAACTACAGAGTGAATTCCTAAATAGTTTTTTTGGTGAGGTGCTTGAGTATGTGTACAGCCCAGATGCAACGAGGTGGAACTTAAGCAAAGAGCATAAATCAGACTCAGACAGTACAAAGGCTGACGGTGCATTGGGTTATTTCTGGATGTTCGGTAGTGAGCGTAAGGCAAATGTGAGGACTGTGATCGAGCTAAAGGACGCGCGAACTGACCTAGATAAGCCGCAGAACCGTCTCCACGACAAGCGCAGTCCCGTTGAGCAGGCCTTTAGCTATGTTCCGAAGGCTGGCGGCAATTGCCGCTGGGTACTGGTCAGCAACTTTCTGGAGATAAGGCTGTACCACCACTCCGACCAGAGCCGCTATGAGCAGTTCTATGTAATGCAGCTGCATGAGGAGGAAGAGCTGCTTCGCTTCCTGTTTCTGGTGCACAAGGACCGACTAATCCTAGAACACGGGGAGTCGCTAACAGAACAGCTTTACAGGGAGCGGCAGGCAGAGGAGCAGAAGATCACAAAGAACTTCTACAGTGACTATAAAAAGGCCCGCCTGGAATTGTTTCGGCATCTTCACAGCCAGAACCCAGAGGTACCAGAGCTAATAATATTCCAGAAAACGCAAAAGCTGCTTGACCGAGTGGTATTCGTGTGCTTCTGCGAAGATCTGACAATCATACCGCCGTACACTTTCCGTGGCTTGCTGAGAGCCGTAAAGGAGGACAAGTTTAACAGGCAGGACACCAAGATTTATGAGCGGGTGAAAGGCTTATTTCATGCCATAGATAAAGGCTATCCAGAGGAAGGAATAAACAAGTTTAACGGGGGGCTATTTGCTCCCGACGCGCTGCTTGACAACCTGCAAATTAAGGACAGTACGTTGGAGCATATCATCTCCCTGGAGAAGTACGATTTTGCCTCGGATCTGAATGTGAACATCCTAGGGCACATATTCGAGCAGAGCATCTCGGACATTGAGGAGACAAAGGCAGAAATAGCTGGACAGGACTTTGAAGCCAAAACCGGGAAAAGAAAGAAAGACGGCATATTTTACACTCCAGAGTACATTACCCGCTATATCGTGAAGGAGGCCGTGGGAGGATGGCTGCAGAACCAGCAACAGGAACTAGGCTTTGAGAAGCTGCCCGAGCTTACTGAGAGTGACTACGCCAGCATCAGGTTCGATGCAAAGAAGAAGCTGGTGACAAATAAGACGGTGGAGAAACACCTAAAAGCTTGGGACGCTTATCGGGAGGTCCTGCGCGACATCAAGGTGCTGGACCCAGCCTGCGGATCCGGCGCATTCCTGAACCAGGTGTTTGATTTTCTGTTTCAGGAGGGGCAGCGCGTGAACAAGGAGCTTGCCCGCTTGCGTGGCGGGCAGTTTGAGGCCTTTGACCTTGACAGGCACATCCTGAACAACAACATATTCGGTGTGGACCTGAACGAGGAGAGCGTTGAGATAACAAAGCTTAGCCTCTGGCTAAAAACTGCCAATAAAAGTAAGGAGCTCACAACACTTGATGCTAATATCAAGTGCGGTAATTCCTTGGTCTCTGATCCAGCAATTACTGGAGAGAAGGCCTTCGACTGGCAGCAGGAATTCCCTGATATCTTTAAGCTGGGCGGCTTTGATGTTATTGTGGGTAATCCTCCTTATGGAATACTGATCGGCAAAGAAGAACAGCGTCATTTCGTCGAGCATTTTCCGAATACCAAGTATAAGACAAACCTGTATGTGCTTTTTCTTGAGAGAATGTTTCAAATATTCGACAAAGGAGTGGTCCATTTCATTATCCCAAAGTCCCTCCTGTTTAACTCGTACTACGAAAGCATCCGAAGACACCTAATTGAGCATTCGGAGATAAACGAGATCTTCACTATAGCCGAAAAGGTGTTTGAGGATGCGGAAGTTGGCGGAAGCTTATTACTGCGATTCACGATAATGGAAAATCCTGATCCGAATAACGTGGTGCGATTAGCATCTGTCGAAACAACTGAGAACTTTATCACTTCCTTGGATATAAAGGAAAACAGTTTGCCGCAATCATTCTTCTTAAGTGTCCCTAATTGTGAAATATCAGTTGTGTCAGCAGATACCCAGTCGATACTGCAAAAGTTAAACAAGCTTAGCACCATAAAAGCCTATTACACTTTGAAGAACGGGCTGAACCCAGGAAACGTGAAACATATTTTGATATCTAAACATCCTGAGACAGATAAGCACAGACCCATTATCTGGGGAAAAGACATATCGAAATACAGGGTAGAATGGTCAGGCGAATACATTAACTACGACAATACTTTAGGAGACCGGATCAGCTTAGAGGAGATAAAGTCTAAGGATGGCATGAACAAGCAAAATCGCATTGATTTTGCCTTACGCACACCAGACTTATTTGAGCGGGAAAAGATTGTGATCAGAAAAACCGGGGACTCTCTTATAGCCTGTGTTGATAGAAGTAGTTATTACTTCGATACGCTGGTGCATGGCCTATACCAAGAAAAGGAGGAATTTGATCTCGATTATCTGGTGGCCCTGCTTAACTCAAGACCTGCTACACTGTTTTACCGCTTGTTACATGATATTAAGGGTAAGGCCTTTGCGAAGATTAGCTTGGATAACTTAGCTTCATTTCCAATACCAGAAGGAACTCCAACAGAAAGAGAGCTATTAGCCACAAAAGCAAGAAGTGTAGCGAAACTAACCCAAGAACTGTTCACGCTATCTCAGAAGTTTCTAAAGCTGCTCTCCAGTGAACTAGGTGTTAGCAAGCCTACTAAGAAGCTAGAGAAATGGTATGAATTGAATTGGGAGGACCTTACCAAAGAACTAGGTAAATCGAAGGTTAGGTTGAGCCTGCCTCAAAAAGCTGATTGGCTTTCCTATTTCGAGGTGCAGCAAAAAGCTGCTGCTCAAATACAGCAACAACGTCAACGTTTAGATGATGAGATAAATCAGACGGTCTTTCAACTCTATGGGCTCACAGTTGAAGAAATTGATCTGATAAGCAAATAGTCTCAAGTACTACCTGCTTAACATAAGGTTACTTTTGAGCTTGATTTAGCACTTCACGGACTGACAAAATCAAGCTTCTGTAATTAGCCTGTTGGAAAATTTTTGGAAGAAAGATCAGACGATATTCTTGCTAACTTCGGACGCCTCACATAGAGGCACATAAGCCAAATGAATGAAATCACGTTTTGAAGGTAGATCTCAATTATATCTAGAAGATTTGAGACTTTCTCTATATTTGCTAAGTGAATTTTCCTTTAGAGCGAACAAACATAGCATTGATTTTTAAGAAAGTTTTCACCTTTCAAAAGTGAAGTATCATATAAGGACTGGTTTTCAATCTTTATATTACGTCTTAAAGGAGAGATATCTAAATAGGTGTTGTTTAATACAGGCAAGTTCTTGTTATAAACATAATTACATCACTTGCTTGAGTACTTTATTTTAAGTATATTAATGTATGGAAATAGCAGAAAGAAAACGACCGATCCACTTAGGCGACCATGTGAGAAGAATGCGAACCGCATTGGGAGTAAAGCAGGCTACGCTTGCAACGGAACTAGGTACTACGCAGCAGAATATCTCTCGTATTGAGCAAGAGGAGGATGTGGATGATGTTACATTAGGAAAGATTGCGAGTGCTTTAGGTGTATCTGCTGAGGCAATAAAAAACATCCCGGAGGATGGGCACGTTTTTATTCAAACCTTACATGATAACTCTGTCGGTAATGCCTCGAACTCAGGAAGTGGTCCTGCAGGAAGCTTTTCTCAATGCACCTTTAATCCTCTAGACAAGATTATGGAACTGTTGGATGAGAACAGAAAGCTTTATGAGCGCTTGCTTGCAAGTGAGCGGGAGAAAATTGAAATTTTGAAGCAACAGAAGGGCTAATAGTTAGTCGAGCAGTGCGTAAAGTGGCCGGGTTATAAGCCACTTCATGCTGCTGATTTTTATTTTCTGTTTGAGTACTCGCTGTCTACTATCACTGCGGAGTAGAGACTTGAACTTCCAAAAGTCTGACTTTCTGCTCAGCCTCCTCTGGATTACTATAATATACTGAATCTGCCCATATAGCCGCTTCTTGGAAAGTCTGTCGAATCATCCTATACTTGATATCGGTCTCCTCCAACATGCCGTTCTCCCGGAAAAGGCTGAAGCACATTCCAACTGAAACTGCAGCTGTTAGCAAGCATAGGATTCCCCCGATCACAAAGCCCCGTGACCTGTCCTCAAAATGGTGGTGGTGCCGGACGGGCAGCACCTTAGGCAGTTTGGTAACCGTCTCCTGAATTGAAGCGATTAGGGCATAAATTTGAAGGGCCTGCACGCTTAGGTCATGCCGCTTGAGGAGTGTTTTCAGCTCTTTAAATTGGCTGCTGCAATCAGGTGCTTGGGCAATCTGTGGCGGATTCAGTGCAGGCTTCTCTTCGAGCTTTTCCAGCCGCTTGCCTTGCAGGGCCAGCACGCGTTCCATATCTAGGAGGCGTTCCTCCAGTTCTTCCTGTTTCATAAGCGAATTCTCTTTTTCTTTCTGCGTTTCTTTTTCTTGAAGTGGTGGTCATTCGCGTCTGCTGTCTGCCCTGTGGTGGGAGAAAGCAAGCCCTCACGCGGGTCAGGTATTAATTCTCTACCATTGGAAGTGCAAGAGAAGGATGAGCCTGTTTGACCATGTGTACTGTGTTGCTTGGAGCCAAATGGCATCAACTGCGCCTGCTGCCTGTGCTGCTCCAGCTGTTTGCTGATGGCCCCGTAGCTTAGGCTTCTGTCGATACTGGATCCCTTAAAACTGAGCTCGCCCAGGCGGAAGCTTATTCCCTGCACCTGTTCCGTTCCCCTCTTGTACTTGTAGTCGATGGAAATGCCTTTGCCTCGGAGCAGGCTTTCCAGTTCCTGCCAAGTATTAACCTTTGAAAGCACCTGCCGGATCGCGTCGTGCAGTTCGTACTTAGCTTTGTCGGCTCCCTTTAGGCGGTGGCGGTTCACCTGCCCTTTGCCCGGGGCCAGATAGTAGCCGTGCCTCTCAGTCAGTTCCCGGCATACCTTCGCGTTGCGCCGGCGCTGGAATTTGTCCGTGATCGTCTTACCTTCATAGCTGACGCGGTTGTAGACAATGTGCACGTGCGGGTGCTCCCGGTCCCGGTGGAGGACAATTAGGTACTGCGTGTTCTGAATCTGCATCTTCTCCATGTACTCCCTTGCCCGCTGTGCCATTGCCTGAGGACTCAGTTTTGCCTTGTCCTGCACGCTCCAGTTCAGGGCGATGTGCCCCACGGCCTTTTCCAGCTCCGGGTTTAGCTTGCGCTGCAGGTTGAAGTCGGCCACCATAGAAGCGACAGTGTCCGTGCGGATGCCGTCCGAATCCAGTACTGTGGCTTCTGACTTCAGAACTACATAGCGCACGCAGCCTGAGAAGCTCTTACCTGTCATCACCTTTCCGATCATCCTTGCCGATTTGCTGAAGTGTGTGGTTGATCTCGTCGAGCGCCTGGCGGCACTTGCCCTGCACCGACAGCAGCCCTTCGCGGTGCGCTAGTCTAGTCAGTTGGTTGAGGTTGTTCGAGAGCCCCGAGAGCATGCGCAGCAAGGCCGCCTCCTCTGGTCGGAAACGTGCTACGACCACCGCTTTCTTCGCCGCTGCCCTAAACCAGGCCGAGACGCTCAGACCCGCCTCCCGGGCCTTGCCTGTGATGAGCAGCCGCTCCGTGTCTGTCACGCGCACCACCAGGGTATGGCTCCGCTTCACCCGCTTGTTGGGGCGGCCGCCCTTCTTTCTCTCGTGGCTTTGCTGCAGCTGTGCTGTCTCTTTTTCCATACTCTTGTTGCTTCACTTTGTAAAAAGAATCCCCTGCTGCGACCACCGGGAGCAGAGGGGCCGGTAAGAGTTTTTGTATGACAAAAACACAAACTTGCTCCCTGCTCTTAAATGCTCTTCCTCATAGCCCCTTTCCAAGCGTCAAGTCCCTGCAGCAACCGTTTCGCCTGCCGGGGCTTGGCCACCAGCAACTCATTCACATCCTTGTAATTTTGGTAGGTGGAGGAGAGGTCTCGGCATTTCAGTTCTGATCGGAGAAGTCGCTCACTCGCCATTCTGCCCGCCTGATCATTATCTAGGAGGAGAAGCACCTGTCGGTGCTGGCCGATTACATCCATACTCTTTCTTAGCTGGGCAAGTGAGTTGAGGACAAGGAAGCTTGCGCTGGCTTTGAGGTTTGGTTGAAGCTCGAGGAGGGATAGGAAATCCATGAATCCCTCGAGGAGGCAGACCGTGCCGGCGCCCCGATCGATATAGGTGATGTCCTTGGGGGAGGAGGAGCCCTTGAACCAACTGTTGCGCAGCTCATAGCCGCCAGAGCGATTGGCAAACCCAACCGCTTCATACTGCTTGGTGCCGATGGAGAAGCTGACCGCTTGGCAGAAGGGGGCAGCCGTTTGCAGTCTAATGCCGCGCTGCTTCAGGTAGTTTGTCAGTTGGGTATTATCCTCCAAGGGCTTTGCCTCCAGTATTTTGATGCCGGTGGAGGGTGCTGGTGTGACAGCCGGAGCTTCCCGCTTAGCTTTTTTTCCAAGCGGTTGCATGCCTAGGGTAGCTGTTGCCGCTGAAGCTATAGTCTGCCCGGAGAGGAGCTGGATGACCTCTTGGATGGTGGCAGTGCGGTGCAGGCGCATGGCCAAGTCGAAGATTTTGCCGCCCTCGCCGCTGCCGTGGTCGTACCAGCGGTTCAGCCGCGTATTGACCTTGAAGGAGGGGGTGCGCTCGGCCATGCGTGCCGGGGAGATGTACCACCAGTCACAGCCCCTTTTGTAGGCTGGCTGTATGCCTTGGTTTGTCAGAAAATCGGTGATGGCGATTTCGCTGTTGATCTGTTGAATGTTCATCGTTTCTTGTTTTTTGCAGGTGTGAAGGCACTTTCGTTGTGTAGCTGCTGCGCTGTGGAGAGCATGGCAGCCTGAGAAAGTCTACATTGTTTCATGTTGTTGATTCCTTTTAAAGGTCGAGGAGCAACACTAAATTTTTTCACAAGGTGATATCCAGTTGGGAAAAATTTATACAAGCGCATTTAAGTTGAGATGAGCCGATTGAATATGTTATTCAGCTCATTTCTATTGTTTATTTGAGCCGAATCAGTGTTATGTAGAAGGGCCATCCGCTTTACCAGACAGCCCTTCGCTTTCCCTAAGCTGCCTGCTTATCTGCAAGTGATGCTCCTTTGTCGGATTCGGCTTTCTGGTCCAAGATATAGCTGGCGGCTTTGAAGGCCTTGGTGCCGGCGTAGATAATCATTGTCTTGTCTTCCCGGAGCCGGCTGATCCAGCCCTGCAGGTAAGCCACTGAATTTTGAAAAACTGCCTCCCGTATGCCGGTGAAGGCGCAGAGGAAACTGGCGCCCATCTCAGCCACAAGCTCCTCTTTGCTGTAGGCCTCATCCCCGAACCGGCTGACCTTATCCTCCTCTGTGAAGCGGTTGAGACGAGTGTGGTGGCCCGTGGCGTGGATGAGCTCGTGGAAGAGCGTGGCGTGATATGCCTCGGGGGAGAGGAAGCGGTTGGGGTCCGGCATCTGCACCATGTCCTTGGCTGGCGCGTAGTAAGCCTGCGTGCCGCCGTGCAGGACCTTCGGGCTAGGCTGGGGGAAGCTGTCCACCACGTGTTGGCAGGCTTCGAGTATTTGTGGCCCGGACCGTTCTGGCATGCTGGGCAGGTGGAAGTCTACACCCTCCACTTGATCGATGTTGAACAGGGTCCACAGAAATGGAATGAACCTTTTGTAGGGGCGGTCTTTCCCCTCGGCTGCTAAATTTATTGGTTGCTCCCTCTCTTTCGCCTCATAGAGCTTCCTGTAGACGATGGGGGTGCCTTTCTGGCCCTTCCGCACGCGGCCGCCCATCTCTTGCGCTTGCTTAAAAGTGATAAAGAAGGGCGCTGCATAATTGTTTTTCTCAGTGACATGTTGGAGGTAGAAGGCGTTGAATCCCTCATAGGGACGGCCGGAGGCGTAGTTCTTGGGAAGCCCGTACGAGCTCCATGGCTTTTGCCAGATGGCTTTTCCTTGCTGCAGTTCAGCAATGATTTCGTTTGTCACCTGCTCGGCTAGGTGGTTGAATTTCTGATAGGCGTTCATAATGGTCAATTTTAAAGTGATGAAAACAAATGGAAGGGTAGGAGGGCCGTGAACGGCCCCTGCAAAAGAGAGAGGGGCTACAGGAGCCCCTCGTCTGCTAGGGAGTAATACCCCTCGCTGGTGAGGATGATGTGATCGAGGACGGCGATGTCAAGCAATTCCCCACCCTGCTTCATTTTCTTGGTCAGCTGCAGGTCGGCCGCGCTGGGCTTTAGATTGCCCGAGGGGTGGTTGTGGGAGAGGATGATGCCGGAGGCGCAGGCCTTGAGGGCTGCCGCGAAGATGAGCTTGGGATCGGCCACGGTGCCGCCCACGCCGCCCGTGGAGACCTCGTAGATGCCCAGCACCCGGTTGGCCCGGCTCAGGAGCAGGACCTTGAACTGCTCGACGAACTCCAGTCTGCCCGGGTCCCAGCTGGCTTTGAGCACTTGGTAGCTGTCGGTGGAAGAGGTGACCTGCGGTCTTTCGGAGGGTTTTACCTTGTTGCGGTAGGAGAGCTTGATCTCGGCTACTCTGGCGAAGGCGGAGGTTTGAACGGTCTTTTCCATAATCTCTTGTCTTTAAGTGTGAGGAAATTGATTATGGTGCCCCGTCTGCCTTCGGAGCCGGACTAAAGGCAAGGTGGAGCCAAAGAAAATGCGGAGGGTCCGCCGCAGGTGGATACCCATTTTGTTTGGACTACCTTGTTCCTGTGTCCGGACCGCAAGGCTACCTTAGCGCCAAACCAAGTGACGTTGGATATTGTCTTATGAATGGCTTTAAGAGTGGGATTTATAGGAAAGCTATTGCTCTTTTGACTCCTGATGATAACGATGCCCCCTTAGCCAATGGGGATAGGTTTTACATGTATCGGCCTTGGGTGTAAAATGAGTTTTAAACTTCTGGGAAAAAGCCGGATACGTCCTGATTTAGGCTAAAATGATAAAATTTTAAATACACTTGGAGCGTGTTTTCTTGGCTTTCAGCTAAAAAAAATCACAAGTAAGGTTCATCTTGTGAAAAGAAAGGAAGATAATAGGGCATCTTTCATCTGTAACCAAACAAGATAAACGATGGCTGTAGAAATTATCACCAAACAAGACTTACTGGCTTTCCACAGGCAGCTACTAGAGGATCTATCTAAGTTAATTGGTAAACAGCAAGCCGAGGCGCCTAAGCAGGTGCTTAAGTCCGCCGAGGTGCGGCGTCTGCTTCAGATTTCCCCCTCCACGCTGCAGAAGCTGCGGGTAGAGGGCACGTTGCCCTTCATCAAGGTGGGAGGCACGCACTACTATCGTCAGGAGGATATCACTAGGCTCCTGAATGGAAAGGGACGCGAGCATAATCTCGGATTTTAGCTATAGGACTTTTACAAGCAAGCGGGAGGTAACGGGTGCCTACACCGCCCGCACCTGTTCCTCTATATGGCGCTGTTGGCCCAGAGTCGAGGGACAGCTTTTCTAGTGAATCTCTTCTCCTTTGTGTTTATTTTAATATCCATGACCGGTCAATAGAGCTGAGTAATGGCTGGGAAATCGTGCTTGGAATAGGAGTAGGTATTTTCCTAAAAACCAATGGCCGTTGCGGTATAACAGCGTGCTATCAAGATAAACAGCTGTGTAAATCCTGTGAAATAACTTTTCTTTTTTGATTCTAAGCTGTAAAAAGCGATTAGTCCCACATGCTGTGGGACTAACTATAGTAAACAACTCTACAAGATCTGATTTTGGGCTATGTCAACTTTTTCTGTATTCAAAAGTCCTGAGGTGAGCAGCGACTGTTTCCAAGTCAGCAATTACTTCCTCTGGGTCAGGAAGCGTGCCATACACAAGGGAACGGAATTCTTGTTGGTAAGCTGTCTCTAAAGAATTCCAAGCTCCTCTTACATCGGCGAACAGCAGGCAGGCATCCAGCGGATGCAGGGCCCAGTCCCCCTGAAACTCGCTGTTGCGGGCATCATCGGTCTGCACAGCCTTGATCATTTGGATGAAGTCCTCGCTGTGCAGAAAGGAGACTACTTCAGGTACTTTCAGCATGGCATGCAGGTCATAGGCATGGCGGATCTTACTGCCCAGCTCATCTATGGGTTTCTCGGCATAAGAGGCCCGCACCAATGCCAGCACTTTCTCGGTGAAGGTGCGCTCCAAGCTAACCACGCTCACCTCAAAAGGCTCTAGTCCGTACCGCCTGATCAGGTCCAGCAAGCCGCGCTGAGCCATAAACTGGCTGATATAGGTCTTAATCGGCATCAGCTGGTGTGGATTAGGGCTGGCAAAGGAGTTGATCTCCACCAGAATCTTGTCGGTTGCTTGGCCATAATCTCCTTGTAGAGTGGCCCCGTAGTCGTGCAGCGTTTTGCGAAAGCGGGAGCCTTTACTTGTACGGTGCGGATCATCTACCTCCACCATATCC
Organism: uncultured Pontibacter sp.; assembly: GCF_947495565.1. GTDB lineage: Bacteria > Bacteroidota > Bacteroidia > Cytophagales > Hymenobacteraceae > Pontibacter. The sequence goes on from NZ_CANLZM010000014.1 coordinate 104,050, forward strand.
TTCGTGATTTCTTTCGAGATTTTGCGGATCAGCTGCATGACCTGGTTGTTTGTCATGCCCTCGTCGGCGTTGATGGCTAGGTCGATGTCCTCGGAAAAGCGCTCAATCAGGTTATAGGCCTTGGATAGGGAGGTGCCGCCCTTGAAGATGGCCTGCTTTAAGTAGGGGGAGTGGGCCAAGCGGTAGAGCACCAGTGTTACCCAGTAGTCTTTCTCCACATACACATCCCTGATCTGCAGGAACTCTGCCGTGGTCGTAATGGCGTCGCGGAACACATCCGGGTTTTGGTGCAGGTTCATATGATATTCCAGTCTTTCCTGTTGGGCAATATGCTATCCCTAATGCCCAGTTTGTATTTAGTCAGCGGGTTGAGTGACTCCCTTAGCCTGTCCGCCTCCTGTGCATACCCCAGCTGCTCCAGCAGTGCTCCCAGCAGGGCGCGGGTAGCGGGGTTGTAGTCCAGCGCCAGCTCTATGAGTCGATCCGTGTCGCGTTCGGCTAATTTTTCTATATACTCAAGCATCATGAGGATTGTCCTCTCGTTGTTGCGGTCCGGGATCTTCTTGAAACCTCGCAGTGCATCCAAAATCTGCAGCTTGTCAATGTCAGACTCCTTGAAGTTGGTGGGGCTCTGCACATAGCGGATTTTGGTTTTTCCAATGTTGGCCACCCGGCGCTGCTTGCGAGTAATCAGCGTCACCACCTGGGGAACCTGCGTTGTCAGGCCCAGCTGGTTGTAAAGCCCCAGACCGCTCTCGTACCCTTTGACTTTGCCTTTGGAGGTGCTGAGGCTCTTGATGATCTCTTTTTCAGATGGTTTTACTTTCCCGAAAACGGTCTCCTTCGGCTTGTAGTAGCGGCCTTTCGCCAATCGGTTGATAACCCCTTGCTTGGCCAAGCGGCTGAGCGCCGCTGCTAAAGCCTCTAACTGGCTGTCACTTACCTGAAAGTCGGCATAAGTCAGCAGCTGCCCTGGTGGGGCTTGCTCAATTCTTTCCCGGACTTGCTGCATTATGCTCATGTTCTGCTTCCTGTATAGCGTATAATCACCATTCAAAGATAAGCATTACTCTATTTATGTGTCAAGTTTTTTTGTTATAAAACTTGACAAAGAGATATGGATTGGATATCATATATATCAATTATGTCAGTGATCGCTTCTACTCCACTATCTAAGCTTATTTTCTCAAGCTAGAATGTTCAATCAATCGAACATGGTTTCAATCAAGAGTAGATGCACATATCCAGTCATGAAGCAAAGTTTAGAATAAAAATTCAAACATCCTGTAATGACTTGGCGGAGAAAGGATTGCTTAGGAAAAAAGGCTGTGTGTATGCAGAGGCCGGAATATTAGTTAAATGTTGGATAAATTCTGCATCAGCTTAAACCAGCTGATGCAGAGAATGACTTGTGTATAAGAGACGATAAGGGTCGATACAACTGCCCTTTTTGCATCAGTATAACTCAGACTGTATTATGAAACGAAATATTGACATTATAATATATAACAAATTAAAAATTATAGTATTTTGCACCCCTAATGATACCTCAACCCTCAAAACAAACGTCAACCAATCCAATGCCCGCATGACCCACACTTAGGGCAATCCGCATAGCTACAGATACTGCTACCATGTCCATTTTTTAATCTCTTTAACTGTTACAGCATACACTGAGACAGCCACTGGAAAACGATCTTATACAGATATGCATAAACTTTTACTTACCTTTCTTGCCTTTGGCGTGCTTACAATCAAGCCTGTCGTTGCGCAGCTGAAAGTAATCAACCCTTCCGATCAGACCGTCTCCTTCGCTATCGGCTATCACCACGAGAAAGGGCTTATCAAAAGCTGGCACACACAGGGCTGGATCAACATTGCGCCTCGTGATTCTGCCACACTGCTGCCAGACGGCATCACAGGCGGGCAATTCTACTACTTTGGCAGGCTTGCCGGGTGCGACCAGCTCTTCCAGGGGCAGTACGCACTGCAGATTCAGCCGACTGAAGCCTTCTCCATTGCCAATGCGGTATCAGATAACCCTATCACACTTAGCAAAGGCCTGCAGAAAATGGGCTTTGTAAAGGTGGACGTACCGGAAGGCAGGAAGCAGCATACGCTGCGCCTGCCGGTGCTCAACTGCACCCAGGATGGTATCAGGCAGGGCACTTGGACGCTGTACTTGGACCGCGATAAAGAAGAAGTGCAGCAGGAGCAGGATGCGGCCTATATCCGGAAGATCAGCTACCAGAGTGGAAAGCCAACGGGTCTGGTACGGGATTACTATGCCAAGACAAAGTTGTTGCAGTGGGATGGGAAGCTCATTAGCGAGCGCCCAGAATTGAGGCAGGGCACTAGCATCACCTATAATGAGAAAGGGCAGAAGGTTGAAGAAGCAGTGTATAAAGACGGCCAGCTAATTGGCCAGGTACGGCGCTGGGGAGATGACGGAAAAGAGATTCTGAAAACCAAGACATACAAGACCATAACTGTACTTGAGCCACAGGTTGGCTACTTGGTGAGCTACTATAACCCGGGTAATAGTCGTACACTTATTCCCGTGACGCTCCCAGAGAACACCGTCCGATGGTACTATGAATTCACCGCCTACCGCAACAAGGCAGATGTGGAAGCAGTGCGGAATACTTTTCAACTAGCATCAGAGCTCTCCATGTTCATTGATCAGACTGGCTTTTTGAAGCTGGCCACGGCCGCTCTGACACCACCTGCTGGAGGTGACATCTGTAATGTATACTTGATAGAGGATAAGCTTCAAGCGCAAGTCTTTATGCAGAAGCAGCCTAATTTTAAACGTGTTGTAGATGCTTCCCGGACTAGCCTTACATCAGCCGTGGTGCCCGTACAGCACAATGGTAAGCAAGTTTACCTAGGGCTGCACAACCCAGCTGATGTGGACGGAATCTATTTTGCCATTGAAGTAGTGGCAGTAGTGGAGGAAGAAGATTAATAAGAATAAACTGATTTAGACTTGCTCATTACATGTCTTTCTTGAACAACAATTAAAATGAAATATTATGTGGTCTGACTGTGAAACAACAAATGACTTACTTGGCTTCCGTGTACATGCGGATTTAATAGAAGCTCTGGTGCTGGATGAAGGAATATTGCCTGTGACTATTGGTGTATTTGGAGACTGGGGAAGTGGCAAGTCAAGTATTATGCGAATGATGGAGTCTCGCCTAAAGGATGTAGATGAACACACAGTTTGCTTGTATTTCAATGGGTGGGTCTTTGAAGGGTACGATGATGCAAAGGCTGCGTTACTGGACTCTATTCTAAAGGTTTTTGACGATGAAGCAAGATTTGGCCCTGCAGTTAAAAAGAAGGCGCTCCAACTCTTTAAGTCGGTAAACTGGATGCGGGTTATGGGGTTAGGCTTCAAAAATGTTGCTCTTCCCCTCATCCTTGCCTCTATGGGCGGTCCAGCAGGAATTGGTGCAGCGCTCTCAGGGTTCTTACCGAAAGCTGTTGGGAAGAAGATAGCAGGTGTAGTTGGCCTAAGCGGTAAAAGCGATGAAGAAGGAGAGAATCCTGAAACTGAAGGAATAGGAAACCTTTTAAATGAGTCTCCAGAAGAGAAGGCTATGCTAGTTCGTGAATTCAGAGACAAGTTTGAAGATTTAATAGCGGAGACGAAAATAAAGCGTCTTGTAGTTCTTATTGATGATTTAGACAGGTGCAGCCCAGAGAGATTAATTGAGAACCTGGAAGCCATTAAGCTGTTTTTAAACGTACCTCGTACTGCGTTTGTAATCGGCGCTGATCCGCGCATTGTCAAGCATGCTATCGAGTACCGGTATAAATCACGCCTTACATCAGATGATCCCACCAGTGCTGACTATAAAACAGAACACATCAGTGATCAGTTTGTGAAAGACTATCTGGAGAAGCTGATTCAGATTCCTTACCACCTGCCGCGACTTTCAGATCCTGAAGTTGAAACATACCTATCTCTGCTATTCTGCGAAAAGTACCTAGCAGAAGAAAGTCACCAACGCGTTTTGTCTAAGTTTAACGAATTTAGAACGGCAAACAGATACGGTACTTTTGGATTCGGAGACATCAAAGCTCTTCTAAGTGAAGAAGAGATAAGTGAACTACGTAAAAGCGCGCCATTGATTACTTCACTAGCGCCGGTTATAACAGAAGGACTGAAAGGTAACCCTAGACAGATCAAACGCTTTCTAAATTCTTTTACCTTGCGTACCAGGTTAGCCAATGTAGCAAAGCTTGCCACTTTCAAGCTTGATGTCTTGGCGAAGCTTATGGTGCTAGAGTACATTGAACCCGAGTTATTTAGAAAAATGTATGATTGGCAGGCAACCCAACAAGGAGAGCCTGAAGAATTGGCGGAACTTGAGCAGTTAGCAGCAGATTCTAAATTGGAAGACATAGGATCAAAATATGGAACTGTTTGGAAGACAAGTAGGCTTAAAAGGTGGTTGCTCGTAGAGCCAAAGCTAACTCATGTGGACCTTCGAGATTACTTTTGGCTTTCTCGTGACCAGCTTTCTACAAGTATTAGCGGAGCATCTCTTATCCCTTCCCATATTAAAACAGTTTTTCAGAATCTCCTGAACTTTCAATCAGAGACTATACTTAGTAAGATATCGCAGGATGCAATTAGCACCTTACAGGATGCTGAACAGGAAACTATCCTAGATATGTTAGTTCAAGAAGTAATTAAGCGTCCAGCAGAGCCAAAAAGCCACCGCGTATTTTTTGAGTTAATAGGCTTCGAAATGCCAACAGCCCTCTCTCGCTACAAGGATGCATTAGGCAAAACAAATCATCTAGAGATACCTTTCCACTTACATAATACAATAAGACTTATCAGTAAGAGAACTCCTTCTATCATGGAGTTAGCTGCTGTCTATGACCCTAAATCGAAAATCGGAAAAGCCTTTGCCACTAAATCAAAATAATGGGAACTACACAACGCATAGTGCCAGGAGTAACCGGAGAACCTAACTGGGGGAACACGTCCCGGGGAGTAACAGCCATTGCAGGCACAGTTAATAAGGAGCAAAGTGAGCAAGAAAAAGATGAGCCGGATGTAAAAAGGCAGCAACAACTAACCAAGCACCTTCAAAAGCAGGTTGGGCAAACTGTGGGGCGTCTAATTCAGGCAGCAGGAGGGGGTACATCCATCAGCAGTGGAAGGTCTGCCACAATGGGCCGTTCAGGGAGAATAGGAGCAAAACGGCTTTCCACTTTCTTTGCTACTGTTGCTTCTAACGGGCTAGCCACTGCCCTGTCAACGCCGAACAACCCTTTAGCAAGCTTGGCGGGTCTTACCATTGAGCAGATTATTCAACGTATCATTCTTTACTGCTCTGATGGCAGCACAGGAATGGACGAGACGGCAGCTAATGCGGCCTGTAACCACCTTATGGAGCAGTACGCAATACAAGCTCAAACACCAGCAGATTTTGAGCTTGTATTGCAAGCAGCGGTTGGAGCAAGTGGGGTAGAGTTCATACTTTGTGAGTACTTTGGATACTATATCTTTGAGCATTTATCTCAGCGCTTCTTGGAAAAGATTACCCAGGACAGGGGGCAAGCAGTTTCCTCGGCTACATTTGATGAAATAAAATTAGATGTCTTAGGGCGCGTGCGCGTGCTAGGAGCTAGCTTGAGCATTTCAAATATCAATTGGCAGGGCTCACAGGGGCAGCAAATTATAGACGGTATCTTTAACGACGTATTGACCATCTTCCAACCATGAAAATAGATATTTCCTTAATATCAGCTAGTGCTTTAGACGCTGATGATGTACTGAGAGCAAAAGTTATATTTACTGATCGTCGTTCTACACCGATTGCACAACAGCATGCCGACGTTGTCATTAATTGTAAAGGCATAATGGATCTGTGCACCAATGCCCCTAAAAGTGCATTTGACTTTTTCTTTATAGCTGCATGTGCTTACGGTATAGATCGCTTTATCGAGCGCAGGCCATATTCAATCGATGGTTGGTCACGTGAAATGAAAGTGTCTTTCCCTGTATTAGATCCGGGAAGCTGGCAAGGCAAGGAGAAGTCGTTAGCTGATATTCTTTCTTTCTTAACGGGGGATTATTGGGAAGTTCAGTTTACAGCAAGTCCTTTAATTTTGCCTGCAGCTAGTAATTATCCTTTTTCTCATCCTAACATTGACCAAGTCAATCTATTTTCTGGGGGGCTCGATTCTCTAATTGGCGCTATAGACTTTTTAACAGAGGCACCCAAAAAGAATTTACTGCTCATCTCCCATTATGATAAGAACATGCCAGGGCCTAAGGGAGACCAGAAAAAGCTTTTTGATAAGCTTTCACAAAAATTTAAGCAACCTATACTTTGGAGTGAATCTGTGGGTGTATATTTGGAGAACGCCACCCTGGCCACTAGAGAAAATACATTAAGGAGCCGTTCCCTTCTGTTTATCAGCTTGGCCGTGATGGCCGCCAACGCCTATGGTACAAATCTTCCCGTGTGGGTGCCTGAAAATGGAAGTGTTTCACTGAATTATCCCCTAAGCTCATCTAGGCGAATGGCATGCAGTACCCGAACAACACATCCTCGACTCCTTCGAGACATCAGAAAATTGCTTTCAAATTTAAACCTCAGTGATAACGTTAAGAACCCATATGAGCTTTTAACAAAAGGGGAAATGGTGAATCGATGTGCTGATAAGTCTTTCTTAATGAGTATAGTGGGAGAATCTAACTCTTGCGGAAAGCGCGGGCATCGAAGAGGTTGGAGAGCTCAGGCCTCTCATTGCGGTGTGTGTATGCCCTGCGTCTATAGACGTGCAGCCCTAGCGGGAAGCTCTGACCCAACAAATTACGGTTTTAATATAGAGGACCTACGCCGTGATTCTACAAATACTCGCCTTATTAACAAGCGGGGTCAGGATTTAAATGCCTGTCTCGATTTTTTAGGTACTCCTTTAAATATAGAAACAATAAAGGTAGAACTTTTAATCAATGGGCTGAATGACTTAAATAGCTTATCACAATATGCGATCGTAGTTAATAACACACGAGATGAGCTAAAAGATTGGATTAGAAGGAGCCCAGACAGTATGATTCGAAATAAAGCAGGACTTTCATGATAGATGCACATTGCCACATAGATTTATACCCAGACCCTTTAGCGGTGGCGATGCGTTGTGAGCAGGCTGGTCTATCAACTTTAGCCATGACTAACCTTCCCAGTCACTTTCAGCAAGGTATACGTCATTTGCATGGATTTAAACATGTGAGGCTTGCATTGGGCATGCATCCACTCTATGCTGACCGCCACGAAGAAGAATATACTTCTTTTGCAGAATGCTTTGACATGACATCTTATATTGGAGAGATAGGTCTAGATTTCAGCAGGGAAGGTATCCAAACCAAAGATATTCAATTAAGAAGTTTTAAGTATATTCTAGAAAAAGTGCATGGCAAAAAGAAGCTTTTAAGTATTCATTCACGATGTGCCGAAAAAGAGGTTCTAGAATTGCTGGTAACTTATAAAATTAAAATGGCTATTTTCCATTGGTATTCGGGGTCTGCAAACGTTTTAAAGTTAGCCGCGGCCCAAGGCTACTATTTCTCTGTTAATCCAGCTATGATTAAGTCAAATAAAGGTGCAGCTTTGATCGCACAAATTCCTAAGAAATTATTTCTAACGGAAACAGATGGACCTTTCGTGCAATGTGGTAATAGAGTGGCTGAACCATCTGATGTTAAGCTAGTGATAGAATACGTTTCACGCATTTGGAAAGTGCCTATTAATGACGCGAAAGAACAAATTGCACAGAATTTTAAGGATGTACTTAAGTTGTTACGTTAGTAGAGCAGCCGGTTATTATAAGTTTGTTCTTACTACATTAAGAGTTCAACAAAACATGTTACCGTGAAAGACTTGTGTAGAAGACGTTGTATGAACAATTAATTATAAGTTATTTTTTGCTTTCTTACAATTATATAGTATATCAGAGCCTTTCGTTGAGGTTCTTCAAAATTTAGACTAATCTTTTTTAGGCTCCATAAAGTTTATTTTTACCCTAGTGCTATGTTTTAGAAGCCAATATTTTAATTTAACCCATATCGTATGTTAAGAGATAAAGATAAGCGGAGGCTAAGTATAAGTATTGGAAGTATGGGAGCCAAAAATTGTAAAAAGCAACTGATGGCGCTGCAGAAGCATTATGCACTGCTAGAATAATCCTTGGACTATTAAGATACGATCATTGAGCGGTTGAAAAACCAGTAGTAGCTGTTGAAAAAGTCATAAGTAGGCTGAAAGCAGCTTAGTCTAATAACTAAGAGTATCCAACTGTGGAAGTGGCATTTTATGGAATAAAATTCAACGACTAATGAATCAGAACAAATAATAGAATGATTTCAAAGGAGCCAGGATATGATTCAGCCGCGTAATTTGCACTTAAGCATATTATTATACCTTCAGAAATTCAATGGAGATGGCCAGTTTCATTCATTGGATCAGTTCTTTGAAGGTGTAAATGAGAGTTATAAAGACTCAGTTATACAAGATCTTAAAGCTAGGGGATTAATTAGGACCATTGGCGGCTATTATAGAAATACTGAAGCTTGGCCTATTTTTCTAAATATTATTTTAAGTATTATATTTTTTTGTGCTACTGATATAAGAGGCAAAAACTGCAGGTACGTACCATTAAATGGAATGTTAACATTTAAAGGTGCTGAATATTTGAGCAAACAGTTAAAGGCGACACTACTGAGAGCAGCTCACGTAGAGATCAGTAATAACTCTAATTCTAATATCATTTTCAATTCACCAAGTGCCACCATTAGTGTGACCAGCGCGAAGGATAAACAGGAATTAGTTGATAAAATTATAAATACAGTTAGAGCTGATACCAATATACAGGTGCAGCAGCGCATGGAAATGGTGTTGGTGTTGGCAGAGTTAAGATCTGAAATAAGAAGAGGCACTGTAGATAAGGCTCTCCTGCAGCAAATTAGTGCATGGTCAAATATAGCCTCTATTGGCTCTTTTGTTCAGCAGCTACTTATCGGCTTTGGAGGTACATAATTTTAAAATCTGCAGCTTTTAAAGTAATGGTAGCCACAAGATAATAGCGGATATCAACCCAATGAGAGTTTTGCCTTAAAGTCTCCTTGATTAAGATGCTCACGAGTCAGTGTAAAATATTTGCTTGCGAAACTAGTTTTTGTTTCAAGTGGAAAGATAACTTCTGATCTCATATAGTGTGGCTATTAGTACAAAACGAAGCTATGAAAATAGGAAACAATCTTACTATCGAAATTCTGAGCTACCTAGAGCAGTTTGGCTTATATGGATCTGGCAAATTCCATAACCTAGCTGCCGTTGTAAGAGCTTTTGACTACGATCTTCTGAAAAGCATTTTGGATGATCTTCAGGAGGAAGGGTACATAAAGTATTGCGGAGGAGAATTATTACCTCTTCCCTTTGAAGAAAAAGATTTCGAATTCATAGATATTGATATTCCTCCTCTTCACCGATACATGTACACAAATTTTCAAGGGAAAATTACTCCCAAGGGTGCTGATTTGCTTAAAAGCTTATTAGAGGTGAATCCTTCAGGCGCATCAATACCCTGCTTCCCAAATGCACAGAAGAACTTAAAGCAGGAAATACTGGAATATTTGGACGAATTCTATGGTGATGGTAAAGATTATTCTCTGGAGCACCTGTTTTTAAATGTTGATAATAATCATAGAGACTCTATTTTAAGGAGCCTGAAAGAAGACGGATTCATAGATTATAGAGGCGGCCGGCTTTTTTGCGTAGGGTGGGAAAACCTTACTCCAGAAGATATTGTTAAAAATACTCCGCCTATTTTGGGAAGGATGAAGAGGAAAGGTAAGGAATACCTCAGATCTTTGAAAACTGAGCAAGCAGAGATTGTAGTTCGTGACTCTAATCAAAACATCTTTATAGTGAATTCCCCTTTTGCAAAAGTAAATACAGGTCATAATCTAGGTCCAAAGTAGCATGATATATAATGGTTGAAAGAAGTAATCAATTTTTAGAAACACTATTATATTTAGAGCAATTCTATGGGGATGGAGAGTTGCACTTATTAGAGGAGTTTTTTGAAGGCGTTCCTAAAAAAGCTAAAGAAAATGTGCTTTATGACCTCTATAAAGATGGGTTTATTTTAACTGAAGGAGGGATGACAACTGGAGGCCCAGTATTCATGACACTTTATCAGGATGGATCATCAAGAAACATTGACCTACCTATAAATATCACCCTCTAAAAGGGCGCATTACAAGAACAGGTATAGACTATCTAACTAATCTAATAAAGATGAATCAAGAAGGACAAAATAAAGGAGGCGTAAACATAAGCGGGGTCTCCGGCTCTAGTATCATAGTTGGTTCACCGCATGCTAGTATTACCGTTAATAACTCACCAGATCAGTTAGACCAGGTAAATCTGATTATCGATAATCTTAAGTCCGATTCTAACCTGAAGGATATGGAGCGAATGGAGATGTTGGAGTTGATGATCGAGTTGAAAAGTGAGCTTAGAAGAGGTCCGGTAACAGATCAGAGTCTTATTGAGCGAATAGCTACAGTTGGTTCTGGTATAGCTACGGTAGCGACTTATTTGCGTCCCTTACTACTTGGTTTCGGAGTTGTAATATAAGCTCTTTAGCTACAAAAACATCCTATTCTGTGCCGATATTAGTTTAAAGTATAGTAACATGAGCAATATAAACCTATACGATCGTATTCTGCTTTATCTACGGCGGTACTATGGCGATGGCCAATTATATCCTGTTGCCGGAGTGTTTATCGATGTGGAACGCAAAACACAGGTAGCCATACTACAGGAGCTTCAGGATGCTGGTCTGGTTGTATTTGAGGGGGCGATACAATTCAAAGCAACAATAGTTAAGAGAGAGATGGCTGCAATCTATCAACAAGAAAGAGTTATTCTCATATCAAGCCTTTAATGGCTAAGCTCACTTTTAAGGGTAATGATCACCTGAACAGACATACAATGCAAGCTTCGTCTGTACATATCAGCAATGTGGATGGTTCTAACATCATAGTTCAATCAGAGCACTCTGTCATAGATGCTAATGTAGACCAAGCAACACCAAGGATACCCTAGACTTAGATCTAATAAAATTAAAATTAATACAGCCATGATCAGCCCTATACTTGTTCACCTATTACACTTTAACGATTTAGAATTTCACAACATTGACAACATAAAAAGAAATCATGATATAAGTGATAGCCAAGTTATGGAACTTGAAGATGATGGGTATATTGAACTTCCTTTTATTCCTGTTTTCAACAATCCAGGTGAGTTGCCTGCTGAAGAGGAGCAAGGTGCACGACTTACTACTGAAGGCAAATACTTTGTCTTATCACGCATGATTATGAAAGCCATCAAGAGGTAAGAAGTACTGCACTTCAGCGTGCATAACGGAGTGAACATTGCCTCGGTCGATTTGAACCCATATGTATATGGCACAGACAATGAAGGGTACTTTGTCTGGGGATTACTTTCCCAGAACAGCAGGCCTTACCAGGTGTATCTTCTCAATATTGCCAAAGCTACAGAGTCACTTGCTCATTATGAGTTGGTGCAACTGAAGTATGAGCAAAGGGCAAATGAAAATATTATAGAAAAGGGGAGGAGTGTAACATTAAAATAAGCGAATTAAAGTAAACCGATATTTCTGGAAAGAACAAGTTGTTTAAAAAGATTCAGAATCTATCCATTAAGAAGACATCTACTAGTATGTTTAAAGGCTTTTTGAACACTATCGCCCGCTTCTAGAAATTTGAGAAATACCGCAGCATGTCATATTCAAGGGGTTTGAAAAGGCCTCTTACCATTAGTTTCAGATGTAAATATTCGAGTACCTGCAGCATAAGATCAACAACTCCTGCAAGCATATCAAAAACTGATGAGCTTCCTGAAGTGGTGTGATGATGTGCTGAAGGAAGAGCTGAATTCATTGCTCGAACCTACTACCTTTGACTAAGCGTTGACAGTAGTCATTACGATATACTAATGTAATGAAAGAAGTACAGGATGATTCGCTGATCATTACGGACATTGCGCAGCTTATTAACCGCAGCCGGGAACAGTAGCTCTTACGGTTAATGCAGAGATTACCCTGCTTTACTGGTTGGTTAGCAGACGTATTAATGATGAGATTCTGAAAAACAGCCGAGCAGCATACGGTAAGCAAATTGTCGCTACCTTAGCCCGACAGATAACGCAGGAATATGGCTCTGGCTGGAGCGAAAAACAGCTGTTACATTGTGTCTAATTCGCCGAATTTTTCAAATATGAGTAGATTGTCAACGCATTGCGTATACAATTGACTTGGAGGCATCTCCAGACCATCATGTACCTGGACGATGAACTGAAGCGAAGTTTTTATATTGAAGTGTATAGGCTAGAGAAATGGAGCTCACGCACGCTGCAAGACCGGATAAAATCCATGCTCTATGTGCGCACTGCTATCTCCAAGCTGCCGGAAGTTACTATTCAAAATGACCTGCTGCAACTACAGGAATCGAGCAAGCTTACGCCTGATCTGGTTTTCCGGGACCCATATTTGTTAGATTTCCTCGGGCTGGCAGACACCTATTCCTAGAAGGACTTATAAGGTTCTATTTTAGCAGAGTTGCAACACTTCATCATTGAGCTTGGTAGTGACTTTGCCTTCTTAGCCCGTCAAAAGCGGAACACTATTGGCAACCGGGATTACTACATTGACCATCTCTTCTACCATCGACGGTTGAAATCCTTAATGGCTATTGAGCTAAAAATTGTCTAGTTTGAGGCAGCTTATAAAGGACAAATGGAACTCTATCTACCGTATCTTCACAAGTACAAAGTGGTAGAAGGGGGAAACTTGCCCATAGGTCTGATTCTCTGCTCAGGAAAGAATGAGGAACACGAAAAGCTTTTACAGTCGGATAAAAGTAACATACGGGTAGTTGATTATCTAATGCAGTTCCCTCCTAGAGAGTTACTTCAAGCGAAGCTACATCATTCTATTGAGATTGCCAGAAACAGGCTTTTAAAAGATAAAGAATATTGCTACAGCTAATTTACAATGTTATTCGCACTAAAAGATATCTCTTGTATCTGTGATTAGTTTTAAATCCCTAAACACTCCTTTATTATACGCGATACGATTTGCTTTAACTGCTATAGAAAAGAAATTATTCCCATGGGATACCATTCTGAGTTTCTGCTGGCTGTTCTTAGTAAAGTTTAATTTACCCTCAGCCACTTCATTAAGACTTGTAATCAAATTGGCATCTAGATTAAAATCCGTTTCGATTTCAACTACTAAGTTTTTTGCGAAAACGATGCCCGTAATAACTAAAATGTTGTTACGATTCGCATTCTTTAACAAAGGAGGGTTGATATGTTTGAAATCCGCATTAGTAAGAAAATTCGCTACTTCACCAACAGCTACCTCCTTGGTAATTGCGTTATCATAGCTTATCGTGACTTTTTTACCTGTTTTCAATTTGGACGATAATTCAAATGTCCCTAATCCCAAGGACTTCAGAATTTCCTCTAGTAGGGTGATGCCAATGTTAAAGCTATAGTCATCTTTTTTAGTTGAGTTCACATTTAACGCTTGGTTTTCAAATTCTGATAATTCAATATCACTTTTAAAGGCATGATTTATATCAAGATAATAAATGTCAGCACGGTTTAATCCTTTCTTTAGCCATAATTGTAAAGGTTTATGATTTCTTACGGGACCATCAATAAGGTCATATCCTTGTTTTTTTAGATAGGTAGTAAGCTTCATATTATAACATTTTAGTTACTATTAATAGTTTATCCCCAGATGGCCTTTTCAGCTGACGCTGTTTTATATTATTTTAGTACTATATGACTAGCAATTCCATAGGCTTAGTTATGTTGACTCGTAAATTGTATGGCGTAACTTATAGATGTATCCGTCAACAGTTTATTTATGATACTAATGTTTGGTGAAGTGCATGTTTTAATTCTTCAGTCTTCCAATAAATGGAATGTGTCCATCCTTTCTCCTCTAAAATCGAAGATAAGGGGTCTACTACGGGGATATCTAGGGGAGAAGTACCGTTATGTAGTTTGAAGACAGTGCTGGCAGTGAAGGCTAGGACATCCATTGCATCCCATAAATTTGTCCATTTATCAATTGTTTCAGGAAGCATAACTTTGTGTCCTTTTTGATACACAGCCAGCTCAGTACGCTGATCAACAATATGAAAGAAAGCTGGTTGGCTCCCAAAAGTAGTTAGAGACTTTAGGAAAAGTCGTTTAGAGTCATCCTTGGATCGGATAGCTGAGTCGAATAAAATAAGTCCTCCAAGGCTGTGTCCAATAGCATTTATAGGCTTTGATGATGTTCCATATCCAGATGCATGCTCCTCAAGCACATCCCATATTCTTTTTTGAATCAAATCCTTATTTCCATGGTATACAAATACATCCCCAAAAAATTGAGAAAAAGGGTGTACCACAGCGCTACGGAACTTTTGGTTCAATACGCCTAAGCTGTTGCCAATAACTTTGCCTAGCATTTCGTCTATACTTTTAATCACACGGCGAATTGGGTTTTCTTTTTGTCCGCGTGTTGAGTATAAAGGTGTATCATTATAATCGGATCCAAAATTGATTTCTTCGGAAGCGGCTAAAACTGCTTCATGCAAACTGCTGAGCACATCTTCATCATCAACATATTGCAGTATCCTAGTTTCCTCCAAAGCCTCAGCGACAACATTCACTAATAATCTATTCTTCTGACTGTTACTTCTTCTTACTGCAATTTTTGGTTTGGTTTCCACAATGATTGTTGCTCGCTGTTTATTGCTTAGCATTCCATGTCCCAAGTCACCTCGAATTGGTGTAGGTATATGATCTTCAATAGCACGTACTGTCCATTTTCCGTCTATCAGGATCGGAAGGCAATCACTGATATCTTGGGATTTGCCACCTAGGTTTCCCCAAAATACAGGAATCAATTTCCATTTAGGGTCAATCTGTTTTTGCAGTTCCTCAACGCTTTTTAAAAAAGGTTCAGCGGTGTGATTAGCTACACCATGGACGATTAATACAGGCTCAGGCATTTTCAATTTTTGCTAAAGGGTTTCCATATAAAGTATAGGCTAGTCGGGTGGGATCACCAGGGTTATTTGCTGATATAGCACTTCGCCCGGCTGACATTGCCTCGCCTAAAGTGCTTCCTCCAAACAGTTTTTCATAAAAGGCATAGGCAAATTCTGGTGCACTCTGATCCCTTATTTCCCAAAGACTTCCAACAAAGGAGCCTGCACCGGAATATAAATACCGGTCTGCCCATGAAGACATTTCTGTGAAAAGAGGTGCCCTACCCGCAGAAGTGCAAGCATTCATAAATACAAGAGGAGAGGCATCCTTGTATTTGTTATGCCCTATATTACCCATAAATACCAGATCAAATTTTGAATTGCCAAAAGGTATATTAGAAGCACTAGCATCATCTGTTGTCAAATTGTTATGGGAGGCAAAATGCAACAATCCAAAGTTTCCTTTTTCTAATAATTTCAGAAGCTCACTAATATCTTCTACAATCTGAGCTTTAGGAAAAATAACCTTTAGTTTATTTATTTCATTAGCGGTGTGAGTTGGAGAGCCCTTTGGGTGGACTAATACTGGGTGCACGATCTTTAATTTATAAGGAGCAGAAGGACCATAGCGCCAACGGGCAACGCCAGCAACTTCTGCAAGGAAGTAACCATCTCCTCCTTTTGGAGAAGTAATATACAGTAGTTCCCACGGCATGGCATCTCCATCGCACAAGATGTTCATCCGGTTTATTTGATCTCGGAGTTCCCATAAAGCATCATGCATTTCGAGCGGCATTAAATATTGCGCCATAAAAGTTCCAAGACCACGTAGCCAATAGTATTGATCCGCTGGGTTTAAACCGTTCAGATTTCTTGCATTAGCGTTCAAGCTGCTTAACAAATTATGATACTGTGTTTGGTTAGGGCCAGTCAGAGATTGACTGTAGGTTGGTTTCAATGTACCCAGTGTATCTCCTCTTAATTGAAAGCGATACCGATTCAGTTCTCTTTCATAAATGATTTCGAGTGTATACTCACCCTTCTCTGGGGGCCGCATATTAACCTCCGACTTTTCAATAGGTAGATCGGTCGCAATTGTGTCTACTTCAATATAAAGTGTAAGGCCCGCAACATGAGCAGAAGAGTTCCAAGCCATGATTTCTAAGCGGTGTCTTCCGGAATTAGTTGCTTTCAATTGGAACAATAGAGGTGAAGAGTCTCCACTGACTGGAACATCCAGTATATGCATACTGCCGTCAAGAAATTCTACGCCCGATCCATGTACGCTAATAGTTATTTTTCCTGCAATGGGTGGAAAAGGGGTATCGCTAGATCCTGGTTCTAGCGAAGGCTTAACTCCCGCTACTTGAATTACAAGAGGGAAAGTTTCGCCGAGCTCCACCTGTTGCTTGGTTTTGGCTGTTAAATAGCGTTGAGATTTAGCATTTTTAGTCCCGGGTGTTTTTTTATTTGAACGGGTATTTTGTGGTTTGGTACTATTGTCGTCCATCTTACTCTTTCCGGATGGCTTTAAGATCCCTTTTCCAGATTCTCTTTTAAATCCAAGAACTTCTTTATTTTCATATCCATGCTGATTCGAATTGTATGCATGTGCTTTAGCCGATTCTGCACAACTTAAGACTTTGCTGCTAAGCTCATATAAATTTGCAGGGTTAACCTGCAGATGCTTAGGTATTAGGCCGCCGTCAAATACATCTCCTGGAGATCTTACGTTCTCAATTTTAAGTGATACATTTTGATTACCTTGTGCTAGCAAATGGGCCTGTTTGAGAAATATTTGCCCTAAATCCCCTGAAGGTCCTTCTAAAGTTTGATTAATCAACAAGTCAGCAATTGTGGGTGCGCTTGAACTTGAACTTGATTGTTGAAGATTGTCCATTAATAGCCGTATCTTATATTCATAATCCTCCCAATCTGTTCCAAGACTCGCTTGCAAAAGGGGCATATTTGCTGCTAATATTTTAAGGAAAAAGGTCCGATAATCATCTGTATTGTTCATAAGCTAATTGCTGATAATAAGAAACTTATTGATTGGCAAAACATTGACGCGAATTCATATACTATACAATAATAAATTGTATAGTATATGAATTAAATAACAAAAAGTTGCATAAAAAGCAAAAAAATATTAGATATATTACAATAAGTCAAATATGAATTATAATAATTTTGTTATGTGTTTAAACCATCTTACCCCAAGACTTAGTAAAATAAGCATCCGTGTAGCTACTTTCCTGCTACAGTTTTATCTCTTTTGTCTTCCCCTCCTGAAAAAAGAGCTAGTCCATGGGAATTTTGTGAGGATGCAATTCGATCCGCTTGCTCAACTGTTCTTTATAAAGACGTGGTAGTCAATTATTTTTAACCCTTAAATAGCAGTAGCTTCTGAATTGTTATATTAAATGAATTATCTACAATTAATTGGAGATAATAGGAGACGGTATTATTATATTTATTTTAAAGGTAATTCACCTCAACATAGTATATGGGTAGCATTCTTATTTTATGAATTCCGAAGTCTATGCCATACTATTCTCTCTGTTTCAATTAAACAGTATCATAATACCGGTCTAGTATGGAAGCAGATTTCAGCTATTATCAGTAGTGGCGAATACCATTTTCCTGAAAATTTTTCTTTATAGATAGCCTATCGATTTTGAATATGCATTCGACAGTAGTCAGGAAATATTACTTCTTTAATTAGATTCTGCCCTATAACTTAAATATGTCGGGCAGATTAAAAAGTTATGCATGCTCGAGTTGATTTCTTTAACAAGGTTTATAAACTCTTCATCATTAAGCACATTTAAAACTGGATAGATTTTTCTTGGATAAAGTTTCCTAAGCGGATTTGAATTATTAGTAGCTTGCTTAAAGTGGAAGTATGCCAAGTATTTGGGTGAAAGGGGTAAATATATTTCGGAGTTTATTCCAAACATCTCCATTCCAACCCATTCATTTTTAAGGAGGACAGGGTTATCAGATGTAAACCATTCACGGCAGTCAGGACTTTCCAGAATAACTACATCATAGTGTTGAGTTCTATGAAAGATAAAATCAGTAAAAAAAAGTAATACTTCGTTTACCAAACTCTCAGTTACATTAGAGTAGACTAAACTGTAATACAAATCGGTTTTATCCAATTGTAAGTATTCTTCATAACTCTGGGTATGATGGGCAAGAATATCCCTTATAAAATATGGCTTATTCTTATGTTGAAGAAAGCCTCTTATATAATCTCTCCAATAATCGCTCCTGCAAATAAAGTTTGGTACTAACTGAACCAGTATAGCATGACTCTTGAATGAAATTGCTTCACCGGATTCAAGTTCAGATATTATCTGATTATATTCAGTTTCTAGTGCGCAATTAAGGCTTTCAAATAACCTGATTACAATACTGTTATGATGAGTAATGTCAAAAATGTTAGTCTCAGCAGTAAAACTTTTAATGCTTTTCTGCCTTGTAAAATTTTCGCCCCTGCTTAGTACACTTACTTTCCATTGAGTTCCCTGTAAGTAGCCAAACTGTTTTAGGTATACTTGTGGGATCTTATGCTGATCTTGTTTCTCAGGTTTTAGCATTGGGAGGTTTACGAAATCTTATTCACTGGATTAAGAAGATAAGGTTTAGTATAGAGAACGAAAAGTAGCATTGTGCAAAGCCTGCTCCTTCATCTTATAGGTATCTGGTGTAAGCTTCCCCGAGAATTTAGCCATTTTAAAGTTTATTTTTCAAGTTACAATTTCTTCCAATAATTCCACGGGCGTTCTGAAATTCAGTGCCTGATGCGGCTGGTGGTTGTAATCCTGCATCCATTCCTGGCTTTTCTGTCGCACTTCGGAAAGGGTTCTGAATACGTAAGCATTCAATAATTCTCTTCTGATGCTGCCATTGCAGCGTTCGATATAAGCATTCTGCATCGGCTTGCCTAGCTGGATAAAGACCAGCCTCACCTTGTCTTCCCTGCACCAGTCCTCGAGCTTGCGGGAGATAAACTCCGGCCCGTTGTCCACCCGGATCATCTCGTGCAGTTAGATGAACAAAGCATGAGAAATTTAACATAAACTTAACATTGGTGAATACAACTTATTTTGAATTGGTAATATAACAAATACAGTGAGCGAGGGCACAAAAGCATTAGCAATCTGATATGTTATTTTTGATACATAAAAGTTTTTTAGTGCTCCAACCGTAAATGATGTGATCGGATGGATATTAGCAATCGCAACCTTTATACTTAGTGGCGATAAGGGCGCAGAGGCTAGAAGCTATCTCATAAATATGGACCTTCCTTAGGGGGTATTTGTTTATCTGTCATGAAGCTTACAGATAAACAAT
>NZ_CANLZM010000015.1 GCF_947495565.1 uncultured Pontibacter sp.
CGGTCTTGCAAGGGATACAGTGTAGATACGCAGAAGCGTTAGCCGGAGAAATCAATAGTTAATATAGGGGGAATTTGACCCAACTGTGATAGGGTATTTTGCAGATTTAGCGGAGACAAATGCTAGAACAATGCAAAGTTTAGATCAAGAATTTGATTCTGGAATCACAACTTTAGAAGGGTTGGCATATGGAGGATACTTGTTTAATTATAACAACGCTGGATATATAGTGCCTGAGTTAAGAAATGGGTTAATAACTCAACGTGAGGAGATCATTAGAACCGGCTCTCAAAACCAGATTGATATTGGCGTGGGTACCAGCTACAAAGACAGGCTCTATATAGGCGCCTCGCTGGGTATCGTTACTGTGGATTTCTCAGAGGAGAAAATCTACACCGAGGCCGAGGATAATGCCGGCACGCCATTTACCAGCTTAGAGTATACCGATGAATTCTCTACTTCCGGTGCTGGCGTGAACCTGAAAGTAGGCCTGATTGCTCGCCCGATAGATGCGCTGCGTTTGGGCTTAAGCATACAAACCCCAACCGCTTATACTTTTGATGATGACTATCAGCGTAGAATTACGACCACTTTTAATGACGGCGTAGAAACAGCGGCAGAAGTTCCGGGGCAGTTTTCTTACCGTTTGGTAACACCTTTCAGAGCAACGGGCGGTGTGGCATACTTTATCGGTAAGTATGGTTTTGTAACCGCAGATGTAGAGTTTGTTAACTACGGCAGCGCCAAGTACAGAGAAGACGATGACTTTTCTTCTGGCGGCTTCTTTGACGATATTAACGATGGCATCTCCAGCAACAACAGCTCGGCAGTAAATTATAAGATCGGTGCTGAGGGGCGCTACGAAGTTTTCAGGTTACGCGCTGGTTATGCCTACAACGCTGATCCTGAAGTAGGCACTAGCTATGATGCTGGCTTCATCAACTACAAGTATGGGCCAACGCATAACTATACTTTTGGTGCCGGTATCAGGCTGCAGAATTTTTATGTTGATGCGGCTTATGTGCACTCGCAGCAGGATGTTAATTATGCGCCGTTTGTGAGCGGCACCAGCTATTCTCCTTACTCACTCAGAAGCTCCGGCGAGCCTGTGCTGAACATCGATAAAAAGCAAAATTCGGTAATGCTGACGCTAGGTGTAAATTTTTAAGCGTAGCAAGTATAAATAGTTAAAAGCGGCAGCTCCGAGAAGGGCTGCCGCTTTTGTTTGTTATCCTATCTAGGCTGCTGCGGATTTTCTGATCAGCGTTTCTGCTGCACCGTAGGAACCAGAGGTGAAGCTATAAATTTGTAAGACTGAGGATCAGCAGCAGCTAGCAAGTATAGCTTGGTTCAAATCCAGAA
Source organism: uncultured Pontibacter sp. (assembly GCF_947495565.1). GTDB lineage: Bacteria > Bacteroidota > Bacteroidia > Cytophagales > Hymenobacteraceae > Pontibacter. The sequence continues at coordinate 1,363 of NZ_CANLZM010000015.1, forward strand.
AAGCAGCAGCTAGAAAGTATAAATCCCTCCATTAATCCCTTACAGGTATGGTTTTGGCTGTAGAAGTATGGCTAAACCACATTATTCTTCTAACTTAGAGGAGCTAAACTAAAACTAAACCTAAAACATGCATATCAGACTTAGAGCAAACCTTTTGGCTGCCGTGCTTCTGTGCTTTGCCTTTGTGGCGCAGGCGCAGCAGAAAAAAGACATCACCCTGGAGGATATCTACCAGAAAGGTACATTCCGCGCCAAATCGGTGTATGGGGTAAATTGGATGAACGATGGCCGCTACTACAGCTCGCAGGTAGCCGACGAGAAAAACAAAGTATACGACATCGTAAAGTATGACGTAACTACCGGCCAGCCTGTAAATACCATTATTGAGGGCGAGAACCTGGTGCCAGCCGGCAGCAGCCAGCCCATTCAGTACGACGGTTATACCTTCTCTTCGGATGAGCAAAAGGTGCTTTTCTCTACCGATACCGAGCAGATTTATCGCCGCTCTTCCAAAGCTGAGTTCTACATCTACGACATCGCCTCTAAAAAACTGACCAAGCTGAGCGACGGCGGCAAGCAAATGTATGCCACCTTCTCGCCGGATGCCAAGCGCGTAGCCTTTGCCCGTGAGAACAACATGTTCGTGACGGACCTGAGCAACATGCAGGAAACGCAGATCACGACTGATGGTAAGTTCAACTCCATCATTAACGGCTATGCGGATTGGGTGTATGAGGAGGAGTTCTCTTTTGCGCAAGGCTTCCATTGGTCGCCGGATGGCAAGAAGATCGCTTTTTATACGTTTGATGAAACTAACGTACCGGAGTTTAACATGCAGATGTGGGGCGAGCTGTATCCGCAGGATAACAAGTTTAAGTACCCGAAAGCAGGCGAGGCTAACTCAAAGGTTAAAGTATCGGTGTACGATGTGGCCAACGGCAAAACCGTAAAGATGGACACCGGCAACGAGGACGATATTTACATCCCGCGCATCAAGTGGACGAACGATGCCAACCTGCTGTCGATCCAGAAGATGAACCGCCTGCAGAACACATTGGAGATTCTGCACGCTAACGCTACAACAGGTAAGGCTGATGTGGTGCTGAAGGAAACAGACAAGGCTTACATTGATGTGACCGACGACCTGACTTACCTGAAAGACGGCAAGCACTTTATACACTCATCAGAAGTAAAAGGCTACAACCACCTGTACCTGTACAACATGAAGGGCAAACTGGTGCGCCAGATCACGAACGGAAACTGGGAAGTAAGCAGCTATGTTGGGTTTGATGAGAAAAATGACCGCCTGTACTACATGTCTACAGAGGTATCGCCGCTGGAGCGCCACCTGTACAGCATCAGCAGCAAAGGCAAAAAGAAAAGCCGCCTTACGCAGAAAGACGGTGCGCACCGCGTAAACATGAGCAACGACTTTAAGTACTTTTTAGATTATCACTCTGCCGCCAACGAGGTGCCGACTGTAAGTTTGCATACGGCCAAGGATGGTAAGCTGATAAAAGTGCTGGAGGAGAACTCTCAGCTAAAGAACACACTGGCGCAGTACGACATGGCGAAGCAGGAATTCTTTAACATGAAAACCGCTGACGGCACGCAGTTGAACGGCTGGATGATCAAACCAACTGATTTCGACCCGAACAAGAAATACCCGGTGCTGATGTTCGTGTACGGCGGACCAGGCTCGCAGACGGTAACCAACAGCTGGGGCGGCGCCAACTACCTGTGGTACCAGGTGCTGGCCGACAAAGGTATGATCATCGTGAGCGTGGACAACCGCGGCACAGGTGCCCGTGGCGCTGAGTTTAAGAAAGCGACTTACGCTAACTTGGGCAAGTATGAAATTGAAGACCAAATTGAGGCGGCCAAGTGGCTGGGAAATCAGTCTTACGTAGACAAAAACCGCATCGGTATCTGGGGCCATAGCTTCGGCGGCTATATGACGCTGCTGGGCCTGACCAAAGGCGAAGGCGTGTTCCGTGCCGGTGTATCGGTTGCTCCGGTTACCAGCTGGAGATACTACGACAGCATCTACACGGAGCGTTTCCTGAAAACACCGCAGGAGAATGCCGCCGGCTACGACGAAAACTCACCGCTGATGTTTGCCGACCAGCTGCAAGGCGACCTGCTGCTGATCCACGGTACTGGTGATGATAACGTGCACTTCCAGAACGCGGTGGCCATGCAGGATGCCCTGATCAGCGCCAACAAGCAGTTTGAGAGCTTCTACTACCCGAACCGTAACCACGGCGTGGGTGGCGGCGTTACGTCCATTCACCGTTTTAAGATGATGACCAACTTCCTGGAGCGCAAGCTGATCAACCCGACTGAGATAAACCAGTAAGCAAGGTATAAAACCAAGTATAAAAGGCCTGCCGAAAACGGTGGGCCTTTTGTTTTGAGGTATGCGCCGGGAGTTGCAAGTATAAATAAGCAGCTGCAGTATAACCAGGTGCCGGAGAGGGAGCAGTATACTTAAGGCTTTTCACTGTCGGTTAGTTTGGCCAGGCAAGTATAAAGAAACTGCTTTTCCTGTTCGTCGACAGGCAGCATGTCTATGTGGCTGCGGAGCTGTGCGGTTGTTATCTTTGGGTTGTGCTGATACTTATGCAGCTCCTCGGCAAGCGCCTGAATTTGGGTGGCAACTGCATCAGCGTTGGCTGTAAGCTCGTTCAGTAGCCAGAGCAGCCTGTTAAGTAGTGTGTTTGGTTTATGGTCCGGGTACCTGATGCAGTGGTCTACTTCGCTCCAGCCTTCCTCAAACAGCGTCTTTACCTGAACCTCCACAAAATACTGCTGCCGGCTTGGCTTTACCTTTAAAATGAAATGCTGCGCCTTGTACCCTCTGTCGTTAACCAGCACTTTATACTTGCCGGAGGTAAACTTAATGGCTTCGGACGTTCTTTTATCGTCTACGTAAGCATAGGGCTCACGCTTTAGCTCCCAGTGCTGCTTTATAAAATCTCCAATAGCAGTACAGTCCTCTTTGTACAGGTGCAGTATACGTACGCCCACCAAATCATTTATGTATTGCAGGTAGTTGCCGGAGTTTAGGTGCCGGTCAGGGTATTCTTCCTTTTTCCGGATGATCTTTTTGAGGAGGTGCAGCGGCTCTTTTACCCTGTACCGCAGCGCATGTACGTTTTCCTGCCGCTTCAGGTTAGTGGCCACCAGTATGGCTAAATCTTCCAGTTCATCCAGGCGGGTGGTGTAGTCGTTGTAGATAACAACCAGTTCCTGAGCATCAATTCCCTGTGCGTATAGCTGTTCCTTACTAACATCAAGTAAAGAAAGGATGAAAGGCAATGCGGCTTTATGTACATGGTTTGATGGACGCATAACAGGAGAGAATTAGCGAACCCTCTATATAAAGTATAGCCGTTTTGCAGATAAATGTTGCAATTATGCCCAGATATCCAAGTATATACTTTGTTGCTGAGCATGCGGTGGAGGCTGATAAGTATCATCAAAGAGATACAGGAAAGACCAAATAAGAGTGCAAGATTACCTGCCCTAGCAGCTGTAACGTCAAGTGCTAAAAGCCAGCTTTCAGCAAAGAGAGTTTCCGCCTGGCAGTTTCTTTTAACTTGGCAATGGCATTGAGCCCCACTTCTTTTTCTGAAAAAGACCATGCTGGTTTTGGAGGCTCCCGAAACAAATAAACAGTATCTTCCTCCTCCAGGTACCCTCTGAAATCCTCCCACTTAACCGACGATGCATCCTGGCTTTGGAGTATGCTTACATCTTTATCGGTGATCAAAAGCTGCTGACCGGCACTGCTTTCCTGCACATTTGCCTCGGCTAGCTGTTTAAGTGCTACAGTTTGCCACTTGTAAATTTTCTTTTTCAGATAAAGCAAGTATAGCCCAAAACCGACCCACCAAAGCGGCAGCATAGAAATACCGACCACACCCAAATTGCTATCCGTAAAAACAAACAGCAGCAGAGCGGCCACGGTAAGCGCAAGAAAGAAAAGCGCTCTTCTGATGTTTCTCTTTTTTGCGGCTGCTACAAAGTGATTATCTATAAACAGGAGCTGCCTGTATGTTTCTTCAAACGAAGTATGAATAGGAACAGGCTCCATTGTTTTACAGCTTCACGCAGACATTCTGCGGCTCGGTAAAGAAGCGCAACGCCTCAAAACCACCCTCACGGCCAACGCCAGAGTTTTTCATGCCGCCGAAAGGTGTGCGCAGGTCGCGCAGAAGCCAAGTATTTACCCAAATAATGCCTGAGTGTACCTGGTGCGCCACACGGTGCGCCCGCTGCAGGTTCTGCGTCCAAATAGTGGCAGACAGGCCATACTCGGTGCAGTTGGCATAGCGGATTACTTCTTCTTCGGAATCAAAAGGCGTAAGTGTAACCACGGGGCCAAAAATCTCCTCGGTGTTGGTGCGGCAATCCGGCAGCAGGCCTTCTATAACTGTTGGCGCTATAAACCAGCCATTGGCGCAGCGGCCCTCCAACTGTACTTGGTGCCCGCCGGTAAGTATGGTGCCGCCCTCATGTTTTGCCAGTTCGATGTAAGAAAGCACCTTCTGCATGTGCTCCTCCGATACCACTGCGCCCTGTTTGGTGTCATCCTCCAGCGGGTCGCCTACGGTCAGTTTGTTCACTTTATCCACAAAAGCCTGCTTAAACTGTTCATAAAGCGGCCGCTCCACAAAAATACGGGAGCCACAGAGGCAGATCTGGCCTTGGTTGGCAAACGAGGAGTGGATAGAAGTATGAAGTGCGTTGTTAAAGTCGCAGTCGGCAAAGATGATGTTCGGATTTTTACCCCCTAGCTCCAGCGACAGCTTTTTGAACATGGGTGCTGCTGTGGCTGCAATGGTTCGGCCGGTGGTAGTGCCGCCTGTAAAAGAGATAACAGGAACTTTAGGGTGTGCCGTGATAGCAGCGCCTACTTTATGGCCATAACCATGCACAATGTTAAGCACACCAGCCGGCAAACCAGCCTCCATACAAAGCTCCGACAGCAGGAAAGCGGTCATGGGTGTTACTTCGGATGGTTTAGCTACGATACAGTTGCCGGCAGCCAGGGCAGGAGCTATTTTCCAGGTGAACAAGTATAAAGGCAGGTTCCAGGGCGAGATGCAGCCTACCACGCCATGCGGGTGCCGCACGGTATAGTTAATGGCATCGGTTCCCTCCATATAATGCGCCTCCGAAGCAAAATGTTGAATAGCTGTGCCGTAAAATCGCATGTTGCTGCTGGCCCGTGGTATGTCCACCGACTTCGCCAGCTTTAGAGGTTTGCCATTGTCCACAGATTCAGCCTGGGCTAAACGGTCCTGGTGCTGGTCGATCAGGTCGGCAATGCGCATCAGAATCTGCCCGCGCTTCTCGGCTGGTGTTCTAGACCAGGCCGGAAAAGCCGCCTGCGCCGCCTGCACCGCCTGCTCCACGTCCTGCTCATCCGAATCAGGAATCAGAGCGTATACCTCGCCAGTAGCCGGGTTGTAGTTGTCGATATACTGCCCGGCCACGGGTGCTACCAATTGGCCGTCGATGTAGTTATGAATATGCTGCACAGTAGGGGAATTAATAATTAAGAATGAGGAATTATGGGAAAGAACACCAACTAAGGGCCTTACTAATACTGTAGCGAATCAGGTATGCTTTACTTGTTGTTCCTGCCCACTAATGTCGCAACGGTTAAACCAAATACTACTATACATATCAATAGCAAATCATTCAGTACATCTAATCGCTTCAAAACTGAAATCGCAAAAATCAACAGTACACCAAAAAAAATTAAGAATGCTATCTGTAGCAAAACCTTTCTAGTTGATACCGTTGATGTAAAGAACTCACGTTCCTTTCGCTTTTCTTTCCTCTTTCTCTGTTTTAGAGTAAAATATACCATTGATGCCACCAGCAAAATGAAAAATAAAGCAAAAATGAATTCCATATTTTAGATGCGCCACATCTGTGCTTCTAACTTTGTTAGGAAATGAAGGCAGGTTAAGTTCATATTCATGCTCCTGAATAATCAACAATCAGCAATCAACAATCAAAGACACCCCGTCCTGCCGCCATCCACCGGCACGTTAATGCCGTTGATGTAAGCAGCTGCTGGCGTAGCCAGAAAGGCGGCGGCGGCGGCCACTTCCTCAGGTTCTGCAAAGCGGCGGGCAGGTATTTCGGCCATCATACTTTCTTCTACAGCCTCAACCTCTTTATCGGTTTTCTTTGCTTTATTTTCGATGATAGATTCCAGGCGGCCGGTGCGGGTGGCGCCAGGCAGCACGTTGTTTACCGTAATGCCGAACTGCCCTAGCTCGTTGGCCATGGTTTTAGCCCAACTGGCCACCGCCCCACGGATGGTGTTGGATACGCCCAGCCCGTTTAGCGGCTGCTTTACCGAGGTGCTTATCACGTTAATGATGCGGCCATACTTTGCCTCCTTCATGTACGGGATCACAGCTTTGGCCAGTAGGTGGTTTGCGATCAGGTGCTGGTTAAAAGCATTTACAAACTCATCCGAAATAGCCTCCGTAATCGGTCCGCCTGCCGGGCCGCCGGTATTGTTTACCAGTATATGCACTTCGCGCCGCTCTTTCAGGTAAGCCTGTACCTGTATGTTCAGGTCATAAGGGTCTGAAAAGTCTGCCACAATAAAGTCGTGCTGCTGGCCTTGCTGTGTGTCCAGCTCCTGTGCTACACGCTGCAGTTTCTCCTCGTTGCGGGCCACCAGTGTAACATTGGCTCCCAGTTGTGCCAATTCTGTGGCTATTGCTTTGCCGATGCCCTGTGTGCTGCCACACACCAAGGCGCGTTTGTTCTTCAGGTTTAAATCCATAGGCTAAATGTACGTAAATCCGCAGAAAGAAGCATAGCCATACTTGCCTTGCATGCTACCATGTTTGCCGGAAATTGCGTACTTTCAGACAATCAACCTCAAATCTAAAACTATGGCTGTAGCAAGACCTTTCAATTTTAAAAAATGGATTGACGAACACCGCCACCTGCTGAAGCCGCCTGTTGGCAACCAGCAGGTATTTAAGGGCAATGATGACTTTATTGTGATGGTGGTGGGCGGGCCAAACGCGCGCAAAGATTACCATTACGATGAAGGAGAGGAGTTTTTCTATCAACTGGAAGGTGATATTGTTCTGAAGATTATAGAGGACGGTAAGCCAGTGGATATTCCTATAAAAGAAGGTGAGATTTTCCTGCTGCCGCCGCGTGTGCCGCACTCCCCGCAACGCCCGGCCAACACAGTGGGGCTGGTAATGGAGCGCTACCGCAAGCCCGGCGAAAAAGACGGCTTTCTGTGGTTCTGCGAGAACTGCGGCAATAAACTGTATGAGGAGTATGCCGATGTAACGGACATTGTAGGGCAGCTGCCGGTTATCATGAGCCATTTTTGGGATAGCTTGGAGCACCGCACCTGTAACAACTGTGGCACCGTAATGGAGCCGCCTGCCAAGCCAGCAGAGGCTGCCAAGTAAGTATGCCTCACCCTAAACTTATCACCAGCCGCCTCCAGCTCCGCCTGGTACAACCCTCTGACGCGGAGTTTATACTTCAGGGGCTGTCCGACAGGCGGGTGACGGAGTATTATGCGGTGCATTTTGATACGCTGGAGGAGGTAGTGCAGGAGCAGATGTCATTCTATAAAGATCTGTTGGAGCAGGGTACCGGGGCCTGGTGGGTAATCTCGTTAAAAGATGATGCCGCACTAATTGGCGCCTGCGGCCTGAATGAACTGGAGCAGGAGCACCAGAAAGCACAAATAGGCTTTTGGCTGCTGCCTGAGCACTGGGGCAAAGGCTACATTCCTGAGGCAGCGGCAGCTGTTCTGAAGTATAGCTTCGGGCAGCTCGGCCTAAACCGTATCGAGGCTATTGTGGAAGGTGGCAACAAGGGCTCAGAAAAAGTGCTGCGGAAACTTGGGTTTACCCATGAAGGCACGCTGCGCGAACGGGAAATCAAAAACGGCCGCTTTATTGACCTGCTATACTACGGCCTCCTTCAGAAAGACAGGCAATTTTAAGCTTTCAGCGCTTAAGGTGTGCCGGAAGTATAAAATGCTTATATTGTTGGATTGCCTGTTTAAATTATGCACCGAATAGCTGCCATTTCGTTTGTTTAATGCCATGCAAGAGAAGAAGCCCATATTTACCGCTGATAACCTGCTGAAGATTGATATCCATACGCATATTCTGCCTGCTACATGGCCAAACCTGCGTGAGCGCTACGGCTATGGCGGTTTCGTGCGGCTGGAGCACCACAAGCCCTGCTGCGCCCGCATGATGATGGACGACAAGTTCTTCCGCGAAATTCAAGATAACTGCTGGGACCCTAAAGTACGCATGCATGAGTGCAGCCACCATAAAGTGGGGGTACAGGTGCTAAGCACGGTGCCGGTCATGTTTAACTATTGGGCTAAGCCAGAGCATACTTATGATCTATCTCGGATCCTGAACGACCATATAGCAGGCATTGTAGCCAACTACCCTGACCGCTTTGTGGGTCTCGGCACCCTGCCTATGCAGGACGCAGAACTGGCCATCAAAGAACTGGAGCGTTGTGTAAAAGAACTAGGCATGGCGGGTGTACAGATCGGCACAAACATAAACGGGCAGAATCTTAATGCGCCGGAGCTGTTTCCGGTGTTTGAGGCGGCAGAAGAACTAGGCGCAGCCATTTTTGTACACCCTTGGGATATGCTGGGCAAAGGCCGAACAGGCAATTACTGGATGCCCTGGCTGGTAGGCATGCCCGCCGAAACGACTGTGGCCATCTGCTCTATGATTTTCGGGGGAGTTTTTGAGCGCCTGCCCAAGCTGCGTGTGGCTTTTGCGCACGGCGGCGGTTCCTTTCCTGCTACAATCGGGCGTATTGCCCATGGTTTCGAAATGCGCCCCGATCTTTGCGCCGTAGATAACAATGTGAACCCCCGCGACTACCTGGGCAGATTTTACTTCGATTCGTTGGTGCACGACCCGCTGGCGCTGGAGTATCTGGTAAACCTAGTAGGCGCTGATAAAATTGCCCTCGGCACGGACTACCCTTTCCCGCTGGGTGAGCTGTCTCCCGGAAAACTGATTGAATCTATGTCCTACGATCTGGCTACAAAAGAACGCATGCTGAGCGGCACAGCCCTGGAGTGGCTAAACCTAGAGCGAACGCAGTTTGTAAAAAGCAGTGCTTCAGTAACGTTGCCTAAAGATCAGGAAGTATAATTTGGTAGAATCTATGTGACGAAAGCGACTGATTAGGGCATATGCATATACCGGGTCCAACCACCTCTAACCCCTCCTTGGCTAAGGCGGGGAATTCTGTTGAAGCTCCGTCAGCGGAGGCTGTCGAAAACTGATCCCAGTCTTTCCGTGGGAGTAGGGGCCCTCGAAAAGAGCGCCTTGTATTGATGCGTTGCCCGTAAGGGCAGCCTGCAGCGGAGCGAAAGAGGGCCCCTACCCCCGGCAGCTTCAATACACCGCGCGATGCGGGAAGAAGAGGCCTCCCGGCCTTGAGGGAGCCAAAGTATAAATGAAACAATAGGTTTTTAAGGCTGTGGATGAACAAAGGCTAGTAAGTATAGTTCGTTTCAAATTGAAGAGAACAGCAGCTAAGAAAATATACTTGAAGAAGAACAGCAGCTACACAGCAGTATTTAAATTTTCCCCCACAACAATAGTATAGAAGTAAAACAACACCTGACACAAGAGACTATAAAATCTATTGCTTTGCCTACTATATTTTATACTTTGGCCAAATATTTGCACGTTATAAATGTATAAAATTCAACCTTTTATTTATGCGTAAACTACTCTTTAGCCTACTCTTTATGGGTGCCTTTGCCACGGCTGCACATGCCCAGAAAGAGTTTGCACATATAGAATTGCCGATGAACCGCGCGGAGGATCTCGTATCTGTGGCAGATGACGAGGGTAATGTGGTTGTATACTTTTATCAGGGCGGAAATTTGAACTTTGCCATGCTTTCCCCGTCTGGCGAAAAGCTGGCGCAGCATGAAATTCCGTACCGCCATTCCCGAGACCCGCAGGTGATGGGTACCCGCGTAACAGCAGATGAATTTGTTTTCTACACCCGATACACCAACGGACGTCGCGAGTATGTGCGGCCGTTTGCCATTAACCGTTACACGGGTGCCTTCCGTAGCCTGCAGGATGTGCAGCTGAACCTTGAGCGCAATGTAACGTTTGTGGGTGGCTTCGGTGATGAAGACCATTTTTATATGCTCTATACAGACAAAGACAGTAACCTGCACCTGTACCGTGATTCAGAAGAGAACGTGGCCACAATGGATTATAGGCTGTTTAGTGTGGAGCAGATGCCGCGCACCCGTGACCGTCATGCACGCGAGTCTGGTATGATTTACGTGCACCCCGACCTGGAGCGAAATGTGTTTACAGGCCATCATCGTAGTAAAATTTATTCGCGTGGCGACAAGCTGCACATGATTTTCGATGGATACTCTCTGCGGGGTCAGAAATCAAGGGAAACCACTACCGAAATCCTTTCACTGGACTGGAACACTGGTAAAACGGAATACCGTACGCTGCCAGTTATTGAACAGCGTAATGAGCCAAGCTTTAACTCCTTCCTGCACCAGGACAAGCTTTTTCGGGTGAATCTGGAGAAAGACAAGTTCAAACTGACAGCCTATGATTTTAACACACTGCAGCCCCTGAAGGAGTATGCTTTCACGGATAAGGAGGAACTGGCCTTGAAGTCTACGCCAGTTTATCAGCGTGGCGCAGGCGGTTTGTTCTCGTCAGGGTACGAGGTCATTGAGAAGGAGGATAAGGTGATGAAAAACCTTGCCTCAGGTATACCAGCCATCACCGTAGACACGTACAGCGACAGCACGCTGCAGCTAACCATAGGTTCTTACAAAGCCCCTTCGGAGCGAAACAACCGTAACGACCGAAACAGAATGATACGCACACCGGATAGGTATGTACGCACATCGCGCGGGCTAATGCTAATACCTGGCCGTTGGACACCAGCCTACAATGTGCCGAGCTACTACCTGAACTCGCCTTACTACAGCCGCTACTTCTATGACCCATACGGGCAGGGCGGTAACATGCCAACAGGGCCAGGTATAAGTACTTATTTTCATTCGGTGCTTGATGCTAACAGCCTGGCAAAAGTAGAGCAGGAGGGCGATGTAGAGGTGCTGCAGGAGCGAGTGGAGGAGTACGAGCGCAACCTTAAGCCGGAGCCAGAGTTCCAGACAGTGTACCGTTACGGAGATAAGCTGCACTACGGCTATTACGACCGCAAGGCCCGTACCTTCCGGATTGTAGAGTTTGCCCACGGGCAGGAGCCAGCTAAACCTGTGGAAGAATAAAAAACTTTCGTATTTACATATAGAAAAGGCCGCCAGTATTTGCTGGCGGCCTTTTCTGTGGTATTTGAAGTATAAATCTTACTTCTGCTGCATTAGTACGTCTATGCGCTGCTGCAGTGCCGGGTCTTGGCGGTAAGCCATCATGATCTGCTCAAACTTCTCCAGTGTCATTCCGTCCTGCTGTATGGCAGCTTCCAGGTCTTGTTGCAAGGTAGGTTGCATCTCCATCATGCGTTGTGCAGCGCTGTTGAAGGCTGCCATTTCCTCAGGCGTGGCATCTACCTCATTCAGTTTCTGCTGCTGGTGTGCCTGGGCCATCTGGTTAAATTTCTCGATGCTTAGCTTCTCCTCTTCCAAAATTCCCATCATCGCTTTCTCGCCTTCCTGCTGCACGCTCATAAGGCGGGTGCTGGCGTCTGCAAACTGCTTCAGGTCTGCGTCAGAAAAGTTTTGAGGCTGGGCCTGCTGAGTTTGCGGGGCAGTTTGCTGTGCCATGGCCGCGGGTGCCGCTAACGTACAGCCAAGTATAAGCGCAGCAAAGGCTGCGCCTTTCAGTTTTTGCTTGAAATCCATAAAATAGGGGATTGGTTTTAGGCGTGAATAAAAATTTTACAGCCAACGCTGGGCCGGCAATACATCTTTTATACCCACAGTTTAACAAATTTGTTTTGGGCTGTTAGCTTCTGGCTCCTGGCAATAAATAAATAGTGAAAATATTTAAGACGTTGTATCCTTTCAATATTACATTTTAGATATTTTCATATATTGTTGAAAATATCTATGCTATGAAACAGGTCTATACAATTCTTACTGCATGCTTTCTTGCTGCTGCCAGCTTCCTGACAGCCAAAGCCCAATCCGATTTTAAAACAGGGTTTATAATAATGGCATCAGGAGATACACTTGCTGGCCTGGTAGATTACAGAGCCAGTCTGCTGAGTTCTAAAGTATGCAAATTTAAAAGCTCAGAAACGGCCAGTGCCGTAACCTACTCTCCTAACCAAATAAAAGGCTACGGCTTTCCTGGCGACAGATATTATACTAGCAAGCACCTGAAGCAAGATTCTGCTGCAGTGTTTATGGAGGAGCTGCTGCGCAGTAAAATAAACCTATACAACCTGGACGGCGCATTTTATGTCGAGAAGGAGGGCTTGGGCCTAGAGCAGTTGGTTATAGACTTCAAGGAGTACTATAACGAAGAAGGCGTTTTGTTTAAAAGCCGGACTAATCAGCACATTGGCACTTTAAACAAATACATGCAAGATTGCATTCAGATGATAGAGAAGATTGAGCGGGTAAAAATGACGCAAAGTTCGCTGATCCGTCTCATAAAAGATTACAATGAGTGTTGGCCGGGGCAGCCTGTGGTGGTGTTTAAAGAGGCAAAGCCTTGGCTTGCGGCAGAGGTTGGGGTTGCGCTCGGGGTAAGCCATACTTCGCTAAGCTTCTCGGCTACCGATGAGGCTTACCTGCACCTGGAGAACTCCGATTTCAGCACAAGTACTTATCCGGTTGCCGGCCTGATGTTAAACCTGCGCTCCCCGAGAGTAAGCAAGTATACCTCTTTGCAACTGGAAACACACTATTTCAAAACAAGCTACAACGACCAAAACTCATACGACTGGTTTGGTACCAACTATGCCAATGAAATGGAACTGAACATATCAGCGGTTAAGGTAAATATGGCGGTGCGGCATGAGTTCAGCTCAAAAGCGCTGCAACCATACGCTAACGTAGGGATGGCCTTAAACTTTTACCAGGATCGCGAAATAAAGCATACACAGTATGTAAAGCGTACAGCCGAAAGCACACCTGAAGTGCGTATAAAAGATGATTCGGAATTTATCACGAACAGGCAAACCGGAATTATAGCAGGTGCCGGATTTGTATACAACTTTTTAAAGAGCAAAGTCTCAGCAGAGCTTAGGTATGAGTATGGCCTGGATATACACAACCATCAGCGCGTTAACTCTCTTAACACCTATCTTAGCTCCAATACAGGCACTGTTTCCTTTACCACCGGTTACTATTTTTAAGATCAGTTGCTGATTTATACTATTATACTTTGAAAAGGGTAGAAGTATAAATCAGCAAGGCTTACCGCAGCGTTGGTTATACTTCTATGGCCGCGTTATACTTCTTTAGTTTCTCCTTCTGGATGAGTTGTTTTTCAAGCAGCTTCTGCACCTCCGGTTTATCGTAATCTTCTACGCTTCGGATGTGCTTCATTACCTTTTTCATGATCTTGTCCTGCTGCTGGCCGGTTTCTAAGGCATAAGAATAAGGCAGGTCCGTGAAGGTAACCATGGAGTACATCGGAATCCACTTGTCAGGATACTGAGCAGATATTTTAGATTCAATCTTTTTGCGCAGCAGAAAACGCGGGTCGGCTACTTTGTCGCGCATCTCGATAAAGTTCATGACGGCCAGATCTGCAATGGCATCGGCATTGGGTTTGCGGCGGCGCTCAAAAGTCTCGAAAAGCGTTTCCCAGTTGTCTCCCTCAAACTTATCCAGCATCTGGTCCAGCACGGTAATATCCTCAAAGCCGGCGTTCATGCCCTGCCCGTAAAAAGGCACCACCGCATGCGATGCATCACCGACCAAAAGAGCCTTGCCCTCATAGCTCCACGGAAAGCACTTCACCGTAACCAGGGAGCCTGTGGGGTTAGAAAAATAGTCTTGTGTTAAATTTGGCATCAGGGGCACCGCATCCGGAAAAACCTCCTTAAAGAAGGCCATCAGATCAGGCTCGTTTTTGATAGAAGAGAAGGAGCGCTCACCCTCGTAAGGGAAGAAAAGGGTGCAGGTAAAGCTGCCGTCTATGTTAGGCAGCGCAATCATCATATAGTTGCCGCGTGGCCAAATGTGGAGCGCGTTTTTCTCGATGGCCCAGCCGCCATCGGCAGTGGCAGGTATGGCTAACTCCTTGTAACCGTACTCCAGGTAACTCTGCTCATAATTAAAACGCTCGGTTTTCTGCATGGCCCCACGAACTACTGAGAAAGCCCCGTCCGCCCCGAAAAGCAAGTCCGGCTGTATGGTTTCGGTATTGCCGGTTTCCAGGTTGCGCAGCTGCACCTCGTTTGTGCGCAGGTTTACGTCTGTGGCTTGCCGGCTAAAATGATACGTAATGTTGTCGTTTGGTTCCGACAGGTTCATCAGGGCCATATTTAAACCTCCTCTGGAGACGGAGTAAATGGCTTGCTCTTCTTTGCCGTAAGGCTGAAAAGTGAGGTTGCCCTGCTCGTCGTGCATCATGCGGCCCTGCATAGGAATGGCCACCTTGCGCACGTCTTCCTCTATGCCAATGCCTTTGAGAGCACGCCAGCCGCGGTCGCTGAGGGCGAGGTTGATAGAACGGCCGCCATCCACAATGTTTTTGCGCAGGTCGGGGCGGCGCTCGTACAGGTCTACCTTGTGGCCGCGCTTGGCCAGGTACAAAGACAGCAGCGAGCCAACCAAACCAGCTCCCATAATGGCGATGTTCTTTCTCTCGGTCATAATCTATAGGGGGCAGAGCCTCTTGTTAGTGTAAAGTAAAGCTTTCCGAAGCGCTTTGGCAAGCCTATCAGCTATTTACACATCGGAACGTGAGATTGATGCGCGGCGGCACAGGTTTGGCGGTTTTAGGTACCTGATGGAGCCAGTGGTGCTGCGTGGGGCCCTGCATCAGCAGCAGGCTTCCGTTGGTGAGCGTAAAGGCAAAGGGTTTCAGGTCTTTGCGGGTGCGGTGCTTAAAAGCAAAGCGGCGTTCCCCGCCAAAGTTCAGGCTGGCTATACTTGGCTGCTGGCCCAGTTCCGGCTCATTGTCGGAGTGCCAGCCCATGCTATCCTGGCCGGTGCGGTAGAGGTTTAGCAGTACGCTGTTATACTTGTGGCCGCTCGCCTGCTCTACCTGCTGCCTGAGCTCCTGCAGCACCGGCAGCCACAGTTGCGGCTTGTTGTGCAGGCCCGAGTAAGTATAGCTTCTGTCGCCGTACCAGGCGGTGAGGCGCGGCATGGGCAGGTTGCGGCCAAACATTTTTATACTTTCCTGCTGCCAGTTTACCTCCTGCATCAGCCGATCAAAGTATAAATTGCTCTCCGGGGCAGGTATAAAATCCGCCGAAAAGTATACTTCGGCATCGGGCAGGTTAAAAGGTTTAAGCTGTGAGTGCATAAGTAGAAAATAAAAGTATAAACTGCGCGATTACTCCTTCTTTACGACACCCGGCACGCGTTCTTTGCCGCTGCGGCCGCGCAGGTAATCCAGGTAACTCATAGATTTGGTAGCCGTGATTCCGTGCAGTACAATTGATACCATCACAATAAAACCTACCACGCTCCATAGCTGATCAGCATCTACAAATGTAACCTTATCCAGGGCAAAAGAGAGGTAAAAGAAAGAGCCGATACCCCGGATGCCGAAGAAGCTGATAGCAAGTTTTTCGCGAAGCGGCATCTTAATGCCCCACATGCCGAGCAGCCCGGAAAGCGGACGGATAACAAACAAAAACACTAAGCCCACCACAACTCCTTGCCAGGTAAGGTAATCGAGCAAGCCAAACACAAGGCTGCCGCCAAACAGCATGAGCAGAATCACCATCAGGATGTGCTCCACCTGGTTTACAAAATCGTGCATTTCGGTGTGGTAGTCGTGTTCCGGCTCGCAGCTGCTCATGGTAATGGCGCCTACAAACACCGCAATAAAGCCGTAACCGTGCGCCATTTCAGTTATGCCGTAGATCACAAGCGTGGCCGATAATGCCAAGAACCCTTCCTGCGCCTTCGGGAACTTAGAGATCCGCGGCAGCTTAAAGATCAGGAACGCTAGTCCCCGGCCAATCAGATAGCCTATCGCCACGCCAGCCCCAATACGGTACAGCAGGTCACGCCACAGCCAACTGCCCAGCCAGTCGCTGTCTGTGGCGCTGGCGGCAATGGCTATGACCACAGCCAGCCATGTAAACGGGAAGGCCATGCCGTCGTTAAGACCCGCCTCAGCTGTCAGCGAAAACCGCACATCATCCTCTTCTTTCTCGTTTGGGGGGCCAACCTGCACCTGTTCAGCCAGTACCGGGTCTGTTGGAGCCAGCACAGCCCCTAAAAGTATGGCCGCCGCCACCGACATGCCCAATACGCTCCAGCCTAGCACGGCAAGCCCGGCAATGCAGAGCATCATGGTAATGCTTACCAGCCGCAGCGGTACCCGCCAGTTGTGCCAGTTTACCTTTTTCCGTATTTTAAGGCCTGTGCTCATCAGCGAGATAATAACGCTCAGCTCGGTAAGGTGCACAACATAGTTCTCCTGCCAAATAGGGTCTGGAATGGGCAGCTCAGTTGGTAAGAGGTAGATAAGCACGCCCAGCACCAGAAATAAGATAGGGTAAGAAAAAGTGCTCTGCTTGAGCAGCGAAGGCACCCAGGCCATGGAAAGGGCGGCCAAGCCTATTATGGTGATAATGAGTATATAAGTTGACATGAAATTTTGTTTTAGGAAGCAGCTGGCCCGATTATCAGGTTCTGTGCCATCCGGAACACAGGCTGTACTTGCTGCGGCTATTAGCTTGTAGCATACATACGGTAATTCAGCTTTTGTGCTTATATTTATACTTCTTAAAATATCTAAATTGTAGCATTTGAAAGCATTAGAAGAATTTTTGGTGGCGTTTAGTGATGCCGCCTGGGGTATGCCTTTGCTGTTTTTGCTGATGGGGGGCGGTTTTTACTTCATGTTTTTTTCCGGGTTTCTGCCGTTCCGGTACCTGGGCCACGCCATAAATGTGCTGCGCGGCAGATACGATGACCCGGATGACCCCGGTGATATCAACCACTTTGAGGCACTTTCGGCTGCTCTGGCGGCCACTGTAGGAATGGGTAACATAAGCGGTGTGGCTGTTGCTATTGCCATTGGTGGCCCGGGTGTGCTGTTTTGGATGTGGGTGAGTGCGTTTGTGGGGATGGCTACCAAGTTTTTTACCTGCACGCTTTCGGTCATGTACCGCGGCTACGACAGCAAAGGGCATCTGGAAGGCGGGCCTATGTATGTCATCGAAACGGGGCTAGGCAAGAAATGGAAACCGCTTGCCGCCTTTTTTGCTGTTGCAGGTTTGTTCGGTACGCTGCCTATTTTCCAGGCTAACCAGCTAACCCAGGTAATACGGGAAGTGGTGCTGGAGCCCAATGGCCTTAGCTCCGGCGATGTGTTTTACACCAACCTGACCATCGGGCTTTCGCTTGTGCTGATAACGTCTATGGTAATCTTTGGCGGCATTCAGCGCATAGGCCATGTGGCAGGTAAAATGGTGCCCGGTATGGTAGTGCTCTACATGCTGGCGGTAATGTATATAATGTTTGCCAACTACGGCAGCATACCCGATGCTTTTTCCCTGATCTTTACCGATGCCTTTACGGCTGAGTCGGTGTTGGGCGGAGCTGTGGGAGCGATTATTATTGCGGGTGCCCGCCGCGCGGCTTTCTCTAACGAAGCAGGTATCGGCACGGCCTCTATGATGCACGGTGCCGCTAAAACCGACGAGCCAATCCGCGAAGGGCTGGTTGCCATGCTCGGCCCTTTTATAGATACAATAATAGTCTGCACCCTTACCGGCCTGGCCATCATCCTGACTAATACCTGGCAAACCTCAGACGCGAACGGCGTAACCATGACGGCCACAGCCTTTAACAACGCCATGCCGGGCTTTGGCAATTATGTGCTGGTTCTGTGCGTCATGATTTTTGCCTTTACCTCGCTTTTCTCCTATTCATACTATGGCACCAAGTGTTTCAGCTACCTGTTCGGGGCAAAGTATAAGCACCTGTACAACTACTTTTATGTAACCACTATCGTCTTTGGAGCCACTGCCACTATAACAGCTGTTATTGCCCTGATAGACGGCATGTACGCCATGATGGCTATCCCAACTATGGTATCGGCATTGCTGCTGTCGCCGAAGGTAATGGCCGCCGCCAGAGACTATTTTAAGCGCATGAAGGAGTTTAGAGAAGAGATGCAGGTAAAAGTATAAATCAGCCTAATTTCTGCTGAAGTATAGTTTCGGGTTTATCCTTTTTGTGCGGCATTAGTTGCTGCTTCCAGTTAGCTACCTAGTTGAGGCGTTAGTGTATTAGCTAGACAATTAATTTTACCTTCAGTAGTAGGATAGAAGCTGCAGTATTTTGGTGGAGTCGGTTTGCTAGCCCTGCTCATCGCCTGGTATGTGGTAGGTGATGAGTAACGTCTCGTATAAAAACAGTGCGGCGATTGCCAGCGTTGATTTTCCGCAGGAAAATCAGACGCAGCAAGTACACGCAGACTTCGATTAGACACTAAGATAGCATTGTTTTTATACATTGTTGTAAAATAGTGCCGCACGCCCGAGTGAGCCGTTTTGCTTATAAGTCCGCTGCGTTTTGCTTTTAAAGTTCTAATTTTCTTACCTCTCAAAAATGGCTTTTTTGTGATCTCTTTTTTTTGCCGTTCGAGTGAGAGAATCCGTTCTAATTTTCTTTTAAGCCTAATTTATCTTACCAGTCAAAAATGATATTTTAAGCAACTATTTTTTATCCCGCTTGAGTGAGAAAGTCCGCTGCACTTTCTTTTGAAACTCAATCTTTCTTAGGTGTCAAAAATGATCTTTTTTAGCCTCTTTTTTTTTCTCCGTTTTGAGTAAGTAGTCGGTCGAAATTTATCATTTAAACTCAATTTTTCTTTCCTTCCAAAAATGGCATTTTGAAAGTCCGTTTTTTAAGTCAGTTTTCATTTTTCTCCGCGTTCTGTTTGTCAGCGGCATTTTTTACAACTTGTGTATAGCAGGAGTACCTACTCCTGCTATACATCCAAATACGGCGGCTAAACGGAATCGGACTAACGAATATACTATATATTAATAATTTAATTTAAAAACAATGGCTGGTACAATAATGCACCAGCCACTGGCAAACATACCTGCAATTAAACAGCGTCTGCTAATCAGGCTGTTTAGTTTATAAAAGTATTAGCTCACACCTTCCAGGCACTCGTGTAAGATTTCAGAGAAGCGGTATACCTCTTCAAAACTATTATAGAGCGGGGTAGGGGCAACACGGATTACGTTAGGCTCGCGGAAATCTACAATGATGCCAGCCTCCATCAGCTTATCAAACAAAACGCGGGAGTCTTTTTTTACTAACAGCGAAATCTGGCAGCCACGCGCTTGCGGATCGCTAGGTGTAATCATTTCCAGTACATCTGTGCCCACATGTACATCGTTGATGAGGTACTCCAAATAACCTGTCAGTTTTTCACTTTTGGTGCGCAGCACCTCCATACCTCCGGCCTCATCTACCAGTTCCAGCGCTGCACGGTGCACCGCCATCGTTAGTATTTGCCCGTTGCTCAGTTGCCATCCTGCTGCACCCGGCATCGGCTTAAAGCCTTTTTGCATCTTAAAGCGCTCCTGAGCATCGTGGCCCCACCAGCCGGCAAAGCGCGGAAGGCTTGAGTCGTTTCCGAAACGCTCGTGCACATATACACCGGAAGTGCCACCAGGGCCGGAGTTCAGGTACTTGTAAGTACACCACACTGCAAAATCCACGTCCCAGTCGTGCAGGTGCAGCGGTATGTTTCCGGCAGCATGCGCCAGGTCAAACCCTACCAAAGCGCCCGCTTCGTGCCCGGCTTTGGTAATGGCCTCCATATCGAAAACCTGGCCGGTGTAGTAGTTAATGCCACCCATCATGATCAGGGCCAGCTCCTCGCCGTGCTCTTTTATACTTTGCAGAATATCCTCGGTGCGCAGCGTGTGCTCTCCTTCTCTCGGGAATAACTCAATAACAGCCTCGTCAGGGTTGTGGCCGTGGAATTTGGTCTGTGTTTCCAGGGCATACTGGTCTGACGGGAAAGCACCGCCTTCCGTAATAATCTTGTAGCGTTTGCCTTGCGGGCGGTAAAACGACACCAGCATCAGGTGCAGGTTCACGGTCAGCTGGTTCATGATCACCACTTCGCTCTCTTTGGCGCCTACCACGCGGGCAGCTCCTCCGGCCAGCAGCTCATGGTAATTAAACCACGGCTCCTCGCCTTTAAAATGCCCTTCCACAGCCAGGTTAGCCCACTTGTACATTTCGTTGTCGATATACATTTGTGCGGACTTAGGCTGTATGCCCAAAGAGTTGCCACAGAAATAAATAGCGTCTTGTTTATTTACCTGCGGGTAGTGAAAACGCTCTCTGAAGTGGTATAACGGGTCTTGCCTGTCTTGCTCCTGCGCAAAGGCTAGCGTGTTTTGATAGTTCATGGTGTTATGCGGGTGTCTTTATACTTTAAGCTGCCGGAGCAGTTATTGTTTTCTTAATTCTGCTAAGATAAGCATTTGAAGGGATTACGCGCAGAAGGAGAGGGCAGATGCACTACCACAGCCCAACAAAAAAGCCCGGCCAATTATGGCCGGGCTTTTTTGTAAGTATAAAATGTTCTTAAAACTCTGCGTTCTGCGGGGTTCTCGGGAAAGGGATCACATCACGGATGTTGCCCATGCCGGTAACGAACTGTACCATGCGCTCAAAGCCAAGCCCAAAGCCTGCGTGCGGACAACCCCCGAAACGGCGGGTATCCAGATACCACCACAGGTCCTCTTCGTGTATGCCCACGCCTTTCATGCGCTCCACCAGAATATCTAAACGCTCCTCACGCTGCGAACCGCCCACAATCTCGCCTATGCCTGGGGCAAGTATGTCCATAGCGGCCACGGTTTTGCCATCGTCGTTCAGGCGCATGTAAAACGCTTTTATATCCTTCGGATAATCTGTTACAATTACCGGCTTCTTAAAGTGCTTCTCCACCAGGTAGCGCTCGTGCTCGCTCTGCAGGTCGATGCCCCAGCTCACATCATACTGGAACTTCTTCTTTTTATAGTGGTTAGAGTTCAGCAGGATGTCGATGGCCTCAGTGTAGGTTACGCGTTCAAAGTCGTTGTTTACTACAAACTCCAGCTTTTCCAAAAGCGTCATCTCCTGGCGCTCGTTCTGCGGCTTGCTCTTGTCCTCCTCTGTCAGGCGCTGCCCCAGGAATTCAATATCCTCGCGGTTGTTCTCCAGCGCGTAACGGATGATATACTTGATAAACTCCTCGGCCAGGTCGGCGTTCATTTTAAGGTCGTAGAAAGCCATTTCCGGCTCAATCATCCAGAACTCGGCCAGGTGGCGCGTGGTGTTGGAGTTTTCGGCTCTAAAAGTCGGTCCGAAAGTATAAATATCGCTGAACGCCATGGCTGCCAGCTCGCCCTCCAACTGTCCGGATACGGTTAAGTTAGTGGCTTTTCCGAAGAAGTCTTCCTCATAGTTCACCTGTCCGTTTTCGGTAAGCGGCGGGTTGATAGGATCTAAAGTAGTTACGCGGAACATCTCACCGGCGCCCTCCGCATCCGAAGCGGTGATAATTGGTGTGTGCATGTATACAAAGCCTTTCTCGTTAAAGAACCTGTGCACGGCAAAAGCCAGCGAGTTACGCACTCTGAACACCGCGCCGAACGTGTTAGTGCGGAAGCGCAGGTGTGCGATTTCACGCAGGAACTCCAGCGAGTGCGCCTTCTTCTGCAAAGGGTAAACTTCCGGATCGGCTTTGCCAAGCACTTCTATACTTGTAGCCTGTATTTCGAAAGCCTGGCCTTTGCCCTGAGAGGCAACCAGTTCGCCGGTTACGGCAATGGCAGCACCTGTGGTTACATCCTTCAACGCTTCTTCGCTGAACTTCTCGGCATCGGCTACTACCTGCAAATTATTTATCGTGGAGCCGTCGTTTACGGCAATAAAGTTCACATACTTGTTTCCGCGCTTTGTGCGCACCCAGCCTTTCAGCAATACCTCTTTGCCTACTTCGGCACCCTGTAGCAGATCTTTAACTTTTGTGCGTTGCATGTGTATGGTTTTTATGGCGTATCAAAACGCAGGTATCAAGATACAAGACTAAATTTAATTTCTTCTCACTTTACTTCTGGCACTGTAAAACTAAAGGCCGCTTTGGCAGGCACTTTTAGTTTGCTGTTGCCGTCATGGCTGCTGCAGTTCTAAGCTAAACCGGCGAAAACTTACCTCAGAAGTCTTGTCTCTAACGTCCTGATACTTGCGTCTTTTCAAAAATCCCTCAAAGTAACGATATTTTAACCTTTTTTGTAAATGCGAGTAAAATTATCCTAAATTTGGACATGCGCACAAGGGCGCGGATTTTTCTTTAAAAACTATGCAGCGACTCGATTTAAGACAACTTTTATCCCAGAAGCTATCGCCGCAGCAGATACAATTTATCAAGCTGCTGCAGATACCTACTGCTGAGTTGGAGATGCGTATTAAAGAAGAGCTGGAAATTAACCCTGCGCTGGAAGAAGGCCGCGAAGAACCTGCCGAAGAGTACAACGAATCGGAGGAGTACGAGGAGGATTATGCCCAGGATAATGAGGTAGACATAAACGATTATCTGAACGACGACGAGATAAGCGGCTACAAAATGCAAGGCGACCGTGGCGGCGATGACGAGGACAAGGAAATGCCTATCGCCATGACCTCCACACTCACTGATTCGCTGCTGGACCAACTCGGCTTCCTGGACCTGGACGATAAGCAGTATAACATCGGGATGCAACTGATCGGCAGCATAGACCACGATGGCTACATTCGCCGCGACCTGCGCTCTATTGCCAACGACCTTGCCTTCTCGCAGAACATCGAAACAACGGAGGAGGAAATTGAGCAGGTGCTGCACCTGATCCAGACCTTTGACCCTGCAGGCATCGGCGCCCGCGATTTGCCGGAGTGCCTGTTGCTGCAGTTGGAGCGCCGCGAGCAGGACGCCACCACCATACTTGCCGAACGCATCATCAACCAGACTTTCGACGAGTTCACCAAAAAGCATTACCAGAAGATCCTGTCCAAATTTAACGTGACGGAGGATGAGCTGAAGAAAGCAGTAGACACAATTACCAGGCTTAACCCGAAACCGGGCGGCGCCGGTGCCAGTCTCACGCGAGTGCAGTACATTATCCCGGATTTTATACTTGCCAATAACAATGGGCAGCTGGAGCTGTCGCTTAACTCGCGCAACGCCCCCGACCTGCGCATCAGCCGCTCCTATGCCGATATGTTTGATGCCTACGATAAATCAGACAAGAAGGACAAGAAGCTGAAGGAGACAGTAACCTTTGTGAAGCAGAAGCTGGATGCCGCCAAGTGGTTTATTGATGCCATCCGCCAGCGCCAGAACACGCTGCTGCGCACCATGGAGGCCATCATCAAGTACCAGCACGATTTCTTTTTGGAGGGAGATGAAAGCGAACTGCGCCCGATGATCCTGAAGGATATTGCTGAGGAGATCGGGATGGATATCTCAACTATAAGCCGCGTGGCCAACAGCAAGGCTGTGCAAACGGAGTTCGGTATTTACCCGCTCAAGTACTTCTTCTCAGAGGGTATCGCCACCGACTCAGGCGAGGACGCCAGTAGCCGCGAGGTTAAGCACATCCTCAAAGAAATTATTGACGGCGAGAACAAGCGCAAGCCACTCTCCGACGAGAAAATTGAAAAGCTCCTGAACGACAAAGGCTATAATATTGCCCGCCGCACCGTGGCTAAGTATAGAGAGCAGCTAAATATACCGGTTGCCCGCCTTCGTAAAGAGCTGTAATAAATATAGCTTTTATCAATTATAAAGTATGGCTCGGCCTGACTCATACTTTATACTTGCGTTCCCGTTAAACCTCCCAAGACCATAACAACTGGAAATGAAAGTATCCTTTGAGGAGCTTGATGCTCAGTTTACAAACGTGTTGCTGAAGTATGGCTTTAGCGAAGAAAAGGCAGCGCTGTGCGCCCACATTTTTGCAGAAAACAGTCGTGATGGCGTTTACTCGCATGGGCTTAACCGCTTTCCGGTATTTGTAAAGCTGGTGAAAGAAGGGTGGATAAAAGCGGATGCCGAGCCAGAAAAGATAGGTAGCAACGGCGTGGTAGAGCAATGGGACGGAAACCTGGCCCCGGGCATGTACACAGCTGCCAAAGCCATGAAGCGCGCCATTGCCCTGGCAAAGGGAAACGGCATGGGTTGCGTAGCCGTGCGCAACACCAACCACTGGATGCGCGGCGGCACCTATGGCTGGCAAGCCGCAGATGCTGGCTGTATAGGCATTTGCGCCACCAACGCCATCGCCAACATGCCGCCATACGGAGGCACAGAACCCAGGCTGGGCAACAACCCGCTGGTAATTGCGGTGCCGCGCAAACAGGGGCACATGGTGCTGGATATGGCCATGTCGCAGTTTTCTTACGGCAAGATGCAGGAGTACGAGTTGAAAGGCGAGGAGCTGCCAGTTTACGGAGGCTACGATGCAGAAGGCAACCTAAGTACCAACCCGGCCGCTATCAGGGAAACCACTAAAGCCTTACCCATCGGGTTCTGGAAAGGTTCGGGCCTGGCCCTGATGCTGGGTGTGCTGGTGGCCTCTTTAAGCGGCGGCCGTACCGTGGGGCAGATAACCGCAGACGGGAAGGAGGCTGGCGTTTCGCAGTTTTTCCTGTGCATCAGCGCTGAAAACCTGAACGAGCAGATTCTGGAGCAGATCATCAGCTACACCAAAAGCAGCCCTGCCAGCGAGGATGCCGGAGAGGTGCGCTACCCCGGCGAGGGCACGTTGGCTACCAGGGAGCAGAACAAAAAAGAAGGCATTCCGGTAAACGAGGAGATCTGGCAACAGGTGCAGCAACTGTAGAATAGCTTAAATTCAGGGTTTTACTGCAAAGCCTGTCTGGTGGCTGCATCTTGTACAAAAAAGATTTATACCTTATATGCCATTCGTAACCCTTAACTTAAAACTAATACTTGTCTAAAGTGAACCGCTCGCTCGCGAAAGTTTTATCGGTGGTATTTCACCCGCTGCTGCTGCCTACTTACCTTTTCGCTGTTATACTTTACTACATGCCTGTGTCTACGCTAACGTTGCCGCTGCGCGTGCGCTGGGTGGTGCTGGCCATGATTTTCTTCACCACGTTTATCTTGCCTGCTGTGGCAGCCTTTGCCATGGTGCGCCTGGGTTACCTCGATTCTATAGAGATGGACCGGCGGGAGCAGCGCGGGTTTCCGCTGCTTTTTACGGGTGTCTGCTATGCTGCCACTTCTTACCTGTTTTACCAGGAGCCTGCTTATGATGCCATCTTCTACTTTGTGATGGGTATCATCGCCGCCTCTGTTTTTCTGGCCTTTGCCATCTCACAGTTTTGGAAGATCAGTGCGCACAGTATTGGCTTAGGCGGTGCGCTAGGGCTGCTGCTTGTGCTCAACACGCTGGCGCCGGAGGCCAGACTTATGTACCCGATTATGGTGACTACTTTTTTGGCTGGCGCGGTTATGTCGGCAAGACTGGCTTTGCAGGCGCATACTCCCGCAGAAGTATATGGCGGGTTCGGGAGCGGCCTTTTGCTCGCTCTGGCTTCGTCTGTGGCGCTGTACTAAGTATGGCTGGCATACTTCACTGGGCCTAGCCACTCCTAACCTCTCCTTGTCAAAGGCGGGGAATTCTTACCCCGACCCAGCCCTTCCCTTTTATGGAGAGCCCCTACCCCAAAACAGGAGAGGGAGTTCGGTTCAAGTACCATTAGCAGAGGCTATCGAAATGATTCCCAGTCTTTCCGTGGGGGTAGGGGCCCTCGACAAAGAGCGCCTTTGGAGTTTTTTCGGTGACGAACGCAAGTGAGGCAGCCCGAGGCACGAAAAGAGGGCCCCTACCCCCGGCAGGAAAAGCTCCCAGCGCGATGCGGGAAGAGGAGGCCTCCCGGCCTTGAGGGAGCAAAAGCCAGAGGTGAAACAAACAAGTTATAAAGCCGTGGATGAACAGAAGCTAGCAAGTATAGCTTGGCTCCAGCAGCAGAAAGTAGCGCTAAAGTATGGCTTTTCAATCCAGTTAAGCTATAAACTCAACACCATTGTAAAACGCAAGTCTGAAGAGAGGAGTATAAACCCAACAACAAAACCAGCCAAAGCCGTGCGTCCCTTTACTCTTACCTCCATAATCAATACCTTTACTTACTGATCAAAACTAACCTTAGAACACATGAACTACGAATGTCTTTTATATGATGTGCAAGATGGTGTGGCTACCATTACGCTGAACCGCCCCGATGTATTTAACGCTTTCAACGATCAGCAGAGCTACGACCTGCAGGACGCCCTGAAGCAGGTAAGCCGCGATGAGAATGTGCGGGTAGTGGTGCTGACAGGCGCAGGCAAAGCCTTCTGCTCGGGCCAGGACCTGAAAGCCATTGCCAGCGCCAGCAAGCGCGATCTGTCGGAGTCGCTAGAGAAACGTTACAACCCGATTATCCGCGCAATGCGCAACCTGCCAAAGCCCATCATCTGCAAGCTGAACGGTGTAGCTGCTGGTGCGGGCTGCTCTCTGGCCCTGGCCTGCGATATGGTGGTGGCTTCCTCGAAAGCAAGTATGATTGAGGTATTCGTGAACGTTGGCCTTGTGCTGGATTCCGGTTCGTCGTTTTTCCTGCCGCGTGTGGTGGGCTCTTTAAAGGCGTTTGAACTGAGCACGCTGGGTTCTAAAGTGTCGGCAGAAGAGGCGCTGCAACTGGGCATGGTCAACAGCGTGGTAGCACCGGAGGAACTGGACGGAGCTGTGGCAGAACTTGCCGCCCGCTATGCCGCTGGCCCTACCAAAGCCATTGGCCTGATGAAAAAGATGCTGAACAAGTCTTTCAGCTCTACCCTGGATGAAATGCTGGACTACGAAGCTCATTGCCAAAAAATAGCCGGAAACTCAGAAGACTACAAAGAAGGTGTAACAGCCTTTAACGAGAAGCGAAAGCCGCAGTTTAAAGGCGCCTAAGTATAAATTACAAAATAAACAGCAGTAGAGCCGGGCATTAGTGTCCGGCTCTTTTTTTGATCTTTTAGCTTAAATTATATACGTCGCGCTAATTATTCGTATCTATAAAGTATAACTATTTATTATTTTTTTCATTTAATATAATGCTTATGCTACGCAAGACTGTTACTTCGTTAATATATTGTCTGGTGTTACTGGCGGTGCCGAGCCAGGCGCAAACCACTTGTGCCGATTATCAGTTGCTGCGCGAGAATGCCACTTATGAGCTGCTGAGTTATAACCACAAAGACAAACCGACCGGCCGCATGACGTATCATGTAAAAGAGGTGGATCGCTCCGGGGATAAAGTGCAGGCTACAATCCACAGCCAGGTATATGACGACAAGGGAAAACTTGCAACCGAGGGCGATTTTAAGATAGGCTGTGAAGGCGGCAGTATTTGGATGGATATGAACTCGCTGATGAACCAGGGGCAGATGGGAGCGCAGCAGAATATGGAAATGACAATGCAAGGAGACAGAATGCTGTACCCAAGCAACCTGCAGGCCGGCCAAAAGCTGGAAGATGGTATCATGACCATGGAGATGAAAGACAAAGGCAACAGCCAAAGTATGATGACCATGGTGATGAAAGTGACAGACCGCACCGTGGAGGGGAAAGAAAGTATAAAAGTGCCAGCCGGTACCTATGACAGCTATAAAATCAGGTACAACACAGAAATGGAGAACCGGGCGATGGGCATGAAAATGCCCGGTATGCATATGGAGACAGTAGAGTATTTTGTGCCCGAAGTAGGAGTGGTGCGCTCGGAGGCTTACCGCAACGGAAAGCTGCAGTCTTACACGGTGCTCAGTAAAATAGAATAAACAAAGCTTAGTCTGTTGTTCACGTAAAAGCGCCGGCTCCGGAAAAGGAGCTGGCGCTTTTATTGTTTGCTATAAGCTTAAAAAGTATACCCCACCGACACGTTGAGCTGCGGCGAAGGCACTATAAATATGGCAGAGTTTTCTTCGGCTACCAGCGCATGACCAATAATATTTTCTGTCAGCAGCTCGTCAGCGCCTTTAGCCAGGGCATACTTCAGGCGTGCGCCCAACGCTGCAGAAACCTCTGCGGTAAATCTTCCGCCCAGCAGAAACTGCCCACCTAACTGGTAATTCAGCTCCAGGGAGTTTTGGTACAGGCGGCCCACAAAGCGGCTGTTCGGGTCTTCAAGCGGCCTGTCGAAAACGCTTTCCTCAAACACCATAAAACGGTACCCAAAGAGCGGCCCATGAAAGAACCCAAACGGCATCCCTTCGCGCTTTCTGGAAGTATAATAGCGCTGGCTCATGCGTACATGCACACCATTCACTTTTACATCATCAGGCAAAAAATCCCCGCTTTTAAGATAACTGCGGTATACATAGCTTAAGCCCAGCTCATTAGACACAGTGTTTGAGCGCATTTTCTCATAAGACAAATAAACTTCTCCTATCTGCAGCGGGTGCAGCTTAAGAATGCGGTCATACTTGGGGTCTATCAGGCTGTCATCGTTTGAGTCTTGGGCAAAGGTGTGGCTCAGCGGTAGCATTAGCAGCAACATCAGCCAGAAGGCCCTTAAACTATACTTCTTGCTGTCTTTCATGCGGTTTGTTTTAAGCCGGTCTTTAAGTATAAGGCGGGGTATACCTGCTTTACAGGTGGCGGTAAAATTATGTTTCATCTTTATATTAGGTAAGGTTAATGTAGTTGCTAGGATAATAGTATGGCCTTTATAATGGTGTAAAGCAGCTTTTTATAACTCCATTAATTGTAAGGCGTATACAGATTCTGGTAAAATATCAACACGAAAATTAAACAGAATAAAACTATGAAAAAGATCTTTTCAACAGGATTAATAGCGAGTGCCTTACTTTTCGGTACAATTGCCTGTAACCAGGAGCAAGGTGCCGTAGAAGAAGCTCAGGAAACAAACGAACAGATGGCTGATAATACTGCCATGGAAGATCAGATGACTAACATGTCTGAATTCGCGACTCAGGCGGCCAGCAACGGTATGCTGGAGGTAGAGGCAGGCAAGCTGGCCCAGGAAAAAGGCCAGGATCAGCAGGTAAAGGATTACGGCCAGATGATGGTAACTGATCACACCAAGGCAAACGACCAGCTGAAGCAGCTTGCACAGCAGAACAACCTTATGCTGCCAGATAGCATGAGCCAAGCCCATATGGATAAAATGCAGGAGCTGCGCGATAAAACCGGCGCCGATTTCGATAAATCATACATGGAGCTGATGGTAAGCTCGCACGAGGATGCCGTAAGCCTGTTTGAAGATGCGTCTAATAACATGGAGAATGCAGAAATGAAGAACTTCGCTTCTACTACGCTGCCTACGCTGCGCCAGCACCTGGACCGCGCGAACCAGATCAACGATGGGATGAATCAGTAAATGTAAATGTTGCACCAGCCCGGCTGGCTTTCATAAAGCATCTGTAAGTCTTATCTTGCAGATGCTTTATACTTTAACCTATAACTGTAACTGACTATGAAAAAAAGCATACTGAACGTGTTCGCTCTGTTTACGCTGGCTTTTGCCACGGCCTGCGGCTCCGATGACAGCATTGAACAAGCAGCCGAGCAAAGCATGCAGCAGTTTGATGCGGCTGGTGTAGAGGGCAACCTAGAAAACGACGCCTTGTTTGCTGCAGAGGCGGCCAGCGCCAGTATGCTGCAGGTGCAGTTAGGTGAGGCTGCCGAAGAGATGGCCGTGAGCCCTGAGGTAAAGGGGCTGGCGCAGGAGATGGTAACAGCGCACCAGAATATATCAGACGACCTGCGCGAGATGGCTAATCAAAGCAATTTTGTACTGCCTTCTACCTTAGGCAAAGCGCACCACGAAGTGTACCAGGAGGTAACCGAAAAGTCAGGTATATCTTTTGACCTCACTTACCTGAAACGTATTGTGGAGGAGAACGAAAAGCTGGTTGACCGCTACAGCGATATGGCCAAAAACGGCCAGGTAATGGAGCTGAAGCAGTATGCCAGCAAACAGTTGCCACTGCTGCGGCAGCACCAGCAGGTGCTGGAAAGGCTGGAGGACGATATAGATAACCTATAAAACTAAAAAAACCGCTGCTAAACTTTAGCAGCGGTTTTTTTAGTTTTATACTTATTACCAAGTATGGCGGCTAGCTTTTCGCGGCTTCTCCATTTTCGTGGTAATGGCTTGTTTTTAGCTCCTCTTTCAGGAAGCGGGAAGTATAGCCTTTGCCTGCCGCAGCCACCTCTTCCGGTGTGCCGGAGGCTACAATGGTTCCGCCGCCCTCTCCACCTTCCGGGCCGATATCTATAATCCAGTCAGCTATTTTAATCAGGTCGAGGTTGTGCTCGATCAGCAGTACCGTGTTGCCTTTATCAGTCAGCTTGTGCAGCACCTCCGATAAATGCTCGATATCCTGGAAGTGCAGGCCAGTTGTCGGCTCATCGAGGATGTAAAGTGTCTGGCCGGTGTCTTTCTTAGAGAGTTCCGTGGCAAGTTTTACGCGCTGCGCCTCACCACCCGATAAAGTTGTGGCCTGCTGCCCAAGGGTAATATAACCCAAGCCTACTTGGTTCAGCGTCTGGATTTTTCTGAGAATACGCGGTTGACTTTCGAAAAAGTCCACAGCCTGTTCTACTGTCATGTCCAGCACGTCGGTTATACTTTTTCCTTTGAAGCGCACCTCTAGGGTTTCGCGGTTATAGCGTTTGCCTTTGCATACTTCGCAGGGCACGTATACATCCGGCAAAAAATTCATCTCAATGGTGCGCATACCTGCACCCTCACAAGCCTCACAGCGTCCGCCTTTCACGTTAAACGAGAAACGGCCCGGCGAATAACCCCTGATTTTAGCTTCCGGCAGCTGCGCAAACAAAGTACGGATATCAGTAAAGACGCCCGTGTAAGTAGCCGGGTTAGAGCGCGGTGTGCGGCCAATAGGCGACTGGTCTACCTCAATCACCTTATCAATCTTATCAAGGCCTTCTATACTTTTGTAAGGGAGCGGCTCGCGCTTAGCTCGGAAAAAGTGCGTGTTAAGTATAGGGTACAGCGTATCGTGTATGAGCGAAGACTTGCCGCTGCCTGAAACACCGGTTACGCAGATCATTTTGCCTAACGGTAGCTCCAGTGTCACGTTTTTAAGGTTATGGCCGGTGGCTCCGATCAGCTTTAAAGTGTCGCCTGTGCCTGGTCGCTTTTTGCGCGGCACGGCAATGCCGCGGCGGTTGCTCAGGAAGTCGGCTGTTGTCGTGCCGGCCTTCATCATTTCCTCTGGCGTACCGGCTGTCACTACCTGGCCGCCGTGTATGCCTGCCCCCGGTCCAATATCCACCACATAGTCGGCCTGCATAATCATATCCTTATCGTGCTCCACCACAATAATGGAGTTGCCAAGGTCGCGGAGGTCTTTAAGGGCGTTAATCAGGCGTTCGTTGTCGCGTTGGTGCAGGCCTATACTTGGCTCATCCATAATATATAAAACACCCACCAGCTGCGTACCAATTTGCGTGGCCAGGCGGATACGCTGGCTCTCGCCACCGGAAAGCGTTCGCACCGGGCGGTGCAGGCTCAGGTAATCCAGGCCCACATCCAGCAAAAAGCCGATGCGCTTCCGGATCTCCTTTAGCAGCTCCCGCGCAATTACGTTCTGGCGCTCACTCATTCGGCTCTCCAACCCCTCAAACCAGGCGGCTAGTTTATTTATGTCTAAAACAGAGAGCTCACCAATGTTCGTATTGTCTATCTTAAAGTGCAACGATTCTTTTTTGAGACGGTAGCCGTTACATTCAGGGCAGGTGTTGGTCTGCGTAAAGTCTTCCACCCATGAGCGGATATTGTCAGAGTCAGACTCCATCTGGTTTTTGAGGAAGTTGATGATACCCTCAAACTCCACAATATAATTGCCCTTTTTAGTCTTTACCTCCAGGTCTTCCTCCAGGCCATACAGCAGCACCTTCAGCACATCCTCCGGCAAATCTTTAATCGGGGTGGCTACAGATACTTTAAAGTGCTTGAAAAGCGCCTCTATCTGCTTAAAGATCCAGATATCACGGTACTCGCCCAGCGGCGCAATACCGCCGCGGCGTATGCTCAGGTCCTTATCCGGTATAACCGATTCCTCTGTGATCTCCTGAATTTCGCCCAAACCGTTACACACCGGGCAGGCACCGTAAGGTGAGTTAAAGGAGAAAGAGTTTGGGGCCGGATCGTCGTAGGCAATGCCGGTGGCAGGGTCCATGAGGTGGCGCGAGAAAAAGTGCGTTTTGTCGGCATCCAAATCCAGTATCAGCGCCGTGCCTTTGCCGTGCGTCAGCGCATTTTGAATAGAGCCGGACAGGCGGAAACGGTCCTCTTCCTTCACCACAATCTTATCTACCACAATCTCGATGTCGTGGATCTTATAGCGGTCTACCTGCATCTTCGGCTCAATCTCCACCAGTTCGCCATCTACACGCGCCCTGATAAAGCCCAGCTTGCGGATCTGCTGAAAAAGCTCGCGGTAGTGTCCTTTACGGCCTTTTACCACCGGGGCCAGCACCACAATCCGCTTGCCGTCAAAGTGCTCCAGAATATGGCTCACAATCTGGTCATCGCTCTGGCGCACCATCTTATCTCCGGATACATAGCTGTAAGCCTCGGCAGTTCTGGCCCAAAGCAGACGCATAAAGTCGTAAATCTCGGTGATGGTGCCGACGGTAGAACGCGGGTTGCGGCTGGTGGTTTTCTGCTCGATAGAGATTACCGGCGAGAGCCCTTCAATCTTGTCCACGTCGGGGCGCTCCAGGCCACCCATAAAAGAGCGGGCGTAGGCCGAGAATGTTTCCATGTAGCGGCGTTGGCCTTCGGCATAAATGGTGTCGAAAGCCAAAGAGGACTTGCCCGAGCCGCTAATACCGGTAAACACGACCAGTTTGTAGCGGGGCAGCGCGATGGAAATGTTCTTGAGGTTATGTTCACGGGCACCGTATACTTCTATCTGCTGGGCTTCTCCGTTTTGGGAGAAGGTGGCAGCGGTGCCGGCTGTAGTTTCTTGCGCTTGGTTAAAAGCCATTCAGGAATGCTTGATTTTAAATAGCAAAGGTACAAAATAATCAGCGCTTTGCTGTTGCAGCGCGCCAACCTATCTTAACAGAAATCCGGGGTAAATGGTTTAGCAATTGTCAGGTATCATAGCCGTTATACTTTAGTCGGTGTCTCTGTAGCCTGGTGCCTGTTTCTGGTGTAGCTGAGCGTGCAAATGGCTGGTTTCCTCGTAGTGCTGCCGTTGCTGGTTAAGTAGCTTTTGTTTGCGGAGATACCTGAAGAAGCTGTACAGCGCTAGTATAAGCCCAATGGGTATGAGCACAAGGCCGATGGTCTGCAAGTATAAATCCTCAGAAAGTTTTACAGCGGCAAAGCCACCGCCCACTATGGCAATAGCCGTGCGCAGGTAAGCCATCAAGGTGCGCTCGTTGGCGAAGATCGTGCGCTGCATCGCCATCCGGTCACGAATCTCTGCGTTCTTTTTCTCCTGCTTTTTCAGCTTCTTTCTTAGCCTTTTTATCTCTTCCTGTTCAGGGGCTGGCATAGAGGTTTTTTGCTGAAATATACGCAGGAGGCGTTAAAGGTTATGGATGGCACCTAAGCCATATTGCCTGCGTCTTTCTCGTTTATAGCACCGTGCTGCCTCTCGTGCTCGTGGCTGGTAGGGCAGTAGTCCTGGTGATGCTCCTCGATTAGCTTCTGCTTCTGTTTGTACCTGATAAAGCTGTAAATGGCCAGAATAACACCGATGGGTATAAGTATGACACCGATTATTTTCAGGTACAGATCATCAGAAAATTTTATTGCCACAAAACCCCCGACAGAAACCGTCATGGCTGTGCGCAGGTAAGCCATTAAGGTGCGCTCGTTGGCGAAGATCGTGCGCTGTGCCATCATCTGGTATTTAATCTCAGCATTTTTCTTCTCCTGCACCTTCAGCCTCTTCTTCAGTTTTTTTATTTTCTCTTTGTCCGGGCTCAGCATACTTGTGTATACGAGTGCCGCTTCCTGGGTGTGCAGCATGTAAGGAGTAATGTAAGCGCAGGGGCAGAAATTGCTTCTCCGTGTGTCCGGAAGCGCTACATTTGCCACATGCTAAGAACCAAAAGTATAACCCTCGGCAACTACACTGCATACCTTCCTGTTTTGTTGTTCCTGCTGTGGCTGCTGATGCAGGCCGGGGTTTACTATGCCCACGGAGTCAGAATCGTTTTTGACAGCCACCGCTACCTGGACGAGGCAGACAAGCTACTAAGCACTGGCGATTTGGCACAGCTCAGGATAAGCTACCTGAGTTACTCAGCCATACTTGCCCTGTGTATAGCAGTGTTTGGCAATGCCAAGGCTGTGGTGCTGGTGCAGATTATTGTGGGAGGTTTGTCTACGGTAGCTTTTTACAGGCTTGCCCTCGTTCTGTTGCAGGGCAGGCTGCTGGCTTACTTTGCAACAGGGCTGCTGCTGCTGTGGCCGCTCTACCAGCACTGGCACTTTTACATTCACACAGAGTCCCTTTTTGCCAGCTTGTCTATTGTTGCCTTTTACAGGGTAGTTTCGGCAAACAAGCTTTGGCATTATATACAGCTGCTGCTCCTGCTGATAATACTCACTTTTTTACGTGCTAACGGTTTTATGGTGCCCTTGGCGGTGCTGGCTTACGCAGCCACCGCATACTGGCTCAGGCAAGGTCACTCTCTGAGGCTGCTGCTTTTGATGGTTGCTATTGGCGGACTTGGTTTTACAGTTGCTTTGGCGCATTTTTTCTTAGGTGATATGGCTGGAATACACTCTTTTACCGGCCATCTAGTATCCGGAAACATCATTCAGGGCTATAACAAGATCAGTTTTGTGCCGCAGCAGGAGCTGGTGCTTTCCGGCTCGCCGCTGGCGCAGGTTGGGCAGCTTGTGTGGCAGGAGCCAGCCTTCTTCATGAAAAAATCGCTGGGCCGCATCTTTTATTATTGGTCTCAAATGAGGCCGTACATTTCCTTCAGGTATAAAGTGGCTATTGTGGTATTTCTCTATCCGCTTTACGTCTTAGCGGCGATCGGGCTTTGGAAGCAGCAGCTCCCGAAGCCTTTCATACTTGCGATAGCGGTTTTAAGTGGCCTGTTTACAGCCATGGTTGTGGTAAGTGGAGTAGATTGGGACAACCGCTTTATGATGCCGCTGCTGCCATACTTGTACCTAAGTGCGGCGGCGGGTCTAAAAACCTTTGGGGTGTGGCATGATGATGCCTGGGAACTTAACAGCCAGAAGTAGGTTGATGTGCTTTGTGGCAGCTTGTAAAAATTATAAGAAAGTATGATTTGTTTGCGATATTAGATAATTGCCATATATTGCTATCCTAGTAAAGCTTCTATAAATCAGGGGGCTAGCATTGCCTCGATGTAAGTAGAAGTATGGCTGCTACTGCAAACTCTTTATGAACAAAACTTTCTTCTTTGCCATGCTTTGCTGTTGCTTGTTTATAGCTGCAGTTACTGCCTATGCCCAGCAAAAGACTGATGCCAAGCTTATAACAGCCACCTATAAGAGCGAGCCGCTGAAGTCAGTTTTGCTCGACCTGCAGGAGAACCACGGGCTTAGGATATTTTACCAGGATGAGTGGCTGGATAGTGTGCAGGTAACGCAAACTTTTCGGCAAGAACCTCTGCCTCTTGTGCTGCACACGCTGCTTAGCAGCACACAGCTAACCGCTATACTATACGACCCTGCCACCGTGGTGCTGGTGCCTCGGCTCAATTCGGATACAGCTGCGCCAGAAGGCATAGCATTAGCTGAAAACCTTAAGCCAAAAACCGGTGCAAATCGCATGGTGACGCTAAGTGGCCACATCCGCGAAGCCAAAACCCAAGAGCCGGGCATAGGTGCCACGGTGCTGGTCGAGGAGCTGAAGAAAGGCGCCGTGTCAGACGAGAAAGGCTATTATACTATTACCGTTCCGGCAGGCACTTATACTTTAGAAGTACGGTCTGTGGGCATGGTAACAGATAAGCGGAAGCTAACCCTTGTGCAGAGCAGAATTGTGGATGTGGAGCTGTTTGAGGTATCTAACGAGCTGCGGGAGGTGGAGATATCGGCTGTGGCCCCTGATCAGAACGTATCTAGCCTGGAGATGGGCGTTGCCCGGCTAACTATAAAAGAAGTAAAATCGATACCTGCTTTCTTGGGTGAGGTGGATGTAGTGCGCAGCGTGCTGGCTATGCCAGGCGTGACAACAGTAGGAGAGGGTGCAACTGGCTTTAACGTACGTGGCGGCAGTATAGATCAGAACCTGGTGCTGCTGGACGAGGCGCCTTTGTTTAACTCATCCCATTTATTCGGCTTCTTCTCTGTCTTCAACCCTGACATGGTGGAGGATGTAACGCTCTACCGTGGCGGCATTCCATCGCGGTACGGCGGGCGCGTATCGTCTGTGCTGGATGTTAAGATGAAAGACGGCAATAAAAAAACACCTATCGTGAGCGGCGGTATTGGTTTGCTGTCCAGCAGGCTGATGGTGGAAGGCCCTATTGTAAAAGATAAAGCGTCTTTTATACTTGGCGGCAGGGGCGCGTACCCAGGTTTGCTGCTGCGGTACGTGCCCGATAAAGAGGTGCGCGACAGCGATGGCTACTTTTACGATTTCAACGCGAAGGTAAGCTATGTGCTCAGCGAAAAGGATCAAGTGATGCTTTCTGGCTATGTGAGCCGCGATAGTTTCCGGTTTGGTGCCGATACCACTTATACCTGGGGTACTGCCACAGGCACTTTAAAATGGAGCCATACTTTCAGTAATAAACTATACTCCACGATTACCGGAGTTTTCGGAGACTATGCCTATGGCGTAAGTGCTGAAACGCTGCCCAATAACTTTACACTTGATTCTGACATCAAGTATAAACTCGTGAAAGCAGATTTCAATTACGAACCCTCTGCGCAGCATAAGTTTACTGTAGGAGCCTCTTCCACCTTGTACGACTTTAACTCCGGCCAACTGAAGCCTGCCTCGGAGCAGTCAAGCCTGCTGCAAATTAGCATGCCGCAGGAGCGCTCTGTAGAAGCCGCCGTTTACCTCGATCATGAGTATGCCTTTAGCCCTAGAGTGTCGGTTAGCTATGGGTTGCGCTATTCATCATACTTTAACTTGGGGCCGGGCAGTGTGTATGTTTACAGCGATGAGGTGCCAAAGCGGGAGACAAGCATAATAGATACACTGCATTTTGGCAGTGGTAAACCTATAAAGCAATACAACTATCTGGAGCCGCGGGCGTCTCTGCGTGTGGCGCTGGGGGAGAGCAGCTCGGTTAAAATCGGGTATAACCGCATGGTGCAGTATATCCACCTCATCTCCAACACCACGGCGGCCTCACCGGTAGATATCTGGAAGACCAGCAACCCTTACCTGAAGCCGCAAGTCGGCGACCAACTAGCGCTCGGGTTCTTCAAAAACCTGCAGGATAATAGTATAGAGCTGTCGGCAGAAGGATATTACAAACAGCTGCACAACCTGGTAGAGTATAAAGATGGGGCACGGCTGCTGCTAAACAAAACGCTGGAAGCAGACCTGCTGCCGGGCGATGGCAAGGCTTACGGGCTGGAACTGATGGTGCGTCGTAAAGGGAAAAAACTTACCGGCTGGGCCAGCTATACTTTCTCACGATCGCTGCGCCAGGTAAACGGTCCTTCGCCGGAGGAAAAGATCAACAACGGGAAATTCTTCCCATCTAACTACGATAAGCCGCACGATTTTACCATGGTGCTGAACCAGCAGCTGAGCCGCCTGGTCAGCCTCTCTGCCAATTTTACCTACAGCACAGGCAGGCCTATCACCTACCCGGAGTCAGTTGCTAATATAGGAGGCCTACTGATGGTGAACTACAGCGGCCGAAACCAGCACCGCATACCAGACTTCCACCGCCTGGATGTAGCCCTTACAATCGACGGCACCAACAAACGCAATGCAAACAAAATCAGCAGCTGGACTTTCTCCGTGTACAACCTGTACGGTCGCAAAAATCCATACTCGGTGTTTTTTAAACCAATCTACGGAGGCACCATACCACAAGCCTACAAGCTCTCAGTTATTGGCTCTGCAGTGCCAGCCATCACTTATAATTTTAAATTAACAAAATAATGCGGGAGAGAACAGGGTACACAAACTGGTTTTGGAGCCTGCTGCTGATTTTGCTGACGATGCAGGCATGCGTAGAACCCTTTGAGCTGGAAACCGGCACTGAAAACAAGTTGCTGGTGGTGGATGGCATAATTACGGACCAGAACAGGCCTGACCAGAACAAAGTAACACTGTCGTGGACCGCCCCATTTAACGGGGAAGACCGCACGGTGCTGACGCAGCCAGTTTATGGAGCCGTAGTGATGGTGCGGGATGCCCAGAACAACACTATGCAGCTGACCGAATCAGAGTATGGCGTTTATGTTTTAAGTGAGCGTGAGTTTAAAGCGGAAGCCGGGAAAAGCTATACTTTGTACATCCGGTTGCCTGATGGGCGGGAGTATGAGTCAAGGCCAGAACTGCTGATGCCGGTGCCTGCTATCCAAAGTATAAACTACGAGTTTAAAGAGTTTATTAATGTAGTGAAGAACGCCGACGAAGCTCTGGTGGAAAAAAGAACGGTGGGTTTTGAGGTAAAAGTGCAGGTACAGGACCCGGAGGAGCAGGACAATTACTACCGCTGGGATACAGAGGGCGTGTTTGAGTACTTTTCAGCCATCGAGGAGACTGATTCAACGAAAAAACCGCTCCCATCCTTATGCTGGTCTAATATGGGTAGCATCAACACAAAAGCTGCAACAAGCGATGACCGCCTGGTAAGCGGCAGGCTCTTCGAACATGCAGTTGTGGTGGTGCCGGCCGATATACCAACCAAGTATCGCATAAAAATCCGTCAATATTCTATCAGCCCTGATGCATTTGAATTCTGGCGCCTCTTTAACGAGCAGCAGTCCAGCGTAGGCAGTATCTTCGATCCGCCGCCGGCCCAGATAAAGGGCAACCTGTACAGCAAAACAAACCCGGAAGAACAGGTGATCGGTTATTTCGGAGCCTCCTCCCTGACAGAAAGCTACATTGTTATACCGCGCTACCTCCATGCTCCTTTCCCGGGCATACCCTATGAGGTGCCTCAGGGAGATTGCCGCTATATAGGCTTATACCCTAATGTTACCGATGTTAGACCTGAAGGTTTCTAAGCCTGTTTGCTGCTAATCGCTAATTCTGATTTTAGCTATACCTCATGCCAACAACAAAACTACTGCTTATACTTTTACTTGCACCGCTGCTAAGCCTTCATGCGCTGGGGCAGCAAACTACTACCCCCGCACCAAGTGCGGAGCAGGTGCAAATGCTGCTATCCGATGAGCAGGTGCGGCTGGTGCACAGCCAGCCATACTATGCGGCAGGCGAGCGGCTTTGGTATAAAGCTTTCCTGAGTAAAAGTTCCACAGTGCCTCCCAGTAAGACGCTGTATGTAGAGTTGCTAGATATAAAAGGCGAGCTAATTGTGCGGCAGCGCCTGATCCTGGAAGAAGGTATGGCATACGGCGATATACAACTCCCCTACGGTTTGCCTACTGGCCAATATACTTTGCTGGCAACAACCAACTGGATGAGGAACTTCAGCAGCAAGCAGCAACACCGCGAAAATCTGTTGATCCTGAACGCAGAAGAAGTGGTGGCATTGCGCGGCAAGTCGCCTGTAGAGGCTAGTCAGCAACTAACGGTGCGCTTCTTCCCGGAGTCGAATAGCATGTTGGAGGTCGTAAAAACTATAGTAGCGGCAGTGGTGACTAATGCTGCCGGTGTGGGTGTAGTAGCGAAAGGAGAGGTAAAAGATTCTGGCGGAGAAACAGTCGCTTCTTTTCAGACAGATGACTCGGGAGTGGGAGTGTTTCAGATTGTGGCAGCCCCGCTCCTAAAGTATGAGGCAATGGTGGAGGCCAAAGGCTATCAGACGCAAAGTATACCTCTGCCAGAGGCAAAGCAGCAAGGGCTGGCGCTGGCGGTAGAGGAGCAAACCGAAGATGGGCTGAAAGTGAAAGTGCATGGCACGGCTGCATGGGTTTATACTTTGCTGGCAGAATCGGGAGGCAATGTATACTTCTCTCATCGGGCAACTGCTGGCGGTACGGTGACTATTCCGTGGCAGGATAGCAGCAAGAATGCCGTTAGGCTGCTGTTGCTTAACCCAGGAGGCATGGCAGAGGCAGAGCTAATGGTGGTGCGGCAGCAGAGAGAGGCAAGCGTTAAGGTAAGCACAGACAAGCCACAGTACAGCCCCCGGCAAAAGGTATCGGTTACGCTGCAGAGTGCAAACGCAGAGGGGCGCCCAACGGCCGCTAACATAGCTGTCGCTGTAACAGGCATGCAAAAGCATTTTCAGCTGCCTCTGGCAAAAAGTAAATCAAGCAACGTTAAAGAGCAAGCGGCACCGGTACATGGTGCCGACAAAGAACTATGGAATAGCCTTATCCAGGGCAAAGCAGAAGCTAAGTATGAGTTGGAGCCGCTCGTAGATGTTTTTTCGCGTGCAGGTGTAGCCGAACCGTTTATCAGCAGCAGCTACAGCACTCGTACCGATACTGGTTTTGTGCAGGCCCTGCCTGAAAACGCAGTGAACTATGCGCTGCAGCATTACCACAGAACAAGGATAAATGATGCGTACAACCTTACAGAAGCACACGCGATTGCCCCTATTGCCAAGCTGCCAGCCGATAAGGTGTTTAAACTAGATGAGTACGTGGCGTTCAAAAGTATGGATGAGGCTATCAGAGAGGCAACCACCAATCTGAGGCTGAGCAGAAAGAAAGGGCGTTACGTTATGCGCCTGTTATACGTGAGGCCTGGAGTTAAAAGAATGCTGAAGAATGAACCTGTTTACCTGATAGATGGAGTAGTGGTAAACGGAATGGAAGAAATTCTAAATTTAAACCTGGATGATATTGCCACTTTTGAGTTAACATGGATGGAGGAAAAGCTGTATGCCGCCAACTTAGGGCATATGGCAGAAAACGGGGGCTTGTTTGCTGTATACACCAAAAGCGGAGAAGTAAGAGAGAAACTTAAAAGCAAGGGTTATCGCACAATGTATGAGCAGTATAACCGTCCTGGTATATTCATGGCCTCTGCTAATACCGCCACTGGCGCTACTCCTGATTTCAAGCAACTTGTATTTTGGGAGCCACAACTTGAGCTTGCAAAAGATGGGAGCGCCTCTTTTTCATTTTTTACTTCTGATGAGACAGGTGTTTTCACAATCAGGGTGGAAGGGCAGACAGCTGAAGGAATACCTATCAGTGGTGAAGCACAGTACGAGGTAAGGCTGCTAAAGTAAACCGTATGCTGCCTCATCAGCAGGAAAAAACGTTACCGAATCTAAAACAAAGATGCCCGCTGCGTATGCAGCGGGCATCTTTGTTAGTATAAAGCAGCTCCAGTTAAAAGTTTGGAGACAGCAGGTATTTGCTATAGAAATCGTCGATGATTTTAACGGCCTCCGTAGGGTCGTCTACGATGTGCACCAGGTCAAGGTCTTCTGCGCTGATGTTGGTTTCCATGTTCAGCATCACGTCCTCAATCCACCTAAACAGGCCTTCCCAGTAAGAGCGTCCTACCAGCACAATCGGGAATGCACCGATTTTCTTCGTCTGAATCAGCGTAATCGCCTCAAACAACTCATCCAGCGTGCCGAAGCCTCCTGGCATTACCACAAAACCCTGCGCATACTTCACAAACATCACTTTGCGCACAAAGAAGTAGTCGAAGTTGATAAGCTTGTCAGAGTCGATGTAGATGTTGTTGAACTGCTCGAACGGCAGCTGAATGTTTAGGCCAACAGATTTACCGCCCTCAGAGTGAGCGCCTTTGTTGCCGGCCTCCATAATGCCTGGGCCACCGCCCGTAATTACACCGTAGCCGTGGCGCACCAACTTGGCGGCAATCTCCTCGGCCATAATGTAGTATTTGTTGTCAGACTTTGTGCGGGCCGAGCCGAAAACAGATACGCAAGGGCCTATTTTACCCAGCTTCTCAAAGCCATCCACAAACTCAGCCATTACTTTAAATATCTGCCAGGAGTCTGCTATCTTAATTTCATTCCAGTCTTTGTCTACAAAGGCTTGGCGTATTTTTTTATCCTCTTCAGAGGCTGGGGCGGCAGTAGATTGGCCGCTCTCGCGCAGGTCTGTTACCGACCTGGCTTTGTTCTCGTTTACATCCGGTTTAAGAATGGTCTGGCCGCTACCTGAGTGCAGCGACTCATCGTTCAGCTTTGTTTTGCTCGTCTTTCTAAGCTTTGTCATAATTCTTTCTCGTCATCTTCAGCGGAGGCTATTGCCTCCTGTGCCTGGTAAATCACCGGCACGCGTCATCACATATTTAAAAATCAGGTTTTGCCATGCGGTTCTTGTGAGGGGGCAGAAACCAGCGGGCCAAACGTATAAATGTATCTTTATTTTGATCGGATTGCAATAACAGGATCTAAGTTAGAGGCCAGCACAGCAGGAATTATACCCGACAGCATGCCGATAACGGCCGATACGCCAAGCCCAAGTATAATGTTGCTCACCGACAGCGTTACCTCCATCATGTCTTGCGGAATAAGCGTGAGCAGGAACACCAGCAGAATACCGATTCCGCCGCCCAGCAGGCTCAGAAACACAGACTCGAACAGGAACTGGAAAAGTATAAAATAGTTTTTAGCACCCAGCGATTTTTGTATACCGATGATGTTGGTGCGCTCCTTAACCGAAACAAACATGATATTGGCAATTCCGAAACCGCCTACAAGTATGGCAAAGCCGCCGATAACCCATCCGGCCAAACCTATCACCTGAAAAAAGCCTCCTATAGCTTCCTGAATCATTTCAGGTCGGTTCATGGCAAAGCTGTCTTCGTCTCGTGGGCGCAGGCCGCGTATGTTTCGCATCAGGCCGCGTGTTTCGTACTCCAGCTCCAGCAGCCCCGGGTCATCGTCGCGGCCTTTTAGCGCGATGGTAGAGCCCATGCCGTTCGGGCCAACATCATACATTTTAGAAAAGGT
Source organism: uncultured Pontibacter sp. (assembly GCF_947495565.1). Classification (GTDB taxonomy): domain Bacteria; phylum Bacteroidota; class Bacteroidia; order Cytophagales; family Hymenobacteraceae; genus Pontibacter. Next base: position 44,632 of record NZ_CANLZM010000015.1, read on the forward strand.
AGTGTAGGGGATCATGCCCATCTGATCCATATTTGGCATCCCGAACATGTTTTCGCCCTGCTTCTCGATTACGCCTACCACTGTAAACTTATGTCCGGCTACCTTTAGTGTTTGCCCGATAGAGCTGCCGTAAGGAAAGAGAGTGGTGGCTACCTCGTCGCCTAGTACAATTACGTTTCTGGCTGCATCGGCCTCCTGCGGCGTAAAGTAGCGGCCATCTATAATCGGCACCTCGCTCACTTTAGGATAGTCGTAAGAAACGCCCATCAGGTCGCCGTTAGAGTAGCTGTTATTGCTTTGCTTAAATGTGTTGCCGCCCTTGCTAGCGAATATCGCCACACCGTTGCTGTTGGTAATGTAGCGTTCCAGGTGCCTGAACTCACGCTCTGTGGGCTCCGGTCGCTGAAAGTACTTCCACCACGGATAGCTGCCGCCCGTGGACCAGGGCCACTTTTGTACATAGATTACCTTATCACCGATAAAGCTCATGCTGTCGCGCACGTTCCGCTCCAGGGAGTCTACCAGCGTAAACACCGAGATAATGGCGAAGATACCGATGGTTACACCCAGCAACGACAGGATGGTGCGCAGAAGGTTGGCACGCAACGCCTGCCACGCAAAGCGAAAACTTTCTGCTATCAGGCGGAGGTAGATCATAATTTTCTTCTTGTGTAGGTGAAACAGTAGCAAGTAATTTTCTTAAAAGTAAGAATAATTCGGGCAAACTGAGTAAATTTGCGGCTTGATTTTTTGTTTTTTAGTAGGCGGTTATTATGAACCCCAGCGGGAGTTTCTGCTGTTGTTTAACCAGAAATGCCTTACACGTATAAGAACCAAATACCGTAATATTTGATATATGAAATTATCTGAATTTAAATTCGAGCTTCCTGAAAGCTACCTTGCCACTCACCCAACCGAAAACCGCGATGAATCCCGTATGATGGTGCTGCACCGCGATTCCGGTAAAATCGAACACCGCGTTTTTAAAGACATCCTGGAGTATTTTGACGAAGGCGATGTGATGGTAGTGAACGATACCAAAGTGTTCCCGGCACGCCTGTATGGCAACAAGGAGAAGACAGGGGCTAAGATTGAAGTTTTCCTTCTGCGCGAGCTGAACAAAGAAATTCACCTGTGGGATGTGCTGGTAGACCCTGCCCGTAAAATCCGTGTGGGTAACAAGCTATACTTCGGAGACAGCGACCTGGTAGCCGAGGTAATCGATAACACCACATCCCGTGGCCGTACGATCAAGTTTTTGTTTGATGGCCCGGACGAGGAGTTCTACAAAACCATTAACGACCTGGGCGAAACGCCGCTTCCGAAGTACATCAAGCGTGAGGCTGAGCCAGAGGACCGTGAGCGTTACCAGACAGTGTACGCCAAAAACGTAGGTGCTGTGGCTGCCCCAACGGCAGGCTTGCACTTTACAAAAGAGGTGATGAAGCGCCTGGAGATTAAAGGCGTGGACGTAGAGCCGGTTACGCTGCACGTAGGCTTAGGCACTTTCCGTCCGGTGGATGTGGAAGATCTGACCAAGCACAAAATGGACTCTGAGAACTTTAAGGTGCCAGCCGAAACCGCTGAGCGCGTAAACAAGGCACTGGACAGCAAGAAGCGCGTGTGTGCCATTGGTACTACCACCATGCGTGCCCTGGAGTCATCGGTATCGGCCAATAGCCGCTTGAAAGCTAATGAAGGCTGGACAGACCGTTTCATCTTCCCTCCGTACGATTTTAAAATCGCAAATAGCCTGCTTACCAACTTCCACATGCCGGAAAGCACACTGCTGATGATGGCTGCCGCTTTTGGTGGGTATGATTTAGTGATGAAAGCTTACGAAGAGGCCGTTAAAGAAAATTACCGCTTCTTCAGCTACGGCGACGTAATGCTGATCCTGTAAGTATAAAGTATAATTAGAAGTATAAAAGCCCTGGCCCAACAAGCCGGGGCTTTTGCTTCTTGATACATTTCAAAATATTGCGTCTCTACGCTGTATTGCCACAACTCCTAAACTTTCTAACTTTGCCCCATGGCACAAACTCCTGAATATGCAATTATAGTGGCTGGCGGCAGCGGCAGCCGTATGCAGCACGACCTGCCAAAGCAGTTTATAGAAGTGGCCGGCAAGCCGATCCTGATGCATACCATAGAGCGGTTCTACATGTATAATCCACAAATTAGGCTGGTTGTGGTGCTGCCCCAGGAGCAGTTAAATACCTGGCGCGGCCTCTGCAAAAAGTATGATTTCAAAACCTTCCACATGACAGTACCGGGCGGTGCTACACGTTTCGGTTCTGTAAAGAACGGGTTAGGTGCCATACATGGCGAGGCTTTGGTGGCGGTGCATGACGGCGTGCGCCCCTTTGTAGAAGTAGAAACAATAAAGGCTTCATTTGAGGCTGCAGCAAAGTATGGCTGTGCCGTGGTGGCCGTGTCGCTTAAAGATTCCATCCGTGAGCTGACAGAGGAGGGAAGCTGTGCCGTGCCACGTACAAAGTATAAACTGGTGCAGACGCCACAGGTTTTCCAAGCAAGTATACTTCGCAAAGCCTATGAGCAGCCGGAGCAGGAGCAATTCACCGATGATGCCTCCGTAGTGGAAAGTATAGGCGAGAGAATAACACTGGTAGAAGGCAGCTACCGCAATATCAAAATCACCACACCCGAAGACCTGATACTTGCCGAGGCGTTTGCTGGAGCCCAGCCTTAGCCTTTCTGAATGGGGTTACTTAGTAACGGTTGTCATCCCCCTGCCTCCTTCAAAAGGGGACTAAGTTCAAGTTCCGTTAACTGTATCACCCAACCACCCCTAACCCCTCCTTGTCTAAGGCGGGGAATTTCTACCCCGCCCCAGCCCTCCCCCTTTCTCGAGGGCCCCTACACCCAAAACAGGGGAGGGAGTTCGGATCAAGTTTCATTAGCAGCGGCTATCGAAATAATTCCTATTCTTTCCGTGGGGGTAGGGGCCCTCGACAAAGAGCGCCTATGGAGTTTTTCCGGTGACTAACGCAGTGAGGCAGCCCGAGGCACGAAAAGAGGGCCCCTACCCCCGGCAGGAAAAGGTCCCAGCGCGATGCGGGAAGACGAGGCCTCCCTTAAAGAGGGCCCCTACCCCCGCCTTGAGGGAGCTAAAGTCAGAAATGAAACAATAGGACTGTAATACTGAGGATGAACGGTAGCTAGTAAGAAAAGCTCAATTTAAACTAAACAAGCAGCAGCTAATTAATGATACAAGCAGATCCTTGTGCTAGAATAGAAAAACTCACTAGAACCATTGAGCTTTCTACACCACCGGCTGCCGCCCCGCCTCCAGAAAAACCTGGTTTTCCTGCACCGTATCTGGAGAGATGGGCTCAAGTATAGGGTAAGATTTGGATAGGTTGAGCAGGTAGCCTTGCATGTGGGCGAGGTTTTGCAGATCGTGCGTTATACAAAGTATGGTTTTACCGCTTTCCTTCACCCAGTTCTGCAGCAGCCCGAATACCTGGTTCTTATAATACACGTCCAACTGTTGCGTAGGCTCGTCCAGGAGGTTTATACTTGCATCCTGCAGCATGAGCTGAGCCAGCCACACCAGTTGCTGCTCTCCGCCGGAGAGTGTGGTAAAATCATGGTTGATGAGGTGAGAGAGTTGCAGCTGCTCTAGTGTCTGAGCTGCCAAAGTATAATCCTCGGAAGTATAGTTCTCGAAGAAGCGCTTTTTCCGGAACAAGCCCATTACCACCAGATCGTGCACCTTTATAGGGAAGCTGATGACGTTTTTTTGAGGGAGGTAAGCCAGCAGGCCCTTGCCCGACGGGTTGGAGAGGTGGCGCAGGTCGTGGTTTTGCACCAGCAGCTGCCCCTGGTAGTCTATCTTGCCCTGAAAAGCACGGAAGAGCGTAGTTTTACCAGCGCCGTTGTGCCCAATAATGGCAATAAAGGCAGGGGAGGGTATAGAAAAAGAAAGGTTGCGGATAAGCACACGTTGGCCATAACCCGCAACCAGATTTTTTACTTCAACAATCAAGACGATGTCAATTAAAAATCAGAAATCTAAAAGTTAGAACATGCTTGTCCTTAGAAGGCAATTTCTAACTTTTAATTCGGAATCTCTAATTGGCCTTAGTACTCGTCTTCGTTAAACATGAAATCTTCTTTGGTCGGGTAATCAGGCCAGATTTCTTCGATGTTCTCGTAAGGCTGTCCGTCGTCCTCCAGGGCTTGCAGGTTTTCTACAACCTCCATTGGGGCACCAGAGCGGATAGAAAAGTCAATCAGCTCATCTTTAGTGGCTGGCCAGGGTGCGTCCTCCAGGTATGATGCTAATTCAAGTGTCCAGTACATAGTATTTCCTCCTTTAACTTATTGGCTTGTGTAAATTGTTCGCAAAAGTATAAATAAAAACAAGAACAAAAATTTTCGCCAAAAAAATATTGTTTTTTTGTCTGTTTTTAACAAAACAACGCAAATAAAACACAAATGTTCAAAATGTAGAAAATAATTATTTGCTGTTGAAGCTGCACCTTAACACAGGATGTAAAGCAAAGGAAGCAAAAAAATAACGCCTGCTGTGGTGGCAGCAGGCGTTATACTTATAACTCAAATATGAACAGCTTTTAATGAGAAATAGCGCCTAACTGGCTCTGGAACATTTCGATTAAAGCTGTTTTGGTGCCGATCTTCCTGTTAAAGTTGCGAATCTTGCCTTTCAGCATGTTGCGGAACGCATCGTTGCTCGGCGAGTCGTTCAGCTTGTCGAGGTTTGTCTCCAGTAACTCCAGCTCGCCCTTGTCCGATTTTATGAAGTCACGGAGTGCGTTGATGCGGGCCTGCAAACCATCTGTTTCTGAGAAAGTCTCGTTGCTGGCTTGCTGGCGCTTACGGATGTAGTGCTCCAGGCTGCTCATTTCAAACACGCGGTCGCAGGCTTTAATAAAGCGCTCCCAAATAGCATCTGATACTTCCGGACGTACCGGGCCTACTTTCTTCCACTCGGCCTGCAGCTCCTTGGCGCGCTTCACGGCATCGTTCAGGCTCAGGTCCTGCAGCAGCTGCTCTGCCTCTACGGCCAGTTCCTGCTTGCGCTCAAAATTCTGCTCGTAAAACTGCTCTCTGGATGCGTTCTTCTCCCGCTGTATCTTGCGTTTCAGGCGCTCAAAAAAGTGGTTATGCGCCTTCCGGAAGTTGTTCCAGAGGTTGGTCATGGTTTTGCGTGGCAGGTTGCCGCCCACTTCTTTCCATTCGTTCTGCAGCTGCTTTAGCTTAGCGGTTGTCTCCTCCCACTCATCAGAATTAGCCAGATGGTACGATTGGTTAATCAGGTCTCTGTACCGTTCGTAAGCGCGGTTCTGCATGCGCTTCTTGTCCTCAAAGAAGTTCTTCTTACGCTCAAAGAAATTCTCTACGGCATTGCGGAAGCGCTCTTCTATCTCGTCTGTAAGTTCTTTCTCTACAGGGCCGGTTTTAATCCAGGCCGTACGCAGGTCTTTCAGTTTCTCGGTTGCTTCTTTCCAGTCAATGCTTTCGCTGTGTGCCTCAGCCTCATTAATCAGGCTGATTTTGATGCTGAGGTTTTTTTCGCGGTTCTGCTGGATAGTCTCGTTTATCTCCTCCTCGGCCTTGCTCAGGGTATGGTAGATCTGCTCAAAGTCGCCGAGGGCGTCGTAGCTGCCCACCTGCTCCTTCATGTGCAGTACTTTCATCAGGAAAGAGCCTTTATTATCGGAGGTTTCGATGCGCTGCAGCAGGTTGTTAACCTTTTCGCTGAACATCTCGAACCGCTTGGCAAAATACACAAGGGAGTCGTCCTCAGACTCTTTCACTTCGCCTACCTGCCGGGCAGGGTAGGTCATAAAGGGCTTAAGCCATACTTGCTGGTCCTGGGTAAAGCCAAACTTCTTGGCTTCTTCCAATAGGTTGTTGTTTTCCATTTTACTGGATCGGGTTATGCGTCGTACGTAATTACTGGATAAGGCTTTAGGAGTAAACTAATCTTTGCATACGCAGGCTCGCCTGTAGCGTTTGCAGCAGCCAAGTATAAACTAGCCGGTGTTTTAAAGCGGACTGGTGCAAAGTCAGTAAGTGCACACCCTATCCATACAGTTTTTACAAGTTTAATGATTTCAGCGCACTTTTGTGAAGTACAAAGACATGAATTTTTGCGATATTTGTATTTCCTTACGTTAATAATAATCAGGCGGATAGATTATAACCGCCTCAGAGATACAGCCGGCACGGAAAAGCCTGTCGCTTCGTTAAAAAGTACATAAGCCAAAAACCATTAGATAAAGCATGAGCAACGAAACCATTATTTTTTCAATGGCCGGGGTGAGCAAGATCTACCCTCCAAAGAAACAAGTACTTAAGAATATCTACCTGTCCTTTTTCTACGGCGCCAAAATCGGTGTTTTAGGTCTTAACGGATCAGGTAAATCCAGCTTGCTGAAGGTTATAGCAGGTGTGGATAAGGAGTTTCAGGGTGAAGTAGTATGGTCTCCGGGCTATACCGTGGGCTACCTGGAGCAGGAGCCGCAGCTAGACCCAACCAAAACCGTGCGCGAAGTGGTGGAAGAGGGCGTGAGCGAAGTGGTTGGCCTGCTGAAGGAGTTCGACGAAATCAACATGAAGTTTGCCGAGGAGATGACTGACGATGAGATGAACAAGCTTATCGAGCGTCAGGGCGAGGTACAGGAGCGCCTGGACCAGCTGAATGCCTGGGAACTGGACAACCGCCTGGAGCGTGCCATGGATGCGCTGCGCACACCGCCGGAAGATGCCATTATCGGTAACCTGTCGGGTGGTGAGAAACGCCGCGTGGCCCTTTGCCGCCTGTTGCTACAGGAGCCGGATGTATTACTACTGGACGAGCCTACCAACCACCTCGATGCAGAGTCGGTGGACTGGCTGGAGCAGCACTTGCAGCAGTATAAAGGTACTGTAATCGCCGTAACCCACGACCGTTACTTCCTTGACAACGTGGCTGGCTGGATTCTGGAATTGGATCGTGGCGAGGGTATTCCGTGGAAAGGCAACTACAGCAGCTGGCTGGAGCAGAAATCTACAAGACTGGCGGCAGAGGAGAAAACCGAGAGCAAGCGCCAGAAAACGCTGCAGCGTGAGTTGGAGTGGGTAAAGATGGCTCCGAAAGCCCGTCACGCTAAATCCAAAGCGCGTATCAGCCAGTACGACAAACTTGCTGGCGAGGAGGCTTCTAAGAAAGAAGAGAAACTAGAGCTGTTTATACCTGACGGGCCGCGTTTGGGTGCGCAGGTAATAGAAGTAAACCATGTAAGCAAAGCCTACGGCGATAAGCTGCTTTTCGAAGACCTGAACTTCGCGCTGCCGCAAGGTGGCATTGTAGGAATCATCGGCCCGAACGGCGCAGGTAAAACAACACTCTTCAAACTGATTACAGGCCAGGAGAAGCCAGACGCCGGAGACTTTACCGTAGGCTCAACAGTGCAAATCTCTTATGTAGACCAGGAGCATGCGCAGTTAGACCCTAACAAATCAGTTTTTGAGGTGATCTCAGGAGGCACGGAACACATGATAATGGCCGGGCGCCAAGTGGTTTCCAGGGCTTATGTGAGCAAGTTTAACTTCTCAGGCGGCGACCAGGAAAAGAAAGTGGAGAAGCTGTCGGGTGGTGAGCGCAACCGTGTGCACCTGGCCATGACTTTGAAAGAAGGCGGTAACCTGTTGCTGCTCGACGAACCGACCAACGATCTGGACGTGAACGCAATCCGTGCGTTGGAAGATGCGTTGGAGAACTTTGCCGGTTGCGCCGTAATCATCTCACACGACCGTTGGTTCCTGGATCGTATCTGTACCCACATCCTTGCCTTCGAAGGAGAGTCACAAGTATACTGGTTTGAAGGTAACTACACTGAATACGAAGAGAACAAGAAGAAGCGTATGGGTGATATAGAGCCGAAGCGCATCCGTTATAAGAAACTGGTGTAGCCGTTAAATCAATTATAAAAGCAAAAGCCCCGCTGCGTTAAAAGTAGCGGGGCTTTTTTTATGGTGTTGCAACTGGTTGTTGTTGTGTTGTTTAAAAAAGATTATTTTAAATAAGTATAATTATTTTTTATTGTATTTATAAGTTGCTAAGATTGGTGTTACATGTGCTTGATAATTAATATATTGTAATATTTGAAGTCGAAGCGTTGTTTGTTTAGTTAAAGTTTATAAAAACATTATGCTATTATTTGATTATAATAATAAAATAATATTTATTTGCATCATACTTCTGAGTTAATATCATTATTAATATTAATTTTATAATTTAAATTATTTCATCTCACAATAAATAAACTAAACCTTAAAGCACGTTAGAAACATGAAAAAGCCTGTACTCAACGATTCACTCGGAAACTTGATAGTTTTCACCTACTTTATCGTCGCCGGTGTAATTAGCTACATAGTGGTGTAAATTTACCTGCAGCACTACATAAAGAGGCTATACTTTTTAAAGTATAGCCTCTTCTCTTTTATCAAAAGCTTAAACAAAGGATGAGGTGAAAAATGATTAAGTTTGTGGAAAACCTTCGGCAATTAAGCTTGCAAGTCCTGTAAAAGTATGATTCGGTACCTCCGCCACGAACAGATAGACAAGACAAAGTGGGATGCCTGCATTACGGCCTCTGCCGATAATATGGTGTATGCCTTGTCGTGGTTTCTGGATGTGGTGGCCCCAAACTGGCAGGCGCTGGTGGAGGAGCAGGAGGGGCGTTACACCACCGCTATGCCCTTGCCGGGTATACTTAAGATGGGCTTCCCATACTTAAGCCAGCCATACCACACGCACCAGTTAGGCGTTTTTACCACCTCACAAAGCAGCAGCAGTATACAAGTTAAAATGCTGGAGCTGATTGTAGAGCGCTATAAGTTCGTCCACAACTACCGCTTCAACATGAACGACACAGCTCAGCTGGAAAAGCTGCAGAGCAAGTATGAGCTGGTGGGCCGCTATACACGCTACTTAAAGCTTAATAAACCTTACCCGGAGCTTTACAAGGCCTACACCCGCGACCGTAAGATGAACCTGAAGCGGGCAAAGCGGGCTAATCTGAGCATGTTCGAGAGTGATGACATTGAGCCGCTCATTCAGCATTTTAAAATCCATATTGAGCGCAAAGTAGTGGGCGGCGTGGCCGAAAGTACGTACCAGATGCTGCGCGATTTGTTTCAGGTGATGAAAGACCGTGGCGTGGCGCAGCTGATTTACACAACCTCCGGCGGCGAGGTAAACGCGGGTTGCCTGTTCTTTAAGTATAACAACGTTATCAGCTATGCCTTTAACTCCGCCGACAGCGAGGGGCGCGTAGCCAATGGGCGTACCCTGGTGCTCGACGAGATAATACGGCAGTATGCAGGCACCGAGTATACTTTGGATTTTGAAAGCCCGATGATTGAGCAGATTGAGCATTTCTATGCCAGTTTCGGGGCCCACCGCGTAAAATACTTTGCCTTGCGCCACAACGCGTTGCCGTTTTATGTGAAAGTTATCCGCAACATCCGGATGAAGGTGTACCGCACTTTTTTCGCAACGGGTGTGGCCGAGGAAGTATAACCTAAGCACGCGTGGCGAAGCTACTTCAGCATAAGGACATTGATAAAGCCGCTTGGGATGCCTGTGTAAGCGCGTCTGCACAGCGGCAGGTGTACGCGTTGTCGTGGTACCTGGATGTGGTGTCGCCGGGGTGGCAGGCGGTGGTGGAGCAGGAAAGCGGATTTTATACTTGCGTAATGCCGTTGGCAGTGCGGCAGAAGTATGGCGTGGCCTACCTGCAGCAGCCGCTGTTTTGCCAGCAGCTAGGTATTTACGCACGGCAGGAGCCAGCACAGGCCCAGGTAACTGAATTACTAGATACTGTGCATCAAAATTTCAAGTATACTTCCGGTTATAGTTTCTGTACAGCTAATACAACAATTATAAACAAAGAGGCGCAGCAAAGGCAGTTTTATACTTTATACACACATTACCTGCCGCTGCACAAGCCTTACCAGCAACTATGGAAAGGCTACACCCGCGACCGAAAGTATAACCTGAACAAGGCCCGCCGCGAAGATCTCCGTCTTATTCAGAGTAACGATATAGAACCGCTCATTCGCCTGTTCCGGCAAAACATAGCGCATAAAGTATACGGAGGGGTAGATGCGGCGGCATACGATATGCTGCGCGACTTATACACAGCATGTGTGGAAAAGGTGAAAACTGAGCTAATTTATACTTTAGCAAAAGATGGAAGCATAACAGCGGGCGGCCTTTTTCTACATTATGGCGGCTACATTATCTATGTTTTTAATGCGGCTGATGCTAGTGGCAGAAAAACTAACGCGCGAACACTCATCCTCGACGACATCATCAGAAGAAACGCCAACACAGAACAAGTGCTGGATTTTGAAAGCCCGATGATCCAAAATATAGCCGGGTTTTACCAGAGCTTTGGCTCAGAACCTACGCCTTTTTTTGAGTGGAAGTATAACCAGCTCCCGTTGCCGCTCAAGCTGCTGAAAAAAATCCGGCAGGAGGTGCTGCTGCGGCTGCAAACAAACTAAAATACTGAAGAAGACTAGCTATAACTTCAGCAGCTAAGAATGTCCTGCTGGGTCATTGCTTTTTTTATTCAATGCAAAGAAAATCAAATGTTTAAGTTTAACATTTGGAATAATCAATCGTATAAACAATAAAGTTAAAGTTATAAATAAGCTTTATATGTGAAAATTTTACGTTGATTGCCATGAAAAACACTTACAAAAACCAAGAGTCTCTGGCTTACCTAATTATTGCCGCTTATTTTGCAGTTGCAGGCACTGTTGCCATGTTGGTAAGCTACTAAAAAACGCCCCTCTAAAAGAAAAAGGCCGTACGCAAGTACGGCCTTTTTCTTTTAGAGTATAGCCACTGTGTTAATTCACCTTCTCGAAATCTAGCTCGCTAAAGTGGAAATCCGGGTTATCTGAGTCGAGGCGCATTTGGCTTATTGCTCCGTCCTCACCTGCCAGGAAGCGCACGTTGGTTGGGTGCAGCAAAGCGAAATCGTTTTTCCAGTCAAGGTTAAAGATATCATGCTGCCAGAAATCGAGGGTGCCGTTTAGCGCCGGGGCAGGCTCGAGTTGCAGGTGCAGTTTCCCGTCCTTTAGCGTAACAGTTGCATTGCCGTACATTTGGCTGTGGTATGTGCCGGTATAGTCTTTCAGGTCGCGGGTCGGCTTGCTCTTTTTCTTCTTCTCTTTAGGAGCCTTTGCAGCTGCTGCAGCCTCCGCTTGTTTGGCTTTGGCCATGTTATCAAGATAGAACTGGCTCCAGTCGCGGCCGTTTTCCACTTCCAACAGCTGATCTAAAGTATAGCTGGCGAGCGGCGACATAATGCTGCTCATGCTGTTTGTCAGTATCACCACCCCCAGGTTCTCCTCCGGCACCAGCACTGTGCGGCTGTTCATGCCCTCGTGGCCACCGCCGTGGTAAACCAGTTTGCGGCCCTCATAATCGCTCACGAACCAGCCTAAGCCCGTGCCAACAAAATGGGTAGAAGGATTTATCGCCTCGGCTTGTTTTGATACCGGGAGAGGGTTGTGCATAGCCCACATGTTGCGGCTGGCATCCTCGCTGAAGATCTGCTGGTTTTTATACTTGCCGCGGTTCAGCTGCAGGCGCATCCACTGGGCCTGCTGGTTTACGCTGGTGAAAATACCGGCAGCCGGGTTCCAGTTGTCCCAGGCGGTGAGGGTGGTGGCGTAAGGTTTCTTATTCGCGTCAAAACCGTGTGGCGAGGCAACGTTCTGCACATTTTTTAGGTCGTTCACAGAAGTATAGGAACGGCTCATGCCTAACGGCTGAAAGAAAGTTTCCTGAATATAATTCTCCCAAGACTTGCCGCTTACTTGCTCAATCACCTCGCCGGCAGTAATAAACATCAAGTTAGAGTAGCCATAGCCATCCCGAAATCCATAAACAGGCTCCAGGTAACGCATACGCTCAATTATTTCGGGGCGGCTGTAGGTAGTGTTGTACCAAAGCAAATCGCCACTGAAGGTCTTAAAACCCACTCGGTGGCTCAGCAGGTCTTCTATCGTCAGGTTTTCAGTTACAAAAGGGTCGTAGAGCTGCAGGTAAGGCACATACTTCTTCACCTTGTCATCCCACTTTAGCTTCCCCTGGTCTACCAGTGTGGCTAGTGCAGCTGCGGTATAAGCTTTAGAGTTAGAGGCAATGCCAAATACTGTGTTAGCATCTACCTGGCCACCTGTTTTATTGTTAAGCACCCCGTAACCTTTGGCAAAAATTACAGAGTCGTTTTTTACGATGGCGATGGCCATGCCCGGTACGTCCCAATCTTTCAGGGCTTTCTGGTAGTAAGCATCCAGCTTCTGAAGGGTGGCGGCTGAGTTCTGCTGCGCCCATGCCTGTGGCAGCACCAGCAGCGATACGAGCAGCAGGAGTAGCGCTGTGCGTAGCTTTGTGTATGAAATCAGGTTGATCATGAAAGTATAGGTGGTTTTTGATGTAGCAATATACATCTTTATCCGGATGACTGCAGCAGCGATAAAAAGGCTGCAATGTTGGCGTTAGTTGTCCCCTTCCTCACGAGGAACATGAGAGCCCTGTTCGTAGTCTTTCTTCTCCATCTCGAGCTGCTGCAGTTCTTTTGCCGACAGGCTGGCAAGTTTACGAAGGTCAGGCTGGCCTGCATCTACCCAGGCAGTGTACCAGTAGCTGGCGATAGTATGAACGGCCAGGCGCATCTGCCGCTCCACCTGCCCGTTCAGGCGCCTGCTGTAAGCCTCTGAGAAGTCGCGGGAGTAAACGCGGGTGGCTAAGTTGTTGCGCAGCTCAAAGCTATACTTCTTTTCTTCCTCAAACTCCTGCGTAAGCTCCCGCTCAAAGTATAAAACCGAATCCAGAGCGGTGTGAGCGGAGGCAACCAGATCCCAGGCTTTTAGTTGCGGCTGCTCAATATAGACGGCCTGGCCTACAAAAAAGTCATAGTTGTCAGAGAAGAGTTCAGGCAGGCGTGTTTCCCAGAAGGCATGTATGCCGCGCTGCCCTGTTAGCTGCCCGTTGTAATTCTGGGTGGTGTGCAGCGGCACGCAGGCATCGGCAATGTAGTGACCGATTTCGGTGCTCAGGCGCAGGATTCGGTCCACGTTCTGCTCTTTAAAAGCCTGCGTAAGCTGGTACTTCATCCGGTTAATATGCCAAGGCGCAATGCCGTATGCCATCAGGGTGTCTTCCGTATACTTCTCCACGGCATCCGGCCAAAAGCGCGGCATTTTATACAGGGCACTGTCGCCGTATATATCAAGGTCTATGTAGTGGCGCGGCGCTTCACCCTCCACGGCATAGCGGCGCTTATCGGGGTTCACGGCATTTTCGGTGATGTAGCGGATATGCTTTTTATAGAAGCCTACCATCTCGGGCGGCAGCGAGAACACAGCCAGCCGGTTAATGCGCTGGTGCGCAAAAAAGCCCCAGGTATAGCCGTTGAGCGGCGGCAGCAGCATGAGCAGCAGAAGTATAGCTTTGCATTTTATGGCCATACTTGCGGTGTACGTAATCAGGCTGCAGGAGGTGGAGCAACTTGTTTTTTGTGCGGTAGCCATCAGAGATAAGATTAAAACTACAGCATCGGATAACATTATCTACGTATCTTTGTATGCTAAAGAAATGTACTTTCTAAACTTGCCTTGCTATAGATGGACACGCTCGATTTCTTCTCCAATATCCCTGAAAACATCGTTATCATATCGCCTGAACAAGAAATACTGGCAGCAACAGATACTTACCTGAAAACCACCGGGCGCAAGCGAAATGATATATTAGGGTTGCACTTCTTACTGGAAGCTTTCCCGAACAACAGCATGCCTTACGAGGAAAACCCAGTAAAGATATCAATAGACAAGGCCATAGAGACCAAGGAGGTAGATTATCTGAATGTGATTCGGTATGATATAGCCATACCGGCAGAAGAAGGGGGCGGCTACAGTGAAAGGTATTGGGAGGCATCGCATACGCCGGTGCTGGATGAGGAAGGAAATATAAAGTACATTATCCAGAACACCCATGACGTAACGGAGCGGGAGATAGCCAGGCAGGCGCAGGAAATTAGCGAAGAGAAGTTTAAGTTTCTGACAGATGCCGTGCCGCAGCTGATCTACATGACAGATGAAGCAGGTGACCTGACATACGTGAACCAACGCTGGGTAGAGTATACTGGCCAGTCGATGGAAGAGTCGCTGCAGGAGGGGGGCTGGGAAAAAGCAATTCACCCGGACGACATGCGTGTGCTTAAGCAGAAAATGGATGAGGCAATGGCCGCAGGCGAAGAGCTACAGGCAGAGTTGCGCATCCGTAACCAGTATGGCATGTACAGATGGTTTCTTACCAGAAGCCAGCCGCTTAAAGACAAAGACGGTAATGTAATACTGCGGGTAGGCAGTTCCTCCGATATTCAGGATAATAAGCAGCTAGTGCAGGAACTGCTGGAAAGCAATGAGCAAATGTCTGTTCTGGCCGACCAGGTGGAGCGTGCTTATCAGAAAGCTGAGGCGGAACGTAAAATATTGGAGCGCCTTATTATGAAGGCACCTGTCTTTTTCTGTATTCTCAGAGGGCCGGAGCACCGCTATGAACTTATGAACGAAAAGTATAAGCAGCTATTTCCTGAAAAGGAGCTGCTTGGCAGAACCGTGGCAGAGGCGCTGCCGGAGGTAGCGGAGCAGGGCTTCGTAAAAATTCTGGACGAAGTATATAGAACAGGTAAAGATTTTGTGGCAGAAAACATCACTCTCAAACTAGACCGTTATAATAGAGGTGAGTTAGAAGACATGTGCGTCACGTTTATTTACCAAGCCATATATGATGAGCAGGAGCAAGCAACCGGCATTATGGTGTGCGGCTATGATGCAACTGCATTAATTAAAAAATAAAATGCCTAATAAGGCTGTTGCCTTGCCAGGAGAAATACATTAGCTCTTTTAACTTACCAATGAACCAAGCACAAGTAGACTTTCAACAACTGCGGATTAAACATATCCTGTTTAAGTCGAAGGTGCGCTCTGTGCTGTATGGAGGTACAAAAGATGAGGTTTTCTTTTCCCGCAGTGGTCCTCTTAGCACTTGGTTCAGTTCAGTAGGCATGGGCAGATACAATGATATGCCTGGTATGCAGGAGCTAGCAAGAGTGCAGCAGGAGCTAAGCTCTACTGCCGACCAGTTGTTTCGCCTGTACGCTGGAGGCAAAATTGAGGAAGCATTAACCGGGCTGCAACAAATCGAGGAGCAGTCTGACAGATTCCTGAAATCACTGTTCAGGTTAGAAGAAGGAGTATCTGCACTGGGTGCAGTATAGTAGTTTGTGCCAAGTATAACTACCAACCAGAACCGGCCTGCCACATCCACTGTGGCAGGCCGGTTCTGGTTGGTATAAATTCAATGCAAAATTAGCGTCTCTTAGCCATGCTCGGGAAGCGCATTTTATAGTCTGCGTCTACCTCTCCTTTCGATATTTTGGTGAGCTTGTTCTTGATCAGGCGCTTCTTCAGGCCGGACAGGTAATCGGTGAACAGGATACCCTCGATATGATCGTACTCGTGCTGAATTACGCGAGCCGTCATGCCATCGTACGTGTCCTCGTGCTCGTTCCACTCCTCATCAAAATAGCGGATAACAATGCGCTCCGGGCGGTAAACTACCTCGCGTACACCAGGTATACTAAGGCAGCCTTCCTCAAAGCCCCACTCTTCGCCGTCTTCCTCAATAATCTCTGGGTTGATAAAGGCTTTCTTCACGCCCTTTCCCTCATCCTTCTCATCCATCATAGGTTCAGAGTCGATCACGAACAGGCGAATGCCTTTGCTGATCTGCGGAGCGGCCAGTCCTACGCCATGCGCATGGTACATAGTGGCATACATATCTTCAACGAGCTCTTTTAGCTCCGGAAAATCCTTCGGGATGTCTTGTGCAGGCTCTTTGAGAACCGGATCTCCGTAGGCGGTAATTGGGTAAATCATATGTTTCTGCTTTCTAAATACGACTGAAGTATAATTACGGCGCTTATGCGGTCTACTGTTGCTTTGTCCTGGCGAGCCTTCTTTCGCAGTCCACCGGCCAACATGGTCTGCTGCGCGATCTTAGAGGTAAAACGCTCATCCACCAGGTGCACTGGTATAGCCGGAAACTCCTTCTGAAGCTTGCGCTGAAACCCCACCACGTGCTGCGTGTTGTCGGTAGCCTCGCCGGAAAGGCGCTTAGGCATGCCCAGTACAAATGCTTCCACAGGTTCGCGCTGCACATAAGCTTTCAGGTAAGGCAACACATCCTGGGCATGAACGGTTTCTAACGGACTGGCTATTATCTGGAGCGTGTCTGTAGCAGCCAGTCCCACTCGCTTTGTTCCGTAGTCAATCCCTAAAATTCTGCCCATAGTATACTTGCTTACACTGCAAAGGTAAGGATTTTAATGGTTGGTTGATAATGCTAGGTTGCCAGGTAGTAGTATGGGCATCACGCTAGCCAGGAAAAGAGAGTTGAGACAGTAAATTTGTGCCTCAAACCTCTTCAGACTTGCTGGCGCGGCAAAAACCTACAGCTTAAACTCTAGCGTTACATAGTAGTTACGGGCATCCGAAGGAATAATACCCGGCCCCGGGTAGCCGGTGGCGCGACGCGTATAGTAGCGGTTGTCGGTTAGGTTGTTGATGCCGGACTCCAGCGTAAAGCGCTTGTAAGTATAGCTGCCCGATAGGTCCATTACCCAGTAAGCGGGTATAACACCTACCACAGCGGTTGGCTCTTTGATAGAGTTCTCCGCGTCGGTGTACTGATCGGCGGTGTAAGCATACTGATAGGAGAGCTTAAAGTTATTGCGCTTAAACGATAGGCCTGCCTTGGCTATAACGGATGGCGCCAGCTCTACTTCGTTGCCGTCAATTGCCTTGTCCGGAGAGTCATAGACCGTGTGCACCAGCGTGATGTTAGAAAAAGCGGATAAGCTGGTAGGGTGCTCAGCGCCATAGTATAGCTTCAGGAGGTCGGCTTCCACAAAGGTCTCTAGTCCGTAGTGGTAGGAGTCGCCTACGTTGGTGCGAAGACGGTCGGTGGTGCCTTCTATTTTTCTAAAGTTGATGCGGTCCTGGTAGGCCAGGTAAAAAAGGCTGACATCGTAATTCAGCACCCCGCTTACGTTGCCCCTAAACCCCAGGTCGGTGCTGTAGCCGCTTTCGTCTTTCAGGTTCTGGTCCGGTACCAAATTAGGGTTGAGCACGCGCATGTCGTTAAAGTTGATGGCGCGGTAATTCTGCGAGAAGTTGCCGTATACTTCCATCTGCTCACTCGGTTTATAGCTCAGGCCCACACCCAGAAGCAGGACATTACGCGAGCTTTCACGATTTTCCGGAATCACCTCGTCGTAAATAATAGTGCCGGCGTTATTGGGCACTGTGTAGCGGTAGCTGCCGTCAGCGTTGGTGTTGATCCACTCGTAGCGCACGCCGGGGGTTATACTTAGCTTGGGTGTAATGTTAAAGATGTTCTCGGCGAACACGGCCACATTGCGGCTCAGGTAGTCGTAGTTAGATTCGTTCGGTGCCCCAGTTTCGGAATCAAACCTGAAGTCAGCATCGGAGCCGGCAGAGGCATCGCCCTGCTCCTGATCGGTAAACCCACGGTAGTAGCGGGTGCCCACCAAGAGGGTAGAGAAGGAGTTGCCCAGGTCGTAGCGGTGAATCAGGCGCGTTTCGTTTCCGATGTTTTGGAACTGATCTTTGAGCAGCAGGCGCTCTTCCATATTATCCGGGCGGTTTATTTTGCCCATATAGCCCAGTGCGTCGCGCTGCGCCAGCAGACCAAAGTTGCGGATGTTAAGCTTGGTGCGTTCACCCAAACGGTAATCCAGCGTCAGGGCCATCAGGTTCCAGTTTACCTTAAACCAGTTGCGGTTGCGCTTCGACTGCCGCGCATCCTGCTCAAAATCAATATCGGTCAGGCCGCCCGGCTGCTGTGCCAGGTAATCCATATATGTATAGTCAAAGCCTATTTCCAGCTTGCTGTTCGCCTTATAATGCACGGAGCTAAAAGCGGTATGCGCATCAAAACCAGAATTATCGCGCCATCCGTCGCCGCGCTTGTAGTGATAGAAGCTGTAGTAATGAAACTTGCCCTTGCTGCCGCCAATGCTGTTAAAAGAGTTGAGCAGGCCCCAGGAGCCGGCTGTCTGGCGGGTGGTTAGCTCAAACGGCTTATCCTCCGGACCCTCTTTCATCACGAAGTTGATCATGCCCCCGAACTGTGTGCCATACTGCAGCGAGGCTGCCCCACGCACTACCTCAATGCGGTCCAGTGCTTCGGTTGGCGGGGTGTAATAGCTTTCCGGGTAGCCCAGCGCATCGGCAGAGATGTCGTAGCCATTCTGACGGGTATTGAAGTTGGAGGTACGGTTCGGGCTGAGGCCACGGCCCCCGATGCCCAGTTGCAGGCCTGCGCCGTCGCTCTCCCAAATGTTGAGGCCAGCCACTTTGGCAAAAACCTGGCGGCTGTTGTTGGTGGCTTTATTGGCTATAAGGTCGCTTAGCACCACTACCTCGCTCTTTTTGCCATCGTAGATAGCGGTTCCCTCCACTGAGTTCAGGCGGGTAATACCGAAGGTCTTCTCCCGTTTGCCTTTCACGTTTACCTCGTTCAGTTGCCCTTCCAACTGTTTCAGGGAAAAGTCAAGTATAACATTGCCGTTGCTGATGTTTACCTGCTGCGTAGCCGAAGCCCAGCCTATACTATAGGCGGTGAGCACGTAGGTGCCGGGAGCCAGGCCAGTTACCGTATAGTTGCCTTTAGCATCTGCCTTATATAAAGAGCCGGAATTGTTTAGCAGCACCTCGGCCTGCGGCACCGGCTGCTTGGTGGCGGCACTGTTAACCTTGCCAGTGATGGAGAACGTTTGGGCCAGCGCAGCCAGAGAACTGCAGAGCACCAGAGCGATTGTTAATGTTACGCGCATTTTAATTTAGTTCTGCCCCACTGCCTTTTGCGGCAGAGCAAGTCTATTTAAAGGTAATATCCAGGGCTTCGGCAGGAAGCTTTCTTTTTCGGCCGCTAAGTTAACACTTGGGTCGATAAAAAGCCGGCTGCCGCGGCCATTCATGCTTACATACACCTCGGCGCGCACCTGTGCGCCGGGTATGCCACGGGAGGCAAAGTCCTGCTGCAGCATGTGGGCATACTGCAGGATCATGTCGGGCTGGGTGGCCATCTGCTTCTCCTGGTTGATGGTTAGGTAGTCGCGGTTGTTGATCTCTATCTCATAGCCGGTGTTGGGGTCACGCACATAGAAAAAGGTTGTGCCGGTTTTTTCCATCAGCATCACGCGCCAGGAGAAGCGGTAGCCCTGCTCAGTCCAGAAAAGCTGGCCGGGGTAAAGTATAAAACGCCACGGCACCAGCACCTGCAGCACAAAGTACACGGTCAGCAGGCCCAGCAGCAGCGGCTGCGCGGCAGGCTGCGCAAACTTCGGGAAGGCTGGCTGCCGCACGTTGGCTATACTTCTTAGCCCGTTCAGCACCTTGTTATGAAATTCCTCGGAGAAGAAGATCAGCGTACTCGCCATCATGATGTATGGGAACATGCCGATCTGGAAAAGCACCGCCGTAAGCACATGAAATACGACCACGGTAAAGTATGCAAATAGCCTGCTCCTGCGCCAGCTCAGGAAAAATGGAATAGTAAGGTCGTAGAAGGCCCCAAACCAGCAGAACAGGTAGGCCACCCATACTTTGTCGAGCAGCGGCCCGATGAGCGGCAGGTGCGTGTGGGCCGGTAGCCAATAGCGCAGCGGCATGGCCTCCAGCAGCCAGTCGGGATTTAGCTTGGCCAGGCCCGCATAAAAGTATACAAGCCCCAACTGTAGCTGGAAGATCAGCACAGCCCAGCGCGGCACATGGCTTACCCAAGTATGCGGCTTGCGCAGCGCATCCAGCGAGAAATGACGGTTAGCCGGTACTAAAATCAGCAGCAGCGCCACTATACTTACAAAGTAGTAGTGGTTCAGGTAATTGGTCTTGTCAATGAGCTCGACGTAGGTAAAGCTCAGGAAGAAAAGCAATGCCGACAGGCGGTAAAACAAGCCCAGCACTATTCCCAGCAAGGCCAGCACCATCACTGCGAAAAGAGCATACATGCCTGCCTCACCCAGCGGCTGCACCCACTCAAAACCGTAGTAAGTAAAGTATAGCTTTGGCTGTACATACAGTTCCGTTACCCAGCCCTTCCAGATAAAGCGCAGGATACTAGCCAGCATCATCCCGCCAAAAATAACACGGAATGCCGCCAGCGGAGCCGCGGATACAGGGGCAGTAAGGTATGGCTTTAACTTCTGGAGCATGTCTGTGCTTGCCGGTTATACTTCCTGCGGCCAAGCCTGAAAGCGCAGCCGAAGGGAAAAACAACAGTTAGTCGCCGTCGTTGTCGTTATAGGTTATAGTAACACCAAGAGCGGCTGGCATATCAGTTTTAGTAAGCACAATGAGGCGCTGCAGCTCGTCATATACTTTGGTTACGGCCTGTGGCTGCGTGCTAACGGCCTCTGCAAGCGGAACCTGTATGGCATTGGCGGCGGCCAGTGCGGCATCAAACTGTGCCTCAATGGCGTCAGAGAGCAAACCGTTTTCATAGGGTGCCTGCACATGGTCCAAATAGTCATCCAGGCCGGGGCCATTTGTACCAGTTGCTGTCTGCCCCATAAAGATAGCTTTCTGAGCACGGATAGCCTGCTTCAGCAGCTCCAGCGAGATGCGGCTATAATAAGCCTCTACCTGCTCTGGAAGGGCAGTGCCTGAGGTAAACCTGCCGCTTGGGATACCCACTTTAGCGCGTTTGGTCAGGTCTATCTCATAGTTCAGCTCGTTTACCAGACTGCCGATGGCGCTTCCCACTGCCGTGCCCGGCGAGTTTTTGAAGGTGGTAGCATAGTCGCCGGTGGTCCAGCCGCTTTGCACAGCCTCCACGCGCTGTTTTACTAGGCTGCTAACATCCTGCAGGTACTGTTTGCGCTTGCCAGCATTAGCACCGGAAGTGTACTGGTTTACTACGGCAGCCTCTGTTCCGGCTCCGTACAGCAGGTAGTCCAGGGCCGGAAATCCCTTGGCATCCAGGTTGGCGGCAGCCTGCAGGTTATAAGAAGTGGCCGCGATGTTGCGCTCAATCTCGGCGGCATCGGTAGGGTAGGTGTTAAGGTTTGTGCGCAGCAACTGGTCGTCTGCAGGACCAAATTCATACGTGCCCACGTCTTGCCAAGCCAGGTAAGCGTTTTGGTAAGACGTGCGGGCCGCTGCTAATGTTGCTGTGGTGGGTGTTGCCGCAAAAGCCGCAATAGCCGCGTTCATGGCATCAGTCTTCTCCAAAAATACACTATAAGCCGGTATAATCAGGTTCTCAGCATAGTTAGCCACCATGGCCTGGCGGTCGTAGTCGGCTTTAGGGTTATTGCCATCGCTGTCGGAGCTGCAGCTGCTTAGTAGGGCAAAGCAAGCCAGGGCCATCACGGTATATCTTTTAAACGCTATCATGTGGTATACTTTAAATGCGAAAGGCAGCAGCTATGGAATGGCTATCCCGCAGCTGCTGCACTTACTAAAACACTAACAAATAAATAAGGCGCTACAGCTGTCCTTTAATGCTATCCATGTCATAAGCAGTGCTCAGGATGTCAATAGCTGTGTTAATATCGTCGGCAGTTGTCTCGTACAGGTTGGTGCCGATGGCGTTCATTACCTCCTGGTATTTGGCAGTTGATAACTTGCGGTCGGTTTTATACTGCAGGCTCATGATAAAGCCGATGGCCTCCGACAGGTAATGGCTTTTCAGGGCCTGGTCGGCGATGTTGGTTTTGGTTGCATTCAGCTCAAGTATGGCTGATGCGGCAACCAGGCGCTCCCACTCGGCACGAACAGTGGCGGCAGCCTCGTTCTTGCCTGTCATGTCTTTAGCTGAGATGGCGGCGCGGCCTTTGATGAAGGCATCCATCAGAGCTTTGTTGCTGCCCAGCACGGCATCTACTTTGTTGCTGTAGCTAGCCCAGAACTTCAGGCCGTCTTTGTTGGCAGGGAAATCCACAGGGGCTCCAAAGTATCCGAAAGCCTCATCCCAGTGGTGCTCCATTTTGGTGCCTTCGCCTTCGGTAACTGTTGTGTTGTCTACGGCTGCGCCGATTTTCTCCTCTGTCAGGTAGCCTTCTACAGCCTGGTTGTAGAATACGGCACCCATCAACCCTTTTTGGATCAATTGTGCGTACTCTATCCCGTTTTCGTCTACCAGGTATTTCTTGGTTCCGTCTGCAGAGGTAAGGATGCCAGCAGTTCCTTCAGAGGCTGCAGCGCCTTCGCTTTGGCTGGCAGCGGCCACGGCGTCAAAGTAGTTTTCAAACTGAGCCTGCGCTGTAAGTATGGTTTTGTTTTTTAGTTGCTTTGAGGTGGCTTCGTTCAGAGCAGGGTCAGAGAAGGCGTTGTTTGTATTGGCATACATGTCCTTCATCTTCTGGGCATCCAGCCTGGCGCCGTTGTTGCCTGTTTTAACATAGGCATCCAGCTCAGAAAGCATGGCTAATCTGGTCGTCTGGCCAGAGTAATTTACATTCTCAAAGCTGTAGGTGGAGGGCACGTTGTAAGACAGTGCATCATCGTCATCTGAGCATGAGGTAAAAGTTAGACAGGCTGCCAATCCGACAAGAGCCAGTGTTGTGTGTCTTCTGATAGAGCTAAGCATTTCTATATATTTTATTTGGACTGATTTAAAATAGTGATGCAAAGCTAAGCAACGGGTATATTAGAGGCAAGTGTTATTTAGAATAAGTTTAAATAAAATTAAAGTGTAGGCTTCACAATCCTCTCAGGGGCAAGTATGGGAGGAGAGGTTAGAAGCTGCTCAGCAACTTTAACAAATCTAGATTTGTATAGATATAAAGGACCTCAGTATATTTAAGGTGAATTTTTGGACTACTTTGCCCTGCCTGTACTGTGGCATTTTACCAATTTATACTTTAAAACATGAGCAAGATGGAGCATGGTGAAGAAAAGAGCAGCGTCCGGAACTCTGCATTCCAGATAAAGCTGCCGCTGTTTATAAGCCTGGCGCTGGTAGTGGGCCTGCTGCTGGGTGCTACAATGTTCTCTCCCTCCACCACAAATCCGCAGGGCACTGCCAAAAGCTATCTTAAATTCCGTGACGTGCTGAGTTACATTGACCGCGACTATGTAGATACTGTGGATGTAGAGGAGCTGACTGACTTTGCCATCACTAAGATGCTGGAGAAACTGGACCCGCACACGGCTTACATTCCGGCTGACGAGCTAGCCATGGCGCGATCTTACCTGGAAGGTGATTTTGAGGGGATCGGAGTAGAATTTAATATCTTTAAAGATACTATTTATGTAATTACGCCGCTGAGCGGAGGCCCATCAGAGGCAGCGGGCATACAAGCCGGCGATAAAATCATAAAAGTAGACGGTGAGACAGTAGCCGGTATCGGCATCAACAACGAAGGTGTTTTTAAGCGCCTGCGCGGGCCAAAAGGCAGCAAGGTGAACCTCTCCATCCAACGGAACGCCATCAAAAAGCAACTTAGCTTTACCATTGAGCGCAGCAAAATACCGACAAACTCTGTGGATGTGAGCTACATGGTGGATGATAAAACCGGTTACATTAAGGTTAGCCGCTTTTCGGCCAACACCTACGAAGAGTTCATGGCAGCGCTCAACAGCTTAAAAAGTAAAGGCATGGAGCAGTTGTTACTCGATTTGCGCGGCAACCCCGGCGGTTATATGGACCATGCCATCCGGATGGCTGATGAGTTTATAGCCGGCGATAAGATGATTGTGTACACCGACGGCAAGGGCGACAGGTATGATTCGAAAACTTTTGCGCAAAGGGAAGGAGTGTTTGAGAAAGGGCCTCTGGTGCTGCTGCTGGACGAAGGAAGCGCTTCTGCCTCTGAGATTGTGGCCGGTGCCCTGCAAGACAACGACCGCGCCTTAATAGTGGGCCGCCGCTCTTTCGGCAAAGGTTTGGTGCAGATGCCGATCCCGTTGAACGACGGTTCTGAGCTGCGCCTGACTATTTCGCGTTACTACACGCCTAGCGGCCGCTCCATCCAAAAACCTTACAGCGAAGGGATGGATGATTACCAGATGGATATTCTGAACCGCTTTGAGCGAGGCGAGTACTTTCACCCGGACAGCAGCTTGTATGTAGACTCGCTAAAGTATAAAACACTAAGTGGCCGAGCTGTTTACGGCGGAGGCGGCATTATGCCCGATGTGTTTGTGCCCCGCGATACCACAGAACTGTCGGAGTACCTGAGCCAGCTGTATAACAAGAACGTAATCAGGGAATATACACTCGGCTATTACCAAAAGCACCGCAAAGAGCTGGATAAAATGCCTTACGAAAAGTTTGTCAACAGCTTTGAAGTGACTGATAGAATGCTGCAGGAGGTGGTGCAGACTGCCACAGCATCTGGCGTAACTTATAACGAGGCGCAGTTTAAACGCTCCAGCAACCTGCTCCGGAATCATTTAAAAGCCTTTATTGCCCGAAGTGTGTATGGCAACGATGGCTTCTTCCCGGTGCTGCACCAGTCGGATGAGGAGTTTCAGCAGGGGCTGAAGTATTTTAGGAAGGCGCAAAGTATGGCAGCAGGAGGTATGTAGCTTTTACGTATTTCTGAATTTAGATCACGTATGAAGACTATACTTTACCAGGGATAAGAACGAGTGGAGAATGTTTTAACGTTTTCTATCTTTTAGTTTTATTTGGTAGATCATACTACGAAGTATAAACTCAATCCTCTGTACAAAACCTAACGACACCTTAAAACTAATCATACATGGCATTTTACTATAAACTTGGGGAGATCCCGCACAAACGCCACACGCAGTTCCGGCAACCTGACGGCAGCCTGTATGCGGAGCAGCTGGTGGGCACGCTGGGCTTCAGTGGCGTTTCGTCGTTGCTGTACCATATTAACCCGCCCACGCAGATCAGCCGCATCGGCGACCCTAAACCTTTTGCGCCTAAAAGGGCAGAAGGCGTAAAGCTGGCGCCGCAGCACCTGCGCACCGTAGAGGTAAACGCTACCGGCCCCGACTACCTGAGCGCCCGTAAAACCATGCTGTTTAACAATGATGTGGCCATCAGCCTCTGCAACCCTTCGGAGCATGAAATGGACTACTACTATAAAAACGGCCAGGCCGACGAGGTAGTGTTTGTGCACGACGGCACCGGCGACCTGCTTACCCAAATGGGGCGCATCCCCTTTGGCCCCGGCGACTACCTGGTTATTCCGCGCACCGTTATTCATAAATTCCGTTTCGATAAAGGCGAGAACCAGGTAAGGCTGCTGGTCATTGAGTCTTTCAGCCCGATAGAAACGCCCCGCCGTTACCGCAACCACTTTGGCCAGTTATTGGAGCACTCGCCGTTCTGTGAGCGCGATATGCGTCCGCCGGTAGAGCTTATCACTGAGAATACAGATGGCGAGCACCTGGTGCAGGTAAAAAAGGAGGGAGAGTTGCACCAGTTCTACTACAACTTCAGCCCGCTTGATGCCGTGGGTTGGGATGGCTATTTTTATCCGTACGCTTTCAATATCAAGGATTTTGAGCCGATTACCGGCCGCATACATCAGCCGCCTCCCGTGCACCAGACTTTTGAGGCGCACAATTTCGTGATCTGCTCATTTGTGCCGCGCCTCTTCGATTACCACCCGCTGTCTATACCTGCGCCCTACAACCACTCCAACGTAGACTCCGACGAGGTGCTATACTATGTGGAAGGCAACTTTATGAGCCGCAAAGGCGTGGACCGTGGTTCGTTTACCATCCACCCGGGCGGCATTCCGCACGGGCCGCACCCAGGCACCGTGGAGGCAAGTATAGGCAAGAAGGAAACAGAAGAATACGCCGTGATGATCGACACGTTTAAACCCTTGCACCTAACAGTAGAGGCCCTGCCGTACCTGGACGAGAAGTATCCGATGAGCTGGAACGAACACGGTGACGGGAAAGTGCGCAAAGGCGATATGTTTGACTAAACTGCTTCTAGTTTTGTAACTTGCGGCGTGAAAGGCAGAAACTAAGGTTCTGCCTTTCACGCCGCAACTGTTTTCACCCTTATACTTTACATTGATGAAAAGAATGATGATGGCTGTGCTGCTGTTTGCCATAATAGCCACTGCCTGTGAGAAGATTGATGACCTGCTTACTTTTTACATTAACGAGGAGGAGACTTTCACCATTGAATCGGGGTTTCCGCTAGGCGCACTGATACCTGCTACGCCGTTTACCGTTACCACTAACTCAGAAGAGACGTTTAAGAACAATAAAACCCGTGCGAAACTGGTAAAGGACGTTACCCTGAACAGGCTGGAGCTAACAATCAAAAAACCAGAAGGGCAGAACTTCGATTTTCTAAAGCGGATCGAGCTATACATTTCCAGCGAAGACCAGCCGGAGGTAAGAATAGCCTACCTCGATGAGGTGCCCACAGGCAGCAGTGTGCTGAAGCTGAAATCGACGAACGCTAAACTTGACGAGTACATTAAAAGCAACAACTATACTATCCGCACGCAAGCCGAGATATCAAAGCCTATAACGGAAGACATTACCATTAAAGCCGATATGCGATTTAAAGTAACCGCAGATCCTTTATAAGATGTATACAATACAAATGAGAATTTCAGAACATAATAAATTAGAGAAGATAATTATCGTAGGCGACCGCGTGCTGATAAAGCCGAAAACCGCCAGCGACCAAACCAAGAGCGGCTTATACTTGCCTCCGGGGGTGCAGGCAAAGGAGAAGGTGCAAGAAGGTTACATCATGCGTGTTGGACCTGGTTACCCTATCCCCGCTGACTTTGGCTTTGACGAAGAAACATGGGGGCAGGAGGAAGAAGAGGTGCGCTACATTCCGCTTCAGGCCAAGGAGGGCGATCTGGCTATTTACCTGCAGCGCGATGCCATCGAGATTAACTACCTCGGCGAGAAATACTTTATCGTGCCACAATCGGCAGTGCTCATGCTGGTGCGTGAAGAAGATTTATAAACAAGTACCCGCCGAAAGAGGGAGGTTTATACTTTAACAGGAAGCGCCTTGGCTGTATGCAGCCAAGGCGCTTTGCTTTTATACTTGGTTACTCTAACGGCTTTGTCAGGTCAAAATCAGCTTGGAAGCGAAGTTGGTTGTCGCGCTTTAAAATGTAGCTGAACGTACGGCCGTCGGGGCTGATGGCAAGTATCCACTCATTGGTAGCGGCGGCCGGCAGGAGCTGGGCTGTATAGGCATCTGCCGGAAAGCGTTGCTCCAGTTCATTGGCAGAAGTAAGGGCCAAGCCGCCATATAGGGTGATCTCGTCCGGGGTGCCATCCTCATGGCGGTGGTCGTGCTTCAGTTGCAGGCCTTCCGGTGTTTTACTGATCACCCAGGTCCTGGATTTATCCTCGCCAACTGCAAACGGAATATGGATGGTGCTATCAGAACACGTTTGCACGGTCATCAGAAGCGGCGCACCCGCAAAAGGGTCTTTGCCATCCGCCGGGAAAACCACTTTTCCGCTGAATGACTGTCCGCACAGGCTGCTCATACTTTTATAGAACGATTGCTGCGGGTTGCCAAGTTGATACTGCGGCTTAACGCAGGCTGCCAGCCATAGCAGACAGATAAAAGTCATCAGTTGCTTCATGGGAGCAAAATAGAGAATAAATCTGGGGAAGGCTATATTTATACGTTAGCATATGCCGCAGTTGGTTAAATTTGCTGTCGCTTAGCGGGTTAGCAAGTATAAAGTAATGCAGTGGCCAGCTCAAGAACAAAGACAGACACAGCAAAGCAGCGGGAGCATCAGTTGGTTTTCCGAGTTCTATACTTAGAACTATACTTCGTCAAAATATAAATTTGTTTTAAAGCAACCTCTGCCATTGCTTTAGCATCTGATTAGATGAAGACTTCTAAGCGAACCAATGTCTGTCATACATCATCAATCTATGAATCTAAAATTACTGCTGCCTCTTGTCTTATGTATGCTTTACTTTAACTGTCGTGCCCAGGAGCAGAAGCAGGAGCAGAAGAAGTATAATTACCCTCAAAAAAACTTGCAGGCGCTTCGCGTGGACCAGGCGCTGAAGATAGACGGTGTACTTGATGAGCCCATGTGGCAGCGGGCGGAAATTGCCACGCAGTTCATTAAAAACAGGCCTAACCCGGGGCCTCTCGAAAAACACCCCACCGAGGTGCGCATCCTTTATGATGATGCCGCCATTTACATAGGAGCCATTATGCATGATGTGTCGCAGGATTCCATTTTTAGGGAGCTGGGCCGCCGAGATGACCTGGGTAACACAGACTTTTTCGGCATTTTTCTGGATACTTACCTGGATGAGATAAACGGTTTTGGATTTTTGGTGACTCCAGCTGGGGTGCAGCTCGATGCCCGCTACTCCTCCAACGGCGAAGACTGGAGCTGGAACGCCGTGTGGGAGAGCAGCACCAAACTGAACGAAACAAGCTGGGTAGCCGAGTTGAAAATTCCGTACTCCGCCATCCGGTTTAGCAGCAAGCCTGTGCAGTTGTGGGGGCTTAACTTTATGCGCAACCGGCAATCCACGCGCGAGGCTTTCTTCTGGAATTACGTAGACCCGGCCAAAGACGGTTTCGCCAACCAATGGGGCAGGCTGGAGGGGCTGCGTAATATTGAGGCACCGCTGCGCCTGTCGTTCACACCGTATATTTCGGCTTATATGGAGCGTTATCCTGTGGCACAGGAAGAGTCCGGGCAGTCATCACACGACCATAACTTTAATTTCAGTGGGGGCATGGACGTAAAGTATGGCATCAACGACGCGTTTACGCTGGACATGACGCTGGTGCCGGATTTTAGCCAGGTGCAGTCTGATAACCGGGTGCTGAACCTCTCGCCGTTTGAGCAGCAGTTCAGCGAGAACAGGCCTTTTTTCCTGGAAGGGACAGAACTGTTCAACAAAGGCGGCTTTTTTTACTCCCGCCGGATTGGGGGCAGGCCAGTTAACTCCGGAATTATTTACGACGATGCCTACAGCGAGTACGAGGTAGTGGAGAGCCCAAGCGAAACCAAGATGATCAACGGCACCAAAATTTCAGGCCGAACAGAGTCTGGCTTGGGCATCGGTATTTTTAATGCGGTGGTAGGCGAGCAGTACGCCGAACTGGAAGACAAGGAAGGAAACCGGCTAAAGCTGAAAACGCAGCCACTCACCAACTACAACATCGCCGTTTTCGATCAGTCGCTTAAAAACAACTCCTATGTAACACTGGTAAACACTAACGTGATGCGGCAGGGCTCCACCTACGATGCTAACCTGACCGGCCTTCTCTTCAGGATAGCTAACAAAGGAAACAAGTATGCCATTGATGGAAAGGGTGCCCTGAGTCAGCAGTTTCGCTCCGGAGAGACAGACCGAGGCTACATGTACCGGCTGGGTATGGGCAAAGTAAGCGGCAATTTCCAGTTCAGTGCGGCTCATGTGCTGTATTCCGATAAGTATAACCCAAACGACTTGGGTATTCTGTTCACAAACAACTCATCGGCGCAGGAGGTTGATTTCTCCTACAATTTCTACGACCCTTTCTGGAAGCTGCTAAACCTGTACACTACTATTGGGGCAGTATACGAGCGGCGTTTTCAGCCTAACAAATTTCAGAATTTTGTAATCTACGGTAACGTAAACGGCACCTTTAAAAACTTTACAAGTGCTGGCATCAACATCAACCTGGAGCCTGTTGTAACCTACGATTTTTTTGAGCCTCGCCTGAACGGAAGGGTATATGCTTTTCCGGTAAACTATAGTGCAGGAGGTTGGGTGTCTACTGACTACCGTAAGCGGTTTGCCGTGGACCTGAACATGAGTTATCGCACATTTGATGAGCATAAGCGCCGCAACTTTAGCTATGGCATCTCGCCGCGTTTTAGGGTAAATAACCAGCTTAGCTTTAACTACAGCTTTGAGTCGGGCAACCGGTACGATGATATGGGGTTTGTGAATATTCTCCGCTACAAAAACGCTGACGGCAACGAGTGGAAAGACCCTGATGTGGTGTTTGGCTTACGCGAGGTGCATTCCGTCTACAACAGCCTATCAGGTAGCTATGTCTTTAACAACCGAATGTCGCTGGGTTTGCGGGTGTGGCACAACTGGAGCAAAGTAAACCACAACCGCTACTTCAGGCTGCTTGATCATGGCGCTCTGGAGCCGCATCAGTACGCACCGGAAAAATCGCCGGACGTAAACTATAACTCTTTTAACCTGGATATGGTGTACTCGTGGTGGTTTGCACCGGGCAGCGAGATAAGTATAGTTTGGAAAAATGCTTTTGAGGAGCAGGTGAACATAGTGGACCCGTACTATTTCAATAACTTCTCCCATACCCTCCGCTCACCGCAAAGCAACACTTTCTCGGTTAAAGTACTTTATTATTTAGATTACCTTACGCTGAAACGGAAGCTCGCAAAGCAGTAGTAAGTATACATAAAAAGAGCCGGCAGCAATAAGCTCCGGCTCTTTTTATGTATACTTCTAGTTCAGGTTACTTCCTGATCATGATCTTGCTGGTGTATACTTTATCGCCGTGTTGCAGGCGCACAATGTATAAGCCATTGGAGTGCTTGCTCAGGTCGAATACACCCTTGTATTGGCCATTTATCTGCTTTACTGAGGCTGAGTACAGCTGCTTGCCCAGCAAATCTACCACTGTCAAGGTTAAGTTTTCGGGTGTAGCGGTTTCTACAGTATAACTGAACTTGCCATCGGCGCTTGGGTTCGGGAACACCATTAATTCCGGCCCCACATTACGCTCAGCGCTCTCCAACTCATACCTGTACGCCAAAGACATATCCGAAACACAGCCTTCCTTAAAGGTAATAACGCTGTACTGGCCATTCAGTGTAGGCGTGAAGCGTTGGCCGATGGCGCCTTCCAAAGGTTGGCCGTCTAAGTACCACTGGTTGCCTTCTGGCTGGCTGGAAATCAGTTCTTTGCCTTGGCGTGTTACCTTTGGCTGGTCCAGGGGTGTACCATTTTTAAGCGTTACCGCCACACGGGGGCTTGGGCAGCCAAGGGCGCGCACCTTCAGGTCGTAAAAGTAATAGTAGTAGCTCTCCCAGGAGCTGGTAGCAGTGTTTCCGCTGATAGTAAAGACATCTTTTATCCCAAACGGATACCCCTGCACACCGTTATTGTTTCGGTAAATAGTGGCTCCTTCCTGATAAGAGATCGCGATGTTATACGTACCAGCCTGCGGCAACTCCAGACCCAGGTAGTAAAGCTGCCCTTGGTCGTTAGTGTCGTCGGGCTGAGGGCCTTGGGCTGGAGTGCTGCGGGTGGCGGTAACCCTTAACTCGCGTGCCGATACAGGTGCGCCGTTGCTGTCGTACACCGTAAAAGTTATTTTGCCGCTATGCCCAATGTATAGCCGCGCCTGCTCTAGTATAAGCGGGGCCTGCGTTGTTACCTGCACATCCGGGCTAAACTGGTTATAGCCACCGCCTGGAAAATGGTTTTTATCTGCAGGGCCAATGGTGGCAGAAAAATCATCGAAAGCTGCGAAGAGCGAATTGCCTGCTGTGTTTGCCTGCACCTGTACCTGGTTGCCCGCCGCTATTGGAGTGGTGCTGGTAGAGGAGGTATACCAATAAGGCGTGCCCCCGCCTTCTGCCGAGAAGGTATAAGTAGGGTTTGTGCCGCAACGGAAAGCCGAGGCATTGGCAGGTATAGCCGCATCGCCGGACACTGTAAAAGTATACCCGCGCTGGTTGTTGCTAATTACCGCATCCGAAGCTAAGGCTGATTGCGCAAGCAGCTCGTAAGTAGCGCCTGCCTCCGTGGCAAAGGAGCCGTTTAGCAGCAGTTCAGCTTGTTCAAAAGCCGCCATTTTTTTATCGAAAGTACCTGTAAGCGTTGTCAACTCCTGCCCATTCTTCAGTACTTTTATACTTATAGGGATGTTCTGTTGCTCCGCTGTGCCGTTGTTGCTTATGGTTACCACTACGCCTTGCGCAGCATTGGCACACAGCGAGGTTGCCCCGACTGGCTGCACGGCAGCTATACTTACGTCGTTTTGGGGTTTTATGAATTGGATCAGGTAATCCTGCGTTTCGCCATGGGTATAGCTGCTGCAGGCGTTTACTGTGGCGGCATCAGTGGTTTCCTGCACTACCACGCGCATACGTACCTTGTCGCCGGTTACCAGAATGCCGGGAGCCTTGATAGAAGCTGTATAAGTACCATCGCCGCTGATAACCCCGGATGTGGCAACTACTTCGGAAGGGTCCGCAAAACTGCCGTTGCCGTTCCAGTCGATGTACACCTTAGCAACCTTGCTGGCCGACGTGCCGCAGCTGCCAAGCTCTAGCTTAAGCTGTTTTGTCTGGCTCGGCTCCATGCTGAACACGGTAGAAGTAAGGTCGCGGTAGGTGGTGCAGTCGTCCTGCTGGCTTACACTCTGAAATCCGAAGGTAAGCTTTTTGATACGGGCCCCTTGGTTAGAGGCGGGCGCACTGGCGCAGGCTGCTGTGCCTCCTGCGCCGCTCACCAGCAGCGCGTAATCCTGGGTGCCTGCGGTTAGGTTGCCTTTATGCCTAATAGTTATCGTATACGTTTGGCCCGGAACAGCGTCTGGCACCAGTATCTGCTCCACATTGTCTACTATATTGTCGCCGGTTGTGGCGGCAGCCTCGGGAGTGGCAGGGTTCAGCATCCAGGGGAGATAGTCTTTGCCATTGCCCGCTACGCGAATATCCAGGTCGTTTACCAGTTTCGGGGCGCGGTTGTTCAGCGCTTTGGTGCCTATGGCTGTTACAGTGGCCTTTGGGTCAGTCCAAGAAATCGTGATCTTAAGCGGGCCGTTGCCTGAGGCAGTTACCTGCAGTGTCTGCGTCTCGTTTTGTTTCAGCGTTTTCTCCTGCAGCAGGTGCGTACCGCCGGTATTGCTGATAACGTTGGCTGCCTGCTCAGCATTTAAGAGTCCCCAGCCAAAGCTGTAGTCGGGGCCTTCGGAAGTGCCTGCTTCGTCGGCGGTATGTATAGCTAAGCCTTTTAAAGTAGCCGCCCGCATAAATTTGCCAAAGTTGATCTTGGAGTAATGCTCCTGCAGCAACAGCAAAGTACCTGCTACGTTGGGCGCCGCCATAGAAGTGCCGCTCTGCACCTGATAGCTACGGTCGTTGCTAGAGTAGGTGGAGAGTACGCTGACGCCGTTGCCCACAATGTCCGGCTTTATACGCCCGTCATCTGTGGGTCCCCAAGAGCTGAAAGCAGCCATTTTTACATCCTGTGGCTGGTTGTACCCATCCGTAATAGAGGAAACAGCGCCTACAGTAAGTATGTTTTTGGCAGTACCTGTAGTAGAAATTACATCGTAACCATTGTTGCTGCTTATATTGTTCGGGCGCGACGGCACCAGCTCAAACGTACCGTTGCTGTTGCGCTGGAAGTATGGCTTGCCTACCTCAGGGCCTCTTTCGCTGCGGTTGTTGCCCGAAGATTTTACGATGAGGTAGTACGGTGCGTTAAAAGCAATTTCATCCCAAGTGGCGGCTTCGCTGTTGTAGTACCCAAAGGTATAATCTTCTTCGCGGCTCACGCTGGTATTGCCCCACCACTCCCAGTACGGGTCTTCGTCGGTGCCTTCGCGGTCTGAGTTAAAGCGCCAGCCAGCCAGGTTGCCATACGAGTGATTAGAGATCAGCAGGTCTTTGGCAGCCTCGGCCATCTCGGCATTATCCCCGTTAAAATCATAGGCCAGTAAAGATTTATAGCCAAAGGCCATTCCTTTTGCCAGTTGGTTTACACCGGTGGCTATCATGGTGCCGGCTACGTGCGTGGCGTGTTCGCTAACTTTAGTTGGATTATCTTTCTGGATGATACGTCCCGTTAACTCCTGATGTGAGGCAAGTACACGGCCACCATCCCAGACGGCAAGCTTGTTCGTTAGGTTGCTGCTGCTGCCGCTCAAGTTCAGGCCCAAAGCGCCCCCTGACCACAATTGGTTGGTGCGGGTGGTGGCAGCTGCGCTTGAGTTGTTGTAAGTGATGTAGTAAACAGGCATTCCGGTCGCGTCCAGTCCCTGCAGCGAAATAAATGTACCGTCTTTATACTCTTTCTCTATTACCCAGCCATACTTCGCAGCCAGCGCCAATGCCTTGGCACGGTTTGCCTGGTGATCCTTTTTGGCATCGATGGCGATGCGCTGTAGTGCCTGTGTGTTGGCACGGTCCGGGGTAAGGCCACGTTGCGCAAGTGCTGTAGAGCCTGTAGCCAGACCTAGCGCAATAAGCCAAAGGCTCAGTCTTTTCATATAAAAACGGGAGGGTAAAAGTGTTCCATTCTAAAGATACTGTAAAATCATTATAAAGGCAAAGAGGTTCCTGATGATTAAATATTTAGGTTGAGGCTATCGTGTTGGGGAAGTTTTATACTAGTGCAGCTGCTGTTGCTGTAATGCGAGGCAGTTTATACTTGCTGTTCACCTTCCGAATTATACTTATATTAAATAGCTGCTGCGTATGTAAGTATGCTTTTGCAAGGGACTAAAGTATAAATCAGCAAACCTGCCGCGAGGTTTCAACTTGTGGCTTTCCATGTCAGCAAGCTTTCAGCTTGCGCTAACCAGCAGCATTTATACTTCCATAAACCGAAAGTTCGCCCCCAAAAGCTATAAAATGGAATTTTGAGGCAGAAGCTGCCGAGGCTGCAAAAGCTACTACAGGTGCTAAAACAAAGAAAGCGCCCCGGCCATAACCGGGGCGCTTTCATAAAGTATAGTTATCTCTACAGAATTATTGCTGCTGATATTGCGCGAACTCCTTGGCAAAGTAAGACAAGATGATGTCGGCGCCGGCGCGTTTTATGCTTAGCAAACTCTCTAGCATGGCTTTCTCACCGTCTATCCAGCCTTTTTCGGCTGCGGCTTTCACCATAGCGTACTCACCGCTCACGTTGTAGGCGGCAATAGGCAGGTGTGAGCTCTCGCGCAATGATTTAATGATATCTAGGTAAGCCAGGGCTGGTTTTACCATCAGGTAGTCTGCGCCTTCGGCCGTATCCAGTTCGGCTTCCAGTAATGCTTCGCGGCTGTTGGCCGGGTTCATCTGGTAGGTTTTCTTGTCGCCCATTTTAGGGGCGGAGCTCAAAGCATCGCGGAACGGGCCGTAGAAGGCACTGGCATACTTTGCTGTGTAGCTCATGATGCCTACTTTTTGATAACCGTTCTCGTCCAGCACGTGGCGGAGGTGCGCCACACGGCCATCCATCATATCTGAAGGGGCCACTACATCGGCACCGGCCTGCGCTTGTGCCAGAGCCATTTTGCCCAGTACCTCCAGCGTCTCGTCGTTCAGGATTTCCCCGTTCTGCACAATGCCGTCATGGCCGTCAGAGCTGTATGGGTCCATTGCGATATCGGTAAACAGCACCACTTCCGGGAAATTCTTCTTTATTTCACGGATGGCTTTAGCGTAGAGGCCGTCAGGGTTGTGGCTTTCGGTAGCATACTTGTCTTTAAGCTGATCCGGTATGCTTGGGAACGGCGCAAAAGCTTTAATGCCTAGAGCAACGCAGGATGCTATTTCCTCTTGCAGCGTATCAATGGAAAAACGGTTGATGCCAGGCATGGAGGCTACTTCTACCCGCTGGTTCTGCCCCTCTATAACAAATAAAGGAAGTATAAAATCGTTAACCCCCAGTGTTGTTTCCTCCACCAGGTTGCGTATAGCTTCCATTTGGCGGTTGCGTCTTGGTCTTCTGATCATATCTATCGTTTTTACAGAAAAACTGTCTGTTTTAAATCTTTGCAAAGTTACGGCTTAAATGGTAGAAAAGCTGTGTGTTTGTAACAGTAGGGCAGGCGTATGTCGGGGAGAGGGTATAAAAGAAGAGTAGTGCAGCTGTCTTCCTGCCCCTTCGGGTCAGTCGGGTTAAAAACTCAGCAGCATAGATAGGCACGAGTTACAAATTCGCGCCAGCAGACGCGGCAGACGGAAGTATAAAAAAAGGGACGCAGCCCGCTGCGTCTCAGCAAAACAAAAGCTACCGAAAATCAGCTAGATCACTGGTTATCGTTATCCTCATCCGGTAAAATCTCCACATCCTGCACCAGCACAAAATTCTCGATCTCGCGGGCTCTCGGTGTATTGGCAAGGCCTCCTTCAGCGGTCTCTTTATACTTGCGTTCCATACTTTCGCCCACTTCGCCGAGGGCCGCCACGCACTGGTCTACCGGTATAACCGGATCAACGCCGGCAATGGCCAGCTGCGAGGAAGAAAAGGCGATAGCCGCGGCGCTTGCGTTGCGCACAATGCAAGGCACCTCCACCAGGCCCGCCACCGGGTCACAAACCAGGCCCAGCATACATTGTATAGTAATGGCCACGGCATTAAACACCTGCTGCACATCGCCACCGAGGCAGTATACAATGGCACCTGCTGCCATAGCAGCAGCGCTACCCGTTTCGGCCTGGCAACCACCCACGGCACCGGCTAGCGAGGCGTTTTGCTCAATAATAAGAGCTATGCCAGCAGCTACCAATAGGCCCTCGTGTATTTTTCTGTCATCCAGGCCATGCAGTTCCTGCAAAGTGGTTAACGTGCCCGGCAGTATACCGGAGGCGCCCGCCGTTGGAGCTGCCACCACGCGGCCCATGCAGGAGTTAACCTCCTTGGCGCCCAACGCACGCGATACCAGCATCTGAAACTCCGGCGAGAGAACCGTAACCGGCGATTTGGCTACTTTCTTGGCGCTGTTGTTTACCATGCCCGAGCGTGATCTCATGTCTTCGGTGAGGCCGGTTTGCACGGCATCCTTCATCACATCAAAGGCCTTGGCAATGTTCTCCCAGATATAAGCTTCGGAGCGGCCTTTCTGCTCAATCTCGTACTCCAGCACAGGCTGGTATAGCGGTTCGCCGGTTTCAGCGCAGTGCTTTTTCCAGCTCTTAAAATCAGTGAATAGTAATGACATGTTTTAATTCCTTCTATAGTGTTTGTCGCGTTTGGTCGGGCAGTTGCAGTGTACCTGGCCTTGCTACAAGTATACGTATTTCAAAGATAACATAACCAGTGGCAGGAAATGTTCTATACTTTAAAAGTATGCGTGGTTAACCTATAGCGGCTCAGGCCGTTTCCTGAAGAGTAAACTCAATTTATACTTATACTATGGAGAAAGACAAAAAGCGAGTAGCCATGCGCGTGCACGGCAAAGTACACGGCGTGTTTTTCAGGGCCAGCACAGAGGAAAAGGCACAGGGGCTCGGCCTTACGGGCTTTGTGCAGAACGAGCCCGACGGCACAGTATACTTAGAGGCCGAAGGAAGCGCTGCCGCCCTGGAGCAGCTGGAGCAATGGGTGCATCAGGGTCCAACCCGTGCGCGGGTAGAAAAGGTAGAAGTAGAGGAAAAAGAAAGTATAGAAGGGTTTGAGAGGTTTGAGCAGCGGCGGTAGAGAATTAAGTTTAGCACAAGTGTACGCCTGCGTAATGTACCGGAACAAGCGCTGTTAAGTAAAATTGAGTGTAAGGCTGCGCAGCCCGCGTCTGTTCCGGTGCAGGTTTAAAAAGTATAGCCGCACTCACCTCCAACAAACTACCCCGGCCGAGGTAACTGGCCTGCTTACAGACTGTTGTAATAAGCTACCAATTTGGCTATGTCGCTGTCGTTGCGCAGGTTCAGTGCGTTTGATTTGATGTAGGTTTGCAGGTAATCGGCTTTCTCCGGCAGGGCAGACAGAAGCGAGCTTTTGGTTTTCTTCACTTTTACCAATTTGTTGCCATTGGCTACGTAATAATCTTCGCTCTCCTGCACTTCCCGGTCTATAGTAGCGGAGCTGTAGTTTTTGCGGTCAAATATATTTTTGGAGGTGCGCTTCAGTAAAGCTGTCTTACCGTCAGTAAGCACCTCCAGAAAGGTGTCAGGAGAAACACTCTCGCCGCTGTAGCCTTTACGGAAGATCTTGCTTACTTTCTCGTTGTTTTGGATGTAGCTAATGCTGAACTCCTGTACCGGTTCTATCAGCTCTCTTACCTGGTTATCCTTGGTCTTAAAAACGATCACATCCTTCACCTGGTCATACATCATGTTGATACCCTGATAGATGGTGCCGTTGCTCAGTGCAATACTGCCCTCCGCCCAATCGGGGTGCAGGTAAGGAGAGCCCTGCATAGAGATGGTGTTGTACTCATGCACAGCCTTGCCTTTCATATCAGAGGTTTGAGTATACTGTGCCGCAGCATCCATGTAAAATAGCCCGCTGGCCAGAAACGAAAGCACAAGTACTTTAACTGCTTTTCTCATATGGTGTATTCGGTATAGCTTTAGGTGCTGAAGATGCAAAAAAATCTTAATATAAACTATGGCGTATCTTTATTTTCGTCAAGTATTTAGACGTATAACCTGCTGTATGTTTGTGCCATACAACTTAAAACTATGATACTATGAAAACACTGGAAGAGCTATCTAGAATAACAAAGGGCCTTTGCGAAACCGTAGCCCACGAATTTGCCTCCATCAGCCTGGTTGACCTTAACTACAAGCCCGCCTCCGGTAGCTGGAGTATGCTGGAGTGCCTGGAGCACCTGAACCGCTACAGCCGCTATTATAACCCTGCTTTGGCCAAGGCCATAGCCCAAAACTGCGACGGGAACTATATGCCTAACATAACTTACAGCTGGCTGGGCAGAAAATCGTTGGAGATGGTGCAGCCGCAGAATATGAAGAAGCACAAGACTGTGAAACACATGAACCCCAATAACAGCCAGCTAACCCGCGCCACTATAGAGGAGTTTCTGCAGCACCAGCAGGAGTTACGGTACATGCTGGAAGACTCTAAAAGCGCAAATCTGAGCCGAAAGGCTGTGCCGGTAGAGTTTTTTAAGCTGCTGAAACTGCGTATAGGGGAGACGTTGGAGTTTGTGGTGGTGCATGAGGAGCGGCACGTGCAGCAGGCGTTACGGGTAAAACAGCAACTGGCGCAGCTTGCGGCTGCATAAGCTTTTTATACTTCTGCAGCCGCAAAACTTATCTCCACTTCCTGTTTTTCGCCGGTTTGTATATCAACAGTAAATAACTGATGGCTGTTGGTGCTGGTAACCCAAAGCTGCCCGTTCAGGAAAATAATATCGTTGGGTTCTTGCAGGCCGTCGGTGAGGGTATGTACACGTCTTCGCTGCATGTCCAGCACCTTGATTTTGCCATTGTAAGTGTCGGCAATGTATACTTTACTGTCTATTACCTCCAGGCCCACGCAGTGCTGCAGCAGCGCATCATCAGAGTCTCCGTCTACGTCTCCAAAATCGAACAGGCCTCTGCCGAGCGGTGTGAGCACCATGCCTGTTTCTGTGTTTACAGTACGT
The DNA here is from genome assembly GCF_947495565.1 of uncultured Pontibacter sp. GTDB lineage: Bacteria > Bacteroidota > Bacteroidia > Cytophagales > Hymenobacteraceae > Pontibacter. Next base: position 84,038 of record NZ_CANLZM010000015.1, read on the forward strand.
ATGGCGCTGGCCTCAGCATCGGCTATGTAGAGCACTGGCCCGCTGATGGCTAGGCCGCTGGGTTGGTTAAAGGCCGCCTCTCGCAGAGGGCCATCGGTTAAGGCTTCGCGGCCACTACCGGCAAAGCGGTATACTTGCTCCGTGGCCAGGTCCATGCGCAGGAGTTGGTGGTTGCCGGCGCTGGCTATAAACATGCTGTTTTTGTAGATAAGCAAATCCCAAGGGCTGTTTGGGTTAACATGTTCTTCCAGCTTGTCTTGCAGAAAATAATAACCTAACTCGCCAGTGCCTGCTGCGGTGCTTACCTGCTTAGCCTGCAGGTCTATTTTCCGGATGGCGTTGTTTTTGGCATCAGCCACATAAAGTATGTTTTCATGCAGCGCCATGCCGTGGGGTTCGTAAAAAGTAGCTTCTGTGTAGTTGCCGTTTTTAAAGCCTTGCTGGCCGCTGCCGATTACCTCCAGCACCTGCCCCTGCTGGTTTAACTTTAATATGCGGTTATGGCCGCTGTCGGAGAGGTAAATATTTCCCTCGGCATCATGCACCAGCTTAGACGGAAAGTATAAACCAGCACTTTGCCGCCGCTCATGCTCCACGTGGAAACCAATCGGCTCGTGGTTCAGGACTTCCTTGTGCTCCTCCTTCAGCTTCTGGATGTAGGGGCGGACAGTATCATATACACTTTCGCCTGCGTGCTGGCCTATTACCTTGCCATTAGGGTCTATCAGCACTGTGGTGGGCCAGGCACGAACGCCGTATTGGTTCCAGATTTTATAGTCAGCATCGTTTACCACAGGGTGCTCTACCCCAAATTTTCGGATAGCCTGCCGGATTGTCTTGTTCTGTTTTTCGGCATCAAACTTGGCAGAATGTATACCTATCACAACCAATATATCAGCGTACTCCTCCTCCAGCCGCTTCAGGTCAGGAACAATGTGTTGGCAGTTAATACACCCAAAAGTCCAGAAGTCGAGCAGCACAATTTTGCCCCGGAAATCTTTGATAGACCAGTTCCTGTCGGTGTTAAGCCAGCCGTGTTCGGTGTTAATGTCTGGTGCGTTTACGCGTCCGGTAAGCATCGTATAAGTCTGTTTTTGGTATATGGGTTGCTATAGTTGTTACAGGTTTGGAAGGCGTTTTGTTCTTATAATTGTAGCAATACCGTGTCCAACCACCCCTGCCCCTCAGAGCTACGCTCGCTATCTTCGAACTCGCGTTCTCGGTAGTCTAAGGAGGGGAATTATGTAGAAGCTCCGTCAGAAGGGGCTATTGAAAACTGATCCCAGTCTTTCCGTGGGGGTAGGGGCCCTCGTAAAGAGCGCCTTGTAGATTTCTGGTTTCGCTTCAGCGAATTTGCGACGAAGGAGCAAAGGAAATGTACAAGGCGCGATGCGGGAAGACGAGGCCTCCCTTAAAGAGGGCCCCTACCCCCGCCTGGAGGAAGCCAAAGCCAGAGGTGAAAAGAGCAGGTTGTAAGGCTAGGGATAAACAGCAGTTAGCAAGTATAGCTTGGCTCTAGTTGCAGAAAGCAGCGGCAGTTAAAGGCACAAGCGGACGCTTGCACCATATTAAGCACCTTTACCCATAACTCGCATAATTATCGTAAATTTGCCTAAACAGCTGCAATACAATGGCAGAGAATTATATTTCAGACTTCGGGACCATCCTGCTCTTTCTGGTGGGCGGGGCTATATTTGTGATGATCGGGTTACTGACAGCCAGGATTATCCGGCCAAACCGCCCAAACTCAGAGAAACTAACTACTTATGAGTCTGGGGAGGAGCCAATTGGCAACGCCTGGGTGCAGTTTAACCCGCGTTTTTACGTGGTGGCGCTTATTTTTATAATTTTTGATGTAGAACTGGCTTTCCTGTTTCCGTGGGCAACAGTGTTTGGTCGGCGCGAACTGATTGAGGCTACAGACGGTGTATGGGGATGGTTCTCTTTGGTCGAAATGTTCATCTTTATAGGAGTGCTGGTGCTGGGCTTAGCCTATGCCTGGGCAAAAGGCCACCTCGACTGGATAAAGCCCAAGCCAGTGCTGCCGCAGAGCCGCTCCAAAATACCGATGGATGTATACCAGCGCGTAAACGAGCGAAAGTATGAACCACAGAAACCACAGCAGCAGGAAACGGAATAACAGATGGATTTACCACAGGATAAAACTGGCGAAGGCGGTGTAGTGATCACCAAACTGGACGACCTGCTGAACTGGGCGCGGCTGACCTCGCTGTTCCCGATGGGGTTTGGCCTGGCCTGCTGTGCCATTGAAATGATGGGCGCTTATGCTTCTGGCTATGACCTGGACCGGTTTGGCGTGATACCGCGCGCCTCCCCAAGGCAGTCTGATGTGATGATTGTGGCAGGTACGGTTACTTTTAAAATGGCCGATCGTGTGCGCCGCCTGTATGAGCAAATGCCGGAGCCGCGCTATGTTATCTCAATGGGAAGCTGCTCTAACTGCGGTGGTCCGTACTGGGAGCATGGTTACCACGTGGTGAAGGGTGTGGATAGAATTATACCGGTGGATGTGTACGTGCCAGGCTGCCCGCCAAGGCCGGAAGCTTTGATAGGTGGCTTTCTGAAGCTGCAGGAGATCATCCGAAAGGAAAGTATACGCGCCCCGAGAGCCGTACAACAACTTATGGCCAAGCGTACGGCAGCAGCAGAAGCGGCTAGTCAAGAGAACGCCTAAGTTAATCACTCATTCGCCCAATTTTATGATTTTCGAGGAGCTACAGCAGTTTATACGTGACACCTTTGGCGCAGAGGTTATACTTGAGGCCAAAGCCAATGCCCTGCAACCCTACTTGCTGGTGCAGCCGGAGCGCCTGCCAGACATTTGCCTGGAGCTGCACGACAACCCGCAAACCTACTTCGATTTCCTGTCCTGCCTGACAGGAATGGACAACGGCTCCGAAGCCGGCACCCTGGAGGTAATTTATACTTTATACTCAATCCCGTTTGATCATCACCTGACGCTGAAGGTGCAGGTGCCGCGCAACAGCACAGCCGAGCAAACTATTCCGCAGGTGCCTACCGTTAGCCACATCTGGCGCACCGCCGACTGGCACGAGCGTGAGGTATTTGATATGTTCGGCATTTACTTTAAAGATCACCTCGACATGCGCCGCATCCTCTGTGCCGCCGATTGGGAAGGACATCCGCTCCGCAAGGATTACGTGCTGCAGGATTACTACCACGGCATCAAAGTCCCCTTCGACCAGCACAATGAGCTAAACGGTTTCAAAAGCGAGCCGCAGCTGATCATCAAAAGAGAGAACGAGCAGTTTCCGGATATGCGGGAGAAGCCGGAGTAGCACCGGATCCAACAAGCCGCTGAAAACAAATAGAGGCCGCCGGTTATATTTCCGGCAGCCTCTATTTTATACTTGGCTATACTTACTGCACATTCTTGAAAAACGTTGGCGAGTTGCTGTAAAGCGGAGTTTTGCCGTCCCATTTCTCAATAAACTGCTGCTGTATGAGCAGGGGCGTGAGTGTGCGTTGGCGGAGTTCGTTGGCGCGGGCTTCGGCCTCGGCTTCCACAATCTTTTTGCGGGCTTGAGCCTCGGCTACTTTCAGCTCGTTCTCTACCTGCAGGGCCTGCTGCACGGCGCGGTTTTTCAGGTTTACGGCACGCACAATCTCGTCTGGGTACTGCAAACCACTGGTCATCTGCTCCAGCTCAAAGCCCTCTTTTCGTAAGGCGTTGTCTAAAGCAATCTGTACTTTGTCTTCAAAACTTTGGCGGTTTGAGATGATGCTGTCGGTACTATACTTGTTGAACTGAATGCGGAAGGCATCGCGGGTGTAGTTAAACAGCGTAGTTTCGGTGATCAGCTCAATATCTTTACGGTACTTGCTGAAGATGCGCGGGCTCTCGCCGGGGCTTACTCTAAAGGAGATAGTCGGATCAACGGTAAAAACAGAACCGTCTTTGGCGTTAACGGTAAAGGCTGGGTAATCCACCGTCTGCACGAAAGTTGGAAACTGAAACACCTCCTCGGTAAATGGGTTGAACCACACACGGCCGGTTACCAGGTTTACGTCCTGCACGCCTTTGTCGGTGCCGTAGAGCTTTACAAGTATGCCTTCGTGACCTGCATCAATGCGTGTGCAGGATTTCATGGCAGTGATAGAGAAAACAAGTATAAGTATGAAGCTGATACTCCAGGTCAGGAGCTGACGGGCATTGTTCATTAGTTAGGCTTTAAGTTTGTTGATGGAAAGACGGATGACGAAGAAATTGGCGATGACAAGCACCAGCAGCAGCCCCAGGCCAATAGCTACCTTCAGGTCGGAAGGTTGGCGCACCAGCGATGCAATTTCTGTAAACGTAAGTATATCGACGAGCAGCAGCAGGCCGAGAAGTATAATGTATGGGAATTTCATAGGAAGTATATTATAAAAGCAATATAGCGAATTCCTGTGAATTTATAGTTGCTTTGTGCAGGTTAGGTGGAAAGCAAGCGCCCTCGCTAGCGCGAGCTTGCAGCTCGTGCTGTTGTTCTATTGCTTCAGTGGAAGTACGAGCTACAAGCTCGCACTAGCGGGGGCTAACTTCCATAAGAAGCTCTAATTATTTGATTTAGCTTTTTGAGTACTCCGCTATTTGCTTCAGATACCTTAGTCCTAAAAGAATAGAAGTCATCTGCTCTTGCACTCAACGGCTTGGTATCATAATATAGAGCATGTAATTTTCCATTGATTGACATCAAACCTTTGACTAATTCATCGAAATAGTTAGTTTCTTCTTCATCGAAGTAAATTTTTATCTCTAACAAGTTTTTATTAAGATCATTAAGGCTTGGAAAGACTACTGCATCAATAGTTTTAGGGTCAATTTCGCGTGATAGAATTTCATATATAGCTAACTGTTCCCACATTAACTTTGCTTTTGCATAACTTGAATAAAAGTTGTTTACAGCACTGATTCTATTTTGCTGGAATAAAGTGTGATTTATTTCGACTTTTCTAGATTTTGTATCGAAGAATCTTTTTATAAAATAACCTATAGCTAGAAGTAATAGAGTTATTTGGCTCCAGTACTCAACAAATAATTTTTCTAAATTCATATTGATGGTAATACATAAGTAGAACTATTTCAGAAATTATATACTGTAGAAAAATCCTTGGATTTGCCTAAGTCTAAAGTACAAATTACTTTATAAATATATTCAATAAGTATAATATAGATAATTAGATTTTACCAGCTTCCAACAAACCCCTGCTCGTGCCTCTCAAATCACTACGCAGCAATACTTTCAGCTAAAGTAACAGTACGAGCTACAAGCTCGCACTAGCGCAAGCAGTGCAAAATATTGCCTTGCGTTATAAATCAGTTTTTGAATTAATCTCGTTTCAACAAACCCCTGCACAAATCCCCCTTTTTTCCGAACTTTGCGGAAGAGGCAACTTTCTAACCTTTTAACTTTCTAACTCGCCTGTGTCTACGATCTATAAAAACTACCTGCTGCAGTCGGAGCCGAACAAGTTCAGCCAGGATGCCCTGAAGGCCGGCGAGATGATCGTAAACATGGGGCCACAGCACCCGAGCACGCACGGCGTACTGCGCCTGGAGGTGGTCACCGATGGCGAGATAATACAGGAGGTGGTGCCGCACATCGGCTATCTGCACCGCTGTTTCGAGAAGCACGCCGAGAGCATGGCTTACAACCAGACCATCCCTTATGTAGACCGCATGGATTACCTGGCCGCCATGAACTCGGAGCATGTGTGGTGCATGGGCGTGGAGAAGCTGCTGGGCATTACCGATCAGATTCCGAAGCGGGTGGAGTACATACGCGTGCTGGTAACGGAGCTAAACCGCATCGCCTCGCACTTTGTAGCCATCGGCACCTACGCCATCGATATTGGGGCTTTTACACCTTTCTTGTGGCTGCTGCGCGATAGGGAGCACATACAGCGCCTGCTGGAGTGGGTGTGCGGCGCGCGCATGCTTTACAATTACATTTGGGTGGGCGGTTTATACTATGATTTGCCCATCGGGTTTGAGGAGCGCTGCCGCGAGTTTATTGAGTACCTACAGCCCAAGCTCGACGAGCTGGATACTATACTTCTGAGCAACAAAATTTTTATAGACCGAACGGCCAATGTAGGCGTACTGCCGCTGGATGTGGCGATTAACTACGGCTGCTCCGGCCCCATGCTGCGCGGCTCGGGTTTAAAGTATGATTTGCGCCGCGTGGACGGCTACAGCGTATACCCGGAGCTGGATTTTGAGGTGCCGATAGGGCAGGGGCTTGCCGGCACCACCGGCGACTGCTGGGACCGAAACTATGTCCGTGCGCTGGAGTGCCGCGAGTCTGTAAAGATCATCAGCCAATGCCTGGACCAACTTACCGGCGACTACAAACGCACCCCCGACTTTGACCCGCAGGCAGCCTGCCCCAAGAAAATACGCATGACCGGTAGCCAGGAGTTATACTTTAGAGGGGAAACTCCGCGTGGCGAGCTGGGCTACTATTTCCGGACCACCGATAAAAGCGATGTGCCTTTCCGGGCAAAAGGCCGCGCGCCAAGTTTTGTAAACCTTTCCGTACTGCCAGATATTAGCCGGGGCTGCATGGTAGCCGACCTTATTGCCATCGTCGGCTCTGTGGATATTGTGCTGGGTGAGGTAGATAGGTAAGGGTAGTTATACTTGCTACTCACTGGCGCAAGCATCCGCTTGAGCCTTTGCTGCTGCCACTTTAAATCAGCGAATATTAGTAACTGCCGTTCATCTCCCTTTGAAGCGGGTAAGGGGATGATAATCGTTTTCAGAACTTAACCTGATGCTTCTGGCCTCAGTGAAGTCGGAGACTTTACATCATAGTTAGGTCACGAGTCAGGAGACTCGCGCCAGAAATAAACAGCGTGTTGGAGAAAATCCTATTCATCCTCTTATCCTGCAAATCCAGATTCAGACAAAAAAAGCCTGCTTCATCAGCAGGCTTTATACTTTATCCCCGTTGCTCTTTCCAGAGTTGGTTGAATGATTTTTTAGGTACATGCAGCGGCTCGCGGCGTTTACTCCAGGTATCCTTCAGCACATACTTCAACACAAAGTTCTTGATGCCGGAAGGAGCCAGGTTGAGCAGTGTGCGGCTCTTCATAGCTTTAAGCCACAGGTTTATGGCTGTTTTCTCCTGGCTTTCGGTCATGCCCTGGTCTACGCTTTGCTTTCGGTTTAGCAGCAGCAGGTTATGGATGTTGATTTTTACCGGGCATACAGACGTACAGGCGCCACACAAGGAACTGGCAAAACTCAAATGCTTGTGCTCAGCCATGCCGTTATAGTGCGGCGAAATCACAGAACCGATCGGGCCGCTGTAAGTGGTCTCATACGTATGGCCACCAATATTTTTGTATACCGGGCACACGTTCAGGCAGGCGCCGCAGCGGATGCAGTTCAGCGCTTCGCGTTTTTCGGGCAGGGCCAGCAGGTCGGTGCGGCCGTTGTCCAGCAAAATCACATACATCTCTTCCGGGCCATCCGTTTCTTTTGGCTGGCGCGGTCCGGTTAAAACTGTATTGTAAACCGTTACGTTTTGGCCGGTACCACTAGTGCTCAAAAGCGGCCAGAACAGGTCTAAATCCATTATAGACGGAATCATCTTCTCGATGCCCACAATGGCGATATGCGTTTTCGGGAAAGCGGTGGAAAGGCGGGCATTGCCTTCATTTTCCGTTACAGCCACACCACCCACATCAGCTATCAAAAAATTGCCGCCAGTTATACCTACCTCGGCCGAAGTATACTTTTCGCGTAGCAGCTTGCGGGCCACACCCACCAGCTCCTCAGCATTATCAGTAGGAGGGATGCCCAGCTTGCGCACAAACAGATCCGCAATATCCTTTTTGGACATGTGCATGGCCGGCGTAACGATGTGGTAAGGCCTTTGCTCTGCCAGCTGTACTATGTACTCGCCCAGATCTGTTTCTACCGTTTCAATACCATTCTTCTCCAAGTACTCGTTCAGGTGGATCTCCTCCGTGGTCATTGATTTAGACTTTACCACCGAGCGGGCGCGTTTACGCTTCATAATCTCCCCAATCTCCTTCAAAGCCTCCTGCGCGTCGCGGGCCCAGATCACCTTGCCGCCACGAGCGGTAAAGTTGGCCTCAAACTCCATCAGGTACTTGTCTAAGTTGTTGATGGTCTGTGTTTTTATGAAAGAGCCGCGCTCCCGGGCCAGTTCGTGGTCAGAGTATTGGGTAAGGCCACGCTGCACAGCGGCGTTATACTTACCGATGTTAAACCTAATGGTGGCGCGGTGGCCTTGGTCGAATGATTTTGTCTCCGCGTCCTGCAGAAACTGTTTCAGTTTGCTCATACTGTATCTCCCCTGCGTGTTCCTGGGTAATCTATACTTCAGGCTACCCTTATAAAAAGAAAAACACCCTTAAAGGTAGGGTGTTTTTCTTAGAGTTGAAAAGTTAGAATGTTAGAAGGTTAAAAAGTAAAACTGTAAATGATCATAAGCTGAAAGTGCACTTTTCATACTTTCATTTTTGATCGTAAAATCCTATGGCTGCTGAACTGCAAAGCCATACTTACCACTTTCTAACGTTCTAACTTCTAAACCTTCTAACTACTTCTTATTGCTGTCTACTACGATGCGGTTTTCGCGGTTTGCCAGCTCCCATGCCACGTGGAACGCCAGTCGGGCTACCTTCTCAGCGCTCTCGTAGATGATCTTGTCCGGCTCATCGCCTGGCTGGTGGTAATCATCGTGCACGCCGTTGAAGTAGAACACGATTGGAATACCGTTTTTGGCGAAGTTATAGTGGTCTGAGCGGTAGTAGAAACGATTCGGGTCGTTCTCGTCGTTAAAAGTATAGTCAAGCTTCAGGTTCACGTACTTCTCGTTCATCGCCTCGTTAATCTGGTGCAGCTCAGAAGAAAGCTTGTCCGCACCGATTACATAGATGTAGTTGCTGTCGTTAGTCTTCTCATGCTCATAATCCATACGGCCGATCATGTCGATGTTGACGTTAGCAACGGTGTTCTCAAGCGGGAAGATCGGGTTGTTGGCATAATATTCAGAGCCTAGCAGACCTTTTTCCTCACCGGTTACCGTCATAAACAGTACGCTACGGCGCGGGCCGTAACCGTCTTTCTTCGCCTGCGCGAAAGCCTCGGCCAGCTCAATTACAGCTACTGTGCCAGAGCCATCATCGTTGGCGCCATTGTAAATTTTGTCGCCTTCCAAAGACTCGTCTACGCCTACGTGGTCGTAGTGAGCTGTTACAACAATTATCTCATCCTTTTTATCGGTGCCCTCCACAAAGCCAAGCACGTTTTCAGTGGCTAGCGGCTCAGAAGTTCTGCTCATCAGTATTTTAATATCTGAAGAAGGAGTAAAAGAAGCTGTGGTTGCGGTTTGCTGCAGTTTTTCTGGCATGGTGCCTAGTATGGCTGCTCCAACTGTAGGTGTGGCAAAGATAGTAGCCGGGCGGCTGCCTGTATCGCCTGCCTGCGAAATGGAAGGCTGCGAAATGCGGTGCGAAAAGCGATCAGCCATGCCGCGGTATTCTTCAGCGCCTAACACATACACAACACCCTTAGCGCCTGCCTTCTCGGCGGCGGCAGAGAAACCGCGCATTTTTGTCTGCATCTCGGCTGGCGTAAGCATGGTTACAATTAGTTTGCCTTCAGCGCCTTTCCCTGCAATCTGAGCGGCATCAGCCACATAAACAGCCGCTATGTTTTGCTCAGTTGTAAACGGAGAGGAGCCGAACGGGAAAAAGTCCTGCATCATCAGGTATTTTTCGGTGCCAACGGTAATATGGCCTTCTCCCCAGCTGCTTTTCTGCAGGTCAAAAGTTTGATAGTACGGATTGGTGCTGTTGCTTTGCACAGGGCCTGTCAGTCCATCCTCCCGAAACTCGCGGGCAATGTACTCAGCAGCCATTTTCTGTCCTTTCTCGCCAGTGTTGCGGCCTTCATACTCATCAGAAGCGATAATGTACAAATGCTTGGAAAGGTCTGCTGCCGTAATGCTTTCGGCATACTTAGGGGCTGCCTCGCTTAGCTTGGCCACATCGGTTGTTGGTTTGCTGGCGCTTGGCCCTTGGGCGCAGCCATAGCCAGCGGCGGCTAAGAGCAGGGCAGCATAGAGATTGTGTCTCTTCATGGTTTCGTTTAGGTGTTTATTGAGTATTAGTTCAGGTTAGACAGGTACTGGTACGGCAGGTTTAATTTACTGTTGAGATAGCCTGCTTATTGCTTTACAATTAAAACTGTTGCAAAGGCAGCCACCCCTTCTTTTTTGCCTACAAAGCCGAGTTGCTCGGTGGTGGTGGCTTTGATAGAAATATCCTCCTCCGGTATGCCCATCACATTGGCCAGGCAGGTTTTCATCTCAGGGATGTGCGGGTTTACCTTGGGCTCCTGCAGGCAGATGGTGGAGTCGATGTTGCCGATTTCGTAACCCTCGCGGCTAAGCAGGTGCACCACTTCCTTCAGCAGGATTTTGGAGTCGATGCCTTTATACTTAGGGTCCTTGTCGGAGAAGTGGTAGCCGATGTCGCGCATGTTGGCGGCACCCAGCAGCGCATCGCAGATGACGTGGATAAGTACATCCGCATCGGAGTGGCCCAAAGCACCGTGCGTGTGCGGAATTTTAATGCCTCCAAGCCAGAAGTCGAGCCCCTCCTGCAGTTGATGCACATCATAGCCGAAGCCGGTTCTTATTTTCAGTTTCATAGTAGTGTATCGGAAGTATAAATAAGTATAAAGCCCAAACGGAATCAGCCTTAAAAGTAAATCTAAACCAAAAATACGATTTTGCGCCACTAACAAGTATGATTTTGCATTTACCTGCTCTGGGTATAGACGCTGCTTGTACAACAGCTAGCGAAATGAAAGCTTATATAAGCAGAGGTGAATGTTAAAAGTTAACCATTATTTATTGTTAATATATGATTGAAACCATATATAGATTACTAGCTTTGCATGCGATTGTTATTTGAACATATATGCGTGCAAATTTTGCGCATTGATATTTGTTCCAAGCATACTGCAAAGTATAATTCTAAAAGAACGCCATGTTGTCCAGAAACTCCAAAGGTCCGATTTTAAGCAAAGTGCTTTTACTGTCTATTGTTGCTCTTTTTTCCTTAAGTGCATATGGGCAAACCTCTCCACGTGCTGTAACCGAGATTATAACCGACTACAAGGGATACTGGATAAGCAGCAACAATGCAAATACTGTAAAACCGGATAACAGCCATCACCTTTTAAGCTTCATGTACCAAGGCGTACACATCTCTACCGGGGTAGATGACGATAAGCTATCAGCTAATGGAATAACATTTACTGAAGGTAACTACAGGTCATTACCAGAGTTTGTGGTAACAGCCGTATTAAGCTCGAATACCAAAGTGGCTTTGGGGCAGCTATACGATGGTGTGGACAATGGCAAAAGTACTCCGTCTCCTTCCGGTGATATAAACCTATACCTACAGGACGGCATACGCGGACTGGATTTAGGTACTGGCGTAGCCAACTTGCCGTTTGGGTCACTAATCTTTGATATGACTAACATCGTGCCAAGCGCAGTGGGCGATGCTCTTCCGGATATACTTGTTACGCAAATTGCCGACCCTTCGGCCTCGAAAGACTCCTATGAGTTTCTAGACGAAAACGGGAATGTTGTAGGAAATAGAGTGGAGATCATTTTCACTAACATCCCCTCAGTTGGCAAATGGACAGCTGACTTTTATGAAGCGAGCAAGAGCCCTATGACATTGGAAACCGGTTTCAAAAAAACTGAACGTGACCTTCGCTTATGGGCCGGGGACTTTGCAGATTTTGGCCTGACACAGAAAAATGTGTCTCAGATAAGAAAGTTCAGAATCAACCTTAGCGGAAACAGTGATGTAGCTTTTGTGGCTTACAACGGAAATGCATTTGTTGACGAGAGCCCTGTGCCTTTGCCTATCACATTAGCCAGCTTCGGAGCGCGCCAAAACAGACAAAATATACTGCTTGATTGGGTTACAGCCACAGAAGAGAATAGCAGCCACTTTGAAGTACAAGTGAGCCAGGACGGAAAAACCTTTTCAAGTATAGGGAATGTAGCTGCCGCAGGCAATTCTAATTTTATGCTTAACTATAGTTTTAAGTTTAGCCCTGGAAATGCCAGGAGCCATTACTTCCGCCTAAAGCAGGTAGATCTGGACGGCACATTTGAATACAGCAAAGTAGTTACAGCTGCAGTTGCTCTGGATCAAGACACGCATTTGTACCCCAATCCTGCAAAAGGGAATGTTGTAAAGCTGCAGCACCCACTTGCGTCAGGATCAGAAAAAATAGTGGTTTGGAGTGCGTCTGGTGTGAAGCTTCTGGAGAGGGAAGTAACCAAAGGCAGCACAGAGACTGAGCTGAACGTGAAAAAGCTCCCGAAAGGAATGTATCAAGTAGTATGGCAAAGTTCCTCCGCACGCATTACCAAGAAACTGCTGCTTGATTGATCTTTCATGAAATGAAAAAAAACAAAAAGAGCCGGCTGCGTATGCAGCCGGCTCTTTGCATATATATGTAAAAGCGCTTCAGGCTTAGGCCTCTACTTCCGAAAGGGAAGGAAAATCGATATAACCCTCGGCACCAGGAGTATAAAACTTGTCTTTGTCGGCTTGCTGCAGCTCCGCCTGCTGTGCGAAACGGTCCGGCAGGTCTGGGTTTGCGATAAACGGAACGCCGTAAGCCACCATGTCGGCATCGCCTTCCTCAATTACTTTATTACCGCTTTCCTGGGTAAAGCCACCGTTGATAATCAGGTTGCCTGTATAAAGCGGGCGGTAGCGTTTTGCGATGTTTGGCTCTGCGTGCGGCAGGTTGCTGACATCGGTAAACGGTTCTGAAAGGTGCAGGTACGCCAGGTTATACTTGTTCACGCCCTCAACAATGTAATCAAAAGTTGGGATGGTGTCTTCGTTCAGCGTCATGCCGAAAATACCGTGCAAGCTTGGGTTCAGGCGAATACCTACTCTCTCAAGAGGCATTACTTCTCCGATCGCATCCAGCACCTCGAAAAGTATGCGTGCTCTGTTCTCGATAGAACCTCCGTACGCATCGGTGCGGGTGTTAGAAGTCGAAGAAAAGAACTGGTGCAGCAGGTAGCCATTAGAAGAGTGAACCTCTACGCCATCAAAACCAGCTTCCATGGCATTTTTGGCTGCATTTTTAAAGTCCTGCACAATCTGCTTTATTTCTGCAACAGTAAGCTCACGCGGTGTTTCAGTCTCTTTGAAGCCCTGCGGCGTAAACGACTTGTCGTTAGGGTTAATAGCAGACGGAGCCACTGGTAACTCACCGTTATGGAAGTCGGGGTGCGATATACGGCCTACGTGCCATAGTTGCAGAAAAATCTTGCCGCCTTCCTCGTGCACGGCTTTGGTTACTTTTTTCCAGCCTTCTACCTGCTCAGCGCTGTAAATGCCTGGTGTGTTGATATAACCAACTGCCTGCTTCGAGATCTGCGATCCTTCTGAGATAATAAGGCCTGCGCCGGCACGCTGGGTATAATACGTGACCATCAAATCATTCGGGACGTTACCCTCATTGTCGGCGCGGCTTCTGGTCATGGGCGCCATAATTACCCGGTTTTTCAGTTCCAGGTCATGTAATTTTATCGGTTTTAAAAGAGGTTGCATATTAATTGCTGTTTGTTGATTGTTAAATTGCTGTAAGAGAATGAAGGGGCTATGTTTTCGCCCCTCCACTCAATCAGGCATTCAAAAATTCAGGTTAATCCCAGTCAGGGGCAAACGGTGGGTTGACGATGCGGCCATTGTCTTGCCTTAAAGCAGTGATTTCCTGCATCTCCTCCGGGGTTAGCTCAAAATCGAAGATGTTGAGGTTTGCCTTCATGTGTGCTTCTTTGGAACTTCTCGGGATAGCCATTACACCGTCTTGCTGTATCATCCAGCGAAGCGTTACCTGGGCTTCATTCTTGCCATACTTCTCGCCAATGCCTTTGAGCGTATCGTTGCCCATCACCTTACCTTGAGCAATGGGGCTATAAGCCGTTAGCGTAATGTCATTCTTGCCAAAGTAGTTGTTGAGTGTGTCCTGATTAATAAAAGGATGATACTCCACCTGGTTTGTGATGATCTCAGCGCCGGTTGCCAGCACCTTGTCGAGCAGGGTAGTAGTATGGTTGCTCACCCCGATATACTTTGTGTAGCCTTTTTCCTGTGCCTTAACCAGTTCGCCTATATATTCTTCCACAGGAACCTCTGGATTTGGCCAATGGACTAAGAGCAGGTCTACCTGTTTTGTCTTCAGCTTCCGCAGGCTTTCCTCCACCGACGGCATAAACTGCTGCTTGTCCAGCTTTTCGTACCATACTTTAGTTGTCAGGAATATTTCTTCGCGAGGAATTCCGGAATCCTCTATGGCACGGCCAACGCCTTCTTCATTATTATATATCTGGGCCGTATCTATATGGCGATAGCCAGCCTCCAGGGCCGCTCTCACCATTTTGTAAGCGGTATCGTTTTCTAACTGAAAAGTGCCAAAACCAAGTGCCGGCACAGTAGCACCTTTTATATTAATTTGTTTCATATTGATAGTAAGTACATTAATTGTGTATACAAATGTTGAGTCAAAAAAATACTACCCGCGTAGTTTGTCGAGTAGGTTACTTGCCAGAACAGCTTCCTCCTGCGAAAGGTTATGGAATCGCTCAAATAAAGTAGGGAATTTATCGTCTACTTCCTGTAGCTTCTTCAGGCCGCTTTCAGTTATCCGCACATCAATCATGCGGCGGTTGGTCTGACAGATATCACGGGTTACGTAACCTTTCTCAATCAGTTTGTCGATGAGGCGGGTAACGTTAGAGTTGCGGTCTACCATGCGGTTCTGTATATCGCCGAAGCACACCGGGCTCGGGTGTTGCCCCCGAAGTATAGCCAGCACGTTTTGCTGCTGCAGCGTAAGGCCCAGCCCTTTAAAAAACGGAATCAGCTGCTGGTTTAGCCAATTGTTTGTGAACAACAGGTTAGCCATCAGGCGACGGTAATCGTCCTTAAACTCTTTCTGGTGTATTTCGTCTTCTATCCTCATTGTTATGGCAAAGTTAAGAAATTTATTTGTATATACAAAATTTGTAAATGTAAGGTTTGGCGGGAGCAGAGAAATGAGGCAGTCGATGCTAATAGCAGGCAGAGAGCACAAGCGGACGCTCGGGGAGGAAAACATCAACTGCACCAAAACAGCAAAGGCTGCCAGTTTGTGGCAGCCTTTGCTGTTTTCATACTTTATCATAATTATACTTCTGATGTTTCCTCCACCGGCTGCTCCTTTTTCTCCGCCTTATATAGCAGGGTAGAGCAATTGGTTTGGCGCAGTACCGCCTGGGCACAACGCTGGATATCGTCTGACGTAACGGCCTGCACCTTTTCTCCCTCTTGATTAATCAGGTTGGCGTCGCCGAGGAGTTTGCTGTAGGCCAGGTTCATGGCGCGGTTCAAAAGCTCTATCTCCGAGAAAACAATGCTGGTTTCGGCCTGGTTCTTTACTTTATTCAGTTCCTCCTCATCCACAAGGTTATCGATCAGTTCCTGCACAATGGCTTCTACGGCCGCGTTGGCTTCCTGCAGGTCCACGCCTTCGTTCAGTTTACCCTGAATAATGAGCAGGCCTGGCTCCACGCTTCCGGTTACAGACGCTGTGATGGAGTTGAAGAGTTTCTGCTCCTTTACCAGCCGTTCGTAAAGGCGGCTTGATTTGCCCCGGCCCAAAATGTCGCTGATCAGGTCTACGGCGTGGTAATCGGGGTGCTGGCGGCTTGGCATGTGGTATGCTTTATAAAGAGCGCTGAGCGGTACGTCAGAACTGATTTCCAGTGTACGCGCCTCCGTCTGCCGCGGCTCCTCCTTTAACTGGCGCTCATACTTTTCGCCGGCAGGTATCGGGCCGAACCATTTTCCCGCCAATTCTTTTGCATGCTCAAAAGTGACGTTGCCGGCTACTACAAGTATAGCGTTGCTCGGAGAATAATGCTTCCGGAAGAAAGACTTCACAATATCCATGGTGGCCTCCTCGATATGAGAGATCTCCTTGCCAATAGTGGCCCACTTGTAAGAATGCTCTTTGTAAGCCAGTGGCCGCAGCTTCAGCCATACATCGCCGTAAGGTTGGTTCAGGTAGTTCTGCTTAAACTCCTCTACCACCACTTTGCGCTGCACCTCCAGGCCATGGTCGCTAAAGGCAAGCTCCAGCATACGGTCCGATTCCAGCCAAAAGCCTGTTTCCAGGTTCTGCGCCGGCACCGAAAGGTAATAATTGGTGATGTCGGGGCTGGTAAAAGCATTGTTCTCGCCGCCTACGCGCTGCAGAGGCTCATCATACACCGGAATGTTCTTGGACCCGCTGAACATCAGGTGCTCGAACAGGTGCGCAAAACCAGTGTGCGCCTCCTCCTCATCACGCGAGCCTACATCGTACAGCACGTTCAGTACCGCCATCGGGGAAGTATGATCCTCATGCACAATCACGCGCAGGCCGTTATCAAGGGTAAATTCTTTAAACTCTATCATTGCTCTTCTTCGGTTTTTAAAATGATCAGTATACAGGAGCCAAACTGCCGCAAAACAGCAAATCTATACTTTATACTATGTCTTAGCTTGCAGGCTTTACAGCTTTTCTGTAGCTTTTGCTCGCCAACTGTGCGTTGCCGTTTGGCACTTGTGTATAATCAACTAAACAAAAGTATAAATTAATGGCATACATTTCAGGTGCCTTGCCATTACTTTAACCAGACAAACTATAACGAGGTTTTCATAAAAGAGATGAATTACAACCGCAAAGAATATTCTGAGGAGGAACTGATACAGCTATACCGCGCCATTCTGAAGCCGCGCATGATTGAGGAGCGTATGCTAGTGCTGCTGCGCCAGGGGCGCGTAACCAAGTGGTTTTCCGGTATTGGCCAGGAAGCTATTTCGGTGGGCTCAGCCTTGGCCCTGGATCAGGATGAGTATATTCTGCCGCTGCACCGCAATTTAGGCGTATTTACAAGCCGCGGCATCGACCTGGGCCGCCTGTTTGCGCAGTTCCAGGGTAAGACTCACGGCTTTACCAAAGGCCGCGACCGCTCTTTCCACTTCGGCACCAATGAGCACCACATTGTAGGTATGATTTCGCACCTGGGCCCGCAACTGGCTGTAGCCGACGGTATTGCCCTGGCGGATTTGCTGGAGAACAAGGAGAAGGTAACGCTGGTGTTTAGCGGCGATGGCGGCGCCTCGGAAGGTGATTTCCATGAGGCGCTGAATGTGGCAGCCGTGTGGGGGCTACCGGTTATCTTTATGATCGAGAATAATGGCTATGGCCTTTCCACGCCAAGCAACGAGCAGTTCAGGTTTAAGCATTTCATTGACAAAGGCCCTGCATACGGCATTGATTCCCTGCAGATAGACGGCAACAACATTCTGGAAGTTTACGACACCGTGCGCCAAGCAGCGGCCAGTATCCGTAAGAACCCGCGCCCGATGCTGATTGAGGCCATTACGTTTAGGATGCGCGGCCACGAAGAAGCGAGCGGCACCAAGTATGTGCCGCAGGAGCTGTTCGAGAAATGGGCTAAGAAAGACCCTGTGGAGAACTTTGAAAAGTACCTGCTCGATGATCTGGTGCTGACCCAGAAGACCATGGAAAGTATAAAGGAGGAGCTGAAGGCCGAGATAGAGGAGGGGCTGCAGACAGCCTTTGCCGAGCCAATGCCGGAAGCCAACCGCGAGCAGGAAATAGCCGATATGTATAAGCCTTTCTCTCAGGAGGTGATACAGCCAGCCGGTGACGGTAAAACAGAGCGCCGTTTTGTGGATGCCATCTCGGATGGCCTTCGCCAAAGTATGGAGCGCTACCCGGAGCTGGTGCTGATGGGTCAGGATATTGCCGAGTATGGTGGTGTATTTAAAATTACTGAGGGCTTCGTAGATAAATTCGGCAAAGACAGGGTTCGCAACACGCCACTTTGCGAATCGGCTATACTTGGTGTTGGCTTGGGCATGTCGGTGCGCGGGCAGAAAAGTATGGTAGAGATGCAGTTCGCCGATTTTGTGAGCGCCGGCTTCAGCCAGATTGTAAATAACTTGGCCAAGAGCCATTACCGTTGGGGGCAAAATGCCGATGTGGTGGTACGCATGCCTACGGGCGCCGGCACAGCAGCAGGTCCGTTTCACTCGCAGAGCAACGAGGCCTGGTTCTTCCATACGCCGGGCCTGAAGATCGTGTACCCATCCTCGCCTTACGATGCTAAAGGCCTGCTGAATGCCGCCATAGAAGACCCGAACCCGATCATGTACTTTGAGCACAAGCTGCTTTACCGCTCCATCTCGCAGGAAATTCCAGATGATTACTACACCGTGGAGATTGGTAAGGCTAAAACAGTGGCGGAAGGCTCTGACCTAACTATCATCACGTACGGTATGGGTGTGCACTGGGCCAAGCAGCTGCAGCAGGAGCTAACGGGTGCAAGTATAGAAATCCTGGACCTGCGTACACTGTTGCCTTGGGATAAAGATGCGGTACGCGCTGCCGTGGAGAAGACAGGCCGTGCCATTATACTTCATGAAGATACCATGACCGGTGGCATCGGTGGGGAGATTGCCGCCTGGATTAGCGAGCACTGCTTTGAGCTGCTGGATGCGCCAGTTGCCCGCGTGGCCAGCCTGGACACCGCCGTGCCGTTCGCGCCACCGCTTGAGCAGGAGTTTCTGCCAAAGCAGCGTTTGCGCCAGAAAGCAGAAGCAATGTTAAATTACTAAGATCTACAAAAGCAGTCTAGTGTATTGTTTTGCAGTATGCTATGCTGATTTTGTGTTTAAACTATTTATATAAAATAAAATCCATATATTTGCATCATGCATTTTCTTCGCCCATACCTCTTTATGTTGCTGTGTTTGTTTCTGCTTGCGGGTTCCGGTTGCCAGCGCAAAGGAATTCCGTGCCCTAAACCTACCAGCAAACGCACTGTAAAGATACAAGGGCCAAACTCACAGGGGCTAGAGGCTATTAAAGTATCAACAGACAAAAACGGCAGGGTGAAGAAGAAGCGCGTGTTAGGATTGTTTTAGAAACCAGTTTAATCAGAATCAGTATAAGACCATGATGAAGGTGCGTGTTGCTGAATTTTGCTGCCAGACAGCATATAAGTATGGCTTTGGCCTGCTGCTGTTTTTCCTGTTAGGTACTTTACCCGGCTATGGGCAGGTAAGCTATGAGGCATCGGCTAGGCATGAGCAGCAGCTACGGAAATCGCTGAAAGACGCGGAGAAAGTAGACAATAAGTATAAAAGCACCCATCTGAACACTGATACTTATACTTTTAAGAAAGGAGTGGCTGGCCGCAAACGGGTTAAGAGAGACGATGGTCGTTCTAAGCTGCAGTTTAACGTAAACGGAGAACCAGCCAAGAAGCCAAAGCTCTTTAAGAAGAAGAGAAAGTATAAGTCTCGGAGCGAGAGAAGAGAATCAAACTAAAAAGAGAAAGGACCTGACAAAATGAATTGGCACCCGCTAACCAGCGTTGAGCAGTTGGATGAGATTATAGAAGAATCCAAAAACACCCCAGTCGTTATTTTTAAGCATAGCACCGCCTGTTCTATTAGCTCAACTGCCAAAAGCCGCCTGGAGCGCCAGTGGCAGGGCGCTGGCTTGGATCATATAAAACCTTATTACCTTGACCTGATCAGCTACCGACCTGTTTCGAACGAGGTGGCAGAGCTGTTGCAGGTAAGGCACCAGTCGCCGCAGGTGCTGCTGGTGCAGGATGGTGTTTGCACCTACAATGCCTCGCACTTGGGCATTAGCGTAGACGCTATCAAAAAGCAAACCGCAGCATAGTAATCTATACTTTTGCCAAGCTTCTTTGCCAAGGAGTTTGGGCCACTGTCCGGGCATAGTATTTTCTTTCTTAACCTGTTGCCTTGTATGCTTTGCCGTAAATGAGAGCAGAAATCCTGAGTTTGAAATACACGTAAAGTTAAGTACCTTTATACCATCTGAAACTCACTGGCCTGTGATAAGATTTTTAACAATCATACTTGTGGCGGCACTTCTGGCAGCCACTCCAGCCGTTGCTCAGACGGATGAAAGTGAAAGCTTTGAGCGAGAGACGAGCTACGGCATCAATTTCAACTCCAACGGTGGGCTGATTGGCGGAGCCTTTGTGCGCTCTACCTTCTTTATGAACGAGCGGATGTACCAGTTCGGAGGCATTGAGATTGTAGAAGTAAAGCACCCTAAAGAAGAGCGCTACCTGAATTATGTGGGCGAGCCTTTCGTGTATGGCAAGAAGAACTACTTTTTTGTGGTGAGGCCGCACTATGGCCGCGAGCTTGTACTATTCCGGAAAGCGGCTGAATCAGGTGTGCAGGTAAATGCCTTAGGTGCGATAGGCCCTTCCATTGGTTTGCTTGTGCCATACTATATAGACTATAGCTACGACGGCACCACCAACGATGTGCGCACAGTTCCATACGATGAGACCGTACACGTTAATACGGATTACATACTGGGAAGCGACACCGTTTTCCGGGGGCTGGGCCAGACTAAAATTAAACCGGGCCTGCATGCAAAAGCCGGCCTTAGCTTTGAGTACGGCAGATACCGCGAAAGCATAGCGGGCATAGAGGTTGGTGTGACCGTAGAGTACTTCCCGAGCAAGCCAATCATTATCCCGTTAGCCGAAAATAATAATACCTTCACCTCGGTATACTTGAACCTGTACTACGGCAGCAGAAAGTAACCCCCCCCCTACGAACAATTACCAGAGCCGGTTTGTTAAAGGAGCATACTTGCCACAGGCACATTTTTAGCCTATGGTTAAACTCTTAACCCATAACTTCCTATCTTTGCACCATGGATGAAATGATGACACTTCCGGTTATTCAGCCCAACGCCAAGCCCGAGGGACTTAACGCGCTGGGCCAGCCACGCAAGCCAAACTGGCTTCGGGTAAAACTACCGGTTGGGAAGGAATACGCCAAAGTAAGAAGCATTGTAGATGAATATAAACTGCACACCATATGCGAGAGCGGTAACTGCCCGAACATGGGTGAGTGCTGGGGTGCAGGCACAGCAACCTTCATGATCTTAGGTAACGTGTGTACCCGCAGCTGCTCTTTCTGCGCTGTGGCCACCGGCCGACCCAACGAGTACGATGAAGACGAGCCGCGCCGTGTGGCCGAGGCGATACAGCTGATGGGCGTAAAGCACGCTGTAATTACCTCCGTAAACCGTGATGAGCTGAAAGACCGTGGCGCCGCTGTATGGCACGATACGGTAAAGCAGGTGAAGCTGATGTCGCCGACAACAACCATCGAAACGTTGATTCCGGATGTGAAAGGCACTTGGGATGCATTGATTACGATGATTTCGCCGGGGCAGGAGGTTGTTTCGCATAACATGGAGACGGTGAGGGAGCTGTACCGCCGCGTGCGTCCGCAGGCTAAGTATGACCGCTCGCTGGAGCAGATCCGCCGCACCAAAGAATTTGGGCAGCGCACCAAGACTGGTATCATGCTGGGCTTAGGCGAAACCCGTGAGCAGGTATACCAAGCCATGGATGATCTGGCTGCTAACGGTTGCGACATCCTGACATTAGGCCAGTACTTGCAGCCAACAAAGATGCACCTGGAGGTAGCCGAATTTATTCACCCGGACCTTTTTGACCACTACCGCGAAGAAGGCTTAAAAAGAGGAATTAAATATGTGGAATCTGGTCCATTAGTAAGATCTTCATATCATGCCGAGCGCCACGTAAACGTTTAACAGCATAACATCAAACCAAAGAAGCCCCTGTAGCATTTAATTGCTGCAGGGGCTTCTTTATTTTATATTTATACAATAATAGTCAAATTGTAATAAACTAATATTTTGATAATAATATTCAAATATATTTTAAAATAGAGGTATAAAATGTAATTTTAAGAGCGAATCCTTAATACTACAACTATGCCTATGTAAACAAATTTACTTATCTCCTCGCAAAGTTTCTTTGCACTGCTTACCCCCACTTCCTTCTTGATGAAAGAAAAATGGTCGACTTAATATAAGATTTGACTGTTACTATAGTTATATATAAATATAGCATGATCTTGTTGTCTTGGAGAAAACCATTTTTGGGCAATCAAGTAAAAGAGTAAAGATAGATATAGCCCTATCTATGAATATTTAAGTGACGTTATATACAGTTTTTTTAAATTTTTATGATTAAACATCTACTGCTGACCTTTCTTTTACTGACTGGCAGTATCACCCTTAGCCAAGCGCAGGAGAGCATATCCCTAGGGAGGGCTACCACTTTTTCTGCCCTGGCCAGCAAGAAAATTGTAGCCAAAGGCCCCGGAATAACTCAAATAGACGGTAACATTGGTATTAGCCCCGGCAGAACCATTGAAGGCGAACAGTTTCTGGATGTGCTAGGCCGGAAGGAGCGTAACTCAGTACTAGCGATTGCAGGTATGCAGAGCGCCAATAGCGCCTATAATGAGCTGATCAGTTTGCCTATAACGATGAACCATGGCCCAGTGTTGGGTAATAATAACTCATTAGGTCCCGGTGTTTATAAATTCGATTCCAATACGACGCTTAACGGCAACCTGCGCCTCGACGGCCAAAGTGATATAAACTCGAAGTTTATATTTATTATAGATGGCAACTTTACATCCAACAGTGGCAGTATCCAGTTCTCCGACATGGGAGCCTCTGCCAAAAATGTGTACTGGGTTGTAAACGGCAGCGCTACTATTGGGGCAGGCAGCTCCTTTCAGGGCAATATTATTGCCACAAAAGACATTGCCTTCCAAAACAGGGCTGCGCTAGTTGGTCGTGCCATTTCACTTGATGGTACTATTTACTTCGACCAGAACTCTACGGCTATGCCGCTTATCATACAGACTAATCTTGAAGTAAAGAAAGATGTAGAGTACAGCGAGATTACGTTAGGTGCCAGAGTGGTTTATACTATAAAAGCCACTAATAAGGGGCTGGGCCAGGCTATGTATGTCGTGGTAAAAGAGCAGATACCAGCCGGACTGAAATTTATAAGGTCTGTCTCTGCTACAAAAGGCACATACAACGAAGAAACGCATGAATGGCTGATTGGCGATATGGCGGTAGGGCCTACAGAAACCCTGAAGCTGGAGTTTGAGATTGTGGGCACGGGTAATATAAAGAATGAGGTTGTTATCATTGGTGATAACCCGGACCCTGTACCAGATAATGATGAGGACGATGCAGTAATCATACTTCCAGACTTAGGAGTAATGAAGGTGCTGCTCAACCCGAAGGAGTCTTATGCGGTAGGCGATCTTGTAGATTATAGGATCACGCTCACAAACTATGCTGATGCCGCCGAAAACAATGTATACATAAGAGAGAAGCTGCCGGAGGGGCTGGAGCTAGTAAGTTATACCGCTAGTGCAGGTGTATATAATAACGACACAGGCATTTTTTATGTGCCATCCGTTGCAGGCAATTCTTCTGTTACGCTTACTATAAAAGCCAAACTGGTTAAGGCCGGTGAGATCAGAAACGTGGTCAGCATTATAGCTAAAGACATTGTACCGGTAGACCCTACCAACCCTGTAGATCCTGCTAACCCAACTGGTCCGGAAGATTATAAGGACTCTGACCCAGACAATGACGAGGATGAGGTGACAATACCTAATGTAACCTGTAGCCCTGAAATAAGTGTGGCTTTTGAGGCAGCACCAGCAACGGTATGCGCAAGTGCAACAGGCATCACACTGAAAGCAACAACATCAGTAATAGGCGGAACCTACAACTGGGTACTACCAGCCGGATGGAACTTTGCAGCAGGCACTAACCGAAACAGCAATGAAATAACTGTAAATGCAGGTAATGCCAGCGGAAGTAAAACAGTAAAAGTAAATTTAATTGACCAGTGCGGTAATACTGTAAGTGCAGAGACTGCTGTAAATGTAACCGGTGCTCCGGTTGCCCCAGCTATAACAGGTGAGGCTATTGTATGCTTTAACGGAAACATTACCTTAGGCGCGGGTGAGTCTGAAGAAGAACTGACTTACGAGTGGACTGTAGGCGATAATCTGGAAATAGATGGCCCGGCAGATGGAGCCAGTGTAAGCGTGAAGCCAAAGAACGGCAGCTTGCTAGGCGGCAGGGTAATGCTTAAGATTACGAACAGCTGCGGTTTCAGCAGTACAAGCTTTAAAGTGCTAACAATAGCACCTGCTCCAGCAACTCCTGTTGCCATTTCTGGAGATATAGATGTATGTGCAGCCAAACCAGTTACCTTCACTACGCCAGTAGTAGTAGGTGCAACAAGCTATACTTGGAGCTTCCCGGCTGACTGGACTGTGGTAGGAGATGCAACCGGCAGAGAAGTAGCTGTAATGGTAGGCGAGTCCAGCGGCGAGAAAGAAATCAGCGTGAAAGCTAATAACGCTTGCAGCAGCAGCGAAGCCTTTACCAGAACAATTAATGTAAACGCCGCGCCAAGCACCGAGAATTTCGCTCTTAATGGCGATGCTGAAGCTTGCCAGAACGCTACTCTTGTATTTACGGCAACTGCACTAGAGGGAGCTACTTATAGCTTTGAAGCAGAAGGCGGCTTAACGAAAGTATCAGAAACAGGCAATAAAGTAACAGTGAAAGCAGGCGCCACAAACGGTACCGTAACTGTAACAGTAACTGATTTCTGCGGCAACACATTCACTGTAACTAAAACAGTGGTAGTAACGCCTTTATTGGCTACTCCTGCCATTTCCGGTACAAGCAATGTGTGCCAGAACAGCACAGGAAATATATACACAGCGCCAGCTTATGAAGGTGCGGTAGCTTACAAGTGGACTGCCAACGGCGGCCTGGCAATTACTTCCGGAGCAGAAACAGCTACGGTAGCAGTTAGTGCAGGTGCCAGTGGAGGAACTCTAACGCTGGAAGTTACGAACGGATGTTTTACAGTTAAGACGACAAAAGTAATCGGTATTAACCCGCTGCCACAGGCTCCGGCAAGTATAACCGGCGATGCCGCAGTGTGCGCCGGAACACAGCAGACTTATACAACTGCAGCCGTAGCAGGTGCCACTTCATATACCTGGAGCTTCCCTTCAGGCTGGGCAGTAGTTTCTGGCGAGGGAGAAAGAACAGTAACGGTAACAGTTGGCAACAGCAGCGGAAAAGTAAGTGCAAAAGCTACTAACGAGTGCGGTAGCAGCGTGCAGGCAGCCGCTCTTGATGTTGCTGTGAACGATGTGCTGGCAGCCCCGGTCATTAGCGGCAGCAACGGCGCTTGTATAGGTGCATCACTAACTTATACTATACCGGCTGTTAACGGCGCCACAGGATATGCGTGGCAGGTGCCAGCAACCTGGACGCTCGTATCGGGCCAAAACACAAACAGCATTATAGTAACAGTTGGCAGTGCAGCCGGCAACATGACGGTAGCTGTGAAAAATGAGTGCGGTCTGGGTGAGGCAGCGGTAAAAGCTGTAGCTCCAGTATTGGCTCCTGTCGCCCCGGCTATTGCGGGCAACAACGATGTATGTGAGTTTACGCAACAGCTCACCTATTCAATTTCAAACCCAGAGGAAGGAGCCACTTATACTTGGTCGCTGCCGCAGGGCTGGAGCTTTGAAGGTGGTAACAGCGGTACAAGTGTAACAGTAAATGCCGGCTCAACAGCAGGTGCTATTAAAGTGGTAGCAGAAAATAGCTGTGGCACTTCAGAGGGACAGCTGAATATTCAAATCTTCACGCCTCCTGTTGCACCGAGCCAGCTTACTGATAACAGCAACGTTTGCGACGGACTGGTATTCTCTGTTGAGCCGGTGGCAGGTGCCAGCGGTTATACATGGGCAGTAAGCAGCGGCTTCACCATCACTTCAGGCCAGGGTACACCCTCTATCACAGTGAAAGCCGACAAGAACGACGCGGTGGGTACAGTAACTGTTGTTGCCGAAAACGGCCCTTGCAGCAGCATGGAGGCTACAGCGGCAATAGATGCTGCTAAAGCAGACGGCAACCTGGACTTCCCGAAAGCCTTTAGCCCGAACGGCGATGGCACAAACGACAACTGGCACATCAAAAACCTGGAGAAGTTCCCTAACTCTGAAGTAACCATTTTTAACCGATGGGGATCTGAGGTGTTCAAGACGAAGAGCTACCAGAACAACTGGAATGGAAAAGGACTGGAGCAGGGTACTTACTTCTACAAAGTAAGGGTGACATTGTGTGATGGTGTAGTAAAAGAGTTTACCGGCTATACTACCATCTTTAGGTAGGCAGCAGCTTAAATTTAGTAATTCCAATGAAAATGAGAATATGTTACCTATTGCTGGCCCTGTTGCTTACCACGGCTGCAAGCGCGCAGCAGAATCCGCAGTACTCGCAGTATATTTTTAACAGCATGTCTATCAACCCGGCTTATACGGGCAGCAAAAATGTGCTGAATATAAATGCCTTTCACCGCTCGCAATGGTCTGGGGTAGAAGGAGCGCCAAGCACCCAGTCGTTGGCCGTGGATGGTGTAATAGCGAACGATAGACTGGGCCTGGGCCTGAACCTGACGCGCGATGAGATTGGCGCCCACACCACCACCAGCGTTTATGGTAACTTTGCCGTGAAGCTGCAGGTGAGCGAAGATGCCATCTTTAGCTTAGGCCTGGCGCCTGGTTTAGTGCAGTACACGGTAGATGGCAGTAAGTTTGGCATCACCGATGACCCCTCCATCCCTACAGGAAAAGAAACAAGTATAAAACCAGATGTAAAGATCGGGGCCTACTTTCACACCAACCGCTTCTACGCGGGTTTTTCAGGCACAGAGCTGCTGCAGTTTAAAGACATGGACCAGGTGGAGCCGGAGCGCCACTACTTTTTTACCGCTGGATATGTGTTTGATGTAAGCCCTTTTGTAAAGCTGAAGCCAAGCCTATTGGTAAAAGAGGATTTTCATGCACCCACAAGTATGGATGTGAACGCCTTTATACTTCTGGCAGACCGCCTCTGGCTGGGTAGCTCTTACCGTACCAGCATGAATGTTTTTAGCGATGCGGAGATGGGAGACGTGGAAAAACGCACCGCTGTAGCCTTCATTGGAGAGCTGCAGGTAATGAAGCAATTGCGCCTGGGTTACTCTTACGATAAAATGCTAAACGGATACAGCAACCAGAGCACCCACGAAGTTTCAGTTGGCTACTACTTCTTCCGTAAGAAAGAGACCAAAATGATGACGCCGCAGTACTTTTAACCCTTAGCGCTTACTATTATATGAAATTTAAGAATATACCCTTTTACATAGCAGCTGCCGCTGTGCTGGGCTTTTCGCCTGTGGCACAAGGCCAGTCATCGCTGCGCAAGGCAGATAAACATTACGATAACTATGAATTTGCACTAGCACTGCCAGCGTATAAGGAAGCCATACAAAAACGTAAACCAGAACTGCCAACTGTAGAGCGTATTGCCACAGCCTACCGCCTGACACGCCAGAACAAAGAAGCTGAAGTATGGTATGCCAAGGTGGTGGCCATGCCAAGCCGTCCGCCCATGAACCTGTATTACTATGCTGAGGCGCTGCGCAGCAACGGCAAGTATGTGGAGGCAAAAGAGCAGTACATGCAGTGGGGCGAAGAAATGCCAGAGTATGCAGAGCGCGCTCAACAACTCATGAGAGCTACCGATCAGTCGCTACGCCTGATGAAAATGCCTGCAGTGGCGGAGGTTACGCCGGTAGCTACCCTGAACAAAAACGGAGCCTCAGACTTTAGTCCGATGCAATATGGTAGCAACGGCATCGTCTTTACCTCTGACCGTGGTGTGCAGAAAGACGGCAAAAACCCTAAAGTATACGGCTGGACAGGCCGCCCATACCTGCAGCTGTTTGTAGCCCAGGATGCCGGAGAAGGCAATTACGGAAAACCAGAGCCGCTGCAGGAAGTAATAAACGCCGATTACCACAATGCAACAGCCTCTGCCGCAAAAGACGGTAGCAAACTATACTTTACCCGCACTAAAATGGTGCCTGCGCTGGATAACGCAAATGCAGATCCTACCAGTTGGGCAGAAAAAAACGAAAACCAGAACCTTATAAACCGTCTGGAAATTTATTCCGCAGAGAAGCAGGGCGGAAGCTGGGGCAATATCCAGGCATTTGATTACAACAAAGTAGAAGAGTATTCGGTAGGCCACCCGGCTGTTTCGCCAGACGGGCAGGTGCTATACTTTGTGTCTGATATGCCGGGCAGTCTGGGTGATACGGATATTTATTATAGTAAGCGCAAAGCAGATGGCACATGGGGAGAACCTGTAAATGCCGGTGCCGTGATAAACACCAGTGGCCGCGAGAGTTTCCCTTATGTGGATGCTGATGGTAAATTATACTTTGCTTCCGAAGGCCATGTAGGCATGGGGGGCATGGATATTTTTTCTGCCGAGGGAGAGCCGGGCAGCTGGCGTGCAGTGAAAAACCTGGGTTACCCGATCAATACGCCTCAAAACGACTATGGCATCATGTTTACAGAGCCAGGCGTGCGCGGCCTATTGTCATCTAACCGCGACTCTCAGAACGGAACTGAAGATATCTATGCCTTCAAAATTCTGCAGAAACCGGTAGTGCTGGCTATTACAACGCTGGGCCGCTTCCAAAACAATAAGAAGAAGACGGTGCAGGAGCCGCTTCCAAATACCAGAATCATGATGAGCCAGAAGAACTCAAAAGATTCTACAGTGGTTATTACAGATGAGAAGGCGCAAAGCTTTGCCGATGCCCGCGCTGGCAACACCTATACTTTCAAAGGCTCCAAAATTGGATTCCTGAAAATGGAATCCGGGATAGAAGTTCCGGCTACAGCTTCGGATACCGTGCAGGTGGCACTGGTGTTTGATAAAAATGAGGTGGAGAAGGCCATCGTGCTGGAAAACATCTATTACGACTTGGATAAAGCTGACATTCGTCCGGATGCGGCTAAAGAACTGAACAAGATCGTGACGCTGCTCAAGAACAACCCGACGGTGGAGATTGAAATGGGCGCGCACACAGATAGCCGTGAAAGTCACCTGTACAACCAGCAGCTTTCGGAGCGAAGAGCGCAGGCCGCCGTGGATTACTTGGTGTCTATGGGTATAGAAAGACGCCGGCTGACGGCAAAAGGCTACGGCAAAACCAGATTGGTGAATAAGTGTGCTGAAGGTGTGCAGTGCCCGGAAGAAGAGCACCAGAAAAACCGACGCACTGAGTTTATCATCAAGAAGAACTAAAAAAGACTTAAATTCTCATTAGCTTTCATAGTTTGGAAAGGCTCTGCGGTTTCTGCGGAGCCTTTCATCATTCTAGGGAAACCGGAAAGTATAAAAGGCAGGAGCGGCGGTAGATTTTTTCTGCCGCCGCTCCTGCCTTTCAATGTAGTAGCTGCTATCTCTACTTCTTTCCTGTATAGGCTACTCGGTAAATAATGCCGTTCTCATCATCAGATATCAACATAGAGCCATCGGTATGCTGCGCCAGCCCAACCACGCGGCCAAACTGAGCCTGATTATTATCAACTAAAAAGCCTGTCACGAAATCCTCTATACTTTTGGCCTGACCATTCTCGAAGCGTACACGCACTACTTTATAGCCAACCGGCTCTTTGCGGTTCCAGGAGCCGTGCAGCGTCACAAGCGCATCTCCTCTGAACTCCTCCGGAAACTGAGAGCCTTTATAAAAAAGCAGATCCATGGGAGCGCTGTGGGCATCGTAAGTAGCAACCGGGAATTTCGTCTGCTTGGCGTACTCTTCCCAACTCATGCCTTTCGGTGGCTCATCAGCCAGGTTTGGTTTGCCATCCTCAAAAACATATGGCCAGCCGTAGTTGCCGCCGTCTACCAATTTGTTCAGCTCCTCCTTCTGTGTCTCATCGCCTAGCCAATCTATCCCGTGGTCAAACCCATAAAGCTCTTTAGTCTGAGGATGCCAGTCAAAGCCAATGGTATTGCGCAGGCCTTTGGCAAAAATACGCCGGCTCGATCCTTCAGGCTTCATCTGTACCATAGTAGCGTTCTCCTCATGTGTTTCTGCGCAGGCGTTGCAAGTGCTGCCAACAGATACATATAGCATGCCGTCCGGCCCAAAACGAAGGGTGCGGTTCGGGTGCTGGCCACCTTCCGGAAAACCTGTGGCAATCTGCTTCAGCTCTCCCAACGTGCCGTCTTTATTAAGAGTGGCAGTATAGATATCATTCACAGCCATCAGGTATGCTTTGCCGTCACGGATAGTGATGCCGTGCATGCCTTCTTTGGTGGCTACCACTTTTTGCTGATCAGCTTTCCCGTCTTTGTTCGTGTCCCGGATCATGGTGACAGTGCCTTTGTCGCGGTCCGTAACATACACGGTTCCATCTGTGTGCACAGCCAGCATGCGGGGTTTATTCAGGTTTTCAGCAAACTTAGCGATAGTAAAACCTGCCGGAACCTTAAGTTGGCTTATCCGCTCAGAGGTGGCAGGTACTTTAGCCGCTTTAAAAATGTGGCCTTCCATGGAGGCGCTGATTGGCGGTTTGGTGTCTTGAGCCCAGGCGGCAGATACTGCCAAAGCCATTCCTAAAGCCAGTGTGGTAATTCTTGTTTTCATAATATTTCTTTAGATTTCAGGCACTTAGCCCTATCCTGCATTTTACCACTGGCAGCAAAGAATAGTTGCAATAAGCGCCTGTGGCATCAGCTCTTCTAAATGCTTTTAAACTTTCAGGGGCTTTACCCGTTTTCAGATTGATTAATCAACTAAACATCTATTTCATTGCGTTATACTTATACTTTTTTCCTGTTTTTGATGATGATGCTCCCGCAAGTGCTGCAGGCGCAGGAGCTATACAGCGGCTATGTATTGGGTGCCGGTACAGAGCAGCCGCTTCAGGGCGTAACAGTTACTGCCAGCTCAGGCGAGCAAGGCATCAGCAACGAGAACGGATATTTCAGTTTGGCAACACCTGGTGCTGCCAGGCGACTTGTTTTTAGCTATATCGGCTACAGAACAGAAATAATTAACAGCCCTAGCGGCAGCCAGGAATTGCGGGTGCTGCTGCAGCCGGATGCAGCCAGCCTGCAGGAGGTGGTGATTACCGGCTACGAAACTAACCGGCCGCTGCTGCAAACTGCCGGGGCGGTAAGTATAATTGAGCGGGAGGTGATAGAGCGTTTCGATGAAAGCTCTCTTGTGCGGGCGGTAAATACGGTGCCAGGCGTGAGAATGGAGGAGCGGGCACCTGCCAGCTACCGCATCTCAATACGTGGAAGTGCCCTGCGCTCGCCTTACGGCATCCGAAACGTAAAGCTATACTACGATGGCATTCCGTTTACAGAGGCAAACGGTACTACGGCGCTTAATTTAATGGATGCGTCTAATATAGGAAGTATAGAAGTGCTGAAAGGCCCGACCGGAAGTATGTACGGAGCAGGTACAGGCGGCACAGTGCTGCTGGAGCCACGGCGTGCCGCTGCCGGAGAGCAGTCTTTGGAAGTAGGGGCGATGACTGGCTCTTTTGGGTTGAGGCGATACACTGCTACGGCACGCGTAGGAAGTGAAAAGAGCAGCATACTGGTGCAGTATGCACGGCAGGAGTATGACGGACATCGGCAGCAGTCGGCGGTAGACCGTGAGGTGCTGCTGCTAAGTTCTGAGTTTAAGCCGTCTGATAAACGCACTTTGGCCGCTAACCTGATTTACTCTGATTTATACTATGAGTTGCCAGGCGGGTTAACAGAGGAGCAATATGCAGAAGACCCAAGCCAGGCGCGCGGCGGTATGTTCGGAAGTGTGGCGCAGAACGCCTCTATGAATCAAAGAGGAGTAAATGTGGGGCTGAAGCAGGAGTATACTTTCAATGAGAGGTTCAGCAACACCACCTCCGTTTATGGCCTGCACCGTTTCCGTAATCATCCTTTCAACACCGACTATGAGCGCAACACGAACCAGGAATTTGGCGGCCGAACCAGTTTTGCCTACAAGGCGCAGCTCGGAAGTATAGGCGCTACTTTTACGGCAGGCGGGGAGTATCAGCGTGGATTTGAAGCTGCCCGAACCTATGACAACAACAGCGGCACGCCCGGCGACCTGCGCACCGACGATGAAGTGATTGCCAAGTCCGGGTTTGGTTTTGCTCAGGCCGAGTTTGAGCTGCCCGCCGATATAATTGCTACAGCCGCGCTCAGCCTGAACGATACCAAGTATGAAATCACGCGCCTGCACCAGGTAAGCAGCGGCAACTACAAGTATAACCGCGATTTTGAAGCTGTGCTGTCGCCGAGGGTGGCGCTGCTGAAGCAACTAACGGATCAGGTAAGTATACATGCCAGCATTAGTTCTGGCTTCTCGCCGCCAACCGAAGAGGAAATCCTAACTTCCGATGGGCAACTGAACGAGGAACTGGAGGCTGAGAAGGGCACCAACTATGAGGCAGGCATTCGTGGCTTTGGCCTAGGCGGCAACTTATACTTTGATGTGGTGGGTTATTACTTCAAGTTAAAGGAAACCATCGTAAGCCGCCAGGATGTATCCAGTGTGGCTGTATTCAGGAATGTGGGCAATACCGACCAAAAAGGCATCGAGGCGAATATAAGTTATACTTTGGTAAATGAGCCTACGCAGCAGCTGAGCCTGCTCAAAGTATGGACCAGCTATACTTACAGCCATTTCCGGTTTGATGAGTATCAGCAGAATGAGAACAACTACTCCGGCAACGAGCTAACAGGTGTGGCGCCACATGCCGCCACTGCTGGCCTAGATGTAAGCACCAGCTTCGGTTTATACCTGAACCTGACAGCTAATTACGTAGATGAAATCCCTTTAAATGATGAGAATACCGTGTATGCCGACAGTTACTTGGTGGCCGGTGCTAGGCTGGGTATAAAACGACAGTTAGGGCAGCATTTTGGGCTGGAGTTATTTAGCGGTATAGACAATCTTTCAGATAAAAAGTATAGTCTGGGCAACGACCTCAATGCGTTTGGAGGTCGGTTTTTTCAGCCGGCACCTGGGCGTAACTACTACGGCGGCCTTAGCCTGAAGTATAACTTATAAGTTGTTTAGCGCCTTCTGTCGGGTATTGGTGGAAATTCTGCCATGATATCAGCCACAGCCAGGTTAATCCGCTCCATATCCTGAGAGGTAGGGTTGATGCCCGCTTCCGAAAAACCGCGCCATAGCAGTTGGTTGGTAGTTGGGTCGATAATATCAATAATAAGCGTGCCCGTCGGGAAGCTATGAATAGGTCTGTAGCCTGTTATCCCGTTTGTAGCATACCGAAAACGATAGCCAAACCAATAACTGTAGCCATAGCCAAAGCCTTCCGGAAAAGTATAATCCAAAGTCGGTACCTGGCTTGTATCTACGGCAAGATCATAGGCAATCAATAAACTTGGGTTCTCTACTTCGGGGCGCAGGCCGTCTTTTACAAGTTCGCTGGCAATGGCTTCTTTTATGCGCTGGTCTAGCAGCAGGTTAAACTGTGGGCCTGCACCGCCTGCCCGAGGCTTAGGTACTTCTGCAGTATACCAGTTAAAAGTCCGGAACCGCGTGAAATCTACAGTAGGGTCATAAAAGAACTTCCTGCCAGCCGAAGGAATGCGGGAGCAGCTGGCTAACGTCAGAAGTATCAGGAGGAAAGTATAGAAATGGCTTGTTTTCATGATGTGTTAAATAAGGGCTGTTAATGATACATGGCTGCTGCGCCTCTAGTTATAGTATACTGATTTATAAGCACAGAAGTATAGCAGCACAAATATATGGATAAATTTTTTTGAGTAAACGCCTTAGCAGTGGCGGTATTATGCTAACGCATCAGTAAAATGGCTGCGGCTAAAGTATAAAGATAAGAATCGGCCAAAAACACAAAAGCCTGACCAAATGGCCAGGCTTTTGTGCTGTAAAATCAGGAGCGGGTTAGCCAACGGCTACCATCTCGTTTCCATTCTCGTCATAAGCTTCAATCGGGGCGCAAGAGCAAACCAGGTTACGGTCGCCGTAGGCGCTGTCGATGCGGCTAACAGTTGGCCATACTTTGTTGTCGCGCAGGTAAGCCATCGGGAACACCGCTTTCTCGCGAGAGTAAGGGCGATCCCAGTTTTCTACCATCACCACTTTAGCTGTGTGCGGCGCGTTTTTAAGTACGTTGTTTTTCTGGTCAGCCTTTCCTGCTTCTACCTCACGTATCTCCTCACGGATCGAGATCATCACATCACAGAATCTGTCCAGTTCTTCCTGTGCCTCAGACTCTGTTGGCTCCACCATCAATGTGCCCGCAACCGGGAACGATACCGTGGGTGCATGGAAACCATAGTCCATAAGACGCTTCGCGATATCCTCTACCTCTACGCCAAACTTCTTAAACTCGCGGCAATCCAGAATCATTTCGTGTGCGCAGCGGCCATTTTTGCCTACATACAGCACCGGATAGTGCTTCTCTAAGCGTGCCTTAATATAGTTGGCGTTCAGAATAGCTACCTTCGTTGCCTCTGTCAAACCTTCACCGCCCATCATGGCAATGTAAGCATAAGATATCGGCAGGATAGAAGCAGAACCCCAAGGAGCAGCAGATACAGCGTGAATAGCGTTTTCGCCGTTGATTTTTCTTACCGCGTGTCCCGGAAGGAACGGAGCAAGATCTTTCACCACACCGATCGGGCCCATGCCAGGGCCACCG
Organism: uncultured Pontibacter sp.; assembly: GCF_947495565.1. Lineage (GTDB taxonomy): Bacteria > Bacteroidota > Bacteroidia > Cytophagales > Hymenobacteraceae > Pontibacter. Next base: position 118,718 of record NZ_CANLZM010000015.1, read on the forward strand.
CCACCGTGCGGAATGCAGAATGTCTTGTGCAGGTTCAGGTGGCAAACGTCAGCACCGATATGCGCCGGAGAAGTTAAACCTACCTGCGCGTTCATGTTGGCGCCATCCATATAAACACGGCCACCGTTGTCGTGGATAACCTGGCAGATCTCAATGATGCTTTCCTCATACACACCGTGTGTGGAAGGATACGTCACCATCAGGCAAGACAACTCATTTTTATACTGCTCAGCTTTCGCACGTAGGTCGGCTACATCAATGTTGCCTTTCTCATCGCACTTCACAATCACTACTTTCATACCGGCCATTACCGCAGAAGCAGGATTGGTGCCGTGTGCAGAAGAAGGAATCAAAGCAATGTTGCGGTGATGATCGCCACGCGACTCATGGTAAGCACGAATTACCATTAGACCAGCATACTCGCCCTGTGCGCCAGAGTTTGGCTGCAGCGACACAGCATCAAAACGAGTGATTTCACATAACCAAGCCTCCAGGTCAGTAAAGATCTGCTCATAACCTTTGGTTTGGTCGGCTGGGGCAAATGGGTGCAACTGCCCGATCTCTGGCCAGGTAACCGGAATCATCTCGACAGTAGCGTTCAGCTTCATGGTGCAAGAGCCAAGCGGAATCATGGAGTGAACCAAAGAGATATCTTTATTCTCCAGGTGCTTCATGTAGCGCAGGATTTCGTGCTCTGAGTGATGCTCGTTAAACACATAATGCGTCAGGTAGTCGCTCTTACGGATCAGGCTCTCTGCCCAGGTAATTTCAGTCTCCTCCGGAAGCTCATTTATACTTAACACATCAGCAGACTTGCCGGCCACTTTCGCAAACACAGCCAGTATAGCTTTCACATCCTGCAGGTCGGTGTTCTGGTGCAGTGAAATGCCGATGTTGTTCTCTCCAAAATAACGGAAGTTGATGCCAGCTGCCTCAGCCTCTGTACGGATAGCGTCTCTCAACTCAGCGCTTTCCACGGCAATCTTCAGTGTATCGAAATACTGCTCGTTCTGCTGCTTAAAGCCAAGTGCCTGCAGGCCTTTTTCTAGTTGCTGCGCCAGTACGTGCGTGTTCAGGCCGATATACTTCAGGCGACGTGGGCCATGGTATACAGCATACATGCCAGCAATAACAGCCAGAAGTACCTGTGCTGTACAAATGTTAGAGGTAGCTTTTTCGCGGCGGATGTGCTGCTCACGTGTCTGCAGGGCCATGCGGTAAGCCTTGTTACCCTCTGTGTCCACAGAAAGACCAATAATACGACCCGGAATCACGCGCTTAAAGGTATCTTTGGTAGCAAAGTATGCTGCGTGCGGTCCGCCAAAGCCCATCGGTACGCCAAAACGCTGGGTAGTGCCTACCACGGCATCCGCGCCCATCTCACCCGGAGGTGTTAGCAGCGTCAGCGAAAGAATGTCGGCAGCCACAGCTACAAATGCTTCGTTTGCGTGCGCTTTAGAAATAAAGTCAGTATAATCGAAAATGGCACCATCGGCAGCAGGGTATTGTACCAGGGCACCAAATAAAGTCTCGTCAGAGAAATCAACCTCGCGGTGGTCTCCAATTACCAGTTCAATGCCTATCGGTGTAGCGCGCGACATCAGTACATCAATTGTCTGTGGCAGCACGTGCTCCGATACAAAGAAACGGTTAGCGTTTTTGCGGGATCCTTTACGCTGAGAGAAGAACATAGCCATAGCCTCGGCAGCGGCAGTGCCTTCATCCAGTAAAGAAGCATTGGCGATCTCCATACCTGTCAGGTCCATCACCATGGTCTGGTAGTTGATCAGCGCTTCCAGTCGGCCTTGTGCAATCTCAGCCTGGTAAGGAGTGTAGGCAGTATACCAGCCCGGATTCTCCATAATATTACGAAGTATAACCGGAGGTAAAATAGTATCGTTGTAGCCAAGCCCGATGTAAGACTTGTACACTTTGTTTTGCTTGGCGATCTGTGAGAACTTGTTCAGGAAGTCTCTCTCGGAAAGCGCGGCAGGAAGGTTGAGAGGCTTCTTCAGTCGGATGGCGGCTGGTACAGTCTCCTCAATCAGTTGGTCCAGTGTTTCTGCGCCAATAGTGCGCAGCATGTCCTGCATTTGCTCTTTGTCGGGGCCGTTGTGGCGCTCCTTAAATACATCAGCAGGTTTGGTCTTAAAGATCATAACGATGTTATATTAGTCTGGAATTTTTTGGGTTTTCTGCTCCTTCGGAAGCCAGCCTGTCGCCAGTTCCTAACTCTTGCTACAAAAGTAGTAATACTTTATTATATTGAAGCATCAAAGCTAAATAGTTAAAGATGCGCAGCAGAGTATAATAACCTGAAGTATAAGCGCGAGCACCGGCTTTTGTTTATACATTCAAACACAAAAACAACGGCAACAATTCAACCTGAAAGTCTTATGAGCAACCTGAAGATCGGCATCATCAAAGAAGGTAAAGTACCAGTAGACAAGCGTGTGCCACTTACTCCTAAAAAATGCGTGGAGGCCATGCAGGAGTTTGCAGCGATGCAGGTGGTGGTGCAGCCAAGTGGTATCCGTTGCTTTACCGACGCCGAGTACCAGGAGCTTGATATTCCGCTGCAGCAGGATTTATCTGACTGCGATGTGCTGATGGGGGTGAAGGAGGTGCCTGTAGAGTTGCTGGTTCCGAATAAGACCTATCTGTTCTTTTCCCATACTATAAAAAAGCAGCCGCATAACGCCAAACTGCTTCGGGCCATACTTGACAAGAACATCACCCTGATAGATTACGAGCTGCTAAAAACACCGGAAGGGCAGCGGGTAGTTGCCTTTGGCCGATACGCTGGCATTGTGGGCGCTTATAACGGAGTACTTACCTACGGCAAAAAGCATAAGCTATTTGACCTAAAGCCGGCCTACCTCTGCCATGAGATGGAGGACATGCAGGAAGAGTATTTTAAAGTAAAACTGCCGCCGATCAAAATTGCCATCACCGGAGGCGGGCGTGTGGCCTGCGGTGCTATGGAGGTGCTCGATAAGATGGAGATAAGAAGGGTGAGCGTATTTGACTACCTGTACAAGCAGTTCTCAGAGCCTGTTTATGCCCAGCTGCACTCCGGCGATTATAATGCCCGCCCCGATGTAGAAGTATGGGATTCGCCGGACTTCTATGCCAACCCACACTTATATAAGAGTACCTTTCGCAAATTTACCAAAGTTACCGATCTGCTGATGGCCTGCGCCTACTGGGACCCACGCGCACCAAAGCTCTTTACAGAAGAAGACACCCGCAACCCGGATTTTAAAATAGACACCATTGCCGATATAACCTGTGATGTGAACGGCTCTATACCTACCACCAAGCGTGCTACTACAATAGAGGAGCCAGCCTACGATTACAACCCGGCTACAGGAGAACTGGAGCAGCCATACTTCCGAGCCAGCAATATAACAGTGATGGCCGTGGACAATCTACCTTGCGAACTTCCGCGCAACGCCTCCCGTGACTTTGGTCGCCACTTAATAGATAATGTATTCCCCCAGTTTTTCAACGGAGATGCAGGTGGCATGCTAGCGCGAGGTACTATAGCTAAAAGTGGTAAGCTGATGCCCCTTTATAGTTACTTACAAGAATATGCTGACAGTGCAATAAGTAATAAGGAGAGGCAAGAGGTATAGTATAGTATAGTATAGTATAGTATAGTATAGTATAGTATAGTATAGTATAGTATAGTATAGTATAGTATAGTATGAGCGATAATGATAAATAGAAACTAAAAAAGGAGCCCGCGCAGCAATGCCGGGCTTCTTTTTTGCCCGCTGAAAAGCGCCATCTGATGACAGGCAGCTGATCA
>NZ_CANLZM010000016.1 GCF_947495565.1 uncultured Pontibacter sp.
TCTCCCTTCGTTTCCAAAAGTATTACCCTGCCAGACTTAGTGTAAAGTATAAAATCAGGGTAATGGTTTGATTTAAATCCGTTTACTGCAAAGCCTTTGCCCCGCACCAAATTTCGGTGCCAGAACAGCACATTTGGCAGACTAGCAAATTCCATAATGCTGCTCTGCTCAAAGTTACTCATGCTGCCTTCGCGTTCGTACAGCGAGCTAGCAACCGGCGCACCCAGTGCACCAGGTACCAAAGTCACAGGAAACTTCCAGCTTGCAGCCGCTGTAATTTTTCCAATCTTTAACTGCTCATTAAAGCGCTGCTCTGCATAGGCGTCAGCCAGTGAGCGGATCTTCTTCTTTATCTTATCGGTGTAGCTATACTTGCGCGACAGGAAATCCCGGAGCTGTTCGGTTGTCATCCTGGAAAGAATCCGCTCCACGTAAATTTTTACCTCCTGCTCAGCGATTGGGTACATGTTGCCTATGAGCTGCATGATCTGGTGACCAATGTCTTTTACCTGGCTCTCCTTAGGCTTCGCCAGGATGTACTCGGCTATGGGATCCTTTACCTGTTGCTGCTCAATTTTGGCGAAAGACGGGGTGAAATCATCCTTCTTGGTCTCATGCAGATCAACCTTGTACATATCCGATGAGATGCTGTCAAACTCTACTTTAGTATCCTCATCGGAAAGCCTAAAACCTTTTAACAGCACCTCCTGATTAAGCAGGGCAGAGCCTGTTTCCATATCGAAAATAGAGCTGGTGGGTACTTCCAGGAAAAACTGCGGTAAGACTATCTGCTGTGCCGTTTCTGCAAAGGCATCCCGCATCTGGTAACGCTGTACTTTTTCACCCATTTCAGAAAAGATGTTGTCAGTGTTCGATTTCTCCTGTTCCTTTATCCGCTGCTCCGTTTCAGCGACCTGCTGCACAGCCATTTGCTCAATCTGTGAAATCACGGTAGAGGAAGCAGTAGAAGGTAAAGGGGTATCAAGGCTATAGCTAATGCGACCGGTGTCGATCTCGTCCTCATCGGGTGTCTCCGGGTACTCCTCTGGGAAGAATGCCTTGTTCAGCGATTGCTGGGGCGTTTCCTCTGGCTTTGGTGCCTCTGGAAGTGCATCCTTGTGGCGGTAGTCCTTGCTGCTGAAGCCGGATGCCTGCAGCCCTTTTACAATATTCTGCAGCGTTTCATTAAACTTGGCCGAGGCTGTGAGCACGTAGGACACGTTCAGCAAGGGGTGGCTGTGCTTCATCACATAGGGCTGGCGCAGCACCCGACCCAATATCTGCTCCACATCCACTGCCGAGGATTTGTCGGCCAGGGATGCCAGTATGTAGGCAAAGGGGCAGTCCCAGCCTTCTTTCAAAGCGTTTATAGTAATGATGAAGCGCACCGGGCATTTTTCCGACATCAGATCCACGCCCTTCAGCTCATCTTTATTTGCAGTCTTTATTTTGATCTGCTCCTCCGGAATGCCTAGTTTAAGCAATTGCTGCTTCAGTTTATCGAAAGTGGTGTTGTCTTCGCCGGTGCGCGGCTGCGCCTGGAACAGAACAATAGGGCGTATGTAGCGGCCTCCGTTTTTGTGTTGGGCCTTGGCCAGCTGCTCCAGGTTCTGCTGCAGGTGCAAGGCACTGTTCACCACCTCCGTTTTGTCGTGGTGGTTATACACGATGACCGGCAGCTTTACCATGTGCTCTTTCTTCAGCTCAATGGCGGGTACTAAACTGATGATGTTGCTGTTCTCCTTTGGCGTGGCGGTAAGGTCCAGCAGGAAAGACGGATTCAGGGCCTGTAGCATATCCACGCTCAGGTCGCTTTCGGCATTGTGGCTTTCGTCTACCACTACCACGGGGTTAAGGCTCCGGATCACGTTGATCAGCGCCGTCTCGTCTGTGTTGTCCAGCAGATGAGAAGTGTCTTTATAGTGTTGTGCGAACTGCGCCAGTTGCCCGTTTTCCTGATATACTTTGCGGTCTTCCTTACGGCGAGCCCGCAGGCTGGCAAAGCTCATGACGATGATCGTGAGCTGCTCCTGCACCACCGTCGGGTTGAAGTTGGAGCCCTGCAGCAAGTCGTCTTTCCGGTATACCTCTACGCGGTGGTTGAAGAGCGCGTCCAGCTTTTGGCGATAGGGGTGATCCGGGTCGCTCAGGTTCTTTACCGTTTGGTCCAGCAGGTTGCTCCATGGCACCAGCCATACCACCGCTTTGGGCTTCTCCACCGGAAAGGCCCTGAAAATAGTGCTCAGGGCATTGCAGGCAATAAAGGTTTTGCCACCGGCGGTAGGCACCTTAATGCAGATGCTGGCCGCCCCCGGCACATTATTCTTGTAGGGGCGCATACCCTCGCCCGTTAGCGGGTTGTAAGGGCCGATCTTGTCCTCCCAATACTTATTGAAGGCCTCCCCAACCAGCTTGTGCTGTTGGGTGTACTCCAGAAAGGTTTCAAGGTTCTGGACTACCTGCTGCTGATACGCTTTTAACTCCATTTAGGCTCCCCTTCGTCTGTTAGGTTTTTTAGAACTGGCTTTTAGCTTTTCTACTTCTTTGTCAAAATCGGAAGTGTACTCTCTGTCTTGTACTACCCGAAATTTTTCGTACTCCCCTTCAGCCAGCTTTTTAGCTACCTCACTTGATACCTTGCCTGCATCCTTCAGTATTTGATAATCATTGAACTGGAGAAATGCATCGAGCTTTACCACCCAATCCTCCATCGTCATCAGCACCTGCCGTTCTGCCTGTAGCTCGGCAAAGTCCAGGTACATGGTCACGATACGGTTGAGCGACTTCATTTCAGCTTCTGAAAGGTAGTTTTTTGCGACTAATACGTCCGACTTCAAGATTTTACCACTGGGCGCATTTTTCCAGGTGGTAAGCCCCATGTTGGGTTTCCCGGCACTCACTCGGCCTGCCACCAGCTCGGCTGCTGTTTTGCCAGTTATGGCCCAGTGGAGCTTATTTTGTACCGTCTGATAAAACTGCCGTGTTAAAGCGGCTTTGGGGTCGTAGTCGATGCTGCATTCGGCGTAGATGTCGGTGATTTTCTGGTAGAACCTGCGCTCTGAAGCTCGGATTTCCCGGATACGCTCCAGCAGCTCATCAAAGTAGTCTTTGCCGAAGTGGTAGCCTTGTTTCAAGCGTTCATCATCAAGCACAAAGCCTTTCACGATAAACTGGCGCAGGGTAGAGGTAGCCCAAATCCGGAACTGGGTTGCCTGGAAGGAGTTGACACGGTAACCTACCGCAATGATGGCATCCAGGTTATAAAACTCCACCTCCCTGCTTACCTGGCGTGTGCCTTCCTGCTGAACTATTCGAATTTTTCTAATAGTTGCCGCTTCATCCAGCTCTCCGCTTGTAAAGATCTCTTTCAGGTGGTAGTTTATCGTTGGCACCTCCACGCCAAAAAGCTCCCCTAACCTTTTTTGGTTCAACCAGAAAGTTTCATCCAGAAAGTATACATCCACCTTTATCTGATGATCGGGGGTAGTATAGAAGATGATGTTTGACTCCTGCGGGTTTTGCTCTGCTGCCATATCTTAAAATCTTGAAATGTCTCTTGGGATCTTTTTGAAAACGATGTTATACTTCTGCAGTAGCTCTTTGGGCAGCAGGCAGTTATCGGCATAAATCACGTACTGCTCTGCCTTATGGGTGACGGTGGCCAGGAAGTCATAATCCAGGTTGGTGATCTGGTTTGGCTCGTACACAAAGTAATAGGCGGTGCTGTGCAGGCGGCCCAAAAAGTGTGCATCGGAGACGGTTACAGAAGCAAGGTAGGGGCTGCGGGTTTCGGAATACCAGATGTACTGCCGAATGCGCTCCAGCCCAACTGCCTCATTCAGATTGTTCTCCTTATCAAACAAGCACGGGCCTAGTGTATAATAGGTAAAGTCACCACCTGTGCCTGCTACTGCTTTACTGCCTTCGCCATACCCCTGCATTACACGCTTTACGCGCTCTGCAGTTATACTTTCGGCATAGTCTTCCATCTCAATAAGTATAAATTTGCGATTACCGCCGTCTTCCTTATTAAGGTTTAACACAGCATGAGCTGTGGTGCCGGAGCCCGCGAAGCTGTCTAGGATGATAGAGTCTTTGTCGGTAGCAAGCCTTAGAATTCGTTCTATTAACAGGCTTGGCTTAGGGGTATCAAATGAAGCTGACTCAGGAAAGAGAAGATTAATTTCATTCTTTGAAGTTCTGTTGCTTCCTACCTCGTCTTTCTTCCATAAAGTACGCGGTACAAGGTCTGAAACTTCAGACAGGTAACGCTTTATACTTGGTCTAGCGCTTCCGTTTGGTCCCCACCATATCCTACCGTCATTGTCTAAATCGCGCAACTTCTCTTCCGAGATACGCCAGAACCTTCCCTGCGGAGGAGAAAAAGATCTGCCTGTCGGACCTTCAACTGTATACAAGCCCTTCGAGTAAGGTTTGTTAGCATACGGGTCACCGGGCAGCCAAGGGCCCCTAGGGTCTTTGTCTGGGTTAGAATAAATGGAGTTAGAAGCTTCATTCCTTGGAAGTCTGTTAGGTACCCAATCAGTGTTCTTAGAATAAACCATGATATAATCATGGTCAGTAGAGAACTGCCGAGCTGAGTTGCGGGGAGAATCCGCTTTCTCCCATATGATGTTAGTAACGAAATTGCCAACGCCAAACACTTCGTCCACTAGAGGCCTTAGAAAACCTTGTGCATTATCATCAATTGAGATGAAAATGGCACCATCACTAGCCAGCAACTTGTGCAGCAGCTTCAGGCGTGGGTACATCATGCAGAGCCATTTATCATGGCGGGTCAAGTCCTCGCCTTCTTTGCCTACCACCTGCTGCAGCCACCGCTGCATCTTAGGGTCGTTAACGTTGTCGTTGTACACCCAGCTTTCGTTGCCGGTATTGTAAGGAGGATCAATGTAAATGCACTTTACCTTGCCTTCGTACTCCGGCAGTAGCGCCTTTAACGCCTCCAGGTTGTCACCGTGTATGATCTTATTTCCGGCTGCGGAGGATTGTCCATCTGCAGTATTCTGTTCAGTTGTGAAAGTATAAGTAGGCTCCAGTACTCTGAAAGGCACGTCGCGGTGGTGGTTTACTACTTTTTCTTTTCCAATCCAGTGGAGCGTAGGCATCGGGTAAGGGTGGTTTCTGTGGTATATAAAGATGTAAATATAGCAAGGATTTAGGAGATAAGGTGTGTCGTGATATGCCCTGAAAGTTGCCGTAGTGTAATGTTCTTATGTATAACACATTAGCAAAATTCTCAGCCCCGCAAGCCGTTGTTCCCGCAATCGTACTATAGAGCAGCCCTCGCTCCTGCCAAAATATTGCTTAACCCTGAGTTAGGCATGAACGTTGATGTATTTATTGAGAGGAGTGTTAAAATACACTTTAAACTTGTATCTTTAGGTTATGAAAAGCAGATTGAAAGCAGCTAAAAAGAGTGCAGCCGAGAAGGAAACAGCTTACGTTACAAAGCGTGTTTTGGTGCGGGCTGCCAGTCCTGCAGTAAAGAGAGCGTCCAGAAGGGCTATGGAGGTTGCAGGCTACGTAGTGAAGGCAGAAAACGGGTGGGTAGTGCGCGTGGACCAGGATGGCACTAAAAGCAGAATCACCAAAATCAGAAATATAACGCGCCCAAGTCAAATTGCCCTCGACTAACTCAAACCTCAGGTTGAGAGTGTTTGCCGGCCCCAATGGCTCCGGCAAAAGCACGATTATCAACGCCGTAAGAGCCTATAAAGTCAGCCAGATTCCGGTTGACTTTGGCATTTATATAAATGCCGATGACATTGCCAAAGCATTACGGGAGCACCGCTTCTCCTTTGACCAATACCGTGTCGAGGTCGCCAATGACGAGTTTGTCCAGATAGCGGTATCATCTGGCCTTATCCACGAGAGGTTCGATCAGTCCCAGTTTGAAGGCTGTTACAGGCTTGTCAACAATAAAATTGAGCTTGTTGTACCCGAAACCAACGAGCGGCTGGCACAGATTATCGCTGACTTCCTGAGGAAAAAGCTGTTGCTGGAGAAGAAGAAATTTTCCTTTGAAACCGTGTTTTCTCACCCCTCTAAGCTTGACATTATGCGGGAGGCAGCCGCGGCAGGCTATAAAGTTTATCTGTACTTTGTATCCACCGAATCGCCCGAAATCAATAAATATAGGGTGCAGGTAAGAACCCGGCAGGGAGGTCATGATGTGCCTGAAGATAAAATAGAGCAAAGATATTTTCGCTCGCTTGACCTGCTGTTCGAGGCTGCCCAATTGGCCTATCAGGCCTACTTTTTCGATAACTCCAGAGATGGTGAGGGCTTTCAGCTCTTCGCGCACTTTAAGAAGAATGCAAGAGGAGAAAAGGACTGGGATGAACTCGACCCTGATACCGTTCCAAGCTGGTTCATAGAATACTATTCAAACAAGGTTTCAGAAAGCCGGTAATCAAATACTTATTCAGGCGAGGAAGTCTTGGGAATCAATCAGCATCGTAAAAGCAGTACTATTTAAACCGTTTCCGAACCAGCAGTATACTGCCTCAACAGCTATGGTTGTTGAAGGCTTTTTCCGATGAAGACTCACCCATAGCTATAGACCAAAATTCGTCGCCTGCTCCCCGAACGAGCCAAGGGCATCATGGCGGGCTTCACTTTATTTTTATAGTGCTGCAGTTCGGTACGCGGGGATTCAGAAAAACCCTTCACTGCATACTTCGCTCCGCAATACGCCTACTGCATGGGAATACCTTTGTAGGCCAGCGCAGCGCCTCCCAACACAATATTACCCTGGTCGCCAGCTCATAAAAGGCACCTGTTTCCAAGCCTCGTGCATAAAATATATAAAAATTGTGCACAAATATGCAAAACCCATATGCATAAAGCTTTGTAAAACAGGAGCAAAGCACGTAACGCACAGACTATGTGCCAATAAATAACTAAAGCTGCTCCTGTTTTAGGATGCTGCCACAGCAGTATTAGTTATTCATTGGGTAGCATAGCGGCAACTGCTTAGCTAAAGGCTTATACCCATAACCCTTTCTTCACCCTTGCTTATACTAAGGATAAGCAGTGCTGCTTCCTTTGCGACAGCTCTACCTTTAGCTATCAGACTTTCAATGAATTAAAAGACACTGGAATGTTGGGTCAAGAACAGGATAAAAATCAAGGCAACGGCAAGCATCAGGATGGCATGGGCATGCGCGGCGTAACCAGGCCTATGGCTGAGAAACAGATTCGGGAGCATAACAAAAAGATGCACAGCGACGAAGGGCAAAAGCGTAAGCAGCAGGACGAGCAGGAATCGCACAAAAGAAGTGACTACAGGCATGAAAGTCATCGGGATGGAGGTAAAAAGAAAAGAGACATGAACATGTCGGATGATATGCGTAAGCAAATGCTGCACATGCACCACATGCTTAAGTGTAACAGGGGCGATACTGGGTTTGGCAGTGACTGCTTTGGCTTTACCATTAAGGGCTAAAACAGAAATTTATGCCGGACGGGATGATCACATCAAGTAAGGTACTATGGGTTGGCAGGTTAGAGATACTGCCAGATAAGGATATAAGCGCACAGGTGCGGAGTGGGCTTTTATTTAGATTAACCTGATTTAAATTGATTGTTTAACTACTAACATGAAAACAAATGTTTTATCACGTAAAAGAGTTACAGTTTAACGCGCGCGTCTCTAAGCCAGACCCGGCTTTTGCCAGTATGCTCCTGGAGCAGTTTGGGGGCCCTAATGGCGAGTTGGCGGCAGCCATGCAGTATTTCACACAGGCCTTCGCCATGCGCCAGCCCCATCCAGACAAGTATGACATGCTGATGGACATCGCCACTGAGGAGTTCAGCCACCTGGAGATTGTGGGGGCCACTATTCAGATGCTTCTGGGACCCATAAACGGGGAGCTAAAAGATGCTGCTGCAAAGGCGGAGATCATGCAGCTGCTGGACGGCAAAGATAAGAAGGAGAACTTCATCCACAACGCCATGATGAACCCCCAGTTCCTGGTGTTGAGCGGCGGCGGACCCACCGTAACCAACAGTCAGGGTGTGCCGTGGTCGGGTACCTACGTGAACGCAAACGGCGACCCAACCGTGGACCTGCGCTCCAACATTGCGGCTGAGTCCAGGGCTAAGATCGTATATGAGTACCTGATGCAGTTCACCGATGATCCCTATGTAAAGGAAACGCTAAATTTCCTGATGACCCGCGAGGTTGCCCACCACCAGATGTTTGAGGCAGCCTTAAGCACCATACAGCCTAACTTCCCGCCGGGGGTGCTGCAGGGAGACCCGCGCTACAGCAACAGCTACTTTAACCTCTCCAACGGTGCCGATGCCAAGGGACCCTGGAACGAAGGCAAGAGCCCGGGCTTAGGTGAGACCTGGCAGTACGTACAGGAGCCGTTTAAACATATTGTGGATAGTAACGGTATGATCGACCACGGGCCGCGCGGCACAGACCGCACCATGGAGAGCGTAGAGAAGAAAGACAAAGAGATGAGCAAAGAGCGTAGCCAACAGGTTAAAAAAGCCGTACCAAGCGGTGAGAACCATTGGTGTGAATACCCGCAGAACTGCCTGTAGGCAGGGGTTACATTTGATAGAATGACAGAAATCAAGAACAATCCAAAAAATAAAAAAGAAGCGGGGTCGGTGGAGATAGAGTTCTACACCGACCCTCTTTGTTGCTGGAGCTGGGCCATGGAGCCGCAGTGGCGACGGCTGCGCTTTGCGTATCAAGGCAAAGTAAAGTGGCGCTATCGAATGGGGGGGCTTATACCTAATTGGGATAGCTTCAGCGACCCCATGAACGCCGTAAGCCGCCCACTGCAAATGGGGCCTTTATGGCTGGAGGCGAAGTATAAATCCGGGATGCCGATAAGAGAGCGCGTGTGGTACGAAAATCCGCCAAAGTCCTCTTACCCTGCCTGTATCGCTGTGAAAGCGGCGGAGATGCAGTCGCCGGTGGCGGCGGAAGCGTACCTGCGCAAGTTGCGGGAGGCGATCATGCTGCACGGGAAAGACATAGCTGACTGGGAAGTGCTGCAACAGGTGGGGGAAGAGCTTCACAAAGAAAACCAGGCATTGGTAGACGTGGACAGGCTTCAGCGGGATATGGGCAGCAAAGCTGCCAGAGAAGCTTTTGAGGAGGATCTGCAACAGGTGCGGCTGCATGGCATCAGCCGGTTTCCGGCGCTTACCATGAAACGGGAGGGAGAAGGGCAGGGCGTAATCATAATCGGTTACCGGCCATACGAGGCACTGGAGGAGGCTTTGCATCAGGTGGCGCCAGAACTGCAGCCTATACCACATACCACTGATGAGACAGAATACAGAAGGTACTGGGGCAGCATGACGGAGCGTGAGTTAGAGGAAGTTCTTAGGATGCAAGGCCCTGCTTCTCCAAAGCCTGCAAAAGAGACAACCTGAATTCACCACTATGACTACTAATCTGGTCAGAAATGTAATAAGCTGATTAAAATATGATGCATAATAGTACATGACAGAATTAGCACCTCTTTAACTTTTACTTAACCTCTATACCTATCGACCATGAGAAAGCTATACTTATTCATTTTTACACTTCCTCTGTTTCTGAACTACGCGTGTACTTCAACGCCCTCTTCTGACATCGCAGACACAGCGGCTTCACAGGACGAACAACCTGTGGATTCGGTAAGCCTGCAAATGATAGCCTCTGATCTGGTTTCACCTGTTTTTCTGACACAGCCACCCAACGATGACAGGCTTTTTGTGGTGGACCAGGTCGGCGTGATCAGGGTTGTTAAGGATGGCCAGCTACAGCCGGAGCCTTTTCTGGACCTAAAGCGTAAAATTGTGAAGCTCAAAGACGAACATGAGGAGCGGGGGCTGCTGGGGCTTGCCTTCCATCCGGAGTTTCAGCGTAACGGCAGGTTCTTCGTGTACTATAGTGCTCCCTCGCGCCAATCAGCGCCCAACGGCTTTGACCACACCAGCGTCGTGGCAGAATACCTGGCAACAGGAGACAATCGAGAAAATGCCGACCCTGCCTCTGAAAAAGTGCTGATGCAGGTTGATCAGCCCCAGGACAACCACAACGCGGGGACACTGATGTTCGGCCCGGACGGTTATCTGTACATCAGCATAGGTGACGGCGGTAACAAAAACGACATTGGCACGGGCCATGTGCGGGATTGGTACAAAGACAATGAGGGAGGAAACGGGCAGGACATCAAGCAAAATCTTTTGGGCAGTATTCTGCGCATCGATGTCAACAGCGGCTCACCTTACAGCGTGCCTGCAGACAATCCCTTTGCTGATGGTAAAAGGGGCATGAAGGAAATTTACGCCTTCGGGCTGCGCAACCCCTACCGCTTTTCCTTTGACCGGGAGACAGGCATGCTGATAGCAGGAGATGCCGGCCAGGTCCTGCGCGAGGAAATCAATATAATCAGGAAAGGCGGCAACTATGGTTGGAATGTAAAAGAAGGCACCATCTGTTTCAACGCAGCCAACAACAAGGAACCATTAGAAAACTGTCCGGAAAAAGACAGCCTGGGCAATGAATTCATAGATCCCGTAATCGAGTTCAAGAACAGCATGTCCTACCCGCAGGAAGGCTTGGGCATAGTAGGCATTGGCGGCTATGTGTACAGAGGCAGCATGCGTGCCAACCTTAGCGGTAACTACTTGTTCGGCGTATGGACGCAGCATCACGAGAGGCCCGACGGCGCTGTATTCTCCGCTGAGATGACGGGGGAGCAGGGCCCCTGGAACTACAGAAAATTGCACTTCCAAAGTATGCCGAATGCTTCTTTAGGCCATTACCTGCTGGGCTTTGGGCAGGACAACAGCGGAGAGATTTACCTTTTGACTACAGATAAGGCAGGCCCTGTAGGGAACACCGGGAAAGTCTACCTTGTACAGTAGTTCGCAAAATATATAAATTTAACACATTAATATATAAAACAAACATACTATTGGCTTAGTAAGTAAGCTTGCGCCCACCTGTAAGTTTTTCATAGCTGAGAAGTAGTACACATCATCTTGGCAAGTATAAAACCTTAAATAAACTTTATTTATGCGTCATTTCTACAAGCTATTTCTTGTACTGTCTGTTACACATTTGGCAAGCTGTAACAACCCTGAGAGCCAACGCGGCGATGAGGATGCAGAAGCAGCTGAAAGCACAGTGGTGCAGGACAGCCAGCGTAAAATTACCCCTGCTGACATTGTCGTGCCAAGCGGGTTCAGCATCGAGGCAGTAGCCACGGGGTTAACGTACCCTGTGGATGTCACCTTTGATGAGCAGGGGAACACTTACATTGCCGAGGCAGGCGGGCATACCTACGGCACCAAACCTGCCCGTGCACCGGAGGCGCGCATTCTGCAGATGCTACCCGATGGCACCACCAAGGTGCTGTATGACAGGGTAGTGCCTATGGAGGAGATAAGACAGGCAGAAAGCTCCTCTGAAATGGAAGAAGGCCTCATTCCTCCTGTAACAGGAGTTACCTACCACAAAGGCAACCTTTACATCTCGCACCGCAGCCGCTACTCGGTGTACAACCTCGAAAGCGGGGAGTTTAAAACCATTGTAAATGGTTTGCCTTCCTGGGGGGAGTTTCTGAATGCAAAACCCATCTTCAAAGACGACAAGATGTACTTCTTCCTCTCTACACAAGGGAACAGCGGCGTGCTGGAGGAGCATTGGGTGAATGTCATCAACACTTTTAACAAGCCCAATGCCCGCGAGATTCCTGGAGAGGATGTCACCCTGACAGGACAAAACTACTGGGTACCCACGCACAAGATAAATTTAGTGGATGCCGATTCGGTCAGAACAGGTGCCTATGCTGCACTAGGTGAGGAAACCAAACCTGGACAGGTTGTGAAAGGGGAGGAGATCTGCAACGGGGCTTTCTTTGTGAGCAACCTGGACGGCAGCGGCATTAAGCGCATTGCCTGGGGCCTGCGCTCCAGCTTCGGCTATCGCTTCTCTCCCGATGGCCGCCTGATCACCACCATGAACAGCGCCAATCCCATGCCGCCCCGTGGCCTGTACTTCGATTGGGAGCCTGTCTATGAGGTGGTAGAGGGCGAGTGGTACGGCTGGCCGGATTTTTACAGCGGCCTTCCCATCACCGACCCCCGCTTTATGGTGAAGAAAGAGGAACGCAACTTCGTGCTCACCCCCGAAACGCACCGCAAGCTGCTGAAAGGGAAAGACAGGCCGCGCCAGCCGCTGGTAAAGATGCCGGTGCACAGCGCAGCACAGGGCATGGTGTTTGGGCAGGGCAGTATGGGCGTGCCTAAAGAGAATATACTGGTGGCGGAGTTTGGCACCATTGTCCCTTTCTTCAAAGGCGAGGAATACCACCCTCACCTGCCTAAATATATCAAAGAAGGGGAAATTCCCTCCGATGTGGACTTTAACTGGCCGGGCTTCAAGGTGCAGCAGGTAAACCTGCAGTCAGGGCAGGTAACAGACTTCATCTATAACAAAAGCAAGCTGCCTGCATCTGCCAACCAGGGTGGCGGGCTAGAGCGGCCAATACAGCTGGAATGGGCTTCAGACGGAAGCCTTTACATTGTGGATTTCGGAACAGTGGAGTTCGACGACACCGGCATGAACGCCCATCCCTTTACCGGGGTTGTCTGGAAAGTATCACCTAACAAGAGATAAGCATGGATATAATAGCAGCCATATTCCTTTTTGGTGCCGCTCTGGCTGGAGTGTTTGCACTTATGGAGCTAAATATGAAAGGGTTCCCCCCTAAGATGGTAGTCTTCGCCCATATAGGGCTGGCGGTGGCGGGGTATCTCTCCCTGATTATCTATGCTTTTGTAACCGAGCAGCCCGAGAAGCATTACCACACGCTTGTCATGCTGGCCATTGCAGGCCTGATCGGGCTCTGGCTCTTGCTGAGCAAAAAGCCGGTTCACACGCTTAAGGGAGCTGCCATAGCCTACAGCCTTGTCGGTATGTTTGGCTTTCTGTGGCTCCTGACATTCATCATAACCTAACACAAAAACTATGAAATGGACCTATCCAATAGTAGCATTCTTTGTTGTACTGGTAATCGGATTTGGCCTTGTTAACCTGATAAAGGAAGATCTGGAAGTGGCCCCGTGGGCAGAAACGGGTGCCGAGGAAGGCAGGCTTTTTGCGCACACCAAAAACGTGACCCGTCTGGTGAGTGCCGACGCGGCAGACTTGCACGCTTACCTTAAAACAGCCATTCCCTACCCGGAGGCCACTACGGCTGATATGGCTCCCAAAGAAGAAAACTGGGAGGCGTTTTTCCGGCAGTCGCTCAAGTCAAACCCAACCCCAAAGCATGTCATACTTGTTCCCGGAGGAGGTAAAGAAGCCCTGCAATGGGCACTCCCGGCCCTGTACTATGCCTACTACTACGGCTCCCCTGTGGTGTTTGTGAACCGGGGCACTTTAAGCGAAAACGCGGCGCGCTACCAAAGCCTGAAAGCATACTTGGTTGGGCCGGAGGAACTCTTACCCGACGCTGCGGCAGAGGGTTTCCAGGACCGGGAGCGGATAACGGCCAACACGCCACATGAGCTGGCGGTAGAGCTGGCCAAGTACCGGGACGAGCGAACAGAATTTGGCTGGGGCAGAACCAACGACCGGCAAAACGGCTACTTTCATTATGTGGTGACTACCCCGCGCGATGCCCTGCAGGGGCTGGCTGCCCTGCCTTACGCCAGAAGCAACAACGCCACGCTGCTGTATGCTGAAGAAGACGGTGGCTTACCAGGGGTGCTCGACAGCTACGTGTGGGGGCAGCGGTCAGATTGGTTTGTGTCTCCTTCCGAGGGGCCCTTCCGGCACTTCTGGCTGGTGAGCAACCGCGTTAGCTACGCGGCGCAAAGCAGGCTTGACTTTTCAGTGGAGAAGGCAGAGTACCCGAGCATGGGGCCCATAGCGCTCGGTGACATGGAAGCGCTTCTTTTACTGTTTGTGGTATGGGGCGTGGCTTCGGCCATCTTTGTGTGGGTGCACGCCACCTACACCTTGCCGATGGTGAAAATGCCCATCAAGATTGCCTGGGGCCTGAGCTCCCTTTTACTGCCCGTCCTTGGGCCAGTTTTATACCTGAACTCCTACCGGAAACCCACCTGGAAAACATCTGAGGGGGAGTGGCGCTGGCTGCGGCCCCATTCGTTGCAGAGCGCCACAGCCACGGCCATGGGTTTTGGCTACGGGGCCACACTCATGGTAGCCGTGGGCTTCCTTTTTGTGTGGTTTGGCTTTCCCATATTTTTTCCTGAATGGCTGGAAGGGCCTTTTTTCTGGCTAGGTGCGGGTATGCCCATTATGATGATTGCCATGTACGTGCTGGCAGTAGTCACAGCCTGGCTACTGGCACAGTACCCCATGAAAAAGGCCATGATGCCCAACATGCCGGATAAAATGCTTTATAAAATGGCGCTGATCACTACCGCCATCAGTATGCTGGCCGTTAGCTTAGGTATGATGACAGGCACTTGGTACATGCTGATGAGCAAGCTGCCGATGATGCCCAAAGAGGACGATGTGCTGTGGTTCGGAAGTGTCTGGCTGGCATCTTTTGTAGGCTTCCTGATAGCATGGCCACTTAACTGGCTTATGATCCGAAAGAAACTAAAACCTGGCAACGTATGAGACGCAAGATACTATACATACTTTTCATCACTTTGTTCGCCTATTCCTGTGGCAAAACGGAAGGTGGGGCAGGCGGCGGTAGTCATCCGCTGCAGCAGCAGGCCCTGACTACAGCTTATACTGTGCGCATACCAGGCAGTTCGCCAGAAGAGCAGGCCATCCTGCTGACGCAAACCGTGTACCCGGCAACCCGTGAGGACAACGCCGTGGGAGCCATCATTCTCTGTCCACAGGACGCGGCCATCGCCTTTACCGCCATGAGCCGGATTACGCACATGCCCGTAAACGCCCCGCTGCTCTACCTGAACAAAGACGGCAGGCTTTCAGAGCAAACGCTGCGGGAGATGAAGCGCCTGAGCCCTGACGGTGTTTTTCAGGATCAGCGCACAGATGTATATGCCGTGAACGTGCCGGAAGCAGAGGTGCAAAAAGTAAGGGAGGTGCTCGGATATCGGGTGCGTACCTTTAACGAACCAGACCCGGTAAAGCTGGCAGAACTGCTGGACAGGTGGCAGGCGGCCTTGAAGTCTGACCATCCGGATGAGGTGATCATCACCGCGCTGGACCACCCTAAAGGAATGCAGCATGGGTTAGGGCCAATGGGGTGGAACGCGCACATGGGCAAAGGCTTTGCCTGGGTATACACCGACTCTATTCCAACTGCCACCAGAGAGATCCTTAAAAAACGCTACGGCGACCACGGTAGCTTTATGTACCTGACAGGCGGGCCGGATGTTATCTCGGACAAGGTGGCGCGGGAGCTGGCGCAGTATGGGCTGGTGCGCAGGATATTCGGTCCTACTCCGCCTGCCACCAGCGCCGTAAACGCTGGTTACAAAGACTATGGCCGTAACCACGGCTGGTGGTGGGCATGGGAAGAGCGCATGTTTGGCTGGGGCATTGCGCAGGCTGGGCATAACTTTATCGTGGGCCGACCGGATAACCTGCTGGGGATGATACCCGCTGCTGTGCTGGGCCACATGGGCAAGCACGGCCCCATGCTGCTGATAGAGCCTGACAACATCCCAAACGAAGTGCGGGAGTACCTGACCATGGTAAAGCCCTTCGCCACAGGTCCGCAGGAGACTATCCTGAACTTTGCCTGGATTATCGGGGATACCACGCAGGTAAGCGTAAAGGCACAGCAGACAGTTGATCGGCTGCTCTCCCCTTATCAGGTGCCGGTAGACACAGCCGCTTACTTACCGAAAGCAGACACATTACAGGAAAAAAAGGAATAAGGCTATGCAACAAGAAAATAACCATAAAAAGCA
Organism: uncultured Pontibacter sp.; assembly: GCF_947495565.1. GTDB lineage: Bacteria > Bacteroidota > Bacteroidia > Cytophagales > Hymenobacteraceae > Pontibacter. The sequence goes on from NZ_CANLZM010000016.1 coordinate 15,916, forward strand.
CCAAAATTCTAAAATGACGGACGGTGACCTGTTAGTTTCAACACTAAACACTGATCCGGAAGGAGGGCCGATCTACCACCCAGCCATTGGCAAAGGGGCTTTTTGGGGAGGCCTTGTTGGCGGTGTATTAGTGGGTACTTTGGCTTGGTTGGTGGCCTCTGGCGTTTGGCCGGTGGTAGGCTTGGGGCAAATGGCCGCAGGCAGTTACGGTGCTGCCGCGTTTATGGGGTTTGTCCTTGGCAGCGCTGTTGGCGGGCTGATTGGGAGCTTCATGGGGATAAGCCATATGTTTAGGCAACACAGGAAGTATAGCAGGAGTGGTTTGAGCTAAGGCTTCTAAAGCAGGAGCATAACACTTCTTAGGTAATTTTTAATATCATTTATGAAGCTAGCTTTGAAGTCAATGGATACCTTCTGCTTTTTGTTTGTGTCCTTGCACATCCATGCACAAGAAAGAGAAAGCCTGGACACTACGAATGCTTTTGTTGATTAACACCAAAACAGCGCAACCCCTACTTAGCAGCATCAGGAAACGGAAAGAGTAAAGGATGGGGCTACCCGGAGAAAATAGTAGCTGACTTCGATGACTTCCAGAACCTGCACCCGTTGTTTGTGCACATACCTGTGACGCTGTTGCCTTTTGCAGCAGTTTCTCAGTTTCTTGCCTTTTTTGTGTTCAAACGGGAGTTCGTTGGGTGGTGATGGTTCTGTTGCTGACGGGGTTCTTAGGAAGGGTTGTAGCAGCGACCCTGGTACACCCGCATATTGGTACGCTACCAGAACATGCACAACAAGTTTAGGACAAACACGACCTGTATGCCACCTGCACGCTATAGCTTAACGGTATTGCTAATTTGCTCAAAGTAGGGAGCCACTTTCTGCTGCATCGGAAGGTGTGGGCAGGGGGCGTTGTGGCGCTGGTTTTACTGGCTGCGACTTAAACAGACAGTATGGCCGGTCACCCTGGGTTTCAGTTGGCTTTTACTGAAGGTGTTGGCCCCAAAGCCCATATTTGAAAAGCGAAGGGCATCACATTTGTATTAACGAGAAACATATTCATAGTTGCCTAATAAACATCCTTCCATTTCCAGCCATCTTTTTCCAGCATAACCGTGAGCAGTTCCCGACGCTCTTGTAGTTCCTGACCAGAAGCATTATCAGAGTATTTGCCTTCCTGGAGTGGTACACCACTTGCTTTCAGTTGAGACAAATCAGGTTTAGGAGCCTTCTCATTGGGAGTCTCATTTTTTATAAAACTTCCTTTCACCATTTCCAGGTATTCATCCAGCGCAGTTTGCAGCATGTGTAGCTTCAGTTTGTCGATGCCTGCGTCCTCTTTAACTACATTTTTTAGAAGTTGATGCGCCTCATCCAGCAGCACAACAGCGCGTACAATAGCCAACTTCTGTTTACTGCTGTGGAAAAAGTGAATAACGGGATAGGAGTGGTGATTTACCGTATGCTGCATGAGCATCTGGCATAAGTCAGAAGTGTTATCGAAGAAAGATGAAAAACTCCGGCCGTTCCAGCTTTTCTGTACGATTTGCAGCGGGGTTGTACCCATACTGTTGATGTACAGACTCAGCCTGCTCTGAAGGCCTACAGCTGACAGCACCGGAATAAAGTAGGTGATGGAGGTGGTAATAAAAGCCAGCCCGGAGAATGCGGCCACCGTAGTAATCACGCGCCAAAAATTGGTTGATGCAACATAGTCCCCAACTCCTAAAGTAGAGAGTGTAAAGCCCGCATAGTATAACTTCTCTAAGGGACCTGTACTTGCCAGCGTACTGCTTTTTAAAACAGAGTCAGGGTCAGATAACAACATGACAAACACGCCCGCCCATAGCCCAAGCACCCAAACCAGAAGAATAGATACTAACACTCCAAGCCCGGCGTACTCCAGTAGGTTACTGCGACCATTCTTACCGGCGGCGACATAAAAGCCTTTCCAAACTCCTTTAGAAACAACACTAGTTATTTTTCCGCCACCGCTTGAGGAAAGTGTGGTTTTGATAATGTCTAATGCTGTTATTAAAAACAGGAAAGCACCACAAAAGAAGTAAAAGCTGTTCATATAAGTATGTCGATAATTCCGAATACTTAACGGATAGCACAAAACTGGGTTTTTGGTTATTGAGAGTGATGACTACTTGTTTTCAGACTCTGGCAACCGAACCTCGATTTGACCAGCTTTGACACGTACCTCAAATTTGGGTTGTGGCTCTGTTGCAGGGCCATCCACCACGCTGCCATCTTCCAGAGAAAACACAGAACCATGCCAAGGGCAGCGCACGCTGCAGTTGTCCATCAGGTCTCCATCTGAGAGCGGACCACCCAAATGTGAGCAGGTGTGGGCGATGGCAAACAAGTCTCCGTTCTTTCGAGCCAGCAGCACTTTCACCTCCCCAGCCTCTACACAGCGCATTTGACCTTCTTCTAACTCATCTTCCCGCAAAACAGCAACAAAATCCTCCGGGTAAACGGCTGAGTTCCCTGTATGGTCTACCCCAACCTGTTTACCAAAGACGAGGTGCCCGCCAAGGTAAGCCCCTGCACTTACCACACCGTAGCCCAGCATAGCCAAGCCAATGCCCACGCCGCGCGTGCGCTTTCGCCGGCGCAAGAGCAGTGAGGTTGCATAAAGTGCAGTCGCCCCGGCGTTCAGCATGCCGTGCAGCATCCCGAGTTTGCGTCTTTCTTTTCTGGTTCCGGTCCAATCTGCAAGCCCCGTAACAGCAGCTCCCAACGCGCCAACCAAACCGACTGCCACGGCTGCATCCGCGCCAGGAGTGTACTTTTCTTTGCCCATTAGCTCTAACCCGTCCAGAACCGCAGCGGTTGTCCACGCGCCCACCGGCACATCCGTTATGGCGGGATGCAGCGGGTGCCCGAGCCATTTCCCGTGTAGCGCGTTCTTGATGCTCCGGCCTGCTTTCCCGCCCGCTTCGAAGGCCTTCAAAACAGCAGGCTGTACTGTGTCGCCAGCAGTGTCAAGCCACTCCTGCTGCGAAATGGTGTAGAAAAGAGTTTTCTGATTCATCGGTTTTCCTTCTTGTGATGCATATGTTACCTGCAACGTATATTTTATAGACGGTGTTCTGTGGGCTCCTGCCTTTGCCTACTTGCCAGCCTGCCAGGTGTTGCTCTACTTCACTTATGCTTCAGCGCTGTTATGCGGCAGCTGCTGACCGAAACACAAACGGAAGAGAAAGCCCATCAGACTTACACAGCACTTTCTGACAACTTATACAGCAAGTTAACGCAGCTCTGTTGAATCAACCCTTCGTTTCTGCTAACCCTATGCGTAGTGCTGCTTGAGCAGCACTTATGACCACGTTTGTATAAATATTTAACAGAAATATATAAAACGGTAAGGTTAAACAACTGGTATAAAGCTAAAAGTAATACAACAGAGGAGCTGCGAATGGTCGCTACAAGTTGCCCGGCTGTACGATCACGGAACAGGTTAATCTCCTGCCGCAGACTGATTCTCACTAAAGTAAGTATACTTATATCAAACTTTAAGGACTATGAGAGCAGAACCAAGTGCAAGGTAAAACAAACGAATATGGTACTGGACTGTTGGAATGCGGTAGCAATATTCCTTATCTGGTGGGCAGCGGCTGATGGCGACACCGACGTAGATGATCCTGCAACGGGAGAAGAGGAGGACGTGGGCACCACCTATTTATAGGAGGCCCCGAAAAACAGATATGCTATTGTACAGAATGCTGCTTTACAAAGTAGCAGCAGACACCTCTATCAACCGGAGTAAATGCAGTCGCTCCGGTGATAGGGGATAACCTTCAAGTTTACATTACTCTAACGGAATCTACGTAAGGAGTAAAACTAAGTGGAGCAGAATAATAAGAACACACCTTGAAAAATAAAAAACATAGTCTGGCTGTCTTGCTGCTAATTCTGTTCTCCCTCTTCGGGAAAACAGCAGTTGCTCAGACAGACACCGTCGTATACCACCTTACGATTGACCAGAAAGAAGTAAAAATTGCCGGGAAACGCAGCAAGGGCATGACCATCAACGGTACCATCCCCGGCCCGACACTACGGTTTAAAAACGGGGACTATGCCGTGATGCACGTAAAGAATGAGATGAACGTGGAGACCTCGGTGCACTGGCACGGTTTGCTGGTTCCCAACTTTCACGACGGTGTGCCCTACCTCACCACACCACCCATCCCACCCGGCGAAACCTTTACCTATGAGTTTCCTTTGAAGCACGCCGGCACCTACTGGTACCACTCGCACACTGGCCTTCAGGAGCAGTCGGGCGTGTATGGCTCCATTGTGATTGAGGACAGGGAAGAGCGGATGGATTACGACACAGACCTGGTACTGGTTCTTTCAGACTGGACCTATGAAAAACCCTCAAATGTGCTGAAGACCCTGAAGCGGGGGTTGGAAATATACGACATTCAGAAAGGCACTTCCACCCCGCTCAACATGGTGATTGCCAGGGGAGCGCTGGGGGCGCAGCTTAACTTTTGGAAGCAACGGATGGAAGGGGCCGACATCGCCGACATCTACTATCCCGCCTTCCTGACCAACGGAGAGCCTGTGCGGGAGTACCCGGAGTTTGAGCCGGGGCAACGGGTAAGGCTGCGGGTGATCAATGCCGCTGCCTCCAGCCAATTCTGGCTGACCTTTGGCGGAGACAAACCGCTCCTGATTGCGGCTGACGGCCTGGACGTGGTGCCGGTGCAGCACAGCCCCACCTTTATTGCCGTAGCCGAAACATACGACTTTATCATTACCATTCCGGCTACCGGCAAGCTTGAAATGAAGGCCACCGTGCAGGACGGCTCCGGCCATACATCCGCCTTCTTTGGCCAGGGGACCGTTATTCCTGCCCCAGATGTGCCACGGCCCGATAAGATCGCCATGATGCAGCAGATGGCGGCCATGGACATGAAAATGGGGGCGCCCGCCACCAAATTCAACCCCAGCGAGGAAGAGCCATACGAGATGATGAAGGAGTGGGGGATGCAGATGGACGAAGAAATGCAAATGGGCGAAGGCACGCCCATGAAACACGGCAAAGGGATAGAGCCTGGCAAGGGTATGGACATGAAGCAGGAGCCGCAGCAAACGGAGCCAATGCCCCATGAGCATCAGATGGAGATGAAGAAAGATACGGCAGCCGCCAAGCAAATGAACCACTCGAAAATGGAACATGCTACCGGGCACCAAAAAGTAAAAGAGGTCACACCCACGGATACAGCTGCTGCCATGGAGATGGACCACGCGAAAATGGGCCACACCATGCATGGCCAGGCACAGGTGAGTAAGGAGGAGGCCAGTAAAGCAATCGGGATGCAGCACGAGGGAATGCCGGGCATGGACATGTTTGCGGAGTACAACTACGACTATTTAAAGGCTCCTGAACCAACTGACTTTGCAGCGGACAAGCCTGTGAGGGAGATTCTGCTGAACCTGACCGGAAACATGGTGCGCTACATCTGGAGCATGAACGGGGTGCCACTGAAAGAGGCCGATAAGATCAAGATAAGGCAGGGCGAGGTGACCCGCATCACGCTCAACAACCTAACCATGATGCACCACCCGATGCACCTGCACGGGCACTTTTTCCGGGTGATCAATGAGCACGGCGAGTACTCACCCCTCAAGCACACGGTGAACGTGGCGCCGATGCAGAAGGTGGTGATCGAGTTCGATGCCAACGAGTACGGCGACTGGTTTTTCCATTGTCATATCCTTTACCACCTCGATGCCGGGATGGCCCGCATTTTCAGCTACGACACGCCCCGCGACCCGCGCCTGAAAATGTATCCGCTCAACATCCTGACAAACAAGAGCAACCACTTCTTCTTCTGGGGTGCCGCCGATGTGGCCTCCCACATGGGCGAGACCCGGCTTGTGCTGTCTAACCTTCGGAACCAGTTCGTGGCTTCCGCTGAGTATGGGTGGAACAAGAACCTGGAGGCGGAGTTTACCTACGGCAGGTTCCTGTATGATTACCTGAACGTATTTGCCGGGGTGAATGTGGAGAATGAGGAGGAGAACAGTATGGATGCCGTCGAGACCACAGTCATTGCCGGTATCCGGTACCTCACGCCCTATATGTTCAATCTCGACGTGCGCCTGGACAGCAAACTGCGGCCACAGGTGAGCCTAAGCCGCGAGGTGCTGATCTTTCCGCGCACCTTCCTGTTTGGGGAGTATGAGTACCAAGCTGACTTTGGGTGGGTAAATGACTTTGAACCGGAAGAAGGCACAGGTAAAGTAGACAACTATAGGAGCGAAGCTACTTGGAATATAGGGCTTGAATACCTCCTGTCCAAGACCTTCTCACTAATGGGTAGCTACGACAACCGCTTTGGGGCGGGCGGTGGCCTGACAGTGCGGTTTTGAAATAGGTTTATGCCCGCACAACAAAAGCTACTAAAATGCTTGTAAAGAGGCTTAAGGTATAACCATTAATGATTGCCAAGAAGAATAGACGTCCACACTTATGGATTACTTTTACTTGATTAGCGGCATTGTGTTAGCACTCTGGGGTTTTGTGGAAGGCCTCTGGACTGCCCTATGGGTGGATGGTACATCGGCACCCCTTACCGGCCGCGGCACTACCCTAATATGGAAAGTAATGCAGTGCGTGTTGGGCAGGCGCAACCATAAGCTGCTAAGCCTTTCTGGCCCTGTCATTTTGGTCTCTACCATTTCTTTGTGGATCATAATGATTATTCTGGGGTGGACCTTAATTTTTTATGCTGCCCCACATGCTATACAGAATCCGACTACCAAAGCGTACCCCGGTTTTGTTGGTCGGCTTTGGTACATCACCTATGTGATGTTTTCGGTTGGCAACGGCGACTTTACCCCTCAGTCCAATACTTGGCAGTTGCTCAGTGCAGTAGTGGCTTTTGGAGGTATGGCCATGGTCACGCTTGCCGTAACCTACATTCTGCAGGTAGTCTCAGCAGTAACGGTAAAACGGTCTTTTGCGAGCCAGGTAAGCAGCATCGGGAAAAGCCCGGAGGAGTTCGTCACTGCGCAGTGGACGGGTAAAGACTTCGGTGATATAGAACTGCAACTCTCCAGCCTCTCAACGAGCCTTGCTAACTTGTCTGAGAAGCACATGGCCTACCCCATTTTGCACTACTACCACGCAGCCAAATCGCAGAAGGCAAATGCGGTAGCGCTGGCTATACTTGACGATGCGCTTATGACGATTACATATGGTGTCCCGGAAGTGCACCACCCTGCAGGCACTATCCTCAAGAGTACGCGCAGCTCTATCCAAACTTTCCTAGACACACTTAGCGGGGCCTACATCAGCCCCTCAAACGAAGTGCCTCCCATCCCTGATTTAACAAAGCTTAAGAGGAAGAGCATACCAACGGTAGAAGAGGGGGAGTATCAGAAAAAGTTTGGGGAGCAAGCGCAAAGGAGAAAGAAGATGTATGGCTACCTACAAAACAGCGCCTGGGCTTGGCCCGGAGCCAAAGGCAATTGAGCTTGCGATAGTGACATGACGCCCACAACCGGTGAGATGACCTCCCATGGCGGGCACAAAGTGGTGGCGGTGGATTTGGCAACCGGCAAACTACAGGATTTTATGACCAACGAAGGAAAAGAAAACAGGCAGGCAAGCGAACTTGGCATCAAAGGCATTGAACGACCTGTTGGTATCCGGCTTTCTCCAGATGGAAAGTCCTTAAACGTAATTGATTTTGGAATCATGAAAATAATGTCTGGCTCTGTTGTGCCGAAGGAAAAGTCCGGGGTGGTGTGAAAAAACACAAAACATAATCAGAAGCCTTACGGTGTAGAGACGTTATCAGATCGATGGGCCAGTAAGTACTACAAGACGGCTGTCTTGATACAGATAGCCATTAAATCCGATGCAACTTAAAGGATAGAAACAAAACAAGACAGTATAAAGGAAACGCTGGAAGGATATTTAGTTAATACTGCCTGCCTCCGAATTGTCCCAGTGGAGCGGCTGGGAAAAGCAGCCACAGAGCATACCACATCATGTGTACTCATAGGGCATTGCTTGGAGAGCGGCTACGGATTGGTGGGCAAAGACGGTAACACGACACTTCTGTACCCTAAGGTTACCCCGCATGTGGTACGGGCGCTTAAGCAGGCCTCAACCGAAAAGGGTGCGTGGCTTCGCGTAGAGCGTATGGAGAAGGACGGTAAAATGGAGACGGTGTCTATCAGGGAGGCTGTGAACCGCTAAACTTTTGGTGCTCAGCCTTGTCCAGGTACTTATCTTGTTTAATATAGGGCCTTTTAGTAACGTTTATGTTACCTTCAGGTTAGTTAACATTGAGTTAGCTATAGAGTTGGTGTTATATTAGCCTAATGAAACTAAGAAGTAACCAATACTATGTCCGCAAGTCCCATCGTTATTTAGGCGTTATACTGGGTGTTCAATTTCTTTTCTGGACCCTCGGCGGACTTTATTTTAGTTGGAACGACATCGGTGAAGTACACGGGGATCATCTCCGGGGTGAAAAAAAGTATTTCCCTGCTTCCATGAGTATGGTGTCGCCGCAGGTGGTGCTGGAAACCCTGCATGAAAAAAGCCAGGTTGACTCGGTGTTGTCTATTCAACTAATTGAAATCGCCGGAACACCTACTTACCAGATCCGGTATTTTTCGGGTGAACTGGAGCACGCAGCACATGAGGCAAATTCGCACAAGCCAAACCATTCCACCAATGTTAAAGTGCGGCTGGCAAATGCCGAAACAGGTGAATATGTTGCCCCTCTTTCTGAAAATGTGGCCGTAACCGTTGCCCGTAATCAGCTGGCAAACCCTATTAAGGTAGATAAAGTGGAGTACCTGACGGAAGTTGGCTCGCATCATGAGTACCGCGAAAAACCCCTGCCTGCCTGGGCCGTTACATTCAGCCAACCGGATAATTGCACAGTATATGTTTCTGCTGAACTCGGCACATTCCAGGCTATTCGCCATAACCAGTGGCGTGTGTTCGACTTCTTTTGGATGCTGCACACTATGGATTATGAAGGCCGTGACAACTTCGGCAATATTCTGCTAAGGGCATTTTCGATCTTTGGGCTGCTTACCGTACTTTCCGGTTTTGTGCTGTATTATGTTTCCTCACCTTCCGTAAGAAAAGTAAAGAAAAAGATAAGGGCGTAAGCGAAGTACGGGATACTAGCAGAAGCGCTATATTTGCAAATCCACTTTTATACTCATTCATTTAAAACTTTTCCATGAAGAGATCATTACGGCTAGTTGCCCTGGTAGCTACGGCCTCTGCTGTATTTGCGGCCTGTACAAATAATAACGAGGAAACAACTCAGGAGCAGACAGCTGCGCCTGTAGCGGCAAAAGCACCTGAAAACACCATGGCCTTGCAGGACACTATCAAAGGCAGTATCCCATCTGAAGCAACCGGCAAGATAGGGGAGGCAAATCTGAAGCTGACCTACCATGCACCTGGCGTTAAAGGGCGTACCATCTGGGGTGGACTGGTAGCGTACGATCAGGTATGGGTAACCGGCGCGCACATGGCTACAACCCTCGAAACTGATAAGGCACTTGTTATTGGCGGTGAGCAAATACCTGCAGGCAAGTATGCCTTGTTCACGATTCCGGGCCGTGAAGAATGGACCGTGATCCTAAACAAAAACTTCAAGCAGCACCTGGCAGACAACTATGACCAGCAGGATGATCTTGTGCGTGTTCAGGTAAAACCAACTACATTTGAGCAGCACCAGGAAAGACTAAAGTATGAAATAAATAGCATATCCGGTGCAGCTGGCAACATCCTGATTTCCTGGGATAAATTAAGGATTGAGGTACCGGTTGAAATCGGATCTTAGCTTTTCAGCCGTACAAAGGCCCCGCTTTTCTACTTGAATTCAGCGGTAAAAAGAGTGCGTTACATTAAACTTGGTATTGATACTGGTTATTAGGACCAAAATATCTTGGTAGCCTCAAATAGAAAGACGGGGCCAGTAGCTTTAAAGCAGTTGGCCCCTGTCCTTTTAATTTGAGGAGCGATAAAAGCCTAAATTGATTATTTATCCATCTTTTTCATGTTCATCATCACCTGTTGATAGCAGGCTTCGTCCATCACACCTTTTTGGCGCATGTTTTCCATCATCTGGTGCATTTTGGTTTTATTCATCCCACCCATCGTCTCAGCACTATCATTCTTCATCATCATCCCCTTGTGCATCTTATCCTTGTCCATCATCATCTCCATTTTTCCTGATTTCATGTGTTCGGACATAAGCTGCTTATGCATTTCGGGGTTCTGTATGATGATATCGAAGACTTCTTTTCTTTGAGCCTCGTTTTCCATAACCTTTTGCACGTTCACATCTTTCTGGCACCCGGTGGCACTAATAAGTGCCACAGCTAATAATAGTACAAAATAGCTTTTCATAGTTTCAGGATTGATTTTTAAAAAATACTTTATATCAACTAGTTCTACGACATTAAAGCCGCAAGGTATTTTTTAGCATAACTAAAAGGTAAAGGCGTTAACCTAAGCAGGCCAAGAACTGATCGATCTGAGCCTGGTTAAGTTAATGCCTCTATACTTACTGAGCCGAGTAGACTTACTTTTTCATCTGGCTCATGCTATTCACCATTTGCTGCATACAGGCATCGTCTATCATACCCTTTTGGCGCATCTGCTGCATCATGTTCCGCATCATATCGCTGTTGCCCATCATCATTCCGGACATCATACTGCAGTTAGCGGAGTCCTGGGCGCAGGCAGCCATCATCTGCTGCATCATGTTGCGCATTTGGCCTTGGTCCATGCCTCCCATCATACCGGCGCTGTCACCCATCATCATGTGGCCTTTGCCCATCATACCGGCATCTCCCATCATATCACCGCTGTTTTTTTCGCGCATTACCTGCATCATCTCTTTGTTCATCTCATCATCCTCCAGTATCATGTTATACACTTCCTTGCGTTGCGCTTCATTCTGCATAATTGTCTGCACGCTGGCTTCCTGCTGACAAGCGGTTATACTCAGGAGGAGAAGAATGATCGAATTGACTATTGTGGTTTTCATAGTTTTTAAAAGTTTACGTTGTTGATTCTATACCTGTCTTAGGGTAAGGGTTTACACTTATGCCTTATTTTATTTCTCTGCGTAGCAGCTGGGCGTTGATGGCAACAATTACTGTGCTAAGGCTCATGAGAGCGGCCCCTATGGCAGGGGAAACCATAATGCCTTGTTGGTACAGCACACCTGCTGCCAGCGGAAGTGCGATGACGTTGTAACCGGTTGCCCAGATCAGGTTTTGGATCATCTTTCTATACGTGGCCTTGCCGAAGAGTATAAGCGAGGCAATATCCTGTGGGTTGCTGTTTACCAGTATTATATCGGCTGTTTCGGCGGCAACGTCGGTACCGGACCCTACGGCGATACCGACATCGGCCTGCGCCAGAGCAGGGGCATCGTTCACGCCGTCTCCGGTCATGGCCACAAACTCGCCTTTGGCCTGCAGTTCCTTTACTTTTTCCTGCTTTTCGTGGGGCAGCACGTTGGCAATGTAGCCGTCCATGCCCAGCTTGTCGCTCACGCTTTTGGCTACGCGCTCGTTGTCGCCGGTTAGCAGCAGGTTTTTGATGCCGTTCTCTTTCAGTATTCGAATAGCCTCCGCAGACTCTGGCCTGATCTGGTCGCGCATGGTGATATAGCCGACCACTTGCTGCTCAACCATAATATAAACCACCGTTTCGACGCCTTCCTCAGCCTGGCTATCGGGTACCTGCACGGCAAACTCCTTGATGTAATTCGGGCCTACTACTTTGATGTCTTTGCCCTCCACGTTTCCTTCCAGTCCTTTGCCCGGCAGGTAGGTAAAGCTGGAAGAGGGAGGTATGGGAACGCCCTCGGCTTTTGCTTTCCGGAGGATGCCCTGTGAGATATAGTGCTCAGAGTTTTGCTCGATGCCAGCAGCAAGGCGGAGCAGCTCCTTTTCTGTATAGTTCTTGTCAAACACAACGATCTGGGCCACCTCATGAGAGCCCTGGGTAAGCGTTCCGGTTTTATCGAAAATGATGGTGGTAATCTTTCTGGAGTTCTCAAAAGCTGTTCGGTTCCGGATCAGAAGGCCATTGTTGGCAGACACGGCCGTTGAGATAGCAACTACCAAAGGTATGGCCAGGCCAAGTGCGTGCGGGCAGGAAATCACCATGACGGTAACCATGCGCTCCAGGGCAAAGCCAAACTCAGTCCCAGCCAGTATCCACCAGGCAAACAGGGTAGTAAAACCTGCGGTAAGCGCCACATAGGTCAGCCATTTAGCCGCTTTGTCCGCTAGCCGCTGCGTTTCGGATTTTGTCTTCTGGGCATCCTGCACCAGCTTGATCACCTTGTTCAGGTAGCTGTCCTTTCCGGTCGTCTGCACGCGCACCTGCAGCGACCCGTTCCCGTTAATCGCCCCACCGATTACTCTATCGTCTGTTTTTTTCTGCACGGGCTTGCTTTCCCCGGTCAGCATGCTCTCGTTCAGGTAGCTTTCTCCCTGCACCACCACGCCATCGGCGGGTACTTTCTCACCGGGTTTTATCAGGATGATGTCGCCCGGACGGAGCTCGTCCACACTCACCGTAACGGTTTCGCCGTTTTTGATTACCTGTGCCTCATCAGGCATCATGCTCACCAGCAGCTCCAGTGCTTTGGAGGCTCCCAGTACAGAGCGCATCTCGATCCAATGCCCCAGCAGCATGATCACGATCAGGGTTGCCAGCTCCCAGAAAAAGTCCATCCCCTCCAGGCCAAAAGCTACCGCCGTGCTGTAGAGGTAGGCTACCGTAACAGCCACCCCGATCAGGGTCATCATACCCGGTGCCCCTTTCTTCACTTCCTCAACTAGTCCCTTCAGAAACGGCCATCCGCCATAGAAATAGATGACACTGGAAAGGGCAAAGGCAATGAAGGTCCCATACGGCACATCCAGGGTATAGCCCAGGATGCCCTGGATCATCGGGCTCAGAATGATCACTGGGATGGAAAGGACAAGTGAGATCCAGAACCTTTTCTTGAAGTCCTCGATCATCATGCGGTGGTGGTCGTGCCCATGTCCGCCATGCCCTACATGCTCCCCGTGAGGTGGAGGGGTGCTCTCTCCATATGGCATGGCTTCTGTGTGGGCATGAAGTGTCTTCTCTTCTAGCCGCTCCTCAACTCTTTCCACACGGTCTTCGGCCGCTTTCTTAGAACTGTGGTGCTGGTGATGCTCGTGGTTGTTATCCATGTTAGCTACTTTTAATCTTGAGAATCGATTTTCAGTTTACGGGCCATTTCCGGCGTAACAGAATCTGCGTACGTGCCATATGCGTCCACCAGTACCCCCTTGACTCCTTTGTCAGAGGAGACAGCGTACACCACAGCGTTGTCAGCCGGATCACTAGGTCCTTCGAAACGGTATACTTCATCTACTGCAAACTCCCCGGCCCCCAGCTCTAGCTGTAGCCGCGGGCATTCCAAACAGTATGGCCGCAGGTTAAAATCCTCCGCATACCCTCGGCTCTTTAAGTCATTGAGCGCTTCGCTCACAGTGATATAGTGGTACTTAGGCATTCTTATTCACTTTGTGGTTTCTTTCTGATTAGCATGTCTCTGGCCACACAGAAAAAGCAAAGGCGCAGCTATGGGGCTGCGCCTTCTAATTTAATGGTGATCAGTTTGCAGGTACTTGCCCTGAGGCCCCACCCCCTCTATGTGTACGAGCTGCGCCCCATAATGTCCGGCCATAGCCACGTAGTATGCAGCGCCTGTAAGGACAAGGGCTACCACCAGTACGCTCCAGCGTTTTCCCTTAAACAGAAACTGGCTCAGTACTTGGGCCACCAGCCCAGTACCAGCCAAGTAAATGGTCCAGTCAGCGTAAAAATCGTGTTGAGCTAGTACAAGCTTGGCATGTTCCGAAAGGCCGCTTGTATGCGGGTGGTCTATCTTAGTTACATAATAGGCTGCTGCAAAGCTTACCAACACAGAAATAGTGACCACCCAATCCAAGGATTTACGCAGGAAAAAGATGTTTGCCAGCTGCACAGCCGCTGCCACTAGTAGTAGCACAATCGGGAAGTGTACAAACAGAGGGTGGCGATTCGGGAAATCATCAGGCCGGGCATGAACTGTTTCAGGGTTTAACCGGTGCGCTGCGTGCGTTTCGGGTGTTACCACAGTAGGTAGGGCAGAAGTGTCAGATTGCTGCACTTCCTCTTCCGTTTTGGCTATTTCCCCGTGCTTCTCTCCTCCATGAGCATATAGTCTTTCAATTTTAGTTAAAGATAAAAGCAAAGTGAATGTCACTATAAAATATACATTTTTCATTTTAGAAGTACTGGTTAAGTAGTTGTATTACGGTTCGTGGTTTATGTCCACAACACTTAACTACTCCTTTATTTATTTAAACCAACTGCTACAGGATACCTTAAATCGTACTAGCAATGAGAATCCATTTTGTACACCTTTAGCGTACTCAAGCGGGGAGCAGGCAGTTTTATATATTCATGGAGTAGTCTTATATATCTGCGGAGAAATCTATAGTGTCAATAAAGGTTGTCAATGGTTTGCCGGTCTGTGCCACCCTCATTCTTGTATTTATTGAGGGTGATGCCGGTTACCTCTTTGAACTGCCTTGACATATGCTGCAGGCTTTTATAACCTAGTTTGACTGCAACAGCGCTAAGTGAAAGCTCATCATAGGTAAGCAGCTCTTTGATGCGCTCTACTTTCTGTACAACAATATATCTGCTCAGAGCGATGCCTTCACATGTTTTGAATGAAGTACTGATGGTGGAGTAGTCTTTCCCTAACTTATCAGCCAGATACGTAGACACGTTAGTAGTAAGGGATGAGATCTCTTCGCTGTAGATTAGCTGAATGACAGCTACTTTTATACTTTCTATAAGCTCTTCACGCTTGTCGTGGAGCAGTTCGAAACCCTTTTTTGCCAGTACTGCTTCTATCGCAGCTTCATCTACCTCGGCATTTTCACCGACAGCGGCCATGCCTAACGTTACTTCCAGAACAGGCAACCCTAACTTTTCCAACTCCTCCCGCACAACCATAATGCAACGGGGGCACACCATGTTTTTTATATGTAGCACCCTTTGGTGCTGACTCTCTATACTCATACTCCTTAGGAAGTGTGTAAAGCGACTAGCGGCAAAATAGGCTAACCGCCTGATTTGATACAAACTTATTCAGACCGTCTTGCTTTGCTCCAGGGCCTATAAAGCACTGTAAAGGCACAGAAGACCATCCTGCAGCTATACCGGAGGCACATAGCTCTTCCAGTACTGTTGCAGACAGAAACAGTTTGTGCATCAAATTATGAGAGAGTGCAGGAATATCCTGATGTCAGGTATCTTAGGGACAGGGGCATCCGGGGGAGCATGTGATACTGCTCTGATACTGTTTCTGTACCAGAACCTCAGGAAAGCCTGGAACAGACTACCCGCAAGGGTGTAAGGAGCCTTCACGAGTGACGGCAAATCCACAGAAGGAGCCTCCTTGACAAAAGGGGCGTAAGCTAAATCTGAACAGCAACCATCCTTTTCCGGTGCAGGAGCCGGGTGCTCATCGCTGTGATGCTCGTGCGCTTTTTGGTGATGCCGGGCGGTAGGGGCCTTATTGTCGATTGCGTGGCTATGCCCCCCGTGTGTCGCACTATGATGGTCTTGGGTAAGCGCTGCAGGCAAGAGCCGCTGCGCCAGGTGCGGAAGATTACAGACCAATTGGGCAAAGTACAGGTTCACGAAGACCGCTAACAGCAGCAGCCCCGCCAAACTTGTTCTCTTGCTATGCCTGGTTCTTCTCATGAGCTAAAGCCTTTGTACATCAGCACCTAATCCTACACTTAATAAACAAATATAGTAAAAAAGTAACATCTCGCTACTTAAACCTTTGGTTGAAGTAGGCTAACTTATTTTACCAGAAATCAACAACACTTCTGAATGCTACAGGTGGTTAAGCGTGAGCCGATAAAAGCTCACGCTTGATTTGTACCTAATTAAGCACTTCCTCCGTGCTGCCGCATTTGAGCATCTGCTCCCCAAAGTATGGGTTTCTAATCTCTTGGTTAGAGCTCAGCCAATAAGCACCCTGGTTACTGTTAGCCATTGGGCAGTGTTGGTAGTAGAGTTTCTGATCCGTAGCGCCGAAGGCTTTTGTAAGAGAGAAGGTAGCCTCTGAAAGCAGCTCCAGGCGCTCACGCTGTGCGCCTACCTCTCCTGCTTCCGCAATTCCGGATGCACTTTGCTTTACCTCCTCCAGCTTCTCCTCAGCGAAGGCCCTCTGATCGCCCTCCAGCACAGCAAGGTCTACTTTTTCAGCGGCGGCTAGTACAGACGCAGCCGCTGCCTTTGCTGTTTCTGCGTTGGAAGCAACCAACGCGTCTTTCAATGACAAGTAGCTATCCACCAAAGCTGCTACCTGGGCTTTCAAAGGTTCGGCTACCGAAGTATAATCAGGTGTCTCTACCACTTGCTTGGTGACCATCTGACCATGGTTCATGTTACTGTGGTCCATGCTACTATGGTCCATGCCCTCATGCTCCTCCTGCGCTGTAGCAGTAGCTTCCTGTTGCTGCTCAGCACAGGCTGTGAAGGTAAAGGTTGCCATAACGGCTCCGGCGAATGTGATTCTTTGAATTGATCTTCGATTCATTTTAAAAGGTATTTAGAGTTAATGATTCACTTGATTTACTATGACAAAGGTGACTAATGCGCCTACTATAAGATAGGTAGCCCACCTGAGCCATTTCTTGTAATTTTGCCTGTTCGGTTCCTCCGGCTCTGTCCTGCAGCAGTCTTTCATTCTTATCAATGGTTATGACCAGCCATAGGGTCGCCACCCTTCTTCAGCACAAACTCGCTGTAGAGCAGGTAGGCGCCCGAAGTCACCACTTTGTCGTTTTCCCTGATTCCTGAAAGTATGGCTACGCTGTTAAAGCTTTCCTCCCCAAGCGTCACCATGCGTGCCTGAAAGGTGCCTTTTCCTGTCTGCACCCAAACATGGCTACCACTTTCATCCCTGATAACCGCATCGGTGGGAACAACCAAACTGGAATCGGTCCTACTAGGAAGCATCACATTCGCCTGCATGCCCGGCAGGTACTGGCTCTCTTCATTTGGCAGCTCGGCGCGCAGCACCGCCACCTGGCTCCCAGCCCTGAACTCAGGGCTCAGGAACGTAACCTTGGCGGGAACAGGCTTTCCGGCAAAACCCTGCACCGACACCTGGACAGGGTCCCCTGCCTGCACTTGGGCCACTTCCTGCGGATAGAGTTCAGCCTCCACCCAGACACTGCCCAGCTTGCCCAACCTGTAGAGCACGCCGCCTTCGGCTACGTACTGTCCCTCGGCGGCGGCAACTTCTGTTATCACGCCTGAACTTGGGGCCACGAAGGTCACGCGGGCATCCAATTGCTCGGTACTGGCCAGGTTTCGCACCTGTGCCTCCGTCAGACCGTAGAGCAGGAGCTTCTTTTTGGCCGCTTCCAGAAAAGAAGCAAAGCGCGGGTTTTCATTTCCGAGTTCCTGATGCTGCTTCAGAGCCAGCAGGTACTCCCGCTGCAGGGTCAGGAGCTCCTCTGAGTACAGCTCGTAGAGCGGCTGGCCTTTTCTGATGCTTTGCCCGGTCTCTTTGATAAAGAGCCGTTCGATGCGGCCCGCAGCACGGCTGCTGACGATGTCGGTTTGAGACTCGTCCAGCACGAGCTGTCCCGTCAGGATGGTGCCGCTGCCCACGTCGCCGTACTTCACGCGCCTCACCGCGATATTACCTAGCGCAATCTGACTATCACTTAGCATCAATTCCCCTTCATTCTGCCCACCCTGCGACACAGGCACCAGATCCATAAAACAGATAGGGCAGGTGCCCGGCTCGTTTTGCACGATCTGCGGGTGCATCGGGCAGGTGTAAGTGGCCGATTCGCCTTCCGCATGCTCCGCCTCCTCGTGACTGCAGGCTCCTAGGGTGACCACCACCAGGAAAGCCAGCAGGTAAAGAATACTATTTCTTAATTTTTTCATGGTGTCTTTCCTATTTATTCACTTTAATAAAGCTCTCACTGTCCACCAGGAACTGCGCATTAGCGGCCACAACATCGCCCTGCTGTAGCCCCGCCACTACCTGCGTCTCATTCCCTTCTGTGGTGCCGACGGTGACAGCCACAGGCTCGAACACGCCGTTTACTTTACGGAAGGCCATAGACCTGGTGCCGATGTCGAGCACAGCCGTTTTAGGTACCCATAGGGCAGGCGCCGTGGTGTAGTTGGCGCGGGCGCTTACCAGTTGTCCCACCATGGCCAGCCTCTGCTGCCCTGGCAGATACACCCGCACTTTGGCAAAGCGCTCGCCCTCCTCGTAAAAGGGCTGAAGGAAGCTTACCTGCGCCTCTAGACGTTCGTCGGGCAACTGTGGAAAGGTAACCTGCACAGGAGTCCCTGTTGCCAATGCGCTCACCTCACCGGCAGGGACATTAAACTCAGCCCACAACTGGTTAGGGTTGACTACCCGCAAGAGCGGCTGCCCAGTACTCACATACATGCCTTCTCTTAGTTGGATGTCTTCAGCAGTTGGCGTAGGGAGAGAACCAGATGTTGCACCTGCACTACTGCCGCCTCCCATACTTCCCATGCCACTGCCTATACCCGCCGCGGCTACACCCGCCGTGCTTGGTGTAGCTGTCGGGGCCGCTGTGTTCAGGCCGATTATGTAGCCATCATAAGGGCTGTAAAGGGCAAAAGTGTAGCTCTCCTCTCCGCTTCGGATAAGACGGTTGATCTGCGCATCTGTGGCACCCAGCAGGCGCAGCTTCTGCCTGGCGGCCTCGATCAGCTGCTTGTCCTCTGGGGCTGACTGCACCAGGTACAGCAGTTCCTTCTGCGCCGTGATCAGCTCCGGGCTGTAAATCTCCATCAACTTCTGTCCTTTGCGGATGGGCTGAAAGTTGTACTTGACAAAAAGCTTTTCGATACGGCCGCCCACACGGGCAGGCACAGTATATACCCGCCGGGGGTCATAGGTGATAATGCCTTCCATTTTCACGGTAGCCTGCACCGTTTTTTGCTGGGGCTTTGCCGTAGCCACCGAGGAGACGACGGTCGTGTTTGTGGGTCTCAGCAGAAACGCCAGATCCTCTGTTATTTCAACCGCTGTCCCATGCCCTGACTTTGGCACCAGGTCCATACCGCAGATAGGGCAGGTGCCCGGCTCGTTCTGCACGATCTGCGGGTGCATCGGGCAGGTGTATTCTGTATCCCCTGCAGTATGCTCCGCCTCATCGTGACTACAAGCCCCCAATGTGACAAGCATCAGGAGAGCCAGCAGGCACAGGATGTTATTTCTCGATTTCTTTCTCATAATTCACCACCATTAAATAAAGCTCCTGCAACCTGTTGAGGTACTCCATCTGCGCCATGTTCAGCGCTTCCCAGGCATCGATCACCTCGGGTAGCTGCGCGCTGTTCTGCTCATAGGCCAGCATGGTCACATCATAATTTTTCTTCAGGGCAGGTAGGATTTTTGCTTGATAATTCTCTGTCTGCTCCCGCATGGTATTCAGCTCCAGGGCCATATTCCGTGCCATCCCCTGGGCCTCATTTAAAATACCTTCGCGCTCCCGCTGCATGGCCTCAATCTCCAGGTTCATTGCCTTGGTATTGGCTTTGTACATTTTGGAGGACCACGGAGCGATGGGAACGGATACCATGCCCATTGCCGTGAACTGGTTAGGCATCATGCTGTTGCGCGGTGTCATGTGGTCGAAACGCAGGCGGAAATCAGGTTTGCGCTCTAGCCGTTCCAGTTCCACACCCAGGCGCATGGTTTCTATAGATCTGTCTAGCTGACGCAAATCGCTGCGGTTGTCGTTGAGGTACGCTGTGTCGGTAGCCAGTGCAACAGGCTCTGGTACGCTCACTAAGGTATCAATGCGAAACTGCAGCTCTTTGGGCAGGTTCATCAGTATATTCAGCGCCACGTTCTGCTGCAGGATTTCATTGCGCGTCATCAGTTGCATATTCTCCACCTCGTGTAGGCGTGCCTCCGCTTCGTAAATGCTGCCAAGTTTGCCCTGGCTGTAAGGGTAACGAATGCGCGCCAGCTTGAGCATGTAGGTCATGATGCGTTCATTGTCCTGCAGCACGTTCATTTTTTTCTCCAGCACCACCCAACTATAGTAGGCTGCTTTAGCCTGTGAGCGGAGCTCATTGAATACTACCGCCGTCTTTGCCTGCTCAATAGCCGCCCGTGAATCAAAATAAGCCTGCTTGGCGCGTTGCTTAGCAGGGTTCGGAATCGCCTGCTCTGCCGAGATCATATAAGCCCCCTCCCTTTCGTCACGCTCGACACTCTGGCGTGAGTAGGGCATCATAAATACACCGGCTCCCACCATAGGTGGCATCCAGCTTGTAGCCCCCTCGGCATATGCATCCTGTGCTTTAGCGCGCAGCTCGTACTGTTGCAGCATAGGATTGCTACTGCTTACTCTTTGCAGTACGCTGTCCAAGGTCATAGTCTGTTGCTGGGCCAGCGCCGGAGCGCTGGCCAGCAGCATCACAAACAACCAGCTAATATTTTTGTATTTTTTAATGCTTAACATCATATATTTCTAATTTTCCGTGCTTCCTTAACTCATACTCTTTTGTCATCTCGAATACCACCGGCGTTACCAGCAGGATGTGAACAGAGGAGGTAAACACGCCTCCTATCAACGGGAGCACAATGGGCAACATGATATCAGAGCCCACTCCCGTAGCCCAGAGCACAGGAACCAGGCCGAACAGAGACACCGAGACAGTCATGATCTTCGGGCGAAGACGCTTGGCAGCTCCCATGAAAACATAGTCACGGATGTCCTGCTTGGTAATGGTCTCTGCAGAGTTGCCTTTTGCCTCCACCAGCGCCTTCATTGCCTCATTCAGGTACACGATCATCAGCATACTTGTCTCCATCGCCAGACCAAACAAGGCGATAAACCCCACGGCCACGGCTACCGAAAGGTTTACTCCGTAGAAGTACACGATGTACACGCCACCGATCAGGGCAAAAGGGATGGTGCCCAAGTTGATGAGCGCTTCCTTCATGGACTTGAAGGAGAAGTACAGGATGAGGAGGATAATCACCAGCACCAGCGGAATGATGACCTTGAGCGTGTTGTTGGCACGCACCTGGTTCTCCCACTGGCCGCTCCACTCCAGGTAGTACCCATCGGGTATGCCCGTTACCTCGCTGTTGATCTTTTCGATGGCCTCCTGTACCGTGCTGCCCAGGTCACGGTCGCGTACGTTAAACAGCACAGCACCGCGCAGCTGCGCATTCTCTGAATTGATCATCGGCGGCCCGTTTGTAAAACGCACGGTGGCCACGGATGAAAGTGGAATGGTGCCAGCCGCCGAGGTCTGAATCGGGATGCGCTGGATGCGCTCCACACTATTGCGGTATTCCTGCGCCATGCGCACGTTGATGGAAAAGCGCTCGCGTCCCTCTATCGTGTTGCCGATAGGTGTGCCACCCAGGGCAGACTCCACAATCATGTTTACATCGTCCACCGTCAGTCCATAGCGTCCCAACGCCTCCCGGTTCACATCAATTTCCAGGTACTTGCCACCCGTAATTGGCTCCACGTACAGGTCTTTCACACCCGGCACACCATTCAGAGCAGTTCTTACCTTTTCAGACACCGCCGCGATAGAGTCCAGGTTCTGGCCGTACACTTTTACGCCAACATCGGTGCGGATGCCGGTGGCCAGCATGTTGATGCGGTTGATGATAGGCTGAGTCCAGCCGTTTACCACACCCGGTATCTGCAGCTTCGCGTCCAGCTCCTGGATGATTGCCTGTTTTGTCATCCCCTCCCGCCACGCTGACTCTGGCTTCAGCATAATGATCGTTTCAATCATGCTGATAGGGGAGTTATCGGTGGCGGTGCTGGCGCGTCCGGCCTTGCCCAAAACGCTCTCCACCTCAGGCACCGATTTGATGATCTTGTCCTGCACCTGCAGAATACGCTTGGCCTCGGCATTGGAAATATCCGGCAGCGTGACTGGCATGAAAAGAATAGACCTCTCATCCAACGGTGGCATAAACTCTGTACCAAGGCTAAACAACATTGGAACAGAGACAGCCAACGCCAGCAAGTTGATACCTAGTGTTGTTTTACGCCACTTCAGGCACCATTTCAATATGGGGCTATAGACCTTCTCAAGTCCTCGGTTGATAGGGTTCGCACTCTCCTCCTTAAACTTTCCTTTCAGGAAGAATGAAATGAGCACTGGCGTGAGAGTGATGGCCACAATGGCATCCACGATCAATATAAAGGTTTTGGTCCAAGCCAGCGGCCCGAACAGCTTTCCTTCCTGCCCGGTGAGCAGGAACACGGGCAAAAAGGAAGCAATGATGATTACCGTGCTCCAGAACACGCTGGGCCCCACCTGTCTGCTGGACTTCTCTATGATTCGAATTCTATCTTCTTTTGATAACTTCATGTTCATTCTGTTTTTGAATGCAGCTAATTAATCCTCCCACGGTTTGCCTTTCGTCGCATCGGCCAGGTGCCGGTAGGCGTTTTCCACCATCACGATGGCGTCATCCACAATCACACCGATGGACAGGGCAATACCTGTCAGGGACATGATATTAGAAGAAATACCAAAGGCATTAAGCAGGATAAAGCCAATGGCAACGGAGAGGGGCAACTGGATCATGATCACGAGGGCGCTACGCCAGTGGAAGAGGAACAGGAGCACGACCAGCGAAGCCACGATCATCTCTTCTATCAGGGTGCTTCTGACAGAGTCTATGCTTTCGTTGATGAGGCCACTACGGTCGTAGACGATGTTAAACTTCACGCCTTCTGGTAAACCTTTGGCTACTTCCTCCATCTTCACCTTCACGTTTTCGATTACCTCCTCCGCGTTCTCACCGTAGCGCATCACGACAATACCGCCCACCGCCTCGCCTTTGCCATTCAGGTCGAAGATGCCGAGGCGTGTTTCTCCTGTCATTTGAACAGAGGCTATATCCTTTACCCGAACGGGAATGGTGTTGTTAGTAGTAATCGGGATGTTCTCAATCTCGTTGGCAGACTCCAGGTATCCGGTTGTTTTGATGATGTAGCCAATGTCTGACAGCTCAAACTTGCGGCCGCCCGCCTCGTTGTTGTTAGACCGCACCGCCTGTATCACCTGCGGAACAGAGAGGTTGTAGTAAGTAAGTTTGTTGGGATCGAGGGTAATCTGGTACTGCTTTTGAAACCCTCCGAATGAGGCCACCTCGCTTACACCATCCACATTCTGCAGCGCGAACTTCACATACCAGTCCTGCACGGCTCGCTGCTCACCCAAATCCATGCCGGGGGCATCTAAGGTGTACCACAGGATGTGCCCTACACCGGTACCATCAGGCCCGAGGGTAGGGGTTGCGTCTTCGGGCAGCATGTTTCCGACAGAGTTCAGTCGCTCCAGTACTCGCGTGCGGGCCCAGTACACATCCGTCTCATCCTCAAAAATGATGTAGATAAAGCTCATGCCAAACATGGAGGTGCCGCGCACATACTTCACCTCGGGCAGTCCCTGCAGGTTCGTTACAAGAGGGTAGGTGATCTGGTCTTCCACGAGCTGGGGGCTTCGGCCCATCCATTCTGTGAAAACGATGACCTGGTTTTCAGACAAGTCCGGGATGGCGTCCACCTTGTTTGTCTGCACAGAATAAACGCCCCAGCCAAACAGCGATGCCGCAATGAGCAGCACCATGGTACGGTTGCGGAGCGAAAAGGAAATTAACTTCTCGATCATGAAAATAAATGAATAACCTTAAAGGAAATGACTGTCAGCCATGGGAAACGGCTAAAATGGAAACGGTGCCGGAGAGAATGGTCGCGGTATATCGACGCAGTACAACAGGGCTACACCTGCAGCACATGTAAAACGGCACCTGGCAGCCTGTCAGGTTATATAAGAAAGGATTGCACCAGAACGGGGATGTCCCGGGCAATGGGAGGGGAAGTATAAAGGGCGTAAGCAGGTTTGACTCCTTCCTGTGCTGCAAAAAGCCGCAGGATCACCACTTTCACAGCGGCAATGAATTTCAGATCCAGCGTTTTGCTGAGTGCAAGGGCCTTTGTGTTGGTGGCTATATCCAGGCGCTCCACTACCAGTTGGTGGTCTTCGCAGCAGCTGCCTTGAGGTGCCGTTTCTTTCACAGAAGCATGGCAGGGAGGCAGGGCCTCTCTCTTCTGCTCCATCAAGCACTCACTTGCCTCTCCGTAAAAGCTCAGATCACGTATCTCCCCGGCACAAAAATGCATCCCCACCGAGAAGCCTGTCGAGGAGACAAGCACCAGCAGCGCAAGGGAAAGCAATATGATCCGGTGGAAAAACTTCATGAACAGAGATATTTACGTTTGCAAAGATACAACGGGAACAACAAGGCCTGTTGCATAATTAACAAAATTTTTTACATATTTTTTGTACTGGTCTACTCCCGGATAACCTGAATGCACGCCAAGCGCGATAGCATTGGCGTCTATCGTAGGACGAAAGAGCGCCTGGGATACTGTCAAAACGATTTACCTCTCCCTTTTGTTCTCTTCACAGGCAGCTATCCGCTCCGTGTGATAAGTGCCGACGCAAGCACTAAGCATTTAAAATCACAAGCATGGACGGAGGCTTCATCAAAGGACGCAATGACTTATTTTAGGCACAAAACTTAGAGTACAAGTAATAAAATCTATAATTGTTAGTCATAATTCTGTAATAAAACGCGCCACACCATGCTGTACCTTTGCATTAAGAATGACAAAATGAGTTGGAAACTATGGAGAATAAACTATTAACCCCAGACAAGGTCATCAGTCAACCTACTGTGAAGAAGCAGAAGGTATCTTTACCGGTCACCGGTATGAGCTGCGCCTCCTGCGCCCTCAGTGTGGAGTCCATGGTGGGAACGCAGCCGGGAGTGTCACAGGCGGCGGTGAACTTTGCCTCCCAGACACTGCAGGTGTCCTATGATCCTGACAAGGTCACCCTTTCGGACATACAGCGACATGTGCAGGAGATCGGCTTCGACCTGATCATTGACCAGGAAAATGCCCAGGAGAAACAGGAGGAGGCCCAGCAGAACCATTACCAGGCGCTGAAGAAACGCACGATAGCCGCGGCCGTTCTCACCCTGCCGGTATTCATCATTGGGATGTTCTTCATGGACAAGCCTTACGGCAGCTGGATCATGATGGTGCTGAGCGCGCCGGTGCTGTTTTACTTTGGCCGCAGTTTTTTCATCAATGCCTACAGGCAGGCCAGGAACGGGAAGGCGAACATGGACACGCTGGTGTCGCTCAGCACAGGCATCGCCTTTGGCTTCAGCGTGTTCAATACCTTGTTCCCGGAATTCTGGCTGGCGCGCGGCGTGCAGCCGCACGTCTACTTTGAGGCCGCTGCCGTGGTGATCGTCTTCATCATGCTCGGTAAGCTGCTCGAGGAGAGGGCCAAGTCCAATACTTCCACCGCCATCAAAAAGCTGATGGGGCTGCAGCCGAAGACCGTGTGGCGGGTAGAGGGGGACCAGGAGCGGGAGGTGCCCATCTCCCAGGTGCAGAAAGGTGACCTGCTGCTGGTACGTTCCGGCGAGAAAATACCTGTGGACGGCGAGGTGTCCCAGGGTGCCTCTTACGTGGACGAAGCGATGCTATCAGGGGAGCCCGTGCCGGTGGCCAAGGGGAAAGGAGACAAAGTCTACGCAGGCACCATCAACCAGAAAGGCAGCTTCCGGTTTGTAGCCGAGAAGGTGGGCAGTGAGACCATGCTGGCGCACATCATCAAGATGGTGCAGGAAGCGCAGGGCTCCAAGGCCCCGGTGCAGAAACTGGTGGACAAAGTAGCCGGCGTCTTTGTGCCTGTCGTGCTGGTGATAGCGCTTGTCAGCTTTGCCGCCTGGTTAACGCTGGGTGGGGACAGCGGCCTGACACAGGGACTGCTGGCCCTGGTGACCGTGCTCGTGATAGCCTGCCCGTGTGCCCTCGGTCTGGCAACCCCAACCGCCATCATGGTGGGCGTAGGCAAAGGTGCTGAAAACGGCATCCTCATCAAAGACGCGGAAAGCCTGGAGCAGGCTCATAAAGTGACCGCCATCATACTCGATAAGACTGGCACCATCACGGAGGGAAAACCTGTCGTGACAGACCTGGTCTGGGCTGATGGAGCAGGTAACAGGCAAAGCCTGCAAACAGTACTGCTCTCCCTGGAGCTGCAGTCGGAGCACCCGCTCGCGGAAGCAGTGGTGCGCCACCTGAAGGAGCAGGAGACAAGGTCTCTGGAGCTTGACTCCTTCGATAGCCTTACCGGGCGTGGCGTGAAGGCTTCTTTAAACGGCAACCTGTATATAGCAGGTAATCCTAAACTACTGGAAGAGGAAGGGGTGCGCGTTGCGCCGGAGCTGGCAGGCAAGGCAGAAGCCTTACGTGCCGAGGCCAGGACCGTCATCTTCTTTGCAGAAAACAAGCAGGCCGTTGCCCTGGTCGCCATTGCCGACCAGATCAAGCAGCATTCTGCGGCAGCCATCCACGCGCTGCAGGAGCAGGGAGTAGAAGTATACATGCTCACCGGCGATAACCAGCAAACAGCTGCCAGTGTAGCCAGGCAGGTGGGCGTCAAAAACTATAGAGCGGAGGTGCTGCCGTCAGACAAAGCGGCGTTTGTAAAGGAGCTCCAGACACGGGGGAAAGTGGTGGCCATGGTGGGTGACGGCATCAACGATTCGCATGCCCTGGCGCAGGCGGATGTAAGCATTGCCATGGGCAAGGGCTCTGACATTGCCATGGATGTAGCCAAAATGACGCTTATTTCCTCAGACCTGCAGCAGGTTCCAAAAGCGCTGAAGCTGTCGAAGCAAACGGTGCGTACGATAAAACAGAACTTGTTCTGGGCCTTCATCTATAACCTGATAGGCATTCCGATTGCTGCGGGTGTTCTTTACCCGTTTTACGGCTTCCTGCTGGATCCCATGATTGCAGGTGCGGCTATGGCGCTGAGTTCTGTGTCCGTGGTCACGAACAGCCTGCGGCTAAAGGTGCAGAAGCTATAGACAGTGCCTAAAAGCAATGGGAAAATCAGAAGGTAAGTATCAGGCAGGACATCGGCTTGCTTTACTTAACAGTATAAAACTAAGTAGTATAATTAAAAAAGAGAAACCATGAAAGACTTACAATTTAAAACCAATATCAACTGCGGAGGCTGTGTCTCTAAGGTAACCCCTATACTAAATTCCACTGAAGGCGTTTGCGAGTGGAACGTGGATACAACCAAGAGAGAAAAGGTATTGACTGTAAAAACAGACTCCCTTTCAGCCGGTGAGATTGTAGCCACCGTAGAGAAGGCTGGCTTCAAAGCGCAGCCTTTGTAGCCTGGTGGCTCTTTAAAGCCGGTGCATGTTTTTGATGTGCACCGGCTTTTTAGTTGCTGAAAAACCAGCTTCAAACACGCAGCTTAAAATAAGTACCGGCGCTACAGCTTTGAAGCAATGTAGGATTGAATGTTAGAAGATTTAAGCAATATTTGCGGCAGTATGCACACTAGTTCCTAATTTACACCCCTAGATATTGACAAACGCGATGACTAAACTGTACAACTCCCTTTTTGTCCTAGTGTGCTGTGCTTTCCTTTCTGGCTGCGGCCAGGGATCAGCAGTAGAGGAAACACCTGAACACGCCAACCACCACTCCACACTTAAAGAGGCAAAGGAGCTAGATGAAGCCATGGTGATAAAGACACAGACGGAGCCTGACACGTTGAAAGGCAGCCTGAAAGCGGCGGCTCACGGCAAAATAGGGCCTGCGCATCTAACTATAGTTTACCATTCCCCTGCTGTGCGGGGCAGGGTGATTTGGGGTGGACTGGTCGCCCATAAGCAGGTGTGGGTAACAGATGCGCACTCTGCTACCAGCCTGCAAACGGACCATCCGATCACAGTAGGAGGAGAGCAGCTATCAGCTGGAAAGTACGCTTTGTACTATCCCCGGAGAGCAGGAGTGGACGGTGATCATCAACAAAAACTGGAAACAGCACCTTGCTGACGACTATTCTGAGACGGAAGATGTGGTGCACATCCAGATTATACCTGAAGCTGCCGAGCAGCACCTGGAGCGGCTTTGTTATGATATTATGTCACAAAACAAAGATACTGGCGCTATTGTGATGACTTGGGAGAGTTTAAAATTGGCACTACCGGTGAGCCTTTAATGCAGGTTTACTTGTTGCATAGAGTGTATATGGCTTGCCGCACATAACCCTGCTCTTGCGAGAGGAGTAAAGTAACTACAAATCTGAACATCGTACTCATAAATGAGTAGGGTGAATTAACAGTCTAAGTGTTATTGCTATGGAAATTATTAAGTTTAAAACAAACGTAGAGGATCAGGAAGCCTTGTCAAAAGTAGCTCCTTACCTGAACCAGGTAGAAGAGATAAGTAAGTGGAACCTTGACACAGGAAGTGCAGATAAGGTTCTGAGCGTGTCGGGCACAGAGCTAAACCCACAGGCAATCGAGAACGCGATGAAACAAGCAGGGTACAAAGCCGAAATCCTCCGCGTGATGGGCATTGGGGGCAGAGACTTGTAGAGCAGTAAATCAACCCATCGTGTTGCAGTACAGCTTACTCACAGAAGAGGTCGGTACAAGGGCTGCTCATCAGACGTATGCGTTGGTAAAAGGAAAGTTAGCATTTCAGCTTATACCTTGACTGTTTTACCAATGGATGGTTTCTCATAGTTAAGTGTTAGCTCTCCATCGTGTTAAGTTATTGCGCTATTAGTATTGACAAACTTAGAATAGGAAGCCGTTCTTTTACAATGTTTAAAGACGCCAGAGGGGTGTTGTTGTTTGTAGACATAAGGGATTAATTTACTTGGCTCATTTTCAGGTCATTTGTTTATAGCTTAGGTAGTAAGTACCTGTAATCAGGAGGCAAGGGTACGAGGCTATATAGCAGCAATGCATAGCTAGTAAAAGTTTTTTAGAGAACACATGCAAAATCATACTTAATATAATTTATATTATAATATAAGCCGCACCTACGGCCTCCTATAGGGCAGGGCTGTTAAGTTCTAAGTTTTAACTCTACCATGGCGCGAGCGTCCTCGCACGTGACTGGCTATTTCTGGACCTCCGGGCCAGTTGAGCAAGAGACTCAACCTTCACCTTAAGTCACGAATTTGAAAATTCGCGCCAGAAAGTGGAGAACTTAACGGCCCTACTCCTATAGGGGGTATCAACCTTGGCACTTTTATAAGTAAA
The DNA here is from genome assembly GCF_947495565.1 of uncultured Pontibacter sp. Taxonomy (GTDB): domain Bacteria; phylum Bacteroidota; class Bacteroidia; order Cytophagales; family Hymenobacteraceae; genus Pontibacter. The sequence goes on from NZ_CANLZM010000016.1 coordinate 45,213, forward strand.
AAAATTTTTATGGCAGTTAGTCGGTAGTGCCTTTAGCTTAAAAAGAAGACATTATGGTAAGCAAAGATTATGATTACGGACGTAGATACTTAGATTTCATGAGAAGGGCGTATAGGTCAGTGGAGGAAAACTCTAGACTAGGTATAGACAGAATACCCATGATGGCGCTAGTCCAAAACGAGGAGGGTAAAGCAATTAAGAAACAGCCTATAGAAAAGCTAGTTGAGAAGCTGAAGGGAAACATAGGTAAGGCACTTGATAAAATGCTAAAATTCAAGGTTGATGAGCAGGAGCGGGCGAATCTAATTGATGCTAAGTCTAAGCTCCAGTATGCGAAAGGCTCCGAATCACTTGTACAAATTATCTCCATTGCGATGGACGCCACACATCGCCATAAAGAATCTTAAAGCGTCTCATCAAAAACTTGAAATTGAATTTTACACCTTTTGATTGAAGCACAATAGAATTGTAGAGCAAACAAGGAGAAGTGAAAAATATTTACCTCTCCTCCTTGTTTGTGTAACAGCCACTACTTGCTTTGGTATTCTCAAATTAACCCTTTTAGGCTAGCAGTTTTACGCAACCGTAGCTAAACTTGCTTAAGCTACGGTTGCAATAATCCTTGTTTTTGCTTCAAGCATTATTGTTAACCTCCATAAATCATTGGTTCATGTATGGCAGGGTCATATCTGAACGGCTGAGGCGGTTCCTTCTTTTTAAGTTGATCTTCCAGAAACACTCCCTGCTGATAATCTCCTGACTTATTAAACCAGTAGCAGAGTACCGAACCATCTGATTTGTAACCCTGAACTCGAAGTTCAACCTCTTGCTTGCCGCCGTACTTGATAACCTCTAAGGTTACCAAGTCATCTTTTGTAAACTTTTTCATACCACAAGTTCGCAAAAGGGGCTTTATCAAAAAAAGACACAAATAAATACCCAAAATAGCCCCGGAAACTAAGTAATGTCAGATACGTTCCGTTCCTAATATGTCATTTTACCAGCTGCGGAACTCTGTCATCATTAAACTCACTTTCCCCCTCTTCCATAAGCTTGCCCATAAAACCATTTAGGTCCTCTACTAATTTTTCGTCTGACACACCCTTCAAAGCTGAGAGTATACTGTGAGTCCTTCGAGCAGCCTTGGCTCCTAACTCTCCACTCAGTTTGATAATATCGCCTTCTACTTCCTGCAAGACCTCTTGGAGCAAACGTGTCCTAGCCCTCGTTTGGAGCATAAGTGTATCCTCATCAGTCAAAGTTTTGTAGGGTAGCAAATCTTCTATTCCTTTAATATTTCTCAGCGAGTCAACCCTTCCACTAAGGGTATAAGCCATCCATGGGTCAACAGGAGCCAGTGCCACTACAGAGGCTTGGAATACTTTTTCCAGTTCCTCTACACTTGAAGTCCCTTTTTCCGTAGCACTATTTAGCATTTTAATAAGGGCTAGTCTCAAACGAATAAACTCACCCCGATCATTAAGCACTTCCGGGAAATTAGTCTTAAGCACCTCTTTTGCTATTCTGTCTGCTCTTCCGGTGTCACTGCGACGCAAGGCATGGTAGACATCCAACAAGCTGAATAATGCTAAATGATACTTTTGTCGCCTGTCGTACCTTAATTTAACCCAATCTGCAGATAGGGTAATAGCAGCTCCAAGCGCTACGCCTGCAAGGGTTATGATTCCATCAAATATATCCATTGTCAATTCTGCCCATTACCGGCAAATAGAGTAAAGCTCCGCCCCAAGATATAGAGTGAGCAACTGAAGGTTAGGCTTGCTTCTGCTATCAATAATACCTTTCCTACTTTACGCCGCTTCCTGCATTACCCTGTCGTTAATGAATATTTTCAAAGGCAAGTTCAGGTGTTTGTGAAGGCTGTGAATCTGCTGCAGAGTAAAGTACCTCTTCCTGTTTAATACTTCCGACACCCGTGACTTAGGACCAATAAACTGTTCTAGATCCTTTGGCCTCCATCCATTCTCTTCCATGATGTACTTCAGTGCATCAATAGGGTCTGGTAAATCTATAAAATGCTCCTCCCTTTCCTGCTCATATGCGTGCACCAGCGTAGTAAGCACGTCCAGCTCATCATCGAGATCGGAATAAGGCTCGGGGTTCAACATCAGCAGCTCGTCAATTCGCTTTAGCGCGTTTTGATAGTCATGCTCGGTTCTAATGGGGGTTACGGTCACAGTACTCATCGGTCGGGGGTAATAACGGTCTAAAATAGTCTAACAATGATTCTATACACTGAATGCATCCACCTTATCATACTCTGCGTGCGTGCCTACCCAGCGAATGTAGACAATTTGCCGGTGTACCTTCACAATAGTAATGATGCGGTACTTATTGCCTTTTATATCAAATACGACACGCCCATCTCCTATCACATCCACAGAGTTAGCAATCTTCTTCAAGTCATTCAGGTTTTCTATTTGCAGTTCCTTTATCCTGGAAATCCACAATTCAATTCCTGTCTTAGCATCCGCGTGCTTTTGGTAAAACTCCTTCAATCGTGATGGTGTGATGATTCTCATTGCCGGTAATTTGCCATAAAGTTACAAAATATGTAACGCAGTTACAAGATATTTGTTACATTTTTTGTAACCACATTAAAGTTTCGGTCTTAAGCATCAAGAACATAGAACTTAACAGGGAATCGGTTAACCTTCATCATGAATATCCTTCTATGAGCTTTGGTTATTTATGTTGAATTGTTTTATTTAAAGTTTGAAGAAGTGCATAAATCGACAGCAGATAAAAGTGCACTGTTTTTCATTCCCTGCCCCACTTTAGGAGCGCTTTTGGCTATAGAAGTTAACACCTTATCAATGCAGATCAGTAAAATAGAAGTAAAAAACTTCCGTCTCCTAAACGACATAACAATGTCTCTCGAGAAGGCCCCTACTGTGATTGTAGGAAGAAACAATTCAGGTAAAACATCACTCACGGAAATTTTTAGAAGACTGTTATCGGATAAAGCGCCATCGTTTTCATTGGAAGATTTCAGCATATCCTCTATAGCAGGATTCAGAAATGCTTTGGCTAAAAAGCTAGAGGGAGCCGAGGAAGCAGAGATAATGGCAGCAATACCAGCTATAGAGCTTTATGTCACTATTTCATATGAGGCCTCTTCAGGCGATTTTGGACCACTAAGCGAATTTATCATCGATTTGGACCCAGAGTGCACCGATGCGATTGTTCTAGTCAGGTACCGGTTAGGGAATGATAAAATTGATGCTCTCTTTGCTGGAATTCCGGATACTCCTGATGCTGAGTTTCCAACGGCGGTAAAACTGATCAGAGAAAGGATTCCTCAGCTGTTCAAGCTGGAGGTACTGGCAGTTGACCCCACTGATCCGAGTAACTGTACCACCGTAGAATTCTCCAAGTTTAAAAATTTGATAGGGGCTGGGTTCATAAACGCACAAAGAGGCTTGGATGACATCACACATACTGAAAAAGATGTGCTGGGGAAAGTGTTAAGCAAGTTGTTTAAAACTGCGAACACGGCTTCCGCTCCGCCTGATCTGCGCGTCAAATCCGACGCACTGGAAGCTGTCATCAAGGATCTTCAGGAGAAAGTCGATGAGGATTTCAGCAAGAGGCTCGACGAGCTTCTCCCTGCGCTGCAGATATTTGGCTACCCAGGATTGACTGATCCAAATCTAAGCACAGAAACGACCTTGAATGTCAGCAACATTCTTGAAAGCCACACCAGGATTAGATACGGAAAAGGTGGCGGGCTGTTTCTGCCTGAAAGCTACAACGGTCTTGGGTCCAGAAATTTAATATACATGCTGTTCCAGCTCTTTGACTTCTTCAGAGACTACCAAACGAAGCTTATCAAGCCAAGCGTTTATGTTATTTTTATCGAAGAACCGGAAGCTCACCTGCATCCTCAAATGCAACAGGTCTTCATCAAGCAGCTTAGTGAAATAGCCACGATATTCTCCGACACATTGAACAACGGTGAGCCGTGGCCTGTCCAGTTCGTGGTTACCACGCACTCGACCCATATAGCAAACGAAGCTAAGTTTGAGTCAATACGTTACTTCCTAACTTCCCAAAATGGAAAGACAAAGGTTAAGGATCTAAAGGCTGCGTTCGTTTCAAGTGACTCAGCGCCAGACAAGGAGTTTTTGCACAAGTACCTAACCCTGACTCGATGCGATCTCTTTTTTGCGGACAAGGCAATTCTAATTGAAGGCCCTACAGAACGACTCTTGATGCCCCGATTAGTGGAAAAGGTTCATGCAGAAGCGGCTGAAGAGCCAGGACTCTTGAGCCAGTATATCTCCGTGATAGAGGTAGGAGGCGCTTATGCGCACCACTTCTACAAATTCCTAGACTTTCTAGAGCTTCGGACCCTTGTTATTACTGATCTGGATGCTGTCATGAGGGAGCAATCCAAGACTGGGGGGCGCGTAGTTTATAAAGCAAGCAGGGTCTCTAGCGGCACGGGTACTTCCAATGCGTCAATCAAAAACTGGTTTCCCCCACAGGCAGCAGATCAAGATTACCTTAACACGGTAAAACAAAAGTCTGCCGCTGAAAAAATCAGTGGGTTCAGGCGAATAGCTTATCAAATTCCTGAAAAAGAAGCAACAGCTTGTGCCAGAAGCTTTGAAGATGCTTTTATACTGGCAAATCTGGCATTGTTTGGTTTAGCTGGCTTCCATGCCACAGAGCTTGAGGAGAAAGCTTATGAGAAGGCACAAGGCATTGAAAAGACGAATTTTGCCTTGGAGTATGCGCTGGACCAAACAACGTGGCAAGTCCCGCTTTACATAAAGGAGGGGCTGCTGTGGCTCTCTGAAAAGCCGACCTCCTCAGACCATGCACCAGTTAACATCACCGCATCAGCAATATGACCGGACAAGAAGCAGTGAGCCCCGCAGAGCAAGCGGCAACCCAAGCTTTAGGGAAAGTTTTCAAGGCCATAGATGAGGGGAAAAGCTTTCGGCTTGAAGCTGGCGCGGGAGCAGGGAAAACATATACTTTAGTCAAAGCTTTAAGGCATTTAATAGACACAAGAGGAGCTGCCTTCCACAATAAGAACCAGAGCATTGCATGCATCACATATACAAACGTAGCCAAGGAAGAAATCAAGGCTCGAACAGACAATCACCCTGTTGTTTTAGCTGAGACTATTCACGCTTTCAGTTGGAGCGTCATTAGAGATTTCCAGAAAGTCCTGCGCAGTCGTATTCCGGAATTAAGCGATAAGTGGCGGGCAAGGATTGATGAAGTCGGCGGAGTAGGTTGCAGAACCGTCACTTACACTCTCGGCTATCCTAAGGTCACAGACAGTGAGATATTCCTGCATCATGATGATGTGATTAAACTTATGGTTTATCTCTTGCATGATCATAAATTCAAGCTGATCCTGGCCAGCCGCTTTCCAATCATCCTAATTGATGAGTACCAGGATACTAACAAGTACCTTGCGGAAGCATTTAAAACCCAATTTATCGAAACTGGACAAGGACCATTGATCGGTTTGTTTGGAGATCACTGGCAGAAGATCTACGGATCGGCATCTTGTGGATTGGTGTCCTCCTCTGTAGGCGCTTTAGAGGTGATAGGCAAAAACGCTAATTTTCGCTCTGACCGCTTAATCGTTGAATCTCTTAATAAAATTAGGCCGGACCTGGTTCAGCACGTAAGCGACCCTAATTCAGAAGGCGAGGTACAAGTTTTCCATTCAAACAGCTGGGCAGGCTCAAGGCAAACAGGTGCTCATTGGGCCGGAGACCTTCCACCAGCTGATGCACACCAGTTTCTGGAGTCCTTAAAAGCACACCTTAGTGAAAATGGGTGGCATTTTTCCCAAGGCAAAACTAAAATACTCATGCTTACAAACAACGTGTTGGCGGCAGAGCAAGGCTACAGCCAACTGGCTTCGGTATTTGGCGATCCAGATGACTATCTAAAGAAAGGTAATGACTACATAGCATTCTTAGTGGACACGGTGGAGCTTGGTTGCAGTTATTTTGAGCGAGGAGAGTTTGGTGAAATGTTCAGAGCCTTCAACTTAACTCCTAGGATCAGGAACCATGCGGAGAAGGCTGACTGGAACCGTGATCTGCGAAGTCTCCTGGCCTTAAAGGAAACTGGTACGATTGGAGATGTGATAGACCTCTTGAAAAACACACAGAAGCCTAGGCTTCCTGCAAAGCTGGAGCAAAAGGAAAGGAAGCTCAGCCAAATAATAGACACTCCTGTGGAAGATCGTTCGGAAGATGATATAAAACTCCTTGAGCGTACGGAGACACTTAAAGCAGTACCATACAGGGAGCTTAATGCACTGTCCAAATACATTGATGACAAGACTATTTTCTCAACTAAGCACGGTGTGAAGGGCGCTGAGTTTGAGAATGTAGTGATAGTGTGTGGGAGGGGCTGGAATCAGTATAACTGGAATCAGATGCTGGAGTGGGAGAATTCCGGAATCCCTGCAGGAAAGGAGGAAACGTTTGAGAGGAGCAGAAACCTATTCTATGTTGCTTGCTCACGCCCTAAAAAAAGATTAACCATCCTCTTTACGCAAGAGCTTTCTAACGACGCCCTTACTTCTTTATCCAAATGGTTTGGAAGTGAAAATGTACATGCCCTTCATGTATAAAGAATGTATGTTCTTTACTTCTATTTTACATAAGATTAATTATAAGCCAATAAATATATAGTAATTTTGTGATAATCTGACGAAGGTAAAGCACTGCGTAAGGTCTGCTGGCAAGCACAAAACCTGTCAAAATCAGAACTAGAGTCTCGGCTACTCATCTCACGAAACAAATCCAGGATTTAATTCGTGAGACAGCAAAATGAGAATTTAAATCGTTGTATGCTTCATTTTTTTGCAGCTTTCGGTTTTTAGCATCCACAAACTCATTTTACCGCCGTATTTTGAAACGCAATGTTCGAGTGTCTTGTCCTTGACTCGTCCTGAAAAAAGTTGACAGTTAACATTGTAAATCCTACACCAGGTTGACAGCTAGTGCTTAATCCTGCCAACCCTTTACACCCTTATACCTCCACCACAGGCAAGGAGTTCTGGCAGCGACATTTCTTCTTGCCATGCCCCTCAGAAGTTGCACTTTATTGCAGGGGCACCTCCTTTCCCTTCTTGGTGGCATAATAGTTTTTCCAGTGTCTCTTCAGCTCGCCGGTTCTTCCGTGCGCCTCCCCTGGCGTGAGCATGTCCACGCTCGAGTGCGGGCGCTGATGGTTGTAGACGCTCACTGCCGTGGCCACGGCTAGCCGGGCCGCCGCGAAGTCAGGATACAGCGTCTCCAGGAGCTCTTGCTTGAGCACCCCGTTCACCCGCTCGGCCAGCGCGTTCTCCAGCGGGTCGCCGCTCTGCGTCATGGAGATGGCAATGCGCCGCTCCTGCAGCAGCCTGACATACCCTTGGCTGCAGTACTGGATACCCCTGTCGGAGTGGTGAATCAGGTAGCCCTGCATGGGGCAGCTGGCAAGGGCCATCTCCAGAGCCCGGATGCAGCCGATGGCCGCAAGGTCCTGGCTTAGGTAAAAACCGACGATCTTGCGGCTGTAGGCGTCGGTCACAAGGCTCAGGTAGGCAAAGCCCTCCTCCAGGTGGATGTAGGTGATGTCGCTCACCCACAGCTGCCCGGCCGCCTTTGGCACAAAACCCACGGCCAGGTTCTCGTACTTGTGCAGCCAGTGCCCAGAGAAAGTGGTCTGGGGCCGGTAGCGCCTTCGCCTCCTGACCAGCAGATCGAGCCCCCGCAGCAGCTCGAAAAAGGCGTCCCGGCCTATTTCAATGCTATGGGCAGCCATAAAAGGGGACATCATCACCAGCAGCTTGCGCACCCCCAGCCGCTTCTGCGTGAGCCGGATTCGCAGCACCTCTTGCACCAGCAAGTCCTCTTGCAGCGCTTGCCGCTGCCGGGCTTTGAGATGCCGGTAGTACGCCTGTCTACTGTAACCAAACAAGCGGCAAAGCACTCCAACTGCTTGGAAGGGCGTTCTTTGCTCTACTCTCAGGATTGCTTGGTACCAGACTTTTTTAGGATGGGGGCTCCGAGCTCCTCCTCGGCTATGAGGATGGCCTCCTGAAGGGCCTGGTTGTAGAGCCTGGCTTTGCGCAGCTCCGATTGCAGGGTCTCGACATCGGTTGGTAGCCTGTCTGTAGGCAGTTCCCGCAGCAGTCTGGCCCTTCTGATTTTGTGTGGTTTTTTCATGCGCCCTTGGTACTCCTTAACCCAACGGTGGAGGCTACGGTAATCAACACCACATCTGTCGGCCACTTCCCGGTAGCTCTGCCCGGAGGTGAGATACTCAGCTACAATACGTTCTCTTAATGCTTTGTCCTTCATTTTCGTTGACTTTTTTGTCAACCTATATCAGGACTAGACAAGCAGCTGGAAAAGCGTCAGCAGCGGCTAAACGAGCGGCCAACAGGAGCCATCGGGTCATCGAATGAAAAGGCGCAGTTGCTTAGCAACAAGACGCACTACTCCCCGCACGACCCCGATGCTCGCATCTCCGTCAAACCCGGCAAAGCCAGGAAGCTCAACTACCATTGCAGCCTGGCTGTCGATACGGCCAAAGGCGTTATCTCCCATGTACAGGCAGACTTCGCCGATGGCCGTGACAGCCAGCACCTGCCTTCCCTGGTGATGCAGGTGCAAAGCAGGATGAAAGCCAACGGCTTGCTCCTGCAGGACCTGCTGGCCGATGCCGGCTACTCCAACGGTTCCAATTATTACATGTTAGAGCAGCAGGGCATTACAGGCTGGATCCCCGTGTTTGGGATGTACAAGCCGGAGATAGCCGGCTTTGCCTATGACAAGGAGAATGACCAATACATCTGTCCGATGGGTAAGCCGCTTCCTTTCAAGGGCTTCGACCGCACACCCGACGGCAGGCTGTTGAAAAACTATTGGGCAGCGCCCTGTGACTGCCGGCAGTGTCCCTCTAAACCTACTTGTGCCCCAAAGGGACGGTGCCGGAAGATTACCCGCACCGCCTATGACGAGCAGTACCAGCGGGCATACGCCCGGCAGCACAGCAGGCGCGGAATGCAGATGAGAAGGCTTCGACAGAGCACGGTGGAGCCGGTCTTCGGGAGCCTGGTGCAGCACTATGGCCTGCGAAGAATCAATGTGCTGGGTAAGTCAGGGGCGCACAAGGTTATGCTCCTGGCTGCGGTTGCCTTCAATCTCAAAAAGTACATGAAATTCAAGCCAAGCAAGGCAGTCAGCATGGCTATGGCGCTGGAAAGAGAATACATCCAGGCTTTTTCAGGCTGTTCTTTTATGCTCTCATCCAACTGAAACTAATAAGGCCAGAGCCGGAGCAGCTTTTTTGGGTGCAAAGAATCAGAGAAGGCAATAGGGAGAAGGAGTTGTGCAACAGCCACGGTCGTTTTATGATACATTGAATAAACCTATACCATTGCTAGGTTACCGTTGAATACAGACCTTCTTTAATAACGCTACTACGTGAGTAGAAAATATTGTCCGCTCTAGAGCTCACAAAGCATTAACCTTCCAAGTCCTCCAATTACTACTCTGCCTTGTATATCAAATAAAATCGGGCAATGGATGTATTTAAGCATTTACTTAAATAGTAAATTTATTCTACTTTTGTAGTATAAATTACCTGTACCAGAAAAACACCTTCAAATGGAGCAAGAGAAACAGTCACCTTGCATAAGGGTTTATGCCAATAAAAAACAGATAAGCTCCTTCAGAAGGAAAATAGAGGACTTAACGGACCCTATTCAATTTCTTTCTAGCGCCCTGAGCCTGGTTGGAAATGAGGCTCGCCTGAAAATACTTTTTCTTCTCAAAGAGGAAGGGGAACTGTGCCCATGCGACATAAGCGACATTCTTACCATGACTGTTCCCTCCATTTCGCAGCACCTGCGCAAGCTGAAGGAAGGTGGTCTTATCACAGCAAAGAAATCAGGTCAAACGATTTTCTATACGCTTACCCCTGAGGCCCAGAAGCTGCTCCAGCCCCACTTTGAATTGCTTACATACGCTACTATAAACACCACCACATGAAAAGCCAGAAAATACCTTCTACAAATAGGGGAGAAACGCCCGCTGCAAAAGTCTGGCTCGGGACAGGCCTTGTGTCTGCCGTTGCCGCCTCGCTTTGCTGTATTGCGCCTATGCTGGCCATCGTGGCGGGCACCAGCAGCATGGCCGCATCCCTTTCATGGCTGGAGCCGCTGCGCCCCTACCTCATAGGCTTAACGGCGCTGGCATTGGGCTTTGCCTGGTATCAGAGGCTGAAGCCTACCAGTAAGATTGCCTGTGATTGTGAAACCAACTCTAAACCCAACTTTATGCAAACCAAAACCTTTCTCTCCATTATAACTGTATTTGCCGCCGTGATGCTGGCTTTTCCTTCCTACGCCCATGTCTTCTATCCACAGACGCAAGGCCAGCAGACAACCGCTGACAAGGCAAACGTCCAGACGGTAGAAGTAAAGATTAAGGGCATGACTTGTGCTGGCTGCGAAGGGCACGTGAACAGCGAAGTGAACAAGCTGGCTGGTATCCTGAAGGTGAAGACTTCCTACGCCGACGGCAATACGCTGGTGCAGTTTGACAAGACCAAGACAGACGTGAAGCAGATTGAAAAAGCAGTGCTAGCCACAGGCTACGAAGTGACCGAAACGAAGAAGAAATAATGGCTACTACTATACTCCAGTCCACCATTACCTGTCCCAACTGCGGGCACCAGAAGGAAGAGCAAATGCCTACGGACGCTTGCCAGTACTTCTATGAGTGCGAATCATGCCAAATCGTTTTGAAGCCAAAGCAAGGTGATTGCTGCGTGTTCTGTAGCTACGGCAGCGTGCCATGCCCGCCCATCCAGGAAGACAAGAGCTGCTGCAGTTAGTCAAAGCTAGTTTGTGGTGTGTTCCCGTTATCATATTTTTCTCAACCACTTCCCATTACACCCAGATTCTGGGGGACATTATAGCATTCTACTCCCCCAGATAAACAGAAAGGAAGGTAAATAAGGCAAAGCCTCCTGATAGAAACAAGGCTGCCCACTTCGAGTCCGGACGGTCATGCGCCTCCGTAAGCATCTCCTCGATGGCAACCGTGAGCAGGATACCGGCCACAAAAGCCAGCAGGCTCAGTTTCACTACCTCAGAACTATCTTTTACCGCCCAGTACCCTACTGTTGCCCCCAAGAAGATGGGTATGGCAAACGAAGCCGAAAGAAGTAGCCGCTTCTTCCGACTCACTCCCTTTGATTTGAAGGTGGCGATGGTGGCAAATCCTTCCGGAATATCTGCCGGCACCTGCCCTATTGCCAGCAGAAGCCCAAGACTGGCGGCCACCGTTGATCCTGTGCCGATCATAATACCGTCGCTAAATAAGTCAATGGCCACGCCGATGTAGATGGCGATCGCTGCGCTCATCCCTTTTTTAGTCTCTCCGCCGAATCTGCCCTGAACATATTCAATGGACCTGTCGAGCAGCACAAAAAAGGCACTACCCCCAACAAAAGCCAGAATGGGAAAGTAAGGGGGATCTGCATCCAGTGCCTCCGGCATCAGCTCTATTCCGATCACCGCCAGAATAATGCCTGCCGCCAGGTGTAGAGCTAGGCTGAGCGTCTTTTCAGATACGTTAAACAACTCAGCCAGAATTCCCCCCAAGAAATTGCCTACTGCCGGCATGGCTGCATACATTAAAACCTGTAAAAAGTCACTCATACAAATTGAAACTGGTATGAACTGTCTAGTTGCTTTCCTTTATTTCATAGAGCTGCTGCCACTCTCCTTGTAGAGTTCGACAAACTCTTTTTCAGTCACCTGCATATTTGTAATCCAACTTGGCTACTGCTCTATAAAACTTCCCGTCCTCGAAGTAGTCATTCTTATCCAATTTTAATGCTTCATTATACTTTGCCCCTTCGTCTGATGATCTGCTAAACACCTGGAGCACCGCAAACAGCATGACCCCTACATAAACCAGCACGACAGCTCCCAAGGCAAATACCTGCCAGCGGTTGAAGCCGTGTTCTTTACCAGGACCTCCCCAGTGGATGAAGGCGGCATAGAGAATGCCCACAAGTCCAGCAAAGCTCAAAACCGTGACATACAGGGTCAGGTCTTCAACAGGTACAGTGACTAAGGCAAGGGGGAGAAAAGCGACTGTCAGCGTAACGGCATGGTCTCCGATTACACTGGTTACTGCAGAGGTGATCTGCCCTGTTCTGGCCACACTCCAGGTGGCGAATACCTCTGGCAAAGCGGCCATGGGAGCCGTAATGAACAAGCCACCCACAATCTTAGAGATACCCAGAGCAGAGACGATATTTTCAGTGGCCTTTACCGTGAAGAAAGCACCTAGCCCCAAAGCTGCAAGCCCAGCCACCGCTAAATAAATCTCTTTCTTTTTCCACTCCACCTTTTCTCCTTCGCCCTTACCACGCATAAGCGCTTGCGCCAGGTACACTATGTACACCCCTAGCATGATCCAGCCGTCTATCGGCTGCAGTCCCCGCCATTGTGCTGGTACTGTAAGGATAGCCACGATAGCTACAATTACAAGATAGGGAATAGCCTGCACTGTGACAGCGGTGGGGTCCACCTTCACCAAATGCTCCTTGACGTGCTGCTCATGGTTCTTGTCGGCATTCTCCTTCTTAAGGTGGCGGGTAGCAATGTAGGCAGTGATGACCATAAAGGGGATGGCAATTACGTTGGAACCAAACATAGCCCCCAGACCGATGTCAGCTACGCCTGTAATAGAGCTGGCCACATTGATGCCAATCTCGGGGCTGGCAGCTGCCAAGCCAACTAAAGCGCCACCCGCGGCCACTGAGAACCCCCACTGCTTTCTGAGCTTTTTCAGGGGCTTTGCAAGGTGCTCTGCTCCCCAATGCGCCGCCCAAACGGCTGCAATCAGCACAAGCGCCCAAAGCCAGGTACTCATACAGTACCTCCTTTCAGCTGGTATGTAAAGCAGGTAAGACTACTTCTAATAGTCATCATAACAGCGTTAAGTTACAGGTGCTGCTTTTTGTACGCCTGTTGTGGTCAAGGGTTCCTGAAACACCAGCAGTCCACCAGAAACAGACTCTATAGGCTCAACGATTAGGTCATATGCAGTTTAATCAAACGTAGTGCGTTGTATCCGCACTGCATTTAAGATAGCTAAAAAAGCTACCCCTACGTCGGCAAATACGGCTTCCCACATTGTCGCCAGCCCACCAGCACCTAAAATCAGCACGATTGCCTTCACCCCGAAAGCGAGCGCAATGTTTTGCCATACGATCTGCTTTGTCTTCTTGCCAATCTTGATCGCAGTTGCTATTCTGGCAGGATGATCTGTTTGAATAACCACGTCTGCCGTCTCAATGGCAGCATCCGAACCAAGGCCACCCATCGCCATCCCTACATCGGCTAGCGTGATCACAGGAGCATCGTTGATGCCATCGCCTACGAAGGCCACTGTTCTGCCTTCTGCTTTTAATTTTTCTACATGGGCTACCTTGTCCTGGGGCAGCAGCCCGCCATATGCTTCATCCAGATGTAACTCTTTGGCCACCTTCTGTACAATGGAGTCTTTATCCCCCGAGAGCATCACCAATTTCTTTACACCCAGCTCCCGCATTTTCTTAACAGCCAGAGGCGCATCTGCTTTCGTTTTGTCGGCAATGGTAATGTAACCCGCATAAACACCATCCACAGCTACCAATACAATGGTTTCTACAATCTCTTTTATACTCGGGTCATACCCGACCTCAAACTTATCCAGCAGTTTTCCATTCCCCACTAGCAGCTCTTTGTCATCTACAATACCCTTTAAGCCATGGCCTGAAATTTCCTCTACCTGGCTTACGGCATGTTGTCGATAGGCCTGCCCTGCCTCGGCAACAACAGCCTGGGCAATCGGATGGGTAGACTTGCTCTCCAATGCGGCCACAGCAGATAAAAACCATGCTTTATCGGGCAGTACCGACTCAATTTTCTGCACCTGGAAAACGCCTTCGGTGAGCGTTCCGGTTTTGTCCATTACCACGGTGTCTACCTGCGTCATTAGGTCTAGGAAATTAGAGCCTTTGAACAGCAAACCATTGCGCGAGGCAGCCCCAATGCCACCAAAATAGCCCAGCGGTATAGAAATCACAAGCGCACACGGACAAGATATGACCAGGAAGATCAGCGCCCGGTACAGCCACTGGTTAAAATCGTAGCTGTCGAAGACGAAATAGGGAATAAACGTTAGCCCCACCGCCAGGAAAAAAACGATCGGCGTGTATACTTTGGCAAACTTGGTAATAAATTGCTGGGTTTTGGCCTTGCGGCTACCCGCTTCTTCCACCAATTTCAGGATCTTTGACAAGGCGCTGTTCTCATAGGCAGAAGTGACCTTGAGTTCGATCACTTGGTCCAGGTTGATCATGCCTGCCAGCACTGTTTCGCCTTTAGCCTTAGTATCCGGTTTGGATTCCCCTGTCAGGGCCGCGGTATTAAAAGAAGCGCGTTCAGTCAGTAACTCGCCATCCAGCGCTACCTTTTCACCGGCTTTCACCTGCACGACCTCGCCTATTTGTACCTCTTTCGCTTTTCTGATAACCACGCCATTGGCAGTAACCACACCCACTTCATCCGGTCGGTTGTCAATAAGCGCTTTGATGGAGCGCCTGGAGCGTAGTACCGCTGCTTCCTGGAAATGCTCTCCAATCACGTAAAATAACATCACGGCTACTCCTTCGGCATACTCTCCAATATAGAAAGCACCAAGGGTGGCCATGGTCATTAGGAAAAACTCGTTAAAGAAACTCGACCGCAAGCTTTTGATGGCATGCCATACCACCCGCCAGCCAACAAGCACATAAGCAATACCATAACTTGCTAGACGTACATTTCCTGTAAACCAAGGGGTATCCAGATAGTCCAGTAGAATGCCGCCCAGTAGCAGGAGTAAACTTAATACCGTAGGCACATAAGAAGACTTGGCTTCTTCTTCGGCATGCGCATGGTCTACAGCCCCTTGCATCTTTGTTTTACCATCTGCTGAGCAGCACTCTGCGCCTACATTGGGGCCAGGAGCTTCAGCGGTCCGGGGAGAAGTAATCTCTAGTGGTTTAAAATCTTCTTCTATGTTTTTAGTTGTTTCAGCGTTCTTATCCATAGTTCTTGTATTTATAGTTAATGGGCAGCATCTATAATCTGCTGCAAATCTTCTGGGATTGGTAGAGGCTTTAGTGGTGGTACGTTTGCTCCACCTGTATTGCCGAGCGGAATCATCCCGGCCCAGGATTTAATGCCGCCTACTAGCAAGCGCGGTACTTGCCCAATGACTTCTCTTGAGTTTCTTGTTTTGAAACCAAACAGAAGCATCTGCCAATGCACAGCAGTATGTGCTAGTGGGTATGGTTGTCCCAGAATATGCGCTCGTTCCAAATGTTGCCATGCTTGCAGTACGTGTCCCTTGTCCCAACTAGTATAGTAAGCAGCTAGCTCTTGCTGGTAAGAAGGTCGGAGCTTAGCAGGCATGTTCCAGTTAAACTTCATAGTGGCGTCCTTTAAGTTTCTATTACAATATTACTGACTCTTTGCCTGCAACTGCATTGCAATGTTTAAGAGCAGCTGGCGCAGGTGCCTTTCATGATCAGGCTGATTTCTTCGGTCTTGAAGTTCTCGGGCAAGGCAATCTCCGGGATACGGGCCTTGGGCAGGCAATAGGTTTCATTACATAAGTTACAATGAAAATGCACGTGCAAGTCCTCAGGAGCACATTCACAACCCTCTTCGCAGCGTGCGTACTTTACCGAACCCGTTCCATCCACAATACTATGCACCAGTCCCTTTTCTTCGAAGGTTTTCAGGGTGCGGTACAACGTAATGCGGTCGGCGCGGTGAAAAGCTGCTTCCAGATCGTTTAGACTCACTGCAGCCTGTTGTTTAAAAAGGAAGTCCAGCACCAACAGGCGCATGGCAGTTGGTTTTATATTTTTTTGATGCAGTGCATTTTCTATTTTTTGAAGCATAGTTCTATTCATTCATCGTTTCCTTTATTTTCGCGGCATGTAAATGATGATGCAAGCGCCCAAAAGCGCAATCATAGCACCGATAACATCCCATCTGTCGGGTCTGTGGCCGTCCACTTTCCAGCCCCAAGCCAATGACATAATGATAAAGATCCCCCCATAGGTGGCATAGACCCTGGCAAAGCTAGCCGTTTGCCAGGTGGCTATTACCCCGTACAGCACGAGAACAATAGCTCCTAATGCCCCATACCATAGTGGTTTGTCTTCTTTCAGCCATTGCCACACCATATAGCCGCCACCGATTTCGCACAGGCCTGCTAAAAAGAAAATACCTAATGATTTTAAAATTTCCATTTCTGCTCTTCTGTTGAAGCTGCTCTGCAGCATGTGTGCTAGCTCTGCGCTAACTTTTCCTTTTTCGGCCTATCAATGATGGCCACCTTCTTCTTCGGCGTTTCGCATTTTAGCAAGCAGCGAGTGCGCTCCTTTCGTTACAAAGTTACTGGCTGCCGTATCGACTCCGGCTGGAAAGGCTATCTGTACAAAGCCACCTTCTTCCATACCGCGTTCTACAGGCACCATGCGGAACTGCTTCATCACAGCATCCCCTTCCTTTGCCTGACCAGTGTACAGAAAAACATAACTGCTGTTGTTTTCCTGCACAACTGCCGCCTCCGGTAAAGCCAGTACCTGCCGGTTATCCAGCGCTACCTGGGCCTGCACGTACATGCCGGGTACCAGGTCTTTGTCTTCTTCTTCCATGTGCGCATGCACCTGCACGGTCCGTTCCGGGCTGATCTCTTTACCGATCAGGTAGATCGTAGCCTGATGGTTCACAACTGTTTCACCCGGAAGCGAATAATGTACTTTCTGCCCCTTTTTTAAGGAGGCCAAATCCTTTTCGAACACTGTCAGCTCTACGTGCATGTGGTCGGTATCTGCAATGCGGAATAGCACGTCTGTGGGCGCTACGTATTTTCCCACATCCGCATTCACGAAAGTAATGTAGCCTTCCAACGGTGCTAAAAGGGGTAAAACACGTTTGATTTGACCACTTCGCAATGAACCGTTGGCAATACCGATAATCGCTAACCGTTCCTGCAGGGCCTGTACCCGCGTTTGTATGCTTTTATACTCTGCCACGGTCTGCTGGTAGGTCTTTGCCGCCGTAACCTGCTCCTCATGTAGTTCCTTTTGCCGTTTGTATTCCAGCTCCAGGTAATCCAGTCGGTTTCTGGCTTCCAGGTAGTCTTCTTGTAAGGTCACAAATTCCGGGTTTTCAATGGTAGCCAGCAACTCTCCTTTCTTCACGTAGCGACCTTCCATTACTTCTGTTTTCCGGATAAACCCGCCGAGCGGAGCAGTGACCGAAGCCATGTTCTGCGGTGGTAAATCCAGCTTTCCAGTCAGGGTCAGCATGTTGCTCAGGTTCCGCATTTCGGGTTTGCCCAATGCAATCCCTGCGACCTGATACTGCTCTGCGGTGAGTTCTGCCCTATCGGGACTTTCTTCTTCATGTGCTTCCGCCTCTTCCTGTGCCGGTTCAGTTGTATTGCCACAGGAAACAAGAGTTAGAAAGCAGGTAAGGTATGCGATATAGATGATCCTTTTCATGTCGGATGATTTCTCTTGTGATTATAGTTGATTTTCCAGGATGTAGTGTAACTCGATGACAGCTCTGTCATAAGCATAAAGCGTTTCCAAGTAATTGGTCCGGATGGCCAGTCCCCTGTTCAGGTTCAGGATGTAGTCCTGGTAACTGATCTCTCCGGCGCGGTAAGCTTTCGTGGCCTGGGTGATGATAAGCTGTGCCTGTGGCAAGGCAGTCTTTTCATAGTAAGTTAGGCTACTTTGTAGTTTTAGAGCCTGCTGTAAGGCTACTTCGACATCCGCCCGCAACTCGTTGCGCGTTTGCTGCAGGTTCAGCTCCGCCACATCCGCCTGTATTTTAGCAGCCTCAATGCGACGCTTCTGTGGTTTTACCCAGAGTGGGACAGCAACCCCAACAGAAACTTCCTGTGGCGCTTCGAAGGCTTCAGCACCGTTAGCATGATTGCCCCCTAAGGTACGATTCGTATACCCAAGCTGCAGGTCTGGTAACAACTTCGCGCGCTCAAGCTTGGTCTCCGCCTGCTGAACGGCTACTTGCTGTTGCGCCATGCGAAGCCTTGGGTTCTGTTCTAGTTGCGCTTCGGTTATGGTAGGCAAAGCAAGCCGGTTCAGCACCGTATCGGCTGTGGCTACAAGCGTATCGGTTACCAGCAAGGCCTGTAGCCTTTCCTGGAAGACAGCAACATCTGCTTCCGCCTGAAAAGCGTTATTGCGCACCTCAGACAGCTGTGCTTCCGCACTTACTTTCTCCAGCAGGTTCGTCTCACCGGTGCGTAGCCTGACCTGTGCGGCTTTAGAAAACTGTACATACAGGCTGTCCTGGTAGGTAAGTAAGCGTAGCCGTGACAGGGCATACACAAGGCCGTAATAGTTGAGCTTTACTTCGCGAATCACTTCACGCTGGCGTTGTGTAAGATTAACTCTGCTGACTTCAATCAGTTCATCGGCTAACTTGGCCTGCCTGCTATAGAGCGTCGGCAGTGACAGGGACTGCGAGACAGAAATCTCGTTGTCATAAGTACCTGTAGCCAGTTTTCCGGTTGAGAACCGTACTTGCGTTTTGTCCAGATTCCAGGAGGCTCCTTGCAAGGTTTGACTTCTTTTTACGTTTAGGCTGGCAGCACTTATAGCAGGGTTCTGCGCAAGCGCACGGTTCACTGCTTCCTGTAAGGTATACTGCTTCACAGGACCTTGTGCAAGGGCAGCCGGTGCCGAGCTTAACAGAAAACCAAAGCTTGCAAGGATCAGGAACAGGGAAACAGCAGCTGTAGAGAAATTCCCACCGCCTGATTTATTGTTTCTGCGTTTCAGGTAATAGTTCTCCAACAGGATGTAGAGTACAGGCAATACCACCAGGGTAAGCAACGTGCTTGTTACCAGCCCCCCAATCACCACCGTAGCCAATGGTTTCTGTACTTCCGCTCCCGCCGTACTGGAAAGCGCCATCGGCAAAAAGCCTAACGATGCCACGGTAGCTGTCATCAGTACCGGTCGCAACCGGATAGCTGTGCCGTTCAACACCGCCTCCCGCAGGCTTATACCTGGGTGCTCCTTGCGTTGCCTGTTAAACTCGGCAATCAGCACAATGCCGTTCAACACAGCTACACCAAACAAAGCAATAAACCCGACTCCGGCAGATATGCTAAAGGGCATACCGCGCAGCCACAAGGCGAATACTCCACCTATAGCAGATAAAGGAATAGCCGTAAATATCAAAAGAGAGTGTCGCACAGACCGAAAGGTCAGGTATAGCAGCAGGAAGATGAGTGCCAGGGCTGCCGGAACAGCGACCGAGAGCCGCTTGTTGGCTTGCTCCAGGTTTTCAAACTGGCCCCCGTAGGTAACAAAGTACCCTACGGGCAGCTGCACTGCGCGATCAATCTTATCCTGTACTTCCTCCACAACACTGGCTATATCGCGGCCCCGGACGTTAAAGCCTACAATAATCCGTCGTTGGGCATCTTCACGCTGGATCTGGTTTGGCCCTTGTTGGTATTGGATGTTAGCCACCTGGGTAAGTGGCACCTGCCCTCCGGTTGGAGTAGTGATGTATAGCTGCCGCACATCATCAATATCCTGCCGTTCGTCCTGGGTAAGGCGCACCACTATATCAAAGCGGCGATCCCCTTCATACACCATCCCGGCACTTTGCCCGGCAAATGCAGCATTTATCGTTTGATTGACTGTTTCCACGTCCAGCCCGAACTTGGCAATCTGGTCGCGGTTAATGTTGACGACGATCTGGGGAAGTCCCGATACCTGCTCTACATAGAGATCTTCGGCTCCTTCGACCGATGCTACTACGCGGCCTACTTCCTGCGACAAGCGGGTTAACTCGGCCATGTCTTCGCCAAAGATCTTGATGCCTACGTCCTGCCGCACCCCGGAAATAAGTTCGTTAGAACGCAGCTGAATCGGCTGGGAAACACCAAACGTAACACCCGGAATAGCCTCCAGGGCTTCGGTCATCTGACTGGCTAATTCTTCCCTGGTCTTTGCGCTGGTCCACTCTTCTTTGTCTTTGAGCAGGATGGTTACGTCAGCCGCCTCCATCGGCATGGGGTCAGTAGGAATTTCTGCAGCCCCAATCTTGCTGATGACTTCTTTTACCTCCGGAAACTGTTCTTTGAGTATGCGGGATGCCAGCGATACTTTTTCAATCGTCTCTGACAAAGAGCTACCGGTCAGCAACCTGGTTTCCAGTGCAAAGTCCCCTTCTTCCAACGTAGGGATAAACTCGCTACCCATGCGCGAGAAGATAACCAGAGCCAATGCAAATAAGCCCACCGCCAGGAGTAATACCAGCGCCTTGAACTTAAGTGCACCTTGAATAACCGGATGATACATCCGTTGGAAAAAGTCCATCATGCGGTCTGAAATGTTGCGCTTGTGGGCCGTGTTCTTGCTGAGCACCAAGGCAGACATCATCGGCACATAGGTAAGCGAAAGGATAAATGCTCCAAGGATAGCAAACGATACGGTCAGCGCCATCGGGCGGAACATCTTGCCTTCGATACCCACCAGCACCAGGATGGGCAAATACACGATCAGGATGATGATTTCACCGAAGGCAGCGGATGTGCGGATCTTACGGGCTGATTCGTATACTTCCTCATCCATCTGGGCCTGGTTTAGCTTCTGCCCACCTCTTAAACCCAGATGGTGCATCGTGGCTTCCACGATGATCACGGCACCATCTACAATGATACCAAAGTCAATGGCTCCCAGGCTCATCAGGTTGCCCGTTACACCAAACAAGTTCATCATGATGATAGCAAACAGCATGGAAAGCGGAATCACGGAAGCTACCACGAGTCCTGCTCGGAAGTTACCCAGGAACAGCACCAGCACAAAGATCACGATCAGCGCCCCTTCAATCAGGTTACGCTCTACCGTGCTAATCGCCCGGCCAATCAGCTCGCTGCGGTCCAGGAAAGCTTCTACCGCTACCCCCTCCGGCAGTGACTTGGTAATCTGGGACATGCGCTCTTTCACGCGCTCCACTACCTGGTTGGTATTCTCACCTTTGAGTAGCATGACTATACCGCCGACAGCTTCGCCTTTTGCGTCGGTTAAGGCCCCGTACCGGTTGGCCGTCCCGAACTGCACCTGCGCAATATCAGATATAAGCACCGGTGTGCCATCCGAGGTGTTTTGAACTACTACTTTCCCTATTTCATCCAGGCTTTCGATCAGGCCTTCGCTGCGAACAAAGTACGCATTTGGTTTCTTGTCAATATAGGCTCCCCCAGTATTACCGTTGTTGCGTTCGAGTGCTTCCAGCACATCCGAAATGCTCAGGTTGTGCGCCTTCAGCCGGTCAGGGTCTACTGCAATTTCATATTGCTTTAGATAGCCACCAAAGCTGTTTACCTCCGCCACACCAGGCGTGCCGAGCAGCTGCCGCCGCACGATCCAATCCTGAATCGTGCGCAATTCGACGGGGCTATACTTTTTTTCGTATCCTGGCTTGGCATGCACCACATATTGGTAAATCTCTCCAAGGCCGGTAGAAATAGGAGACATTTCGGGACTGCCCACTCCAGGGGGAATGTTTTCGGCAGCTTCTACTAACCGCTCTGCCACCTGCTGCCTGGCCCAATATACATCTACCCGCTCTTTAAACACGATGGTCACCACAGAGAGTCCAAAGCGGGAAATGGATCGAACTTCTTCGATGTCGGGGATAGTAGACATCGTTTGCTCTACCGGGAAGCTGATAAGCCGTTCTACTTCCTGGGCTGCCAGCGAAGGGCTGGTCGTAATAACCTGAACCTGGTTATTGGTGATGTCGGGTACGGCATCGATGGGCAGCTGCGTTAGGGAATAGCTGCCCCATACAACAAGCACCAGCGTGAAAAGGCCGATGATAAGCTTGTTGTAGATAGAAAAATGAATGATTCTGTCTAGCACTTGTGTGTTGATTTAACCTAAAATACCACATACACCAGGTGTATGCGCACGCCTTCCTGATCGCCTATACAGGCAACAAAGGGTGTTTTCTTACTCTAAAAAAGGAATAGGTTAAACTTTAGGCGGGTGCCAGAATGGGATGACCGGAGCCACAGGCCCACGAATCACATAACTACGATGGTAAGTGCCTTGCGGAAGCACAAGCGGTTGTGCTACTTTTTGAAATTGAATAGTTAAGGTAATGCCTCCGCAGCAGTTGCATTCACATAAAGGGGAACATAAGTCAGCTTCCTGCTCAGCGTCTGAGTGTGTTATATCAGCTTTTAGTTCTGTATCAGTACCCTGGGCATAAACCGTCCCGCTGTCCGTGCAAGGCAAGCACGCCAGTAGAAAGATAATCATCCCCCAAATGAATGCCGGGTACTTCATGAATACAAAGGTAAGAAACTATTTTTATAGGTGTACTCTCTTTGATGCCATGATGTTACTTGAAGTGGTGAGGCTTGATTTGTTCCCATAATCATTAATTATGTAAAGCAGGTTTCCACTTTAGGCAGGCACCACTGAACATATAGCCAGTTATAAGACTATAAATATATAGTTTTATAATTATCTAAGCCCAGACAATTTTCCCTTTCCTTATAAAGAAGTGGCTCTTGCAGCCAGCTTTTCGCCAGATAGATGGTTTTATTGTGATAGCTCTGTTATGTGAAATACTGTATTTCCATCTGGGCTTAGCTTCCCTTAAGAGGTTAAGCTGGATTATTGAGCGGCAACCGCAAGGGCATTCCAAAGCCACAGCCCATGGATCAGAAGGTTCTCCGAGGATGTAGACTCTGTGCTTTTCCAGTTTCTCCGGCAAGTCATCTGCGATTGTAAAGCTGTAACTTGGTTGAAAAAATAGAGCAAGCTGCTTATAAGCTTGCTCTACTAGTTTAATAAATTGCTTCATACCTTCACAGCAGATAGTTCAATCATCCTCAGAAAGGTAGATAAATCCCCTCTTCCGGCCCACATTACCTGATAGTCATCTACTGGTAAGTCATCTTCTGCCACATTGCAAATTGAGCCATCACTATAATCCATACTTACCTGCGCATAATTACGGGCAGGCTCATTCTTAAAGGAATGTAAGCGATTGAGAAACTCATTGATGGCCATGCTACTGATTTGCATATTAATACTTATAACCGCTGGACGGTCCACGTCAGCGTTGTGCACATAACCGGCCTTAAGCCTCTTACTGTATTCAACAGGGTCCTGCCTTCTTAGGCATTCATCGAACAAGATCTGCCTGGTGTACTGCCCTCGGCTAAGCAAGGACGAACTTCCTGGTTGGATGAAGTGTACTGTCCCAGAAATCTTATCAATGCCACCTTTCCCGTCAGCATCTAACTTTACACCCTGATCAAAATAAGGAATAAGATAGAAGTTGGTTAGCTGGCTAATTAGGTGCCTTCCATCAACGCTATCGACGCATCCGAAGATGACATCACATGTAATAAGCTCCTGCAAGGCCTCTGGGGAGTCATACAAATTAAATGGGTATGCTACTACTTTTGTGCCTAACCCGGTTTCCCGTATGTGACTGGACAGGACTTCTGTTTTAAGCCTTCTCAAATTAGCATCTTCCCGAGTTGTATTCAAGATACGGTTTAGGTTCTTATGCTCTACTTCGTCTGGGTCAATCAATACCAGTTCCCCTATTCCAAGCCTTTTTAACTGTTCTATGGTCGGGCTACCTGTGCCGGAGCAGCCGACAACACCTACCTTAAGCCTTCTTAATTTTGAATAGGTACCTTCACCAAATGCTTGTGCGGTACGGACCGCAAAGTCATCTGGACTATTTGAAGAGGTATTATGTTCCCAAACTTTTATCTCATCCCCTGCTACAGATACTTTATCGAAAGGGAATGACTCTAATCTTGGGGTGAACACTCTACCGAAGATTCTCCCTTCTGGCAGCATAACGGCAGACCCATGTACTGAATCTGACTCACACCATCCAAATACTGAAGAAAAAAGATCTTTATCAGATTCATCATCTACATCAGAAAAGGCGGGAAATCCTCCTGGGTGGCTATGTATCTTGAGAATAGCCATATTTTTCTTAGAGGCCTTTTCTAAAAAAGGCAAAATGGTTTCAGTCTTCCAGCAAACTACATCTTCAGCACGGTAGCACTCCTTGTGCGGAATTAGCATGAGCTCGTGCACCAGCAAGATAGATATTCCGTCCCGTTCATATCGGCCGCATAATGCCACGGCAACGGCCTCTTTCCCGTCTCCGGGAAAGAGGTGCTGCTGTAGCTGCTTGTAATGGTTTCCTGATACTCTAAGCTGATACTGCATGGCTCGGGCGCTTTAGGAATTCCTGATCTAACCAAAAATCAGCCAGAGGCACATGGGTACTCAGGCTATCTACACCGGGCCTCCAGGGGTTTTGACCAGTTCGGTGACGAGACCACTGCTGGAATACTTTTCCATCCAGGGAAAGAGGAGAAAGCGCCCCAATAGGCTGCCCATCTGCTCGACCGAGAGGCGGGCAAAAATAAACCATGTCTAATTGGGCTACCGGATAGCCCGAAGTAATCCTAACTCCCAAGGTGGCCTTACTAACGTTATAGCCATCTCTTACAGGGTAATCATGAATAAAGACCCAAAGTATATTTTGCAGGTTAACAGTCTCCCATGGCAGCTCCAAGCTCTCCAGAAACTCTTCATCTTCTTCCAAGAGCGCAAAATGTCTTCTAAGTGCCTCCCCTTCCCTCTGATCCAGTGGCAAAGTCAGGAACTTCTCAATACCCGGTTCGCTCAGGCATATGGTGTCATCGTAACCAAGTTTGGCTACTTTACCTCCCTTTCTCTTCACATTTAGCTGATAACCTTCAACCGGCGATTTCTTGGCAAGGGTAAGTATTTCACGCCCTGTGAGACACTCTTTATCGACCTTTATGTTGTCTCGATCCACCAATATGTGGTACTTGTTTTCTGGCCCAGGCTTATGCTCCGGTTTACCAGTACTTTTCTCGTTATTCATCCTATTCGGCTTTAAAAGTTGAAATAATCCTCCACTTCTTTAAAGCATCCCGGAGCGGAACTGCTCAGGCAGAAAACGACGGTATTTGTTAAACCCGATACAACTCTGTACCTTGTGTCGAATTCTATACAGGGAAACGCTCTGAGGTGATCAACCTCACGCAAGTCGCCAAACTCAGTTCCCGATGCCCCATTTAGCTGTGCCATTAGCTAGGTGGGGTTTTGTTTTTGATCAGCCTATCATTGTTTCTTAGTGATTATTTAATATGCTAAAACTGGCATATACTATATTATGCTAGGCAACAAATCTTTTTTGCAGGTGACTGTAAAAAAAATTATTTTGGTAACATAGATAGGTATGGACCTATTGCTTAAATGATATGATGTGAGCGAAGAGCACAATGACATCGACTGGGGGGATCTGTACGAATGCCTCTACGCCTTTACTGACAGGCTTTTAAAAAGAAAACATTGGTTCAGGAAATCGTCTGATGGTTCCTTCATAAAAGGGAAGCAGGTTCATGACTACGTTACAGATGGTATCGAGAGATATTTATCTGAACCAGATAAGTTTAATCCAACTAAGGGATCTTTGGCGGATTATATCAAGTTTAACATTATTCGCACCTTAGTTGGTAACGATTCCATTTCAGCTGAGAACAAAACCAGCCTAGACATTTTGGCCTTTGCCCCTCATGAAGATGATGATAATGACTCGAGTTATCTTGACTCAATGCTACCTTATGCCGCAGCATTATTTGATCAACAGCTAGATTATGACACTATCATGTCTCATATAGAGAATGAGGTCAAAGGTGACGCCGATGTAGAAAACATTTACATTGGTATCAGTGCCGGTTTAAAAAGAAGAGAGATCATCGAAGAATTCAACATGAGCACAAAAGAGTTCGATAATGGTCACAGAAGATTAAATACCATTCTCAAGAATACTGCATTAAAATTTAACTTGAAGCCATTATCATTATGACTGGAGACGCAAAACAAAGAAAAGCCGACTTCATCAGTTTGATGATGTCTAGCGTTGATTCGATAAGCTGTAATAAAGAAAATGCCAGGGATTATCTGTTAGAAGAAGGGCTTGACCCTGATTCAATTAGAGCCGAAGGCATAAAGCGTATTAAGAAATTAAAGCTTCAGGCACAAGCAAACAGTACACGGAAAGAAATGGCCTCTACCGCTGCTATTAAACAGAAGGCAATGGAATGGGTGGAAAAACTATTAAATGACGTCAATTTTTCCTTTCCTCAATTTGTTAAAACTGAGAATCTTGTTCTTCAAAATCGCAATCTTGAGAAGTTAACAAAGGAAGATATTAAAAGCACTTTAACCCAATACTATTACCTCAAGTTCATGGAACAAGAGAACAAACAGTCAGATGAACAATAAGTACTCTAAAGCGGAATTGATCGCTAAAAAGGTATTATATGATTGTGGCTTGGATGACCCTACAGAGTTACCTCTCAGTGATATTATACTTGGGAGAGGAGCCTATTATGAAGAGAAGCCTTTAATAGGAAAAGAAGGAGAAATTGTTTCTGCTGGTGGGCACTCTATGATAACTGTTAACTCAGATATCACTTTTGAAACTAAGAAAAGATTTGCCGCAGCTCATGAACTTGGGCATTATGAGATGCACCGGAACCTAACTCCCATCATATTTGACACAGAGTATGATCTAATCAACTGGTATAAGGCTGGGCCACAGGAAACTGAAGCTAATGAGTTTGCCTCTGAGTTTTTGATGCCTTCCGAGACATTCTACAAAGAATGTAAGTCTAAACGTTTTGGCCCTCATGTCATTGAACACCTTGCCGAAAGGTTTCTAGTTAGCAAGACCGCTGCAATCCTAAAGTTTGTTAAGAGAGGAAATCACCCTGTATGTGTTGTTTATTGTAAGGACAACAAGATGAAATGGTGGAAATCATCTTTTGACTTTAGACCATTCATCGAGTTTGAATATGATAAAAACCCTCCGACAGGATCTGTTGCTTATGAGGTATTTACAAAAGGTAAGGTATACTTAAATGATGAACGGCAGCAGCAGATATATAAGTCGGATTGGTTCAGAATGAGAGATGACGAACAGGACTCAAATTTTTATGAATACTGCCTACACGCTAAATCCTTTAACTACACAATAAGCATTATCTGGGAAGACTAACGGCTTCCTTCAATGATTCTGTTCCTCATACTATTATATGTTCAGTTTATTTGGGTACAATCAAAACGCATAGCTAATTTTTTTAGCATTTCGTTTTTATTAAGCGAGTAAAATTTCCTAATGTTGCGTATTAGCTAAATATATTAGCCAACAAATCACCGCAACATGAATAAAGAAGTACTTTTACCCTCGGAAACAGTAAGCTTTGTTCTGCTAGGTCGTGACACGGAAACAAAGCACCCGCTCTTCGCGGCACGTGTCCCTGCGGGCTTTCCCAGTCCGGCAGAAGAGCACATTGAGGATAGAATTAGCCTATCATCTTATTTAAATGGACATCCAGACGCTACGTTCTACGTTCAGCTAGAGGGGGATTCTATGATAGACTACAACCTGCTGGAGGGCGATCTGCTCGTCGTAGACCGTTCACTGCACGTACGCAGCGGCGACATCGTGCTGGCCAATGTCAACAGCGAATATACGGTAAAGAAGCTGGAGATAACAGAAACTGGAGTCCGGCTTCTCCCTGGTAATAAAAAGTACAATCCTGTAGAGATCACGGAGGATTTAGAGTTTTTGGTCTGGGGCGTAGTGCGGGGTGTAGCCAGGAGGATACGTCAATGACTAGTTTGTTTGCCCTTGTAGACTGCAATAACTTTTACTGCTCTGTGATGCGCGTCTTTCACCCAGAGCTAAACAATGTGCCCGTGGTAGTGCTTTCTAACAACGACGGCTCGATCATCGCTAGAAGCAATGAGGCCAAAGCACTGGGTTTGCAGATGGGGCAGCCCTTTTTCGAAGCCAAGTCAACTATAGACAAATATAATGTAGTCTACTTTAGCTCTAACTATACGCTTATAGGTGACATGTCTGCCAGGGTGCATCGTACCTTGGCCCGCTTCACTCCCAATATGGAGATTTACTCCATTGACGAGGCTTTTTTGGACCTAGGTGGCTTTAAAGGAATAGATATACCGGATTATGCACGCACCATCCGGAACACCGTCAAAAAGTGGACAGGCATACCCGTCAGTATAGGTGTCGCGCCCACGAAAACCCTGGCGAAGCTTGCGAACCGAATCGCCAAAAAGTCTGAGAAGGCCAACGGTGTACTGGTACTAACGGAAGCTAAGCATTTGGAGGCGGCACTAAAAAGAACCGACATCAGTGACGTATGGGGCATTGGCTCCCGCTATGCCACAAAACTCCACAGCTTCGGCATAAACAATGCCTGGCAGCTAGCCAATGTCACGGATGCTTTTGCTAAAAAACATTTAACGGTGGTGGGGCTGCGGCTGGTGAAAGAGTTGCGTGGGGAGCCATGCACTGACTTAGAGATCGAGCCTCCAGCAAAAAAAGGGATCTGCTCCTCTCGCTCATTCGGGCAACCAGTAACCACGCTCAACGACTTAAAGGAAGCAGTGGCTATCTACGCCTCCCGATGCGCCTACAAGCTCCGGCAGCAAAAAAGCGCTTGCCGCGTGGTAACCGTGTTCATTCATACCAATCCATTCCGGGAACAGGAGCCGCAATACTACAACACCAAAACCATCTACCTGCCCGTTTCTTCCTCCTCCACTATAGAATTAGTTCAGTACGCTACCATGGCACTAGAACACATCTACCGGGACGGGTTTGCCTACAAGAAAGCCGGCGTGTACATCACGGAGATTGGACCGGCAGACGGCGCACAGATGAATATCTTTGACAGGGTGGATCGGAGTAAGCATGCAAGCCTCATGCTCACGTTGGATCAACTTAACAGGTCTATGGGAAAGGGCACGGTAAAGGTAGCTGCTGAGGGGGTGAGCCATATTTGGGAGCCTAAAGCTGAATTCTCTCCTCCATGCTATACCACAAGAATAGAAGATGTCCTGAAAGTGCGATAAGGCTCCAGCAAAGGATAGCTATCTTGTATATTAAATTAGATGTGCTAAATTCGGTAATGGTTAAACTTGAAAAGTACATGAGATTTAAAGAGGCAATAAAATTTATAGAAGGGAATAAAGACAAAGCAGCAGTCGCAGTGAATAAAGAACAGATGGAAATTTTCATTCTTGATGTCTTTGTAGATGATCTTGAGTCTGATACTAGTGTTGAGGATATCCCTGTGTCTGTTTCTTACGAGCAAGATTTAGGGCCTGGTGCTGGTTCAGAAGACTTCTATGAAATCTCAGAATGTCTGGAGGAGCATCCTCATGTAGAAGCCTTAAAATTCTTTGTCGTTGAAAAAGAGCTTGCCGACAGTATCCGAGGGCATGAGTTTTGGTATCAGCTTGAGGCGCTGGGGCTTCAATAGATACTTGAAATGGGTGGACCTAACTAACAAAGGAAGGAAACTATATGAGCAAGATGAAACATCCGGTAGAAGAGTGTAATGTCAGTCAGAAAAAATTTCTGGCCACCTGCCCCATCGAGGAGCGCCGCTTTCACGAGCTGATGTTTACGGTGGGTAACATTTCATATCATTACCATCACGAGGCCAAGGACTACTCTCCTAATATGAATGATTATCAGGAATGGCTTGGAGGTCTGCCCGATAAGGTGCGCAAAGGAATGGAAGAACAAGGTTTCGAGAATTGTAAAAGCATACTATCATTCACACGCTATGTAATGGAGAAAAATGATGTGGGAATGGAGGAGTACATTCGCCTCCATATGGACCCGCAGGACTACGAAGAGTACCTAAAAATAGCGAAAGGCTATGTATAAATAAGTTAAAGATGCCTTTCTTATTTAATGTTGCGCTGAAGTTCGCTTCATGGGCAACACCTTCCATCTGCTAGAGCATTGAAGGGATGCCTCAAATCCTATATCATTCATTGGCCTTATAATTCAGGTACTCATTTTTCTCCCCTGAAGCTTCATTATAATTAAAGGTCTTCTCATCAATCTGCTTACCGTTCTTGTAAATAACAAAGCGCATCTGCATGGAAGCAGGACCATCCTCTACGGCACTAAACTCATTGGCAGCATGAATGGTAAGTTCCCTTACATTATCCGCTTCAAAAGAATAAGACGTCTCCGAAAGGTTACCGTCAAATAACACGGGCGGCATAGCTTCGCTAGTACCCCTCACTTTGAAATCGCCACCTCCAATAGTAATAATCTTAATGAATTTCTCGTAATCCCCAGACTGGCTGTAATCGACCCGATAGGTAGCAGTATCAGGCAAGACTGGGCCTTCGTCATCACAACCAGCAAAAAATAGAACTGTACATAACAGAAGGGAGAAGAAAGATAGCTTTTTCATAGCCTAAAAATTAAATGGTTTATAGTTAGGTGAAAAATATTTTCTACAGAGACGTAATTAACCGGAACAGCCAGGCGAGACACAGAAACTGCATTTCATCTCCTAAAGTCTTTGACTGCTATACTAGATTCCAGGTCATAACTTAACTTTCATAGGGATACGGTTTTCCTGGTCGTTTTGGGGATGTATGATGTCGTTATAGTCTTTATGGCCAAG
Source organism: uncultured Pontibacter sp. (assembly GCF_947495565.1). GTDB lineage: Bacteria > Bacteroidota > Bacteroidia > Cytophagales > Hymenobacteraceae > Pontibacter. Next base: position 75,932 of record NZ_CANLZM010000016.1, read on the forward strand.
GGGCTTATGCACCTGAAGTCCGGAACGAATACCGGAGTTCTTCTCAAAGGCAAAAAGGCTCAGCTTGTCTACAGGAATATCAAATTTCTTTTCATCCAAGCTGAAGGTAATACTGTCGGCATTCTTTGTAAAGGTGTAGGGCTTACCTACTATCGCCGTGGCCAGATAGATATCATAAATCTTTCCCTGGTAATCGTTATCGAAAATGGTATGCTTTTGGGCATGCGGCCACGCCTTCAGGGAAAGCTCCACCTGCATTCTCGACATTCCCCCGCCAAACGAGACGAACACGGAGTTGCTGAAGTCCCGCTTATCCTTCTCCAGTTGATAGAAGCTCATGGCATCTATAGGGTTCTCAGCAAAGTAGACATGGCGTGTAAGAACCGGATTCTGCGCAAAGTCGGCTACCCAGACACCGTGCTTGCGGTCGCTGCCCGCTGCCACGCCCTTAAAGCCATAATTTCTAAGGTCGTAGCCTATCGTTTCGCTGCTAGCTGGCCTTTGCAGTGGGAAAGCGATATTGGTATAGGCATTATCCTTCTCTGCGTCCCGCACTAGCCTAATGTAAGGCAGGAACAGCTGCACCGTCTCGCTAGAGAGGCCTCGTTCCTTGATTAGGTAATGCAGCTTAAAAACAGAGGCCTCGGATTCGACAAACCTGCTTTTGTCAAAGGGCTTTGCTTCCGTAACATTGTAGATTGGAGCTTTGGGCTGAGAGGCATAGGCATACCTAGATAGCACCCTATTGATACCGTCGATCTCATTGCGAAAGCTTCCCTGGAAGCGGTGCAGCCGGTTGGCCACAAAATCTATCACCGACCCCTTGTCGTTGCTTCCATCCCGGTTGAAGTACATCTGCCGGGAGCTGTCGCTTGGGTTGTTGATAATGATTCTGTCTCCGTCAGGGTGCTTGAACTCAGGGCTCTTTCTGCCCTTCAAGGGGTCAAACACATAGCCTAGCGATTCGGCGACCTGAATAATCGACACCTTCTCTCTGTATTCCTGAAAGGTCATAGGCAAGTTAACGTTTGATAGACACAACAGGGGTTTCCTTCACTGCCAAGGTGTGGCTTTCTTTTACTGAGACCTGTCCCTCCACTATCTTTAGTCCTTTAGGATCATTCAGATCCAGGCGAGCCGAGATCAGCTGATCCTTTGCTTTGGAATAAAGCTCCAGGGTACCTCCTTGCCGCAGGTGCTCTTTCTGATCAGTACTCAAAACTATATCCCTAATAGCACTAGGCACTTGGATATCCCGTACCCTCACCCTTAGAATCTCGTTGGTCTCTTTATCCAGCTGGAAAACATACAGCTCTTTCTCCCCATTAAGCGATTTAAATGGCTTTACCAGTAACTCCCCGTTTTGCAGTATCTCCAACTCCTGCTTACTGGCGCCAATCTCATTCTGTATCTCCCTCCGTATGGGGTGGATTAGCAGTGATAGAGTGTTGTCTGGATTCATCTTCAGGCTCAATTTTGCATCCACCGTAAGAGGTTCCAGACTGGCGTCCTTGATAGTAAAGGTATTCAGGTTCGTGCGCCTGCCCGTCAGCAGGCTGACCAAATCGTCAGACTTCATGGAGAGTACGTCTTTCTTGTTCATCCCCAAACGCTCGAATTGACCATAAGGCAGGTCCTTTATATCGAAGTTCATAGTTTAATCAAATCATAGATACGATTGATTAAATCTACGTTAAAAAAAATAATAAGTATATAAAATTAGTTAATTTCAAATATTTTTTATACATAAATTGTATTAAATAACCATAATTATACATAATATAATTACCTGAAAATTAAATGGTATTTCCACGTCTCTTATTTAGCCCTATAGATATATGAAATATTGTATATCTTAGATAATGTAAAGGCATAATCAGTAACTATGTAGTAAGTAGCTTAAAAAGAAGCATATTCCGCCTACAAGAAATTGATCGCTTAAAAGATGAGACTTCAGAATAAAATCTAAAAGCATCCGCCACAGAGGTAGTCGGTGCAATAAGAAATTTACTTAATGATAAGACAGGCTCAACAAGAAGTTTGCTCAATTAAGAGGCTGTTTTGATTTTATAATTTGGTTTTCAGGGGCCTCTCTAAGACAATTATCAAAAATATAAAATACCCTTAGCTAACCTAAATCAAAGGTTACTAATCTGTTTAAATCGCTAAAAAAGAGTTTTTGAATAAAATCAAAACAGCCTCTAAGGAAATAAATATAACACTCACACACAGTCATAGACTAGAAAATGACAAAAGAAGAACTAGCACCTCAGTTGTACCAGGCTTACACTAGGGCAAACAATTTCAAAGATACACAAGACAATCCATTGCCCTCTTGGGAGGAGTTATCTAAGCAAGAACGCGAATCATGGCAGGAAGTAGCCCGCTTTGTTATCTATGAAATTGTTCTATAGATCTTCAACATAGCAAACCAATTCAACAGTAAAAATAGATTTTTCCAGAATTACACCTTTCGCAGACAGTATAGCCAGAACAAAGGAGTACATGGATTTACCATCCGGATGACGATGGTCAGGCCCTTGTTTCGTGTTCGGCTGGTAAAACCCGATTTTAGTCATAGGTTAAATATGCCTGCGACATACTTTGGCGCACCTGTAAACTACCTTTGAGAGAAATAAGGATAATCTTGGATAAGACCCAGTTAGAGACACTGTAATAGAATATGCTTGAGAATATTGTAAAACTAAAAAAGGTAAAAGACCTGCTAAAGGAAGAATTTCTAGTAAAGTCTTACCAAAGAGGATATAAATGGACAAAAACGCAGATAGAAGATTTATTAGATGATATTGAAGAGTTTGATAATAAAAAAGATAGCTTCTATTGTCTGCAGCCAATTATAGTTAAGGAAGAGGATGGTAACTGGGAGCTGATAGATGGCCAACAGCGGCTTACTACAATTTACATTATACTGTCTGTTCTTAATAGAAAAAACTTCTCTATTGACTATCAAACAAGAGAGGCAAGTTCAGCTTTTCTAAAGGATTACATCGGTAAGAACAGTATACCTTTAAGTACGTGGGAGGAATTTATCGCGGAGAAGCACCAGCTGAACCACATAGACAATTACCACTTCTTCAACGCTTATCAGATAGTACAAAAATGGTTAGAGGATAAAAGAGTAAACATTGAAAACTTTTGGCTTAAGCTAACAGAGTATACAGAGGTTATCTGGTATCAGATTAATGATGGATCGGACTCTCGTGAAATATTTACACGAATCAATAGCGGCAAAATACCATTAACTAATGCAGAGTTGATCAAGGCCTTGTTCCTGATAAGTTATGTTGACACAGATGGAGTTTCTCACTTACAGCAGAGGGAGTTAGCTCAGGAGTGGGATAGAATAGAATATGCTTTACAAAATGATGAATTCTGGTACTTCCTAAACAAGACAGAGAATAAACATCCGACACGAATAGAATTTATTTTTGACCTTATTTCAGGGAAGAAAAACAACGATAATGCTTTCTTCTCCTTTAACTACTTTAGAGCAAAAATAAAGGATGGATCTGTACAAGCACAGTGGGGATCTGTCAAGAAAATGTTTTTGACGCTACAGGAATGGCATGATGATCACGAGTTATACCACTACATCGGATTCTTAATCACTTTCGGTGAAAAAATAGATCAACTACTCGAACTGAGCCGAGACAAAACAAAGAAAGCATTTAAGGAAGAGTTACGTGCTAGATGCAGAATAGGCAAGACTATAGACCAGTTTAGCTATAGAGAAGGAAAAGAGGTGAGAAAGCTACTCCTTCTCTTTAATATTGTAACACTTATGGATAGCAAATCCCATGTTCGCTTTCCCTTTGATAAGTTCAAGAAGGACAATTGGGATATTGAACATATCCATGCAAACAAATCAGAAGCACCAAATAGCATTGAGCACTGGAAGGTTTGGTTTAAAGAAACCTCTAGGCAGCTAAAGCTCCTTGAAAACAATGATAAGCACCATAAAACTGCTGCGGAACTATTAAAGAAATGCAGTAGCATTAACTTTGATAAATATAAAGAAGAAAGCAATGCAGTGCTGGAGTTATACTATGAAATAGTCGAGTTTTATAGTGACAACAACGGTGATGCGGATGATATATCTAATCTTACCCTGCTAGATGCAGGCACTAACCGTTCTTTTAAAAACGCCATTTTCCCTGTAAAGAGAGAAGTAATCATAGACCGGGATGGCAAAGGGAAGTTTATTCCAATATGCACTAAAAACGTCTTTCTTAAATATTACAGCCCTAATGCTACTCACCTTCATTTCTGGGGAAGCGAAGACAGAAATTCATATCGAGAAAAAATAAGGACAACGCTTGAATCCTTAGGATTCCTAAAGCAAATCAAAAAACCCAGCCTAATATCATGAAATTTACTTTTTGGAAATTATTGAGCGAAATTCCCATAGAAATCCCAATCATACAACGGGATTATGCTCAGGGAAGAGAGGGAGCACAAATAAAGCACATTAGGAACAATTTTTTGGATACTCTGCTGGACCAATTAATAAGTCAGGAGAAAAGCATAGACCTTGACTTCATATATGGTTCTGTACAAGGTAAAAAGTTTATTCCCTTAGATGGACAGCAGCGACTCACCACACTTTTTCTGATACACTGGTACATTGCTGTTAGGAGTCAGCAGGTGAAGAATCATGTTGTAAAAGAACAACTCTCAAGATTTAGCTACGAAACCCGCATCAGCTCTCGTGAATTCTGTCATGAATTAGTAAGTAGAGTGTTTGTTACCGATAAGGATGTCAGTCTAACTGTGTCCGCACAAATAGCCGATTCAGCTTGGTTTTATCTCTCCTGGCAAAAAGACCCGACTGTAAAGGCCATGTTGACTATGATTGATGCCATTGATAGCAAATTCAGAATCCTTGAAACTCGCACTGTCATTGATTATACTTCATTATGGAATAGGCTAACTATTCATGCCGAACAGCAGGCACCCATTACCTTCCAGCTTTTGAGAATTGATAAGCTGAAGCTTACAGATCAATTGTATGTTAGAATGAATGCACGAGGCAAGGCCTTAACTACTTTTGAGCATTTTAAAGCTTGGTTTGAACAGCTTATTGATGACCATACCAGAGAAGAAATGGTTGATAAGTGGCTAATTGAAATTGAGGACTGGAAAGAGAGGATGGATAAAGCGTGGACTGACTTATTTTGGCAGCATAGACAGGAAGGAAGCTTCACTATTGATAAGGCATTTATGCGCTATATCAATGTGATGGCTCTCAATCATTATGCCTCTAAATCTACACAACAGACTGACCTGCAAAAAGCTGTTGATCTATTTACTGGCCAGGATAAAGCTACTAAGGAAGATAACATTATATATAACTCCACTTACAAAGAGTATGGCTGCTTTGATGAGGAGTCCGTGAATGATATTTTCAAGACTTTAGCTATGCTTCAGAATGGCCATGATAGAGTTAAAACGTATCTGAAAAATTCTGATTTACTAGATGAAGAAAAGCTGTTCAGTAAAATCACCAATAGTAAACAAAGACTAAGCTATAAAGAGCGTGTCCAGTTCTTTGCATACTGTAAATTTTTAATCAGATATCCTGCGTCCGAGGGTAAGTTGAAAAACTGGATTAGGGTTATCAGAAATTTAACAGAAAACACGAACTACAATAACCCGATTGAATACGCAGAATCAATACGTTCTATTACAAGCCTCCTAAATTTTGGACCTGAAATACTGACATACTTAAGCAGCACAACAGATAAAATCTCCGGTTTCGATAGCCTGCAGGTAGAGGAGGAAAAGATTAAAGCTTGCTTGATCTTACAAAGCAAGAAATGGGAGCAAGCTATTTCTGAAGTAGAAAACCATAGTTATTTCTTTGGCCAGATAGGCTTCTTGTTAGATTTTGCAGGTATTTCCAAAAGCACTATACAGGAATCAAGTAACTGGACTGATAAGGAGGCAGAAATACACCTTGATTCGTTTAACTCATATGCCAGTAAGGCTAAGGCAGTATTTAGTGATAAGGGATTGAATGATTTCGACGATTTCCTTTGGGAAAGAGCGCTACTATGTAAAGGTGATTATCTATTACGTCAAGGCAGAAACCATAGCTTTTTGATTAATAATGACAGGGATATAAGCTGGAAAAGGTTGCTGAGAGACAACAGTAAAGAGAGAGGCTATGTTAAAGCGCTTCTTGATGCTGTAGAAGCACCCACATTAACCTCTGATCTGAACCTTATCATAGAAAACTATAAAAATGATGACTGGAAAAAATTTTTTATAAAATTCCCAAGCATCATAAAAGCCTGTGGAAGCAGAAGGCTTATCCGCTGGAATAATGAGCATGATATTCTTTTGCTTAAATCTACTACTACTAGTGGTTACCACAAAGAGTACTATTCCTTTGCTTTATACTTAAGGCTTAACAAAGAACAGCAGGACCCCACATATCAAAGCCAGAGGTCAGTTGATTATGCCAAATGTATCTCCGCATTAAACGGTCACAAACTTTCCATATCATATGTACCGAATAAGCAAGCATACATCATAAAAGAGGCGAATGCTGATCAACATGACTTCGATTCAGAGGATTCACTTTTAGATTATTTAAAAGCCAATAACTACCTAATCAATCAAACTGAGCAAGTTTCTACTTTACAGGAAGCTTAAACATTCATTTCATGTCAAAAAAAGGCTATATATCACGCTACCTGCTAATACTTAAGAAGCTGAAGGCAAAACCATATGTAGCCTTTAATGAGCTACAGCAGTACATCAAGAAGCAGTTGAATTACCTGCAAATGCAGGACGATACGCTACAAATCGGTTTCTCAAAACGTACTCTACAACGCGATATCCGTGAAATTCGAAACATCTTTGGTATTGAAATAGAATATTCGCCTACGGAGAAAGGATACTTTATCAGACAAACTGAAATGGAAAACATGAATTTCCGGCGCATGATTGAAGCCTTTGATTTATTCAATTCATTGAATGCAGCACAGGACATATCACCTTACATTCAGTTGGAAAATCGCAAGTCACAGGGAGTTGAGAACATGTATGGATTACTCCATGCCATCAAAAACAGGTATCGGATCCACTTTGCCTACCAAAAGTACTGGGAGGATGATGCGAGTGACCGGTTAGCAGAGCCTTACGCTTTAAAGGAGTTCCGAAACCGCTGGTATGTAATTGTCAAAGACATGAAGGATGGGAACGTAAAGAGTTTTGCTCTAGATCGCCTATCAGACCTTCAAATTACGAACCAGCAGTTTAAAGATTCAGAGCCTTTTAAACTTAAGCAGAGCTACCAGTTCTGTTTTGGGATCATTAGCCCCAATGCCGAGCAGCCGGAGGATGTAGTGTTATCCTTTACTTCCTTTCAGGGTAAGTTCATAAAAGCACTGCCTTTGCATGACACCCAGCAAATACTCCTAGACAATGATGATGAACTTCGGGTACAGTTGCGGCTATATATCACGCATGATTTTGTAATGGAACTGCTTTCGTATGGGGCAGAACTAACAGTATTGGCTCCACTTTCGCTCCAAGAAGAACTCACTAAAGTGTATACCAAAGCACTAACGAAGTATCGGTAGTTTCTACTGTATGTAGTTTATAGTTAAACAAATAGAACATTCTTGACTCCTTATGAACAATCTTGAAGCATTGCAGCTAATACGTAAAAGTATACAGGAAGAAATAGACAGAAATAACTGGGGCTTTATATTGAGGCCTTTGAAAGTCAATTCTGAGTGTTCTACCTGGATAAAAGCCAAAGACGTAACTTCCAAGGAAGTAGAAAATGTATCATGCTCACTAATTGAAAATGGAAGATTCATTAAGCCTGCAGGAAATGGTGATTTAGATGATATTGAAAGCCGTATCCATACCGCTCTATCCCGTTTATGGAACTATGCGCAAGAATGTGAATTGACAAATAACCCAAAGGCACCTTTCTCAAAGCTCAAAGTCGCTAATGTTAACTTTAGGCATTCGCAGTCTGATCCCTTAAAAAATGTATGCGAATTGGGTGTACACTCTCAATGGATTGGAGAAGTAAGGACAAATCAAAAGTATCTAGATTTCATATCCTTGATGTCTCGAAATTACCTAGTATTCTTGAACTCTATACAATGGGATAATACCCTATTTATGAATGGAGTTAAAGAAGGACTTAATAAATTTTTATCCAATTACTTTATTTTTAACACCAAGGGCTATAAATACCATAAGACTCACTTTGTGAGCCAAGAAGCCTTAAGTTTATTAGAAACAGGAGCCAAGGATTTAGTCTTTGAGCATATGGTTCCAAAAAGAAAACATCTTCAACACGATTTAGAAAAACTGGCGAAAGAAGGAAAATTAACAGAAGAAACAATAAAAGAATCCCTACTTAGCTACTGGTATTGTGCCACAATTACAAAAGAAGAAAATAAAAGGTTAACGATGCATTCAATGCCATCAAACTGGAACAGTAGCAATATTTTTACGCGCTATGAAATAGCTGAAATTACGCTAATACCCAACCCATACTTCTCTGGAATATATTTACACGCCCCTACTGCCAATTGAACCAATAAGGCAATAGGCTCAACGACTAGATTTGAATCAATATATTAACCTTAAGAAGACTGGGATAGTAAGATATGAGAACTGCTAAGGTAAGAACAACCGCAATAGGCATTGATAGCATAGGCTTACAAGCCTTTGAAATCATTCATAAGAAAAGGGTTGCAAACATTGACTTATTAAGCTATAGTGAGGAAAATAACACTTTACTCCCTCTATACGCTTCAACCAGAGCGCTTAACCTAGTAAACGATAGTGCCTGTGTCCACGACTTGAGAGATAATGGAGAAGTGGTATACCTTATTATAGATGCTGCAAATTACACTAATGTGGCATATACCCTTGCAAAGACCCTAGCAAACCAAGGTGTATTTACTATTGCTGTTATTGTGCTCTCCCCAAAATTGAGGGAACAATCTGCAGAAGCAATCCAACAACTAAACCCTGTTGTGGATACTCTTATATTTTTAGCCAATGATGACGACTTCAATTTGTCAACGAAAGCAGTGGCTGATGTTATAATTACTTTAGACAATATCATCAAAGAGCAACGATCACAGGAAACCTCTGTAGATTATGCTGATTTAAAACATGTGTGGAATGTATCAGGTATGGCTGCGATTGGCATAGCAGAAGCGGAAGGGAAAGCCAGAACCAATGACTTGATCCAAAATGCGTTGGCGGCACCTTACATTTTTAGGAAGTTTGAGTTTATGCCTTCTACCCTTCTGTTAAACATCATCTCTGGTACTACAGCTGAACTAGAGATGGAAGAGTTAACAGCCATTACAGAAAGTATTCAAAACGAACTTGGCATCGAAGCAGAAATAATCTTTGGGCATGCGCTAGATGAAAGCTTAGGAAGCAAAATAAAATTAGAATTAGTCGCTTCAATGCAGCCTACTGATGTTCGAAGATTCTTAGGTAAATAAAAAAACTTGACTTATAACCCTGACAAGCAGCCTGTACGCCTTAAAAGTTTTAAGGCGTATCAAGTAAGCGTATTACCTCCTCAATTTGCGAGGAAAACTCGCTTTGGGCGAGCTTCAGCTTTTCAACAGCAATGCTGTTGAGGCTGTGGCTGTTGGATAGCTTTTCGTGCTTTTCCAGGATGTCAAAATTGTCGGAAAAAAGAAGGTCCACGTGAAAGTGCTTGCTGTAGAAGCTGAACAGAAGTAAAAGCAGTTCGATCGTCCCTCCCACCCCGTTCTCCAGCCGGGATATCTGGTTCTGGTTCACCCCCATGGACTCTGCCAGGCTCTCCTGCGATAAATCAAGCCGCTTTCGCAGCAGCTTTAGCCTCTGGCCTAACTCCTGTATGCTTACGCTCATACCTGTAACGCTGTGATTAGTGTCTTAACCTCATTTCTAATTTTATTGTAGTTCGCTCTCAGGATTTGGTCTTTTTGATCGGGGGTACCAAAGTTATAAAATTTTGGCAAATCAAGATACTGCTTTTCTTCCTGTTGTATGTTATCAAGGTCGAGATTAATTTTACAGTGGTAGGTACTGGCAACATACTTCCCGCTATACTCTTCGTTATCGGAAGCCACCTGGCCTACCAGTTCACCGGCCTGCAAATTGGCAATTTTTGATGCCGGAATAAGCGGTCCCATTTCCTCGTTCATGTTCACCGAAGTACGGTTCCGGTCCACACTGAGCCCCTCCTTTAGCTGCCTCACCCTACCAAACAGTTTCTCCAGCCAGTCAAGCGTTTCTTTATTACGGGCAGAGCCCGAGAGTACATTGGCCGCTACAGAGCAAATGGTGTCGGCTGTTTCCCTGCCATACTGCTGCCGCAGCTGCGGTAGTTCCTGCAGGCCCAGCAGAACAGCTATCTTGTTGCTCCTGGCTGTAGCGATCAGGTTCTCCACCCGGTGTATGTAAAGCGTAGGAGACTCATCCACGATTAGCCCACAGGGCAAGTTCCCCTTTGTATTGATCAGGCGTGTCATGCGATTGAGGATAAGCGCATTGCAGGCGCTGTTAATGCTCTGTGTAGCTGGATCATTTGCAATCACCAAAACTGAAGGATTTTCCGGGTCCGTTATCTTTAAATTAAAGTCGTCTCCTGATAGTACCCAGAATGTTTCTTTTGTGGCCAGCCGACCAATATTAATCTTTAAGGTGCCAATCTGCCCTTCCAGCTGCTCAAAGGCTCTATTTTTATATGCTGTGGCAAAGGGCGAAAGCAGACTATCCAATTCAGGTTCGGAAAAGAGCACCTCGAAAATCTGATCATAGCTTAGGTTAATAAAGGAAAGTACATGCGGAAACGAAGAATATCGCCCCCCTTCGTGGCGGCTCAGAAAGTAGATGCAGCTGGCCAGGAAATTAACTGCTGACTGGTTGAAGAATTGCGCAGACCCTGATTCCCTGTCTCCTTTCCGCAGCGCTTCCAGCAGCGCCTCAGCCGTTTCGGTGGCATCGGCCAGAGTAGGCAGGTACTCCGGCTTTAATGGGTTAAATCTCCTGCTGTGCTCTACGCTGCTAAAATTGATGGTATGGAACCTGTGGTTTTTCAATACCCCTCTCTTTTTATTGACCAGGTAATGGTAATAAGTCGTTCTAGCCAGGTCCGGAAATTTGAAGTCGTAGACCATCATAGAGAAGCCTTTCCCCAGGAGCTGTTTGATAAAAGGTAACACCACTGAGAAAGACTTTCCTGAGCCGGGTGTACCGATCAGCAGTGTTGCTCGAAAGGGATTCACTACATTTAGCCACCCGCGCTGTACCCGCTTTTGGTAATAGTAAAGCATCGGGATATTCACCGAGTATGGCGTATGCACCGGTGTCTTGGACTGCTCAAAGGACTCATTTTCCACGTTGAATTTGTCTTTCATCAATCGGTGCTGTATATGCTTAGAGATATTATCCAAGGCTATATGAATCATCATCGCACCTAAGAAGGAGAGCAGGATGTAAGCCGCATCAGACAGGGACACATCCCAGAAAAGAATACGGCTGCTTTCAAAGAAATAAAAGAAACCCGAGCCAAAGAAAAAGGCGCAGCCGATAAGCAAGGGAAGGAAGATATGCCGGAGCGGGTCGAGGTCCAGGTTCTTCCTGGCCTTTGTGCCAATGCTCACGATCAGAATCAAACCGAAGGTGAAAGCTTTGGAGAAGTAGATGTGCTCATAAATAGCCACGCGCTTTACTTTGCGCAGTACAGGCTGCAGCTGATACATACTGCCCGAATCCATAAAGAGGAAAACAGCTACCTCCACCACAATAGTGAAGTAGATAAGTCCCTGTAGGAAGGAGTAAAGTTTTTTAATTTCGCTGGATTCTTCCATATCGTTCCTGATAAAGGTTATCCAATACTATCAGATAGATGTAAGGGAAAGACTTAACAAACTTTCTTTCCTGAGAAAATTCCCATCGACTAGCTAATACCTGCTCACAACGGAATTTTGATGCCAGCCAGCAAACCAGCTCTGAAGCTGTGGTCTACCCGAAGTACCCCCTCGTTTTTCTGTTGAAGCATCAGCACTACATTTCCCGGCAGCACATAACCCAGCTCCAGCCCTGCCTGCAGGGCTCCTATGAAGTGCTCGGTATTAGACCCAATGCCCGCTCCCAGGCGCAGTTTGAGCAACGTGTTTCTGGAACGGGTAAGCATGGGTTTGTAAGCAACCCCCATTAACCAGTTTTTGCTGTCGTCCATGTTGCTCTTATAGGCATCACTGAAGATCTCATAGGAATTGTGGTGGCGTTTGCTGAACTCCAAGGCAAGGTTAGCAGTTAAGGCATCTTTGTACATCCAGCCGCCTGCCAGGTTCAGGTGGGTGTAGCCCTCTTGCGCTCGGCACGGCAGCACAACTAAGAGCAGTAAGGAAAGGAGTAACGACTTTCTCATAAGGTGTCTGCATGAAGGATGTCGGAATAGTCAATTTTAAGGGAGATGGTGCGCCCAGAAATCTGCTCCTCGGCCACCTCAATATTGAACACCTTTTCCTCTGGGAAAGTAAACTTCCTGAACACAAACACGTTCCGGTACTTACGCTTGAAGTGACCCGTGTCATAAAGCTGGAAACTGGGCTGTAGCTCCACCTGCTGAAAGTTAGTGGCCTTCACAACTTTTTTATCCTCAACCTTAAACCGTATTTGATCGACCGTATAGGGGATGTTGGTGTCATTTCTAAGGGAGAGATCAATAAAGAAATAGTCCCCCACCGTATAGATGTTGTTCAGCCTTGCCCGCATCCCCTGCCCTTTCGTAGTCACACTATTGAACTGGGGTTTTCGCTGGAGAGCCAGCAGCGCAAACCGCGCCATGTCCTCCCGGCTCATGGCCACAGCTGGGTTCAGGTAATCATCTACCTGGGTAGGGTCTATACGCACCTCCGTATCTGCCCGATCCGCTCGGCTGTAGGCCAGCTTATATTGTATTATGAAGCGCTCTCCAACGATGGTGATAATACCCGGTTTTGCTCCGCCATGCTTGGGTTTGACCCGAAGGATATTGGCAACAGGTATGTCTCCGGCCACATCATCTGTAGAGATATCTACATACTGTATCGGCTCAGGACTCACAATATGCGTGGAGATGCTCTCATGCACGTGCACTACCTGAAGAGAATCCTGTGCCGAGGCTGAAAACAGCAGGGCAAACAACACATATAGAAGGAATAGCTTTTTCATATTATTGGGCTTTATTATCTATCAAATAAACAATGGTGTTGTACTTTAACTTAGCTTTGTTCTTCCGGATGGCTTTGCCTGCGGCGCGGGTGGTGGTCTGAGAAACCCTTGCCAGCATAGAATAAAGCATCTGGTTGGCATCGTCAGGTGAATCCTCAAAAGTCAGTGTCTGACCACTGCTCACATTCCCGGCAAGCTCTTTTGTAAAGTCCCGGAACTGCGAATCTGGGACATACAGCCCAGCCAAGCCGTCGTTGTCGTAGATACTCAGGTCTACCGGGATGATTTGGTTGCCGTAGAGTATAGAGCGGATGGCTATCTCAATTCGTTGGGCACTGAAACCGGAAACAGTGCCGTAGAGGTAGCTGCCTTTCTTTATTTCGTAGTCCCGCACATAGATGTCATCCAGCAAGCGAATCCTGATCCTGCCGCCTTGCATCACCTTCAAACCTTCGTCCAGAATAGCTCTGATAAACTGCTCCTCACTGTCGGCTGTAATGGTATTGAAAAAGGCTTTATTCGTATTCCTGCTTTTGGTCACGGGTAACGGTGTCGGCTCTTGCTTCTCGGAAGCCGGTGCATGGGCTTTCATCGGCTGTGGCCCCGTACGAGAAGGCACAGGTTCCTCTCCTACCCGGCTCAGGCTGTCAATAAACATCATCTGCTCCCGGAATAGCCGCATCTCCTCTTCATATGCCGATTCAACCTTTCGCATCGGGCGGGTTGACCGTCCAGGCACAGAGGTAGTAGCAGATGCATAGCGCTCTGAGCTGAGGCGCTGCCGCTGGCTTACCCGCTCCATAAACTCCTCCGGCTGCTGATCCGATAGGATACGGTTATTGAGACTGTCGAGCATCCGCCGCTCCTCCTCCGTGTACACGCTGCCATAGGCCATGTCCCTGGGGTCTACCCTATCCTCCCCGATTTCCTGCATGGCCGAGTAGTCGGTCCTATACTTAAACTCGTCCCGAAAAGCCGAGAACTTATCCTTCATTTCCCGCTTTCTCAGGTTGGCATCCGGAAGGGAGGTATTAAGGGCTGTTGTCTCGGTGAGTTCCACTTTCGTTTGTGCGGCGGTGGCCGCCGGTGTCATGTCTAGCCACAGGTAATTAAGCAGTACAAGGAAAGGGAGTATGATGAGCGGGATGGCATATCTGGGATGCCGAAAGTTAATTCTCTTCATGGATGATTCGGTTTAAACGCTGATCAATATCTTTGAGAAAAACACTGTCTTGGGCACGCAGGCTGTCAGGGTTTAACTGCCTGGCCGTGTTGTAGAGCTTTATCAGCTCCAGCATATCTGCGGTACTCGACCTGCCTATAGTCATCTTGTCGCCAGAAGTATCAAGCTGCCTGTACAGCTTGCCAGCCGTCACGGCATAGGTTCCCTGGTGCAGGTGCCGGACGACTAATAGCCCCATGACAGCCACAGACAGTAAAACTAGCATGGCCAGTACCACTGCTTTAGGATTCGAGACACAGTAGTCCCTGACACTTTCCTTGAGGTATGAAAGCCTTTGCTTTATGTTACCGCTAAAAGGATTTCTTCTCGACATACTCCAAGTCCTTGTTCATGACCGTTTTCCAGTTCTTTATCAAAAGTCCATGGGGGTTGTTCTCTGTGCGCGGCACTTCCTCAAGATCCCCCTCTGTAACAAGAAGTCTTTTCATCACAGAGGTCTCCCGCTCAATGCGCTGTGTGGCGTAGTAGGTAAAGTGCCTGTTTTCGTCCACTTTAACGCTATCGGTTTTGATCGTCAAAACCGCAGAGCTCGCCAGGATCTGGTTGTAATAGCCCTTCTCCTTCAGGTTGTTGTATTGTGCCAGACCGGACTCATCCACCAGGTACATGGCCTTGGAGATGTTATTCTTGATGTAGGCGTCATCTGGAGGTAGCGTGAAGAAGAGCAGGTGAAACATGTTCACGTGCGACTTGTACTCTACTGTCCGGTTTACCCCCAGCTCGGTCTGCTCCACCAAGAGCGGCACCGAGTGGTCGATCACATAAATCTTCTTCCGCTGCTCCTCGGCATAACGAAAGGCAAAGGCGCAAACCGTACCTACTATAATGATGGAGGAGATAAAGCTGCCGATACTCACAGCAAATGCCAGCTTCATTTTCTTTTCGAGGTTGTTTATCATAGCAAGCGCTTTTTAGTTTATTTTAAAATTCCTCCGGCCGCCTTCGCAGCTCCTCCTGCCATTGTACCAATGGCATTACCCACACCCGTGGTGTGCACGATCCAGGTGGAAATAATGGGAATGGTCAGCATGGCCAATCCTCCCACAATCAAGGAGACAATGTAGAAACTGATGCCGCCAGAGGGGAAGGAAACGTAGGCAATGAACATCTCTTCGTTGCCCAGTACTGCCTTCAGGATATCTATTTCCTTCATCAACCCATACTTGACCAGCACAAAGGAGATGGACATAACGATATAGCCCAGTCCCGAGTACAGCCCTACGGAAATATAGCGGGCAATCCAGGTCAGGTAGGAGTCCCGAAAGCCCGGCAGCACGCTCAGGGCAAAGGAGAAGGGGCCCAGGATCACCAGAATGCCTGCAAAGATGATCTGCAGAAAATAGATAATGTAGGAGCATACCTGAAAGATGCTGATCACCATCCACTCCACCACCATCATCGCCGTAAAGTGCAGCTTGGCCATCAGCATCAGGTAATAGCCTTTCATTTTGTTAAACAGGGGTTGCAGGTCAATCCCCATCGTTTCGTACCAGCTCGCGTCACTGGCCTCACTCTCAATCCGCTCAAACTCGGCGCTGCTCTCAGAGAGCTTTCGGGCCACAGAGTCTACCAGCGCGAGGCGTTCCTGGTGCAAATCCTCCACCTGATCTACCTGTGCACCGTACATGCCTTTTGCCTGATCATTAACTAGCTGCAGCGGCAGGTTCACAGCGTCGATAAATCCTGGCCAGAAAACAATCACCAGTGTCAGGGCGAAAGGGCGCAGCAAAGGCATGATGCGAAGCGTTTCATCCCCGGCCATCATTTTGTAAGCCTCCAGGCCGAAGTACAGCAGCATGCTGATGGCGCAAAGGGCCTGCGCATCGTAGAGGAAAACACTCACCAAATCCTGTATATTGAGAAAGAGCCCGTCGAACAGGTCAAATATGGCTTTATCGATCAATTCACGCATAGCATCAGTCGGTTAAGTCCTGACTCGTTTTAAAGAGAGAGATGAGCCGCCTGAAATCATTCCTCAAGGCCGTAAGCTCCCCGATGTATACCCGCAGCTGCTCCCCCTTTTTGGCATCGTCCAGGTAAGCGTCCAGGATAATCCCGATGTCGGCGTTAATTCTGTCCCGCTCGGCATGGATGGCCAAAATATAATCTGCCTGCACCCCGGCCTGCACCGCCTCTGCATTCATCCCCAATAAGGCAGTGTTGAGTTCATCGATCTTCTTTTTATACAACAGGTGGTATCCTTTATTCAGGGACCTGTCGGCAAACTTGAACATCTCCTGCTCAAATACCTGGCTTACTGCTTCCTCCTGCGCCTGGGCCTTCACCCTGTTCTGGTTTAGCAAAGCCATGGTAGGGGCAAGCTGCAGCATGTTCCGCCTATCAGGCCCTTTCCTGTACTTGTTATGAAACAGAATAAAGTACCATTTCGGGTTGAACTTTCCCCAACGGGTAACAACCTCCCGCTCCAGCTGGTACCTTGTGTTTTTACTGTTAACTGGCTGCACGCCTTGCCCTAAGGCATCTGTAAAGAGACCAGGAAGCAGGGCCAGGCACAAAGCAAGTACACATAACGTCTTCATAGCAATAGAGATAATTTACTTCCTGATTGCCTTGTACTCATCCATCAGGGAACGGATGATCGCCTGGCTGTTGTTAGGGTAGGTAAGTCCCATCGGGTTCATGGTCTTCAAAAGGCCCGCGTACTTGGCCACACGCATCTTGCGCGTAATGGAATAGGCTAGGCCCCGCATCACCCGCAGCTCGTCCACCACGTGGCGGATAAGGGTGAGCCTGTCGGCATTGTTCATCAGGTTCACATCCGTGCCGATGACAGCCACCTGGTAGATATAGGTAAACAGATCGGATGTACGGTTGAGCAGCTCCAGCTCTGTCTTGGCAGCGATCAGGAGCAGCTCGTTATCACCGCGCGCCAGTTCCATCATTTGGTTTTGGTAATGACCTATGTCTGCGGCAATTTGTGAGGCGTAAATAATGTTTTTACTTTGCCCGATAATGGATTGCACGGATTTAAGGGAGTTGTACATCTTTTCCTCTAGCTCCTTGATCTGCGTCATCTTCAGGCTGATGGTAGTCTGCAGGGCCGCAATCTTTCCTTCGTTTTCCTTAATGTCGTTTAAGGCCGCCTGCTGGGCCGTGTGGTTGACAACAAGTGTGGAGACGACCGCTGGGTCAAAAACAACCTGCTGGGCTAGTACATGACCTGTTAGCAGGCCCATGAAGCTAAGCGTGTAGAGGTACTTTTTCATAGCTGCGTTGCAAAATTAGGTGAACAAATTCATTTAGCTTGAGCCCCGAGGCCCTGAAGTCTGCGACAAATCTTTCCAGGGCTTCCCTGAAATCCCCATACTTGCTTAGGTACACTTGTATGGCCTCTTTTTCCTGGCGCTCGGTGGTAAAGGTCAAATACTCTTCCAGCGATACCTCCACACCGTACACCTCACCGGTGGCCCCGCGCTTGATGTAGACTTCTTTGAAGCGGCCCCGCCCCTCTTTGTTGTCGAGGCTGTTGATGGTGAATATTTTCTTGCGCTCCACCTCATTGATAGAGAGCAGCGCGGCGATCTCATCGAAATTGTCCTTGAATTTGGTCTGGTCCAAGAGGCAGATGGTATCGGAGTTGTTGATGATGGAGTTCTTAACCACAACATTGCCGATGATATCATCCAGCTCCTGTGTCACGACCACGGCCTCTCCCCAGAATTTGCGAACTGTTTTATAGACGTAGAGGATATAGCCGGCCATCAGCGGAGAGGCAATGGCCTTCCAGGCTTCCTCAATGATGAGCGCCTTCCGGTTCTTCTTGTGGCGCATCTTCTGAAGGAACACATCCATGATAATCAGGGTGGTGATCGGGAAAAGAATCTTATGCTCCTTGATGGCATCTATTTCAAAGACAATGAAGGGTTCATCGAACAGGGTGGTATCCATCTCGTTGTTCAGGATCTGCCCATACGCCTCACCTTTGCAGAACTTCTTGAGGATAAAGCGGTAACTGGTCAAGTCAAAGCTAATAGACTCTTTTTGCGTGATCTCGTCGATCTTTCTGATGGAGAAGTCATAGAAGGACTGGAAGGAAAGGTAGCTGCTCTCCAAGCCGTTTTCAAAGTAGTGTTGGTAATAGGAAGTGATAACGGAAGAGAGGACACTGTCTTCAATTTGGCTGACAGTGCCCTCGGCACCTTTCCAGAGCAGGCCCACCAATGACTTGAGAAACTCCCGCTTCTCCTCGTTGAATTCGGCAGCAGAGATCCGGAAGGGGTTCATCGTAATAGGCTGCTCTTCGGAGTAGGTAATGTAGCGGCCCATGTAGTAGGCACACAGCCCAGAATAACTGTGCCCGGTGTCTACCAGGATAACATCTGTGTGCTGTAGGGCATACTGTCGGATCAGGTGGTTCATAAAAAATGACTTTCCCGCTCCCGAAGGTCCCAACACGAACTTGTTACGGTTATTCATCCGGCCTGAGAAGATGGGCGCATCACTCGTGTCAATCGTGATAGGAATCCCCTGCCGGTCCGTGAAGTATACCTGAAAACTGGATAACTCACTTTGCAGCAAACGTTCTTTAAAAAGCAGACATAAGGCCGCGTCTGAAGTAGTCAAAAACTTATCATATACTTTAAGCTCCGAACTATTGCCGGGCAAGGCACACCGGAATAGCTCGAGTTGGTTATATGCGTTTCGGGAGGGAATAATGCCAATGGAAAACAAAGCGCTTTCCAGATAGTTAGCGGCACGGTCTATCTCCTTTTCTCTGGCTGAAAGCAGCACGCTGTAATGTCCGTACACGAGCAGCTGGTTATCCTTGGCGATATCGGCCATCACCTGATCAATATCCTGCACACTTAAATCATTGGCCGGGTCAGGCATGGAGAGGTGTTTTTTTCTTTTGGCCTGCAGCCTGGCCAATTCATGGCGCTGATCAGGGATTTGGATCACCTGGTTGTACACCAGGCAGTCACAACCAGGCACCTGGTGCAGAAAATGCATCAGGTCTACCGGGAGGCTGTACCCTATGTGAAGCGCTGTGTTTGGCTTAAGATTAGACGGAAAGTTGATCTCATCTATGTCCACAAGCGAGATGCATCGGATAACGCTGTCACCGACTTGTAGGCCTTCATCTGAGGCAAGGAGGTTATTGAGCGCATAAACCTCATCGGAAAAGTTGAAGGCAAGCATGCGGGAAATAAACTTCTTCACCTCGATTTCTTTCAGAGCATAGGGCTTGAAAGACCTGCTCTCCAGTATGTCCAGCACTTTGTCAACGTTCCGCTGGAATGCTTTGAAGTCTTTCTCGTCATATGTAAAGAAGCTGGAGCGCCGCACGTCCCTTGTTATAGTCAGGTATGTAGAGACGTCTAGGTACTCTCTTCCTGCAAATGTCTCCTGAAATTTCTGACTCAGGAGATCATCCATTTGCTTCGGCACATAGCACTTCCTGGCTAGTATGTCCGTTTTCTGAAGAGTGTAGCCTGCGCCTAGAATTTTAACGATGTTGGCAAATGTCTGGTGGAAGAGATGGTAAGCCTCCACGTCTGCACAATACTGCAGGGCAGGATTTTGTACTTTGATGATAACCGAATAGTCTCCGCGCTCATGATATAGAATATCATGGGCATGACGGTCTATGCCAATGTATGGCAGACCAAACCGCTGCTTTTTCATGGCTGAGAAAAGTGATGACGTTAAAGTTATGCTGCCAGGGCCAGACTCCTATCTTCGTGCAGAACGCCTCCATTGTGCGGGCATGATGTATACCCCTTTTGACTTCGTTTTATGATATAACCCTTTCTTCTGCTGCATAGCCGTAAACCCCATACCGCCGAAAGTCACGATCACCAAGGCTACCAGGCCTGAAAAGAAGTTGAGCGAAACAGATAAGACAACTGCCGCAAAGAAGCCAGTTAGAACGGAGGCCAGGCCCCAGTAGATATATCTACCTTTCAAGGATTTAAATACAAGGGGTTTTTGCAGCCCCTTGTAGACATTAAATCCTCTGTTATCTTCGGGAGCCACGGCTTACAAGCCGAAGAAGGCTTTGATCACTACCCCCACCACCATCAGGAATACGCAGGACCCCATCCAACCCATGACAGCCTTTTGTGTGTCCTGGTCCCCGGAGTTCCACTTGATGTATACTCTAACTCCCCCAATCAGGCCAACAATAGCTCCGATGACCAGGATTAGGTTGCCTACAGGGTCAATGTAAGTTTGAAGCTCAGAGGCTCCGGCATCAATGCCTCCGGCCCCTTGAGCAAAGGAAGATGGGACAGCGAGGACTACCAACACGAGCATAGCAAGTATCTTTCTCATAATCTCTGTTATTGAATTAAAAATTTATGAAGAAAAAGGTATTGCGTTTGAAAGTCGCCTGGCGTTCTGAAGGAACTCCTCTAGGGGTATACCCTGCCCTATCACGGGCATGGCGACACTGTTCTCAGAGGCCGTCTGATGCGCAAAGGCATGCTCGTCGGCTGCAACAGGATATTCTTGGGAACCGCTATCCAAGGGTAACTCCTCCTGCTCGTAATCCTCATAATCCTCCTCGAATTCTTCCTCCAGGTAATCCTCGTCCACAATGTCTTGGGGTGACTCTGTAGTGTCTACTAAATCGGAAACACTGTATTGGGCCACCATATCTGCGGCCACGCCTTTTGCATTTTGAAGGTACAGGTCAAACAAGAGGTTACCTGCATAGTAAAGCACATAGAGTACTGCTATCGTAGCGAAGAAAGCGCCCCAAGACATAACTATATAATTTAAGTTAAAACATCGATTTACAGCCTAGACATTCCTACTTTAAATATATAATCGATACGAAATACGGTTTTATACTTATACGTATATTTTAAGATTAGATTATTTATTTATATACTTTTTTACTTAATGTTATAGATTCAGCTTAGTTCAAGAACTTGTTATCGGTCCTATCACGGAGCCTTTGAATCTCCTCTTTATGCTCTTCAATGAATTTAGCAAACAGGTAGCTTGCCAGCACATTGATTTTAATCCCTCCTTTTTTCTTCAGCAGGTCTAGCACTTCATGTATATGCACATCCACATAGACTGTTTTGGAGGTAAAGGTAAACTCCTCCTTCGCCTTATCGAGTTCAGCAAGCAGTTGCTCGAAGCTTAAACCTGACGCTGCTTTACCCGAAGCCTTTGCAGCTGTCATTTTCGAGGAAGGAGCCTCCTGCTTTTTGCCTGCTGTAGCATTAGAAGAAGCCTTAGGCTTTTCACCGGCTTTGCCTGATTTTGAAACTGTTGGTGCCGTCTCTTCTCTTTTCTCAGGAACTGGTTGAACAGCTTTCTCTTCTGCATTTTTCTGCTGGGGAGCCTGTCCTATGCTTTGCTTAAAGCTCTTGATGTCAAACTCTTTGTTACCTGCTGTAGACATGAATATTATACGTTATTTGATTAAAATGTTTCAATTATTGAATATTAATATAAATTTATTTGAAGAATCTTCTATTTTGTCTCCAAATACTCATTATATATATACCCAAAAGAATTATCGAGCACCCCTCGAATATCCGAAGAGATAGATACAGTATCTATGCGCTGAAATCCTACCCGGTCTGGCAGCGCCGGAGCGACAGTGCCGAACTGCGTCAGCTGCTCATCTACTGCAGCTTTCAATTCATAGTTCACGGAGGACTTCAGGCGATTTGGCAGGAACACGATCTTTACCTGCGGGTTAACATGCTTGGCCACCTGAACAAAGAACATGGTGGACTCAAAAGTCATCTTTTCATAGGCGAACGGACAGACGATTACTTCAGCGTCCTGGTATACAGCGATGAGTTCATTCGTGTCCAGTCTGCCAGGCATGTCCATAATAACATGCCCCCCTTGCAGACTATCAATATGCACCTTGTATTTCGGGTACTCCTCTACCTCCATCTTGATAACCTCGTACAGTGGTTCATTGGCATATAACTCCTTCTCCTTCTCCCATCTGGAGTAGATGGAGTCCTGAAAGTCCATATCCAGGATGATCACATTATCCTTTTTCTCTAAGGCCAGATAGTTAGCCAGCAGTATACAGGTGGTAGACTTGCCCACCCCTCCTTTTTGGTTTGCTACTACAATTTTCATGTATTAATTGTCTATGTGTATTATCGTTTTCGTTGATTTTTTCTCTTCCTATTCTCGCTCTGATCAGACCCTAGGTTTGACTCCATAAGGTAAAGCATGGAAGCCGCCAGTTGACCGATGGCCCCGGAAGACTGGGTCCATGCGTCCTGCAGCCTTTCCTCTCTCACCCGATCACTACCCTTATCAAGCTCAACAACCTGCACAGCTTGAAAGTCAGGCCTCTCTTTTGTCAGATCTGCCCAGGCATATACCCGTTTCTGCTGATGATCAACCAGGAAGTGCTTTCCGTCTGCATGAGCGATGCTCCAGCCGCAACTGTCCAGGATTTCCTGCAGCGGCCTGCCGCTGGCAAGGCCGCTGTGCAGCTTGGCGGCCACCACCTCCTTCTCCAGAGGGTCAGAAGCCTTCGCAACCGACAGATCCGACTGCTTTACAAAAAACAGCCTGGCAAGCAGCCTCATATCCCTATCGCTCGTCACAGCGTACTGCCGCGCCTCCTGCAGCCTTTCTTGGTAAAGCAGCGCCCTGACATGCGCCTTATCAAGCACCAGAACAGGGATGCTGCCTTCTACATCTCCCTTGATGCGGATCTCTCCCTTTTTGTTGACAAGGAGTCCTGTTGTCTCCACCTGTCTTTTGAAACCGGTGTAACACAGCCCCCTGTCTGTAGAAAGCTTGGCTATGAGTTCCCGTCCAGCCTGTATTTTCTCTTCTCTGTTAACACCGGAAAGCAGCTCGTCGAGCCTCATCACCTGGGAACCCTTCAGCACCTGTTTGCTGGCATGGTCGAGAATGGTGTAGCCATAGGGAGTGCTCTTCCCCTTTGCCTGGTGCACCACCAGCTCTATCCCGAACTTTTCCTTTAATAGCCCGGAGAACTGCTCCACCGTTAGGCCTCGTTTATACTTGCGGAATATGGCTTTCAGCTGCCCTACACGCGCATCTGGTGCTTTATACTTCGCTATCCTGTCAGCGACTTCTTTCTTTGCAAAGGCATACACCACTGAACTGTACTTAATGAACTGGTACTGCCCCTCCTTCTCCGTGACTTTCACGCCTTCCCTTTCGAGCAGCAACTTAAACTGAGCCTCTGAGGAAAATCCATATGCCAGCGCTTTAGTTAAGTATGCTTTTACCTCGTATTCCACATCCTGCATCAGAATCTCCTGCATCACTTTCTGAGACCTCACGTTTTCATACTTGTCAAACACCTTCTTCCCCTCTTTGCTCACCCTGGTAGATACCATATGTACATGGTTGTGCGCAGTATCTGAATGAAAGTAGATAAGGTAAGGGTTGTCATGGTACCCCATGCGCTGGAGGTATTCCTCCGCGATTTCCAGGAGCTCCTCCGCACTCTTCTCCCTTCCCTTGCAGGAAATAATGGCATGGAACTGGGACTTTAGCACTGACTCGTTTGTGTTTGCAACCAACGTCATGTACCTGATGTAATCCTCCTGCTTCAAGCTTCCCGCAGCCAGGTTCAAGAAACCAAAGTTCTCAGCCTTGAGCAGCTGAGCTGCACCCTGTGCTCTTTTCTCTTCATTATAAACAACGCCATTGAACCCGGCAGCGGCAGAAAGGATTTTCACGATCATAGCCCACTCATTAATGCTTCAAAAATATAACAAATAATAACTTTCACATAAAAGCTACTATATATTATTTAAAAATTTTAAACTATTATATTTTACTTAATAATTATTAGTTATTATTTATAATATAAATACTAATATTTAATAGTTAAAATTTATTAATTCTTACTTATTAATTCTTACTTATTAATTCTTACTTATTAATTCTTACTTATTAATTCTTACTTATTAAATAATAAATATTATTTAAATTTTTTAAACCTTGCAGCAGCAATCCGGAGAAAAGAGCGAAGCGCCTTGACCAATTCTTTTTCTATAATACTGAACTCTATCATGTGCCTATTAAAATCGGCAAGAAACTGCAGGTTTATCATATTGTTTGCCTTCAGGTAATTGACATACCTGGCTACCTGATTGATATTGTTACCGACCCTGCTGATCTCGGGGCCGAGCCTATCCAAAACTGCGATTAACTCTTTAGGATTAGCAATAAAATCGTCAGGCTGCGCCAATGCCTTCTTCCGCAGGTAAACAGACAATGATTCATGCCCTGCAGCTGTCATCTCAGCCTCCAGCTGCCTGTATTCGCTATCGGAAAAGGTCAGCTTTACTTGTCTGGCTCTCTTTAATTCAGGCGATAGTTTTGGACGCCCTCCCGTTGATTTCTTAACATCTTCCATACATTCTTTGCTCAATAAAAGACACGAGTTGCGAGTGGATTTCCCCCTGCTGACAGCTACGCTGAAAGCAGGGCAAGAGGTTTTGAAGGACTCAAAACACATCTTGCAATACAAAGCCCAACACACACCAAAAGAAGGAATTCTAAGCAAATAATACAAGGAGGGGGGAGATAAGGAAGGGCAGAATCCCAAAGGCGAAGCATTGGGTAAGCTGGAGGGAAATAGGGGAGTATGGATGACAAGTACCTACTATAAGAAAGAGCTTCAAACACTAAATCCAGCGGAACAAATATTTAATAATTATTACTTATTGCCTATTATCTAAAACCTAATAATTAATATTTAATATCTAACATGTATTAGCTATTAAATATATTTTTTTTCAGCTAGTAATATGTGCCAATTAAAGGCAAGCAGCTTAATAGCCAAAGTTGATGGTTTGCGACGAAAAGCAGAAAGAGTCAGAAAAGGGTAGACAGGTCAATAGGGGAGAGGTAAGGCTCCAGAAGCCTTCGGCTCTTAAAAGCCCGCACATGGCAAATACAACTATCGCTATCACACGAACTAATCCAAACCTCAGCAAAAAAATCACCCATGTAGTAGAGGCATACCTTGTACTCTCCATCAAGGCGGTTTGAAAGAAACTGCCCCTCATCCCATACCGCCTGTGCCCTGTCATTAAGTGAAAGAATACTATTGAACTCATATAGATTCATAGGAGAACAAGCTAGAAGTTGATTAATAGAAAAGTAGGCAATAAAAGCTTAGCATCTTGTGCTTTGTGAAGCTATCATTTAGTTATCCTTTAGCAGGTACCGATTTCTTGATCGTTTCGTGAAGTAAGGCAAAGAGCTTGATCGCATCTACATCCAGTAGTACCGCCAGGTCCAGCAATTCGCTTACACGAAAGGAGCGGGGATCGTCAATCTTGTTTCGAAGTCGCTGGTTGTTTATGCCTAGTGCTTTGGCCACGGGAGTATACGGTACGATATCAAACAGCTCAGTAAGGGAAGCCAGCTGTTGCTTTTCAAGCATACGCTTGCCTAGTTCAAACTTAGGGCTCTTATCTTCTATTTGCATTATCCTAAAATTAAAGAATCCTGATGGCTTATCTTAAGCCAAATTTCTAAAAAATAATACTTACAAATATATACGTAACATATACAAATTAATACTAAAAGTATTTGACAAGTTTACTTTTATTCTTTCTCGAACTGCTACTTAAAAGCAATCAAGGAGGCAGAAGTAGGAGGGAGGAAGATAAACGCTTTAGAGGGCCACAAGCACCCATTATAGTATCCGTTGAGTCTTTAACAATGACAGCAAGATAGGACCACAAAAAACAACCGTATTTGCTTTGAGCTGATTATACGGCAGACGCTTCACATAAAGCCTGCACATTAAAAAAGGAATCCCGCCGAAGGCGGGTCGGCATAGCAGGATTTCATTTTCCAAATTTCCGGAGTTAACTCCATCAGTATTAAAAATGAAAGATCTTGCCTGATATTACCAGACAAGATCTTTCTAAAGGCTACGCTGCCATAGTTGTTGCTTCTGCCCCCAAGTTACTTTCTGCCTGTAAGTTTAGGATATAGCTAGCCGCTTTAAAAGCCTTTGTGCTTGCATAGATGATCATTGTCTTATCATCTTTAAACTTCTTCGCCCATCCCCGCAGGTAAGCCACCGAGTTTTCAAAAACCTCCGCTTTGATACCTGTAAAGGCGTTGAGGAAACTTGCTCCCATCTCGGCTATCAGTTCCTCCTTAGAGTAATTTATATCGCCAAACCGGGCCGCGTTCTCTATGTCAGCAAAACGGTTAAGCCTGGTTTGATGGCCTGTGGAGTGGATCAGTTCGTGAAACAAAGTTGCGTGATAAGCCTGGGAGGAAACAAAGCTGCTCAGCTCCGGCATCTGTACCGTATCATTAAAAGGCGCATAGTAGGCCTGGGAGCCTCCGTGCAGAACTTTCGGGCGTGGCATAGGGTATTGATCCACCACCTCCTGACAAGCCTCTATTACCTGCAGATCGGTACGCTCATGAACAGAAGGGAGGGCAAACTCGATTCCTTCCACTTGATCAATATTGAATACCGTCCAAATAAAGGGGATAAATCTTCTCTGATACACCTCCTCTGTCTCTCCTGAAGTGCCTTTATCCTCACTAGTATCACTTTTGGCGTAAACTTTCCAGTAGATGATCTGGGTTCCTTTCTCTCCCTTCTTTACATGCCCGCCCAGCTCTTTAGCCTGTTTATAGGTAAGAAAATAGGGCGTCCTAAAGCTTTTCTTATCAGTCAGGTAGTTCAGAAAGAAAGCATTGAAGCCTTCATAATAGCGGCCAGATACATAGTTTTTAGGCA
This sequence comes from uncultured Pontibacter sp., assembly GCF_947495565.1. Classification (GTDB taxonomy): domain Bacteria; phylum Bacteroidota; class Bacteroidia; order Cytophagales; family Hymenobacteraceae; genus Pontibacter. The sequence goes on from NZ_CANLZM010000016.1 coordinate 103,117, forward strand.
ATCCGTAAGATGTCCATGGCTTTCTCCAGAATACCTGGCCTTGTTCTAATTGCTCGATGACCTCATTTGTTACCTGATCTGCCAGTTGAATGAATTTTTGATAAGCGTTCATAACTTTTAGCTTTAGAAGGTTAAACAAAACTTATATTAATATATACGTAATGTATATATTAAGTTACATTTAGTATATAAAATTTATCCACAAAATAGAGTTTTTATTTCCCCTTATGTTAGCGCTAAATTGCTTGTGTGGTATTGTAGAACAGGCATTACTACAGAAAGAAAAAAAGAAAACCCGCCGTCAGGCGGGCCGCTACGGTTGGTTTACAGCCGAGATTTGAAGGAGTAAGGGACTTTTATAAAAGTCCCTCGTCTGCAAAAGAATAATAACCCTCATTGGTAAGGATGATGTGATCCAAAACAGCAATATCAAGTAAGTTGCCGCCCTCCTTCACCTTTTTAGTAAGGCTAATATCTGCACTGCTGGGCTTTAAGTTGCCCGATGGGTGATTATGGGCTAAAACGATCCCACTGGCATTGGCTTTGAGCGCAGCGACAAAGATAAGTTTGGGATCTGCCACCGTACCGGCCACGCCACCGGTAGAAACTTCAAATATTCCCAGCACTTTGTTTGCCCTGCTTAGTAACATAACCTTAAATTGCTCGCGTAACTGTATGCTGCCCTCATCCCATAGCTGTAGGAAGAAAGTGTAACTGTCTTTAGAACTCGTAATCTGCGGGCGCTCGGAGGGCTTCACTTGGGGATGGTAGCTGAGCTTTACCTCTGCAATCTGGCTGACGGTTGTTGAAGTCTGTTCCATACACACAAAATTTAAAGGGGTTGATATAAAAGATATATTAATATATACGATATGTATATAAAAAGTTACATTATGTATGTATAATTTTTATGCTTTTATCTTATTTTCCCCGGCCCTGTGTAGGAATCTTTAGACTTCATAGCTAGTTATTAAAGCACTGGTCATATTTTAGCTGTTTTTGTGAAGAAGTTGTGTAATTTTCGCAGCGCAAGTCTCTTTCTCTTCCCTTTTGTTAAATCTTTATTGTTCACGAACCCCTCCGACATTTCAAATTACTATTTATAAGGAAGTATATAGAAGTATATATATTTAGTGGCAATACTTGAACGGCTGTACGGAATAGAGCCAATGGGGTGCATTGTGGGTGTGGCAATACTTGAATGACCTATTGCTACTGAGGCAATACTTGAACAGCTTTGGAGAAGCGTGGCAATACTTGAATGGCTTGAGGCAATACTTGAGTAGGCAAAACAGCTATTGTTGAGGGGAATAGCCAATTTGTGGCGATACTTGAACGCCTTGAGACAATACTTGAATGGATTGTGGCAGTACTTGAACGGCTCCGGCTACTGAGGCAATACATGAACGGCTCTGACAGAGTGAGGCAATACTTGAATAGTAAATATCCTCTTGGCTCAAGAAGGCATCCATAAGGGAAAAGATCGATGCGATACATTAAACCTGCCGCTTCATATGGCTTGCAGTAACGCAACCTGTCAAGAGACCCTCAGAAAGAACGCTTGTGGCATGCTGGAGACATCCGCTAGGAGTTTCTATCATTATTCAAGTGCCTTCGTTAAGTCTCTGTACAGTAGAGACAAATCGTTCCTGCGCATAATGTCGATTCTCTCCACATTGCACGTTATAGAAGAATTGGCTGCTCAGCTTGTCATACACTATTTCAGTGACTCTACCTTTTTGGTCACCTAATCCTGTGAACGTACCGCTTACTTCTACATCTTCTCCAAGTTTGTATTTTGCAAAAGTCATATCTCATCCATATATTAGATTGGCTCTTTATGTCTTGTATGCGTGGCAATACTTGAATAATAGGCTAGAACACTTGCTTAAAGTCCTTCCAAGGGCAATGTAGGGAGTTTCCATATAGACTTTAGTTATGCCCTGTGTGACAATACTTGAATAGCGTTTTAATTATCGTCGGAGAATAGACCTCCCCGAATAAGCTTTTTCGCCATTGCCAGTGTGATATCCTTGTTGTGCACCTTAAAATATGCTTTGCAAAGCTCATTTGCTTTGTGCGTTAGGTCCGCGTCCGAGTTAGTAAGCCAACGCTGAAAAGTATCTTTCTCTCCAGTGATTTGGACATGGTTCCCATATGTATGGTGGAAAAGATCCCGCATGCGCTCCAGCAAGGCAATGTAAAAGTTGTGATCCTCCTTCGCCTCCATAACCTCGTGATATACGGAGAAGTCCAAACTAACCCAATAGAGCTCCTGGTACTTTTTTGTTGGGTCCCCTTGGACAAAAGTATAGTCAAAAGGCAGTTTTCCTTTTTCCCGAATGTAGTCCAGTACCCTCTTCACACTTTTTTTCTTGAACCGAGGTTCCTCTGACTCAATATGGGCAACCGAGGCCAACAGATCTATAGGCAACTTTGTGATGCGTTTACCTGAGCTAAGCAGCTGGTGACGCGTCTTGTAAAGGAAAATGTACAGGCTCTTGCGCCCGTCGCCGCCACGCCCTTTTCCTACATGCTTATAGCCATTGGTGTCGATGGTATAGTACCTACGGAAGAACCCTTCCATAAGCTCATCCGATATTCGGACATCATAAATCTTGATGGTGTTGGTATGTCTGTCGATGCTAACCTTAATATCCTTGAGAATGGCAAAGTTCTTCAGCTCTATCACCTTATCCTGATGCTTATACTCGTAGGAACGAGAGAAGATGATGTTATTGCTCAGCATGTGGAACAAGGCATAGTCAAAGGTTGTCTCAAACCTGTGACCGAAATATTCCGGCACTTCCGCTTTGGGGTTATTTTTGAACTTGGGATGCACCTCACACAAGGTCTGTTTGTTGCGCCCTGTCTCTTTGCAGAACTCTGAAAGCGTGAACCTCGTGAAACCAAATAGGTCCTTTTTCATCTTCCTCGAAATGAAGACGATGAAGTCTTTTACAATACCGGCATCTTCATCAAAGGACTTCTCAATGTCTCTGATGTTATCGGCTACGCTCCGGTCAATCCTACTTAGGAAGTAGGTCGGATCGCTTAAAAGGGCCTCAGAGGGTTTGTTCTCGTGTTGCATAAGTTACAAAAATACAGGTACGAATTGGCAACTCAGCCACTGGTACAGTCCTTCCTCCTCCTTACAGGAAACAGGTTGATAAAAATCTTTGGGTAAGTTAAATTCTTTCAAAGTTAACAATGTACAAAATATAAATCTTTACAGAACTAACCTTTCTCGATTCGGATGCTGTACCCGACCTTCTGTAGCGTTTCCTGGGCTTTGACAAGCCTGGCCAAAAAGGTTTGCCTATAGCTCCCTTTCCCACGGCCAACGCCTTCATCGAGCTCTGCCAACTTCTCCCACGTTAGGTTTGCCTGCTTAAACATGGCCTTCACCTCTGCGCTGATGTGGGTCTTAGGATCACACGCTGCGCATGTATCCCCTTGGTTAATCTCATTCATAGTTTGAACCTGATAGACTGCTTATTTGATAACTCAACAGGCTGAAGGACCGCCTTAAACAGCGGGTAAAAAGGGGAGGGGCCTTTGTGTCCTGCAGCAAATGAAGCCTGCTCTGCCTGTTGGTACTGCTGTGCCGAAACCTTGCGCCAGTCTATTTCATACCCCGCCTGTCGGGACAAAAGGGAAAAGAAAACCTTTAGTGTTCTGGTGTTTCCTTCCCGGAAAGGGTGAATGGCATTCAGCTCCTCAAAAAAATAAGATCCCTTCAACAGGAACTGCTCTCTGTCCAGTCCCTTTAAATACCCTGCTGCCTTCAGCTCCTGGAGTAAGTGATTGGTATAGGGCTCAATCATACGTGGCGCGGCATGTACGGCATTGCCTTTGGAGATCATCACACTCCGGAGCTCCCCTGCCCAAGGGTAGACGGAGCCAAATGTTTCCTTGTGGATCAGCTGCCAAAGCGTTAAATCAAACTTTAGCTGGCTGGGCAGTTTATCAGGCAAAGCCAACACGTTATGTCTCCAGTGGGTAAGCTCTAATTTGCTTAGCTTAGCTGCGTCCCTAATGTTAAAATGATTGATCAGCACACTAGTGCCGGGATAGCAGTACCTGTCGTTCATTACAGATACTTTAAGTTGAATACCTCAGTCATCTCCTCAGGCGTGATTTGTCCGTTGATATACAGCTCGTCCAGCACCTTGTTGAGCTCCTCCTCCTCGTAGCCCTCGCAGGCGGCTATGTGGTTTGTCTGCCCGAGTTGCTCCCTCCGTTCCTGGCGAACCTTTTCCGATACCACAGGCCTGTCACTGTACTGAGATAAAAGCTGCAGTACTTTCTGCTCCCTAACCTCCTGCTGCACTGTCTCCAGGCTTCTGATCAGTCCGTTGAAGTACTCTGCTATAGTTCTGTGATTGCGTTGGTTCGTGGCTTCTATGGCTTTGATAAAGTACATATCGTCCACGTTGCTCTGGTCATAGTTTTCCAGTATGATCGTGGTCCCGTTCTGTAAAATGCCTTTTACTCTGTTCATGCTAACTCAAGGTAATGCCTGTATTGGTATACGAAATAGGCTTATCAAAAGTAACAATATATTGTTACTTTTGCAAATAAAAATAGGATTTCCTTCAATTTTACATTCTAGCTTGTTACTAGGAAAACAAATAGCAGATTTAAAACCACTATAAAGCGTCATAATTGTTTAAGGGCAGTAGAGGCACTTATGAGAATAAATAATCAAGCAAATTATCTGTTAAAGAGCAGGGAATAAAGATATTTTATAAGTATTAGTTAATAGATTTTAATTATTAATTAATACTTAAATCTAAAGACAACAGGTGAGCTAATAGAAATCAGGTTGATTACCAATAATATCTAAGTCATATAAGACAGAGTAAGATGTGTCAAAGTAAAATTAACTGCTTACTCAGGTTTTGCTTATTAACTGAGCTCAACTTTGTCCTCTTCTATTAATAAAACACTAGTTATCGAAGCTATATACTCACCTGCCTCCCAGAAGATGCAAGTATTTGTCGCTTTAGCGAAGTGGGTACTGCCTGAAGGCTGCTTTTTATAATGTCATGATATATAGTATATTCGAAAGTTCGGTTCCTATTTACTATTACTGTGGCCAGCTAAAGGGAATAATTCGGCTTGTACACAAGATTGGTTCATTATATAGAAAAAGCAATGACTCCTGTTAGACATAGATTTTTAGATCATCAAATAAACCCTGAAACAGAAACTCTAATAATCGGAACTTTCAATCCTGATACAGCTGATAATCAAGCTGAGTTTTTCTATGGTAGAAGCAGGAACTACCTGTGGAGGCTACTTCCAACTGCATTTCAAGAACCTGATTTGAAAAGCGCAACCAAGCAGGACAAGCTAAAATTCATTGAAAGAAACAAAATAGACCTCATAGATTTAATTTCTGAAATTGAAGTTGACGAAGGACAAGAAGCCAATTATTATGACGGTTACATAGACAACAAAGTGACTGCTTGGAGAGATGTAATTACAGAGATTGACCGACTGGAGAACCTTAAAAGAGTTTGCTTTACCAGGAGAACTTTCTCAGACATTCCAAACATGAAAAAGCAAGTTGAAGCACTTCAAAACCATTGTGAGAAAAAAGATATATACTTTCAGGCAATGACTACTCCAGCAAGATTTTATAAAGAAGACAAACAAATCGAATGGACTAAGTTTCTTTTAAATGGTTCCAGGTAAGGATACAAATACTGTCTATCTATCTGAATTGCTTCATACAGACAGCAGGTTTACTTGTTGTTTTGATCAATTAACTGCTATACTTGAAAAGCACGGTATCCCATACAAGCTTATAGGAGAGACAAGAGATATTTGGTGTCGCGACTACATGCCAGTTCAAATTGGAGAGGGGGAGTTTGTTCAGTTCCGTTATGAACCGTCTTACCTAAAAGATGACCTGCAGCTACAATCTGACCCTAAAATTGTATGTCAGGCAAATAACCTAACCCCCCACTTTACAAATATCAACCTTGACGGTGGAAACCTTGTGAACTGGTCTGACAGGGCCATAATTTCGGATCGTGTCTTTGAGGAAAACCCTGAATTTACAAATAAGGCAAAATTGATCTCTGAGATTGAAAACCTGTTGGGTGTTGAGCTCATTGTAATTCCACAGATTAAGTCAGATATGACAGGTCATGCAGACGGACTTGTTAGGTTTGTTGATCGCTGCACGGTTCTCGGGAATCACAGGGAGCAAGAATACAAGTATTGGAAAGACGGGATTAATAAGGTTCTTAAAGAATGGCAAATAGAATACATTGATATACCCTTTTTTGAATATAAAGACAGGAAGTATAAAGACAATGCTATTGGTTGCTACGTTAATTTCCTAGAAGTGAAAGACTTGATATTACTCCCAATCTTCGAAATAAATGAAAACCGGGATAACGAAGTTTTAAGCCTTTTAAAACAGATTTATCCGGACCGAGTAATTGAGACTATTAACTTTAATGAAGTCGGGCTCTCTGGTGGTCTTTTAAATTGCACTACTTGGACGATTAAAGAATAGCGGCACTACAACTATGGTCAGTTCAATGCAACCTGATTTATCGGCCTCTGCTCACGGAAATTCTATAGCATAACACACCCATGCTCAATATTTATTACACTTTAAGCAAAAATTAAAAAATAATAATTATTAATTATTATTTTTAACCATAGAAAAACGGAACACATACAGTATTAATTTAGAGAACTTTACGGCATCAAGTATGATTGCAGCAGATAGAAATTAAGCGGTAATTACTTCAAAAAATGTTATGTGAGCGAAAACAGTTCACTAAGTCAAAGAAGCATGCTTCTCCTTATCCAGTGTTTTGATCAACTCATGCAAAAGCGAATAAGCAGTGTTAGTTTGAAGCAGGTCCACCTCTTGCACACTGTTCACCATCAACTTGCGGTTACAGATATTGATGCGGTTAAGCATCGGAACAATGCTGTTGAGGTAGCGGTTATAGAAGCCAGCGATATCCTCCACGCCGTCAGGAAGCTTATAGCCTGACTTACCTTGGATACTTGCGATTAGCACCCCGTTGTCGCGCAGGTGTTGAACACAAACCCGCAGCTGCTGCTCCGAAAAAGTCGGAAATCTTCTTTTTAGCTTATCGATGATCTCCCGTTTCTCGATGAGGCGGTCAGGCGCGGTGCGGAACATCAGGTACAGATACTGCAACACGGCAAGCGCCTCCTCCGAAAGGCTGTTTCTACCAGAGAGTGCCTCTTGGGCGGACTCCGATGCTATTCTTCGAATAAGATGGTTCTTCTGCCGGTCTTCGGGGGTAGGGGAGAGGAGATAGTCTGTTCTTTCAAAAGGGAAAAAATCAATGAACGTACGGTCGTGCAGCAGATCGAACAGGGCGGATGCCTTTTCGTGGCTGTGACTGGTGCAGTAAATCTTGCCCAGGCAACCAGAAAGAAAATCTGCCAGCTGCACCAGGGGCTCCTCTGCCTTATCCTCCACCAGGCGATAAGAGCGCTCCGGCGTAAACAGATCCCGCTGAATAACCTTAGTTTCAATGTAATGGTGCAGGCTGCGCCGAAACTCTGGCCAGCCAAGCTGATCGGCATGAATCGAAAAAGCAGTGAAGTTTTTGGGAAACTGCTTGAGAAAGATTCTGTTGAAGTATTTATAGAACACATCATTATGATCAAAACCTGCTCCATCCAGCTTGTTCTTGTTGATGACCATCCCCAGCACCACGAAGTCCAACTGACGCAGCTCCCTTAATACCTCCAATCTTTTTCGGAAGCCCTTCTCATCATTGGGGATACGGCTGGACTTGATGGGTTGGCCTTGGAAGAAGCGTTGGCTGATCGTATCCCTTAGCAGCCGGGCCTGCTCCAGCTTCGTCTCATCCAGGAGAACAGCTGTCAGAACAAAATGGGAGAAGGTACCGGCTTTATCCAGGTTTAGGCTGGCGTTTCCGAATTCATCCAGAAAAATATGTACATGTTGCATAGGAGGAGTATAGGGTGATAACTCTTATGCCACATAAGATACAAAAGATGAAGCACTTTCAATATAAATATAGTAAGCCTAAACTACGCTGGTGAGGGCATCCGTTTGAAGCTGCCCTTGTCGGATGTGCAGACGCTGAACGGTGATGGCAAAGAATTTCTTCCCCCTGCGGGTGGTGAAGCCATGGCTGTTAAGCCGGTCAGCAATTTGCTGATAGGTCATATCCTTTTCCCGATACATCTGGATCAGTTCCGTGGCCTGTCGGTTGGCTTTGTGCGATGCTGCGTTCTCCTGCCGTATCTGAAGTCCTTTCGTCCTGGCTCCCTGGGTCAGGTTCTCTGGCGAACCCAGGGCAAAACCCTGTAGCTTCTTTTGCTGGAGCGCGGCTCTGGTCCTGGAGCTGATTAACTCCCGCTCATGCTGGGCCAATACGGCGAATATTCCGATGGTCAGGGTATTGGCATCGGGCATATCCACAGCAAGAAAGTCCACGTGGCTGTCACGCAACTTAAAGATAAACCCGGCGTTACGACTGAGACGGTCGAGCTTGGCAATCAGCAACTGGGCCTGCTCCCGCTTGGCCAGGGCGATGGCCGCCTCCAGCTCCGGTCGGTCGTTGCGCTTGCCGCTCTCCACCTCAATGTGCTCGGCAAGCAGCGCATCGCCGGCCTTTAAGAAACCCTTCACCATCTCGCGCTGTGACTCCAGGCCCAGCCCGCTCTGACCCTGCTTCTTGGTGGAGACCCGGTAGTAAGCCACGTACTTCATCTTCGCTACTCCTTATTATATAGGTGAAACTCGGGGGTAAAGTTAGTTATAACATTTTACAAACGGACGTTTGTAAAATGTTATAGATACATAAAAGTGTGAAACTGCACCTGGCGTTGTCTAATAAGTGCACTAACTACGGTGCCATCTTGTGCTAGGCTATGAGCAAAAGCGAAAAATACTAGCTGGGTTAATGTAGCTTTTTAAGAGCATGTGTTTTGCTTTTGGATCACCCATTACTCGGGAAGATGAGCTGCAACTTCTCCTATGTTCAAGCTGCCAAGAAATCAGGCGGATTGCACCTTCGACTGATCCTGCCTATATAGAGAAGGAAGTGAGATTGATAAAAGAAATGAGGTATCACCGCAGTAGCTGTCACTCTATGAAATCAATTGCCAAGCAAAATAGTCGCCCGCTTTGGCAATTGCCGCATATTGTAAAAGTGACTACGCTGATTGTTTAACCTAAAAGTCCCTCTACAGCATAAGAAGGCACATTCAAAACCCGTCCTACCTTTTCACTTGGAGGCGAGTTACTTTTGCATAGCACGGCGGAGCCATAGAAGAAGGCACACTACACAAAACTTTTAAACCGAAGTAGTGCCTTCTTCTATGACCATTGCTGGGGTAAAGACATGCTAATTATAGCTCACCTGGAAGGGGTAGTAACATACCCTTTTCTTAAGGCTTGTACAGAAATTTTTGTGTCTTTTTTTCAGACTGCGGGGTTAATTATCTTTGCCGTAACGCATTTACGGGAATAGGAGAGGAGCACTGCTTAAAGAGTAAGCGGTGTATTATGCCTAAACGAAAGCGACAAAACCAACCATGCAGATGCGACCATGAAAAGGGCTCAACTGGCTCTGCCGGTGCTGCCAGGAAGTTCGGGTTCATAGAGCAATGGAAAAAGCTTAACAATTCTGCAGTCGCTGATTTCTGTAAGCAAGTCAAGACCGAGGATGAAGCTTCAGAAAGAGCATTCGGACCTCTTTACATCATTATTCGTGATGGTGTAAAGAGGCTGCTAAAGCTTGCCTTAGTCTTTAGTTTATTTACACTCGTCACACACTTGGTATTACTTGCCTCCCCCAGTGTCCAGGAAATACTTACTTTACTCATTAATCTTCTAAAGGATTTTTATGCAGGAAAAACCATTTATCCATTTCTAAAGAACCTCCTCTTTCAAAGCAAATAGTAACAACTGCAGTAACGTAATAGAAGCCCACATAAAGCAACAGCCTCGGCAAAACTATCATCAATAAAGAAATAACAACTGCGAAACTACAGCTGCCCTATCAGCTCCTTAGCCTTATTCAGGTTGTAAGCCCCCTCTATAGCTTTGCTCTCAAAAACCATAAAATAGTTGTAGCCAGAACCAGCCTGTTGTGCCCACTGATTGCCTAAGCGGCATTTGGCCTCGCTATCCGAATTGTCGCGATCATCTCCCTTCGTTTCCAAAAGTATTACCCTGCCAGACTTAGTGTAAAGTATAAAATCAGGGTAATGGTTTGATTTAAA
>NZ_CANLZM010000017.1 GCF_947495565.1 uncultured Pontibacter sp.
AAACATCGCTAAATTAGACCTAGGACCTGAAGAGTTAGGCTTCACAATGGCCTGAGAAATAAACGTTAGTCAGGATTTGAGTTAAGAAATGGAACACCCAGAAGAGTATGAATTAATGGCTGTTTTTGAGAGTGAGCCTGATACGCTTGATTCTGTAGCCGATGTTCCGTTTTATTATAACCAATCAACTTATAAGTATAGCAATCCCGAAAACGAAGTAATTGCTTTCTCTATGACACCGTCTTATAATGAAGTTTCATTTAAAGTTTCAAAGGGCAACTTTGAGATTGCTAACATGAATCTGCAAAACATTTCTTCCTTGAGTGTGCTTAGTGACAATAAAGCAGAAAAAAGAATAATGTTAACAGGCAGAAATTATATACTCAAAGTACAGTTGAAACCAAGGTTTTAAATTGAATTTACGGAGGATATAGTATAAAAAACAGGCTAAAACACGGCACAGGCTGCATGTTCGGCTGACGCCTCCACATAGCCTGTACTAAACGTTAGCTGGTAATAAAATTTTAGAAGCTCCAAATAAAGAATTAGAAAAAGTAGGTACTAAACAAGATGAACAAAATGCCCCAAGTACTGAGAGAGAAAACAAATTGGCTACACATGACATTAGCCTTAGTTTTAACTCTTGCTTTTCTGATTGGGTTATGGTTCATGTATTTCATTTTAGCTTGGGGCCACTTCGGAGAAGGAGCAAACAGCAAATTTTACTCCCAATGGACAGGGAAAGGTATAATTACAGCAGCATCTATGTCAATGGAGTTAATCCTATGTCTTTTTTATAAAAACAGTATAAATGCTAACAGTCAGAGTGAAGCAAAATCTTACTTGATAAGCGGCATAACTGTGTTTGTAGTCTTTGTTATTGCAATAATTTTCCTTGGACATTAAGAAGAATACCCACAGCTAACAAAGCACATGAGCAAAGCTGCGGCTGACGCTTTGCCCACATTATGCACGAGACGTCAGCAACTTTACATTAACCCAACCTAAAACCTCTAAACTGCTACGGCAATTTCTTATCCTCATACTTTAAATCATGAGCCTTTCACTAGTGCAGACGCAGCTTACTAAAGAGGTGGCGCAGCTTGCTTATCAACATTTCGCTGCTTACAAAGAGCCGGCGCTGCAACAAAGGCGGTTTAAGCACCGTGATATTTTGCCGCTCCTGGAACGGCTCCGCCACAACCCGCTTTTTGATGTACGGGTTGTTGGCAAATCCGTCGAGCAGCGCGATATATACCTGATAAAAGCGGGTACCGGAAAAACAAAGATCTTGCTTTGGTCGCAGATGCACGGTGATGAGCCTACGGCTACCATGGCCCTGTTCGACCTGTTTAACTTCCTGCAGCTGTCCGACGCCCAAGACACAGTGCGGCAGCAAATCCTGCAACAGCTTACGCTTTACATCGTGCCCATGCTGAACCCCGACGGGGCAGAAAGGTATACCCGCCATAATGCCCTGGAAATAGACCTGAACCGCGATGCCCTTCGGCTGCAAAGCCCGGAGGCACGCCTGCTCAAGCACCTGCGAGACACCCTGAACCCGGAGTTTGGCTTTAACCTGCACGACCAGAGCCGTTATTATACTGTGGGCAGCACGCCAAAGCCAGCCACCATATCTTTTCTGGCTCCAGCCTTCGACCACAACCAAACCGTAAACCCTGTACGCGAACGCGCCATGCGTACTATTGTGGGTATGAACGAGGCGCTGCAGCAGCTGATTCCGGGGCACGTAGCCAAGTTTTCAGATGAGTATGAGCCAAGGGCGTTCGGCGACAATATTCAAAAGTGGGGCACCAGCGTTATCCTGATTGAGTCTGGCGGATACCCCGAAGATCCAGAGAAACAGTATATACGCCAACTCAACTTCGCCTCCATTGTATCGGCCCTGCACCTGATTTCGGGCAACCACTATAGCGTTTATCCATTAGAAGATTACTATAAAATACCGGAGAACAAGCGCAACCTCTACGACCTGCTGCTCCGAAACGTGCGCTATTCAAGGTATGGCCATGAAGTACTGGTGGATGTAGGAATATTCAGGGAAGAGGTAGATGCACCTCACGGCAAGGGCTTTTACCACAACAGCCAGATAGACCAGATCGGCGACCTGAGTATCTTTCACGGGTATGAGGAGGTGGATGCAACCGGCCTTACCCTGGTGCCTGGCAAAGTGTACCAAAAGCTCTTTACAAGTATAAACGACCTTGAACCTCTAGAAATAAAGGGTCTGCTGGCACAAGGCTACACCACCGTGCAGGTAGAAAAGCTTCCGGAAAGTATAAACCCGTTGGAGCTTCCGCTTAATATCATCAGCGCAACGAGCAGGGTAAACCATACTTTAACACTAGCCTCCGGAGCCAATTTTATGCTGCAGGATGGCACCGGAAAGTTCTGTTATGCTATTGTAAACGGCTTTGTATACGACATGCGCTCCGACTTGCCCGAGCTGTTTCATGGCTTGGTGCTATAGCCTATTTATACTTATATATAAATTCTTATGCAAAACCATTGGTTCCGCACCGGCGCTAATGGTTTTTCTTATAGCGGCTTTGTAACTTACAGGCTAAATCTGAACCCATCCAACCTTTTTACCAATGGTTTTAAACTACCTGTGGGCAATCTTCTTCCTGGTTGCCTTTGTTATTGCGCTGTTTCAACTTATCTTTTTTAACGATACAGAAATATTCCAGAAACTTGTAGCCAGCACCTTCGATAATGCCAAGTTGGGCTTCGAGATTTCCTTGGGCCTTACCGGCGTCATGACGCTATGGCTGGGTCTTATGAAAGTAGGCGAAAAAGGTGGTGTGGTAGCCATACTTGCCCGACTGGTGGGGCCGTTTTTTCACCGCCTGTTTCCGGAGCTGCCCAACAACCACCCGGTTTTCGGCTCCATTCTGATGAACTTTTCGGCCAATATGCTGGGGCTGGATAATGCGGCTACTCCGCTTGGGCTTAAAGCCATGAAGGAGATGCAGGAACTCAACCCAGATAAGGAAACCGCCTCTAATGCCCAGATCATGTTCCTGGTGCTCAACACCTCCGGCCTTACCATCATCCCGATCAGCATCATGGTGTTCCGGGCGCAGTTGGGCGCCGCAGACCCTTCTGATATCTTCATTCCTATACTTCTGGCTACCTTTTTTGCCACTGTAGTGGGCTTAATTGCAGTGGCCCTGTACCAGCGTATCAACCTGTTCGACAAAGTTATTATGGCTTACCTGGGCTCGCTGCTACTGCTCATCGGCGGCTTAATGTACTATTTCTCCATCATCCCGCAGGAGCAGGTAAGCGTTATCTCTACGGTAGCCAGCAACGTTATACTTTTCTCCATCATCATCTCTTTTATTGGCTTGGCGCTGCTACGGAAAGTAAATGTTTACGAGGCGTTTATAGAAGGTGCCAAAGAAGGATTCACAGTAGCCATCACCATCATTCCTTACCTGGTAGCCATATTGGTGGCTATCGGCGTGTTCAGAACCTCCGGCGCGTTAGATATGCTGGTAAACGGCATTGCCTACGCAATCAGCCTGACAGGTATGAATACAGATTTTGTGCCGGCGCTGCCTGTTGCCTTTATGAAACCCCTGAGCGGAAGCGGTGCCAGAGGCCTGATGGTAGAGGCGATGACAAACTACGGAGCAGATTCTTTTGTAGGGCGAATGGCTTCGGTTTTTCAGGGCTCCACCGAAACAACCTTTTACATACTGGCAGTATACTTTGGCTCTGTTGGAGTGCGCAAATCCAGGTACGCCCTTACCTGCGGCCTGCTGGCGGATTTTGCAGGTGTGATAGCCGCTATCTTTATCGCTTACATGTTCTTCCATTAAAATAGTAAGCTTTTAAAAAGCTACGTTTATGGCCAAAATAGTGTGGAAAATGCAAAAAGCCGCTGGTAACACCAGCGGCTTTTCTGTTAATTTATACAAGTATGCGCCTCTTCTTTTTGGACTTCAGCTCCTGTAGTTTTTATGCTTTTATGGTTCTCTTGATAGTGGCTACTTAGTTTCTTCTGCCGCTGCGCTTGCTCTGGGTACGCTTGCCTGCTTCAGAGTCTTTGATTATCTGCAAGTTCTCTTCTCCTACCAAGGCCTGCAGCTTTTCATCCCTGGTTTTCATAATTTCCTGCATCTTGCTTCTGTCGGGTTTATCAGAGCTTGTGCTTCTTAAACTGTCCATACTCTTGTAGTAGTCTGTGTAGATTTCGTTCACCTGCCCCCACTGCGCTTCCGAAAGAGTGACTTTGTCTTTTAAGTTAGCGGTAGTCCTTTCAACGCGTTGCTCTACTGTTGCTTTCTCCTGGTTTGGCCTGCCCTGTGCAAAGGTTCCTACTGAGGTAAAGAATGCCAACATTGTTACTAAAATTGCTCTTTTCATACTTCTTATTTTTAATTGATTATACTTGATTTTTGAAATTGACCAGGCGCACAAAGCACCTCTTTTATCTAACAAATAATTGATTTTATAGCGCTTAATCTACTAACTCTGCGGTAAGCCGCTTCCCGAAAAACGTCAATTTTGCGGCCTTGACGATTTGCGCTCCTGCTGAGAATCCTGCCCCCCGCTGAAGTTGCGCAGATTATAAGTGAAAGTAAGCATAAAGTAGCGCTGCAAAGCACTTGACTGCACATCCTCCACGTACTGCGCGGCCAGGTTGCGCTGCAAGCTCACGTTCTGCTGCAGCAGGTCGTTTACGCTCAGGCTTAGCTCGCCCTGCTGGTTTTTAAACAGCTTTTTGCTGATGCTCATGTTCCAGAGCAGGTAGTTGTTATCATACCCTTCGGATAAGCCTGCATAAGCCTGGTGGTTCAGCTCTGTTCTATAAACCAGCCCTTTCCAGAATATTAGGTTAAGCTTCAGGTTGGTGTTCTGGTTAAAGTAGTTGTTATCCAGCGCCGGCTGCAGCGAATTCTTGACTATGTTGTAAGTGGCGTTGCTGGAGATGGTAAAGTCCACTTTCTCGCTGATGTTGCTGCTCAGCATCAGGCCTGCGCTAAAGTTAGGCGACGATACATAACTAAGCTCCCCGTTTGCCAAGCCCGGCGTTCGGGTATAGCCTATACTGCCGTTTAACCCAAAGTTGGAGCTCAGGAAATTTACCGGCAGGCCATAGTGAAAGACAGAACGCACGTTCCAGTAACCATCCAGGTTTACAGGTTGCGACAGCTGCTGCCCCGGCTCCAGCACCAGTCCGTTTTCCAGTTTTACCGGCTCCCCTTCCGCCCTAACCAGGCTGCTACCGATGTAGTTATGGCTAATGCTGCCGAACAAGCCAACAAAGAACATCTGGTTCGTTTCGCGGTTAAAGTCGCGCAAACCGGCTCTAAAAGTATGTTGGTAGCTAGGCTCTAAGGCTGCGTTACCCTGCGTTAACTGAAGCGGGTTGCTGGTATCCACCACTTGCTGCAGCTGCTCTACATTGGGCGCATTAACACTGGTGCTATAGTTAAAATCCAAGTTGCGGGTATCGGAGAACTTATACTTCAGCTGCGCATCCGGCAGCACATTTACAAAAGTTCTGCTCAGGGTATTCTCCTCCGGAAACTGCTGCTCGCTTTCTAGTTCGGCCACCTGGTAGGCAGCCCCTACCCGCACCCTCAAACTGTTTTTGTTGTACTGATACCCTGTGCCGAAACGCTGTGTCAGGTAATCGCTGCTATACTTGCTGCTCAGCGTAGTGTCTAAATAAGTATACTGCTGCTCCTCAGCCTGAAGCGTATAAGTGCGCCTATCGGAGTTGTTTAGTTGGTTGCCAATTGTGTACTGCGCCTGCAGCTGCCCGTTCTCGCCCACAGGCTCCGTATAGGTCACGTCACCCGACCAGGTAAAGCCGTTACGGTCCAGGCTTACCTGCTGGTCCTGCGCTAAATTGGTGTTGTTCCCCCTGTAGTATACCGTGTTGGCCATTAAAGCATTACTCGCATCGGTGCCACTTATACTTGTGTTCAGGCTGGCGGCAACGGTGCGACCCGGCGTGCCGAATTTATGGCTGAAGTACAGGTTGTTTTTTAAAGTATAACTGATGTTATCTGAAGCCGTGTTGTTTTGTGTTTCGTTTATGGCACCGTTATTATTTACCGTTGAGGCGCTTATACTTTCGTTAGTATCCACCTGCTTCAAAGTAAGGCTGGGCGTAAAGAGCAGGCGGTTGTTCTCGTTAATATCATAGTCCAGGCGTAGGTTAAACTGATGGTCTGTGGTGCGGGTGCTGCTCAGGTTGTTTTCGGTATACACACGCCCTGAGTCTGCCGCCAAAATGTACTGCTGCACCCGGTACTGATCATTCTGAATATCGCGATCTGTAAATTTGTAATTCCCCGTAACCTCCACTTTATCGCTCCACATGTCGCTGTAGTTCAGGCCAAAGGTGTTGGTGGAGATTAACCCGGAGGTATTACCGCCGCCAGACGGGGAGCGGCGCCCCCTCATGCCACCACCAGGCGTCTCGCCCACTGAGAAATCTAACATGTTGATGTTGTTGGAAAGTCCGGTAAAGGTTATCCTCCTGTCGCCGTCGAAAAAGTTAAGGCTGGCGCCAATCATATAGCGGTTGTCGGTGCCGTAGCCGGCGGAGGCTTTGCCAAACACACCGTTCCGGCGGTCTGGCTTGGTTACGATGTTGATGGTTTTCGCCTCGTTGCCGTCATCCACTCCGGTCAGTTCTGCCTTGTCGCTTTTCTTATCAAATATTTCGATGCTGGCGATAACGTCGGCAGGCAGGTTGCGCAGCGCAGCGCTCGGGTCATCTCCGAAAAAGCGCTTGCCGTCTACCAGCACCTGCTTCACGTCCTGGCCCTGCGCCTGTATAGTGCCGTTAACTACCGTAATACCCGGCATTTTCTGCACCAGGTCCTCAGCGCTGGCATCGGGAGCAGTTTTAAAAGCGCCTGCGTTAAACGAGGTGGTATCGCCTTTTTGGTCGCCAAGCGGCACACGCCCCACCACCTGCACTTCTTTTATGGTAGTGGCGGCTTCCTCCAGTTCCAACTTGCCCAGGTTCACCATTCCTTCCTGTACCTGCACACTTTTTGTAAGGGGCTTAAAGCCAAGGTAACTCACCTCCAACGTATACATGCCGGCCTGTACATTGCCAAATTTGAAAACCCCAGCCGTATCTGTTGCAGTGCCTGATTTTGTATCATAGGTCACGCGTGTAAGCACAACGCTTGCACCTGGCAAAGCAGATTGGTCTGTGGCGCTGCGCACAGAGCCGTACACGGTAACGCCCTGGGCAGAAGCCTGCAGCACGGCGAAAAAAGCAAGTATAAAAAAGAGTAATCTTTGCATCACAATAAAATTAAATGCCCTACAGGCAGCTTGTGAAACAAAGATCAGCTATCTATCAAAAGGATGTAACAGAAAGGAATGTGAGCCGGACAAAGTGGGGAATGAAGCGGACAATCTTCAAATTAAATTACGGTAACAAACGAGGTATCAGCAGCCTGGGCCTGGCAAGTATACTTACTGGCTGGTAAGCCACTCCAGAAACTTGGAGCTCTTTGCCTTGCTCACGATAACATCCTCCTGAAACGGAATGGTGAGCGCTACATGCAGCTTTCGCCCAAAATAATGAGACGCTTCTTTTACGGCAGCATGGTTGACAAGAAACTGCCGGTTAGCCCTGAAAAAATGAGGTGCAAGTATACTTTCCAGCTCATCTAAAGTATGGTTCACGTTGTGGGTTTTACCGTCAAAGCATATTACCCGCGTCAGCTGGTTTTCTACATACGCAAGGGCTATTTCAGCAACGGGCAACGGCAGTATTTTATCGCGCTGGTACACAAGTATGGAACTGCGCTTCTGCGTAAGCCGGTTCTCAAAAAGGCTTAGCAGGTTATGAATGGAGGCGTCTTGCTTGGCAAGGTTTTGCTGCAGCTTTTTATACTTTTGCAAGGCTTCTTTAATCAATTCTCTGGAAAAGGGCTTCAGCACGTAGTCGATGCCATTGGCTTTGAAGGCATCCAGTGCGTAGGCATCGTAGGCGGTGCAGAAGATAACAGGCGTGGCGGTAGCAACAGCCCTGAAAATTTCAAAACTAAGGCCATCACCCAACTGAATGTCTGAGAAGATCAGGTCAGGAAATTCGTTTTCCTGAAAGTAGGCAACAGCGCTTTTAACAGAGGCTAAAACTGCTTCTATTCCTACCGTGTTATCTACCTGGCGGAGCGTATCTGCCAGGTCTTCGGCCATGAGCGGCTCATCTTCTATAATTACGATTTTCACTTGCTTAGAATTGGGAGTTGCACCGAAAAATAATCTTCTGCATCTGTTACGCTTACCTGCTTATCCGACAGCACCTGGTACCGCTCTTTCAGGTTTTTAAGACCGATACCGGATGATGGTTCACTAATAAGTTTCTGTTTTTTGTTGTTGCGCACCTTCAGGTAGCCGCTGCCTTGGTAGCTGATGAGAATGTGCAGCGGCTCCTCATTTGTAAAACCGTTGTGCTTGATGGCATTCTCTACGAGGAGCTGCAGGGAGAAAACAGGTAAAAAAGCCGTGTCCATCCATTCATCCGGAATCTCCACCTCATAATTAAACGCGTTTTTAAAGCGTACTTTCTGCATCTCCAGGTAATCTGTACAGAGTTTCAGCTCATCCCGCAGGGCCACTATATCTTTGTTGTCAGCAGTGAGGGAAGCCCGCAGAAACTCGGACAGCCGCACCAGGTAATCTTCAGCCTCCAGCGGGTGGCGCTTGATGAGCGTTTTGAGTGTGTTAAGCGAGTTGAAAAGGAAATGCGGCTGTAACTGGTGCTTCAGGTGCTGGTGCTGCGCCTGTATGCTGCTCATTTTTAGCTGCGCGTTTTCCAGCTCCACCTGCGCCTTTTTCCGTTGCAGCACCACCAGGTCAAGTATAATAATGACAATGGTGTTGTTGGTAAGCCCGGCAATAAAAGGCACAAAAAGCGCTCTGCCGTACCCATGCCTGATGGAGAGCTGGCCGAGCGTAAAATAGTATAAGGAAATAAGGCCAAACATCAGCGCATAGCTTAAGCAGTAGCGCACAATGTTCTTCACCCGCTCTTTACCTTCCAGCGCCTGAAGCCGGGCGTAAAGTATAATATTCATCAGCCACAGCGTCAGCATCAGAAGCGTTGTAACTAGTATGTTAACAGAGAAGCCTCTCATGGGCCTGTCCCGTACTCCCCTCAGAACCCGTTCGGCAACTTCGGGGTTGCGCGGCGGAGAAGGCTGAAAGTTAAACGGACTGCCGGATGTTAGCAGCATGGGCAGCACACTGAATATGCCAAAGAAAACCGACGTAATCAGGGCCACCACCAAAAGCTCTTTTATAATATTGTTAGGTTTTTGAATCATACTTTTAGAGCCTGCTGCCGGGCAAACTGTGCCGTGTTTTTAAGCGAATCAGCTTTCTATGAATATAAATGCACTCAACTCCTAGCAAGGTATAAAAACGGCACATAAGCCGCCACCTCCGCTCCTGCCCTGGTATAAAGAAAAGCCTAACCACAGGTCAGGCTCCTCAGTATAAACAGTAATCTATGAAAAACAAGTATTCGTTCGGGCTTCTTTCCAGATGTTACCTCTAGAAATCTTTAATCTTCGGCTACAATGGAAGGGTCCACTTGCCATAGGTCATCAAAACGGTACGTGGAGCTTTGGCCTGTTGTAATGTATCCGTAGTTTCCGATGGCAAAGCCAACAGCCCCTTCCCTGGCGCTGCCCTCAAACGCAGAACGCTCCACCCACAGGTCGCTGGCAGCTTCATACTCCCACACATCCGAAAGTACGCCACCGTTGGAGCCGGTAACTAGAAAAACCCTGTTGCTGAGTACAAACGTAACGGCAGATGTTCTTGGGGTCGGATAGGTTTCGCCTTCCCGGTCATCCTCGCTAAGCCCTTTCAATTTTCTCCAGGAATCGTTTGCAGGGTCATACTCCAGGAAGTCAGTTTGGTACAGCCCATTGTTGATACCGCCACCAATATAGCCCTTGCCGTTGTAGGTGAAGCTGAAAGCGTTTAATCTTTTGGCGCCGCCCAGGCCTACGCGCTCCTGCCACTGCCCGGTGCTGGGGTCATACTGCCAGAAGTCTTTCTGATAATTACCGTCATAGCCAGCTCCCACGTAGCCTTTCTCCTCTAATGACATGGCAACTGCGCCGTAGCGTGCCGAACCCGGAAAATCAGCAATTTGGGTCCAGGTGTTTGCCTGCGGATCATACTCCCAGAAGTCGCGGAGAAAGTTTGTGCCATCATACCCGGTGCCTACGTAGCCTTTGCCGTTTGCCGTAAAGCTTACCGCCATATTTCTGCCCACTCCCGGAAAAGAAGCTTTCCTGATCCAGGATCCTTTGGACGGGTCGTATTGCCAGAAGTCCTGCAGCCTGCTGTTCCCGTCAAAACCGGTACCTACATACGCCACATCGTCGATGGTAAAGGAAACAGCCCCGCTCCGCGATACGCCGGCAAAATCAGACACTTTCTGCCAATCCCCCAGCAGGTCTGTCGTGTCATCATCGCTGTCGCAGGAGGAAACAAAGCCTAGCACCAGCACCAGGATTAAGCTTTTTAAGAGTCTAAGTGGCTGTTGATTTTTGTAAATTCTCATCATTAAAATTTATTAAGGCACTACTATTTGTAAATGGTTATGAACTCACTCTAAAAGCGGCTACTGGATACAGGAAGCATGTTTACCAGCCCAAATTTTAGCTTGAAGCGCTGCAGCCGCTTTCTTGTTTCAGGTTCAAAATTCTACTCCTGCGCTAGCTTTCTCAAGGTAAAAAATGCCGAAGCAGGCAATTAGCCACCTGAACTGACCATGTTTTGCCTGAGCTGCTTATTGCTCATACCCTTCGTTATTCAGAAAGAAGCTGTTATACTTTTGCTGCTCCTGGCGTGCCTGTTCCTGCCGCTGCTTTGCCTCAAACTCCTCCAGCTTTTGCAGTTCCTTGGCCTCTTTAGAGAAAACATTGTAGAGCATACTTACCGGAGAACCTATCGTAATTTTGCCTTCGGGCACGGCTGCATTTTCAGGGCTGGGCCTGAAAGCCGGGTTTTTCACCTGGCTTTGATCTGCCGGCTTTCTCCCATAGTTTCGCTTGAGTTGCTCTAAAGAGGGCAAGCTTGTAATTTCCACCTCCTGTAGCGTAACGCTTTCTTCCTGCAGCAAAAAGTCTATCGCTTTTCCTGTCAAATCAGCCGCTGTTACCTGGTAAACCACAGACTTAAACCCTATCGAGCGCACCAGCACCGAGTCGCCGGGAGAGGCTTTTAGCAGGAACATGCCGTTTCGGTCTGCTATGGTGCCCAACTGCGTATTTATGTTGATGATACTGGCCCCTTCAGCGGGAGCAAGCGAGTCTGACCGCACCACTTTTCCTATCACGTGGCTGCGGCTATCCTGCCCAAACGCAGAAACAACCACCAAGGACAACAGCAGGATAAGAGCAACACAAACTACAGGCTTCATTTAGGTTTATCTTTTCGGTTGCTCTCCAGAAGTATCGCTGGCTCAAGCGCCTTGTGCTTCGCCTCTGGCTGAGGCTACTCTCGTTGTTTTCAACTAATAAAATCCGGGGCGAGCATCAGGTAGGCACAAAGGTGGCAGCTGCCCCGGAGATTTCACCGTAAATTATCCTGAACCGGACAAAATAGAGGCTGAGGCGGACATACTTTGCTCAGACTAAAAGCGGCAGCCAACTTTACAAACCACATTGCATACTTAAGCGCAGGCAGTTCACTGGGTATTTTATACTTTGCCCTGTGCATCAAGCCCAGCAAAAGATGGGAAACCAGCCGGCTTTAGAGTACCTTTGCACAGGTTCTGAACCAGCGATTGCCATTTTAGGAGATGTTAGAGAATTGAAACCTTTCTACCGCAAAGCAGGCACTAAAGCGGAAGAGCCTAAGTACAGAAAACATTCTACAAATTACCTCTTTCAAGTATACATGAGTTTTTTAGAAGTAGCCGAGATCAGGGTGGAGGAAGGCGGCAAAACCGTGCTGCACGACATCAGCTTTAGCCAGCAGGAATTCCAGAAGATAGCTATTGCAGGCGAGACCGGCTCAGGAAAAAGCACCTTGCTCAAAACTATTGCCGGGCTGGTGCAGCCAACCTCAGGGCAGGTGCAGTTTGAAAGGGAAGAGGTGATCGGTCCGGCTGAAAAGCTGGTGCCGGGGCATCCGGGTATCGCTTACCTCTCGCAGCATTTCGAGTTGCCCCATTCCCTGCGTGTGGAGCAGGTGCTGCGGTATGCCAATGCCCTGCCTGGTGAGGAGGCTGCTTTGCTGTATGCTATCTGCCGTGTAAGCCACCTTTTGCCGCGCAAAACAAATCAACTGTCGGGGGGCGAGCGGCAACGCATTGCCCTGGCCCGTATGCTTAGCACTGCTCCGCGCCTGCTGCTGCTCGATGAGCCTTACTCTAACCTCGACACAGCTCATAAAAATATCCTGAAGGAAGTGATCCGCGACATCAGCGACGAACTGGATATCACCTGCACCCTCATCTCCCACGACCCGCACGACACCCTCTCTTGGGCCGACGAGATCCTGGTGCTGAGAGACGGACAGCTGCAGCAAAAAGGCACACCAAGGCAAATTTACAGGCAGCCCGTAAACGAGTATACTGCCGCTTTGTTTGGCAGCTACAACCGCCTAAGCGATGCCGGCACAAAAGCTTTCTCCGATTTGCAAGGTCTCCACACAGATGGCAAAACCATGCTGGTACGCCCCGAGAGCTTTAAGTTGGTGGCAGACGGAAACATGGCACTTGCCGGTAAAGTAAACACAATTGGCTACTTCGGGAGCTTTTATGAAATAGAGGTGCAGCTGCCGGATGATCTGGTAAAAATAAAAACCACAGAAAGCGGCTACCGCAAAGGCGACAGCGTATTTGTTACCCTCTCGGAGGAAGATGCCTGGCAGGTTTAAGTATAGCGACTAATGCAGAATAAGAATTTAATGCAGGCAGAGGAGCCAAAGCGGCTGTTCGACTGCCTTACATATCAGTTAAAAAATTTCCCGCTGGAGGACATGCTCAGCGCCAAAGAAAACGGCGTGTGGCGCAAGTATAGCACCCAGGAAGTTAGCCATAAGGTTGATCAGCTAACTGCAGCCCTGTTGGCCCTTGGCATATCCCGTGGCGACGGCACCACCGAAGGCCGGGATAAGATAGCCATTATCAGCCACAACTGTCCGGAAT
Organism: uncultured Pontibacter sp.; assembly: GCF_947495565.1. Classification (GTDB taxonomy): domain Bacteria; phylum Bacteroidota; class Bacteroidia; order Cytophagales; family Hymenobacteraceae; genus Pontibacter. The sequence goes on from NZ_CANLZM010000017.1 coordinate 13,187, forward strand.
GGATGCTGGTGGATATGGCCATTCAGCAGACAGGGGCTGTGTCTGTGCCTGTTTACCCGAACATCAACAACAGCGAACTGCAGTTTATACTTCAGGATGCCAGCGTAAAAATAGTTTTTGTGGGCGATGCGGCTTTGTACGAAAAACTGCAAAGTATAAGCAGCGGCCTCCCCGCCTTAAAGGATATGTATACTTTCGAGCCTGTTCCGGAAGCCAAAAACTGGCAGGAGCTGCTCGTGGAGCCAACGCCTGCCGCAGCGCAGCAGGTGCAGCAGCGCCGCGCTGCTGTAAACGAAACCGACCTGGCCACCATACTTTATACTTCCGGCACCACCGGAACGCCCAAAGGGGTCATGCTCTCGCATCGTAATGTTGTGAGCAATGTGTTCGGCAGCGCTAAAGTTATACAGGAGGTTGGCGTGCGCGGGAAAAAGGCGCTGAGTTTTCTGCCGCTCAACCACGCTTTTGAGCGCATGGCCACGTACTGCTTTTTCTACAGTGGCGTGTCGGTATACTATGCCGAGGGAATGGAGAAAATCGGCGAGAACCTGCGGGAAGTAAAGCCTACGCTGTTTACCACGGTGCCCCGCCTGCTCGAGAAAGTATATGAAGGCATCGTGGCCAAAGGAAATGCGCTGAAGGGCACCAAAAAGAAGCTGTTTTTTTGGGCTCTGAAACTGGCAGAGCAATTCGAGATTAACCAGCCGCAAAGTATAAATTACCGCCTGCAACTGGCCTTAGCCGATAAGCTTATCTTTAGCAAGTGGCGCGAGGCACTGGGCGGAGAACTGAAGGCCGTGATTACCGGCGCGGCAGCCTGCCAGGTGCGCCTGCTCAAAGTATTTACCGCCGCCGGCATTGTGATACAGGAAGGTTACGGCCTGACAGAAGCCTCCCCTATTATCAGCGGCAACCGCTACAGCGAAAAAAACCGCATGTTCGGCACGGTGGGGCCGCTGCTGGAGAATGTGGAAGTGAAAATTGCCCCCGATGGCGAGATTCTCTGCAAAGGCCATAACGTGATGATGGGCTACTACAAACGCCCCGACCTGACAGCCGAAGTAATAGAGGGCGAGTGGCTGCACACCGGCGACATCGGCACAATGGTAGAAGGCAAATTCCTGAAGATTACAGACCGCAAGAAAGAGCTCTTTAAAACCAGCGGCGGCAAGTATGTGGCACCTCAGCCCATCGAAAACCGCATGGTGGAAAGTAACTGGATCGAGCAGATTATGGTGGTTGGCGAGTTACAGAAATTCGTTGGCGCACTGATTGTCCCGGCTTTCCATACGCTAAAGGAGTGGTACGCGCAGCAAGGCTTGCCTTACCCCGGCGACGCTGCCGCAGTGGCTGACAAAGAGGTACGAGCGCTGTTCAGAGAGGCCATTGACCATTACAACCAATTCTTTAACCCGGTAGAGCAGGTAAAGAAATTTGTGCTGATGCCGCACCAATGGACTATCGGAGGAGGCTAACTAACGCCAACGCTCAAACTGAAGCGCAGAGTTATTGTTGGCAAGTATGAAGACCTGATTAGCTCAATGTATGCCAGGTAAAACGGCAGGATCTTATATCATCCTCTATTTTTAATTTACTAATTTTTCATGAAAGCCGCCTTAAGTATAGCTGCATTTGTACACGCTACGCTTTCTCAGAAACAATTGCGAACTTTGAGGATACATGGCAACCACCAACATACTTTCCGGCTTACCGGATTTACCAGTTAAAGAAGCGCTTCCTAGATTATTGGAAGCGCTTAACAGCCACAACCGCGCGGTGCTGGAAGCGCCTCCGGGAGCCGGTAAAACAACACTGGTGCCACTGGCGCTGCTGGAGGCCAACTGGCGCAACGAGGGCAAAATACTTGTGCTGGAGCCACGCAGGTTAGCAACCAGAGCCGCTGCCGAGCGCATGGCCGACCTGATGGGCGAGCCTGTGGGGCAAACGGTGGGCTATTGGGTACGGATGGACCACAAGGTATCAGCCAGAACCAAAGTAGAAGTCGTTACGGAAGGTATTCTCACCCGCCTTATCCAAGACGACCCTACGCTGGAAGGCATAGACGCCATCATTTTTGATGAATACCACGAGCGCAACCTGCAGGCAGATTTAGGACTGGCGCTGGCGCTGGATGCACAAGCCGTACTGCGCCCGGACCTGCGCATACTTGTTATGAGCGCCACCTTAGATGCAACAGGCATTGGCAACTGGCTAAAAGCATCTGTGGTACGAAGCCAAGGCCGCATGTACCCCGTGGAGACGCACTACCTCTCTCCTGCCGAAGTGGTTGCTGCCGGCAACTACCCAACTCAACGCCTCACCAACCTGGTACCTGCAGCAATCCGAAATGCATTAAAACAGGAACCCGAGGGAGACATACTTACTTTTCTGCCGGGCATGGGCGAGATGCGGAAAGTGGCGCAACAACTGGAGGGAAAACTCGCTGCCGATGTTGAGCTGCACCTGCTGCACGGTGATCTGCCGCTTTCCAAGCAGGTAGCCGCCATTCAGCCATCTCCTCAGAAAAAGCGCAAAATAGTACTGGCCACCAGCATTGCCGAAACCAGCTTAACTATAGAGGGGATCCGGATTGTGATTGACGGCGGCTTTGCCCGTGTCCCGAAATTTGTTCCCAGAACAGGGCTCACGACTTTAGATACTGTATCCGTATCAAAGGCCGGAGCAGACCAACGACGCGGAAGGGCCGGACGACTTGGCCCCGGCGTGTGCTACCGCCTTTGGTCTACCGCAGATCAGCTGCAGCTGCCCGAACGTCAGGCACCGGAAATATTCGATGCGGATCTTTCGGGGTTGATGCTAGAACTGGCGCTGTGGGGTGTAAAAGATGCCGCAGAACTCAACTGGCTGGATACACCACCCGCTGCCGCCTTATCCCTGGCTCAAGACCTCCTGCTGCGCCTGCAGGCTATTGATGGTGCCGGGAACCCTACGCCACACGGCAAGGCCCTTGCCGCGCTGGGCATGCACCCACGCCTGGGCCACCTGGTGATGCGCGGGCATGAGCTCGGTTATACTTCTACGGCCTGTGCCCTGGCAGCCATACTTTCGGAGCGTGACTTGCTGAAGCCGCTCCAGCTTTCGTGGGGACAAGGACTGCCGGACCTGCATCTGCGCCTGGAGCTATTGGCTGGCAAAAGACCGCACACACCCGGTTTTGTACTGGATGAGAACGCCCTGCGGCGGGTAAAAGAGCAGGCTCAGAACCTGCGGCAACGGCTCCGTGAAACAGAAGCAAGTATAAACCCAGAGCTGGCAGGTATACTTACAGCCTTAGCATACCCTGACCGGATCGCACAGCGCGAATCGTCCGGCCGGGTGCGCCTGGTGACCGGCCACAGGGCCAACCTGCCCACTGAAATTTTTGGCGAAGCGGCTTTCTACGCCATAGCTCACCTGGACCTGGGGAAACAGCCACGGGTGCTTTTGGCAGCGCCGCTCACTAAACCGGATTTACTGGAGCACTTTTCTGAGCAACTGGAAACACGCCAGCAAGTACGCTGGGTGGAAGCTACCGCACAAGTAGTAGCCCGAAAAATAACCACCTTGGGAGCCCTTACTTTAGAAGAGTCTGTCATTTCCAAACCGAACCCAGACCAGGTAGCTGAAGCGCTGCTGCAGGCACTACAGGAGAAAGGCACAGACAGACTGCCCTGGTCCAAAGAAGCCACCGGTACAAGGCAAAGGCTTGCATTCCTGTATGCCTTGGAGCCGGAGAAATGGCCGGATGTGTCAGACGCGGCTTTGGCGGAAAGTATGGAAGTATGGCTGGCGCCGCACCTTTACGGTCTGCGCTCGCTAGACCAGGTGGCCCGGCTGGATTTAGGCGAAATACTACTGGCTGACCTGAGCTGGGAGCAGCGGCAGAAAATGGACCACCTGGCCCCCTCACACCTGCAGGTGCCCAGCGGATCCCGCATCGCGCTGGACTATACGGATGTAGCTACACCTGTGCTGGCGGTGCGCCTGCAGGAGGTGTTCGGTTTGCTGGATACGCCGCGTATCGGGGGCGGCAGAGTACCGCTGCTGTTGCACCTGCTCTCTCCTGCCTCGCGCCCTGTGCAGGTTACCCGCGACCTCCGCAGCTTTTGGAGCAACGGCTACTTTGATGTGCGCAAAGACATGCGCGGCCGCTACCCTAAACACCATTGGCCCGATGATCCGCTTTCCGCTCCGCCAACCAGAGGCACAAAGAAAAGGCCGGGGTAATGCACTAAAAACCTGAAGGTAGTCGAGAAGATTTTCAATCTCGCGGAAGCATTATGCTGAAGCTGTTTAGAGTTTTTAGTTATAGGGCCCTACACCCGCCATTGTTGGTGTTTTCACTAACAATCAAAATGCAGATGCTGTTAATCTTGCTGGCGAAAACACGCAGCAAGGGCAGGCAATGTAGTATTAATAAACCCTAAATATGCTCGGCTGCTGATATAAAACCAGTCATCCTAAACCATATTCTTACACCAGACTATTTAAGTTTTTCCTGCTCCTACAGCAGCTTTCACAGCATTTCTGATAAAATTCATTTAATTTAAGCCTGCGAATCTTTGTTCCTGATCAGGAACAGGTGCGACAAAAGGAATTTTAAATGCTTTCATCCCTGCTGAACCCACATGGAAAACATCATCAATGCTATTAACGATATTGTCTGGAGCAATGCCCTTATTATACTTTGCCTTGGGGCAGGGGTGTACTTTTCGGTTATAACCAAATTCCTGCAGGTGCGCTACCTGCGCGAAATGCTTCACCTGCTTTTTAACGGACAGTCTTCCCAAAAAGGAATCAGCTCTTTTCAGGCATTTACAGTGGCTATAGCTGGCCGCGTTGGTACCGGAAATATTGCCGGTGTAGCTACAGCCATTGCCATGGGCGGTCCGGGCGCTGTGTTTTGGATGTGGGTAATTGCCTTCCTCGGTAGCGCTTCCGCTTTTATAGAGGCAACCCTGGGCCAGATATACAAGCAGGTGAAGGACGGAGAATACAGAGGCGGGCCGGCCTATTACATCGAAAAAGGGCTTGGTATTAAATGGTATGCCGTCGTATTTGCCGTAGCCACTATCATGAGTATGGCCTTGTTCCTGCCAGGTGTGCAGAGCAACAGCATCGCCTCCAGTGTCAACAATGCCTTTGATATACCGGTGGCTATAACGGGTGGTGCCGTTACTTTACTGCTTGCCCTGATTGTGTTCGGGGGCGTAAAGCGCATTGGCAAGGTGGCGCAGGTGGCAGTGCCTTTTATGGCAGGCGCTTATATCCTCATGACCATCGTCATCATCTTCATGAATTTGTCGGAAGTGCCGGCTATGCTTAGCCTGATCGTTAGTTCAGCTTTTGACCTGGAGCCAGCCTTTGCGGGCGTGTTCGGTATGGCTATATCGTGGGGTGTAAAGCGTGGCATCTATTCTAACGAGGCCGGACAAGGCACAGCGCCACACGCGGCAGCGGCTGCAGAGGTGAGCCACCCGGCCAAGCAAGGCTTGGTACAGGCTTTCTCGGTGTACGTGGATACGCTCTTTGTTTGCACCGCTACGGCTTTCATGATCCTGTTTACCGGGCAGTATAATGTGGTGAACCCTGAAGGAGGATTCATTGTAGAGAACCTGCCAGGCGTGGCGTTCGGGCCAGAGTATACCCAATATGCGGTTAACACCCATTTCCCGACGTTGGGAAGCGGCTTTGTAGCTATCTCGCTGCTGTTCTTTGCCTTTACCACCATTATGGCTTATTACTATATTGCCGAGACAAACCTGAGCTACCTGAATGCCAAAGGCAGCAAATGGATGCTTTGGGGGCTGCGTGCCCTGATCTTGGGCTCTACTTTTTATGGCTCTATAAAAACGGCTGAGTCGGCGTGGGTATTAGGAGATATCGGTGTAGGCATTATGGCTTGGTTTAACGTAGTGGCCATCATCCTGCTTCGCAAGCCCGCTATTCGTGCTTTAAAAGACTACCAGGCGCAGCGCAAGGCCGGTTTAGACCCTGTTTTCAGGCCAGCAGAGATTGGCATTAAAAACGCTGAATTGTGGGACAAGCAGGCACAGGAAGACAAAGCACTGCAGACAGTTTAAGCTTAAAACAATAAGTATAATATTGATATCACAAACCTAACTTTAAGTATAGAATGGCCCTGCTCCTCTTAAAAAAAGAGTTTCTGCTTGATTGAAATAAGGAGGCATGCGGACTTTTTAAACGTTATAGGTAAAAATTCAATACAGAAGGCACGGACAGTTTTGTTCGTGTTTTTTTTTATAGATTTAAAATATGGCTGCTCACCTCTGTTCTTTTACAGCATTTATACTTGCACGCTCCTGTTTTACTCACTAAACAGGAAAATCAGCTGTAAATCAACCACTTCGGCACCAAAACAAGTTCTATAGATAGTGCAATTATATTATTTGTGGCAGCCGTATACTAGGGAAAGCAGCTGCAGTTTTTGTTTGCAAGGCCCAACGCGGCGGCTCGTTGTATTAGCGGGTTAGCTAAAGATTTAAGGATCGGATTTTAATTTGCTTTTTAATTGAAATAAGCTTTGGAATAAGTATAAATCTGCGGAGGTTTGCAGCTTCAAACAAACAGTGACTGAATCTTTATCCTTTGGCCCCTGTTAGGAAATTGTAGCAACACCGATAGACCGATTTGTGTGGTAAATTTGCCACACAGACATTTAGTTGGGTATCAACCGATACAATTTGCAGGCTTTGTTATTTATAAATACTTTATGCTGGAAACGCTTATCCATACTTTCTTACTAAGTCTTTCACCTTTTGGGGAAGCACGTGCCGGTATTCCCTACGCTTTGCTTAACAATGTTAATTTTATCTGGGCAGTTCTGATCGGAACAATTGCCAATTCCCTTGTTTTCCCGCTCCTAATGTGGCTGATCGACACGTTTAGCAAGCGCTTTTGGCCATTTCGGGCGTATAAAAGAGGCGTTGTTTTCGTGTCTAAAAGAGCTAAAAAGATTGTAGGCGGCAATGTGCAGAAGCATGGTTTCTGGGGTTTGATGGTATTTGTGATGATCCCGCTGCCGGGCACCGGAGCCTACATGGGCACTATTGCGGCGAATATTTTCAAAATAGAGCGTAAAAGAGCATTCCTGGCAATTACCCTTGGCGTGATTATCTCCTCCGTTTTTGTAGGAGCCGGCTCTTACCTCGGCCTTCTAGGTTGGCAAAAGCTCTAAGCCACTGAAGCCGCTAGCCAGTTCACTCCATACTTAAAATTTCCAGATTCCCCCTACCCCCATCCTGCCGCAAGATTTTATCATGTGGCTTATCATGAGGCAAGCTTTCAGTTTGGGTTAACCAACAGGTATACTTTCGCAAGCTGAAAGCTTGCTGCCAAGCAAAACCGCGAGTTGAAAACTTGTGGGAGGTGGAAGAACTGACCGATTAAGTAGCGTTTGTTAACTGAGGTTTTGGGTTAGATCTGCTACTGAAACCTAAGTATAATTTGGAGGTATGATCAGCAACCCTCATCATCCCCCTGACCCTCGATAAGGGCAGGGGGATGACAATCGTGCATGAGCAATCCTGTCAATCTTTCAACCCTGCAAATCCTGACCCCGCTCCCAAGTCACTTCCGGAAACACCACTTCCAGCTGCCGCTTGATCACGCGGTAATTCCCTTTCCAGAAACTAGCCAGATCCGAAACAGTGGTGATTGATTTCAAATCCGGCGTTAACAGGGCCAGCTCTACCGTCATTTCGCCTTCATCCACTTTCGGGCTACTCTCCCACGCCAGCACATCCTGCAGACGTATATCCAGCTTGGGCTGAGCACCATCGGGTTTATACTCCAGCTCTATACTTGACCCATCGGGCAACGTCAAAAAAGCAGGAGCCAGCACGTCTAGCCTTGCCCGCTGCTCATCGTCCAGGTACTTCTTTTCCAGGATCGGCAGCAACTCCAGCTCCATCAGCTCATCGGGGTGCTCGATGTCAAACAGGTATGGCTGCAGCCAATCCCAGTTCGTCATGAGCAGGGTGCTGGTGCTCACGTCGGGCCAGAACTCGGAGGGGCGCCATTTGCGCAGGCTCAGCACGCGGTTTTGCCATTGCGTTAGCTCGTGGTTGAAATCCAGCAGGTGCTCGCCTTCAACTTTTATAGCCTCCGACATAGCCGGTACGCGGTGCTTCTCGTCGGGTGCTGGCAGCGGTTTGCTTTGCAGCACGATGCTCCCGATGCGCGTGTCCAGCGAGGCGGTGAGTTCGCCGTCGTTCACGTCCCAGTGGTATACCTCCTGCTGCTTTAACAGCGGAGCCAGGTCGCGGGGGTTGAGCGGCGAAGCCAGGAAAATGCGACCCGGGTTATCGCCGGTGCCTGCGTGCAGGTGCGCAATGGCTAGCCAGGGTTCGTGCGCCAGATCATCTCTATGACCGGCAGAAGCATATTGGCCGCTGGCCAGCTGGAACTGTGCGTTGTTGCCGGGGCGGGCATAGGCGATGCGCTCCGGATAGCAATGCGCAAGCAGCACACCGGCTTCATACTCGTCAAAGGTGCCGTTCTCGGGCTCCACTTCAAACAGCTGGCGGTATGAGCGGGCGATCTTCTCTATCTTACTGAAACGCTTGCCCTGCCCTTGCTCTTTTCTATACCTTCTAAGGGCTTCTACTCTTAAATTGATGTCAATGCCGGCGTTGCGGTCCAGCGGGTCGCGTTCTTCCAGGACGGCAGCAATATCACTTGCCAGCGCCACCTGGTCGGTCTCTTCGGCTTTGAGCAGCATGTGCGCAATACGTGGGTGGCAAGGCAGCGTGTGCATGCGTTTGCCGTGCTCAGTGATGCGGCCGTTCTCCAGCGCCTGCAGTTGGTGCAGCATTTCGGTGGCATATTGCAAGGCAGCGCGTGGTGGCGGGTTCAGCCAGGTAAGGCCACGGATATCGGTAATGCCCCACTGCGCCATGTCCAGCACCAGGTTCGCCAGGTCTGCTTCCATGATCTCTGGGGTGCGGTGCGGGGCCATACGCTCCTGCGTGGTTTTGCTCCACATGCGGTAGGCGGTGCCGGGGCCCAAACGGCCGGCGCGACCGGCACGCTGGTCGGCGGCGTCTTTGGAGATGCGCACTGTTTCAAGGCGCGACAAACCGGACTTCGGATCGAAGCGGGAGGTTTTCCCGAAGCCCGTATCCACCACCACCGAAATGCCTTCTATGGTTAAGCTGGTCTCGGCTATACTTGTCGCCAGCACTACTTTGCGCCTGCCCTGGCGGTCGGGCATAATGGCAGCATATTGCTTGCCGAAGGGCAGCATCCCGAACAGCGGGTGTATTTGCACGCCACGCATTTGCTTGCGAAGTATGGTTTCAACCTTTCGTATGTCGTTTTCGCCAGGCAGAAACACGAGGATATCCCCCTCCTGCTCCTTTGCTGCCTGCTGCACTACTTTGGCTGTCATTTCGGGCAACATGCGGTCGTCGGCGTCGCCGGTGTAAAAGGTTTCGATGGGGTATTGCCGCCCCATACTTTGCGCCACCGGAGCTTTGAGCAAACTCGTGAGCTGGGGCATATCCAGGGTAGCCGACATCACCATAATGCGCAAGTCTGGGCGTAGCGTGTGCTGCGCCTCCCGGCTCAGGGCCATGGCCACATCGGCATGGATGCTGCGCTCATGAAACTCGTCGAAGATCACGATACCGATGCCCGTCAGCGAGCGGTCGCTGTGGATCATGCGGGTGAGGATGCCTTCGGTTACGACCTCGATGCGGGTGCGCTCGGAAATGCGCGTCTCGAAACGGATACGGTAGCCGACGGTCTGGCCTACCTCCTCGCCCAGCAACTGCGCCAGGCGCTCGGCAATGGTTTTAGCCGCCAAGCGCCGGGGCTCCAGCATAATGATCTTCTGATCTTTCAGCCAGGCCTCGTCCAGCAACGCCAGCGGCAGCAAGGTGCTTTTACCGGCTCCAGGAGGAGCGTTTACGATCAGCGTGTTCTGCGCCGCCAGGTGCTCCCTAACGGCAGGTATAATTTCCCGAACGGGTAAGTCTATGGTAAATGGGTTGAAGGACAAGGGGACTTATTATAACTGAAATATTTATAAATTGATAAATCTCTGCACAAATTTACACATTGTGAGTTTACTAACAGGATGTCTTTTATCAGATATTGACATTTATAATTTCTCTACCAACATACTTCTTTACCTTGCATAATATTGATGCAAGAAGGCATATCTGAGTTAAATTATTTTAATATATTTGGTTTAAAAACATAAATGCCATGAAGTTTAATAGAAGGGATCTTGGTTACACTATTATATCAAGATTTGAAAGTTTATTTAGATCTTATATAGCAACAAAACTTGAGTGTCTCGCGGAGAATTATACTAATAATGTACCAGAAGGGATACTTTCGAAAGCTAAAGATAGAAATTACGAAACTTCATACTTTGAGTCAACAATAGACTTTTTAGATAACACAGATTTCCCTGACTTAATCGAAATCTGCTGCTTTAAAAACAACTTTTCTTCATACTTTTCCAAGTCCAAAAGAGAAGAAATAGTAGCTAAAATGGCTATTTTATATAATTTACGATGTAAGATAGCCCACGTTAAAGGTTTTTTTACTAGCATAGATTTAGACAAACTCATCGAGCTTACTTCAGAGGTAAACTCTGCTTCTTCTAATGATGGTGAGTTTAGGAACTTTATTATAGACTTAGAGAGGTCACCGGAAAAATTCATCAGGGAGGTACCCATTGATTTCAATATTGATTTTCTTGAGAACAATAACGTTCTAAATAACTTGCCTATTCCTGATTATGAATACGAGGGTGGTTTTGTAGGTAGAGAAGAGGATATAAAGAAGATTATATCCTATTTGAACGGAGATAAATTTGCTGTTATAACAATAACTGGAGCAGGTGGTGTAGGTAAAACTTCGCTTGCACTCAAAGTTGTACAAGAACTTTCTCAAAAGCCTGATTTCGATAAATTCGATGGTATAATTTGGCTGAGTGCAAAAGAAAATAAGTTAACCCATTTGGGTATTGAAGATATAGAACCTACTATCAAAAGTTATGAAGAACTTCTTGATACAATAATAGAAGTATTAAATTTTGATGTTGCTGATAGCGTTGAAAAAAAAGAGGACATAGTTAATACTATTTTTGAGATATCTAAAGGCATATTGATTATAGTAGATAACCTTGAAACAATAACAGATGAGAGAATAATTAATTTTATTATTGATGCGCCTAATAGCGCAAAGTTTCTAATTACAAGCAGGAAAGGACTTGGACAAGTTGAAAGAAGACATGAGTTAACACCACTAAAGGAAAAGGAAGCTATTTACCTTTTTAGGCAGACAGCAAAAGATAAGCAACTACTACCGTTATCAAGGCTGGATGATAAGTTAGTTAGAAAATACGTTCTGAAGGTTTCTTGTTTTCCATTAGCTATTAAATGGGTTATTGGTTTAGTGGCAAGAGGAAAGGATATAAATAGAGTTATTGATTCTATAAATGATGCAACAGGCGATATATCAAAGTTTTGTTTTGAACAAATCTTTTCTGATTTGAGCCAGAACTGCAAACATATATTGTATGCAATAAGCTGTTTTGATGATTCTCCAACTGCAGGAGTCTTACAATATGTTGTAAATATTGAGCAAAATGCCTTTGAAGACGCAATTGAAGAATTAATTCTTGTTTCATTGATTATACCTGAGCAGTTCAAGAATGAGCAAGATGAAATAGCTGTAAAGTATTCAATAATTCCTTTGACTAGAGGCTTTATTCGCCAACAACTCAATAAAAAGTTAGAGTTAAAAGAAAAGATTGAATCAACTATTTCCAAGACTCAAAATGCTATAACGGATACAGAAAAAGCAAAGCGGGAGTACAGATACAGCTTAAACAATTTAGGTGCGGTTACTGAGGAAGAAAAAGTGGCGGCAGTTCTAGTGCAGTCTGCTTCACAAAACTACCAAGCCAACAGGTATGAAGATGCTGTTGAAAATTATAAGAGTGCTATAAGTATTGCCCCTAGATTCTCAACTATCTATAGAAACTGGGCTGTAATGGAATCTATGGAAGGGCATTTGTCTGAAGCAGATTCATTGATGAGTAAAGCAAAAGAGCTAAACCCGAATGATCCCCAAATATGGCTCCTTTGGGGTAATATTTATAAAAAGGCAAACAAATTTACCGAGGCTCACCAGAAATATGAACAAGCTTATATATTAGTACCAAGTGACCATATAGTTCTTAATGCTTTAGCTCAAACAAAAAACAGACTAGGAGATTTCGAAACTGCCGACAACCTATACAAAAAAGCTTTAAGTATTGGTATAGAAACAAACTCTAAAAAACACGAGATAATAAATCGATCAAGTCTTGCTGAAAACTTGATGTCTTGGACTGAGTTACTTTTAAAAGATAGAAATTATCCATTAGCAGAAGCTAAACTATTCGAAGCTGAAGAACAATGTAAGCGGTTAATTGAAATAGACGAATTTGATCCTACATCTAAAGCCTTACAAAGCCAATTTTATTTTCGAACAGGTATTTATTTTAAGAAAGTAGGCAAAATCAATGAAGCTTTAACCTATTTCCAAAGATTGCTTTATATAAGCCCATTAAGCAATAAAGAGGACTATTATATAGTGGGTGGAACTTTAGAATATATTCAGTTAGAAATTAATAAAGGAGAGTATAATTCTTTATTAGAACTTCTGCTGCCACTTAAACATAAATACTCTGCAGTATTCCAAAAAAAGACATATTACCTAGATAGGTACAATAACTTTTTAGAAGAACTGGAAAACACAAATCACCAGTCTAGGCATAATAAAAGTTTAAAATACAATGAGGATTATAAGATCGGTTTTATAAAAGAAGTTTTTGTAAGACGCAACTTTGTAATTATTGAAAGTGAAGGCAAGACATTTTTAGGTGGTGCCGAGAAATTTGACCCAATAGTTGATAATGTTGATAATAATCTGATTTCTAAAAAAGTAAGGTTCAAAACTTTTAAATCAGGAAATAAGGAGAAAGCACAAGAAATCATTTTAATATAAACCTATCCTTAATTGGCGCGAGCTTGCAGCTCGTGCCTTTTCTTTCCACAGCTATACCTACAGCACAAGTAACAGTACGAGCTACAAACTTGCACTAGCAAGTCACCTGATCTCACCCAAAGGCACCTTATTGAATATAAGCTGGAATAACCCGTTGCTATGCCCTTTAAATGCGTACCTTATAGTATGATAGAAAATAAATTCCCCATTGGGTCCGAAGTGTTCGCAAAAGTGAATTCAGATCTGATATTAACCATCCGCCAATACCTGAAACGCATCTATTACTGTACTGTAAAAAGTCAGCCTTCGCAGAAGGATCTGGTATACTACGAGCGGGAGTTAGTACCTGTACCGATAAAGTAAAAATAAAGCCCCTGCTAAAACAGGGGCTTTTTAATGTCAAACAAACCGTTATTGTTAAGCTAATCTTCGAAGCCTTCCCGTAGTTCTTTTGACTGGGCGTAACATACGGGGCTGCTGTTTTCCTTCCGCTCCGTTTTTTCCTTTACCAGTTCATCGTAATTGTCTGGGGTAGCTAAGATCCTGCACTTCGGGTAAAGCACTACACCCCGCCGGACGATCTTACTGTTTGTTTCTATTTCGTGCGCGTTTACCCCTTCCGCTCCATACACATGAATCGTGAAGAAATGGTAGTTCGTTTTCTTCGCATATCCTTCTGCCGTTATCCTGCCGGTTATCGTCCTTTCCCCGATAAAGTCTGATGTCTCTCCTTCTGTATAAGGCGTGTACACCGACTCCGTCCACTCTACTTTACAACCTACTGTCAGATTCATACTTGTGTTTTGTGCTTTGTTTCCTATACGTTTGCCGTGTCGCAAACTATAAATTTCCTGGCTCCCATATCTGGGTATAGCCTAAACCGCCAGGTAACTTTACTTTCTGCACGAGTAACGGCACGAGCTGCAAGCTCGCAACAGCACACAGAATCAAGCTTGCCTTTTATACTAATCCTACCCTATTTTACCCCGCAACAGCACAATCCAACTCCGATCAGGATAATGTAACTCCTTCCGCAACTGCACTCCTGCCAGGAAGTATACATACTATAAGTAGCCTGCTTCTCCCCTATGAGTAAAAAGATCCTGAAGCCATCCAGACCAGTTACTGGCTCTATATTGAAAGCTCCGTTTCTGTGGATGGAGTGGGGAATGAACTGGCTCTCCTACTGGTTTAGCCACCTGGCTGTTTTTACGCTGCTGAAGTATGTGGGTAAGCTGGCCATACTTGTTGCTATTATTGGCTGGTTTATGGAAGCACCTGCCCGCAGGCAAATATCTATCCGCGAGAACTGGGCTATACTTTACGAGAAAGGCGGAGGCCGCATGGAGGCTTTACTTTTCCTGCACCAGGAAGGCGTTGATCTTCGGGGTTTGAACGGGGAATATGGCTTTTTTGAAGGGATTAACCTGCAAGGGGCAAATTTATACGGAGCCGACATGTCGAATGCGAAGCTGGCAAAGGCAAACCTGAGCAATACCACCCTTACCAATTCCGAACTGAACAAAGCGGTGCTGGACAGCGCCAATTTTACAGCTGCAAAACTAGCTAACTCAGACCTAGAGGGTGCCTGGCTACGAAACAGCAAACTAGACAGGGCCGACCTTACCTTCACCAATTTAAGCCGTGCGTTTGTAAACGGAGCCAGCCTGCGGAGAGCCAACTTAAATGAAGCCAGGTTAAGCCATGCCTATTTTCCCGCAGCAGACCTGAGCGGTGCTTCCTTCCAGTTTGCCAAGTTAGACAGCACCGACCTGAAAGGGGCAAAGCTAAGAGACGCCGACCTGTCGCTGGCCGATATGCGGGGAGTGAAACTATTTGATGCCGACCTGACAAACGCTACCTTCACATTTGCCATTTTAGTAGGTGCAGACTTAAGCGGAGCTGTTCTACGCGGTGCCGACCTACAAAATACCATCCTGATAAACGCTAACTTAGAAGACGCTGTATTAGATAGTGCCGACCTAAGAGGTGCCAACCTACGTGGCGTAAACCTGAAAAATGCCAGCCTGCGGGGCGCAGATCTGCGCAGCGTCCGCTTCCTGAACGACTCAGCTTTTGTAGATGCGGATACAACGGGTATACGGCTGCGGTAGTGGGAGGAGTAAAATCCCTCAAACCACCTGATTCATCCTGTGTTAACAGTAGTCTTCCAGGTGTTGGTCTAATTTTTTTTTATGTGTAGGCGGAAATGAGCTTTTTGCCATTGTTAAGACTAATACATACGCATCCAACACCACAAAACTATGCTCAAGAACAAAGACCTTCTCTCGCTCCTGATCCGAATATTTTTAGGTTATATTTTTCTCTCTGCCGGTATATGCAAACTTACCGACGGCAATTTCGGACAGATAATCGGGCCGCCATGGCTGGAGGAACGGCTGGCTGAGTATGGTCTGGGCCTGTTTGCGCAGGTGGTAGCGGTGAGCCAAGTGGTATGTGGTGCGCTGCTGCTCTCGCAGCGGTTTAGTTTGCTTGGTGCTGTTATGTTGGTGCCCATGTGCATAGCCATACTTGCTGTAACGGTTTCGCAGCAATGGGCGGGCACACCATACATTAACGCTGTACTGCTGCTGCTAAACCTTTCGCTGTTAGCCATGGAGTACCCCAAATTCAGGTTTTTGCTGCAGGCTAACACAGCTTTCAAAATCAAGCCGACATCAATAGATCGGATCGGGCATAATATGTTTAGTTGGCTGGGCCTGGGCTTTAGCTTCCTCGCGATGGCAGCTGCTTCTTATAACCTGGTGCTTACAAATGTGTTTGCTGTACTTGCCTTTGCCACCTTCGCCTTCACTATTATCAGTAAGGTTGTAGAGAATAAACTTGATGTGCTGCTGCTGACTTTGCCGTTTGTAACGATGATAGTGCTGACGCTTGGAAGAATAATACCTTATGCCGAACCCCTTTTGGCTGTGCTCCTACTGGTTGAGGCTCTTTTATTAATTATCAGGCTTATCCTGGGGGCAAAAAGAAAGAGAGAAACTACACAGCCTGCAGCCGCTTTATCCTGACAGTAGGTCGCCCCCGTTGGCGTGAATTTGCAGCTGTGCTTTTTCTGCAGGGTTGATCATCCCCTACCCACTCCTGAAACAAGTCTGGGCCCTTCAAGCTCAAAGTAGGAACTTCAACTAAGCGGGATATACAAAAAAACCAATACCAATCCCCAGATCAAGTAGTTAAAAAAATATGTAAAGCGTACTTGACTTTAAGAAAAGCAAACTATACCTTTATGTAAATAAAACTTTACATTATATCAATCGTTATTTACATATGGAAAATCAAAACTATAACACCCAGCTTCGGCGTAATACCTGGCAACTAGCTATCTGGACTTTTGCGTGGGTTGCCTCTA
This sequence comes from uncultured Pontibacter sp., assembly GCF_947495565.1. Classification (GTDB taxonomy): domain Bacteria; phylum Bacteroidota; class Bacteroidia; order Cytophagales; family Hymenobacteraceae; genus Pontibacter. The sequence continues at coordinate 29,592 of NZ_CANLZM010000017.1, forward strand.
TGGCCCTGGCAACCTTTGGGCCCAACTTAATCTGGCAGGAGAATATGCCCTTCACCATAGTTGCCATTGTACTAAATGCGGCTTTTGGCGCTGCAATGATCCTGGCAAACATCCGGTATATCAAAAGCATGGACGAGATGCAGCGTAGAATTCAGCTGGAGGCTATGGGTATTGCCTTGGGCGTAGGCGTGGTTGGCGGCTTAAGCTATTCGCTGCTTGATACGACCAATATTATTTCGGGAGATGCAGAGATCTCTTTCCTGGTCATCCTGATAGGGCTTACCTACCTGGCCGCTACTGTTATCGGGCAAATCCGCTACAGATGAAAAATCGACTGAAGGTACTTAGAGCTGAGCGTGACTTAACGCAGGCAGACCTTGCCGATGCGCTGGCCGTTTCTAGGCAGACCGTAAATGCCATCGAGAAAGGCAAGTTTGACCCGAGTTTACCCCTGGCTTTTAAAATATCCCGGCTATTTAATCTGCCGATCGAAGCTATTTTTCAGGATGAAGAAGAAGTATAGGGTTACAGATTCTTAAGGATTGATTTTTAGTCTGTCAGGATTTTAGTAAAGCTATGATTGCTCAAAGTATTCATTGTTCGCAGGTGTAAATCATCCCCCTGCCCCTTTTTTATCGAGGGCCCCTACCCCTAAATGCCGTCAACTTAAGCGTTTAAGTTTGCCGTTGTGCGTGTTCTCACCAACAACTTGCTGGTCAGAAGACAGAGCAAGGGCGACTGCTTTACTGGAGGCAACCCGAGCTATTTCTTAAGTTGACGGCATTGCCCCTACCCCCAAGGGAGACTTTTTTGGCTATGGCTTTGCTATTGTATATAAAGCTTTGTAGGACTGGTAAATTTAAAGTCTAAATAGTAATCTATACTACTCGTGCTGAGTGTTCCCCTTCGAAGGGGGCAGGGGGATGACGATTGTCTGCGGAATTTACACGCACTAAACTTATCGCTTCTCCTCAAACTTAAAAATATACTCAACTATCACCCGCTCCACATTTGGCAGGTCTTTCATTACCTCACCATCCGAAAACCGAAGCGTGGTGAAGCCAAACTTAGCCAAATCCTTATCGCGTTGCTGGTCTTCTTCGGTTTTGAAGTTGTGGGAGTAGCCGTATCCTTCGATGATCAGCTTTAGTTACTGCTGCGTTTGCTCTTCCGGCATACGTTCGATGTGTATCGACACTAGTTGCCAGGCTGTATCTGCTTGGGGCTCCCAAACGAAGCTGTAGTTCCCGCGTTGTTGCGCTGCTGCCATGTTGGGTACTTCTCTGGTGAAGCTGTACGTGCCCAGTGCATAGGCCATGTCTGGCCCCTCTCCTTTTGCTATCATGGTAGCCTCCAGATCCCGCGTCACATTTAAGTTAGGCCGCAGCCATTGTGCCACCACCTCTTCTTTGCCACTCAGGTTGTTTGGCCCCATCAGCATTTCTACGTCTTCCGCCATAATGGACATCAGGTAAGTGGAGTCTTGGGTATTCCAGGCGGATACAAATTTGTTGTTGAGCTCATCCATGTTGGCAGTGGCAACAGGCGCTGTTTCGGTGGTAGTGGTAGTTTCAATAACTCGCTCTTCAGTTTCGGCGCACGACACTAACATCAAAGGCAAGACTGTAAGATATAGGAGCTTTTTCATAGTATAGACATTAGACAGATTTATGAATCTAGAACAGGTGGGGTGAGGCCAGAGTGAAGGGTGCCGGATCACTTACTACAGCATTATTTATATAACGAATACAAAAAGTTACAGGTTTTATTTCACTTACTTACACTACCAGGTAGGTTAGAAAAGAAGCATTGCCGCCAATCCACATATATTAAACTCAATTACAATACATTATAAAAAACCCACCACAATTAGTTTTCTATGTAGGTAGCAATTTATGATGCAGGTACTTTATTGCTTCTAATTGCTGCGCACTGTTAACCAAGCTTATACTTCAGAAGGCAGTAATTAATTCATTATCAAGCGGGTACATTCAATTTATATCCAAACATGTAGCATTTACATTGCCCTAACCTGTCTTTACAAAATAATTAAACAATTAACATTTATAATTATAAAACAACAGTAGTTATAGTATGACACTAACTTAAAAACTGCTTAGAGCTTTTGGTTACAGGGCCTACACCCGCCATTGTTAGTGTTTTTCACCACAATCAAAATGCAGATGCTGTAAATCTTGCTGGTGAAAACATGCAGCAAGGGCAGGCAGTGTAGTATTAATAAGCCCTAATAAGGCTCTTAAGTAACAAACCCATACTATCATGAGAAATTTCTATTTTGCCACTTCATTGCTTATTTTCTTAACAGCCGTAGTTCTGTCGTCGGATAGTCTGTTCCGCAGCGGCAGCCAGGCAACGCAGACTGCTGCCTCAGAAATGGTCTTTCAGCAAAACACTGAGCAGATAAAGCAGGGCGAGCACCTGGTGCTTATTATGGGTTGCCACGACTGTCACACACCCAAGAAAATGACGGCGGAGGGCCCTGTGCTGGATAAATCACGGGCTTTGTCGGGGCACCCCAGCAACATGCCAGACCCTGACATTGATCGAAAAGAAATTGAGCAGAAAGGACTGGCTGTAACACAAACGCTCACCTCCTGGGTAGGACCTTGGGGCATTTCTTATGCCTCCAATTTAACGCCCCACCCGTCGGGAATCGGCAACTGGACCGAGAAAAACTTTATTACAGCCATTCGGCACGGAAAGCATAGAGGCGTTGAAGGAGCGCGTATGTTGCTGCCCCCCATGCCCTGGGAAATGTACGCTAACATGACCGATAAGGAAACAAGAGCTATATTTGCCTACCTGAAGTCTCTGAAGCCGATAAACAATGTGGTGCCAGCGGCTAAACCCCCAGTTTTAGCATCAGAGAGTAAATAGAAATGTATACTTTAAGCTGGTCAGGAAGTATAATTACGTAGCTATGCGTTTATTCCTGTCCAGTAGCTTCTCTGAACTGGCCATTTTAAGTATAAAAAACCTGCCCCTCCGAGTAGGGGAATTTCTAATTGATTTGAGGAGAGTTTATACATATTTCTCAGCTGATACTGGTACTACTGTTTAGGCTCATGTCCCCAGTTTTTTAAAGAGTAGCGCCATGGGGTATCCTCTATGTTGCCAGAAGGCCGTTGGGCTGTGTGCCGGTGCACGTAACCAACTACTTTGCGCATGTGTGCATAGTCTGCATCAGTCAGATCTGCTTTCTTTGTGTGGAGGATCTTGATGATTTTCCTGCCCGATTCGTGCCCCACTGATTCATCAGCATCCTCCTCCTTGTAACCTACTTCTTTAGACTCATCTGTTTTTAGCCATTCCTCCAGTTCAGAAGGAGTCATGTTAACCGCCTCTTTAAAGTCTTGGTAAATCTGTTCGCGCTCTTCCTTGTCAAAATCTGTATGTGCCATGTTATTTTCTCAGTTATCGGTTCAGAAATTTATACTTACCAGCAGCATAGTTGTTCGGGCAGCAAGGTATTTATTTGTTTTTTGGCTGATTAACTACAAACTTACCTATAATAAAATTTAATATTTCGTATAAAAGTATAGAGTATACCAACACTGCAATTCCTTTTAGCAGTATATAAAATTACATAAAACACCTTCACAAAACAGAGGCATGCGCAATAATTATAAAACTCTTAAAAGATGAATGATGAAAAATTTGAAATCAAGAAATTCAGTGGCCTTTATACTGATACTCTTTTTGATAGCCTGTAACACTAACACAGCTGAAAACACCAACACAGTTACACGAGCAGAAGCATCGCCACCTGATACACAAGCAGATGGATTGAACAAGATTGGTTATACCCTGAATATTGAAGAGGCCACACTAGCAAACGAAGATTACAGAAGAGTGCTTTATACCGGAGAACACATGCAATTGGTGCTGATGAGCTTAAAACCCAATGAGGAAATCGGCATGGAGATACACCAGGATAACGATCAGTTTTTTCGGTTTGAAAGCGGCAGCGGCAAAAGCATCATAAATGGCAAAGAGTATATAGTTGGTGACGGCGACATAATATTTGTGCCAGCAGGAGCCAACCATAACATTATTAACACAGATGCTACACAAGACTTAAAGCTTTACAGTCTTTATGCCGCCCCTACTCATAAAGACGGTTTGGTAAATGCTACAAAAGCAGAAGCTGAAGTGCCATTTGATGGTCAGACGACTGAGTAAATACTTATAGCCTTTCTTGATCTATAACAGCTGACGATAAGTTATACTTGCCATTTAACCAACTAGCGAAGTTACTGCAGTATGTTGTGTTGGGGATAACACTACAAATGCGGATTAGTAAAAGATCGGGTTTATTCTAAATATTCGCAAATTACGGCATCAATTAGCTTTTGCTTTGTGGCCACGGTCTTTGAAGTAATAGATTAGTGCACCAAATGCTGCGGCTACCAATTTATCCAGAATGGAATATAAAAACGCACCGCTATAGGAGGCTTGCATAAATAGGTAAAAGGCTAGCTCCAAGAGTGCTCCGGCCACTAAAAATGCAATTATTTTACCTATTTTATTGTGCAGCAGCCGCTGTAGCAGCAGGTAGGTTGCCAGCACATACACAAAAAAGCCGATTACCTGGAAAATAATAAAACCGGTCTGCCGCATGTACTGCTCCGTAAAAGCCACTACCTCGGCAGGACTTGTAGCTACGAAAAGCTCCACATAAATAAACTGCACCAATATCAGCACCAGCTCCAGCAGTAAACCATATAAGATCATCTGCCCTATGCTCCGGCCTTGGTCGGTAGTTGAAATATTCTGCGCCATCGTCAGGATGTTTGGTTTTGCTACTGTATACGATACCCCGTTAGCACACTAACATATAAGTACTTATAAATAAGTTTAACAACTAATGATCAGTGTGAAACGGCTATACTATAAAGTTAGTCGGGCTGCTGTTGATTTACTTACATTACTATTTTGCTGGAACTGCTTCTGTCAATTTTATCTGGTAACTATACTTATATAGGTAGCTATACTTTTAAAACTTTTACTTTATACATTTCGGGGCTGAAGCAAAACTGTCAGCTATTCATCTAGATCAGGAACCGGCACATTATCGAATAAAACTACCCTGTACATGAGTATTGCCATGCAAAAACCTACCGCTCGTGTGGTCGTAAGTTAATAAGAGACCTACAAGAGCTGTAGGCCAAACTCATGTACAATAATAAGTATAAAGCTATGGCAACTAACGATAAAAAGGATAAAACAGAACCAACCAAAAGAAACCTGGCCAGTAACGCAAACGAGCAGCCAAACCCGAAGGATTATTCTAACAAGGCTAACATACAGGGTGGTGTAGACAGTGGCAAACATGGCACAAAGCCTACCGCTTCTCAACAGCACGGGCAAGGGGCCGAAAATAAGAATACCGATACCCGAACAGGCTCAGACAGTGGCAGCGGCCAGGGGGGTCAGGGCGGCGGCACTCCTACCGGCAAATAAGCATTTCCGTTATTTTAATTACAAATCCCCTGAAGCTGCTGTTTCAGGGGATTTGTTTTTTTAACTCTACCGGCTGCCCTGCATGTGTAAATTTTAACCGACGTCTCATATGAAATCGCTTCAACTGAAACCGTGCTTATGCAACAAAGTATAAATTAAGTACTACAGCTGGCTTAATTTGCATGAGTAAACAGGAAATCACAAAGCCCACTAAACCGGTCACTCGCTTTAAATTAGCAGCTCCTCTCCTCTGGATAGAATGGGCATTAAGCTGGCTATCTTACTAGTTTAGCCACCTGGCTGTTTTTGAGGTGCTGAAGTACTTTGGCAAGCTAGCCATTCTGGTAGCAATTATTGGTTGGTTTGTAGAAGCCCCTGCCCTCAAACGCGCCGACATTCGTGAGAACTGGTCTATACTTTTTGAGAGAGGGGGCGGACGCATGGAGGCTTTGCTATTTCTGCATCAGTAGGGCGTTGACTTGCGGGGTTTAAACGGCGAATACGGTTTTTTTGAAGGAATTGACCTGCAAAAGGCTAACCTGTATGGCACTGACCTGTCTAAGGCGAAACTCTCTAAAGCCAACCTGCGCCATACAAACCTGATGAACGCAGAACTGGACGAAGCCATTTTAGACAGCGCCGACTTAACAGCCATAAAACTAAACAACTCCCATTTAGCGGGCGCCAGGTTAAGGCATGCCAAACTAGACAGCGCCAATCTTACATTTACCAATTTAAGCCGTGCTTTTGTAAATGGTGCCAGCCTGAAAGCAGCAGACTTAAGCGAGGCCAAATTGAGCGACGCCATTTTCCGATTCGCTGATTTATCTGGCGCTATTTTCCTTTTTGCTAAGCTAGATAGCGCTGATTTAAACTCGTCCATACTCCAAGGTGCTGACTTATCTTTAGCTGATGTGAGAGGTGTGCAGTTGTATGATGCCGATATTACAAATGCCAGGTTGACTTATGCTGTTTTAGTAGGCGCAGACTTAAGTGGGGCAGCCTAAGCGGTGCAAATCTTCAAAATGCCATTCTGATAAACGCTAACTTAGAAGATGCTGTTTTAGAAAATGCCAATTTACGCGGCGCAAACCTGAGAGGCATCAACTTGAAAAATGCCAGCCTACGGGGCGCAGACCTCAGGAACGTACGCTTCTTGAGCGACTCTTCCTTTAAAGATGCTGATACCACCGGCCTTGTGCTGCAATGAAAGTATGAGTTTACCTAGCCACGCCTGTTTGCCCATCTGACAATACAAACAACACCTGATTTACCACATTATGGGCCAGCTGGCATGCCCATGATGTACTTTTATTTATGTTAGCAAGCATCTAAAGTATACTTTACGCTACAGTGTCATACCTTTTTATATCGATAGAAACGTATAGCGCTTAGCTGCTTAAAAGGTGCCTGCGGCTGACCGGTTTTGTAAAAGGAGAAGTATAAATGGCATGGCAACAGAAATTATGTACGATTATAACAGCATCCTGATTGTGGCAGTGTTATTTGTGCTGATACTGGCAGCCGGAGAAGCGGGCTATCAGGTTGGCAAGCACTACCAGCGCAAAACAGACCAGGACGTAAAAGCGCAAACCAACACCATACAGGCTGGTACGTTGGGTTTGTTGGCGCTTATACTTGGTTTTACTTTCAACATGGCCCTGCAGCGCTACAACAGCCGCAGCGAAGCAGTAATAAAGGAGGCAAACGCTATTGGCACAACACTCATGCGCACGCACCTGCTCCCCGCCCCTTACGATTCGGTAACGCAGAACCTGCTGCAGCAATACATTAACCTAAGGCTGGCGGTCAGCAACACGTCTTATGCTATGGTAACAGAACAAGAAGCGCTTTCTAACGAAACTAAAGCCCTGCAAAGCGACATTTGGGTAGAGGCCGTTAAGGCAGCCCACCTGGATCCCCGCCCCGTTACCACCGGATTTTTCATCACCTCCTTAAACGACATGATAGATGCGCAAAGCGAGCGGAACGCGCTGCTGGCGCTGCATGTACCGGAAGTAATTATATTTCTGCTGTTTGTGGTGTTCATAATGTCGGGAGCCCTGATCGGGTATGCCAGCGGCTTGGGCCGCAAACGTACTTTTCTGCCTTTTGCGCTTTTGAGCCTTTTAATTTGCCTGGTCGTCTTCATCATCTTAGATCTTGACCGACCCAAGCGAGGCATCATAAAAATTAACCAAGCCAGCATGGAGCAGCTCAAAACAGGTGATAACTGATTCTGGAACAAGAGATCAGCACAAAGATTTTTGCATCTGATTTATACTTGCAGCTCGTACTGCTTTCCCGCACCTGAAACGCAGTATTTCGGCTAAACATTAGCTTAACATTGAGTTTGCCGCATTACCCACTCTCTCTCATGGAGTTAAGCAGCAACTTTACTGTTTTGTTAAATTTCTAACAAACCCTACCTGCTGCGCCGCGTATTAGGTGAGCGCAAAAGTGAATCAGAAACCATCATAAACAGCACGCCTAAGGATAAACCTCTACAAACTTAATCCCTTTATTTACTTTAATTGTATTTTAATGAAAAAGCTAATATTAATCCCTTTGTGCTTTTCCCTTCTTTTCACTGCCTGCAACGATGACGAGAGCGAAGCGGTTATTCCGGCGGTGTCCCAGATTGATGCTGACATGAGAGGCGACTGGACCAATACTTCTGTAAAAAGAGTGTATTATTCAGACACAGACACTGTTATGTTTGCTGACTCTGTTGCACGCCAGGCATATTTCCAGTTTAATGGCCAGCGCATGACAGTTACGTTGCCAGGCAGCTCAGAAAAAGATGTTTGGAACTACAGCTTCCCGGATAAAAACGACTCTACCTACATCCAACTAAAACAAGACGCCGAGACAACTAACTATAAGGTTACTTCTTTATCTGACTCCGCAATGGTTTGGGTAGAAGAAAGAGCTTGGGCTGGTTTTCCGGAGGAAGTGCCGGACGAGGAAAAAACAACTTCTAAGCTTGGCGTTTATACCTGGAAGTTTGTTCGGAGAAAATAACCTTAGCATTTACCTGTAATATGTTTAGAGAGCGCGGGCTTATAGTCCGTGCTTTTTTTATGCTAAGTGCCAAGTATAAATTATGCAGTAGCCATACTTTGTACAGCCCTACATGCTGGCTTCCCTGCAGTTCATTCATCCAGTATGGTTTAACCTTCGTACCGATATAGAAAAAGTATAAAACCTATATCAATGAAAGCAAAGCACATACAAAAAGCACTGGTCTCATTATTCTTAATTTCCTTCTTCTGTCTAACTGGCTGCCAAACAGGTAATGCACCAGCCAACACAGCGGTTAACAGAAACCTGCCGCCTGAAAGGGTGGATATAAGAGGGAGCATTTTTGCCAGCCGGTACAACGAAGGGCAAGTGGTGCTTGAAGTGGAAGGAACGCCAGGCCAGCTTAATACCCGCTACGACAGAGCCTATGTGCTGGTCTTGCCTACCGCGCAGCTTATCGGGCCGGAGGGTCGTGCAATAAGTGTTAGCGAGCTGCGCCAGGGGCAAAACGTATCTATACTGCTAAGAGGCGGCGGCCAGGGAAACCGGGTTGGCGTTGGTGTTGCCCGTAAACTATGGGTGCAGGATGCCTTTTAGAAAGTATGGCTGTACATTAAATTCTGGCCTGATACGTATAAAGTTGGTAATACCTTCCCTGCTTTTCGAGGAGTTCGTCGTGCCTGCCTTGCTCAGCTATGCGGCCCTGCTCAATCACCAGAATCTGATCGGCCTGCCGGATGGTGCTGAGGCGGTGGGCAATAACAAACGTGGTGCGGCCCTTCATCAGGTTTTTCAAACTTTCCTGTATCAGGCTTTCGCTCTCGGTATCCAGATTGGAGGTAGCTTCGTCCAGAATCAGGATGCGCGGGTCTGCCAGCACGGCTCTGGCAATGGCAATACGCTGCCGCTGCCCTCCCGATAGTTTTACGCCACGCTCCCCGATCAGGGTATCCAGGCCATCTTCAAAACGGTTTGTAAACTCCTGCACATAAGCCGCTTCTACGGCCTGCTGCAGCTGCGCCTCCGTGGCATTTGGTCTTGGGAAAAGTATGTTTTGCTTTATTGTGCCTTCAAACAGAAAATCGTCCTGCAGCACCACGCCTAAACGGCTTCTGTAGCTTTTCAAGCTGATTGTCTGCAGGTCGTGCCCGTCTACGGTGATAGTGCCGCTCTCCGGGTTCAGAAAAGACGCCGCCAGCCCGGCAATAGTGGTTTTCCCTGAGCCGGACGTACCCACTAACGCTGTAACGGAACCGGCCGGGGCATTAAAGCTGATACCTTTCACTACTTCTTTTCCGGCTTCATAGGCAAACGCAACATTATCGAATGTAATATTGCCGTGGATGTGGTCTAGCTGCAGGTTTCTGTGCCCGTTGGCATCTTCTAGTGGCGTGTTCAGAATTTCCTGTGTGCGGTCGAGGCCGGCAAAGGCTTCTGTAAACTGGCTCCCGATGTTGCTCATCTGCAAGATAGGCGCAATCATAAAGCCCAGGTATAAAGTAAAGGCCAGGAAATCGCCAAAAGTTAGGGCGCCGCTCATAATCTGGTAGCCGCCAATTGCCATAATGCCCGCCGAAGCAAGGCCCAGCAGCAAAGTAGCCGCACTCGTTACAAAGCTGGTTGTCACCAGGCTCTTTTTCACGTTCAGGAACAGCCGCGTTACGCCATCTTCAAACGTTTTAATCTCCTGCTCCTCCGCATTAAATCCTTTGATTACCCGAACGCCTCCTAAGGTCTCTGTCAGGCGGCCTGTTACTTCTGCGTTAATCACGCCGCGCTCCCTGAAAATCGGGCGTATTTTCCCGAAAGCTTTTAAGGAGATAACCCCGAAAATAGCCACCGGAAACAGCACGTATAGCGTCATAAGCGGACTGATAACAATCAGCAGCACCAGGCAGATGAGCGACGTCAGCACACCGCCTATCATTTGGGCAAACCCTGTGCCTACCAGGTTCCGAACCCCTTCCACATCCGTCATGATCCTGGAAACAAGCTCACCGGTTTTAGTATTATCAAAGAACCGGACAGGAAGCTGGATGATGTGTCGCTGCACCTTGGCCCGCAGTTGCGAGATCAAGTGCTGGGCCTCTACGCTCAGGATCTGCGTCAGGGCAAAGGAGGTAACAGCCTGAATGACGATGGCTGCCGCCACAGCTATAATCAGCCATTTCAGCATACTCAGGTCGTTGTTCGGAATCACATCATCAACTAGAAACTTACTGGCACCCGGCAACACCAAGCCTGCCAGGCGGCTGATGGTAATCAAGGCCAGGCCAACGGTAAGGTACTTTTTACGGGGCCAGATAATGGTTTTAAAAACCTGGGCAACAGTTACGTTGTGGAGTTTTTTTGATTTAGACATATTGTGTGGTAGCAGTGCAGCGGTAAAGGTAGGTGTTTTTTGAGCCTTTCAGAAGCCGCAGCTTCAGGCAGGATTGGTTTAGCATGAGCAGGTTGTTACAGTATAAACCTGCTTTGCCACTGTTTATGGAGTTTCTTTTATAAGCCGCTTTACTACTCTTCTGCAGACCTGCGCCTGTTGTTAAAGCGTAAAGCGCCTGTAATGTTTTTATACTTTATAAATAAAGATCATTATGATGCGTGCGGTTGCTATCTTGTAGTTTAATCCTCTACATTTATATTTGTACGGTGCGCTACTTTTTTCATATTGGTTACAATGGGGGCAGTTACAGCGGTTGGCAGCGGCACCCGTATGGGTTGGGCGTGCAGCAGGTAATAGAAGAAAGCTTGCAAAAGATTTTAAAAACACCCGTCGCCATTGTGGGGTGCGGCCGCACGGATGCGCAGGTGCATGCCAGCCAGTTCTTTTTTCACCTGGATGTAAACCAGCCGTGGGAGTTTGACATGCTGTTCCGGCTAAACAAGGTATTGCCGCCAGACATTGCCGTGTTTGATATCATTCCGATGCAGGAGCTGGCGCACGCCCGGTTTGATGCCGTAAAGAGAAGCTACGACTATTTTATCCATACGTACAAAGATCCTTTCCTGAGCCAGATAAGTGCTTTGTACCTGCTCCGGAACCTGCACCTCGACAAGATAAAAACCGCCACGGCCCTACTCCCGCTTTACAGCGACTACCGCTCTTTATGCATTGCACCGGCCGAGCAAAACAGCACGATCTGCCATGTTACCGCCGCCCATTGGCTTACCGATGCAAACGGCGACAGGCTGCGCTTCCAGATTTCGGCGAACAGGTACCTCAGCAGGATGATCCGCATTATTGTCGGGCAATTGCTCCGGATAGGCGCTGGCACGTTAAGTATAGATGAGTTTGAAAGTTACCTGGCCACTGAAAAAACACCCAAGCACTTTGCGCCAGCTCACCCGCAGGGGCTTTATCTTTCTAAGGTTGATTACCCTTATCTAAACCTGGCACCGCGCAGCTCTTTTTCTGCCGCCGCACAGCTTCATACTTCTGATAGCTGGCAGCCTATTTAATCATGAAAGTAAAAATCAGGGAATATTTGCAGCAGGCATTTAGCCTGTATTTCAAGTAATTATTTTTTAATTTGAGATTCAGTTAGATAATGCCATTGCTGTATCTAACTGAACCATATGTTGGGTCGCATAAAAGTATATGGCTTTATAAAACAGGTCGCTGGCTAAATTATACTTTACTCAAAGCTAAAGGCAGCAGCCAGCAACCCTATTTAACCGTATATTGACCTTCAGCAACTTACAAAGTATAAATTATCAGAACATGGAGCATAATACCTCAGAATCGAAATCTTTTGTGGAGCGAATAGCTGAAAACCTGGGTGGGGCTGCCAACGCTTCCCGCATTTATGGTGCGCCTGTAGAGCGTGATGGCGTAACGATTATACCTGTATCCAAGGCAAGTTATGGCTTTGGAGGCGGCAGCGGTAAAAAGTCCGGCGAAGAAGGCGCTGGAGGAGGCGGTGGAGTGATGCTAACTCCTGTCGGCTACATCGAAATGAAACAAGGAGAAACCCGTTTCCGCAGCCTCCGCGACCCGCAAGCAGCCGTGAAAATAGTAGCTATCAGCGGTCTGTTTACCTTTCTCACTGTAAAAACCGTTTTTAGTGCGCTGAACTTTAAAAAGAAGAAGAAGAAAAAAAAGAAGTAGTCATCTTGCTGCAACGCGCTAAGGTTTGCCTGTTGTTGTAGATATCTTTAACCTCAGCCAAACACTTACTTTTCTGTTGTCTTTACCCGCGATGCAAGCATTTTGAAAAGGATGTACAGGAAGGCAAAAACAGCCATAGCCACCAGTGTCCAGAACTTCTTCCGGTTCATCTCCTGCCAGTAATCGCGCTCCACTTCTGTCTCCGCTAGCTTTTGCCTTATGGCGCTTTTTGAAAGGCGTTCGGTGGCAAGCTCCCGGTGTAGCGAGTCCAGTTGCACCGTGTCCTTTAGATAGAGCGTTTTGGTGATGTAAGTGGTAGTGCATTCCGGGCAGCTTTTAGCTCCTCCTGCGTGTGAGGTGTGGCTCCAGGGCACCAGCATGGGGTTTGTCAGCAAGCGTTCAGGGTTCACCTTTGATTGCTGCGTTATACCTGGCGGGTAATATTTAGGCGAAAAATATTTTGCGGCGTAAGCCTTACCCTGCTTTAGAGTATAAGTGTCATGTTCAGCTACAAACTCAGCCAGCTTATCCGGGTTCTCCTCAAAAAACTTTTCTGCCTGGCGTTGGGTAGCGCAGGAGCACAACAGCAGCAGCAGTAGTAATGTCCATCTCATTTTCACAATATGCCTGTCAGTTCTCTTGCCCCACATCGGTTTGCATACTCCATCTGCTGTTTTTTATACCTTCTGATTATTAGCTAAAATTCATTGTAAGTCCGCGCGCACAGGCGTTGAAAGGTATACGTATACAAAAAACATTATACTTGGTAAGTATAGCCATGGTTTACACTGGCCTGCATTTAATATGCATTTTTATACTTATCTGTCTGCAAAGCTGTGCCGCTACAACAATATAGAAAGTGTACAGCTTTTTTATGCTTAACACGCCTCTCTGCTATAAAATTACCAGCTGCAGCGCCTCCTGCAAGCCATAATTTATCACCAGCAGCGCCTTGTTTTCCATCTCTCACAACATTAAAAACTCAGAAGCAGTTAAGATTATAAGTGTTAAAATAATTACCTAGAGCTTTAACTTTAAAACAAACTTGATTATGCCATTTATCGAGACAGAAGACATTCAGAAAGGTGAAAATGTATACCTAAACTATCAGGACTGCGGCGAAGGGCAGCCCGTGATTCTGATACATGGCTGGCCGCTGAGCCACCGTATGTGGGAGCACCAGATACAGGCTATTGTGGATGCGGGATTCCGGTGCATCGCTTATGACCGGCGCGGCTTCGGGGATTCGGACCGGCCCTGGAGCAATTACGATTACAACTCTCTTGCGCTGGACCTGCGCGCGCTGATAGAGCAGCTCGACCTGCGCCACTGCGTGCTGGTAGGTTTCTCGATGGGCGGCGGCGAGGTGGTGCGCTACCTTTCCATGTTCGGCGATGACCGCATAGACAAGGCCGTGCTTATCAGCTCCATTATTCCGATAGTAAAGCAAACGGACGACAACCCCGATGGCGTGCCGGAAGAAAAGCTAAACGAGATTATGGAAGCCCTGAAAACGAAACGTGTCACTTTTCTGGCGGAGTTCGGCAAAATGTTCTACAACCACAGCGAACAGAAAGATAAAGTAAGCGAACAGCAGCTGCAATACGATTGGGCTATCGCCTCCTCCGCTTCGCCGCGCGGCACCATCGAAACGGCCAAAGCTTGGGCCAACACAGATTTTAGGCAGGAGCTAAGAAACGTACGGGTGCCTACGCTCATTGTGCACGGAGATGCCGACCAGATTGTGCCTATAGAAACCAGCAGCGAGAAATCTTCTAAAGAGATTCGGGATAACAAGTACGTGGTGATAAAAGACGGGCCGCATGGGCTGTTCCTGACACATAAAGAAGAGCTGAACAAGGCCTTACTTGACTTTCTTCGGCACTAGAACCGCCACTGCATAAGTATAAAAGCAGCAAGGGCCTTTACAGACAGTAAAGGCCCTTGCTGCTTTTATACTTATTTAAATATTTTTATACTTATTTAAATATTATCAATACTCAGGCGCTGCAGGATAGCTTTGCAAGGCCCCTGGGAGGTAACGTGCAGCTGATGCGGTGTATGCAGCGGGATAGGGAAATAATCACCGGCAGCCAGCATATGCTTTTCGCTGCCGGCGGTAATCTGGCAGGAGCCTTCCAGTATCAGGAATCGCTCATATTCATCGTGGTGCACCTCCTGCTCCGTTTTATCCTTTACCCACACAATGGCCGTTGAGGCTACAGGTGTGTACCCAATTATGCGGGCGTAAATATCGTCCGCATCGTCTGGCTGCACAGCCTCTTCGCTGCTAACCCATTGTTCAAAGTCACGGATGCGCGTTTGGGGTGTCAGGATAGGCGGAGACGATGGAAGCTCCCCTTTTTTCATCCGCTCCAGGTAATCTATGGTGGCAAGCAGCATGGCTTTAACAGTGGCTCTTGGCTTTACGGCTTGTGATTGGGCGTACTGCTCCAGCGCAAGGCTGATTTGCTCGATTTCCTGCTTTACCTGCGGGTGGGCCGCTGCCATTTTTTCCACCTCCAGAATTTCTTCCGGACTGGCCGCCCCCATCACATACAGTTCTAAAACCCCGGATTCTATAAACTCTCTGATAAGGCTCATGCTGGTTTTCCTACCTTTAAATGGATGAATGCCTTTTTCAATACTGCAGTTAATTGCTCAACCGTCATGCTCATTTCTGCTGCTGTCTCCGCACAAGAGCGGCCTTTTAAATAAATCAACTCCAATGCCGTTCTCTCAATGGAGTCAAGCTTGCAAAGGTCGGGCGTTTTTTCTTTCCCTCTATCCGAATTCTCAATTTTATTTAATTGGTCTTTTGGCTTGCTGCCGAGCTTTTTCTTAGCATGAAGTATACTTTCGTACCGGTCAGTCTTGATAGCCTCTAAGGCTAACCCTCTCGCTATGGCCAACCCCCAGGTTAGCAGGCGGTGCTTAGACGTGTCGTAGGTGCCGATGCGGGTCCAGATGGCTACAAACGTTTCTTTTAGAACCTCTTCCGCCACCTCTTGGTCTGCTACAATCCGGCTGATCACTCCCATCATAACCGGCGCATATGCATCGTAAAGCCTGTCCAGCGTCTTCTGCCTGCCTTGCCGGAGAGCGGCCACAATGCTCTGCTCCGTCTCTCCCTGGAAATTATTTTCTGACATATAATATGAATAATATTCAGCTAATATACTTGTCTCCTACTTAGAAACTCTCTTTCATAAGTATAATCTTAACTGGCAGGCGCATCTGTTAACTCCTGCCAGTTAATATACTTTTACCCTGCACTGTAATAATAAGACTAACAAGCAAGGATGTATAACGTTCCGAAATATTTCATTGAGATTAACTGCAATAAACATTTTATTCCCTTAAACATAAATATAACCCACCAATTTTGCATCTACCTTGCTGGTCATCTATAGTATACTCTTCAGAAAAATCAATATATTTGATATTAAACTTTCTATTGTTTAACCTGATGGAGTATCGGCATATTCATTATTGGCAGTATGAGCCCGGCGAAGAGGAAGAGAAAATACTGGAAGCTGCACTGATACTAAGCAATAAGCCTCGGCACGAAAATTTTCTCACTGAAATCGCCTCGTTCATTTCTGAGCACACCGAGGCAAAGTATGTACTTATCGGTCAACTATCAGAAGATCAGCAAAACGTGCACACACTTGTGTTTTTAAAAGACCAGGAGGTATTAGAGAATTATACTTATGCCATAAAAGGCACTCCTTGCGAGGTATCTTTTCTCCAGCGCTTCTGTTATCACCCTTATGATGTAGCTCCTGCTTACCCGGATGATAAGGAGCTACGGGACTTAGCCATTGAAAGCTACCTGGGCAGCATACTTTTATCTGACACAAACGAGCCAATCGGGTTAACAGCACTAATGGACGAGAAACAGATAGAGAAGGCAGCCTTTGCCGAACACCTGATCATAGTTTTAAGCCCTGCGATAGAAGACGAGATAAAGAGGCTCTCTTAAATTATTACCAGTTAACAAGGTATCAATAGCAACCTTTTAAGGGTTGCTACTCTAAAGGTTAAATTGGTAGTTTCAGCAAAAAATCGGATATTCACAGCAAAGGCTCCGGCTACTCTCTTTTGGAGATTTTGTAAATGCTGTTCGATACAACGTTAGTACATCTTAGTATACTTAAGACCATTGCTTTATTTTTAGCATTGGGCTCCGCTCCTATTAATACAACCCTGCATGATTAACTCTGCCAGCCTTTCTACTGAAACGCTTCAAGTATTTGAATCAGTACCCGATTTGTACCTGATCATTTCTCCAGACTACACGATGCTTACAGCTAGTAAACCTTACTTAGAGGCAGCTCTGACTGAACTTGAAGGCATTAAGGGTAAGAATGTATTTGATGTATTTCCTGACAATCCGGTTGTAGCCAATTCAAATGCTACAGCCAGCTTACGCCTCTCACTAGACTGGGTACTGGCAAACAAGCAGCCCCATAAAATGGAGACGCTTCGGTATGATATACCTGTCCCAAACAACAAAGGTACTTTTGTAGAGAGATACTGGAATACTTTAAACTCGCCGGTGCTAAACCAAGCAGGAGAAGTTGCCTACATCATACACAAGGTTGAAGATATAACGGACCCGGAGTTAGCTAAAAAACAGGATAAAGTCAATAAATCGCTGTTAAGCAAACTATACCAGGAACAGTCTATAACAAAGCAGGAACTCACCACAGCACGTGCCGATGCCGAACTTGAAAGAAAAAAGCTGCATAACCTTTTAATGCAGGCACCTGCCATGATCTGCATTTTTGAAGGGCCGCAGCATGTTTTCAAACTTGTTAACCCTTCTTATCAGCAGTTAGTGGGCAGCCGTCCCATACTCGGTAAACCTATTGCCGAGGCCATGCCGGAACTTGCAGGCCAACCAATCTTTGAAATGTTGGATAAGGTGTTTCAAACCGGCGAGACTCTTTACGCTTATGAAATGCAGGTGCAGCTGAACCATAACAATGATGGTGAGCTAGGCCAAAACTATTACAACTTCGTCTACCAAGCCACAAAAAACCTGGAGGGTAAAATAGATGGCATAATGGTTTTTGCTTATGAAGTATCCAGCCTTGTAAACGCACGGCAAGAAGTAGAGAAGCGGGAACACTCGCTGCAGGTACTGAACCTGCAACTAACTATGGCTAATGAAGAAATCAAAGCCGCGAACATTGAGTTATCAAATACACAACAGGCACTTCAGAAGCTCAACCAGGAGCTGGAGGAACGGATAACTACCAGAACCACAGAGCTGGAGCGCGCCAAAGCCGAAACAGAAACACAACGCAACCGCCTGCACCAGCTTTTTATGGATGCCCCGGCTGCCATCTGCATATTAGATGGGCCTGAGCTAGTGTATGAGCTGGTTAACCCAAGCTATTCAGCGTTATTTCCGGAGCGCCAGCTATTAGGGAAACCTATTTTAGAAGCCTTACCCGAAATTGAAAATAACGAAGTATACCGCACTTTTCTGGAAGTATATAATACCGGTGTAACGCGTGTAGAAGAGGAAATGCTGATACCTTTTGTACGGCCTGAAGATGGTAAGCTGGAAAACAGGTACTTTAGGTATGTACAGCAACCACGCTTTGATGAGCATGATCAGGTAGACGGGATTGTAGCCTTTGCGCTTGAAATTACAGAGCAGGTGGAGGCCCGGCATGCAGCAGAACAAAGCGCAGAGCGGTTTAGATTAATAACAGATGCCTTGCCCGTGCTGATTGGCTACCTGGATAAAAATGAAAAATACCAGTTTGCCAATAAGGCGTATGAAACCTGGTTCCCGATAAAATCTGATGACTTGCTGGGCAGACCTGTACGTGATGTGGTTGGTGAAGCAGCTTATGCTGGCGTTAAACAATATATTGAACGCGCACTTGCCGGCGAGCAACTGGACTTCGATGCCAAAATGCCTTACCGGGAGAATTTTGTAAAGCATATCCGCACCAGTTATGTGCCTGATAAAAGAGAAGGCCAGGTACACGGATTTTATACTTTGGTGCATGATATTACCGAGCAGGCGGAGGCGCGCCTACAAGTTGAAGAGAGGGAAAAAGAAGCGCAGGCCCTCACCAGAAAATTAGCGGCCACTAACAAGGAGTTAACTAGTATAAACGAGCAGCTTGTCCGAACCAACGTAGACTTGGATAACTTCATCTATACGGCATCTCACGACCTGAAGGCGCCTATCTATAATATAGAAGGGCTTGTAAAAGTATTGATTGACTCCATTACTGAGAAAGCCCTCACCGCACAGGAACTGAAGCGCGTAACAAGCATGATTGAGGACTCGATTGGGCGCTTTAAACGCACTATTGAGCACCTCACCGAAATTGTAAAACTGCAAAAGGAAAATAACCAAGAGGCTACCACTGTCGATATTGAGGAGGTAATCAATGATATCAGGCTGGACTTGGCGCCACAGTTGGCAGCAGCAGGTGCGCAATTAAAAGTACACTTGGATGGCTGCTCCGCCATACATTTCTCCCAGAAAAACCTCAGGTCAATCATATATAACCTGATATCAAACGCCATTAAATATAGCTCACCTAAACGTAAACCCGAAATTCAGATTAACTGCCACGATGAGGCGGAATATGTGGTGCTAACCGTAAAAGACAACGGATTAGGCATAAGTAACACAGGCAAGCAGAAACTCTTTACGATGTTCGGCCGCCTCCACGACCACGTGGAAGGTTCCGGTATTGGTTTATACATGGTCAAAAAGATTGTGGAGAACGCTTATGGTCATATTGAGGTTGAAAGTGAGGCAGAAGTAGGCTCTACTTTCAGGGTATACCTTAAAAAGTAAGGCAGCTGCGGCTATAATTTTATACTTTAAGCGCAGTCCGACTTTATACTATACTAAGTATGAACCTCAGTCTAAAGCTTTAACTGCTGTTGCGGAATGCAACCAAATTTTGTACTATGGGGTTCATGCGAAAACCTCTTTTGAAGTAGATTCGCTTAATTAAAGTGCAGCAAACTTATTCAGCAAAACATCAGGTAAACCTACGTATATTCCAACTCATACAGTAGCAGAGAAGTAAAACAGTTATCAATAAAACAAAGTATAAAAATAGCCTCTGCTTAACTGTAGCGGCTATTTTTAATTTACTCTCTGCTGATTTTCATCTATATATCTCAGCAGACTTAGTTGTAAATTCAGCTGCTGTAATCTTATCTCCTTTCAAAGCCACTCCCCTGCTGCGCCAGCTTCTATAAAGCTATTTGCATTGCCTGTATTCACACACGCAATCTGCATGTTTTAAAAAATTTTAACAGATGGTGCAATCCAAAGCTACTCGCCTGCTCGTAGGTCTTGCACTACCATAGATTTCTAGAATAAAACTTTGGTAGGTAAAACTTCATCAAATTTATAGAATTATGGAAAAACCAACACAGAAGCAAGAGCAACAGGAGGCCAAAAAAGGATCCGGAATAGTTGTTCCTCAGCGACGTATGTTCTTACGCTATGCCGGCGCCACAGCATTGGCAACTTCATTACTTCTTACCACAACATCCTGCGACGATGACGATGACGGAACCATGACACCTGACCCTGACACGGTTGATCTGGGTTCCGGAGATACAGGTATCTTAAACTATGCCTATGCGCTGGAACAGCTGGAGGCAGCTTTCTATACGCAGGTGGTAGCGCAGTCTTTAGGTATGTTCAGCCAGTCTGAGCAGCAGATCATGCAAGACCTGAAAGGCCATGAAAACATTCACAGAGATTTCTTGAAAGCAGCGCTTGGTAGCGCGGCCATTCCAGATTTAGAGGTAGATTTTTCGTCTGTCAACTTTAACGATAAGGCCAATATCCTGGCAACCGCTAAAACGTTTGAAGACCTTGGCGTTGCTGCCTACAATGGTGCAGGCCAATACTTAGAGGATGCAGGTTTCTTAACGCTAGCAGGCAAAATTGTTTCTGTGGAGGCACGACACGCTGCAGTAATACGCGACCTGATTTCTAATGGCACCTTCTCTGACTCTGCCGACAATAAAGGCTTAGACCCTGCCATGATGCCGGCTGACGTGCTTCAGGCTGCAGCACCATTTATTGTCACAAAAATATCTGCCAACAATTTACCTAAGTAAGGAGACCATAGCCATGAATATATTTAATATAATAAAGGAGATTGAGAAGTTTGACCCGGAAGTGTACGACCGCCTCGACTCAAGAAGAAGCGCCTTTAAAAACTTACGCAGCATAGGCAAAAAAACGGCGCTTGCTGCAGTGCCGCTTGCTTTAGGATCCGTTTTCCAGAAAGCTTACGGCCAGAGCAACAGCATGGTGCTGGAGGTGCTTAACTTTGCGCTAAAGCTAGAGTATTTAGAACGTAACTTCTACACACAAGGCCTAGCCGCATCAGGCCTGATTACAGACAGTGCTGCCAGAGGCGCATTCGAAAAGATCCGTTCTCACGAGGCCGCTCACGTAGATTTGTTGATCTCTACTATCCAAAGCCTGAACGGTACGCCAATCAGCGAACCAACCTTCAACTTCGGTAAAAACTTCCAGGACTGGAATACAAACTACCAAACCTTCCTGACGCTTGCGCAGGCATTTGAAGATACAGGCGTGAGAGCATACAAAGGACAGGCTGGTAACCTGATCAACAACGACACGGTGTTGACGGTTGCTCTGCAGATTCACTCGGTAGAAGCTCGCCATGCTGCCCACGTAAGACGTATGCGCGGCGTTAAAGGCTGGATAGAAGGTGCCGGAGCTAACAGCAATGTTCCTGATGGTGCACAGCCCGTTTATGCCGGAGAAGACAATGTAATGCAAGGAGGAGTGAATGTAACAACTGTAGGTTCGGGCTATTCAGCAGCCATTGCCACAGGAGCATTCGATGAACCGCTTACAAAAGAGCAGGTTGCTCAAATTGTATCTCTTTTTGAATAAAAATGATTATACTTTGCACGCTTTTAATAAAGCTAACCATCTAAACTTAGAGAAGAGCTGCAAGTGCAGCTCTTTTTTTATAGTTAAAGTATGAGCACAATTTGTTGAGGCTATCTATGTTGCAGCAAATTACTTATCGCTCTTATTTTTGACTATAGTTATAGCAGAGGAATCAGCTGGTGGAATAATAGGATTGTTTTTAAAACTTTTTTTTCCAGAAGAAGTTAGTAAGTATGATTCTAAAATATTCTTAATTTTGATAAACTCTAACACGGGGTTATTAATTAAACAGCTGCGTCTCCTTGCCTGATAACCTGACACAAAAGATAAGTGAAGAAGCCTTGGTGGCTCGATTACGTGCTAAGGATAATTTAGCAGTTTCTTTGCTATATGATATGTACAGTGCCACCCTTTACGGTGTTATTCTGCAAATCGTAAAAACAGAGGAAATTGCTGAAGATGTGTTGCAGGAGGCTTTTTTAAAGATCTGGAAGTCTTTTGACCGGTATGATGAGGAAAAGGGCAGGCTGTTTACTTGGATGATAAACATCAGCAGGAATCTGGCAATCGATAAAATCCGCTCGAAAGAGTATCGCATGAGGGTATCCACAGATGCCATTGCACCAGGAGATTATCACAGTGATTTTGGCAGTAACGCGTTTAACCCTGATCATATTGGTTTACGGGATGTGGTGGAAACCCTTAATCCTGACCAAAAAAAGATTATAGACCTAATGTACTTTAAGGGACTGACACAAAGCGAGATTTCTGAAGAGTATAACATCCCGCTGGGTACCGTTAAAACCAGAGCACGAAGCGCTGTAAAGCTTTTATCAAAATTATTTAAGGGAAGTGTCTAACGAAGAATATTTGGCATCCGGAATCCTGGAACTTTATGCAGCCGGTGGTCTTTCTCAAGCAGAGCGTGAGGAAGTAGAACTGCGTGCCGCTAATTCCCCAGAGGTTCGTGCAGCACTGGACGAAGCCTGTGCCGCGATGGAGACTTACGCCCAACTTCATGCTGTAGCTCCAAGACCATACCTCAAAGATAAGATAATGGCTCAAGTGCAGGAAACTAATCCTGTTGCTGCTACACCTGAGCAAAATTCTGAAGCTGCAGTTTATTCACTCCCCCCTGCCGAAGAGACATCTCCTTACAAATGGATGTTTGCCGCCAGTATTGCCTTATTCTTGATTTCAGGATTGCTTAGCTATCATTTCTACAATAAATGGCAGCAGACAGAAGATTTGCTGGCTACTGCGCGCGCATCAGAGCAGCTAATGGCTCAGAATGTGCAAACAACCTCGCTTAGATCTGAGCAGTTACAGGAAACACTTGCCATACTTCGTAACCCCGATTATCAGCCTGTAGAATTGGAAGGTGTGGAAACCCACCCTGACGCTAACATGCTGGTTTACTGGAACCCACAGAACCAGGAGGTTTATATTGATGAACTAACTCTGCCAGCTCCCCCAACAGGCATGCAGTACCAACTTTGGGCCTTAGATAATGGCAACCCGGTAGACGCAGGCATGATTTCCCTTGCTGGCACTACAACAGCTAAGCTTCAAAAAATGAAGCAGATTAGTTCTGCACAGGCGTTTGCAGTTACGCTGGAGCCGATGGGAGGCAGTGTTAACCCGACGCTGGAGCAGCTAATGGTAATGGGCAAGGTAAAGTCTTAAGCGCTTATACTTACACTCTAATCTGTAGACCTAGCAACTCCTTTAGAAAACCCCGAATTTCAGAATAACCTTTCTGATATTTTACTGCCGCTGATGAACAAGTTTTTCCCAAAAGCACAATCCATTGAGCTACTACAGGCCATTCAGACTGCTGCCGTTAAAACTGCTTATGACCACGAGAAGCACAGGCTGATTTTACTCTCGGATGATGCAGAACAGCAGCAGGTAATCTTTCGGTTGCCGCTTGTATTGCCTTATAATCTAGGGGAAGTACCGACTGCTAATGCACAGGTAAATTATGTTGTTCTGCTGATACAGTCAGGTAACTGCGCTTTGGGCTACTTTGAAAACGGTGTAAACCTGGATCATAAAGTTTTCCGATCCTACATGGTCCGGAAAAAGCAGGGCAAGAGCCAGATCAAATACCTCAAAACAAAAGGCAAGTCGAGAGCTGGGTCGCGTGTGCGGCTTGGTGAAACCGTGGAATTCTTTGAGAATATCAACCAACGGCTAAAGTCATACTTTGAGGAGCACCAAATCCATCGGGTTGCCATTAGCTGCTCTAAAACGCTTATCCCCTATCTCTACAACTCCAAAATAGCCACTCCTTTCGATAAGCACGACCCGCGCCTCTATAAAATCCCCAAGCACATCCATACACCCATTTATGAGGTGATGCTGGATGCAAACCGCTTTCTACAACGCGGTGAACTGATTTACGAAGAAGCGCAACAGGATTTTGTGCAGGAACTGCTGACTAAAATTGACTTGCCAGATTCTGATTATAACGAGGAGGAGGATATGTATGATATCTGGGATTGAAGTCTTTCAATCTTTTGGAGGCTTATCAGTTGCAATTCTCAAAGTATAAACTCCCTCCGCAGAAGTTGAATAATTTATACTTTTAGCAGTCCATTCTTACTTTTCAGTCTCTGCCATTACGCGCTTTTTCCAGGGCCAGCCGTCTGCTTCAGGTCGAGGTGTTACCCAACTTTTGGCTCCCCAAGTATAAGGCACTGAAGTCAAATCAACTTCCGGGTCCACAATGGGGTGGCGCGGGTAACCATTTAGGCTGAGGCTGGAGACAGCGTATACTTCCGGGGCTACCATTCCCTGCTTTTTATACTCCCGCTCAAGAAACTGGGCAAACTGCCAGATCATGTCAGGGTGTTTGGGAATCTCCCTTAGCTGCTCCCGCGCCAGGTATTTCTGCAGCCTGACTCTTTCCTGACGCTGCGTGGCCGGATCTTTGACAATATAATAGACAGTGCCGCGCTTGGTACGCAGCATCATTCGCCACGAAAACCGATGGCCTTCCTCAGTCCAGTTCACATCGCCCG
Source organism: uncultured Pontibacter sp. (assembly GCF_947495565.1). Lineage (GTDB taxonomy): Bacteria > Bacteroidota > Bacteroidia > Cytophagales > Hymenobacteraceae > Pontibacter. The sequence goes on from NZ_CANLZM010000017.1 coordinate 54,172, forward strand.
GAATAAAAAAATGCCGCAGCGGAAACAGCAGTTGCCAACCCAGGTAAAGTATAAAAAACTGCACGCCCAGCCGCTGTTGCCAGCCTGGCTGCTTCAGTGGCTCACGCTGCAAAGCTATCAGGTTTAGCTCTTTTCTGAAAAACCAACGGGCAATCTGCTCCGGACTGAAAAAAAGCACGTTGGCCGCAATCATAAAGTATGGAAACACCCCAACATGAAACACGGCCGAGTTAAAGATATGAAAAACGAAAGCTACCCAAAAAGCAGCCATCCGCGTACGGGGCCACAACAAGGCAAAGCCGATCAAGAAGTCAAATACAATGCCGCCCCAAACCACCAGCTCTATCATAAAAGGCGTGTTGAGGTATGGGCCGATGACATAAAAGTGGGTTTTATTGGCCATCCAGATGCTCATGGACTTTGCCGCCAGCCAGTCTGGCTGCAACTTTGCCACGCCAGCATAAAAGTATACAAACAGCAGCTGCACCCTGAACAGCCAAAGCGTCCACTGAGGTGCTACGTCACTCTCCAGCTCCGGTTTCCGCCGCACATCCATCGACAGTTTACGGTGTGCCGGCAGCAGCACCATTAAGCCGCTGATCAGGAAGATAAGGTAATGGTGGTTGAGGTAATGTGTTTTTTCAGAGAAGAAGCCGTAGCCGAACAGCAGGAAGAAAAGAAACGCTGAGATTTTATAGCGCCAGCCAACCATTATCAGGAAACCCAGCAGCGCCATCAGCAAGAATACGTACACCATGCCGTAGCCAGGTAAGGGCTTTATCCACTCCAGCCCAATGTAACCGAAATGGTAGGTGGGCTCCACATAATGCTCCTGCACCCAGTTGATGAGCACCGCCCCCACTCCCTCGCAAAACATAAGCAAGCCGAACAGAATCCGGAAATAAACCAGCGGATAGATGCCTATCGGCTTCAGGAGCTTTTGATATAATTTCATAGGCTGCAGTGGCTACATAATGAGGGCTTTGGGTTCAGTACGGAGATAAATCTGGTACCGTTAATGCAAATTAAGCAGATATTCCAATCTATGGTTATCTGTTTATACCATTACTTAATGAGCGCCTGCAATTTATAGTTTGTTACAGTGAGAAGTACAGGCAAACAAATATATACTACACTGTTAAACAACCACTTAACTAACATTACAACTTTAATTATAATGAAGCTTACAGCTAAGTTTAACAATTTCTTAAACCGTTTTTCCCGCCATTGGTGGTGTTTTTCACCAACAACCAACATGCAGATGCTGTAAATCTTGCTGGTGAGAACACGCAGCAAGGGCAGGCAGTTTAGTATTAATAAACTCTAAACAGGCTCAATTTCTTAAACCGTTTTTTTTTAGCACTAAAGTATTAAGAATGATAATAGAAGCTATTCTTCGGCAGCAATTACCTTAAAGCCGATTAAAATGAAAGAGCCTCCTGCCACGGTAATCTTATGTCACCGAGGCGGGAGGTTCTATTCTAATTTTAATCCTATTTTGGATAAATAACTGCCCCTTATCTTATATTGCTGGGTCTGCAGGTGTATTTGGGTTATTCAATCGTTCCTGATCTGGGTAAGGATAAAAATTCCTGTTACGTTCAGACGTATTTTCAGGCGGGCCCGGACGGTTAAAGCGTCGGCTGTCTTCCCACTTCTGGCCTGTTAAGTATAACTCGGCAGAACGCTGTTTGTACACTTCCAGCAAAAGTGCTTCTCTAGTAACAGGGCCAGTATAGGCTGGCAAACCCGCATTTACCCCAACAGGATCTCCGGACGTTTGCGTTCTAACTGCATTGATCAGTGCTAATGCCTCTTCCAAAGAACCGTCGCTGCGAAGTATAGCCTCTGCTTTAATCAACTTCATCTCATCCGGAATGTAAATGGGAATAAAAGAAGTCTGCGAATTAAAGAATCCCGCCAGGTCGCGAACCGGATCTCCGTTCACCAGCACTGCAGGGCCTGTTAAATAAAAATTCCCACGTGCATCTCCTTCTTCAAAAAGCGCTGCTGGCAACCCGAAATTATCACGCGGCTTAAAATAGTTAAGGCCGTTGATATTTGTGGCGTTGTAAATTGGGTTGATGCTTAATGTACTATACTCATAAGACGATACACTGGCCAGATTGACAAGATTGGCGTTTGCAATGGCTGCCGCATAGTTGCCTGCATACAAGTTATACCTGGCATTCATGGCATAGAGCGTGTTTTTCAGGTCTAATGATGACCCTCCCACCAATCTTCTAAACTCATCAGAAGCAGGGTTCGCATCCAGCAATGCAATTCCCTGGTTAAGGTGTGAGATTGCCTCCTCAAGCACCTCCGTTCTTGGCCTGAATTCAGGCTTCATGGTTGTGCTGGTTTCGGTGTTCGCCTGCTCAAAAGCGGTTGCCAAAGTACCTAGTGCCATAGCCCGGAATAAGTGCGCTTGTGCCAGAATACCGCTTAGCGTACCGCCCGTAAGAGTTGTAATATTTGGCGCGTTTTCGAGAATCTGATCACTCATTAGCATGGTGCGCTGCATTCTGGACCATATGCCCAGCACGTTTCCGTTAAAAGTTGGCAATGCAGTGCCACCGGCTTCCAGTTCCAGAACGTTTGTGAACGTGGCAACGCCTTTCAACTCACGGCCGGTCACGCCAGGGTACAGGTAAGCCGCCTCTATGCCGGAGGTAGAGTAATACTGTCTCAGGCCTACACTTAAAGCAACAATGCCCTCACGGGTTGATAGCACCTCCAGGTCGCTGGCCGCATTTGGGTTTGGAATATCAAGGTCGCACCCGCTTGTTAGCAGAAGGCAACTTGATAGCACCCCGATTTTGAAGTATGAAGTTATATTTTTCATATGAATTTCTAGTTGAAGTTAAGAGGATTAGAAGGACACCTGAACACCTAAAGCGTAGGTTCTTGGTATCGGAACCTCCACAAAGTCAAAACCTCTAACGGCGTTTGTCTGCCCAGCTGCGTTAACTTCAGGATCATAGCCACTGTAGTCATCAATAGAAAACAGGTTGCGGCCGGCAAGCGTTAAACGCAGGTTGTTGTTACCCAAGAAGGCAGGTTGAAAGACATAAGCCAGCGAAACCTCTCTTAGCTTAATGTAGGAACCGTCTTCGATGTAATTTTCGAAAATACTGAACAAAGCCGCTGAAGTACCCTTTGGCACCTCACCTCTAAGCTCTGGCTCGTAGCCGGCAAGGCCTCCATACAAATCACGCTCACCAACACGGCGTGTAAAGTTGAAGACATCAAACCCGTAAGCGGCATCAAACTGGGTACGGAAAGAGAAGTTTTTCCCGAAAGAAAGTTCGTTTACCCATGATCCCGTCCAGTCCGGATTAGGATCTCCTATCACTTTCGGTACTGTGGCACCTGCTGGCTGACCGGTTTCAGGGTTTCGCCCTACACGTTCCGGCTGTGGTAAGCCTGCAGCATTCAGCAACAGCGACCCATCTGGGTTGCGGGCAAAGTATGTGCTGTAAAATGCACCGATCGGATAACCGTCTACAGCGGCAACCTGCCCAAAGCCACCCGGGAAGGTAAGTACGCCTCCAGGTATGTTGTTTACTTCGTTTCTGTTTCTGGAATAGATGATGGTAGAGGTCCATTTTACATTCTCCTGCTGCACAGGTGCACCAGTCAGCATCAGTTCAAATCCTTTGTTGGTCATGGTACCTACGTTTGCATACTGGTTCAGGAAACCGGAAGAGGGATTCAGGTTAACAAACAACAGCAGGTCTTCAACATCCTTGTTGTAGTAAGAAAACTCCAGGCCAAGTCTGCCGTCTAGCAGGCTCATGTCCAGACCAAGCTCAGTCTCAACCTGTCTTTCCGGTTTTATACTTGTGTTGCCAAGCAGTGAAGGTGACACAACACCAGGCAAACCAGGCAAGGCTACAGGAGTATAGTTTGTGTAACGGTCAAAAGCACGGATGGCTGTAAGGTTACCCGCCTGACCATAAGAGGCTCTAAGCTTCAGGATAGGAATAACACTGGATAAGTTCTGCCAGAATTTTTCGTTGGAAATGAGGTAACTACCACTGACTTTAGGGTAAAACTGCCATCTGTTCTCCTCTCCGAATACGGAAGACACATCATAGCGGCCAGCTCCTGTAATAAACAGGCGATCTCCTATACCAAAGGTCTGCTGCGCAAAAAAGCCTAGTATGTTTATCTCACTACGCTCTTCCCCGGAAACAATTCTTGCACCGGTTGTGATGCGTGTAATCGGGCCAAGCTGTGTAGCAGTTGTTCCGGTGCCATAGTATTTCTCTACCTGTGCGGTTGCCCCCACACCAGTCGTAGACTCCAACCAGTCTGCCAGCATAGTTCTGTAAGATACATTCAGGTCGTTGTTGAGCAGGTAGGAAGTCCGATCGGCGCGGCGTGAGTAGCCCGTTTCGTAGGAAGGAGTAGTGTTACCCACCGGAATAAAACCAGTGGCGATCTGTGTTGCGTTATCGTAACCTAAAACGTAATTTATGTTCAGGTTTTCGATGGGCGTAAGCATTACCTGAAAATCACCGATAAAACGGTTCGTTCGCTGTTCAAAATCGAACCGGTTAATTGCCTCTAGCGGGTTTGTTCGTCTAAGTATAGCCGTTGGTGCTGTAGATGGGTAAACACCTGTTACAGGGTCCGGGTCGGGGTTGATAAAGTTATTGCTGAAGATAAACCCTGTTAGCGCTCCGTAAGCCTCGCTCAAACCTCCGTTCGGTATCTCTTCGCTGGTGCTTAAAGTATAGTTCGCGCCCATCGAAATAGATATCCAGTTGTTCAGTGTCTGGTCAATACGCAGGCGGGCACCTCCCCTGTTAAAGTTCGTGTTATCTATTATACCTTGGTTCTTCAGGTAGTTTCCGCTCAGAAAATACTGTGTGTTAGCGCTACCTCCTGAAACTGAAATATTGTTTTCTGTGCCGAAAGCAGTCCGGAAAATTTTGTCCTGATAATCATAACGCTGCACCGGCTCCTGTGTTTGGTCCGCACGGTCTGTATTCACAAAGCGGAAAGGATAATCGTTGTAATCTAAAGTTTTGCGCACTTCGCTTACTCTAAGCTGTGTGGAGGCAACTACTTTAGGCTTTCCCTCTTTGCCACGTTTGGTAAATATCTGCACAACACCATTGCTGGCCCTCGACCCGTAGATAGCTGCAGCCGCCGCACCTTTTATAATCTCAATCCGGTCAATATCATTTGGGTTAATATCCACTAAACGGTTTTGCGCATACCCTCCCAAGTCAATCAGTTCCGGTGAGCTGTTGTTGATGATGACACCGTCTACAATATAAAGAGGATCTCCGGAGCCTACTACCGTACTTGTACCTCGTAAGCGCACACTGATGCCGCCTGCAGGGTTACCGGAGTTCTGAGAGATTTGGGCACCTGCCACTTTCCCGGCCAATGCCTGATCCACGGAAGTAGCCACACTATTCTCCAGCGCAGCTGCAGACACGGTAGAAATAGCATTGCCTAACTGCTTCTTGCTGGTAGCTACGGAAGTACCGGTAACAACCACCTCATCCAAACCCACAATGTCTTCGCTTAGCTGCACATCAACCGACGCGCTTTCGGCGGCTCCCAATGCCACAGACCTTTTTTCAGGCTTAAAACCCAAAAAAGAAAACGTTAGCTGATAAGTACCTGCCGGCAGGTTAGCAACTAAGCTATACTTACCTGCGCCATCAGTGGCTGTGGCGTTGTTACTGTTTTGAAACTTAACCACCACACCCGGAAGCGGGCTTTTTGTTCGGGCGTCAGTTACTGTACCCGTAACAGTGTAGCGTGTGCTCTGCGCAAATACCCATTGGCTGGTAAGGGCCAGCAGGAGCATACACAGCAAGGCGGACTTGATACAAGCCCTCCCTCTAAAGTAAATTTTCCCCATAGCAATCTTGATTAGAACTGTTTATATAAATTTAAAAAGACTCTCTGTTCTGCTACTCCGGCAAGCTGATTTTACCCATATGCACAGACGGTACACGATCCTGGCCTGCCCCAAAATTCGTTTGCTCTCCTACCAGGCACTCATTTGCTAATGTGGCAAAAAGTACGGCTTCTTTGGCATCCGGAGAAACGCCAAGTTCAGCTGTATTCCTGACAGTAACATGTTCAATCATCTCATTTATATTCTGAATCAGCAGAGGATTGTGCATGCCTCCACCGCTTAAGAAAATCTCAAACTGCCCGCCTTTAATTGACCTGGAAATAGCCTCGCAGATAGCAACAGCAGAAAAGCGGTTTAAAGTGGCCATGACATCCTCAGGAGACAAGTGTGCTGTGTCAGATTTTTGCATGGCTCTTTGCAGATAATCCAGGTTAAACAACTCAGGACCTGTTGTTTTCGGAAAGCCGTAATCAAAAAACGGATCGTCCAGTAAGGCGTCCAGTAAGGCGGGGTTGTAGTCTCCTTTTAGCGCCACCTCAGAATCTGCATCGTACTGCTTTCCTGGAAACACAGATTGTATATAAGCATCCATCAATGTGTTACCTGGGCCAACATCTGTGGAAAAAATACGACTGGTGTTTAAGTCTCCTGGCAGGAAAGTGAAGTTGGCTATACCTCCTATGTTAAGCATAATCCGGTTTTGCCCTTTTTCAGAAAAAAGCAGGAAGTCGCCGTACACAGCCAATGGAGCACCTTCGCCACCGGCGGCAATATGCTTTTGCCTGAAATCGCTGAGGGTGATAATTCCGGTTTTCACGGCAATATGATCTCCGTCTCCTATCTGTAAGGTGGCATTGGGCATTCCCTCAGTTTTGTGCAGCGAGGCTGGTGCATGGTAAATTGTTTGCCCATGGCTGGCAATAACATCAACCTCTGACGCTTTTACGTGCCATTTTAGCAGGCAGGCGTTGATTAGCTCCGCATGAAAACTGCCAATGTAAGCATTCATCAGGCACACTTTTTCCAAATCTACCTGTCTTTTAGAGAAAATGGCTTTCACCTCTTGCTTAAAAGAAGCTTCATAAGGCATGGTGGCAAATTCGCGGACATTTATCTGAGTTTGCGTGCCATGTCCGGTAAACTCGCAAAGCGCAATATCAAGCCCATCCAAAGAAGTACCTGACATTAAACCAATAATTACTCTTTTATCCTTCTTTACTACTTCAAACAGACGGTTTAAACCTTTATTCATAAGAGTTTTGCTGTAAAACAGACTCAGCTGTATTAAGATGATTACAAGCCATAGGAGTTAACTATGGCAATTTTGAGTTGAAGCTATACAAATTCAAAAAGACTTAATATATATACAGGCTAATTTATTTAACAATTTTCTGTGGCACTTCTCTACTGCTTTTACTACATCAAACTTGTAATGGATTATGTCAACCGAAAATCTATATACGTGTATTAATTCAGATAAAGTATGAAATAAAAAAACTGCCTCTTTCTATAGCTGATTAGCAGCATAAAATGCTTTTTAGCAGCCATAATTTTAACTCAAAAGCTGTAGAAAAGCGATAAACTATACTTCTATACTTTTAAACCGGAACCGGTAAAACTAAGTACATGGCATGTATCGGCAGCTGCTTAAATACCTCATCACAACTTAATTACAGCTTGGAGCCAGGGCATTCCGTAAGAGAATAAAGTTCATTAATAAAGCTTGTTAACCTACTAGCATGCGTGAAAATCAAGAAATAATTGCCTCAGAACCTTTAAATCTGGATAACCCCAAAGCCTGGCACAGTCTGCAGGCATCTCAGGTTTTGGAGATACTTCAGGTTTCTTCGGAGAAGGGTTTGAGTGATGAGGAAGTGGCAAAGCGAAGAGAGCAATTCGGCCGCAACATTATGACGCCCAAAAAGCAGCAGAGTGCTTTTATCCGGTTCCTGCTGCAGTTTCATCAGCCACTGATCTATATCTTACTCGCTGCCACCATAGTTACAGTTCTTTTAGAGGAGTATATCGATGCCATTGTAATATTTGCTGTCGTGTTTATCAACGCTATTATCGGTTATGTGCAAGAGTCTAAAGCGTTAGAAGCCATTGATGCGTTGGCTAAAAGTATGACCGCCAGAGCGCAGGTGATCCGTAACGGCAAAAAACAGCAGCTAGATGCGCGCGATCTTGTGCCGGGCGATGTGATACTGGTTCAGTCGGGTGATAAATTCCCGGCTGATGTACGCCTGGTGCACATACGGGATCTGAAGGTAGATGAGTCGGCCTTAACCGGGGAGTCAGTGGCGGTAGAAAAGGAAAACGCTCCGGTAGCAGCCGACGACGTGTTAGGCGACCGTGTCGGTATGGGCTTTTCGTCCACGGTGGTAACCTATGGCCAGGGCAAAGGTGTTGTTACCGCCACCGGCGACCATACGGAAGTCGGCAAAATACAACAGTCTATTGCAGGTGCGCAGGACCTGGAGACACCGCTCACCATAAAGATCAAAGAATTTAGCCGCCTTCTGCTGTGGGTAATTCTTGGTCTATCAGCCGTTGTGTTCGTTGTGGAGTATTTGCGCGGCGCTGGGATAGGCGAAACTTTTATGGTGGCTGTGGCCTTGGCTGTGGGTGCCATACCAGAAGGGTTACCTGTGGCGGTTACAATCATGTTGGCACTGGGCGTTTCTAAAATGGCAAAACGGAGGGCTATCATCCGCAAATTGGTAGCAGTTGAGACACTGGGCAGCACCAATGTTATCTGCTCCGACAAAACCGGCACACTCACCGAAAACCAGATGACGGTGCAGCAGATTGTGGCTGGCGGCATAAAGTATACTGTATCAGGTATAGGATATCGCCCGGCTGGAGAAATTTTAGAATATGAGCAGCAGGTTGACATTACTACCAATACAGCTTTAGAGCAATGCCTGACAGCCGGTATACTTTGCAACGACAGCACTTTAAAAGAGAAAGATGAACAGTGGACTATAGAAGGTGACCCTACAGAGGGCGCCTTGATAGTGGCAGCTCAAAAAGGTAAACTTAAAGCTCAGAAGCTAGATCAGGACTTACCTCGTAAAGATGTCATCCCTTTTGAGTCGGAATACCAGTACATGGCCACGCTGCACGGCGGCCAACAGCCTGTGATTTACTTAAAAGGTTCGGTAGAGGCTATTCTGGAGCGCAGCAGTAAAGCAATGCTGCCAAGCGGCGATATGGAAGAGCTGAACCGCGAAGAGATTAACCAGCAAGTAGAGCAGATGGCCAGTGAGGGGCTACGTATTTTAGCTTTTGCCAGGGCCGAAGTATCAGATGGCACAACCACTATCGACCATACCCATACAAATTCGGGTATGGTGTTTTTAGGGCTGCAGGGCATGATAGACCCACCTCGCCAGGAAGCAGTAGAGGCTGTAAAACTCTGCCAGCGCGCAGGGATAGATGTAAAAATGATTACCGGCGACCATGCTATCACCGCTGCGGCCATTGCCAGTCAAATCGGTTTAAAGGGCCGCCTGGAGAAGGGTAAATTAGTAGCCATTACCGGCAAAGAACTGCAGCAGATTGAAGACGAGAGTTTAAAAGATGTCGCTGAGAGCATTTCCGTATTCGCCCGTGTTGCCCCGGACCAAAAACTACGTCTGGTAAAGGCGTTGCAGGCCCGCAACCACATAGTAGCCATGACCGGAGACGGTGTGAATGACGGCCCTGCCCTGAAACAGGCAAACATCGGAATAGCCATGGGAATTACCGGCACAGACGTAGCCAAAGATGCTTCCGATATGGTACTGACTGATGATAATTTCTCTTCCATAGAAGGAGCTGTGGAGGAAGGCAGAAGTGTTTTTGATAACCTGACCAAATTTATCGTCTGGACTCTGCCTACCAACCTGGGAGAAGGACTGGTTATACTTGCCGCAGTTATACTTGGGTCAAAGCTGCCAGTGCAGCCTGTGCAGCTGCTTTGGATAAACATGACTACAGCCATACTGCTGGGGCTTACGCTTGCCTTCGAGCCCAAAGAACCTGGCATCATGGACCGTCCGCCGCGCCCCTCGAATGAACCTGTACTTACCTTTGAGCTTATCATGCGCACTTTACTGGTAGGCACATTGCTGCTTATCGCATCGTTCGGTTTATACTTGTACGAGGTCGATCAGGGCGCTACAACAGCCCAAGCACAGACTGTAGCCACAACCGTATTTGTGATTTTAGAGGCATTTTACCTGCTAAGTTGCCGCTCGTTGGTCCGGCCGATGCAGGAGATAGGGTTATTTTCTAACATGTGGGTCTATTACGGCATAGCCGCTATGCTTTGTCTGCAGGCACTGTTTATATATACTCCTTTTATGAATACCCTTTTCAGTTCCAGTCCGCTGGATGCTATGCAGCTGCTACGAATTTTTGGTGCCGGTGTGCTATTGCTTACAATCGTATCCATTGAAAAGTATATGCGGTTCAAAACTTCAAATCGCAGAAAAGGAAAAAATGCACCGAGCAACTAAAACTTGAAGTATAAAGCAAAAGCCACCAAGTACTTATAGCACTTGGTGGCTTTTAAAAGAAGCTGTTTAGAATTACTGGTTATAAGACCTACACGCGCCATAGTTGGTGTTTTTCACCAATTATCAAAATGCAGATGCTGTTAAACAGTTTTGATTTGTAATTTTAAGACTTATATGCTTTTAAGCTTCCATTAATCTATAAAACCAGGATCTCCTCTTTTTCTCTCCTGCAAACAGAAGTATGACAGCACCAGCTACCGCGGCTCCTACAGCCAACTTTTGCACTACACTGGCTGGGTTATGCTTCCACTCTGCTTTCATGCCTTTTTCAGCGAAGAAATTAGGTATTCGTCCATCCTTCAGGTCATCAATAACACCCTCCACTACATTTATACGATCTGCCAGCAGCAGAGGCAACCAATGCCCATAACTGTTTTCGCTCTCCTTAAAAGCAAGCCGGCGTATCTGGCCGCTAAGCCCTGACGGAGGTACAGAAGTACCGAACACAGCTGTTATATTAGGGCGCTCTATTGAGTGCAGCACTTCAATATTGATCGGCTGCTGAGGCGGCCGCTCCCAGGAATAGCCATCTTTCTCTTCGTCGGTGCGGCGCTTTATGGGGTAGGTCGGGTCGTTTTTAGGGTCAATATCTATACCCCAACCATTTATATGCGAGTAATCTTTTGCGTTGTTTTCCATGATCTTAATCTTTTAAACTTTGGCTGATGGTGGTATCAGAACAGGTTTGATGCAGTTGTCAAGCTTATCGGAGAAGATACGGTAAGCGTCAGATATCTCCTCTAGCGGAACTCGGTGTGTGATAAGTGCTTTAGGGTTTAGAACACCGCTCTGCACGTGGCCGATTAGCTTTGGCAGCAAGCGCTTGACAGATGCCTGGTTAGCACGAATTGTAATGCCTTTGTTAACAACATTGCCAATTGGCACCAGATTATCCGTAGGCCCGTACACCCCCACTATAGACACAATACCACCTTTTTTTACGGAGTTGATAGCCCAATGCAAGGCTGTGGCTGAGCCAGCCTGCAACAGCGTTTTCCGGCCTGTAAATGTTTGCATGGCATTCCCGGCCGCTTCCGCTCCCACCGCATCAATGCAAACGTCTGCGCCCATCCAATCCGTGGTTTTCTTCACAAACACTACCGGGTCTTCTATAGATCTGAAGTTATAAGCCTCGCACTGCGCATAGTTCCTTACAAACTCTAACCGGTACTCCACCTGGTCAAATACAATAACGCGGCCTGCACCAAAAAGCCAGGCACATTTTGCTGCCATAATACCGATTGGCCCGGCTCCAAACACCACTACGGTATCACCTTTTTGAATACCTCCCATTTCAGCAGCCTGGTAGCCAGTGGGCACCACATCGGTTAGCAGCACCGCATCATCAGGGTCCATACCTTCTGGTATAACAGTAGGGCCTACATCAGCGTAAGGCACGCGCACATATTCAGCCTGCCCGCCGTCATAGCCGCCCGCTGTGTGCGAGTAACCAAAAATACCGCCTACAGCTGTTGCCTGAGAGTTGGCTTCATGGCAGTTGCCGTATAGCTCCTGTTTACAAAACGCGCACTTGCCGCAGGCAATATTAAATGGCACCAGCACATTGTCACCGACTTTAAGCTTCTGCACATCCGAGCCAATCTCCTCCACTACTCCAATAAACTCATGCCCGAAGGTTGAGCCTACGCGGGTATCAGGTACGTTTCCGTTATACAAGTGCAGATCTGACCCGCAGATACAAGAGCGGGTAACCCGAACAATAGCATCCTGTGGGTGCAGGATTTCGGGCATAGGTTTATGGTCAATGCGGACCCGCTGCGGTCCGCGATAATTCATTGCCAGCATAAGATTGTTTTCTATAGTTGATGTGGGCTAAATCTACAAAACCTCATCTGGGCAACCCCACTAAAAATTGCACAGAGGCTTCTAATAACATGTAAGTACATACTTATATACATGTTCAAAGTTTCAATTATTGCACTTTCAAAAGGAATAGCTATACTTATATATACCTATCTTAAAGATGGAATTTACTTTATTTTAGAAGCCTGCGGCCGCATCATCTCCCCTGGGGTCGGCTCCGCCTTCCAGCTTTCCGTTTGGCAACACCAATATGCCTGCTGCTCTGCCTATTCCTCCGTCCTTCGGCGCAATTCTATGGCCTTTCAACCACAGCTCCAGCCCAGTGCCTGCACCCAATGCTCCCCATTCCGACAAAACCCAATCAGGCTTCCACTGGTGATGAAAACGGCCTGCATTAATGGCGCCCTGCATGCTAAAGCCATGCTTGGTTACATTAAGTATGATTTGATATACTGTTGTGATGATTGTGGAGCCGCCCATACTTCCTACTACCATAAACAGTTCTCCGTCTTTCTCCAGAATGGTTGGGGTCATGGAGCTTAGCATGCGTTTGCCTGGGCGTATGGCATTGGCCTCCCCTCCCACCAATCCATAGCTGTTCGGAAACCCGGGCTTTACGCTGAAGTCATCCATTTCATTGTTTAGCAGGAACCCGGCACCGGCTACAAGTACTTTAGACCCGAAGCTGCTGTTCAGGGTAGTAGTAACCGAAACGGCGTTTCCCTGTGCGTCTATGATAGAATAATGCGTGGTGTTCGGACTTTCAGGCGGCGCGGGAACGCCTGCAGATATTTCATCGCTGTCAGCTGCTTTATCCAGAGACAGTCCTTTTATTCGGCTGCTGATGTAGGCTGTATCCAGTAAATCTTCCACAGGAACATCATAAAAATCAGGGTCGCCGAGGTGTTTCGCCCTGTCAGCATACACTCTTCTTTCAGCCTCTATCATGAAATGAGCAGACCCAACGGTATTCCAGCCCCAATCCTGCAGTGGGTACTTTTCAGAGATTGTTAACAATTGAATAAGGGCAATACCGCCGCTGGAAGGCGGAGGCATGGAAATAATACGATAATTGCCTACCTGGCCGGTTACAGGTTTTCGCCAGACAGCGCGGTAGGAGGCAAGATCTGCCTTTGTTATAATTCCTCTCCCTCTTTTCATTTCGGCCACGAGCAAGTCTGCTGTTGGTCCTTCGTAAAAACCTACTCTGCCTTTGTCCCTGATCCGCTCTAACGTATGCGCCAGGTGCTGCAGCCGCAGCGTATCGCCTTCGCGCCAGTGGTCCTGAAGTATAAACTCCGGCCTCTTTGTATTGTAGGTGATAAAATCCGCCCGCTGCTCATTTAGCTTTCTGGCCTCTTTGCTGGTTAATGGAAAACCCTTGGCTGCGAGCTCTATAGCTGGCTGAACTAATTTATCCCAAGGCATACTGCCATACTTTTCATGCGCCTGCACCATGCCATCTACGGTTCCGGGTACGCCTGCTGCCAAATGGCCTTTGTAGCTCAGCCCGTCTATCACCTCTCCTTCCTCATTCAGGTACATGTTACGGTGAGCAGCCGCAGGAGCTTTCTCGCGGTAATCTAAGGCATCAAGGGTACCATCCTGCTGGCGCAGCACCAGAAACCCACCTCCCCCTATGTTTCCGGCATCCGGATACACCACAGCCAGCGCAAATTGTACTGCAATGGCCGCATCTATCGCATTGCCGCCTTGCCGCAGAATACTTGAACCAACCGCCGACGCAAGCGGGTGCGCCGACACCACCATAGCTTGATCTGTAACAAGGCCACGTTCTTTCAGGTCTCTTTCTGCACAACCTAAAAGGCTTATAAAAACTAGTAGAAAAATTAGTCTGCTGCGTATCAAATCTTATTAAAGAAATGGTTGATGAACGCTAGCTTTTACCCTTTCAGGGTGTATGAGGTTATATAAGCTGTCCTCTGCAGCGTTTCAAACCATAGATTGGTATTTAAAGCTAGCATTTTACACTTCAAGGTATAGCTCATAGACTACGATAAGTATAAAACGGATCACGACAGCTTTGCCTGAGCACCTATAGAACGCCTGCTCCGTCATCAGATCAGCTTCTTTGAAAACACAATCTTGCCTTTGCCGTTTTAACAGAGTCATCAATTATATCATTTTATGGACTTTAAGCTACCTCCTATACTTTATAATGCGCAAGGGCAGGTGCGCACCGTAGGCTTCGAACTGGAGTACTCTTATCTGAGCATAGCGGCATCAGCTGAAATTGTGCAGCAGCTATACGGAGGTGAGGTGCAGGTAGAAAACAAGTTTAAACAAAAGGTAGTCGGTACTTCGCTAGGTGATTTTACCTTAGAATTTGATTTGACTTTGCTGACAGAGAAACGCTATAAGAAGGTCTTTAAGGCGCTGAACATAAAAATTGATACAATAAACATTGGGGAGAATACACTGCAGGATGAAGTGGAGGATACATTGGGTAACCTGATCGGAAAAGTTTTCCCTAATGAGATTGCCTGCCCTCCCATCCCCTGCACAAAACTGCACCAGATCGAAAAACTGAGGGAGGCGCTGTTCCAAAATAATGCTGAAGGCACGCACTCTTTTCCAACAAATGCCTTCGGAACTCACATAAACATTGAGGTGCCTAACACAGCTACCGCTACGTTGGTGGCCTATTTAAAAGCTTTCCTGCTGCTTTACCCGTGGCTGCTGCAAGTTGGCGAAACTGACCTGGCCCGGAAGCTTAGTCCTTTTATTGATCCTTTCCCGCCGGCATATGCCGATCTAGTGCTAGCCTCTGACTACAAACCAAGCTTAGAACAGTTTATCAGAGATTATCATAAGTATAACCCTAACCGCAACCGCCCCTTGGATTTTTACCCTCTTTTTGCAGAGCTTAACCAAGAGTTGCTGGCTGAGTTTGAAAATCTGGGGAAAGTAAAAGCCAGGGATACTTTTCATTACAGGTTGCCAAACAGCTCCTTATCGCAACCCGGCTGGACACTGGCGGCTGAGTGGAATAACTGGATAGCAGTGGAGGAACTGGCCAACAACCCACAGAAATTATCTGAACTGAGCCTGGAATACATGAGCCTGAAGCGGCACTCACTTATTGGGTTCGACTCGAAGTGGATTAAAAGAACTGAAGAATGGTTATCCTGAGTCAAAAGTATAAAATCGACCGCAGCCGCCCTACCATTGGCATTACAGGTCCCGATAAAGGAGGCGGTGCTGCCTGGGCTTTTACAGCCCTATCTGTGTTGCTGGCAGGTGGCTGGCCCGTTAGAATCACCCCCTCCCGCCCACGCACAGCCGACGGTTTGCAAGCACTGATAATTGGAGGAGGCGCAGATGTGGACCCCAGCACTTATGAGCAGGAGCATGTACTGGACGATTATCTACAAAGAACCCTGCACCAGCCGCACCAGCCTTTCCTAAGGCGAGTCGGGCGCTTTTTCAGGTGGCTATACTTCCTGGCTGTGTTCTTTGTACGAAAACTCCTGAGTCGGAAACCAGCGTTTGGCCTTGACCGTGACCGTGATCACCTGGAGTTTCAGTTACTGGATCAGGCTATCAAAAAGAACTTACCCGTGATGGGCATCTGCCGCGGAGCACAACTCATGAACGTGTACTTTCGGGGTACCCTGTACCAAAGCCTCAACACCTTTTATGTGGAGGAGCCTAATCCGTCCAGCATCTTTCCGGTAAAAACAGTACACATTAAGCCGGGCAGCAAACTGGAGCAGGTGTTGGGTGCGCAGCAGCTTACCGTAAATGCGCTCCACAACCAAGCCGTAAAAGCCCCCGGAAATAACATTGAGATCGTAGCCCGTGAATCCAATAAAGTGGTACAAGGGATAGAAAACACCAGTCAGGATTTTGTGATTGGTGTGCAGTGGCACCCGGAATACCTGCCGCAGCACAAAACGCACCGCCGCCTCTTTAAAACGCTTATTTCGTACGCAAGAAAAGTAAGCCAGCAGATTGAGGAAAGTGACATGAAGGCAGCCTTAGCCACGCCAAAAGCACAAGTACAGCAAGCAATAGAAGACGCTGAAAAGGGCATTTAAAACCAAAATACCGTTATTTTGAAGTCCGTGAATTATACTTTTGAAACACACGAAAACCAATTCTGTTGTTACTGCACAAATACGAATAAGGCCTAACGCAAATCTTAACTTTTATGCCTCAGTATTCGCCCATCCTCCATCTCAATAATGCGGCCGCTACTCTCGGCAAAGCTTTGATCATGCGTTACAATCAGCAGGGTTTGATTATGAACTTCTGCCAGTTCCTTAAAAATATCAAACACCATGTCGCTGTTTTTCATGTCGAGGTTGCCGGTAGGTTCGTCTCCCATAATGATGTGTGGATCGTTTATAAGAGCGCGGGCAATAGCTACCCGCTGCTTCTCTCCACCAGAAATTCGGGAAGCCATTTTCTGGGCAAGTTGCCCAATACCCAACATCTTTAGCCGCTCTATGGCGCGGTGCTCTACTTCCTGCTGGCTATACTTCCCTAGCTTCAGACCGGGCAGCATCACGTTTTTAAGGACAGTAAACTCGTTGAGCAGGTAATGAAACTGAAATACAAACCCAATCTTCTCGTTCCGGATACGCGCCAGCTCTGCATCACCCTTTCCCGTCATCAACTCTTGGTCTATCAGCAGTTCTCCCTGGTAATCTGTATCCATGGTAGAAAGTATGTACAGTAAGGTTGATTTTCCGCAGCCAGACTTGCCTATAACCGATACAAATTCCCCTTTATTAACAGTGAACGTAATATCAGAAAGCACCTGCACGGTAACCGGATCATGGAATTCTTTGCTGATGTGCCTGGCTTCAAGTATGATTTCCTGCATGGTTCGCAAACTGGACTTGTAATTAACTTTGGACTTTACTTTCCCCGGATAATCTCCACAGGATCTACTTTACTGGCCTTACGAGCCGGAAAGAAACCGGCAAAATATGTGGTGATCATAGAGAAAGAGCCGCCAATAAAGTAAAACACAGGACTGTAGTTAATAGGATACGTTTCAACAGTGGGTAGCGCAGCCGTATCAAACGGAATATTGTCTATGATAACAGAAAATACAAACCCGAACAACAGCCCTACCGTTCCTCCGAAAAAACCTATACTTAGCGCAATAATCAGAAAGATCCGGTTTACGTCCCTCCCTGAAAAGCCGGTAGCTTTAAGTATGGCAATGGAATCCATTTTCTCATAAATCATCATGTTCAGGATGTTGAAAATACCGAACCCCGCCACTATAAGCAGCACTATGCCGACAGAGTAAGATATAAGCGAACGGATATTGCTGCCCGTTTCAAACTGAGCGTTAGCTGTCTGAATATCTTCTGCATCAATATCAAAAAGTTTGGCATACTCCTGCGTTACGGCTGGTGCCATGTCTAGGTCGTGCAGCTTAACCTGAATATCGGTAATATAGTTGGCAGGTTTGCCCATCAGCTTCTGTGTGGTGCCAATGGAGGCATAGCTCTGAACTTTATCAATCTCCTGAATACCCGACTGGAAATACCCGACAACCTTTAAGGGGAAGCGCTCGCCTTGTATAGTCGTTACCTGCACCACATCCCCAATATCAGCTACCAGAATATCAGCGAGACCTTTGCCAAGTATAATGCTGTTGGCCACGTTTTTCGCGTCTATGGCTGTACCTGCAGTTACATAATCTTTGAAATTAAATAACCTGCTTTCTTCCTCTACATCAACACCGTTAATTACGCCGGTTATCTCTATAGTGCCTTCGTTAAAGAAAACCTGGGCAGTTAGTTTGGGGGCTGCACCAAGTACCCGTTCGTCATCTTTTACCGCCTGCATAATCGGGCCGCTGTTATAAATCTCCTGCCGTGTAATTCCTGATTTAACCGAGCTGATAAAATTATAGGAGCCTTTAAATTCTGCAGCAGCGTTTACAGGTTGGTTATCACTCGGTTTGATTTCATTGTAGAGGCGCACGTGCGGAGTCCGATTAAGTATCAAGCCATCCAGCAGGTCGTTGAGGCCATTCATAAAACTGAGCAGCGTAATAAACATGGCTATACTAAAAGTAACTCCCACAGCAGCTACCAGCGTTTGTCGCCAGCGCGCCAGCAACAACGATTTAGCAATGCCAAAAATCAGCTTACTGTTCATTTAGTTGGTTTAATAAGCACGGCATCCTTCTCCAGGCCATCCAGAATTTCGACCTTCTGGTAATCTTTCAAGCCGGTCTTTACAGGAACCCTATCCTTCTCTTCCGTTATCACAAACCCTCCATCTACCAAATACTCTCGTGGTATGGTAAGCGCTTCCTTTTTTGTCTGAATGATAATATTAGCTTCGGTGGTGAGATTAGGAAACAGGGCAGGCGGAGTGGTAACAAAGTTAGCTTCCACAGTAAAGGAACGCGTCCTTTCGTTCATCGCAGGGTTTATTTTATAAACTTCACCTTCAAACACTTGCCCTTTGTAACTATCGAGGTTCAGCAGCACTTTCTGTCCTGGCTTTACGCGTGCTATGTCATACTCGTCCACTTGCAGCTCCAGAATAAAGTTATCGGCATCTCCTACCACTGCCACTGGCGTCTGCGGGCTTACCAACTCCCCCTCCTCCTTCAGCACACTATACACCCTGCCGTTTGTTTCACTTTTGATAGTATAATCTTCTGCCGCTGTCTGGCTAATCTGCAGGTTTTTCTGCGACTGGCGGGCAGCAAAATCAAGTTGCTTTTTGAGGTCGTTGTATCGAAGTACAGCAGAGTTATATGCTGTTACAGAGTTTTCGTAGTTGAGCTCTCTTTGCTCCAGATCCACGCGTGTTCCGATCCTGTTAGTCCATAAATTTCGCTGCCTTTCCAGGAGCAACGAGTCATTTTCCATTTTACTTTGTGCCAACGCTATGGTTTGCTTCAGCTCGTTCAGTTTTTCTGCATTAGCACTAACACGCGCATATTCTGCGGCAATACGAGCATTTTCAGTATTAAGGCGAGCTGTTACGTTGTCAAGTTTCAGCAGCGCCTCCCCTTTTTCTACCACATCTCCCTCTGTAACCAACACCTGCTGTATAACCCCGCTCACAACCGGAAACACTTGATATTGGTTTTGACTTTTAACTACTCCAGATGCATATACTGACTCTGAAATAGCCTCCACTGTAGGCTGAGTTTTTTCCTGCTTACCTGTACAAGCGTTCAATGTCATGATCAGTAGAAGCAATAAAAAGTACTGTTTCATTTAAATTATTCTTAAAACTGGCTAAGATTTCTAGACTGAGCGAAAGAAAGCTACTCAAGGCAATACTAGATGCATTAACACTTAATGTACAAAAATTTGAATCTCTATAATTTATAGTACGATGAAGTATGGATTTAAATTTAAAGCACAGGAACAAAGCAGCTTCGTTATTTAACACAGCAGAAACTGTAAATACTCAAGTTATGATTGCAAACGTAAGTAATACTGCTCTACAACAGTTTATACTTTTGTAACATAATTGTGGCAATACAAGAGAGTGGATAAGCAGCGAAATGGATTTTGAAGGCAGTTGTTGAGGTAAGTATTCACCTATAATTGTTGTTCCCAGACATAGAAGTAACAGGTAGCTTATACTTTTTAATCACAATCCAATTTAGCAAAGTATAAAATAGCTTGAGCTCCCCGGAATTAACAGGGACTCATGTTATCATCTACTTTATAATCTGCTAACTATAAGAGTAGCAAAGGATACAACAGCTATGCTGCATGATTGCTATGACTAACTTTACCATAAAGCTAGGTATAGAATTTACAGGAAGAGAGATAGGTTTGTATTAAGTGTTATGGCGCGCTTCCACTTCTGAAGCTTTATTTTTATTTGTTGCTGCATCTATACTCCAAATACCAGAGCCACGTGAAGCCATATACAGAAACAGAAAGCAATATAATACTGCTTTTTCCCCTTCATTAAGAAGCGGGTTCCAGTCCTCCGGAAAATGTACCATAAAAAAAGCAACTGCCATCTGACCACTAGCAATAAAAGCAGCCCAACTAGTCATAAAGCCAACAGCTATCAACAGACCGCCAAAGAACTCAATTATTCCAGCTAACCCCATTAAAGAAGTCAATTCAACTGTATCGCCGCTTCCAGGCCAGCCAAATAATTTCTGGCTACCATGCATAGCAAACATAACTCCTACCATTATGCGCAGAATTGCGTATAATTGCGGGCTGAATCTACCTAAATATCTATCCATACTTTCTTGGTTACAAATAGCTGACAGTCAAATTAAATAACACATCTAAGGCACAATATTACTACGTAGTATGGCCATTCATGTTAACTTAATAAACTGACACTGCATACTAGAAGCTCTTATAGTACAGCAAAATTTCGGATTGCAAGTGTGACTTAAATCTAATCCTTTGATAAAGCGGGAGGTTGACAAACCCCTATAGAAAATGATTTCGGATTGACAAAGGAGGCTCTGGCCACTGGCAAATCCATCCATGCTATCACGGTGCTAGAGCGCGAGAGGGTCACGCAGCAGAAA
>NZ_CANLZM010000018.1 GCF_947495565.1 uncultured Pontibacter sp.
CTTCAATGGCAGTTTCCGGGATGAGTGCCTGAACGTGAATTGGTTCCTCTCACTGGAAGACGCAAGGGAGAAAATCGCGGCCTGGCGGCAGGAGTATAATTGCTTCCGGCCCCACAGTTTACTTGGTGACAAATCGCCGGAAGAGTGAATAAAAGAAAATATAGTAGAACCCGAATTCTCTAATTTTGACCTGTCTTAATATTGGGAGGGGCTCAAAATTGTTCATACACTACCTTATTATGATGTTTCATATGGGGATTGTTTTTTAATGGAAATAATTTTCCCAGTTTTACATACTCCCTTTTTTTGTACCCATAGTATATGTCTGCATAAAGTGTGTCAAACTTTTTGTTTTTCTTTGTTCTTAATTTTATAGTCATATCTCTTCTTAAAAGTAGTTGTTAAAAATTTCGTTTGTACTCTTGTCCATTGATGGATTAAAGCTGCCGAATTCCAAAAGTGCTTCTCTAAGCTGTTTAGGACAGTAGTATATTTTGTTTTTTTGTTTAATCTGCTTAAACAGATTTCCTATCTTTCTAAGAGTTTCCTTGGTTTTGTATAGAAGCTATCTCATAAATAGGGACATTCTTTAGGAGCTGCATGTTTACTTGTCATGAAGCTGACAGATAAATAATGGGAGAAGCTAAAGGACCTGATTCCTGATGGTGAGAGAAGAGCCGATGGCAGAGGCAGGCCTTGGAGAGACAAGCGAGAAGTGCTGGAGGGGATTCTCTGGATACTGAAGACAGGCGCGCAGTGGAGCCACCTGCCGCCCAAGTACCCTCCCTACCAGACCTGCCACCGCAGGTTCCAGCAGTGGCGGGAAAAGGGGGTGATACAGCAGGTGGTGGAGGCGCTGGCAAGGGACCTGCATCAGAGAGGCGGTGTGGACTTGAGTGAGTGTTTTATCGATGGCTCTTTCTGCATGGCCAAAAAGGGGGGCTGCTGTTGGGAAAACTAAACGGGGCAAGGGGACTAAGGTCATGGCAGTCACAGACGCTGGTGGTACTGGTGGAAAGGGTTCTGGAGGAAAGGTTCATAGACGCTCTGCCTGAAAGGCTCATCGGCGACAAGGCCTATGATTCCGATCCGCTGGATGGAAGTCTAAAGCAGCAGGGAATCGAGATGATCGCCCCGCACAGGAGCAACAGGAAAAAGAAGAAGACGCAAGACGGCAGAAAACTCAGACGTTACAGGCGCAGATGGAAAGTAGAGCGGTTCTTCGCCTGGCTCTTCAACTACAGGAGGTGTGTCGTCAGGTATGAATACAAAGAAGAGAACTTCAAGGCTTTTATTCTGCTGGCTTGTATGCTGATTCTGCTTAAGCTATTTATGAGATAGATTCTAGTAAATAGGCAGCATCTTCCTGTGATATTAGTGGAGATTCCCAAAGCAACTTCTTATTAGAAAGCTTTAGTTGGTAAAGCTGAGCCTTCACTAGTGCTTCTTGGTGTTTATTTGTATTCTGAATGTCCATTTTTAAAAGGTCATTTAGTTAAATTCTTTTATTATGGAATCGAGAAATGGAAATTTTAAAATATTTTTACTTTTTTTAAAAGCTCTTCTTTTCTAGTATTATCCTGTTGTTGAATTTGATTATAGGGAGTTTTTTTGATTGCTGTCATCCTGCTTTTTGTTCTTGTAGATATCCCGAACAGGATAGAAGCCTCCTATATGGACAGATATAATTTTTCGTGAAGATTATTCTCGATTACCTGAAAGGTGGCAGCAGTTTCTAATTCAGTCGTTGTAATCTTTTGTTCTCTTAACCTCTGTTTGTAGGCTCTTTTGGCGCAGTAATCGGAATAGTTCTTAGTAACAGTAGTCTTTGCTATAAACTGTTTACCGCAGAACTGACATTTGCGTGTGATTCTGATATTGCTGCTCATTTTAATGGACCATGAAGGTCTATGGATGTCAGCAACGGACAGGTGTGGACTGTAGTGGACATCATTTCGCCACTAGTCAGCACTAAAATGAAAAAGGAAGAATTCGTAACAAAAACGTCACAGATTCTTCCTTTAAAACATGTTTTAATACTGTTGGATTCTTCTGAAATCTTGACATACGCTCTAAAATAGCGGTTTTTGAGGCAACCTATTTGCCGATGCAGAACTTCGTGAAAATATTATCCAGCAAATCGTCTGTGGTGATTTCTCCGGTTATCTCGCCCAGGCTGTAGAGGGCACGGCGGATATCGGCGGCTACTAGGTCGTTGCTGATGCTGAGGGCCAGGCCGTGGAGCACATCGTCCAGGGCGGCGTAGGTTTTGTTCAGGCTGTCTACGTGGCGCAGGTTGGTGACGATGGTCTGGCTTTGGGTGTTGAGTTTGCCGAGGTTCACTTTCGCTACCAGCGCCTGCTTCAGGTCGTCCAGGTTGGCGCCTTCTGCCGCCGAGATTTGCACCAGGTTTTCTATACTTGCAAAGGCCGCCAACTTCTCTGGCGAGGCCTGATCAATTTTGTTGGCAACCGCTACAAATGGCATTTTTTTGGGGTTCAGCCTTTCCAGCTCGGCCTGCACTTCTGCAGCACTAACTTCTGTGATATCAAATAAGTAGATAATCAGCGAAGACTGGCTTAGCTTCTGCATGGTTCGCTCCACGCCAATGGCTTCTACCTTGTCGGTTGTCTCGCGCAGGCCGGCCGTGTCGATAAAACGAAAGGTGATGCCTTCGATGTTTATCTCGTCCTCAATAAAATCACGCGTAGTACCGGGCACATCAGACACAATTGCTTTTTCCTCGTTGAGGAGTTTGTTGAGCAACGTAGATTTACCGGCATTCGGGTTGCCAACGATAACCGTAGGCACGCCGTTCTTGATCACGTTGCCGAGTTCAAAAGACTTCAGCAATTCTCGGATAATAGCCTGAATGTTCAGGATGAGTGTGCGCAGTTGGTCGCGGTCGGCAAACTCTACATCTTCTTCGCCAAAGTCCAGCTCCAATTCAATCATCGAGGCAAAGTGTACCAGTTCGGCACGCAAGCGTTTGATTTCCTGCGAAAAGCCGCCACGCATTTGCTTCATGGCCACTTCATGGGAGAGGGCTGAATCAGATGAAATAAGGTCGGCCACGGCTTCGGCCTGGGCAAGGTCAAACTGCCCGTTCAGGAAAGCACGTTTGGTAAACTCCCCGGCATTGGCCAACCGCGCTCCGCGTTTCAGGAGCAGCTGCACGATCTGCTGCACAATGTAATCGGAACCGTGGCAGGATATCTCCACCACGTTTTCTTTGGTATAGGAGTGAGGCCCCACAAACAGCGACACAAGCACTTCGTCCAGTACTTTTTCTTCATCCCGTATCGTGCCGAAATGGATTGTGTGGCTGAGTTGTTTGGATAAATCCTTGCCCTTGAAAACCGCATTTGTTATAGTTATTGCCTCAGGGCCAGATAACCTGATGACGGCAATGGCACCCACACCGGGGGCAGTAGCAACAGCTACAATTGTATCGTTATTGAAAGTATGATTGATCAAACCAAAGTATAGTTTAGCGCGGCACAAATTTACGCAAAATTGCCGGAAACCGAATTTGCCCAATAAAAGTCTAAAATTTGGCTGGAATCCTTCCTGTCTGAAAGTATAAACTTAACTTTATACTTCGTTGTAAAAAGTGTTTGAAGAATTAGAATCAAACTAAAGGTTAATTGCCTTTAGCCTGTTTTTCATACTCCTGAAAATTCATTTTCTGATGATGGTTCTCGCCGAAATAGCGGAGAATCCTGGAGAAGTTCTTCGCATCCAGGTAACCGGGCACAGGAGCCAGCATGTTCATGTTTTCATCCAGGTAAACCGTGGTTGGGAAGCTCATCTGGCCTTGCAGCAACGCCACCGCCAGCTCATGCGATTTATACGCTGGCTTAAAGCTGAAGGTCTGCCCGTTAAGCGTGATAGGCTCCTTTCCTTCTGCATCCAGCTTTACGGCATAAAAATGGTCGTTTACAAGCTGTGCCACCTCAGGGTCGGTGAAGGTGCTTTTATCCATTTTCTTGCACCAGCCACACCAGTCCGTATACACATCAATCACAACTTTGCGCGGCTCTTCCTTCATGCGGGCAGCTGCCTCTTCTATACTTAGCCACTGAATTTTGGCAGATTTGGATGCTTCTGCATCCTGGGTGGTAGCTGTTTCTGATGCTGTGGCGCTTCCAGCAGGAGCTTCTGCAGCAGTTGTGTCGGGAGAAGCAGCAGGCGGTGTGCTGGTGTTGCAGCCTGTAAGCAATGCTACTCCTAGTGCTGAAAGTATAGCCGTTCTTTTTATCATACTTGTTGAGTTACTTAATAAATAATCTTCAGGTAGTTCTTGAAACAGAAACGGGAAAGTATAAATTCCTGTTTAGTGCTGCACCGGCTGTAACTGCTTTCTTTTCAGAAGTATGCCTCGGGTAGGGGAGAAGAGAAAAGCCAGCGTGAATTCTATACCTGTTACGGTGGCAATAGCTCCGGCAATGGAGCCATCTATCCAAACGGCCAGGTAATAACCTGCCACGGACGCGATAATACCGGCAAGCACCGAAATTAGCAGCATAGACTTAAACTTGTCGGTGAGCAGGTAAGCAGTGGCCGGCGGCGCTACCAGCAAGGCAACCACAAGTATGGCCCCCACAGACTCGAAGGAGGCAACAGTAGTTAGTGATACTGCCGTCATGAGGGAGTAGTACCAGGCAGTTGTTGAGATACCAATGGCAGCAGCGAAGGCTGGGTCAAAGGCTGTCAGGAATAGTTCTTTATAGCCAAACGTGATGAAAAGTATAATTAGTATGGTTACGAAGCCTAATGTCCAGACGGTGCCCGGGCCTAAGCTCAGACCGCCTTCTGTAATCCAAAGGTCCAGGGGAACATAGGCGATCTCCCCGTAAAGCACGCAATCCTGATCCAGATCTACTTGACCGGCAAACACAGAAATAAGAATGATGCCAATGGCAAAGAGCCAGGTAAAGGTGACACCAATCGAAGCATCGGCCTGCACGCGGGCATAGCGATGAAAAAACTCAATCAGAAAGGTTGTCAGCACGCCTAAAAGTCCCGCACCGATCAGCATGGGCACTGAGTCGCGGGAGCCGGTGAACAAAAAGGCAATAACAATGCCTGGCAACACGGCATGCGAAATAGCGTCGCCGACCATAGCCATGCGGCGTAGAATAAGATAGCAGCCTAACAAACTACAGCAGGTAGCCACCAATGATCCGGTAAGTATGATCCAAAAAGCGTTCACTTATTTAATTGTTATATGGCTTAATTGCTTTATTATTGAAGTGGTGATTGTTGACTATCAGTGCCTTAACTCCCAAACTCTCTAACTTTCTACGGTATTCGGGCGCTGTGCGGATCCATCACCGGAAAGCCTAATTCTTCCATGAGTTTTTGCTCCAGTTCGGGTGTGATGATATGCTCTATGGTTTCGGCATCCTCGTGCACGTGGTCGGAGGCCAGGTGCAGATATTGCGTTAGGTAAAGCTCCCAAAGCCGGTGCAGCCTCACCACACGTTCCCCGCGCCGTTGCCCTTGGCTGGATAGTTTCCATCCTTCGGGAGTCCTCTCAACATAGCCTTGCTTTATCAGTCGTTTAAGCCCCGCCTTAGCTTCTTTCTGAGGTATGGCTCTTCGCTCCAGCAGTTCGTGCAGTTGCCTCGGTGCATCAAAGCCTGGTTTCTTTTCGCCTAGCTGGTACATGAGTTTCAGCAGGTTTTCCTCCAGAATATGTGTTTTATTTCGCCGCTGCCGGAACAGGCGCGATACCCAGCCTTTTTTTGGGGCAAAGGCAAACGAGAAAATTGCGATCATGGAAACTATCAGCACGATCCAGGGGCCTGTTGGCATGGCAGGGGCCGTGTAGGAAACAAATGCGCCTGCCACACCGGAAAAAGCTCCTATCAAAGCAGCCAGCACCAGCATGAGGTGAAGCTTGTCAGTCCAGAAGCGGGCAGCGGCGGCAGGGGTTATCAGCATGGCCGCCATCAGCACAACGCCTACAGCCTGTATGCCTACCACCACCGCAAAAACCGTAAGCGTGGTCAGCAGCAACTCCAGGAGGCGCACCGGAAAACCGATTGTTTTGGCGTAAGCCTGATCGAAACACAACAGCGTAAGCTCTTTATAGAATATGATGGTGGTAACAAGCAGCAACACGGCCACAATAGCAAAAGCAATCAGGTCTTCGCCCACAAGAGAAGCCGCCTTGCCGAACAAGAACTTATCTAAACCGCTTTGTGCGGCATTGCCTGAATGCTGTATGGCTGTGAGTAAAAGTATGCCGATGCCAAAGAAGACGGATAGCACCAGGCCAATAGCGGTATCCTCCTTAATGCGGGAGCGGGAGGTGATAAAGTCGATGGTAACCAGGGAGATCCAGCCGGTAATAAAGGCACCGAGTAAAAGTATAAATGGGTTTTTGGTGCCGGAAAGTATAAACGCCAGGCAGACACCCGGTAACACGGCATGCGCTACGGCATCACCAACAAGGGCTCTCTTACGGAGCAGTGTAAAGCAACCCACCACCGCCGAACTGCTAGCCAGCAGCACAGAGCCAAGCGTAACGTATCGGATGTTGGCGTCTGCAAAAGAAAAGAACTCTAAAAAATCGTTCATACAAGCAGTTTATACTTTCAGAATGTTGGCTGCATTTAACGTTTTATGCCTCTCTAGAAGGAAACTCCTGCTTGCGCAGCAGTTCGCCTACTTTGGTGAGCACGGTTAATTTGCCGCCATAAGTTTGCTCCAGCAGTTCCTGAGTCAGGATTTGTTCTGTAGGGCCGGATGCTACCAGGCGCATGTTCAGGAGCACTACCCAATCAAAATACTCGGTGGCAGACTGCAGGTCATGGTGTACCACGATAACGGTTTTGCCTTGTTCGCGCATGGTGCGCAGTAGTTCTATAATGGCAGTTTCGGTGGCGATGTCTACTCCGGCGAAAGGCTCATCCATAAAATAAATATCGGCGTTTTGGGCCAATGCCCTTGCCAGGAATACCCGCTGTTGCTGCCCACCCGACAACTGAGAAATCTGCCGATCGGCGTATGCCTGCATGCCGACTTTTTGCAAAGCCTCCATGGCTGCATCCTTATCAGCTTTACGCGGTCTCTTAAAAAGCCCCAGTTTGCCGTAGCTGCCCATCAGCACCACATCAAAAACTGATGCCGGAAAATCCCAGTCCACCGACTCGCGCTGCGGTACATAGCTGATGCGGTTGCGCACTTCGTCTATCGGTTTGTCAAATATCCGCACGTAGCCGCTACCCACCGGCAGCAGATCCATCATGGCTTTGATTAAAGTAGACTTACCTGCTCCGTTAGGGCCGATAACGCCTACCAGAGCGCCGGCTGGCAACGTAAGGTCGATGCCCCAGAGCACAGGCTTGCGGTCGTAACTCACCGTCAGGTCATGCACTTCTACTACCGGATTCTCTACTTGAAGTATCATGTGTTATTTATTTTAGAGAAGAGACAATGGTGTTTACGTTGTGCCTTACCATGCCCAAATAGGTTCCTTCTGCTGTGCCTTCCTCGCCTAAGGCATCGGAGAACAATGTGCCGCCAACCTGTACCTCGTGGCCTTTCTGTTTGCTTCCGATCACCACGGCCTCAATAGCTTTTGGCGAAACGGAGGACTCCACAAAAACTGCTTTAATTTTATTGTCTGCTATATAGTTTACCAGCGACGATACATCCTGCAAGCCAAACTCTGAAACAGTAGAAATGCCCTGCAGGCCACGCACATTTATACTATAAGCATCCCCAAAATACCCAAAGGCATCATGCGCCGTGATCAGGATGCGCTGCTGCTCTGGAATGGTGCTGATCTGCGCTTTCACCCACTGGTGCAGCGTGTCGAGCTCCTTCAGGTAAGCCTGCGTGTTTTGCTTGTAGGCCTCGGCGTTGGCTGGGTCTTTTTGTTGCAACTCCTGGCTCATGTGCTTTACCACATCCTGCCAAAGCTGCACATCAAACCATACGTGCGGGTCGCTGCTGTTCTTATACACCGGCGAAGCACGCAGTTTGTCTTCCGCTATACCGGCCGTGGCGGTTACAACCGTTTTCTGGCGGCCAAGTTTTTCCATTATTTCGCCCATTTTGCCTTCCAGGTACAAACCGTTGTAAAAGATAACATCCGCTTCGGTTAATTTCTGCAGATCGCCTTGGGTGGCCTTGTAGAGGTGCGGGTCTACGCCACTTCCCATAATCGACTCCACATCGGCCAGATCACCTACAATATGTTGGGCTGCATCTTTTAAAATACTGGTGGTGGTTACCACTTTCATACGCTCGCCAGCGGCAATAGCGCCTTTGTTTTCGGTTTGCGTACAGGCACTGGTGATAAGGGTCAGGCACAGAAAAGCCCAAAGTAGAATCGTTCTCATAGTTTTGTGCAGCACTCTTTGCTTAAGCAGATATAAATATGTTTTTGGAAACTTCTTGTGATATAACCAGGCATCTGTCTTGGGCAAGGCCAATCTCAAGTGAGTTGTCGTAAGGGATCTTATCGATTATTTTTATACTTGTGCCAAGGGAAATACCCATCTTATCGAGGTACTGCAGGAAGAGTGGCTGCGAATCGTTGACACCAACCACTACACCGGCATCGTCTATTGCCATTTCGGCGAGCAGGCGCTGCTTTTTATGCTTCATTTCTCCCGATTCGGAAGGAATAGGGTCGCCGTGCGGATCAAATTTTGGATAGCCCAGAAACTCGTCTAGTCGGTTGGCAAGCAGGGTAGAGGAGATATGCTCCAGTTCCTCGGCCACCTCATGTACTTCGTCCCAATTAAACTTTAGCTTCTCCACCAGAAAGGTTTCCCATAACCGGTGCCTCCGGATAATCTGCAGCGCCACGCGTTCTCCCTGCGGTGTCAGCGATACGCCCTTGTATTTAACGTAGTTAACAATATCCTTGGCGCTTAATTTACGGAGCATGTCTGTTACAGAGGCCGCTTTTGTTTCCAACACTTCTGCAATGGCATTGGTGTTAACATCCTGCACACCGTTGGCAGATAGCTTGTAAATGGTTTTTATGTAGTTTTCCTCTGTGTAGCTGTGGGACATTTTAATTTTTATTGTGAGAATGAGTGATTGAGTGAATAGACATCTAATGTTAACCACTTCTCCACGCAACCACTCATTCAACATTTATACTTACCAGCGAATTAGTGCAGAAGCCCATGTAAAGCCGCTGCCAAATGCTGCCAGGCAAACAAGATCTCCTTCTTTGATGCGGCCTTCGGCATAAGCCTCGCTCAGCGCGATTGGTACCGAGGCAGCCGTAGTGTTGCCATACTTTTGGATGTTGCTCATAACCTTCTCGGCTGGCAGCCCCATTTTTTGCTGAATGTATGAGGTGATGCGCAGGTTAGCCTGGTGCGGCACTAGCAAGTCGATGTCTTCTGGCTTGTAGCCGTTTTTGTTCAGCGCCTCCTCAATCACTTCCGGGAAACGTGTTACGGCATGCTTAAATACCATGTTGCCGTTCATGTATGGGTAAACGCTGCCGTCATCGATCATTTCGTGCGTCAGGCGCTCTTTCTTGTTACTGTTCGGTGCGGTTACAGCCAGTTCTTCGGCAAATTCGCCATCGGCATGCAAGTGTGTTGAAAGTATACCTCTGTCGTTGCTGTCAGACGGGGTGAGTACCACTGCGCCGGCGCCGTCTCCGAATATCACAGACACGCCACGGCCACGGGTGGAAAAATCAAGCCCTGTGGAGTGAATCTCTGAACCTACCACCAGCACGTTGTTGTACATGCCTGTTTTTATAAACTGATCTCCAACAGATAGAGCGTACACAAAGCCAGAGCACTGGTTGCGCACATCAAGCGCCGGTATCTCTTTAAGTCCAAGTTCTCGTTGCATCAGCACACCCGAGCCTGGGAAAACGTAATCCGGGCTTAGGGTGGCAAACACGATCATGTCAATATCTTTCGGCTCCAGGCCAGCCATTTGAATAGCTTTACGTGCGGCGGCGGCACCCATGTTAGCGGTCGTGTCTACACCCTCCTGGAAATAACGCCTCTCCACAATACCTGTCCGCTCCCGGATCCACTCATCCGTAGTGTCCATCAGTTTCTCCAGGTCCTTGTTTGTTACCACGTTTTCCGGTACGTAGTGGCCAACGCCTGCAATTCTCGAATTACGCATACTATAGTTTCGTTTAGTTACAAATATACTGATTTATATCGAATTTAGATTCATCTAAAAATAAAACTTTGAGCTCATATAGCTTTTTTTAAGGCTTGTTTAACTATGGCTAGAAGCTTCTCTTCTTCGCTCTGCCAGAAAATCTCCTGCGGTACTCCGGAAGTATAAAAAAGCTGTTGACGTATACGAGGCAACAACTCCTGTGGGCGTGCCTGCTTAAAATCAATAGAAAGGCCTGCCTGGTTTGTATGGGTTATACTTTGCCAGAGCGGGTTTTGCTGCACGAGCACCGGTAGTGCGTAGGCCATATACTCATAAAGTTTTGTAGGGATGCAGCGTTCGGTGCTAGGGTGTGGCTGGTAAGGCAGCAGTCCTAAATTACTCTCTTTTATAATTTGCAGAATCTGCTGATGAGGCACCAGCCTATCGCCACCTATAAGCCTGATATAACTTTTGCCCTTTATTTGCTCCTGTAGCTTCTGTAGAGTGTCCTGGCGGGCGCTGTAGCCTATAATTGTCAGGGTGGTGGAGGCATCCAGCCGGTGCAGCTCAATTGCCAAATTTATCGCGTCAAAAATGCCATACAGTTCCGCAATGGTGCCAGAATAAAGTAGCCGGAGAGGCTGTTGCTCCAGTTTAACGGGTGTGGCTGGCAACGTATAATCAGGGGCAGGATTATACTTGTTGCCGATAACAGTGAAATTTCTGCCTTTGATGAACGGTAGTTCCTGTGCATAGCTTTGTTCAGCCAGTAGGAAGTGCGTTACGCCAGAAGCTGTTTTCGCCTCCACTTTGCTGACACCGTAAGTGAGCAACTGCCGGAGCAGCGGCGGGTAATTCTGCTGCGTTGCCAGGTTTAAAGTATAGTTTTCCTGCACATCATATAGCAGCTTGGCACCGTGCTTACGGCAGTACCGTTGGCTGGTTGCCAGCAACTCGTGGGTGCAGGCAATAACCAGGTCAGGTTTTACCTGCTCTAGCAATTGGGTATACTTTTGCTGCGCCAGATAACGGTTAATACTTAGTCGCCTGAAATTAAATATTGGGTGAAAGTATACTTGAGCGGGTGCGGAGATTGGCTCCGGAGCCAGGAAACCTGCAATGTGGATTTGAGTTTCTGCTAGTTTGCTAAGCGATAAGCCCAACTTTTCGAACATCCGTGTGTCGGTTATAGGCTTTAGCAGCGAAGCAATCAGGATTCTCTTTTCAGACATCCACCAAAAATACTTACTTTTACGCAATATTGAGTAACAAGCATTTTGAATATGGAGCTAAGACAAATAATAGAGCAGGCCTGGGATAACCGGGAGCTACTAAAAGAATCAGCCACTGTGGAAGCCATCCGTTCTGTGATTGATGATCTGGATAAAGGATTGGTGCGCGTGGCGGAGCCAACTGGTGAGGAGTGGACTGTAAACGAATGGGTGAAGAAGGCTGTTCTGCTGTACTTCCCAATTCAGCAAATGAAGACGATAGAGGTAGGGCCTTTTGAGTTTCATGATAAGATTGCCCTGAAGCGCAATTACGAGCAACTGGGTGTGCGTGTGGTGCCTCATGCCGTGGCACGTTATGGCTCTTTCCTGGCCAGAGGTGTGGTGATGATGCCTTCTTACGTAAACATTGGCGCCTATGTGGATTCGGGTACGATGGTAGATACCTGGGCAACGGTGGGAAGCTGCGCCCAGGTAGGCAAAAACGTACACCTTAGCGGCGGCGTAGGCTTAGGCGGTGTGCTGGAGCCAGTGCAGGCTGCACCGGTTATTGTGGAAGACGGCGCCTTTATCGGTTCCAGAAGTATACTTGTAGAGGGTTGCCGCATTGGAAAAGAAGCGGTAATTGGCGCGGGTGTAACCATTACCGGCAGCTCTAAAATTATTGACGTAACAGGTAGCGAGCCTAAGGAATACAAAGGATATGTGCCGCCACGCTCGGTGGTAATTCCGGGTTCATACACCAAGAAATTCCCGGCTGGCGAGTTTCAAGTACCATGCGCCCTTATCATTGGGCAGCGTAAAGCAAGCACAGATCTGAAGACATCGCTAAACGATGTGCTTCGCGACCATGCCGTGGCGGTATAGTGCCTGGCTAAGACTATAAATATCCCCTGCTGAGGTTACTTGGCAGGGGATATTTGTTTATGATGTTAATTGGCCAGAACAAGTTTCATACTCTTTGTTCTTTCCTGGGTTTGCACCTTTACAAAGTATAAACCTCGGCTTAGCTTGGTTCCGTCAATCTCAATTTTAATAATCGCGCCCGCCGTAGCTTCGCCCTCGTTTAACTTGGCAACTAGCGCGCCTGTTGTATCATAGAGCAATACCTTATACCTGCCGTTGTGCTGCAGGCTAAAATATAAATTGGTATTTGCTGAAAAAGGGTTGGGGTAGATGATCCAGTCTTGAACAGCATCGCATTTATCTGAGGGTTGATCATCTAAGGCCAACACCCCCACCGCTTGGGTGCTGTCGGATGCCAGAATCACTACATCATTATTATAAGGGCCTTTGCTGCTCGACACATTGTTGTAGGCCCCGTTTTTTATCAAAGGCAGTTCTGGTGAGAATGAGATGTTTTTACTGTCCGACTCTTTATAAACAATTTCTCCATCAAGGTCCTTAGCAGTATAAACTACTTTGACTTTGTTCTTTTCTTCATTAAGTATAACAATCGGCCTGGTGCCTTTTTGAGATACTTCGTACAGGTTGTCCCAGGTGCCGGAGGGCCGCCGCACCAGCAACGCAATTTTAGGGTAACCCTTGGTGTCATACTCGGTCTTAATAGCGCAGTAAAGCGTTCCGTCGCTGGCAACTGTCATGTTCAAATGGTCGTCTGCCATGCCCAAGTGCACATCCAGTGCTGACTGCGAAGCCGGAACCTCATCACCAGACCAAACTTCAGGGGCGTCTCCATCTGTGTGCGTTCTAAAACCAAACCGTTTTGCTTTCTGGTTAGACCACATCACGCCAACTTTATTTGGCATAGCTATGATGGCGCCAATATCATTTATACTAATATTAGATACTAAGTCTATGGGATTGCTCCAGTTAGTATAAGGAGAATCGCTCCACCTCACTTTAATATTTGGTGCAGCATCAGACGCCAGCCACATTCTACCTTTGCTATCTATGTCTATTGTAGCGGTTTTAGCACCCTCGGCAAGCGAAACGGGAGATGGCGTTGGCTGTGCAGACCAGAATTTATAAGTGCCACTTTCTGATGAGTACTCCAAAGAGACTAAGTAGCTTTTGCCTTCCCCGGTAAAAAGGAAGATATGCGCTATATCGTCTACAATTTTACAATCTGCGTTGGCAAGTTTATCTGACAGCTTAAGCACATTTCTCCATTTATTATTATCAAGCCGCCAGAGGTATGTGCCGGATTTGTCTGCCAGCACTGCCCATTGCTTGCACTTGTAAGACCATACTTTTGACTGCGGTTTCTCTCCTGTGTTTCTGGATACGGGCAAAGGAGCAAGCTCTTTAACTGAGACAAAACCTTGTGACTGTTGCGCGAACGCTTGGTAATAGAAAAGGAGAATACAGATAAGGGCGGTATACTTTATTATCATATTGGCAATTTTGAAGTAAAACCCAAAGAATGTAGCAGCAAAAGAACGTGTCTTAAATCTCTCCTAAATTAAATTATTATAAATCAGGAAGATATGTAGAGTGTCATGTATCAGCTAAAGTAAGGCTGATTCGCATACTTGATTTGTTATAAACTTGTATTGAGTATATTATTTATACTTATATGTATATTTTTAAAATTAGTTGTATTTAATGCTGCTTTATTTGATCTTTTCGCTTAGGTAATAAGCGCTTTTACTTGAGAATTATGCCCGTTAAACCCGCTCAGCTATAGAATTTATACATTGAATAATTGAGAACCTAAGAAGGATTAGAGGCAAGAGGTCTTGCCCTTGCTTCGCAAAGTATAATTTAAAGGGTTACCAATTTGAGGTTAAAATAGAAGCGTAGAGAATTGTATTGTAAAGAAAGTCAATGCGTTATCATGTGTTGTATGACAAAAAAAGAGCAGGTTCAGGCGCTTTATTTGCCTGAACCTGCTCTTTGCTAAAGCTTGTTTATTATATTAAATTCAGTTGATATTGATCAGCCTGAAGGTATACTTGCCGTAGTTCGTTTCAACTCTTACAAAGTATAAGCCGGCGGCGAGGTTTGTGCCATCAACTGCTACATTAGTGGTTCTTCCTTTTTCAGCTGTTCCCTGGCTTGTAACACCTACTTGTTTGCCGTTGCTGTCATATAAGGAGACACTGTAGGTGGTGTTAGCCGCGCTAGTAAAGCTGATTGTCACACTGCCAGAGAAAGGGTTTGGATATGCTTTTAGCTCACTGATTAAGTCGGCTTCAGTTTCAAAGCTGGTTGAACTATTAGAGGCATTGGTGTCTTTTGTTCCGAGTGGTACTGCTTTGCTACCGATAAGCTCAAGATCAAACGCTATGTCTGAGGATGAGCGAGCAGCCTGATGTATTTCTACCGCTATCGTGTTGCTGCCGTTTACAAAGGCTGTTATAGGTATCGAGAACGGAATAGGAGTAGCGCCATCGTCGCCACCAGTAGTACCGGCAGCCAGTGTGCTGTAACTTATAGCTCCGGAAGGCATGTTGTTGCGGTAAACTTCCTGGCCGTTTACATAAATCACCACACCATCATCTCTGTTAACTTGCGCTGTAAAGGATGAGATAGCTTCTAGGTCGGTTATCGAGAAATTTTTCCGGAAGTAGGAGGTTATATATTTCTTGTTTTTGTTTTTCCCGTAGCTTACTACAGTAGCTGCATCAGGTATGCCATAGCCCAACTTGCCTTCTCCGGATTTCCAGCCGGAGTCGTTAAATGAGGCTTCTTGCCAGGCAGTGTCTTGGTCTGAGCCATCATCAAGATATTTCCAGGTAGAGTTAAAGGAGATGATTTCTTCTTCTGTAGTTGTGCCTGATGTGTCCGTCGGAATATCATCTCCTGCAATATCCTCCCATCGGTACAGGTGAAAAGTCCCGCCTTCCGACATAGCTACCACTAAGCCATTGTTAAAGTCTGGTGGTAAAGAATGACTCGTGGCTTCAATGCCATCAGTAAATCTTGCAGCTATGGGTACTTCCTTTAGCAATGGGTGTTGGTGCGGGTCGGCAGCAGTGCCTTCACGCGGGTAAAGGTGCAACTCACCCGCGTCCTGGTCAGATACAAGTATAAAACCGGTACTATCTGTTTCGTTGTAAATAGCAATGCCCTCCTGGTCGATGCTAAAGCTGCTGGTTGCAAAAAGCGCCAGTTCCTCATTGCTCGAGTCAGGGTCTGCGTAATACTTCCTTACCCCTACCATTTCGTCTGAATAATACACGTAACCTAGTTCATTATCTACTGCAACGGCCTCTATTTCTTTGTTGCCGCTATAGTTCCCGAATTTCCTGACGAGCGTTCCGGTTACATTGCCTTGCCCGTCATCTTCCAGCAGGTACTGCCAGAGATAAGTGCCGTCGCTAGTGCCGCTTTTCCGGCTTACAATAGCAAATAAGCTTCCGTCGCTTGGCCTTTTATAAAGTGAAACACCCATAGGTTCATCGTAGCCATAGCTGCCGCTTTCGCCTTCAAACACTTCTATTCCGCCGCTATCAACTGCTTGCATATCTGGTAGGCTGTACACTCTTAACTTGCCAGCTAAACGCTCTGTTGTCACGGCTATATCCACCTCTGCTCCCTGTAGCATCAAGCCATAGGCAACATCCACATTATTAGGGCGCTCTAAGTTTGGAATTACTTTATCCGGAATGATTTGCCCTTGTAGGTTGAACACAAACAAGGCACCATCTGCCTCTTTGTCGGTGCCGATAATAAGGCTTTCACTGGGGTTTTCCTTGTTAATCCAAATTGCCGGGTCATCGGTGTCATACTTCACAGCTTCAGTTACATACAAAGGCTGAACCGTGCTTTGTGCATTTACAGTAAATAAGATTGGGTTAATCAGGTAAGTCAGAATAAACAGAAAGAAAGAAGTTTTAATAAGTTTTAAGTTTTGCATAATATAAAAGCTAAAGCAATTCAAAATCGTTACGGGTCATACATTCGTCATTTCAGGAGAAAATGAAGCTTTGGCGTCGTTGTTTTTAGCGGGAATTTTTGAACTGTTTAGAAGGGGAAGAATCCTGCCCTGCCAAAAGTTGACAGAGCAGGATGAAAGATACGTTTACTTGTCCAGCACAAGCCGCAGCGTTTTGCCCTGTGTTGCTGTTTGCAGGCGAATAAAGTATAAACCTTTTGCCAAATGCTGACCTCTAAGCTCCAGGGCTCTGTTTTCTCCTGCTGTAGCGTAGCCCTGCTGTAACTGATCAATCAGCGCTCCTTTGCTGTCATACAACGATAAGGAATAAGAGCCGCTCTCCGGAAGTATAAAATTTAAGGTAGCAGTTGATGTAAACGGGTTTGGATATACTTCCATACTTGGCATCTGCTCCGAAGGTGGCAGCAATGCTGTGGCAGAAGAGGTGGCGGAGGCTGCCAAAGAAGCATTGCCAGTGTATAAAGCGCTGACTTCTGAGGCACTTAAAGCATTATTGTATATCCGGGCATCATCAATAGCGCCTCTAAACTTATAAGTACCATTATCCTGCGCTCCGATATGCACAGCCTGGGTGTTTATAGCTATAGTTTGAGGAGAGCTCAGTGTCTGGCTTGCGTTCTCTGCCCCGTTCAAGTATAGCTTTAAAACAGAGCCATCGTATGTGGCAGCAACGTGCATCCAGGTGGTGCCATTCGATGGATAATCTGTACTTGAGTTTAGCCTGTATGTATTGCCTGATGAAGCTTGGTTAATCCGGAAAAATACGCTTCCGCTACTGGATAGCCCTAACTCGTAACCGTCTATACTGTTGTTTACCGCTTTTTTAATAATGTATTGCGTACCCGTTTTCTGAGGCTTTATCCAGGCGGAAAGTGTAATGGTCTCAGTAATATCAAGGGATTCAGTATCTGGTGCCGCTGCATACTGGTTGCTTCCGTTAAGCTGCAGGGCTGTACCATCTACACCTGTAGTCCAGGATGGGCTTCCAACAGTTTGGGCATCATTGCCATTGCCGGTGGCATCTGATACGGTGGTGCCGCTGCCTTCGTTCATTTTCCAGTGTGCCACAAGCCCTTCGGTAGTTGGCGGCGGTGGAGGAGGGGTGGCAGAGTTAGTGGTAAAGCTCCAGGTAGAGGACCAGTTGCCTGTGCCTGCTGTATTCGAAGCTCTGGCCCGCCAGTAGTAGGTTGTATTTTGGGTAAGCCCGGTTGCGGTTACTGAAGTGCCCGTAATATTACTCTGGTTAAATGCGGTGCTTGAGAAATCTGAGCTTGCAGCAACCTGAACCTGATAGGTAGCGGCATGAGACGCTGAGTTCCAGCTGAGCGATGGAGCAACGGAAACTCCAGTGGCTAAATCGGCCGGCGAAACTAAAGACGGTGTGCCAGGCAGAATAGGTGTTGGAGAGGATGCATCAGTAGCCAAAACTCCTGCCGCTTCAGAGCTGCTTGAGGCAAGTATAACAATATCATCCGTAAAATTATCTTTGGTGCTGGTGGCGTTGTTGTAAGAGCTGCCGCTGATCAAGGTCATCTGAGAGCCAAAAGATATTGACGACATGGAAGACTCCCGGTATAGAATATTGCCGCC
Organism: uncultured Pontibacter sp.; assembly: GCF_947495565.1. Lineage (GTDB taxonomy): Bacteria > Bacteroidota > Bacteroidia > Cytophagales > Hymenobacteraceae > Pontibacter. The sequence goes on from NZ_CANLZM010000018.1 coordinate 17,794, forward strand.
ACTGTCGCTGGAAGTATAAACAACCCTGACTTTACCCTCAGCCTCATTTAATATTACCAAAGGTCTTGTGCCGCCATTAGCTACAGTGTATAAATTGTCCCAGCTGCCGGATGGCCGCCTTACAAGTAACGCAATGGAGGGGTAATTCTGAGAATCATAACCAGTTTTGACAGCGCAATATAAGGTGCCGTTGCTGGAGATTGCCATATTTAAGTGATCATCTGCCATGCCGCCGCCAATATTCATGGCAGATTGTGAGGCCGGCACTTCATCTGATGACCAGGAAGCAGGATCTGCACCGTCGGCATGTACTTTAAACCCGAACCGTTTTGTGGATTGGTTAGACCAAAGCACTCCTATATTACCGGGCATGGAAGTTAGGGCGCATATGTCGTCGCTAGATACACCAGATGCTATGGTAATAGGTGAGCTCCACTTGTTGTAAGGCGAGTCGCTCCACCTTACATGTATGGTGCTGCTTGCGTCAGACGCAAGCCACATTCTTCCCTTAGAGTCTATATCAATAGTAGCTGTCTCTACACCACTCTCGAAGGATAGCCCAACGGTTGATGTTCTCTTTGACCACAGCTGGTAAGTGCCTTCTGCCGGTAGGTATTCAATGGAAACCATCTGTGAAGACCGCCCTTGGTAAAGGAGGATGTGTGCCGTATTGCCCACCATTTTGCAGTCAGCTTTTGAAGTTGACTTTGTAGAGAGCTTCAGAACATTGGTCCAGGAGGTGCCATCTAAACGCCATAGGTATGTGCCGGAAGAGTTCGGTAAAACTGCCCAGTGTTTGCCATCATGCTTCCATACTTTAGATTGCGGTTTCTCGCCCGTGCTAGTAGAAACGGGCACGGGCTCCAGGCGGGTAATGGTTTTAAACCCTTCAGAAGTAGGTTCATCAGGTTTCTTTGTTACAGTAATGCTAACGGCTGAGGAGGTGGCTGATGCTCCTTCGGCATCAGTGGCTGTTGCTGTAAGTGTATAAGTGCCAGCTGCCGCAGGCGACCAGGAGAGGCGGTAAGGGCTTGAGTTGTCTTCGCCTATAGCGGAGCCGTTTACGAGAAACGTGACTTTTGCCAATGCGTTTTCGGGGTCTGAGGCCGATGCTTCTAAAGTTGTGGTGCTTCCCAGTTCCATACTTGTACCGTTTGCCGGGCTTGTTAAGCTAACAGAAGGCGGCTCATTCTTAGTTGGGGGTGGGTTAACGGCAGTAGCGCTTAGTTCCAGGTCAAAAGCTATGTCTGAGCTGGAAGGGCTTGCCTGATGTATTTCTACGGCCATAACATTGGTCCCGCTAACTATGGCACCGTTTGGTACAGCAAACGATATAGGTGTTGCCCCATCATCCCCACCAGATGTACCAGAGGCGCGGGTGTTGTAGGAGATTGCGCCGCTTGGCATATTGTTACGGTATACCTCTTGTCCGTTTAAGTATACAACAACGCCATCATCCCGCTTTACCTGCCCCTGTAATTCGTTATATGCCGATGGTTCTGAAATGGTAAAACTCTTTCGGAAGTAGGTGGTAATATATTTATTAGATGAGCTTCCGCCAAAACTAACTATAGTTGCTGCGTCAGAAATACCATAGCCAAGCTTTCCTGCACCGGATTTCCAGCCGGAGTCGTTAAAAGAGGCTTCACGCCAGGCAGTGCCTTGGTCTGACCCATTATCCAGATAATTCCAGGTAGAGTTAAACGGTATAATGGTAGTTTGTGCAGCTGCTACCAAGCTTATTAGTAGCAAGGGTAAAAGTAGTAATGCGTTTCTTTTCATAAAAATTATTCATGTTTGTTCTCATTTGGGTTGGGCGCATGTGGAGGCAAGTTTGTCAGGGGCAGATGGGCACCTGATCGCATACCTATAGCGTCTATTTGGTATAGATACACTATAAGCTTCGGGAGGTCGTATTAATAAACGTATGTATGATTTGAAGAAAAGTTGTGTTGTTTTGAAGATTAAAAGGCCAGATTAATCAATAATTTAGTGAGCTTTGTTATTTGGCCTGTAGGAATCAAGTATAATTCTACCGAGCCATAGAGGTGAAAAAGTGAGGTGCCAAGCGTTAAGACTAGCCAGTTAAGCCCTTTGAAAAGTGATGATGGCCAAAGCAGCGGTGATAGCTAATTTGGATAACTATCTGACTAAAAGTGTGCGGATTTTATTTAACTGGGAAGACAAATCAGGCAATTTGCTAAAACGAGTTACCCCAAGGTTTTGCTCTTCAAATTCCAAAATCTCCAGAAAACTTTGACGCATAGAGTTAATCTTTCTGAAAATAAATATTTTATGCTTTAAAGAATATAGCTTCAAGCTATAGTATTCTGCCATATCAGAACCAGGGCGTGATTTGAATTTATGAAACAGAACAGGGAAAAGCCTCAGAATGTAAGACAGCAATATCCACATAGCCTTGGCATAAAACGAAAAGAGGTTTTTTGCCCCCATACTTACTCTTAGCCGGTAAGGGACAATCACTTCATAACATTGCAATCCTTCTTTGATGAAGCGTTTATAGAACTCCCATCTGATGCGGGAGGAAGGCATGAAGTGCCTAAAAGTAAGCTTTCTTTCATACCAAATGCTGTAACCAGCCAAAGCAATGGCATAACAAAGCTCATAGTCTCCGCCCGAGCTAAGTTTACCGCCTTTTCGATCAGTAAGTGTTGGTTTGAATCCTGATTGTATAAGTTTGTTATACGCTGTTTTCCTGATAACGCATCCTGCACCATACACAATATGGTTAGGTACTATGCCCGATGCTTTTGCTTGCGGCCCGTTAGCAAATAAACCATGGCCTTTTGCCCAGACAGGTGGCGGAGTCTCAAATACTAAAGTGCCATGGCCTCCAAGCGCCCCAACCCTTGGGTGCTGCATCATACATTGGTAAGCTAAGTTTACATAGTTTTCCTCTAGCCAATTGTCATCATCACAAAACAGAACAAAATCATACTGAGCCTCTTGTAAGGCTAGTGCACGGGCGTATGTTAACCCTTGTTTGCTTTCCTGAAGAAGGATAAAAGGGGCTGGCGATCCGTGTTTTCGCCATTCAGTTACAGCTATCTCGCTTGTGTTATCAGTGGAGGCATTATCTATTACTACAAGCTCCCAACTAATTTTTGGATCCACGCGCTGCTGTGCTATATGGCGTATAGTTTCTGGGAGTAAAGCCGCTCCGTTGTAAGTGCAAATAACTATAGATACGCCTTCTCTCATATTAGTGCCATATAAAATATAGGGAACGTCTTCAATGCTGTAGAAGAGCAAAACACTACACAAAATGAAGTATAAGCTCCTGCTAACTTACTACCTGAAGTCAAATTGCTTAACAGCTTATAGTATATTATATAAGTTGTTCTAAAACATTCAGCTGTGCAGCTAAAAATAGATACACCTGTTTTGAGGATGGCAGAAGTGGCTATACGTTGTGTTATATGCAAAACATCTGACAGCCTCAGTAAGTAATTTAATGTGTTTGTAAAAGATTGAGCTAAGTATAAATACTTTATAAAGCTGCCAATTTTGTGAAGGAGCCGAAGCAGATGGAACAAGGGAGGCAGAACCAGTGGCATTGTTTGAGGAGAAGTTTTTTATAAGCTTTTATATACGGAGATTTAAGGTTTATATCTGAATAAGTCTTAAATATATTTATATAATCATAGTTTGTTTGGTGTATCTTATTGTTTTCTCAAAGTATTAAAGTTCTTGTAAGCTGGTTTTTGATATAGAGTAATATAGTTACTCACCCATAACCTCTATTGTTATCAGTTAAATATGCTGATGTTAGAAGTCCTCTTTTTAACTACAGTTTACCTATTCTCTAAATTAGAACGGCATTCAAAAAGTCACAGTTCTACTTAATTTGCCGACTCATTTTCGGTTATAAATGACTGTATTTTAACTATTTAGTAGGTGTATGTATAGGAATTAGTTATCTCTTAATAATAACATAGCCTATAGGTCGTTATACTTAAAAAATAGTGCAATCTATTATAGATCGATTTTGATCTGGCTTGAGCTAATCAATCCATACTAATTAACATTAGTATGGGCTCTTCTGGTAAACAATAAAATTGCATCTTGTTCTTTCTGAATATTGCTTAATCCTAAGCAAGAAAATCTCCTGTTGTAATTGATTGTATTGTAAAAATACAATTATCATAAAAGCTTATAGTTCTGACTATATATAAGGTTTCGTATAAAGAAAGCTAAAGCATGTATGAATATCATGTTTTAAATGTAAAAAAAGACGTTTTTTGCAGAAAATTGGTGAATGGCTTTCAATTTTGAAATCAACTGCTTTACCTTTGTTGCAGACATTAGGATAAAATGTGCAATTATTAGGTGGGTGTAGTGCAGTAGAGATTACATCATTCTATGTTTAACTGTTAAAAAGCTTCTGTGTGTATGATAAGACTTTTAGGTGTTAGTAAATTAATTTAACTAGTAACCGTAAATTATTAATTCTTAAAATTTTCTATCTAGTTTTTACCTCTAATAAATCAGTATTGACTGGTAAAAATGAAACTATTCAATCCAATTCTTATTCAATTTTTAGCCAAATAATGAAAAATTCAAGATTCAAATATATCCTTATGCCCCTAATGGTGGGCGCAGTAACTTTTTCTTGTGAGCAAAAAGAACTTGATGAAGTAAACCCTAGTGCAGGACTGACTGCTGAGTCAACTGGCAATGCTACTTCAGCGAATTACATTTTCCAGGAGACGTTTGAGGGCAGCAGCGCCTTCTCCGGCCGCCACACGCAGTTCGGCACCTCTTACTCGTTCCAGATGGCCACCAACCCGGTTTTCGCCGGGGCCAAGTCGGGCCGCTTTGAGCTGCGCAGCTCAGACGGGCAGGTAGCCAACGGCACCCGCGCCGAGGTGATCGTGGCCGACCCGGCCACCAACAAGAACAGGTGGTACAGCTTTGCGGCCTACTTCCCGGCCAAGGACTACGCCTACGACTCGGGCAGCGAGGTGATCAGCCAGTGGTGGCAGACATCGGGCAGCACCCAGGCCACCTCCCTTCGGGTGCGCAAGGACAGGCTCATCCTGAGAACAGGCAACGACCCGAAGTCGTTAAAGGAGATCGACCTGGGCGCAGTGACCAAGGACAGCTGGCAGGAGTACGTGTTCCACTTCATCCACTCGAACGGCAGCGACGGCCTGATCGAGGTGTGGCGCAACGGCACCAAGATTCTCGAGCAGAAGGGCGGCAACATGTACAACGACAAGATGCCTAACTGGAAGATCGGTATCTACAAAGCGTCATGGAACAGCGGCAGCACCGAGACGAGCAAGCGCGTGATTTATTACGACAACATCCGCGTTGGCAACGAGAATGCTACACTGGCTAGCATGACTACTACAACCGCTGACGCTCCGGTAACAACTCAGCCAGAGCCAGCACCAACTGAGCCAGAGCAGGAGCCAGTTATCACAGAGCCAGCACCATCTGCGCCATCTGAACCGGAAGTTTCTGAGCCAGCACCGTCTGAGCCGAGTGAGCCAGAAACGACAGAGCCAGAACCAACTGAGCCTGAAACAACGCAGCCAGAGCCGACTAAGCCTAGTGAGCCGGAAGTTTCTGAGCCAGAGCCATCTGATTCAGATAAGGATAAATACAAAAACAGAGGGCATGAGAGAAGAGAAAGAAAAGATCGTAGCTACGGTTACTCTAAGTCTTATTCTAGAGCTAAAGGTAAATAAATTTATATAGTATTTTTACCTGTATAGGTAGATAAGCCTACACATTGTATTGAAAAGAGCAGCTGATCTTCAGCTGCTCTTTTTGTTTTTTAGTATAGCATGGACTTAAAATTAATAGTAGGTATAAATAGCTGTATAGCTTGTGCTTATATAAGAGTTAAACTGATATTCTCAATTAGCTACCATAAAAGTGACACTTTGTACAGATAACTATTTTCGATCTTGAATATAGAAAAAGTTTAAGCCATATCTGCTTCGAATAATTACTTTACTAGATATTAAAATATACACCCACGCAGCTATTATACTCAAATAGCATAAACTAAAACTATATTATAAATAGAGTTGCTATACTGAAAAATGATAACTAATAAAAGTTAAATGGCTTATAAGCAGTTTTTTAAAAGCTGAAGCCTTTATAGCATTAAATTTTAGTACACCATGCAATCCTACTAAATTGGTTGGAATCTAATGAATATAGCTATGGCCAGTCAGGATTAAACAAAATTGAATCTGCAAATATATACATAGTTTATATGTATTCACATCCTATAGATTGACGTTCACCAGTGAAAACCCCTTATCTACCCGATATTTTATATTCCTTCCTAATATAAGCATAAATATGAATCTTTAACAGTTGGATTAAGTATAATAATTATAAAAAATTTATAAAAATTATAACTCATTAGTTATTAGTTCCAAAATATGGAAAGAAATCAAGGTGATTAGTTTGATTTAATTGTAAAAATAACACCAAGGTTAATAGTGTTTATATATTTTGTAGACTTAATATTTCGTAATATGATTGAAATTTACCGACTCTCTTATCAGTATTATGTAGTCCCGCACAGAATTTAAGGATTACACACAAAATCTATAATACAGTATATATTCTAGTTCTACAGTACAGGCTTAGCAAATATGGTAAGTGCTTACTACTGTATTGCCTCTAGTTTAAATCTATTGCGCTGCTATAGATGCTTCTTATACCAATTCACTGTAACCATTATGACCTAAGCTAACAAACATTGGTAGCCTTTATGGTAAAATAGTTATTACGATCACTTTAAAATGTATAGTATGAACGACCACAGACATATAAGCCCGTCTTTCTACTTTGGTGGAGATATAATAACTTTAATAACAGCTTTATTTATTTCTATCTATTTCTTCAATGATAAAAGTTTAAGCCAGGTAGATTGGAGTATTTTTTTAGGCTTCATTGTACTGTGGTTTGTAATTGGCTACTGGAGGCGTTTGTATTACCTAAATTTCCACAACAGGCTAAGCCTTAGGGTTTTCAATTATGTGAAGGCTTATGTTATACTTATCACAATCTCTTCCATTATTTACTATTTCTCACCAATATCAATTAAAAGCCTTAACGCTATTACCGCTTTTGTAGTCGCATTCCCAATTTTAGGCATTTCTGTTAATATGCTTGTTGTAAACTACTTGACTTACGTTAGATCCCAAAAGAGCACGAATGAGCGTTATACTTTAGTTGCAGGCATTGGCAACGTGGCAGAGAATGTAGAGAAGCACCTACACACTTCTAAAAACAGAGGATATAAAATTAAAGGCTTTATAGACTGCAATAAAAAGGAGAAGTGCTTGGTGCCGCAAGATAAAGTGGTAGGAGACATTGACCATATACATGAGTATCTGAGAGATAACCCTGTAGATGAAATTGTAATCGCACTTCCTGTTAAAACTTCAAAGAAGATCAAGAATATTATAACAGCCGCTGATTACCATGGTGTTAGGGTAAAGTATATTCCAGATTATCAAGGGCTCTTCGGTAACCAATATAAAATTACCAGGTTTGGGCAGTTGGATGCTATAAATGTTCGCCAGTTACCTTTAGACGAGACATTCTCATTTTTCATCAAGAACACCTTTGATAAAGTTTTCTCATTTGTAATTCTTGTGTTTTTGTTACCTGTATTTGCCTTAATCGCTGTACTTATTAAAGCAGATTCTCCAGGCCCGGTATTCTACTACCCTACCCGGATCGGAAAAGGAGGGCGGCCTTTTAAGGTGATTAAATTCCGAAGTATGATAAAAAATGACAACCCTAATTTAGACATGCTGTCTACTCAAAAAGATGATGCCAGAATAACTAAAGTAGGAAGAATCCTGCGCAAGTATAGCCTCGACGAGTTACCGCAATTTGTGAATGTGCTGCTTGGCGACATGAGTGTTGTTGGGCCAAGGCCGCATCGGAGCTTTCTAAATCAGCAGTTCCAGGAAAGTGAAGAGAAGTATATGATCAGGCACTACTTTAAGCCTGGCATTACTGGTTGGGCGCAAGTAAATGGGTGGCGCGGGCCAACAGAAACAAAGGAGCAGAAAACACAGCGAACACGGCATGACCTGTGGTACATGGAAAACTGGTCTTTATGGCTGGATCTTAAAATCATCTACATGACAATTTTCGGTAAAAAGACCCACAATAGCGCATTTTAATACGAATGCTTTCAGGCGCATAATAAAAACGAAAGCAGAGATACTATTTTATGTTGAAAATAAATACGATATATATTTCATACTTTATACTATTTCTTACACTTATTGCCAAACATGAAGTTTCAGATTTAGCGTCTAAAATACAGCAAAAAAGCGAAGTGCTGCCTGAGCAACTTTATTCGCTTTATTTGCCACGCATGGAGTTTCAGAAAGTAAATTCATCAACCAATTCCATAATTTTTGAGGAAACCTTTGAAGGTGAAAAGCCTCTCTCTAGCATTGTAGGAATTCAGACTGCAACTCCGCATAGTTACCAGTTAGTAACAAACCCGGTTTTCAGGGGCAGCAAAGCAGGAAAATTAGAACTTCGGCACAATGACCCTATGGTCCATAATGGTACCAGGGCAGAACTGTTTGTTACTGACCGACCTACAAACAAAGAGAGATGGTATAGTTTTGCGGTTTACTTCCCATCCGAAAAGTATGCATGTGATGCCTCTAGTGAGGTAATCAGCCAATGGTGGCAAACTGCCCACAGTACGCAAGCTACATCGCTGCGTGTGCGGGAGGACAGACTTATACTTAGAACTGGCTCTGACCCGGATCTGCTGCAGGAAATAGACTTAGGCCCTTTGTTAAAAGACAGTTGGCAAGAGTTTGTATTCCATTTTGTACACTCTGATGGTGGCGATGGCCTGATAGAGATCTGGAGAGACGGGAGGAAAATCCTTACGCAAAAGGGAGGAAATATGTATAAACTAGACCTACCTTACTGGAAGCTAGGTCTATACAAAGCTAAGTGGAATAAAAGCGAAACAGATACAAAACTTCGTGTCTTATACTTGGATAACATACGTGTTGGCAGCGAACATGCAGGATTAAATATTATGCAAACTATTAATGAGGCTCCATAACTTCTTTTTGCTTGAAGTACAGATTTTAGGGAAAAAGTAAAATTATTTAGTACTATAAAAATAATATTTAGACATATTTTTACCTATTTTTTTCGTATTGAAAATATGCACTAATATATCAACCCAGTACTAAAAAGACGTATCACTGATCTTAAATGATTTCCCATGACATGGAGCGCTAGAAATATATTCACCTGGTTTGTAGCTAACTTGTTGATTATAGGTGGATTTGTACGGAGGGCCAAGAAACGAGCTATGAAAGGAGAGTTCATCTTACCGGTTTATTTTCATAACCCCACTAAAAAAGAGTTTGAAGGGTGTGTGAAATGGCTTAAAAACAACGGGTTCACTTTTCTAAGTATGGCTGACCTGAATGAAATCAGGCAAAAAAATCTTCCGCTGCCAAAGGGGGGAGTGCTGCTAACCCTGGATGATGGTTGGCAGTCTAATGAGAGCAACGTAATAGAGGTTGCCAATAAATACAAGGTGCCGGTATCAATATTTGTGTCCTCAGAACCTGTAGAAGACGGTGTTTATTGGTGGACTTACCTTGAAACTGCCGCAAAGTATAACAAAGGTCTTCCACCAAAATCCTTGTTGAAAAAAGCATCCAACGTAGAACGTATTTCTATACTACAAAACATAAAGAATGAAATCACGCTGCCGCGAGAAGCTTTAACGGTTGATCAGGTTAAAAAAGCATCTGAATCTGAGTATGTTACTATTGGCGGCCATACGCATACACACCCTATACTAATCAATTGTAAAGATGATGAGCTTTACGCTGAGTTAAGTCTGTCTAAAGAGAAGTTGGAAGCTTGGACGGGCAAAAACATACATTATTTTGCTTACCCAAACGGAGACTATGGAATACGAGAAATAAATGCCCTGTCCGAACTTGACTACAAGCTAGCGTTTACCTGTGAGCCAAAGTACCTTACAAAGAGTATATTGAACAGCAACTTTGAATTACCGCGATTTGGTCTGTTGGAGGGCGCCTCGCTGGCAGAAAATATCTGCAGAATGTTAGGAGTCTGGAAACCGCTGATGCTTAAATTTATGTATCCCAAGCGCAGGCTGTCTGTGGATCCACAGACTACTACAGTGTCAAGCAGGCCAAAATCCGAAATGATGGCGCTTTAAATAACTTCTGTAACAATAATTTATCGGGTTGTTGCTGGTACCCTTTCCAGCTCTATACCAGCACATCTTCAATGGCATGTTAGTATTTTACCATATAAAATATCAACTGAATTGCTTGTAGCCTTTCATCAAATTAAAAAATCTTAGTTATGTATAAAAACCTTACTAATGAGTTAACCTTAGAAGTAGAAAGTACATCTGCAACTGAGCTTTTAGTTGGAGATGAGGTATTACAATTGATGTCAGATCAAAACTTTATCGAGGCTTGGCACGCACTTTATGGGGATTGTGAGTGGGCAACAGTGTTTCAGAGTCCAGAGTTTGTAAGTGTGTGGTACCAGACATTTCATCATAAAAACTTGCCCATACTTGTGAAAGAGGAGCAGGGAGGGAAACTCACCGGCTTACTGACATTAGCTAAAAATGTGCAAGGCTTGGGCATTACGGCTGCCGGAGGCTGGGATGCTTACTACCATACCTGGCTTTGCAGCAAAAGTGACGAGGATAGATTTATAAAAAATGCTTTATCTAAGGTAAGAGAGGGTTTTAAGGGGCAGAAAATCATGTTTAAATATATTCCACCTAAAACACCTCTTAATTGGTTGCAGGATGACCCTGAGTGGAATAGCCGCTATGTTATGCGTGAGTTCAAGCGCCCGGTTATGAATTTCCAAGATCCTGAGGCAACAAAGCTGTTTAAAAAGAAACAGTTTAGGGAAAATCGTAATCGCTTAAAACGACTTGGAGAATTAAAATTTGAAAAGATTGTAGTGCTGGATGAGTTTAAAGCTGTGCTGGACGAACTTATTATTCAGTTTGATTTTAGAAAAGGTGCGACGCTTAACAAAATCCCTTTTAAAAATAACCCTGTTAAAAAGGAGTTCCTTCTTGCGCTATTTGAGCAAGGCATACTTCATGTAACAGTCTTAAAGCTTAACGATGAAATCATTGCCTCATTAGTGGCTACAGAAGGTAAAAATAAGTGGGTGCACGGTGCGGGTATCAATACGCATTCTCCTTTCTATGCAAAGTACTCGCCAGGCTACGTCATTATGGTAATGTTGGAGCAGCTACTGTTTGAAGAAGGTTATGCAGCTTTTGATTTAACGCCTGGTGGTCACGCTTATAAAGAAAGACTTGCAAACTCACATGATCAGTTGTACGAGCTCTGTATTACAAGTAAATGGCATGCCTATACGACACGTTTTTTTTATGATTATTTAAAAAAGGCTAGCATGTACGGCTTGTCAAGGGCAGGCATAAACCCAAAGCTGCTCAGAAGCAATGTTGAAAGAAAACTTCTTCTTAAAAAGGAGCAATTAAAGCTGGCTAAGTATAATGGTTATAGAAGTTTAGTCAGAGATAAAAATACGCAGAACTTAGGAAAGCAGATAGAGGTTTACAGAGTTGACGCAAGTGCTTTGGGTGAGACTATGCCTGTAAGGAGAAACTGTTTAAACAGCTTGCTGCAGTATAAGGCTAAAGGTGCCCAATTAACAAGGTGGGAATTTTTGGAGGGTGCCATGATGCGTTTTGAAAGTGGTGAGGAATCCTACACCTGGCTGAAAGACGGGCAATTACAATTATGCTTATGGGTAAACTATACTTCTAAAACTGGCTTTGAAAAAAATGATGGGGCAGTAGCAGTTAAGTTCGAAAACATCTACTGTAATCCTGAGAATACAAAAGACTTACCTGCTTTTATTGCAGCCGTATCCAGAGAAATAATAACTAAAACTGGCAAGCAAAACTACTATATCACTGTTAACGCGCATGATAATTTGCTAGTGCAGTCTTTTGAACAAATCGGAGTTAATACAGCATCTCTTTCTGTTGAAACAAGCATTTAACCTCTACCCACAAAGATGCTAGTGGCGGTAAATGACTTTTTCCGCATAATCTTAACAATTCCCTTATAATTTCCTCCTTAAAATGGGCATGATACTGCTTCTTTAGGAGTGAAAACAGCCTATATTTTCTAAAAGCAGGACTCCCTGAAGATAGTGCATCCTCAACTAAAAAGTACAAAGTTGCCTCATGCTTTCTAATTGAGGATGCTATGGTAATTAATTTTACTGCTGACCTGCTGCAGCATGTTCATTTTTGGGTAACTATTTTAATCTGAGGCATATTAAAGGAGAGGGTAAGGGACGTATGGGTATAAAATCTTATTTAAAATTTTAGAGGTTTAATCAATAAAGGTTCTGAACCATAGCTCCAGGTGAACCCATTTCCATATCTCCTTGGCTATGTTTGCTTCGCCAGATAAATGTTCTTCATACTTTTGAAGCGCGACTTCAGGATCAATAAGATTTCTGTTTTTGAAGGATTCACTTTTAAGTATGTCTTTAACTGTAGCCTGCCATTTAGGCTCTCTGAACCATTCATCCTGGGGGGTGCCAAAACCAATTTTGTCCATCCTCATTCTGATTTTATCAGGCAGAATTCCTTTCATGGCTTCTCTAAGTATGTATTTGGTGATGCCGTTGCGAATGGCCCAGGTTTCTGAACTTGCCAAGGTTCTCTCCACAAGGCGGTAGTCTAGAAACGGAACCCGGGCTTCTAAAGAGAAATGCATAGAGTTCATGTCTTCCCATTTTAAAAGATGCTCCAGCTTATTTTCAAAGTGGTCTAGCAAGGAGTCTTTCAGCGTGTTGGAGCCATACAGGCTTCCGGCAATAGAGTTTGATGTGCTATACCTTTCAATAAAATCTCCTTTCAAGTATCCTTTTTCACCGACGCGTACGGATGTTTTAATGTTCTCAGGCAATAAAAAGTATACAAACGATTTGATGCCGTACAAGCTTCGGTGGTTGTTCAGGTATTGGTACATCTCACCGCCTAGCCTGCCGATTCTGGCAGTTCTTAAGAGGTCTTTAAAAAAGAAACCGAAAAAATAATGATAGCCGGCAAGCTCTTCGTCGGCTCCTTGCCCGTCTAGGGTTACCACCACTTTATCTTTTGCTAACTCCATAACCTTATATTGGGCGTAAGGCGAGGTAGAAGGTATGGGCTCTGCATGCGCCTTAACAAACTGTATTAAATCTGCTCCCAAAGTCTCCGCATCAGGGTGCGTATAATGCATGTTCTGCAGGTAAGGCTTAAACTCATGTATAAACTCCTTCTCATCCCCAACCTGCCCGTTTTGATAAACCGCAGAAAAAGTGTTTAGATCAGTTTTGTTAAATTCTTTAAGAAGAGTCGCGACAATGCTGGAAGAATCCAGGCCACCGCTAAGGCAAACACCAACCGGCACATCGCTCCTCAGGCGCAGCCCTATAGAAGAAGTTAACAGGTCTCTGTATTCTTCCGGGTCCCGGAAGGCCTTTGCTTTTGCTACACTGTCACGCAGGTCGTACCACTTGTTAATTGTAATACTGCCTGCGTTTACCATTAGCTTCATGCCGTGCTGCAGCTTTTTAACTTCTTCAAAGAATGTCTCTTGCGTTTGGTCGGTTCTGTTAAAAGCGAGGTAATCGAATATACTTTGGTAATTAGGCGTCGGCTTTGAGTCTAAAAGGCTTAGCAGGGGAGGGATTTCGGAGCAGAAAGCAAAGAAATCCTGGTTTTGGATATAATAAAAAGGTTTGATGCCAAAGCGGTCTCGGCAGGCGAATAATGTTTTTTCTTTTCGGTCATAAACTGCAAATGCCCACATGCCGTTAAAGCGGTGCATGCATTCCTCACCCCAGTTAATGTAAGCCTGGAGCAGTACCTCTGTATCCGTTTTAGTCTTGAATACAATTCCCTGCTCTTGCAGCTCCTCACGTAACTCAACATAGTTAAAGATCTCACCATTAAATACCAGCGCATACCTATCGTCAGCAGATAGCATCGGCTGATGGCCATCCGGTGAAAGATCAATGATGCTGAGCCTGACAAAGCCCAAACCTGTGGCATTTTCTATAAATAAACCTTCGTCATCTGGTCCACGGTGTTTCATTTGCTGCATCATGGTGCGCAGCGACACTTCTTTAGGGCTGTTTTCGTCAAAACGGATGATTCCTGCTATTCCACACATATTTGTTATAGTTTGGGTTAATATAAATCTGTAAAGGGTTATGGAGCGGTGATGCTATTTTCTAAAGCCGAAGTTTTGCTATACTTGTCTGCGTAGGTAATGCCTTTGCTTGTGTTAGACCGTTTTTGGCAAGCGAAGTATAAAGAGCGCTGTTGTTGCTATTTTTAAGAAGGTAGATGTCTTGGTGTACTTTACCGGCAGCCGCTACAGCGGTAAGTATGAACTCGTCTAATCGATTCTGCACTTGCAAGCATGTATGGTATCCATAAAGGATTACCGCGTCTGCAGGCAGCTCCTGATCAAATTCAACAGAGGTTTTCAGAGCCTTTTGGTTACTTTCCCAGCACCAGCCAAGGAGGCAATTATTTTCAGACCATGAATAGCAATGCTGTCCCTGCTCAAAACGATTCATAGCCTCTGCCAGAAACTCCCACTTAGTTGTCAATGAATTTGTTGGCTTGTACAGCAGAAGATCACTTAAGCTGTCTCTATGGAGTGTGATGTTAGTTGAAGTAGTAACCGCAGAATGGTTCAGCTTTAAAACCGTCTGCTTGCTCTTGGCTTTGATCTTATGAATATTTTGTTGCAGCCACAGTGACAACCCTTTAGATTTTAGTAAATTGGCTTTTTGTTTTAACAGTTCTGACTCGTGTTTAAAACGTCTCAGCTTCTCTCTTTGCAAACCTGTTTTAGGTAATTTCTTTTTCAGATACTCGTTTAGTTTATACTTCAGCTTATGTTTTAACCAGCTGTTTTGGCCGCAGATGGTAAGTTCTGTTGCAGTACAAAAGTCTGTTGCCAAGGTTTCTTTATAAGGGTCTGAGCCGGGCGTAAGATCAAACACTTTCATGCCTTCTGCCGCGAGCAGATTGCCAAGCATCAGAAAATGAAGTATGCCCGGAGAGTGTTTGGCATGGAACGGGGAGTGCGTATTTATACCTTGCAAATGCAGCCAGCTTTTACCTGTAAAACCTACGTTAGAGGCTATAATTGTTTCATCTACCTTAAGAACAGTTGCATGAAGCAGGTCCTGTTTATATAATTCTAAAAGAAAGTTTTTTCTAAATGGATCTTCCTGAAAAGCACACTTATCATACATCGCTCCTTTGCGGAAGTCGCTTTGGATGGCCAGTTCCCCTAAAACATTGCTGAACTCATTAGCATCAGTCAATCTCTCAAACTTCAGCTCACCCAGTCTTTTAAGGCGGTTAATCTTTTCCCGTCTGTTTTTCTTTTTTAACTCTTGCGCTATCTGGGCTCTGTCAATCAATAGCAGGGGTTGGGGCACATCTCTGCGGATACAGAACTTGCTCCAATAGTTGTGCTTTAAAGTCCAGGACAGCGGTGCCCCTTCTGGTATGTATTTTAAGCTGATCTTGCTGTTGGGGTAGTGCTGGCGCAGCTTTTTAAGTGCCTGTAGTATAAATAAATCAGCATTTGATTTAGCAGAAAGCCATACCTGGTACTCTGCCTGATTTGCGCCGGCGCCAATTATGTTCCTTCTTTCATCTAACGCTAAGGTCAGAAGCCCTGCCAGTTTTCCTTTAGAAATATACTTTATAAGAAGGGGCTGATAAGCGGTATGATAGTGTTTGTACCACGTAACCACAAACTCCGGGCTTTGAAAAACAGTTGACCAGGGGCAGTCAGTGTACAAATCCTCCCAACCGGCTATAAGGTTTGCATCTGAAATCTGCTGCAGCACTTCATGGCCTTTATAGATCGAAACAACATCATGCTCCTGCTGCAGATCTCTCTGGGCTTGAGCCGAAATAGTTAGTGGCATAAAGTCAGACATAAGTATGTTATATATGTAGGTATTGATAGCGGCTGGGGTATCGTGATGGGGTTTATATTTGAGCATCTGTAAAGCCTGCCTCTTTTATACTTCTAAGCGTTGCTTTATCATCTGCTTCACAGTAAGCAATTAGTTGTTTGTCTGCTATATCCCTTGCTGCTTGGCTGATAACCGCTGTAAGAAAAGTATGAAGTTTGCCTTTAGCAGCTGGATAGCAGTAAATGTGGTGCAGTGCCGCTACGCCATCTGGTTCCGTAAAATCCTCTTTTGCTTTAGAAGTGTTAGCGCCGCCTATCCACGCACAAGCCATCAAACAATCATCATCAACCCAGGTATAGGAATGCGCACCGCTTTCAAACCGCTGCATAGCATCTTCCATGAACTCCCAGCGTGAAATTTCGCCTTTAGCCGAAGTATAGCACAGCAAGTCGTTTAAGCTGTCTCGCTGTATGGCCAAGGCTGTTGTTGTATTTGCCAGTCTTACCAACCTGAATTTAGAGATAGGTTTCTGAGAGCCGATAATGTTCGATAGCTGTTCTTTTAGGAGCGTTTTAACTCCTGCTTTAAGTGCGCTCCGGAGCAGATACTTTCGCTTTTCGATAGCAAGCTCAAAAGTCATCGGTCTTTTACCAGCTTTTATCAGACGAATGTGCAGCTTCTTTTTTATGTATTTTTTTAAGCGAAAAGTAGGGTTAGGCGTTATTATAAGTGTATGTACAATGTCGTGAATGGTGGCAAAGCGTTCTTTATACTCATCTCCGCCAGGTGTTAAATCAAAAACTTCTATACCTTCCTGAGCTAAACTTTGGCCGAGATGCAGGAAGTGGAGTATGCCCGGTGAGTGTTTTGCATAGAAAGGAGAATGGGTGTTAACGCCCTGCAGGTGAACCCAGTTTTTGCCAGCTACAGCCACCATAGAAGCTATGATTTCCTCACCAACTTTTAAAATGGTGGCATGCAGTAAACCCTGCCTAAACAACTCCACCATAAATTTGAACTTCTGAGGCTTGTCTCTGAACTGGTTCTTGTTGAACATGCAGCCTTGCCGAAAGTCAAATTGCAAAGTCAACTCCTTTAAAGCTTCTGTAAATTCACGTGTATCCGATAATTTTTCAAACCGAACCTCTCCTAAGCGTTTAAGGCGGTTATACTTGGTTTTAAATTGATTCGTGATTTTGAATACCTTCTTAGCATTGGGGTCGCGTAAGTCAAGCAGCGGCCTTTTATGCGACTGCACCACGCACATGCTTTTCCACTTAGGATCTGAGATAGACCAGTTTAATGGAGCCAAAGGTGGAATAAACCGGAAAAGGATATTGGCTTTAGGAAAACACTTCATCATCTCTGACAGGGCGCTTTTGATGAATTGCTCTCCGTAGGTATGTGTAGCCATCCAACACTGGTATTCCGCTTCATACTCTCCGGCACCAACAATATTTATACTTTTATTTTCAAAATCAGGGATGGCTGAGCCGCAAATTGAGATAGCCATGGTTAATAAGCCGCTGAGTTTGCCTGCGTGTTCAGATTTTACCAACAACGGCAGGTAATCTCCTTTAAACACATTGTACCACGTTGTTACAAAGCCTCTACTTTGGAAAGCAGTGGCCCACTCACATTGCTGGTAAAGCTCATCCCATTCTTGTTTAAACCTGTCATTAGATATAAGATTAAGTACTTCCTCTCCAACTAGTAACGCTATATGACTTGTTTCCTCAGCGGTGTTTCCAGCCTTATGGTTTAGGTTTTGAGTCATACTGATATAAGCTAAGCTTGATTTGAAGAATAAGTTTGTTTGTTTTTCAAATAGGCAGAAGAATTATTATTGATAGCTAAGTACTTCGTTAACCATAAATTGCGTGGTGTCTATACAGTTTTCCAAGAGCTTGTTCCGTAAGCTTTTATACTTTTGTCTGCCGTTGTTTTCTTTCAGAATGGACATTGCTTTGGCTATGGCTTTTTGCTGGTCAGTTTCGCTTTCTGTAAAGTTGAATACTAGTCCATACTTGCGCTCTTCTTCATCGGTATAGCCTCTGCCATCGTTGTCCATAAAAATAGCCGGAGTTCCTAATACAGCGGCTTCTGAAGCCATTGTGGCGCTTTCTCCAAATACAAGGCTGCTGTAGTAGATGGCATCGTGCATTTTATCAACTGGTATACTGATTCTGTACTGCTCTAACTTGGTCGGCAACGCACCTTCTGAAGTAATAAATACTTTGGCCAGCTTTGAGAGCTCTCGTACCGCCTTTAACTTGTTTTCCGCTGACATGCCGGTATGGTCAAAATCATGCGCCGCAGCCCACGACACAAACCTTATAATCACGTATTTTTCATCGGCCTGAACTTTCAGCAACTCCAGGATACTTGGGTCTGGGGTGTAGTAGGAGGGATGCAGATAAGACAGCTCCATAAAACTGTTAAACCGTACCTGCTT
The DNA here is from genome assembly GCF_947495565.1 of uncultured Pontibacter sp. GTDB lineage: Bacteria > Bacteroidota > Bacteroidia > Cytophagales > Hymenobacteraceae > Pontibacter. The sequence continues at coordinate 36,293 of NZ_CANLZM010000018.1, forward strand.
TTCACCTAAATCTAATTTGTAACACGAGGGAGTATAGACTTTGGTGGCAAAAGGCACTGTAAGTTTATGATGCAGGCTGGCATGCTCCGTATCGCTGAAAACCAAAGACGGCTTACCCAGCAGTGTTGCTACTTGCGATGGGTAAGGGTGCAGGAAATTAAGGTATAAATCCGGGTTAAAGGCGAGGGAGATTTTATACAGCTGGTAATCTGCGTAGATCAGGTACATAAACTTTCCAATTCTTCCGTTTCTTCCCTTTCCCCTGTCCATGTACGGAATGTTATAAAGCGTTAGCAGCCGCTGCGCCATTTCCTTATTTCTGGATACAAAAAGAGTTTCATGGCCTTTCTCTCTCATAATACGTGCAAAATTTCTGAAGTAATGCACATGCGCCGGGTGGTTGATGTCGATTAGTATTCTCATCTGCATAGGTTCTATAGTGATGAAACAAGGGTAGGGAGCGCCTGCCGTTTATTTGAGTTTATTTACTTGCAGGCTTAGTACACTTATAGAAGTATAGCGGCTCCAGGATACAGGGTACTAGGGGTAAGCTTTGTAATGTGCTGCTTAAAGGTTTTATACTTTCAGGGAGTTTATTAAACAACAGAATTTATACTTTCTGCATGAAAGGTTGCTTAACCCGAACCAGTTTAGAAGTTGGGCGCAGCATGGGTATACACTTATAGTATACCTCTATTACCCGTTGCGCTACAGACGCTGCTTCCAGGCCAAGCTGTTTAATGCGCTGCTCACCATTGGTTCTGCCTTCTTTTTCAGCAAACTCAAGGGCAAGCTCAATTTTATCAGCAAACTCACCTACTTTAAAAGATGATATAAAGCATCCTTTTGTATTGCCCATCACCCATTTTATATCGCCTACATCTGTCGCAACTATAGGGCAGTTACAAGCCATAGCTTCTTTTACTACATTCGGGGAACCCTCCATGAATGATGGCACAACCAACACAGCGGCAGCATTCAGGAATTTGGGTATGTCGCTATGCGGAATAGGATAGGGGTTTATCAGCTCTACATGCTGCATGTTTAACTCGGCAACTGCGTTTAAGGCTAGCGGGAAATTCTTGCCGATCCGTTCTTTACTACCGAGAAATAGCACTTGCTTTTTAGCCGGGTCTAGGCCAAGCTCAGGCTTTAGGTCCTGCAGGATCGGTTTAAAAACTTCGGTATCCACTCCGTTAGGTATAACATAGGATTTGTTTTTCAGGTAAACATACTTTTCCAGGTTATGCGCTTTAGAAATGATGGCCTTTACAAATGGCTGAATCAGCAAGGAGGATAGCATGAAAAAGCGGCTCCTAAGCGTTATTTTGTTTACACCTATGTAGTCGCCCTGCGCATCGTCACCCATCAGCGATAATACAACTGGTATATTCCGAGCCCCTAACACTGCTGACCAACCAGATAGCGAAAAATGCGCGTGAATAATATCATAATTTCTGTACTTCAGGTATTTGCGGAGTTGTAAACCTGCCTTTAAATATCCCTTTAATCCTTTCCCCTGGATCGGAAAATAATCTACTTCAACACCAAGTTCTTTTAAGGATTCTCCTTGGGCTTTTATAAAAGGAATAATTTCAAACGATTTAGAATTTCCGCTGCAAACAAAGAGTACTTTCATATAGATAAGCTTTTAAACAGGCTAAGACATAGTCAGTTTATTGTAGTGAGGTTTAAAATATTTTGCCTCGGGCTCGGGAGTTAATTCTTCTTGTTCTGCAGCATCTGAGATATGATGCTTAGCGGCAGACATTAAAAGCATAAGTAGTGGCGCAAAAGTTAATGTGCCTATAAACCGCCCGGGGAGCAGTACAATCAGGAACATGAAAAGCAAAGGATAGTAAACCTGCCTGCTTCCAGGGGGTATTCTCCCGATTCCTGCCACAAAGTATTTGAGGAATACTACACTAAAAAGCAGCAAGCCTACCACACCGGTACTATAAAGAATCATATTTATATCACTGTGTATAGCCCTTTCATAGCCAAAGTACCTGATCCCGAAACCTAACGTATCAAAGGGTTTCACGCCAAATAGTACTTGCGTAATTCGGGCCTTGTTTTCCAAATGCTCCAATAAAAACATGGTCTCCAGGTATCGGCCTTCTTCTTCGTAGGTATCAATGTTTTGAATACGTTCTCTTTCTTCAAGCTGAGCGTTTAACCTTTGCTCGTAAAGCGGATAGCTGAAAATAAGCGCGGCAACAAAAAAGGCCAGCAGCATAGCCATTTTAAAAAACAGCTGCCTGTTTAGCAAAGCATAAACAACTAGTGCCACAGCTATCATCCCAAGTGATGTTCTCCTGGTTATAATAATGAGCAGGCACATGTTGATGAGTATAAAAGTTATATCACTTGCCTTTATAAGAAAGCTGTTTTCTTTGTTGGTGATGAGATAGTGAACTGCTAAAAATACAACAATGGGTGCCAGATACATTCTGGAGGTTACTAGGAACCCAGTCGTGAAATTATCTGAATAGGACTCTCCGATGTTAAAAATGTTGGATAGCACAATGTAAACAGGTATTACCATCAGTAAGAATCTGTTATACTTTTCAAATCCTTTCAGAATGTCGGTTTCCTTAGCTAACTCCCTGCCAATGGGTATCATAAGCAGTGTAAGGACTATGGATACCGTGATTTTGGCGGATAAGATTACATCTCCCGGAGTATAAACCAGAAGTATGAGTAAGTAGATAAATAAAAGCAGAAGTATACCATCCGTAGTTTTAAGAATGTTTTTCCTGACCACAAAGATGAATGTAAGACAGAGCGGCGTAATATAGCGTATGGCCGCGTATATTTTATCGTCCTTGTAAAAGCCATCAAACATATCGAACAGTGCGAAGAATAACACTAAGGCATAGATAAAATACTTCTGATAAAACAGAAAAGTAATTATTAGCAGAAAACTTAAGCCAAATAGTATCATAAGCTACCAGTTGCTGTTAATATTTGTAAGAGTAATGTGTAATTGCTTTTTTATACATCAGGAGGAATCGCACTATAAAAGCGGGGAGGCGGTTTAATAGGTACAGTTTCTTTAAGCGTTTCCTAAAAACTTTCTCGTTAAAGCCTTGAGCGTAACGGAACTGGTGCTCAATTAGCATGCTTTTTTTTCTGTGGCCGGCCCAAGCATGTCTTAAGCCGTTTTCAATCGCCTTAAAAGCAATAAACTTGTTTCTGTACTCATCGCCTTCGCAGTACAGGTCGTACCAGGATTCTTTACAGGTGTCGGGTTTCGCTACTCTGTAATAAGTTTCACTCATGCCGAGGTTATAAGTAGCCAGTATTTTGTTTGTAAATGCCACTGGGTAATGTATGGCTGCTTTACACCACATATAAGAATCCTCTCCGCTTATCATGCCGACCGGAAACATCCCCGCCTTTTCAAAAACCTCTCTTTTGATAATAGTAGCCGAAGTCCAGGAAACCTGATTATACTTCAGTATAGTCTGAAAGTAATTTGACAACTTGCCCTCCGGGATATTGGGTTTATGTATAATTACTTTATTTAGTTTAATGCACTTGTATCTGCAGCTGAACATCCCACATTCCGGGTACTTATGTATAAGCTTGTTCATTTCCTCCAGGTAATTAGGTTCCCAAAAGTCATCTGCATCTAAAAAAGCTATATAATCCTGAGTTGCTCGTTCTATCCCGTAATTTCTGGCATGCGATACGCCTGCGTTTTGCTTGCTGTATACTTTTATGCGGGGGTCAGTATACGATTCCGCGATGGCAGGCCCCCTGTCGGTAGATCCATCATCTATTACTAGTACTTCAAATTGTTCAAAGGTTTGGTCTAACACCGTTTCCAGGGTATCTGCTATACTGGCCTGTTTGTTATATAAGGGTATTATAACGCTAAACATGTTTAGATGGCATTAGTAGTAAGTTGCTCAAGCACATTATTGTACTTGACTATTTGTTGGGGAGGGATAAGGCTTAATTTCCGTTGTTGGTATACTTCACCATAAATCCGACTTATAGCGTAGGCAATGCGGAGCTGTGTAGGCCCAATACTTAGCAGTTGCGCTAGCTTTTCTAAGTATAAACGTTCAGCCAGAATAGCGACTGCCCAACTTTGCTTGTTGGAGATTGCTTGCTGGTAATTATAAAAGTGTATGTAATCTGTTATAAAACTGCCTTTGCTGTTGTACATAGCCCAGTCAATTATCCGCAACTCACCACCTAACATTATCATATTGTTTATGTGAAGGTCGCCGTGTGCGCTTGTTATTGGCAAACACATATCTTTAATAGCTTGGGCAGCTTTTGTTAAAAGATGCTCTTTCATGCCATATCGCTCAAGCCCTCTTAATACTTCCAGATCAAACGAGTTGCATACAGAGCGCTTGGGGTATTTAAGAGATTTTAATAAAGCCTCTTCCATAAATTGCTGCGCTTGCTCTTTGTTGAGCTTTTCGATTGGTTGGCCTTTAGGCATAGCCAGGCATGATAAAAACGGGCTTACCTCTACAACTCTGTTTAGCCAAAACTTAGCTGACAGGGCAGACTTGTTTGCCTGGAGCTCTGCCTCCTGTGACGCATACCCAAGCGGGGTGAAAATTTTGTAAGTCCGGTTTTTGATGTGTAGAATGAATGCGTAGGATTCAAATAACCTGGACGTGGATTTGATTATTTGCACGTTAATGTTTTTTTATAATGTCTAAGCCATATTTTAATTCTTTGATAAACAACAGTAGATACACTGCGCTTCCTGCCGCACCAGCTATCAGCAAGGTGAAGAGGGGCGGCATCTGAAGCATGGTAATCAAGTATATAACACCAATCATAAGAGCGGCGGCAAGTACCGGCCTTCTCAGGGCGACTATTACATCTTTATCCGTGAGCTGAATGTACTTTTTCATATAATGATGAAAGAGTATCCGGGAGGCTGTGTAGTGGATGCAAACAGCGTATGCTACGCCGGTTAGTCCAAAATATTTCTGAGCGATATAAATGCTGGGCAGGGCCACCACAAACGTATTGAACAAGCTTATATAAAAGCTGACCGATGGCTTCCCGATTCCTTTCAGTACTTCGCCCGGTGTTCCGGATATGGCAATAAGCATGGTGGCAACTGAAAGTATGCGTAATGGCCCGGCAGCGGGTAGCCATTCGTTTCCGAACACAACAAGTATGAAATCCTCGGCTAGGCCTATAAAAAGTGATGAAATAGGGAAAGTTATGATTGCCGTGAATCTCATTACCTTTAAATAATAGTCTTTAACCTGCTTCAGATCATCTTGTATAGAACTGTAAACCGGAAATAAAACCTTATTAATGATAGAGTAGAGCTGCGCCCTCAGCACCTCGCTGAGTGTAAAGGCCAAGGTATAAATACCTAAAGTGGTAGCACCTGCCAGCTTGCCTATAATCAGGTAATCCACATTGTTGCGGAAAAAGTATAAAATGCCGCCTAGCTGAGAAAAGGTGCTATAGCTGGAAAGCTCCCTTAGGGTGCTAAAGTTAAAAGTCAAATCAGGCCTCCATTTTACTCTCAGCCAGTAAGAAATAAAAACGACTGAAGAGCCTATTACCGATTTGGCCACCAAACTCCAGACACCAAACCCTGTTAAAGCCAGCACAATAGCGGCAACCGAGCTTAAAGCTGTTCCTGCATACGTAATTTGCACCAGGCTCCTAAAATCTAATTTGCGTGTCAGTATGACCCTCGGAACAATCGTCTGGATATTAAAAAACAGGTAAAGGCTAAGCGCATTCAGCACCGGTACAAGCTGCGGTTCGTTATAAAAATTTGCGCCAAGCGGAGAGATAAACAGGTAAAAACATGCTACAAATGAGCTGGCAAGTATCAGTAAAAACCAAAAAGCGCTGGAATAACGAACTTGCGTAAAGGCATCTTCCTTCCGCTGCACCAAGGCATTGAAAAGGCCCATATCCGAAATAACCTCTAGAAAGCTGGTAATAACCATAGCCATACCAACCACACCAAAGGCTTCCGGTAGTAACAGTCTGGCTAATATAAGCTTTACCCCGAAATCGGTGCCGCGGGTAGCCAATACACTAACTGCATTCCATTTTAAACCGGATAATACCTTTGATTTTGTACTGGCTACAGCCATACGTTCAACTTTTTAATTATACTTAACTGTCAAGAGGTTTTGGTATACCTTCGAGTGCCTGTAAATCTCCGCTATGATTTTATCCCGGGCTTCATCTATGGTTATGTGTGAGGTGTCTATACTGATAAAATTACCTCCTGATACGCTATCCGCGACTTGCTTAAATTTATTGATGTCGGCTATGCTTCGCTCCAAAGTAAGTTCCTCCGGTTTTCTCTGAACCAGCACTTCAGGGGCGGCATGCAGAAAAAAAACGAGGTCCGGCTTAGGAAGTATGGTTCTGTATAGGAAAGAGCTGAAGGGCCTGCCGCTCATAAAAAAAGAGCCGGGAAACCTATCGATGAGCACCAGCGAGAACCTGGACCTTACTTTAACCGGCGCTATGCGCAGCATGAACTCTGATGGGAGAAGTATAAAGTTCTTGACCAGGCTTAATATTTTATCAAACAAGACAATATTGAACCTGTGGTTGTACACTCGCTTCGATGCCTGTGTTGTCCAGCCGTTTTCACCCATGCCGAGGTATAGCTTGCGTGCTTTTAGGTTTATCTTTTCTTGTACAGCCTGTATTAAAGTTGTTTTGCCCGATCCGTCCGTACCCAGAAATAGTATTTTCATCCCGTATCCATACTTCGAGAACCTTTCGTTACGGACCATTGGCCTGTCTTCTTGATGAAAATAAGAAGCAATGGCTTGCTGCAACTCTAAAGTATGGTTAGGGAAACTGTTTGTTAGCCAATTGCTGATCGCACTCAGCGTTGCCGGGTTCAATGTTTTTAACTCTGTGTTATAAAGGTTTAGGTAATGGCACAGATACTGTTCGTGTTTTTGTTCTAGTCCTCCGCGTTCTTTATAAGCTAAGTGGGCAGCGTACAAAAGTATGGCATCGGAACCCTGAGGCCGGTACAAACCTGTATTGTTCAGAGTAGCTCTACCTATTGCCTCTTCTGCCAATAAGTATGTAAAGCAGCTTTGTTTTCCGTTAGCGAAAGATAAATCATACTTGATATCCAGGTAAATTTCCAGATCAGGGGAGAAATAGAAATGGTGGTTTATATGCTGTGGCAGTTCCTTTCTTTTGTACCAACCAAGTCGGCTTAACAAATCCTCAAATTGCACTTTAAAATCTGAATGCACATATAAATCAATATCTCTGGAAAGCAGGTCGGCTTCAAAGTCTGTCAGCAGAAAGTATTTTATACCTTGGCTGTGGAGTTGGCTTGCCAAACTGGAGAAGTGGACGTTTAAGAGTGGTTGTTGGGTAACAGTTTCCTCCATAAGTATAGTTATGAGCGGTAGAACAAAATATGACTAAAGCTTATGCTACAGCTGTTTTCTTGAGACTGGTCTTTTCCAGTTCGGCAAACATGATATAACCTAATGTGGGCAGGGCAACAACAGCAGAGCGGTTTTTAACGGATACAACTATACCCTCTTTTCCTGTAAGTGCCCCAGAGGTAATCTGAACTGAATCACTGATTATAACCTGTGCCTTTTCAAGTTTCACATCGTTATGCGCACTTAAGAATTGCTTTATAGTTTCAATTTCATGGTCTTTAATCACAGCGGGTTTTCCTAACCAGGTAACTAAACTTAAAACCCCGTTCACTTTTTTTATCTCAGCATGCTGCTTTTCTGTAACGCGCACAAAAACATAGGAGGTGAAAAGCGGTTCCATCACAACTTTCTTTCTGTCACTCCATTGCCTGTGTACTTTGTTAAGCGGACAATAGCTCTCCAGTTTCATCAAGCTTAATGTTTCAGACACTTTCTTCTCCCAACGTGGCTTTGTGTAGATTGCGTACCATTTTTCAGTCATAACTTGGTGTCGGCTATAAGGTGTTACAAATGCGGCTCGGATAAGGCTTCGCCTACCTCAGTTACAGTATGTATCCCGAGTAAACTGTTGATACCATTTGTTAGCAGCTGCTTTAGAAGTATAAAGGCTGCTAAATAATTTTGTAACTTATTGGTATTACTTCAGAAGCATAAGATCCCGGATTTGGCCCAAATGCTTTATTTAGCAGCAAGCTTCCTCGATCTGTAAGTTTTGTCTGTGTATTTATTATCGTATCCATAACCATAGCCGTAGCCGTACTGGCCCTTCACAAAACCACGCGGTTTAACTCCGTTAAATACCACTGCCAAATTGTGCAGAGAGCTTAACTTGTTGTTCTGAGCGAGGCGTTGCACCAGACTTTTAGGTGTATAGGCATGTCTGATTACTAGTAGCGATATGTCACTATATTCTGATAGCAGGTATGCGTCTGAAACAAGATCAACAGGCGGGGTGTCTATGATGACATAATCATACGCTTCTCCCAGGTAGCTAAACAGTTTTTCCATTTTATCATTTAGCAGGAGCAATTCGGTATGGTCGCCAATCGCAATTCCGGCAGGTGCTATGCTAAGATTCTCGAAATCTGTTGGTATGATAATATCCTCTGGGTTCAGGTTTTTAGATAAATACTCTATAATGCCGTTTAGGTTTATCCTCTCGAATAGGTGCGATGTGTTAGGGTTGCGAAGGTCGAAATCAAGCAGCACGACCTTCTTGCCCGATGAGGCCAGACTCAAAGCCAGATTTGTGCTGACATAACTTTTGCCTTCCCCCGGTATACTGGACGTTACAAGTATTTTTCGTCTTGTAAAAGTGCGCCCGTACAAGCCCATCGTTACCCTTAGCTGCCTGAACTGCTCTATCTGGGCAACCTCTGCAGGCTCTTTCAAAGAGTTTTTGTTGTAAGACTTTACACTTGAGAGCTCTGCCACAATAGGGGCATTTATATAACTCTCTATTTCTGACCTGAATAGGACTTTGTTATGCAACAGCTCTTTACTTGCCACCAAGGCTATACCTGCTCCCAAAGCCAGAATAAAGGCCGAAAAATAAATATATAATGGCTTTGGGCTGATAGGGTCGCGAGAAGACTGCGCCATATCTACAATTCTGATATCTTCAGCACTTGGAGCATAAGAAAGCACTGTTTCTTCTCTCTTCTGAAGCAGAAAGCTGTAAGTATTGTTTTTTATAGTTTGCTGCCTGCTAATGTCCAGCAGTTCTCTTTCTTTGTGAGGAATGGCCTGTAACACTGTACTGTACTGGCTGTTAGTAGATTCAATTTTAGCTCTACTGGCATTTAGGTTGTCGCGCTGGTTTCGGATATTCTCAAGTATACCTGGCCTGATGCTCTCAATTTCCTCTCTTAGAGATATAAGCAGGGGGTTGTTTACGGCAGTCGTTTTGCTCAGTTGCTGATATTGTATTTCGGCATCATAAAGCTTCTGCAACAACTGAGTAAGCACAGGATCATTTACCCCGAGTGTAGACGGTACAATGCCTGCCGTTTTATTTTTTGAGATGACATAATTTTCAACATTGTCTAGCACAGCTAATTGCAGATTTATGTCTCCAAGTCTGCGGTCGTTTTCCCCGACGTTCTGCAGAAACATTCTTCCCTGTTCATTTAAGTTTACAGCATCTTGAGAAGATCTGTATTGTACAATCTTCTCCTCCAGGTCCTCTAACTCTTTTTCTAATAACTGAATGCGGTCTTCCACAAACTTTAGCGTCTGCTCTACAAGTAAATTTCTTTCTTTATTGGCCGCATGCTGGTAAGACTCTATAAGCGTATTAAGGATGTCTTCACCACGTTCGGGAGAGGTGTCTTCTAAGTATAAATTTACCACGCTGGATAATTTACCCGGTGTTTCTATACTAACACTGTTGCTAAGCTGCCTTGCTACTTTTCTTGAGTCCAGAATGGTGAAGTACAGCGGGTTTTGCGCAACACCATTTTTGTTTGGGTTTTTAGAGAATTTAAAAACACCGTAAGGAGTCTTTACCCATTCGTTTAGTACATGGGATTTCTCATCTATGATTACTTTACCCTTAATCTTATCATAAGAGAAGTAGACAATTGGTGCCTGTTCCGCATTCGCGGGAGATTTTACTTTGACTACGATTGGAGATGTGGCATAGGCTGGTGTAGCGTTAAACTCTCCTTCTTCAAAAATTGGTGCGTATAATTTTAATTCATGTACAACCTCGTTCATTAAAGCATTAGACCGCAATACGTTTAGCTCGTTTTCAACCGTTTTATTAGCACTAAAGCCATCTATTGATTCTGCAATTTTAGAAGAGTTTACACCTTTCTTTTCATCTTTTACAATTAAAGAGGCAGTAATGGCATATGTGGGTGTGGCATAGTAACTCATATAAGCCCATGCCCCAGCCATAAATAAAATTACCAGCACAAGGAAAAGGGGCCAGAATGGCAAAAACCTAAATACAAGCGAGGACAATAAATTATCCTCATTATGAGACTTATTTTTATCCATAAGTTTGTTTGCTTAACGTGTTAAACGGTCAATACTTACAACAATCAGAGTCATGGAGCTTAGCACAAGAGGCAACCACTGCCTTACAGCGCTTGCTGAGGCAATCTTTGTCTTGTTAGGCTCTACATATATGATGTCGTTAGACTTCAGGTAATAGTAAGGGGAAGTAAATATTTCATCTGTTGTTAAATCCAGCCGGATCAACTTTTTCATCCCTTCTTCTTCCCTTATCAAAAGCACGTTTGTGCGGCTTGCATATATGGTCAGGTCACCTGCCAGCCCAAGCGCCTCGAGTAGTGTCAGTTTTTCATTCGGAACAGTAAGCACAGACGGGCGTGCTACTTCTCCAAGTATGGAAACTTTATAGTTTAAGTATCGGATGTCAACGATAGGGGACAGGAGAAGCTTTCTTTTAAGAAGCTCCTCTTCAATCTCGTCTTTCAGAGCTTTTTTAGACATGCCGGCTGCTCTTATTTTACCTAGCATTGGAAACTGAATGTATCCGTCTTGGTCAACGAGATAGCCTGTAGCAGGCGCGACAGTATTGGAAGCAGTAACACTCCTGACATTGCTGGTGCTAAAGGCATTAAATATTTCGGATGCGTCGGGGTTAAGGCTACTTACAGAAATACTTAGCAAGTCATTTTTTTGGATAGTAGGCTCCAGGCTTTCCACCGAACTACCATATTCAGTTTCTGTTACACTGCTAAAGTATACTGCTTCTTTTGTGCTTGAGCAAGCTGACAAAAGTGCAAATATTATAAGGGAAAGGATAGTGTTAGTTAATTTGCGCAGTTTCATTCTGAAAGAAGTTAGGGTGTACACATCTCCTGACATAAACTTGCCAATACTTATGTTAAATTAGATGTGTTTCTATTATAGTTAAATTAATAAATGGATAATTACAATACGCTGTAAGGGTTAATAGGTTGTTGCTATATTATCAGTAGGTTAAATATTAATGTAGTAATAAATAGTAAAACTTTACTACTTTGGTATTTAGCTTTAACACTCCTTAAAAGTGATGTGAGATAAAGAAGCATAAAGGCTGTATTTATATACAGAAGTAAGGAAGTACAGCAGTTAATAGAGAGGGCAAAAATAAGTCTCTGCTAAAATATCAGCAGAGACTTATAAGTAAAGGTGATCGAAAGTATGGTTTACCAAGGCAACATCATACTTGATAATTTAACTATATAGTAATTGTAAATTTACTTTTTGAACCTGTCGGCTACAACTAACTCCTTGGTGCCATGAGTCCAGGAATAGAAGCCTTGGCCTGACTTAGCACCTTTGTGTCCTGCTTGTACCATATTAACCAGCAGTGGGCAAGGTGCATATTTTGGGTTGCCAAAGCCATCGTGCAGCACGTTAAGTATGGAAAGGCAGACATCTAAGCCAATGAAATCGGCTAACTGCAACGGACCCATCGGGTGAGCCATGCCTAACTTCATAATAGTATCAATCTCCTCCACACCGGCAACACCTTCATAAAGGCTATAGATTGCCTCGTTAATCATTGGCATTAAGATGCGGTTAGCCACAAAGCCAGGATAATCGTTTGCTTCGGCAGGTACTTTGCCAAGCTTTTTAGATAGCTCCATAATTTGCATTGTCACCTCGTCGGTAGTAGAGTAGCCTCTAATCACCTCCACCAGTTTCATTACCGGTACCGGGTTCATAAAGTGCATACCTATTACTTTGTCCGGGCGGTTGGTTACTGACGCAATCTTTGTGATGGAGATAGAGGAGGTATTGGAGGCAAGCACAGCCTCTGGTTTTGTGAAGCTATCCAGGTCACGGAAAATCTTCAGCTTGAGGTCTACGTTTTCGGTAGCGGCTTCTACAACAAGGTCAGCGTCTTTCACGCCTTCCTGCATATTAGTGTAAGTCGTGATATTTCGCAGTGTCTGCTGCTTCTGCTCTTCGGTCAGGTTACCTTTTGCTATAATGCGGTCAAGGTTTTTAGAGATTGTGCCAACTGCTTTCTGTAGGGCCTCCTCAGAAATATCTATAAGTGAGACAGGGAAACCGTTCTGTGCAAATACGTGGGCAATACCGTTACCCATTGTGCCAGAACCTATTACTGCAACATTCTTCATAGGTGTATATATGTATGTTTTACGCTCTACAAAACTAGTAAGATTATACTTATACTTATGGGTGGTGCACTGTAATCTTTAAAAACTTATAATAATACTATCTGATGCCTCCTTCGCCATTTGGCTTAAAAAATTAAAAACATAAGTTAGGCTGATTTTTGATGTTAATCATACTTAACAAGTAGATGAAGGTAAAATATTGATTTATAAATGTTTAAATAGATAGGGCTAACGCTTTATATAGCTAAACATAGCTATTGGTATAGAAAAATTATTGCATAATACAAATCCTTTGCAATAAAGACCCGTAAAAGCTAAAAATTACAAACACAAAACGCACGAGGCGGTGGATTTAAGATGATAAAAACCCTTACCTGCCTGGTGTAATTTTAGACAAAATAAAAAACTATGGGAAATTTACTTTATATCATCGCCGTAGTGCTGGTGATCTTCTGGCTGATCGGGTTCTTGGGATTCCCTGATGCTGTCGGCGGAATAATTCATGTGCTGCTGGTAATAGCTGTAATTGCGGTACTGCTGCGCCTGATTAGGAGCGCTTAACCCTCAGCTTGGATTTACGTTAAAAGAAAAAAAACAACTCAAACACTAATAATACACAAAACTATGGGAAATTTATTGTATATTATAGCTGTAGTACTTGTCATCATTTGGCTGATCGGTTTCCTCGGATTCCCTGATGCAGTTGGTGGTTTGATACACATTCTACTTGTAATTGCTATTATTGTAGTTCTGCTTCGCCTGATACGGGGATGATTTAGCACTACTTAATAAAAATAGAAAAAGGCTGCTCATATAACATGAGCAGCCTTTTTTAATATTGAGCTAGCGCTTACCGGCTTGTAAAAGGAATGTTGAAACCTACTCTGATGACAGGGTTGCTATAAGGGTTAAAGCGGTCATCATTACCGTTGTATAGCACCAGCAAGTCAAAAAAGCCTTTATTCGATATCCGCTGCCGATAACCTAAGCCTACCATGGGCATTAGCAATGTCTCGCGGTCATACCTTCCGTTTCCCTGAAACCCTTCATACTGTACGCTTAGTGTTTCTACTTCGGCATGAGCAAGCACAGCGCCACTGCCAATATTAAACATTTCCAGCTGCGTAAATCCCCTGGCCCCGTAATGATGGAAGTTAAGGCCTAAACCGCTTTCAAAGCGATATACGCCTCCAACGCCTACAAAAAATTTGGGCTTCACGGCATAGCTAAGAGTTGGCAGTAGCGATATACTGGTATAGGTGCCAAACTGCAGCCCAAAGCTACCTCCAAAGTATAATTTATCTATAACCCGCAGCGATTCCTCCTGTGCATCTTCTTCTTGCTGCACCACTACTGGCTCAGGCTGCGGCTGCTCCCTTTCACGAGGTTGGGGCTGAGGCCGTGGCTGCTCTACCGGAGCAGGAGGGCCCGTGGGCAACTCCGGTTTACGGTAGGTAGTATCTGGCACCTGTGCTGCTGCTTCTGTGCACATTAAAAACACAAACAAAAGCGACACAAGAGGAGTAAGGAGTAGGCGCTTGGGCATCAACATATATATATCAGCTGTTTTTATAGTTTAGTTTACACTACGGCCGTGGCATACATCTTTTTGCGCAGTTCCTTTATCGTCTCATCCGACAGGTACTCCTCATAAGTCATGCGCTTATCTATGATGCCGTTTGGCGTTAGCTCTATAATACGGTTTGCAATCGTATCAACAAACTGTAAGTCGTGTGATGAGAATAGGATTGTGCCATCAAACTCACGCAAAGAGTTGTTCAGTGCCTGAATCGATTCCAAATCTAGGTGGTTTGTTGGCTCATCAAAAACCAGCACATTGCCTGACTGAAGCATCATTCTGGAGAACATGCAGCGCACTTTCTCACCACCTGACAATACATTGGCCTTTTTAAGCGACTCTTCACCAGAGAAAAGCATTCTACCTAAGAAGCCACGAATAAAGCTTTCATCTTTCTCTACTGAGAACTGACGTAGCCAATCTACCAGGTTCAGGTCAGTGTCAAAAAACTCCTGGTTATCTTTCGGGAAGAAAGAGGATGTAATAGTAGTTCCCCATTTATATTCGCCGCTGTCGGCCTGGTCTTCCTCAAACAGGATCTTGAAAAAAGAAGAGGCGGCCAAATCGTTTCTGCCAATTACGGCAATCTTATCGCCTTTGTCCACCATAAAGCTGATGCCCGTGAATATCGGCTGACCGTCTACATACTTGCTTAGGTTCTCAACATTCAGAATCTGGTTGCCCGCTTCGCGCTCTGGTTTAAAAGCAATGTAAGGGTACTTACGAGACGAAGGCTGGATATCATCAACAGTAAGTTTTTCGAGCAATTTGGCACGCGATGTAGCCTGCTTAGACTTAGAGGCATTGGCGCTGAAGCGGCGGATAAACTCCTCCAGTTCTTTACGCTTGTCTTCAGTCTTTTTGTTGGCGTCAGAGCGTTGCTTTAGGGCCAATTGGCTAGAGTGGTACCAGAAGCTATAGTTACCGGCATACATCTTAATTTTGCCAAAGTCGATATCGGCTACATGGGTACAAACTGCATCCAGGAAGTGACGGTCGTGCGATACCACAATCACTGTGTTCTGGAAATTGTCTAGGAAATTTTCCAGCCACATGATAGATTCAGCATCCAAGTGGTTAGTAGGCTCATCGAGCAACAGGATATCAGGGTTACCGAAGAGGGCCTGGGCCAGGAGCACACGCACCTTTTCACTGCCGCTCAGGTCTCTCATCTGAGAGTGATGCAGATCTTCCGTAATGCCAAGACCGCTCAAGAGTTCGGCCGCCTCATACTCTGCGTTCCAGCCTTCCAAATCAGCAAACTCGCCTTCCAGTTCGGCAGCACGCAAGCCATCTTCCTCATTAAAATCCGGCCTAGCATATATGGCATCTTTCTCCTCCATAATACTCCATAGGCGCTTATGGCCCATAATTACTGTCTGCAGGGCAGGGTAATCATCGTATTCGAAGTGGTTCTGCTTTAATACAGCCAGGCGTGAGTTGGCAGGTATGTCTACCGTACCGGTGTTAGGGTCAATATCGCCAGATAATATTTTCAGGAAAGTAGACTTTCCGGCACCGTTGGCCCCAATCAGACCGTAGCAGTTGCCGGGTATAAATTTGATGGTTACATCTTCAAATAATGTGCGCTTGCCGTACGACAGGCTGACATTGTTCGTACTAATCATAAAGGCTTAAGTATAAGTATGATGTTAGATTCGGCTGCAAAGTTACAAAATAAATATGTGGTTTTAGTGTTCACTACGCATTAGCAGCCTATAAAGTATGAGTAATAAACTAAGCGCATGTGTTTAAAAACCAGCCGCTTTTAAAGTGATATGCTAAAAAAACATACGCAAACCACAACGCAGCCGCGCTATCTATAGTATATAGTTTCAATAATATTAATAGGCACTGCACAAAGCGCAAATATGATGCCGCAGCTGCCTACATCTTAACCAAACGAACAGTTAATCTGTTCAATTGAATGGAATTGATTGAAAACTCTTAATTTATAAATCATGGCTTCTGCTAAAGTCTCTTTTCAGAATATTGCTATTAAATACGGAATGATAGTGGGCGTGGCGCACATCCTGTTTTTTCTGTTGATGCGTTTGCTCGATCTCACAAACAATGTTGAACTCTCGTACTTAAGTGGCTTTTTCCTTATAATAGGTATTGTGGTTGCCATCTCTAAGTTTAAGCGCTTGAATGGCGGTCTGATCAAATACTTCGAAGGCCTGGGCATCGGTGTGGTTACAGCGTTTGTGTCGTCGCTTATACTTGGTCTGTTTCTGGTGCTCTATGTAACAGTACTAGATAAAACATACATAGAAGCTATGCAGGCTAGCGCACTGTTCCCAGAGGGGCTGTCTGTACTATCTATGTTTATGGTAACACTGGCACACGGTACCTGGCCTGGTTTTTTTATAGCATTTATTGCGATGCAGTGGTTTAAAAACCCAGAGCATTCTATGCCTAACCAGATATAAGTATTAACTTAACTCAGAAGCATCCCTTAAACCTGACCCAATATGGAAAAGATCGGCCTGAAATATGGGCTATTAACAGCTGCAGCACTCATAGGTTACTTTTTGTTAATGAAGGTGCTTGGGCTGGTACACATTATTGAGCTGAGATTTTTGAACGGTGTCATAATGGCTGTAGGTGTTGTGCTTGCCATTAAAGGGTATAAGCAGCTGAAGGAAGGCCGGATATCATACTTTAAAGGTATAGGCACTGGCCTAATTACCTCTGTGGTAGGCACAGTCATTTTCGCTGCTTTTATGGTGATCTATGTTAAAACGGCAGGGGAGGATATGGTGGAGATGCTTTCCGCTGAGCGCTATTTTGGGGAGAGAGTAGAGTCCACGCCTGGTGTGGTTATCTTTTCGGTATTGCTGCTAGAAGGAGTCATCTCAGGATTTATGATTGCTTTTATTGCCATGCAGTGGTTTAAGCAACGGCAACACAAGGTGCCCGGAGCGCCTTGATGCTATACTGTATAAGATTTATATCTGTTATATATAACCCAAAGAGGCCGGCTGCAAATTTGCAGCCGGCCTCTTTGGGTTATAAGCTGTTGATGTAACTAATACTTCGCTATTTTACGATACTGTCCGGCCGCTGTATAATCTGTACCACAACTTCATGCAGGTCGCCTTCTTTGTCTTCTATTTTAAAGATAACCATCGGATTATCTGCGTCATGTATTGATTTTGTTTCTATTACCCGCTCTCCTTCGTCCAATTTTGTTTCTAGCTGCTCTGTCAGGTCTTTAACGGCTATTGCGAAATTTACTTCCAGTTTACTGGGATTGTAAAACCTTGTCCTCATGTTGATTTAGTTAAATCGAAACCAGTTAAATATGTTTGGTTTCGCAGTTATACTTACAAAAAATCCTATTAAGGAAATGATATATAAAGTATACCTATTTAGGAGGGTATAGTTACGCAAGTGCTGCAGTATTTAGTTAATATTTAAAAATTATATATTTAAAATATATAAAATTGTGTACTATTTGATTTTAGTTTAATAAAATAAAAGAAAAGTATAAAACAAAGATATTTTAATTAACTTGCGCAAAGATTATACGTTAAAGACAGCTAAAGGAACACTTATCTACTATTACGTATTCTATAAAAAAGAATGAAAAGATATTTACTAGTACTCGTATTAACATTAATAGGAGCAGCCAGCCAAGCTCAAGGGCTAGGTGCTACAGACGATGGCTTGGATTTGGTGGTGCTGTCTATGGATTTGGATGGGCCGGCAATGGCAAGTATGGAAATGAAGCAGGAGTTGAGCCTGACAGAGGAGCAGTTAAGACAGGTGGCTCAACTAAACATGAGCCGTTACCAGCAGCTGCAGCGAGCAGAAGCTAACTTCACTAACGATCTGCTATCTCGTTCCAGAGAGTTTAGAAACATTCAATTTGACAATGACCAGAACCTGAAAGGCATTTTGTCGCCGCAACAATTGCGTTCCTATCAGAAGCTGGAAGGCCGCTTAGACTTACATTTGATAACTGAAAACGAAGAATAGGTTTAACAATAATAACAGCAACAGAAAAGCCCGGGAATTACTCGGGCTTTTCTGTTGCTGTTATTGGTTTGTAGTAGGTTATCTCTGATACTTTGCCCAAAGAGTTTATCCTGATCTGGACCCTGTTCGCCTCTGACATTTTTTTGCGGTCGTCCTGGCATTGGGCACCAGGCTCAATATAATAATAATAAATACGCTGGCTCCGCTCCATCAGCTCCTCGCTGTCTGGTTTGCCTAATAAATTCCGCACTATATACTCTTTTTTGCCATACAGCTCTTTTCTGATCAACTCAAAATCGTCTGCCAATCCGGCACGCAGATTATCACATCCAAAACGGTCGTCTTTCCAGGTATCGCTGTCAAAGTCTTTCAGGCTATCTGGTGTGGAGCAGGCCCCTAAAAGTAAAAGGAACAGAGCAGGTGCAAGTATAAATCGTTTTCTCATGGTCTTGTTTAGGAGGCATAAAGTTGCAGCAAGTTCTTTTGCCAGACAAGAACAAGTATAAAAAAACATTAACTATAAAATTACTTATATAGAATATGATAGTGTTAGTATTCTGCTGATTAGGCTGCTGAAGCTGTTGTACAAGTTGAATTTAACTGCTAGATTAAGTGTTCGGAGTGGTACTAAAGGTACAGCAATGGAACAATTTGCACAGTAATTCATGTTGCTTTAGCCGAACTCGCAACACAGAACAGAAAGCTTAATCAAACTTATGGTAAAAGTATTTTTAACTGCTATCACCCTCGGTCTATTATCCTTCACCTCGCCTGCGCCAGAACGCACACTGGCAACGCCACCTGCCTTTGCGGCGGAAGCAACTGGTGTAAATGGCAGCCTAGCCGAACTTGGCGCTGCTGCAAAAGAGGCCGCTTTTGACAACCATGTTCAGGAGCTTTACAATGCGGCAGGCTTGAAACAAAAAGGCCTATCGTATGCTGTTTTTGAGAAGGCGTTGGTAGGATTTCAGAATTTTAAGCGTCTGAAAATGGTAGCACCCGAAAAATCCATACTTTCAGTGGTAGACTTTACCAAATCAAGTGCCCAGAAGCGCCTTTGGATCATTGATCTAAAATCCAAAAAAGTGCTTTTTAATACACTGGTTGCGCATGGCCGCAATACAGGGCAGGACAAAGCCACACAGTTTTCAAACGAATCGGGCTCCTTCATGAGCAGCCTTGGTTTTTATTTAACTGATGCCACGTACTTCGGCAAGCACGGCCTTTCTCTACGCTTACAGGGAATGGATGCCAATTACAACTCCAATGCCATGGAAAGAGCCATTGTGGTGCACGGCGCTGATTATGTGAGTGAGAATTTTGTGAAGCAGTATGGGCGATTGGGCCGTAGCCTCGGGTGCCCGTCTGTGCCAAGAGAGATTTCAAAAGACGTGATCGAAACAATAAAAGATAAATCAGTGCTGTATATTCACGGTAACGATAAGCAATACTCTTCACGCTACCTGAACAACACGCAGGCAGTTGAGTATTATGCCGCAGAGACAGGAGAAGCTGTTCTAAACATCTGAGCTATTAAACTTACAATAAACAAAAAGCCGCCTATTGCTAGCAATAGGCGGCTTTTTGTTTATTAAGTCGCTACTTAAGCTTCGTCTTTTGTAGTTTTAACCAGGTTGATCCCTGCGAAAAAGAAGATCAGACCAACTATAAACGGTACGGCGGAAGTATACTTTCCTACTACGCCGCCATCACCTCCCATCAGGAAGGCATAAGCACCCCATATAATCCCTACGATACCCAGTAAAGTAAGAATGGTGCCGAAAGTTCTCTTCTGATTCATGGTTCTTTGAATTTAGTTATCACACCTGCAACGCAATATTGCAAGCTGGTGTAAGTACGAAATCGGTATAATAAAGTATAAATCTTTTCTAATATTTATACTTGCTCAGGCTAACTTCTAAATACCACAACCAGCGGCAAAGCTTCCACGTTTTCTCTGTACCGTTGGCACAAATTCCCCCTATATTAACTATTGATTTCTCCGGCTAACGCTTCTGCGTATCTACACTGTATCCCTTGCAAGACCG
>NZ_CANLZM010000019.1 GCF_947495565.1 uncultured Pontibacter sp.
GGACCTGGCCGACAGGAAAGTGGTCGGCTGGGCGCTGAGTGAGACCATGGAGGCGGAGGCGACCACGGTGGCCGCCTTTCAGATGGCCATCAGAAACAGGCCTGCATTTTATTCCCTTTTGTTTCACTCTGACCGGGGCGTGCAGTACGCCTGCAGTGCCTTTCGGGAGCAGCTGGAGGGGAAACCAGTGCTGCAGAGTATGAGCCGAAAGGGCAGCTGCTGGGACAATGCAGTGACTGAGAGCTTCTTTAAGACGATGAAAACGGAGATGGTCTACCACCACCAATTCACCACCAGGCACGAGGCCCGGCTGGCTGTGTTTGAGTACATTGCGAGTTTCTACAACCGGAAAAGGAGGCATTCAGCACTTGGCTACCTGCCCCCTTGCCAGTATGAAGAATGGTTATACCAACAAGGTATGGCTGCCTAAGATAAAGTCTCCAGTAAACTATTGCAATTCCACTTCGGGAGGTACCTAAAAAATATACAGTCGGTTGCTCTCGGTTGCTTGCCACTGTCCCAAGCCAGACTCTAACCCCTGGCACCCGAATAGCAAAGGCTTTTCAAACCAATCTGCCTCCGCATTTGAGTGTATCAAAATACCTCCAAATTTTGAGATAGTTGATTCACCCCTGGCAGAGACAGATTTGTCGCTACCCCTGGCACGTAGATTCCGGTTTTATTTTGGGTTGGTTCGCGTGTGGTACACTGGCAAATAGCCTGCTTTATGTCAGTAAAGGTTGGTTGAAGCGCAGTGCCAGTATGATAGAGAATCCTGCTAAGGGAGTCCAGGATGAGAGAATTACAGCGTCAAGCTAAAGATTAGGTTTTTCGTTGTCAGGTTTGATTTGTGTCTGACAGCGGTTTGATGGTCCCGGAAATAGTGGGTTTGTTGAGACATCATCAAACCCACTATTTACCATAACGTGTGTTATAGCGCTCCCCTGCAGGACAAGTCGGAGAACGGCAGCAGGAGCCAAGGAAGACTGTGCCAGCAAGAGCTTCTGCCTCACCTGACGCACTCAAAGTGGTGTGTCGCCTTGGCTACAGCCACAGGGGGCAGCCTAAAGCACCCACGCCTTGCCACATCGGCAGCGCCATCACCGGCCCCGTCCATATAAGGCTGCCAGTTCACGATCAGCACCTTCTCCTCGGGCAGGAGCATGTAGCCGTAGTCGTAGCAGAGATGGTAGGTGTTGCCGCGCTGGGTGCGGTACAATCGGGTCAGGTAGCGGAAGTCAAAGCCCGCTAGCTCCAGGTACTGGCGGGGGATGGTGGTCTTGCCCTGCGGGCTGAGCTGGCGGAGGATGCTGCGGTTCCTGCGCAGGGCCGCGTTAACCCGCTGAACCCTTCGCTCGCCCTGGTTTTGCTGCTTTGCCTTGTTGTTTACCAGGTAGCGGCACTGGTCGGAGCAGTAGCGCTTGTCGCTTCTGCCTGCCATTCCTCCACCGCACTCCAGGCATGTCCTGTCCTGTTTCATTGGTAAAGCGTGTTATTACCCGTGTATAAACGGATCTACTTAGGTAATAACACGGGTACGGGAAGAGAAGGTTTTACCTTAGCAGTTGTAACTAGCTCATTTGTCATGGCTTACCCTGCTCAACTACCCGTTCTGTTTCTCAACCCGCTGGACCACGTGGGGAGACGGTTTATCCGCGTCTGGCACAAGCCCAATCCTTTCATATCCAAACGCCTGAAAGAAGCCAACTGGATCCGCTACAGTAAAAGCTATAAGTGCTTTGTGATGCACCGCACCAGTCAAGCCATCGAGATGACGCACCAGCACTTTCAGGGGCTGGCCAAGGTGGATACCAGGTATTTGTACAGGCGCCTGCGGCCTGCGGAAGGGGCTGCGATCCTACAACAGGGCAAGCAACTGGCAGAACCCCTAGAAAAGGTGCCTGTACGTCCCGTGGTGCGCCTGCAGCCCCTGGAGCACCAGGGCAGCAATACGTGCAGCTCAGCTACCCCTACAGCAAGGAGATTTACGCGGTGCTAAAGAAGAGCCAGGTAGCACAGTGGCTTAATTACATGCAGTGCTTTGTGATCAGTACAGAAAGCAGCAGTTTCCACACGCTGCTTACAGAACTGGAGCCTGTAGCCCAGCTGTGGCTGGCGCAGACGATGCAGGTCAAGGACATGTCCCTGCAGGCCAGGCTCTGGGAGCAGAGTTATAGCAAGAGGGATGGTTATATGCCTTGCCCGCTGCCGTACCTTGAGAAGCTGTTTCTCTTGAACTACAGCCTGAGCACCATCCGCACCTACCACAGCCTGCTGCTGCGCTTTCTCGACGCGCATAAGGCAAAGGTACTGGAGGTGATCCATAAGTTCTCAGAGGAAGAGATCAACGCTTACCACCGCCAGATGGTGCAGGCCGGCACCTACTCCGTCTCGTTCGTGAACCAGTCGATCAACGCCGTCAAATTCTATTACCAGCGCGTGCTGCTGCGTCACGAGGTGCAGTTAAACCAGGTGGAGCGGCCAGAGAAGCCCGAGCGCCTTCCCCAGGTGCTCAGCAAGCAGGATGTGTTGAAGATTTTGACGGTGACAGAGAACCTGAAGCACCGCTGCCTGCTGCAGCTCCTTTACGCCGGGGGCTGCGAATAGGGGAGGTGATCAACCTCCGGCTAACGGACGTGCAGTCGGAGCGTAACCTGCTCCTCATACGTGGGGGCAAGGGAAAGAAGGACCGCACCACGCTGCTCTCGCAGAAGCTGCTGGAGAACCTCAGGGCCTACTACAGGGTCTACAGGCCGAAGGTGTGGCTGTTCGAGGGGCAAACGGGCGGCCAGTACACGGTGGAGAGCATCCGCAATGTGTTCCGGGCCAGCAAGGAGAAGGCCGGGGTGAAGGCGCCCGTCACGCCCCACGCGCTGCGCCACTCCTTTGCCACCCACCTGCTCGAGCAGGGAACGGATCTAAGGTACATCCAGGTGCTGCTGGGGCACAGGAGCAGCAAGACCACCGAGATCTACACCCACATCACCACCCATGCCTTGGATAAAATCGTCAACCCGCTGGATAATCTGTAGCATTTTGCTACATTAGCTAAAACATATATGCTTATGCACATAGCCCTCAACAGTACCGGAACCAACCAGCAAGCGAGCCCTAAAGCAAGCTGCAGCAGTTACGTACATAGTGCAGATAAGCGTATATTTTCGTTTATCCAGTAGTTAGCGGTTATTGCATACACGTACCCCACTTCATTAAGGCAGAAAATGTCAATAAATAAGATCCATCACATAGCAGGCCTGACAATAACAGCTTTTGTAGGAATTCATTTATTTAATCACTTGGTGAGCATTGGGGGTGCTGATAGGCATGTTGAAATGATGCATACTCTTCGGCCCTTTTATCGGAACATTTTTGTAGAATCAATTTTATTATTTGCCTTATTTGTCCAAATTGTTTCAGGACTAAAACTTTTTAAAGAAAACAGAAAATCAGCAACTTCGCAATTTGATAAACTACAACTCTGGACAGGACTTTATCTGGCGATTTTTTTCATTATCCATTTAAGTGCTGTTTTTAGTGGACGACATTTTTTGCATCTAGACACCAACTTTTATTTTGGAGCAGCAGGATTAAATTCGCTTCCTTTCAACTTGTTTTTTATACCCTATTACGGCCTTGCCATCGTTTCATTTTTCGGGCACATAGCATCAATTCATAGTAAAAAAATGAAACAGTCAATTTTTGGTTTGTCTCCAAACAAACAATCGTTCGCAATCTTAACTTTTGGAATTATTCTGACCATTGTAATATTTTACGGACTTACAAATCATTTTCAAGGAGTAACGATCCCAAAAGAATACGAAGTTTTAATCGGAAAATAAAAAAACGAACCATTAGTAGTCATTGAAATCGACCTTATTCAATATACAGAAGAACATATGAAATGCAATGGTCAGGTATGCAGCATTCCTGCTAAATCAATCTTAAAAAAAGACTCTAAGTTGTATGACTATACTGACAGTTACCAAAGTTTTTTTTCCGACACTGAAGGGGAAATTGACTCAACAAAAATTGGGATATTGTTTTTTTCAGGCAAGTCTAAATTGGGGAATACACTATTCGCAATAAGAAACAAAATTGTTGGTTTGTTTGGTTTAAAAACATCAGGACAAACAAGTAACAAGCAGAAACTGCTGGACAATTTTAAATGCGTGCCAGGGGATCAACTTGGCCTTTTTAAAGTATATGACAAAACAGAAAACGAAGTTGTATTAGGCGAAGATGACAAACATTTAGATTTCAGGGTTTCATTATTTTTGGACAAACTTCTGGACGACGCAGACAAAAAAAGTTTGACGATAACAACGACAGTAAAATTCAATAACTTCTTCGGGCGCGTTTATTTTTTGATCGTGAGGCCTTTTCATAAACTTATTGTTCAGGCAATGTTAAAAGGCATTCTTAAGCGAATCGAAAATGAAAAGGCAACCAACCGCTAACAAGGGGTTGATAGTATGCCCGGGTTATATGCAGCCGGTTCATTCTACTTTTTAATTACTTTAATGCTGTCCGAGGGTGAAGGGCTATTCACCGGGCACAACTCAAACCCACAACCGTTATGGGCAATAAAAAACCTAAAAAAATGAAGTTAATTATACTTTTGATTCTTGGAATTACAATTTCAAGTTGCAATAAACATTCAAATGACATTACTAATAGCAAAACTGATCCTGTTAAGATTTCAATTGAAAAAAATGCCGATTCTCTGCTTCTTGATCCTAAAATAAATTCAGTTTCAATTGGTATTTATAAAGATGGAAAAATCTATACAGGGCATTTTGGAGAATTGGATAAGGGAATAGGGAATACACCAACAGATGCAACATTATATGAAATTGCTTCTGTTAGCAAATCTTTCACAGGGACTTTGGTCGCTCAAGCAATTCTCGATAAGAAAATCAATTTGAACGATGATATTCGAAAGTATCTTGATGGAGATTTTTCGAACTTAGAATACAATAATAGTCCTATAAAAATAAAGCACCTTATTACGCATACTTCTGGACTTCCGAGATCCTTACCAACAAGTATAGATGCCCTCTTCGACAATATTGATGAGAACCTGCCATTTAAAATATATGAGATAGAAAAAAACTATAGTAAAACTCAATTTTTGGGTGACTTGCAAACTGTAAAAATTGCTACTATACCTGGAACTAGCTTTAACTATTCAAATGCTGATACAGAGGTAATGGCTCACATTTTAGAAAAAGTATATAAAATGACTTATGACCAGTTATTACAAAAATTTATTTGTAAACCAGCTGGAATGAAAGACACTAAAGTGAAATTATCAGCAGAAGAATCAAAAAGGTTAGCAAATGGCTATGGAGAAACTAATAAACTAGTGCCTCATTTCGCAAATACTTTATGGGGAGCAGATGGTGGTATAAAATCAACCACTTCTGATTTAGTAAATTATATGAAGTTTCAGCTTGATAGCACCAATTTAGCAGCAGCAGAATCTCATCAATTGCTTTTTGCTGAAAATGATATACAAATAGGGTACTTGTGGCCAATAATTAATAACGCTGAAGATGGTGTCTACTACAACATTCACGGTGGTGCATTTGGTACACAAAACTACTTTCTGATTATTCCTAAGTATAATTTAGGAGTTTCCATAATTACAAATCAAAGTGGACCTGAAACACAAGACAAACTATGGAATACGATGAAAAACTTACTAACTGACATAAAGAAATTATAAAATCCCATAACATTATATAAAAGCCAGCCTCGGCCGCCGGCCTAGTCCTGAAATAGGTTTACAGAGTGTATCACAATTCCTCCGTGGCTGTTGCACAACTGTCTGCATACAACCGTAAGCATATAGGTTAAACCTTTGGTGGTATGCAGGGTAGGAAGACTTTCAAGGATGAGAAGGAGCTGCACTTCTCGCTCTCGGCGCACGTGCCGGAGCACAACTTTTACTGACAACTCAAGCAGCAGCTGGACCTTTCGTTTCTCTACGAGCTGACGGAGGAACTCTACGGACGTTGTGGCCAGCAGTCCATCGACCCGGTGGTGTTCTTCAAGCTCTGCCTGGTGGGCTACCTGGAGAACATCGCCTCGGACCGGCGCCTGATCGAGCACTGCAGCCTGCGGCTGGACCTGCTCTACTTCCTGGATTATCAGCTCGACGAGCCGCTGCCATGGCACTCCACCCTTTGCCGCACCCGACAGCTTTACCCCGAAGCCCTGTTTGAGTCGCTGTTTGACAAGATCTTCAGCCTGTGCGTGGAGAAGGGCATGGTAAAAGGGGATACACAAGCCATAGACTCAGCCCCGGTCAAGGCCAATGCTTCCATGGAGAGCCTGGTTTTGAAACAAGTTGCCTTGCCTGTAGAAAGTCACCACCTGATAAACAGTGTCGAGAACCCGAAGATGGAGGCTAGTGCCAATCCTTCTTCGGGACAGTTCATCACTGCGCCTGACCACCAACTGAAGCGGTTGGCCAGGCGCCAGCAGCGGCTGAACGAGCGCCCCGCAGGGGCCATCGGATCAACCAATGAGAAAGCCCAGTTGCTGAGCAACAAGACGCACTACTCCCCGCACGATCCCGATGCCCGCATTTCTGTAAAGCCTGGCAAAGCCAGGAAACTGAACTACCACTGCAGCATGGCCGTGGACACGGCCAGAGGTGTCATCTCCCACATCCGTTCGGACTTCGCCGACGGCCGGGACAGCCAGCACCTGCCTTCCCTGGTGACGCAGGTGCAAAGCAGGTTGAAAGCGAATGCGCTGCTGATGCAGGACCTGCTGGCCGATGCCGGCTACTCCAACGGCTCCAACTATTCCATGCTCGAGCAGCAGGGCATCATAGGGTGGATACCAGTGTTCGGAAAGTATAAGCCGGAGATAGAGGGCTTTCCCTATGACAAGGAGGCTGACGAGTACACTTGTCCCATGGGCAAGCCACTGCCATTCAAGGGCTTTGAGCGCAACCTGGACGGCAGGCTGCTGAGAAACTATTGGGCGGCACCCAGTGACTGCCGGCAGTGCATGAACAAGCCCACCTGCGCCCCAAAGGCACGGTGCCGGAAAATCACCCGAACCGCCTATGACGAGCAGTACCAACGGGCATACGCCAGGCAGAACAGCAGGCGCGGCAAGCAGATGAGAAGGCTTCGACAGAGTACGGTGGAGCCGGTGTTCGGGAGCCTGGTGCAGCACTACGGCCTGCGAAGAATCAATGTGCTGGGCAGATCAGGGGCGCATAAGGTCATGCTCCTGGCTGCGGTTGCCTTCAACCTCAAAAAGTACATGAAGTTCAAACCAACCAAGTCGGTAAGTATGGCCATAGCGCTGGATGAGGAGCGGCAACAGTCTTTCTTTAGCAGCTTTTTAAGGTTTAGACCATCACTTCTCCAGTTGAATAATGTAGGCGGGGTTTTAAAAACCTAAATGAAACAAAACCGAGGGCGAGTAAGAGTTGTGCAACAGCTACCCCCGTTTTCTGGTACAGAAGCAATGCACGTGGCAACAGATAGAGCAACAGCCTGCTAAACTGGTATTATAAGTGCTGTAATCAGGTGAATTCATCCCTACAAACAAATCGGAGCCCAATTCCACATATCCGGGGAGAGGTTTCAGGAATGTTCGCTGCTAATGGGTAGCCGCGACATGACACGAGTTTACACAAATGGATGTGGGTAAAAACACGGTTAATGCATCCTATAGGGAAACTTTTGCCATACTTTACTGCTTCCTATATACTTAAGTGCTTTTGACCTCCCGATGAGTTTACCCCAACCCTGCGTCAAACCTGCATCAACGTGCCAAATGGGCGCGCCTGAAATCGCTGTTCGGGAAATGAATACACCCTCTCCTATACAGCCGAGGATGCAAATAGCCAGTCAGACTACAGGGGCTGCTCAGAGCCAAATGTTTTGAGCCTGATCGGGTAGGCAAGGGTTAGGCCTATAAGGGATCCTCTCGCCAGCATTCGGGTGGTGCGGCTTTCCGAATTCATCGAATAATCCACGTCTGCCTGTACCATGTCCCGCAAGCCCCGGCTGTAGTACAGGTTCAGCTCCAGGCGCTCCTTGCCGTTATGCAGGTACTGCATGCCGATGCCGACACGGACCGAGGCTCCCCACCTGCTTCTGATTGTTACCTCCTCGGCCAAGTCGATACTGTTGGAGGATGGTACGCTTGTGCCTAGTTCCATAACCCCGCTGTCAAACGTTGATTTATAGTCGATGTAGTCCAGGCTGGTGCCTGCAATGGCATGAAGCCTGAAATTGAAAAGGTAAAGGTTTCGCTCCCTGTTCAGTGGGAAATAGGTGATGTCCCGAAAAGTATAGAGCGCCTGGAGCGGAAACCGGTGGATGTAGTTGCTCAGGCTGTGCTTTCTTACCGGGCGGGGATACGGGTCATTGAGCAGGTGCTCTGGGATGGAGATCTGATAGCCCCAGCCGATGTTGCCCTTGCTCCACCCTGTCTCCAGGCCCCAGATCTCGCTAAGCTTGAGCTGGAGCGTAACCCCCAAGTTATCGGTGATGTCAAAGTACTTCGGTTTGAAGGTGGAGGCCTTGCCAATGGACCTGTCGTAGCGGGCAAAGGGCACCTGCGCCCCTATATGGGGCTTGATGAACAGCTTCTCCTGGGCCTGAGCCCTGAAGGCAAGCAGGAGCAGAAGAAAAGCGATAAATGCTCTAGTGTAATACATAAGTAAGATATCAGGTCACTTTTGATCTTAGCATCAAAAGTGACCTGATATTGCTAAAGGTCCTTTATTTCAAAAACTCTGGATTCAATCATGTTATTGCCAAAAATAACTGAGTACTGGTAATGATGTAATCCTCTTGTGCTTTCATACACTCTCTTGCTGAGTTCGTTGCTACTTGCTGACAAATATCCCTGGTCATACTGCGAACTTTTGCATTTTGGATCCCACATAGCACTATATTCTAAATGCAGGTTATCCTGTTGAGCAAACCAAACTCCAGAGAATCTGTTTTGGCTTTGCACCTTAGCTTGCAGAGAAAAGTAAACACCAGCTTTTTGGTAAACCACTTTACAGTCTAGCCTTCTGTCAGTGTCATAGTATACCTCAGCCTCATCTTTGTGAGAATCAGCTCCGCTATCATTGCAAAACAGGCCCTATGTGGCTATTCCTGACTCTACTGAACTATCGCCATACATGCCATTCTCAATCATGTCCAAAACATCATCGCTTGTGCTGAACACTCTAATCTTATCATGGCTAGGCTGCGCCTGCTTTAGATTCGCAACAAGGCTTGTCTCGCTGGCGGGTAAGGCATATACTTTTTCTCTTCTTAGATCAATCTTGAATACCCACTCTCCAATCTGTATTATACCTTGCGGTGATACCATTGAGGCGAAGAAATCGTCTTCGAACAGAGATGCTTCATCTACCTCCTGGCTTGACTCAACTTGCTTTTGTAGGGCCACGTTTTTGGAGGAAACGGTCCTTAAAGATTGAAAACCATATTTTTGTTCCCATCTGTTAAGGTGAGTGTCTATGTCCTCACCCTTAGGGACATTGCCTATTTGGTGTATGGCTTGCTCATAGGTGCTCCTGTCTTTGAATATAAGATACCCGTTACTTGTGCTAATGTCTCCCTTTACACTTTCAGCTACAGGATCCGGAGTAACATTAGCCTCATCGCTACAAGATGATACGGCAGCGGTTAAGCTGGCGCATAGGCAGAGCCTGATAAATAGTAGATTTGTTTTCATTTTTTATCTGTTTTAAACATATAACAATATGTAAATATTAAACCTTGAGGATTGAATAAAAAGGAAGAGTAGGGTATAAAAGTAACACCTTCAATTCAAATTAAACTTAGCTGTATGCTACTTAATTAGGCTGTGTCTGATGAATCAAACAGTAGGTGCTGTTGGGTTGTTAGTAGATCATGAGACGATACGAGTTAACTGACGAACAATGGGAGAAGATAGCGCCTTTGCTTCCTGCCAGTGAAGGGCAGCGCGGGGGGCAGTGGAAAGATCATCGCACCGTGCTCAACGGTATGTTCTGGGTGCCGTGCAGCGGGGCTCCCTGGCGCGACCTTCCAGAGCGCTACGGCAACTGGAAGACCGTGTATGACAGATTCAGGCGCTACCGAATAGAAGGCGCTTTCGACCAGATTCTGGACAGGCTTCAGCTGGAGCTGAATGCTGAGGGGCTCATCGACCTGTGCCTGTGGCAGGTTGACTCCACCACCGTGAGAGCACACAGGTCAGCCGCTGGCGCTGGCTTAAAAAGGGGGGCCAGGTAACAGAAGGCGAGCCTGAAAACCACGCACTGGGGCGAAGTAGAGGAGGTTTTACCACTAAAATTCACCTGGTAAGTGACAGCAACAGTCTTCCTCTGGCAGCCGTGTTGAGTTCAGGGGCGGCACATGATGCCGCCTTTTTCCATCCAGCACCGGAACAGGTAAGGATTCCCGTGAAAAGAGGCCGCAAAAGAACCAGGCCTGAGGAAGTGGTCGCAGACAAGGCATACGATGCAGGCTGCCTGAGAAAAGGGCTGGCCCGCAGAGGCATCAAGGGAATGATTCCTGAAAGGCAGTTACGGCCTGGAACCCAGAGAAGAAAAAAAGGACCTCATTATCGCTTCGATGAAGGGACCTGTAAGAAAAGGGCAAGCGTAGAGCAGGCTATCGGCTGGCTCAAAGAATATCGCAGAATTGCTACAAGATATGAAAAGCTAGCTGTCAGTTTCATGGCTATGCTGAAGCTGGCTTTTATTAGATTTTACCTGAAAAAGCATTCATCAGACACAGCCTAGTCTAAAACACACTCATTTTCTATTACTATAATACAGTAGGGTCTTTAAAGTAACATTATGAGTTTTGAATATTTGTAAACACTACCATATGCAATAGTATTAATTCACTGTACTCTCTGCTTCTTCAAGAAAGAACGCCAAACCATTTCCAAATGTGTCGATTAGGACACGTTTGGAAATGGTTTGGCGCAGATCACCACTGGCAATAAACTAGAGCAACGGCAGCAACATCCTCAACAACAAAAGCGCCTGTTCCGGAATAGCAGCAATACCCTGTGGCAGCGCCGTTGCCTTTGACCGCGGCCGGCATATAAACAACTTCATCAAGGTGCTATAAAAGGAGCCGTTGATTTAGGTTTGGTTTCAGTTTGAAAAGCGTTTGAAGCCGCCGCTCATGGCTGTAGAATATGTTGCCCCCTTCCCGTATCAGCAAATGGGGGTATTTTGATACACCGAATTGCGGTGGAAACTGTTTGATTTTGGTTTGAAAAACGTTTGCTCTTCGGGTGCCAGGGGTTTGTAATAGGCCAGTAACCAAGAGCAACGGATAGCAGCCATGGGCACCTTAGAGCAACCGAGAGTAGGTATTTCGGCTGGCTCCCAAGGCTGTATCGGGAAAACGGCGACTGCTTGGGACAATGACAAATAGGTGGAGAGGTTAGGAGCAATAGCCAGCAAGTCAACGAGCACTTTGTATTAGCGCCTTCTTGCAACAGCCGACTTCAGGCTTAGAGCTCATTCAGGCCGGAAGAGGGGGCTTGCCGGTCAACCACTCCAAGGCCGGCCCTTTGCTCGTAAAGTTTCTAATCTGGTAAGAAGCAGATCCGATTCCCAGTACTTCCCCCTGCACCTGGGTAGCCATCTCCTCCAGTTTTGCATTCCCGCTGACAAGGCGGGCGACCTTCTTCAACCGAGTTTCTTTCAGGCTCATTGAGACTTGGTAAATAAGCTTGTTGTACGCTGCGTTACCTACCTCAACAACTGCTTTACTGGAGTCTAGCAGCAAATTCTCAACATGGTAGTTTCTTACATGATCCACCAGTATCTCGAAGCACAACTTGGCTTCACTTAGTTCGGCCGTGCGCATATCTGGCAGAGACACAGAGACTGTGTCTGTAAAGATGTCATACTCAATTTGAAAGAAGCCGTTGGAGAATATCTGCATGCTGCAATTTCGCTAAATTTTCTCAGAAACTGCATGTCGCTCGCTGTGCTGTTGGTTGTACTCATTACGCATGGCGCATGCCCCTTAAGCATCTAGAACAGCCTTTCCCTCAGAAACACCCTTTGTTGAACATAAAAAGGCTTCTAAGGCCGGCTCCCATGAACAGGAGCCGGCCTTGTTAATATTTACACTTGTTATACCTGAATCCCATAAAATCCTCCTTTTGCCTGAGACAATCAAACCAGGGGCAAACACAAATCAAACCTAACAACGAAAGGCCTACTCTTCAGCCCGATGTCGCTGTTTCCTCATCCTGGTCTCCCTCAGCAGGATTCTTTATCGTACTGGCACTGCGCTTTAACTATCCTCTACTGTCATAAAGCAGATTATTTGCAGCGTACCACACGCGCACCAACCCAGAATCAAACCGAAACCAAACCAGCCCCGCCGCTTTTGGACATCCCAGCAAACGACCAAATTCAGAGATAGGTGATTCCCCTCTGGCGGAGACAGATTTGTCGCTACCCCTGGCATGTAGATTCTGGTTTGATTTCGGTTTGATTCTGGGTTGGTTTTCGTTTGGCCTCCGGGTGGATTGTGTTTGGAATCGGCTTGGCTAGGCAGTGCTGCAGGACCATCTATACTTTGTGCTTGTAAAACGGGGTATACTGGGACAAACAAAGGCGGTGGTCAGTCTACGGGTGCCAGAGGCTTGAATTGGGTTTGGGGTAGTGGCCAGCAACCAACAGCAACCGACAGTAGATATTTCGGCTACCTCCCAAAGCTGCATCGGGAAAACCATCCGTTTCCTTAGACACGGGAAAACAGACAAAGGCTTTCCCAATGGTGAGTTTAATCAAGTTGTCTACGCTGGTCTAGCTCT
This sequence comes from uncultured Pontibacter sp., assembly GCF_947495565.1. Classification (GTDB taxonomy): domain Bacteria; phylum Bacteroidota; class Bacteroidia; order Cytophagales; family Hymenobacteraceae; genus Pontibacter. The sequence goes on from NZ_CANLZM010000019.1 coordinate 12,829, forward strand.
GTGGTGCAGGCAGCTTGATTGTGAAAACAGTGCCCTGGCCCTTTGCACTGTTGACACCAACACGGCCTCCTCCAAGCTCCACAATCCGCTTGACGATATAGAGGCCAAGCCCGGAGCCCTCTGTATGGCCGTGCAGGCGGGTAAATGCACCAAAAAGCCTTTTGCCGTCTTTCTCCAGGTCCATTCCTAATCCATTGTCAGCCACTGTCAGCACAAGGAACCCTTCCTCCCAGCGGCTCTTAATCTCTATTAGTGGCCTGCGGCCGGGATCGCTGTACTTGAGGGCGTTTGACAGGAGGTTGTGCAGCACGCTCCTCAGGTTTGCCTTGGGGTAAAGGAAATTCTCCGGCCTGTCCAGCCTGACGCGCACCTCGGCCTGGGAGGAGTTGAGAAGGCTTTCCAGCGACTCCAGCACCTCTCTTATCGCACCGCGAAGATCCACCGTGGTGGCAGAGGTCTGGGCAGACCGCTGCAGGCGCGCCAGTTCCATCAAGTCAACGAGGGTGGTGGTCATGTTTCTGTGTGATCTCCTGAGGTGCCCGGCAAGCTGCGCGGCATCAGGACTGTCGAGGCTCCCGGTCTCGGCGAGCTCCTCCAACAGCTGGCCCATGTTCACCAGGGGCAGCTTCAGGTCATGGCCGATCATGTGCACAAACCTGTCCAGGTCCTGGTTGGTAAGCTCCAGCGCCTGCTTCTGACTCTCCAGCAGCCTCTCCGTGTGCTTTTTTTCCTCAATGTCGGTGCAGGTGCCGTACCACTGCACAATTTTCCCCGTCTCATCTCGCAGCGGCAGGGCCCGGGCCAGAAACCAGCGCCACACCCCGTCCGCGGCACGCTTGAAGCGGTACTCAATCTCATAAGGCTTCCCCGTCTCCAGGGAGTGCCCCCACACGAGCCGCGCCCGCTCCCGGTCCTCGGGGTGGAGCAGGTTGTTCCACATCTCGGTGCCCAGGCTGCTCTCCACATCGTAGCCGGTGTACTCCACCCACCGCTGATTAAAGTAATTATGGAAACCCTCTGCGTCGGTGCGCCACACCATGTGCGGCACCACATCGGCTAGAAACTCAAACGCTTTTTTCTCCTCCTGCAACAAGGCCTGCGCCTCCTCCTGCTCGTGCGTGTCTACCGTGGCGCCCATCCAAAAATCAATTTCGCCCGCTTCGTCCTTGACAGGCGAGGCATAGGCATGGAACCATCGGTAAGGCGCCTGTTTGTGCGCCCGCCACCGTAGTTTCACGCTGTAGGGGGTGCCTGTGGCAAGACTTTCCGCCCACAGATCCACAGTGCCTCTGCTGTCCTCCGGGTGCATTAGCTCCCCCCACTGCTCCAGCGTCCAGTCCTCGTCTGAGTTGTTGAAATAGTCCCACCAGCGCCTGTTATAGTAGGTGTAGGCTCCGTCCTGGTTTGCCGCCCATGCCATGATGGGCAGTGCGTCCAGCATCTCGCGCAGCTTGTCGCCGCTGGCCTTGAGCGCTAGCCTCTCCTTGTTTTGCTCATGCACGTCCGTGCTCACCCCAATGCGGCTTACCACTTGCCCGTTCTCATCCGTAACAGAGATGGAGCGCAAAGAATACCACCGGTAGTCGTCCCCGTTTGACTCCCTTGCTTTCAGCCTGAAGACAACCTGATTGCCATTCTGCCCGGAGGCCAGACGGTCTCTGTCCTCGGGGTGGACAAGTCCAAGCGCCTCCCCCTTCTGTGCCTGTTGGAGCGACATGCCGGTTAGGTCCCGGAAAGCCTGGTTCACGTAAGTGAGGTTCCCTTCGCCATCGGCTATCCAAACGATGCCGGGCAGGCTGTTGAGCAGCTGATGCAGCCTGTCTGCCTCCTGCTGCAGGCGATACTGCTCCCGCTGGTCTGCAGCATCCTCCACGGTCAGCAACAGGCACCCCTGTGCCTGCGCAAGCGGCTTGCAGGAAACGCGCCAGCAAAAAGCCTCTTCAGGCCCAACTAACTCTTTTTTCAGTGCTCCGGAGACAAGTCGGCTCACCTGATCACCGGTGTAGATGGCTTCTTTGGCTATGTCCTGTAAGTTAAAACGATATTCTTCCAAGCCCCTAGGCAGCTCCCCTGTTAACGGACATCCCTCCAGTTGCTTCTTGTCTACCCCGATCAGCCGGGCGTACCCTTCGCTGGCAAAGAGCACCTGCAGATCAGGTGTGAAAGCCAGGAAGTTTCCGGGCAGGTTGTGCAGCAAAACGGCCGCAAAGGAATTATTCATGTAAGTAGGGCTGCTTGTATTTCTCTTCCAGTGGAAGTGGAGTGTTATAACCTGCAAAATTAAAAAAAAATTGACATCCATTTAATGACTTCAATCACTTTCTATAATAAATTATAATGATAAAATGCAATGCGCAGTTTTTTTATTGTATTTTGAGGCTGTCACTCCTCTTTACACTTTGACGTGCTGTATCAGGCTGAAGAGTCAGATAGCCTAATTTCTTACGCTGCAGGTTTGAGTGGCAGATCCAGGCAACCTGCAGCTGGCCTTCAAGTAACATCTTCTATTACTTGTAGGATCTGGTGCGCAAAGAATGAAAAGAGTTTGGCGTCGCCGTTAAAGTACCAACTATTGTATGCTCGTCAAGATAACTATGGGATCTGTTATCCAATAATAAGAATTGCGGCGAATCCTGTGAGTACATCTAAAAATTTGTTTCATTATTCTCTCCTATTCCGGGACAAGATCAAGCATAAGCAAGCACGGGTAAGCAGGATCAAGCATAGGAAATGGGTAGTATACGGGTGTAATTCTGCTTTAATCTCATGCAATCACCCCTTTATCGGTACAAGAACAAGCGTGGGCAGGCAGAAGCGACACCTGGATTGACTTTCAAAACCTGTACCAGAAAACGGGGGAATTGTGAGACAGTGGCTTATAGTTGTAATTCCGCCATTCATAACTCAAGGACTTCAGAGTTACTTCCGAATCTAAACCTTTGCCGTAGCGTAAGATTTGATAAACTGAAACTACAATGGAATGGGATCTACGCCCAAAGCAGAAAGCCCCCTTTATTCTTACATTAAGCAGTGAGAAAGGGGCAAGCTAGCTGCCACACCAGCTCTGACCAATCTATACCTTAGTTTCAGCTCCTCCGGCTATCCCATCGTTGAGCTGCTACATAAACAGGCAACGAAATCATAAAGGTGCTCCCGCCCCCAAGCTCACTCTCTACCCAAATATTGCCGCTCTGCGACTGAATGAACTCCTGGGAAATAGAGAGTCCCAAACCGGAGCCGCCCTTGTACTGCTCCTTGCCCGGTATCTGCACGAACTTATGAAATATCTTGTCGTGGTTAGATAGATCAATCCCCGGACCGTTGTCGCGTACCTTGATAAGCACCTCATGCTCTTTGTCCTCCGTGGAGATGGTGATCACGTCACCCTCCGGAGAGTAGCGCACAGCATTGCTGAGCAGGTTAACAAGTACCCACGTTGTCTTCTCGACATCAGCCAGAACATCTGTCAGATGATTCTCAATCAGCACCTCCAAGCGCAGCTGCTTTGGCAATAATTGAAGGTTTATCACCTCTTCAGCGTAATGGATGATATCTGCCACGTTTGCCTGCTGCACATTCAGTTGAATTTTCCCAGACTCCAGCCGCGACACATCTATCAGTTCCCCTACCATTTTCTGCAGTCTAGAGGTCTCTTGCTTGAGCGTCTTAATTAGGTTACGCTGCTCTGCGTTCGTCTCTCCTACACGCTCGTCCTCCAGCAGTTTTAAGCTATAGCCGATAGAGGCCAGTGGTGTTTTCAGCTCATGTGATACGGTGGCTAGAAAGTTCGACTTGGCTTGGTCCAGTCGTTTGAAGTCGCTTACATTACGCAGCGAGATGACATAGCCTGAAAGCTCACGCTGCTCTTTCAACTCGTTGTAAGCTACAATCTCTAAGATACTTTTACGGTAGAAAACTTCTTCGCCATCCACCGTCAATGTCAGCACATGGTCATCAGCGGTTCGGCCAATCATGATGTCTTTTACCAACTCCCGGTACAGGTCATTTTCATTTTCCAGCTCCTGCGATTGGCGCCCGACAAGTTTTTTTCGCTCCAGCCCCAGCAGATCACACGCCACGGGATTGGCCTCTATTACCAGCAGGTTGTAGTCCAACAGCAGAATGCCTTCATCCAGGTTTTGAACCAGCAGTTCTATACGCTTCTTCTCCATCAGCAACTCGTTCAGGTTCGAGAACTCGAACTCCTTCAGTTTCTTTAGCATGCTATTGTATACCTTGGCTACGCGGCTAAATTCATCGCCCCCCTTAGTAGACAACTGCTGCGTAAAGTCCTTCCGGGAAGCGGCTTGAATGGAGTCCACAATTCTATTAATTGGCTTGGTGATAGCGGCAGGGACAGTTAGAAGAAAGCCAAGTGTGAGCAGCATGGCTACTGTCAGCGCAATCAAGGTGTACACCCTGGTCTGCTGTGCGATCTGCTGCGCACGGTCGCTCTTAGCGATCATGGCATCCATGTTCATGTTGAGCATCTGGTCCAGTTGGTCCCGGAGCAGGCGATAACGGGGCAAAAGCTCTATATAGTAAACGCTTTCATCCAAAGAACCCTTCAATAGCAGTGCGCTATAGTTCTGAAAGCCTTCCGCTATGTCTTCAACCAGCTCGCCCTCGCCAGGTTCGGTGATGTTTCCCTGCTCCTTTCGCAGGTTTTCCTCAAACACCTTGACGTTCTCGCGGATGATAGCAGTATTTACATCGGGGGTTACACCAGAAAAGAGCAACTGCTGTTTGGCAGCCTGCATTTTATCGAGCGAGGAAATCATGCGTTTACCCAGCTGTAAGGTATAGAGGTTGTCCTTTAGGATATTGCTGGCGGCATTATCCAGCTTGTTTACATTAATCACTGAATACACGCCAATGGCCAATAGTACAACCAGTATGGTCAGATACCCGAGGGTGATCTTTGTTTTTAATTTCATGACTTTAGATTAATGTTCAACTGAAGCTGGTTTGCTTTACACACATGCTTATACACTTACCAAGAAGATATCCAAGTCTAGCTCGGAATTGGAGATAGTGCGGATTATGTGGCGTGTCTGGCTTACTTTAAACCAATCGCCAAAAGTTTTTCGTCCTGTTACCCCACAGATAAGCAGAGTTGCTTGCTTCTCACGGGCAACCTCTAGCACCTCGTTCGCGACATTATTCCCTTTCAATCGGATTATCTGAGCGCCCAATTGCGTTGCCAGCTGCAGGTTATTGATCAGGTGCCTCTGTTTGGCTAAACCAATGGTGTCAGTACTTTCCTCCGGCGTCTGCACATACACCACGTACCACTTGGCCCGGAAGCGGTCGGCTAGGCGGGAGGTTTTCCGGATAATTTCCTTTGCCGCTTTCTCGTTGGTGTTAATACAGGCCACCAGCTTGTCAAGGTTCTTGCGCGAAGCCGCTTCCACCTCTAAATCAATCCGCTGCATCAGATGATTAGACACTTCCCTCAGGGCCATCTCACGCAGTTGTAGGAGATTATCTTTCTGAAAAAAGTTTTTCAAGGCCGCCTCCACTTTCACCTTGTCATAAATCTTTCCCTCTTTCAGCCTGTCCAGCAATTCCTGAATCGTCAGGTCGATATTCACGATTTCGTCAGTGGCTTTTACCACCTTGTCCGGCACCCGCTCCGACACCTCTACCCCCGTTACCTTCTCGATCTGGTAGTTCAGGCTTTCGATGTGCTGGATGTTCACGGCACTGATCACGCTGATACCCGCATTGATGAGTTGCTCCACGTCCTGCCAGCGCTTTTCATTTGCAGACCCCGGCACATTGGTATGCGCTAGTTCATCCACGATCACCACCTCGGGCCGGCGCTGCAGCACGGCCTGCAGGTCGAGCTCCTCCAGCATGCGCCCTTTATAGAAAATGGACTTGCGCCGCATAATAGGCAGGCCTTCCTGCTGCGCAACCGTCTCTTCCCTGCCATGCGTCTCCACATACCCTACCACCACATCCACCCCATGCGCCAGCAGTTCCCGGGTTTCCTGCAGCATGCGGTAGGTTTTGCCTACCCCGGCCGCCAAGCCAATGTACAGCTTAAAGCGCCCCTTCTTCGAGTCCTGCAGGAGACGGAGGAAACGCTCTGCTGACTTACTGTTACTGTCTTCTTCTCTGCTGCTCATAATTCACCTTCTAAAGCCTGCCCCTTAGGCAGGAAAAGTATAGGCAGGTGCGTGCACCTGCCTATACTAATTTAGAACTTAAAGGCCAAAGAAGTGACCAGTAAAAGGTTTTTGTCTTTTGTACCTTCTTCCCCAACAAAGATCATGTCCTGAGAGTCGTAGCCTCGGGCTTCAAAACGCCACATTAAGTTTGGCGCGGGAATATAGTCAAAATTAAGAGAGGCACTGGAGGTCTGGAAACCGTTTGATGTGTCGGTGGTGATTATAATCTGATTTTTGTCATTGTAATGCTCCACACGGCCCGCCATAGCCAACCTGTCACTCAACTGGTAACGCGCCAGTAACAATCCTGCATACCAGTTTCCCTTTTGGTCGCTTCCAAAAAGTTCCTGACGCCCATAGTCAACGCTAGCGGCTATGTTAAACCTGTCTGAGAAGGTATAGCCCGCGTAGAAATTGTGAAAATAGCGGCGCTTTGGATCCAACTCCGCAGGAGCCTCGTTGCCGTAATAATTGTTGTAGCTTAGCTCAAGCTTATCTGTAGGCGTATAGCTGATTCCGAATCCCAGCGACTTGGCGTCGTTTGTCTCCTGAATATTCTGCCAGCCGTTAAGTACAAGGAACTTCATGGTCACCTTGTCCGACACCTCGGCCGTAAGCCGTGCACCTGTTTCAAAGTAGGGGGAGTTTTCCGCCATCAAGGCACGGGTATAGATTTCATTGTCGATGGAGAAGGTGCTTTCGTAGCCGATGTGCGAAGGCAGAATGCCTACGTCCAACCATACGCCCTCTGCCAATCTAACACCTGCGTTAGCCTGTGCAATAAGCCGCGTAAGCTCGTTAGGCTCTGCGGCATAATTGGACTGTACATAAGTACCTGTGTGTAGGGCCAGCGTGGCCCGCACCTTGTCCGTAGCGTAATCGGCCTGCAGGAAACCCCAGTTCAGGTTAAACTCATTGTGGCGGAAAGCCTGTGTGGTATAGAGACGGTCTTTTTCGTAGGGCTTCGAGAAGTCATAGGCGTAGTACACATCCACACCGCCACTTATTTTAAAAGGTTTGTTCGCTTCCTGCAGGCCAAGCGTATCCACAGTTTGCGCATTTGCCGCGAAGGTGATCAACAGGTAAAGGGCTAAAAGTGTTCCGAATAGGTATTTCATTTTATTTAAGATTATAAGTACAGCCTTTGTTCTTGTAATTATGGCTGTATTATGTTGATGATTTTTTTATGTAGTTATCGCTGTGTATCCAATTGATCCAGCGCCACGTTGAGCTTCAGCACATTTACTTTCTCCGGCCCAAGTACACCTATAAGAGGCGCCTCCACCTGCTCTTGCACTAGTGCTCTTACCTGCTCTACCGGCAGGTTGCGCACGTGGGCAACACGCTCTACCTGCACCAGCGCGCCCTGTGGTGAGAGGTGCGGGTCCAAGCCGCTACCAGAGGCTGTCACTAACTCCGCAGGCACTTCCTCCCGCTTCACAGTCGGGTTCTTCTCCAGGAAGGCGTCGATTCTGCCCTGTACCTCAGCCAGGTGCTCCGGGTTCGACGGTCCGTGATTCGAACCGCCAGAGCCGCCGCCATCATACTCCACGGCTGAGGGTCGGCTGTAAAAATAGCGGTCTTCCGTGAAGGACTGCCCCACGTTCTCAAATCCCACCGCGCGGCCGTTAGATTCTACTATCTTACCCTCGCCACCGTTCGGAGCCGCCACTTTGGAGATGGCCCAGATACTGAGCGGGTAGAGGAACACGAAGAAACCAATGCACAATATGGTTAGGATCAAGCTTTGTTTCAGGATGCCTCCTGTACCCTTTCTTCCGGGTACAGGGCGCTGGATCAGTCTTTCTTGCGGGTGCTTTTCTTTTACTTTGGGTTCCATAATGGATAATTTCAGATATTTCTACTTCTTATTAAGAGGTATCCGGTCTTATAGTCTCGGATCTTTTGTTAACTATTTAATCTCTATTAGCCCAACCCCATTACCACCAGCAGCATATCAATGGCCTTGATGCCTACGAATGGGACGAGTACTCCGCCTAAACCATAGATGAGCAGGTTGCGGCGCAAGAGAGCACTCGCCCCGATCGGTTTATAGGCAACACCACGCAGTGCCAGCGGAATCAGGATTGGGATGATGATGGCGTTAAAGATGACCGCTGATAGCATAGCCGACTGCGGACTGGCCAAATTCATGACGTTAAGTCCTTGAAGATCAGGTATAAATGCAATAAACAAGGCAGGCACGATGGCGAAATACTTGGCCACGTCGTTGGCGATGGAGAAAGTAGTGAGTGTACCGCGCGTGATGAGCAGCTGTTTGCCGATCTCCACTACCTCAATCAGTTTGGTAGGGTCGTTGTCTAGGTCCACCATGTTACCGGCCTCTTTGGCCGCCTGCGTACCCGAGTTCATGGCCACGCCCACATCGGCCTGGGCCAAGGCTGGGGCATCGTTTGTACCGTCACCCATCATGGCTACCAGCTTACCGCTGGCTTGCTCTTTTCGGATGTAGTTGAGCTTATCCTCTGGAGTGGCCTCCGCGATAAAGTCATCCACTCCTGCTTTCTCGGCAATAAACTTTGCCGTCAGCGGGTTATCACCTGTCACCATCACCGTTTTTACACCCATCTTGCGCAGGCGCTCAAAGCGCTCCTGTATGCCGGGTTTGATAATATCCTCCAGCTGAATCACGCCTTTCACTTCTTCGTTCTCCGCTACCACTAGCGGCGTACCGCCGTTGGCGGCGATATTTTCGATTGTTTCAGTCACATTCGGATGAAAGAAGTTCCCGGCATTTTCCGACATTTTCCTAATAGCGTCGAATGCTCCTTTGCGGATGCGGGTGCCGTCTAGGAGGTTGATGCCGCTGGAGCGGGTCTCAGCGGTAAACTTAATAAACTCTACTTGGCGCATGTCCGGCTGGGGCTCACTTACTCTCTGCTCCTGCGCCAGCTCTACAATGGATTTCCCCTCAGGCGTTTCATCCGCCAGAGAGCTCAGCACAGCCATACGGGTGAAAGCATCTTTATCCACGCCCGGCGCTGGATGGAACTTGGTGGCCTTGCGGTTACCGATGGTGATGGTACCTGTTTTATCGAGTAGTAGCACGTCAATATCACCAGCGGTCTCCACTGCTTTACCTGATTTGGTAATAACATTGGCTCGTAGCGCCCGGTCCATCCCCGCTATACCTATCGCCGAAAGCAAGCCCCCGATCGTTGTCGGGATCAAACACACAAACAGCGCGATAAGTGCAGCGATCGTAAGCGGTGCGTTCGCATAATCCGCAAAAGGCTTCAGCGTGACGCATACCAGCAGGAACGTCATGGTAAAGCCTGCCAGCAGGATGGTCAAGGCAATTTCGTTAGGTGTTTTCTGACGGCTGGCACCCTCAACCAAGGCAATCATTTTGTCCAGGAATGATTCGCCTGGGGCAGTTGTCACCAATACCTTAATCTGGTCGGACAGCACCTTGGTACCTCCTGTTACGGAAGATCTGTCGCCGCCTGCCTCCCGTATCACTGGTGCTGACTCGCCTGTAATAGCCGATTCATCGATCGATGCAAGACCTTCAACAATTTCGCCGTCCGTTGGGATGACCTCCCCTGCTGTCACGACAAACACATCGCCTTTGTTGAGTTGGGAGGAGCTGATCTGCTGAACGTTTCCTTTACTGTCAATCACATTAGCAGGTGTTTCCTCGCGCGTTTTGCGCAGCGAATCAGCTTGGGCCTTGCCCCGCGCCTCGGCAATGGCCTCGGCAAAGTTGGCGAAGAGCAGGGTAAGTAGCAGGATCAGGAAGATGGTGACGTTGTAGCCCAAGCCTCCCTGTGAAGTGTCGCCTGAAAAGAGCAGGTATAGCGTTACCAGCAGCATCACGAACGTACCCAGCTCTACCGTGAACATCACGGGGTTTTTGATCATTTGCCTTGGATCGAGTTTAACGAAGGACTCCACTAGCGCCTGTTTTACCAGCGGTCCCTCAAACAATCCGGTTACTTGATTTTTAGTTGTCATTTTTTTAGTATTTAAGACGCAGACACAAAAGGTGTTGCCACATTCGGGCAGGTGGCGTGCTCCAATAAGCAGCCTGCATCACTACTTCCTGTTGTGCCATGTTTTATCTTTTAATAGATGGTGAAATATTCTGCAATTGGACCGAGCACCAACGATGGGAAGAAAGCCAAGGCCGACACTATCCAGATCACGAAAAACACCATCAGACCAAATGTTCCGGTATCGGTTTTAAGCGTACCGGCAGACTCCGGGATATAGCGTTTACGGGCCATTATACCGGCAATGGCTACCGGACCTATAATGGGCAGGTAACGGCTCAGTGCCAGTACGATCCCGGTAGTGATATTCCAGAATGGCGTGTTGTCGCCAAGCCCCTCGAAGCCAGAGCCGTTGTTGGCAGAGGCGGAAGTATATTCGTAGAGCATTTCGGAGAAACCGTGGAAGCTGGGGTTGTTCAGCCAGCCCACAGTCGGGTCCTGCACATACACATAAGCAGCCAGCGCGGTACCTGAAAGAATAAGGAAAGGGTGCAGCAAAGCGATCATGATTGCAATCTTCACCTCCCGAGCTTCAACTTTTTTGCCCAAGAACTCCGGCGTGCGGCCCACCATTAGCCCAGAGATGAACACGGCGATGATGATGAACACAAAGAAGTTCAGGAAGCCAACACCCACACCACCGTAAAAGGAATTGATCATCATGCCGATCATCGTGTTCATGCCCGAGAGCGGTGTGAGCGAATCGTGCATGGCGTTAACTGAACCATTGGAGGTAACTGTGGTACTAGTTGCCCACATACCTGAAGCGGCAGCGCCCAAGCGCATTTCCTTACCCTCCAAAGACCCCAGACGCTGGTCGATGCCCATATTCGAGATGGCAGGGTTGCCGTTCATCTCAAAGTATACGGTGGTCGTCAGCAGCATTAGGAAACCGGCTGTCATCGCGCCGAATACCATCCAGCCCAGGCGCTTGCGCTCCAAGTAGAAACCTAAGGCAAAAGCCAGCGCGATTGGTATAAGTATAATCACGATGTTCTCTACCATGTTGCTAAGGTAGGTTGGGTTTTCCAGCGGATGCGAGGAGTTCACTCCAAAGAAACCGCCCCCGTTCGTACCTACCTGCTTGATGGCGACCATGGCGGCGGCCGGTCCTCTGGATACCTGCTGCTCAGCTCCTTGCAGGGTGGTAATGGTATCTTTGCCCTCAAAGGTCATGGGTGTGCCTTCCATCGCAATAATCACGGCCACCACCATACTGATAGGCAAAAGAATGCGTGTACAGCTCTTCATGAAGTAGTCAAAGAAGTTGCCCAAGTGCTCTGTACTGCGGTTACGCATGGCATTGAACACGATAGCGCAGGCGGCCATACCCGTACCAGCTGTTACGAACTGCAGAAAAGTCATCACGCCCAACTGCGACAGGTACGAAAGCCCCGTTTCGCCGGAATAGTGCTGCAGGTTGCAGTTTACCAGAAAGCTGACGGCCGTATTAAAAGCCAAGTCCGGCGACATGGATGGGTTGCCGTCCGGGTTCCAGAAGGGATGGTGGCTTTGCGTCATGAGCAGGAACATTGCCCAGAAGAACCAGATCAGGTTGATGCTCAGCAGCGCGACCATGCTTTGCTTCCAAGTCATTTCGCGGCTGGCATCTATACCGCTCACGCGGAAGAAGAGCCGTTCTACGGGTGCCATAAAATCCAGCCAGGTGCGCTCTCCTTTATATACTCTCGCTATATACTTGCCCAGCGGTAGCCCAATGGCCACCGTGAGCAGGAACATAGCGATAACTCCTAATATATCAGTTGACATTTCTCTTTTGTTGTGGTTGTGAACTTAGAATTTCTCGGGTTTTAGCAGCACGTAGAACAAGTAGCAAAACGTGACGATGCTTAAGAAGAATAGTGCGATCATATCTTTAATTAAAAAAATGAGTTTCATAGTTTGGAAAGGTATTAGGGTAGCATGTTATGTGTTAGCTGCTGGGAGCAGCGCGCCAGGGCAGGCCCCATGAGCAACCGCCACTGTAAAGAGTTGCCCCCGTTGTAGAGGTGCAGGGAGTACAGGTAGGAAACCTTCAGCGCGTGCTGTACCTGCCTGTCTCCCTCCTGAAAGAGCTTGTTAGCCTCCCGGAAGCACCTGCGGGCGCCGTCCAGATTAAGCGTGTCCAGGAAGCGGTTTGTGTAAGAGGCGAAGCAGGCCAACTGGCGGTGGAGGTTTCGGCTGTTTTCCTCTAGCTTTAGTTCAGGCTCTAGGTCCGGAAACTCTTGGCACAACTCCTTCGAAATCTCACAATGCTGTATCATTGTGTTTCTAAAAAGGTGGTTAAACATTGTCGAAAAAGTCAATGGCTTTGTAAAAAAGCCAGAAGCAGGCTGCCCCGGCCCCCAGCAGTAAAATCGTCATTAGCACTTCGTTCATGGTATAAATGATTTGATATGCCAGACCTATTGCCAAGCAAAGTGCCAAGAAGTATTAAGGAAGGAATTGTCAGCTGTAAACCACTGTTTACTAAGCCGTTCAAAAATTTAGGTCTTAAGGTCTGAATGAATAAAAAAAAGCCGACCCTACCATTTTGGTAGGGTCGGCTTTTCATATTGGCAGGGTTTCTTAGCTTATGCCATACTCTTGTAACTTCCTGTAGAGAGTAGTCAACCCGATGTGCAGACGGCGAGCCGCCTCAGTTTTGTTGCCGCCGCTTTGCTCTAAGATTTTCAGGATATGATTGCGCTCTATCCTACTCAGAGAGGTATCGCTTTCAGCAGCCTCCGGGGAGGGGGCCGCCGTCCAGAATTCAGAGGGCAGATGCTCTGGTGTCAGCCTTTCTTCATCGGCAAGAATAACAGCACGCTCAATCACATTTTTGAGCTCACGTATGTTGCCTTTCCAAGGGTAGTTTTTGAGCTTTTGGATAAACTCTTCGCTCATGCCCAATAGACGTCGGTTCATTTTAGCATTATAGAGCAGCAGAAAGTGCTGTGCCAAGAGCGGAATATCAGTCTGCCGTTCCCTTAAGGTAGGCACTCTGATTTTAAACACCGACAGTCGGTAGTACAGGTCTGGCCGGAAGTGATTGGCTTCGGCTTGCAAATCACGGTTGGTGGCGGCTACAATACGCACATTCACTTTGATCGGCTTCGTATCTCCAAGCTTAGTGAATGTCTGCGTCTCAAGCACACGCAGGAGTTTAGCCTGCAGTTCCGGTGGCATTTCCCCGATCTCATCTAAAAATATTGTGCCCCCGTTTGCTTCTTCAAATAGGCCTTTCTTATCGGCCATGGCTCCAGTAAAGGCCCCCTTTTTATAGCCAAATATCTCTGACTCCAATAAATCTCTCGGAAAAGCGCTGCAGTTAACGGCCACAAAAGGTTTGCTGCGTCTCGGGCTGGCGCTATGAATGGCCTGCGCAAATAGTTCTTTCCCAACACCTGTTTCCCCCTCTAGCAGTACGGTAGAGTCTGTTACTGCCACACGAGCTGTCAGCTCTTTCGCCTGCTTAAGGGCAGACGTGCGTCCAATGATAGTGTCGAGCGTATTCTTAGGCTCCACCTGCTTCTCCAGCTCGGCTACTCGCTTGCGGAGCCTGGCTTTGTCTGCGGCACGGGCGACTGTAACAATCAACTGCTCATCATTATCTCCTTTGGTCAGGTAATCAAAAGCTCCCTGCTTCATGGCACTCACCCCGTCCTGTATTGTTCCATAGGCTGTCATCAGGATTACTTCCGGCAGCGGATATTTCTCCTTTACCCTTCGCAAGATGTTCAGGCCATTGTCGTCGGGCAGCTTTACGTCGCTCAGTACCACTTCCACTTCGTCGGCATGGTTCTCCAGCAGCTCAAAACCTTCGCGGGTATTCTTCGCCTGAAGTACGTGGTACCCTTCTAGTTCCAGCACGCGTGCCAGCACTTGGCGGAGGTTATTTTCGTCGTCGATAAGTAGGAGTGTAGTGTGGTTTTGCATGGTGACTTAAGTTGAAGCAGCCAAAGATAAGGTTCTGAAATCAATTGGATGTTAAATTGGAAAGTAATAACGGCAGTGGTAAAGTTACTGGGTGCAACAGCTTGTAGGCTGTTGTGAAGCCAATAATAAGCCTTATGTTAAACAAAGCATTGATTGTGTATAGCTGTTTGTTAGCACGACAGGGTACTCCTGTTCATCCTGAAATAAGTATAGAAAGATAATTTACCTTCATGCCCTCACTAATTATTTTATTTTTTTACATGTATGTAACACACAAGTTACATGGAGGAAAAGCATATCGCCTTAGGCATACCAGTGTATGACGACAGCCCATCGAACTATGCGATGGAAATACTGGAGAACCTGCGCCGCAGGCAGTTTACTCTCAAGGATGCGGGCATCTCTTCTCGCGTCCACAACAATTGGCGCAGCCTCGGAATTGTTCCTGACTCTGAGGAAGACGGCAAAAAGCTCTACTTCGACTTCATCCAGTACCTCTGGCTGCAGATCGTGAAGGACCTGCGCAAGTTCGGCCTTCTCTTGGATACCATCGCCGCCGTGAAGGACTACCTGTTCGAGAAGGACTTCATGGTCGGTATTGAGTTGAGCGACGGGGACAGGGTAAAACTAAGGCAGACCTTGGAAAAGGCCGCTCAGCGGCCCATAACAGGTGAGGAGCTCCAGCAAGCGGAGGAGAACCTCAAGAAACCAAACACCTTCTACCCGTACCGCTTCTCACTCATCGTGCTGGCGCACCTCCAGTACCGCTCCAACACCTACATCTATGTTTTTGCTGATGGTGGGGTAGCTGACTGGAGTGAGGTGCAACAGGAGCTAAACCCTGAAAGCAAACCTGACCTAAGCGAGCCCCACATCAACATCCCGCTCGGGCATTATTTCGCCCAGTTCCTGAACGACGAGACAAAGGCCGAGTTCCTGCCCAAGGTACCCATTCTGACAAGGGAGGAGCATGAGGTGCTGAGGACCATGCGCAACAACGAGGTAAAGGAGCTCACTATCAAGTTCTCCAAACAGGGCAGCAAGCGGAGGGCCGACCTGATCACCAAGGTGGACAGACAGCTCTCCGAGAAACAGAAAAAAGAAATCGCCCAGATTCTGGGCACCCGCGACTACAGCACCATCACCATGAAGACGCAGAACGGAACACAGCTCACCTTTGAGGAGGCCCAACGGACAAGGCTCTAATCCTCCCCACGTTGCATTCCCAATACCTCTGCTTCGAATGGTGAATTTAAAGCCACTGAAGTACTCAGGACATTCATCTAGGTAGCATTTTAACTGAAGGACTCAGACAAGTGCGGAAATTGACACAATCTCCGTGAATGTAAATCATCAAAACCAAAAACAAGAAAATGTAACGCCAAACACCCTTACACCTGAAGCCCTTAGACAGTATCCTGGACTAGAAAAATTGTGCGACTCTGATGCGCAGGCCAGTATTGAAAGCCTAACTATCCTTGCACAGGTTTCTTACGAGCTCTTCATACAGCAACAGGCCTAATAGAAGTGGTCCTGCTACCTGGCACAGCAGTTAGGTAGCAGGCTTTCTAAACCATTACAAGAAACTTAATCAATACCATGAGCAACCTGAACAGCTTTAAAGCATTCACTAAAGGCAAGAACAGCCCCAAGGGCCAAAAGGACAGCAATAGAATTGTAGTTTATACACGCGTCTCCACTAAAGAGCAAGCTGAAACCAACCAAAGTCTCTCCACACAAAAGAAATACTGCGACGCCTATGCCCTCGACCACGGACTAGAGGTTGCCGCATATTTTGGCGGCACATACGAGAGTGCTAAGACCGATGAACGCAAAGAGTTCAATAGGATGCTGGCCTTTGTCAAAAGCTCGAAGGAGCAAATCAGCAAGATACTCGTCTATAGCCCCGATAGATTCTCTAGGTCTGGGGCAAACGCCATCTACATTTCTCAGCAGCTCCGGGAGAACGGCATTGACATCCTATCAGTCACCCAGCAAACGGACACACGCACATCCAGCGGAAAGTTCCACCAGAACATGCAGTTCCTGTTCAGCCAGTGGGACAACGACCAACGTAGGGAGAAATCAATCTCGGGCACTATCGAAAAGCTTAGAAGAGGCGAGTGGCCCACCAAAGCGCCTCTAGGCTATAACCAAAGCAAGCTTAAAGGGGAACAGGTAATCGTTGTCAATGATACCGGCAAGCTGTTGAAGAAAGCCTTTACAATGAAGGCAGAACAGCATCTGTCAAACGTTGAGATACTTGAGTGGCTAAACAAGATGGGGCTTAGTCTCACAAAACAACGCCTCTCTGAGATCTTCAAAAATCCTTTCTACTGCGGTGTCATTACACATGCTATGCTAGGAGATGAAGTAGTACAGGGGAAACATGAGAAGCTGGTCAGCGAGAAAGTGTTCCTACAGGTAAATAACCTCCAGAAGAAGAATAACCATGGCTATACTCAAAGTAAATATGATGCAAGGCTACCGCTGAGGAGCCACTTGAAATGTGCTACCTGCGGAACAAACATGACGGGTTATGAAGTGAAGAGCAAGGGCATCCTTTACTACAAGTGCAACAAAGTCGGCTGCAAGGTGAATAAGAACGCAGAGCAGCTGCATACTGCCTACCATTCTTTGCTTAACAGCTTTGCTATTGATGAGCGGCTTGTTGCACCTTTAAAGCAGCAGCTTGTAGCAACGTTAAACAGCCTAAATGAACAGAAAGCAGAAGATGCCAAGCAATTAAAAGCAACCTTGAGAGGGATTCAAAACAAGCTGGACGCAATGGAGGAAAGGTTTGTAATGGGAGAGATTACAAAGGCTCAATTTGAGAAATTCTCTCAAAAGT
Source organism: uncultured Pontibacter sp. (assembly GCF_947495565.1). Classification (GTDB taxonomy): domain Bacteria; phylum Bacteroidota; class Bacteroidia; order Cytophagales; family Hymenobacteraceae; genus Pontibacter. The sequence continues at coordinate 29,790 of NZ_CANLZM010000019.1, forward strand.
TGATAATTGAAAAGCAGCAAATCGAGGCAAGTCTAGGAGGAGACCCTAAAAAATTATCGAACCTTGAAAAGTATGTTGCCTTTTCACTCAAAATGTGCTCTGAAATGGCTAAAATGTGGGTTTTAGGGGACTACCACACAAAACAAAAGCTGCAAAAACTGGTGTTTCCGGAGGGTGTGGCCTATGACAAAGAAAATGATGATTATCGAACCGAAAAAATCAATTCTGTATTGAGTCTAATTGCATCATTATCAACACCTTACGGCGATAAAAACAAAAGACCGACCAACTTAAAAGTTGATCGGTCCGTTTTGGTAGCGGGGACAAGACTCGAACTTGCGACCTTTGGGTTATGAGCCCAACGAGCTACCAACTGCTCCACCCCGCACTGTTAGTATGATGCAAAAGTAGACTAAAGAAGTTTACCATGCAAGTGTGTATACCAAAAAGAGCTAAAAAAGTTAAGATTTGCTAAAACTTGTTAGTTATTCCAAAATGTATCTTGGAATACTTAAAAGAAAGCTGCTGCTGGTCAGATTGGCCAAGCGAATATACCAACTGAAATATACCTGCTGCTGTGCTAAAGCTGATGCCTGCTCCCACACCAAACGGACAATCATCTGCTGACGACTGCTCCAAATCCCGCCGATAGTAGCCTTGGTCATAAAAAAGCAGGGCATAAGAATCGGAAGCTGTAAAGAGGCGATACTCTAAAGTGCTGACGGCATAGCTGGAGGCATAGAAGAAATAATCATCGAAGCCGCGGAGAGAGGAGAGGCCGCCCAAGCGATACATGTCGTTAAGGAAGATCCGGTTGCTGAAAAGGACTTCTCCGCGCAGCCTGGTAAGCAGAGCGCTGTTTTTGCCTAACCGCAGGAAATTCTCCAGCCGGAGGCTCAGGCTCAGCTGTGATGTTTTCAGGTCCAGTGTGTCGTAAAAGCTTTTCTCTAGGTCTGCATTGCGCAGCAGTTTTTTAGATCCGGCCGTAAACTGCAGCTCCGCAAGCCGCCCGCGCCTCGGAAAATAAAAGTCGTCTAAGTTGTTCCAGAGGTAGTTTAAGCCATACGTAGTGGTTTGGGCATCGGCCAGGTTTAGCTGCTGCAGCTGCTCGGAGCTTACCTCCGAAAGTATACGCGAATTGCGCCACTCCGTAAACACGCTAAATTTGCCATACTTTAAAGTATAATAACCCAGCTGCAGCCGCGGCTGCACGGTTATAAATGTAGAGTCCTGCTTTAGCAGGTTAAACTTTGTGCCCACTTCTATAGGGCTGCCTAAAAAATTCGGGTGCAGGTACTCGCCGTTAAGTATAACCGAACCGGCGCTTACCCGCCGCCACTGCAGCCCCAGCTGCTTGCCTGACCCGCGTATGTTACGGATATTCAGGTTCGCCTCACCGGTAATTAACAGTTTATCGGCGCGGTTAGGGTCAGGCAGAAAACCCACTACGCCATCAATCTGGTTTGCCTGCCGGTCCTCGAGGTAATAGTATACTTTGGCCTTATCGTTGGTGAAGCGAACCTGCGGCGAGCGTGTTGACTTAATGTACGGAAGCTGCGTGAGCATCCGCTGCGAGGCGTCTACCTGGTCCTGGTTGTAGAGCTGACCAGGCAGCAGCTGCAGGTAGCGCATTAGGAATTTGGGCTGCGTTTTGGTTTTGCCTACAATCTCCAGTGTATCATACGTCACCACAAAAGCCTTTTCCAGCTTAAGAGTGGCAGCAATTTTGTTGCCGTTTATACTTACCGAGTCGAGCCAGACGTTGGCAAAGGGGTAGCCGTTGCGCTCTGCATAATCCAGGATGCGCTGCTGCAGCTTTACAAACTCAGCCGGTTTAAAAGGCGTGTCCCGGTAAAATTTCTCCCGAAACCCGGACTCTACCAACAGCCCTTCTCCTAAGTTTCCGTTTCGCAGCTGCGCCCACTCAAAAGGCTGGCCTACATGAAGTTTCACGTGGAGCGTATCGCGCTTAAAGTATACGCTGTCGGCGGAGGCCAGCAGAAAAGCATCCTGCTGCAGCCGGTACACCAGCGCCCGCACCTCCTTCAGCGCTTCGGCAGAATCGGGCAAGTTCTCTCGGAAATTATACTGCCGCAGCACCTGCGCCCCACTGCCGTCCAGAGCCTTTACCGACAGCTGCACCTTGTTGGCGGGCGGCGCTTTGTCTGTTTTCGCAGGCTGCTTTGCCTCCGGTTTCTTGGCCTGTTGCTGCTTTGTTGTATCCTGCGGCTGCACCTGTTGCGCATACACCTGCACCAGGCACAGCATCAGGCAAAACAAGACGGCAGCTATTTTGTACATTTGTGCGGTTGATTGTTGAATTGTTTAAGGGCTAAATTGTTGAAGGGTATGAGACGCATGCCATACTTCTTATTTGCAAAGGTAAAGCGTTCTGCCATACTTTATACTTACAGTAAATACAGTTTCCAGATCATCAGCAATTTAACCACCCAACAACTTAACCATTCATAAATTTTGTCCGGAATATACCTCCATATCCCTTTCTGCAAACAAGCCTGCCACTACTGCGATTTCCACTTCAGCACCTCCATGGGGCACAAAGAGGCAACCATACAGGCCATTGCCCATGAGCTGGAGCTGCGGCAGGAGTACCTGCAGGGCCAGCCCGTGCACACCATATACTTCGGCGGCGGCACGCCATCGCTGCTCACACAGCAGGAACTGGAGCTACTTCTGCAAACCATTAAAAGGCTGTTTATAGTTTCGGAGGATGCGGAAATCACTTTGGAGGCCAACCCCGATGACCTAAAGCCGGAGAAGCTGCGGGAGCTGAAGGCGGCCGGCATCAACCGCCTGAGCATTGGGCTGCAGTCGTTTCATGAGCCGCACCTGCGCCTGATGAACCGTGCCCACAACGCCACCGAAAGCCTGCAGTGCGTAACAGATGCGCAGGCCGCCGGATTTAAGAACATCACAGTTGATTTAATTTACGGCATCCCTGCGCCTGATCATGCTATTTGGCTGGAAGACCTAAAAACGCTTTTCTCGCTGAACGTGCAGCATGTTTCCTGCTACGCCCTTACCATAGAGCCTGACACCGCACTTGGCCGCTGGAGCAAAAAAGGAAAATTTATACCTTCTGAGGATGATTTTACGGCACAGCAGTTTGAGGTGCTGCTACAGCAGATGGCACAGCATGGCTTTGTGCAGTACGAGATCTCTAATTTCTGCCAGCCCGGCTACGAATCGCGGCACAACAGCAACTACTGGCGCGGCGTGCATTATTTGGGTGTAGGGCCGAGCGCGCATTCTTTTAACGGCAGCAGCAGGCAGTATAATGTGGCTAACAACCGCAAGTATACAGCTGCCATTCAGGAGAATGTTATTCCTGCGGAGGTTGAAGAACTTACCCTGGCCGACCAGGCAAACGATTACCTGCTTACTACGCTGCGCACCATCTGGGGCTGCGATTTACGTATGCTGCGCGACAAGTATGGCTATGATGTGGAAGCTACGCACGTAGCTTACCTGCAGGAGCTGCAGCAAAAGGGGCTGGCAAGTATAAAAGACAACGTGCTGCACCTAACCGACAAAGGCAAATTACTCGCCGACCAGATTACATTGGACTTGTTTTCGGAATAAGCTAAAAGCGTGAGTTTTTGCGGTGGTATCCTGCAAAAAGAATTCATACTTTTCCGTTATACTTGCCTAAAAGCCCGCAACGCAATGGAAGCCACCATCACTTACCAAGACCAGGTTTATACTTTCAACCCGCTTGATCCGCTGGATATCTCCATGCCGCTGCACAACCGCCAGCCGCAACCCGAGTGCTTTTGGGCCGAGCCGGTTCAGTTTGATGTAATCAGGGTAGGGGATTTTGTGGGGAGCGTGGCAGAGGGCGGCAGCACCAACTACAAGCGCGTGCATGTAACGCCGCATGGCAACGGCACCCACACCGAGTGCTACGGCCATATATCAGCGGACGAGAACGCCACCATCCACAACTGCCTGAAGCGCTTCCTGTTTGTGGCGCAGCTGATAACCGTGCAGCCGCAGAAACAGGAGAACGGCGATGAAGTAGTGATGCTGGAGGACGTGCAGGCGCAGCTGCGAAGTATAAAACCGGAGGCTGTTATACTTCGCACGCTGCCAAACACTGACGCAAAGCTTACCCGCCACTACTCCGGCAGCAACCCACCGTACCTGGACCACCGCATCGGGGAGTATCTGGCGGCGCAAAGTATACAGCACCTGCTGCTCGACCTGCCTTCCGTAGACCGCGAGATGGACGAGGGCAAGCTTCTTTGCCACCATGCCTTCTGGCAGTACCCGCACAATACCCGCCACAGCGCCACTATTACGGAGCTTACCTACGCGCCTGATTATATTCCGGACGGGCTATACTTACTGAACCTGCAAATTGCCAGCCTGCAGCTGGATGCCAGCCCAAGCAAACCCATACTTTATACTTTATCGCCGGTTACTGCATAGCCGCAAGTATAGTTTAGGTTATAAAGCCGCTAGTTACTTACAGCTGCTTCGCTGCCTAAAAGCTGGCTGCATATGTACTGGCCGATAGCAAGCGAGGATGTTGCTGCAGGCGATGGAGCATTGCGCACATGTATGATATTGCGGCGGTTCAGGATATCAAAATCATCAATCAGGTTACCGTTTCTGTCGCAGGCCTGGGCTCTTACGCCGGCGCCGCCCGGCACCAGATCGCTTTCCTGCACTTCAGGCATCAGCTTTTGCAGCGCTTTTGTGAAAGCCGCCTTAGATAACGACCTGTACATTTCGCCTAAGCCTGTTTTACCATACTTAGCAGCGATTTTCCAGAAGCCGGGCCAGCTAAACGTATCCTGCGTGTCTTTTAAGTTGAAGTCGCTGAAGCGGTAACCTTCGCGCTTAAATGCCAGCACTGCGTTGGGGCCAGCCTCAATGCCCCCCTGAATCATACGTGTAAAATGCACCCCCAGGAAAGGGAAACTCGGATCCGGAACAGGGTAGATCAGGTTGCGCACCAAATACTCCTTCTCCTCCCGCAGCTTGTAATACTCCCCTCTAAAAGGGATAATTCGCAGGTCGTTTTCTTTTTCGGTCAGATTAGCCACACGGTCAGAGAACAGGCCGCCACAGCTCACCAAGTTAGCGGCAGTATAGGAGTGCTTAGTCGTCTCTACGTAAACGGTGTCTTTCTCTGATTTGATTTTAACCACCTGCTCCCCAAACACTGCGTCGCCGCCATACTCGTTTCTGAAGAGGCTCAGCAGGGTAGTTGCCATCCTCGGGTAATCAATAATGCCTGTCTGAGGCACATGAATTGCTTCGATGCCCGCTACATGCGGCTCATACTCCCTTATCTCTTCTAAAGAGCGCAGCCTTGTTAAATCTCCTAGCCCGTTCTGGATGCCGCGCTCATAAATATCGTTCAGCTTCGGTAGTTCGGCCTCAGAAGTGGCTACAATGATTTTCCCACATATATCAAACGGAATGTCGTGCTCCTCCGCAAACTCAATGATAGAGTGATAGCCATCGATACAGTTTTTTGCTTTCAGGCTGCCTGGTTTATAGTAGATGCCGCTGTGAATAACGCCACTGTTATGCCCTGATTGGTGCTGCGCAACGTCGTTTTCCTTTTCTATGAGCAGTACTTTACTGTTAGGGTTTTTACGCTTGAGGTGATATGCCACAGAAAGACCAACCAAGCCAGCCCCCACTATAATTGTATCGTATTTAGTTACTGACATTTCTATTTTCTTATATTTTGAAGCTTTAGCTGCTGCAACAGAGCTTAAGTTGCACAGAAAAGCATACGAAGATTTAAATATTTAGGGTAATGGATATTCCGAAAACTTAACGCATACTTTCTCTAAAATACTGCGGGCGCAGTGGCCGGCAATTTTACAAAGAGGCGGCATAACCGTTAAAAAGGAAAAGCCGGAGCTAAAGCCCCGGCTTCAGGCAGTTTAGTTGTTTTAAAGTGAGTTTCTAAAATAATACTTCCGCCACTTTCCGCACCGACTCCGACTTGCCCATAGAGTAGTAGTGCAGGCATGGCACGCCAAATTCCACCAACTCTTTAGACTGTTGTATAGCCCACTCCACACCCACCTGTGCAGCGGCCTTGTTATCAGGGCAAGCCTCTATGGCGTCAGCCAAATCACAGGGAATCTCGATGTGGAAAAGGCTTGGCAGCAAGGTCAGCTGTGTTTTGGTGGTCATCGGCTTTAGACCTGGTATAATTGGCACGTTAATACCTTCCTCTCGGCAGCGGTTCACAAAATCGAAATACTTTTGGTTGTCGAAGAACATCTGCGTCACGATGTACTCTGCGCCCAGCTCTACCTTCCGCTTCAGCCAGCGCAGGTCTGACTTTAAGTTCGGGGCTTCAAAATGCTTCTCCGGGTAACCGGCCACACCAACGCAAAAGTCGGTGCAGCTGTTGCTTACCTGCTCATCATCTAAATAGCAACCGTTATTCATCTCCACCACCTGCTCTATCAGCTCGGAGGCGTAATGATGCCCGCCTGGCTCCGGCACAAAGCGCTGTTCACTTTTCACGCAGTCGCCGCGCAGCACCAGCACGTTATCTATACCTAAAAAGTGCAGGTCGATGAGCGCGTTCTCGGTTTCCTCTTTGCTAAAGCCTCCGCAGATAAGGTGCGGCACCGTGTCTACTTTATAGTTGTTTTGGATGGCGGCGCATATACCTACCGTGCCCGGACGCTTGCGCGTGCTACGTTTCTCCAGCAGGCCGTTCTCCCGTTGCTTGTACACATACTCCTCGCGGTGGTAGGTAACGTCTATAAAGGGCGGCTTAAACTCCATCAGCGGGTCTATGTGGCTGAAAAGGGTTTTCATGTTTTCGCCTTTGAGCGGAGGCAATATTTCAAAAGTAAACAGGGTTTTCCTGTTTGCATGCTTGAAGTGGTCTGTTACTTTCAATTTATGTTGATGGTTAAATTGCTAAAGTGTTAAATGGTTGGTTTGCGCTTCCGGGTCTAACCACCCCTAACCCCTACTTGTCTAAGGAGGGGAATTTTACCTACTACTTGAATCTCTATAGTTCATTGTTTGTGCTATAGCATCTGTATGTCTCCAGCTATGAAACTTGCAGTGCAGTAAAGTAACAGCAAAGCCCGCACCTTAGACATGGAGGGACAGGGATGGCTGGATTGCTAAACCGCCTGCTGCGCCAACGGCTTTGGCTCGTAATTCAGGTTAGGCGAGAGCCAGCGCTCCAGCTCATCCTTAGGCATACCTTTGCGCTGCGCGATATCGGCCACCTGGTCTTCGCCGATCTTGCCCAATCCAAAATACCGCGACTCCGGGTGCGAGAAGTATAAACCGCTCACCGAAGAAACCGGGTGCATGGCCAGGTTTTCTGTTAGTATAACACCTGTCTCCTCTGCGTTTAGCAGCTTAAAGAGCGTTATTTTTTCGGTATGGTCGGGGCAGCCGGGGTAGCCAGGAGCCGGCCGGATGCCTTTGTACTGCTCTTTGATCAACCCTTCGTTATCCAGTTGTTCATCCGATGCATAGCCCCAAAGTTCTTTGCGCACTTTCTCGTGCATGCGCTCCGCAAAGGCTTCGGCCAAACGGTCAGCCAGGGCTTTCACCATGATGGCTTTATAGTCGTCATGCTCGGCTTCATACTTCTCCAGAAGCTTTTCAATGCCAAACCCAGCTGACACCATAAAGCCCCCGATATAATCGGGCACTCCCGTCTCCTTTGGAGCCACAAAATCAGAAAAAGCCAGATTGGGCACATTTACCCCCTTTTTGCCTTGCTGCCGCAAAGTATGGAATTCCGTCAGCACGTTTTTACGTGAATCATCGGCATATACTTCTATGGTATCGTCGGCCTCTACGTTAGCCGGGTAGAAGCCTACCACTGCACGCGCCTCCAACAGCTGATTCTCCACAATCTCCTGCAGCATGGCCTGCGCATCGGCAAAGAGTTTGGTTGCTTCAGTTCCTAGCTCCGGGTCGTTCAGGATTTTCGGGTACTGCCGCTTGAGCTCCCAGGTATGGAAAAACGGTGTCCAGTCGATGTAAGGCATTAACTCGGCCAAAGGATAGTTGGTGTATACTTTGTTGCCGGTAAAGCTTGGTTTGGTTGGCCGTGTGGCAGCCCAATCAACTTTATACTTATTGGCTCGCGCCTGTTCTATACTTGCAAAAGCCCGGTCTTTGGTACGGCTTAGATGATCTTCGCGCAGCTTCTCATATTCAGCTTTGATGCTGGCTATATATGCTTCGCGGTTGCTACCCAAAAGGCTGCTCACCACTGTTACGCTGCGCGAGGCATCATGCACGTGCACCACCGGTCCGCTGTACTGCGGCGCGATCTTAACGGCAGTATGTACGCGCGAGGTTGTGGCTCCGCCAATCAGCAGCGGAATCGTCATGCCTCTGCGCTCCATTTCCTGGGCTACGTATACCATCTCGTCCAGAGATGGGGTGATCAACCCGCTCAGGCCAATCACGTCTACCTGCTGCGCCTCGGCTTCAGCAAGAATTTTATTCAGCTGCACCATCACGCCCAAGTCTATAATCTCATAGTTATTGCAGGCCAACACAACGCCCACAATGTTTTTTCCGATGTCGTGCACGTCGCCTTTAACGGTGGCCATCAGAATTTTACCGGCTGAGGAAGACGAGGCGCCTGCTTTCTCAGCCTCCATGAACGGCAGAAGGTACGCTACAGACTTTTTCATAACGCGCGCACTCTTAACTACCTGCGGCAAAAACATCTTACCGGCACCAAACAAGTCGCCCACCACCTGCATACCAGCCATCAGAGGCCCTTCAATCACATCCAGTGTCTTACTTGCCTGCTGGCGTACCTCTTCTGTATCTTCCTCAATAAACTCTACAATGCCTTTTACCAACGCATGCTTCAGGCGCTCGGCTACGGGAGCTTCGCGCCAGCTGTTGTCTGCAGCAGTGGCTGTTTTGCCTTTGCCTTTCACCGTTTCGGCGTAGGTCACCAGTTTCTCGGTAGCGTCCGGGTGGCGGTTAAAGATTACGTCCTCAATCAGGTTGCGCAGCTCCTGCGGCACCTCCTCATAAATGCCCAGCATACCGGCATTCACGATGCCCATGTCCATACCGGCCTGCACCGCATGGTACAGAAATATAGTATGCATCGCCTCGCGCACGGCATCGTTGCCTCTAAATGAGAAAGATAAATTACTTACCCCACCGCTCACAAGTGCATGCGGTAGATTCACCTTTATCCATTTTACTGCTTCAATGTAATCTACAGCATAGTTGTTATGCTCTTCTATACCTGTGGCGATGGCAAGTATGTTTGGGTCGAAAATAATATCCTGAGGCGGGAAACCCACTTCTTCGGTAAGTATGCGGTAGGAGCGGTGGCAGATTTCGATGCGGCGCGGCAAAGTATCAGCCTGTCCCTGCTCGTCAAAGGCCATCACCACCACGGCAGCACCGTACTGGCGCACTTTATAAGCTAGTTGCTTAAAGCTCTCTTCGCCCTCTTTCAAACTGATGGAGTTAACGATACTTTTCCCCTGCACGCACTTCAATCCCACCTCAATCACGCTCCACTTCGAAGAGTCGATCATGATGGGCAGCTTGGCTATGTCGGGCTCGGAGGCGATCAGATTCAAAAAGTTGATCATGGCTTGCTCAGAATTCAGCATGCCCTCGTCCATGTTCACGTCGATAATCTGCGCACCGCCTTCTACCTGCTGCTGCGCCACCGACAGCGCCTCCTCAAAGTTTCCGTCCACGATGAGGCGCGAGAATTTTTTGGAGCCGGTTACATTGGTGCGTTCGCCTACATTTACGAACAGTGTATCAGAGGTGATGGTGAGTGGCTCGAGGCCACTGTAGTGTGGGAGAGGGGCGACCGCCGTAGGTACGTGCGGTTTATACTTCTGCACCAGATCTGCAATGACTTTGGTATGCATGGGCGTAGTGCCGCAACAACCACCGAGTATATTTACCAAGCCCTGCTTTAAGTATTCTTCTACAATGGCCCCCATTTGCTCGGCTGTTTCATCGTAGCCGCCGAAAGCGTTCGGCAAGCCGGCATTGGGGTAGGCGCTAATGTAACAGTCTGTGATTCTGGATAGCTCCTGAATATGTGTTTTGAGCTGACGCGCACCTAAGGCGCAGTTAAAGCCTACGCTAAGTATAGGCGCATGTGAGATGGAGTTCCAGAAAGCCTCTACTGTCTGGCCTGAAAGTGTGCGGCCGCTGGCATCGGTTATAGTCCCGGACACCATGATCGGCAGCTCTTTGCCTCCGTCGTTTACGAATTGCTGTATAGCGAAAAGGGCAGCCTTACAATTCAGAGTATCAAACACGGTTTCCACCAGCAACAGGTCCGAACCGCCATCAACCAGGCCACGTACCTGCTCGTAGTATGCTTCTACCAGTTGGTCAAAAGTAATCGCGCGATATCCGGGGTTGTTCACATCAGGGGAGAGCGAGGCAGTGCGGTTAGTCGGGCCAATGGCACCGGCCACAAAGTGTTTCTTAGATGGATTTTTAGCTTCTACCTCGTCTGCTGCCTCGCGCGCTATCCTGGCCGACTCGTAGTTCAGCTCATAAACCAGCTCCTCTAAGTGGTAATCAGCCATGGCTATACTTGTGCCGCTAAAGGTGTTGGTTTCAATAATATCGGCGCCGGCCTCCAGGTACTCTTTATGGATTGCTTTGATGATATCAGGGCGGGTAATCGAAAGCAGGTCGTTATTGCCTTTCAGGTCGGAAGGATGATCTTTGAAACGTTCGCCACGGAAATCTGCCTCTGTTAGCTGGTAACGCTGGATCATAGTGCCCATCGCGCCATCAAGCACAAGCACGCGCTCCTGCAGCAAAGTATAAATAGGATGTTTTTGGGTCATGGCCGGTGTCTTTCTTCTCGTTAGTCGTGTTTACGCTACTTATCAAGAAGGACACCTGAGGTGAGGCAGGTTCAATCTTATCTTCCCTGGCAAAGCTCTGCCAGGAGGGAGTTAGCACCAAGCTTTATACATGGTTGCTAAGACGTCGTGGGGCCCTATCCCTCAGTCTTTCTTGATAAGAGGTGCTAATATAGAGGTATATCCGCAGAAAGTAAAGATTTGTTACGGCAGCTTGCCTTTATACTTCAACCTTAAGGGCTATAAATGCGAAAAGGGACGCGTTAGCATCCCTTTTCTAGAAAAGGTTTAATTTATTAACTTTAACCTCTTTGCTTTATTATACGCCGCTATTTTCTCTTTGTTACCATCTTATCCAAAAAAAGAGGGGCACCTAGTTGGCGCCCCTCTTCATGTATTGGTAAAGCTTTGGATTAAGCTTCAGCTTCTACGTTAGTTGGTACTACAGAAACATAAGAACGGTTTTTCTTACCTTTTCTGAATTGTACTACACCGTCAGTCAGTGCGAACAGTGTGTGGTCTTTACCCATACCCACGTTAGTGCTTGGGTGGTGTGCAGTACCTCTTTGTCTTACAATGATGTTACCTGCAATAATCTCCTGGCCACCGTAAATCTTAACACCCAGTCGTTTAGAATGCGATTCGCGGCCGTTATTGGAACTACCAACGCCTTTTTTGTGTGCCATTTTCTTTAACTATTTAGTTGGGTTAGCGAACTAAGCCCAAAAGGTTCAACGATTAATTTCTTCTTACTGCTTAACCAATGCTCTCGATAAGAACTTTAGTATAGTTCTGACGATGACCTCTCGACTTTCTATACCCTTTTCTTCTCTTCTTCTTGAAAACGTGGATCTTGTCGGCTCTTACCTCACCAAGGATTTTACCAGTTACTTTGATACCATCCACAAAAGGAGCTCCAACAGTGATTGTACCGTTGTTGTCAGTTAGAAGAACATTGGCGAACTCAACGGCGTCACCTTCATTGCCGGAAAGCTTGTTGGCGTAGATGAACTTACCGCTCTCTACTTTGGTCTGTTGACCTGCGATTTCTACAATTGCGTACATCAGCTTCAATGTATGTTTAAAAGTTTAGTCCGCAAAAGTACGGCTTCATTCTGATATTTGCAACGGCTTGTATAACAATTTGTTCCTATAAACTATACTGCTTACCCACATATGTGGAAAAACATGTGCATATCTGCATACATAAAATTCAGAGTTGTCAATAAATCGCATAAGCGGTTTTGCTTTAATTACTTATAACAACCCTTACCTTTGAAACTTTTCCACAAACTATACTTTAGAAAAGTAGCACAAGATCATTTTTGACACATAGCTGACAACAATTACACATGCCGCAACCATTCTTGACACACAAAACCGCCCTGATACTTACCGGATTACATAAAACAATGCATTAAACCCAGTAAATATATAGATATATAAATATAATAGTAACACTATATAATTTAAAACCTATGTGGATAACGATGTGAATTACTATAAAAAACCGCCCATACTCCGCAGTGAGGGGATGTGCATAAATTGAACAACTTTAGCCCCCAAAATCAAGTTCCTTTCTATATATTTGAAGTCAGGATATGCTCGGGTAACCTTACCAAACAACCCGAAAACGTTATCTGATTCCAAGAGGTTTTGAGAAATAAACGCATCAAAGACCTTCAACTATAAAAACTTACGTGATTATGGAGCCAATACTGCAAGAAAACCCTAACCGCTTTGTACTGTTCCCGATTCAGAACGACGAAGTATGGCAGATGTATAAGAAAGCAGAAGCTAGTTTCTGGACAGCCGAAGAGATTGACCTAAGCCAGGACCTGAAAGACTGGGAGAACCTGAACGACGGCGAACGCCACTTCATCAGCCACGTGCTTGCTTTCTTTGCTGCCTCTGACGGCATCGTGAATGAGAACCTGGCCGTGAACTTTATGAATGAGGTGCAGATTCCGGAGGCGCGCTGCTTCTATGGCTTCCAGATCATGATGGAGAACATCCACTCCGAAACATACTCGCTCCTTATAGATACTTATGTGAAGAAGCAGGCGGAGAAAGACCATCTGTTTAACGCCCTGGAAACCGTACCTGCCGTGAAGCGAAAAGGTGAGTGGGCGCTAAAGTGGATCGAGAGCGAAGACTTTGCGGAGCGCCTGATTGCTTTTGCGGCTGTGGAAGGCATTTTCTTCTCCGGTTCTTTCTGCTCTATCTTCTGGATGAAGAAGCGCGGGCTGATGCCTGGCCTAACTTTCTCTAACGAATTGATATCAAGAGATGAAGGCCTGCACTGCGATTTTGCCTGCCTACTTTACAAGATGCTGGTAAACAAACTTTCTGAAGAGCGCGTGCAGGAGATAATTCGCGACGCGGTAAGTATAGAGCAGGAGTTTGTGACAGACGCGCTGCCGGTAGACCTGATCGGTATGAACGCCAAGCTGATGAGCCAGTACATCGAATTTGTGGCCGACCGCCTGCTAGGTGAGCTAGGCTGCAAGAAGATCTACAACTCTACCAACCCATTCGACTTTATGGAGATGATCTCGCTGCAGGGCAAGACAAACTTCTTTGAGAAACGTGTGGGCGAGTACCAGAAGGCCGGTGTTTTGGGAGATAAAGACAAAAAAATGTTCTCTCTGGACGAGGACTTTTAAGATTAGATATTCCTTAGTAAGTTTAGGTGGCCAAAGGGAGAAAGCACACCTTCTTTCCCCACCTGAACTTACTCTTCTACCGGAGGGCAGCAGAAACAACAGTAGCGACCTCATAGCCTACCACCGGGAACATAGCTGGCAACACCGCCAACCAACAGGGCATTTCTACCCTGCTATATAGTAAAAGCATTTGGCTTTACGCATCATCATTTGTACTGCAACGGCTTACACTTCTGTGTACGTATGGGCTAATTGTATGTCTCTCTGAAGTATAACCGCCTGCTGCATCGGCAGAGGCTTTTTATATATCTTTTATTAACCACCCGAGGCCTTCACCCTCGCTAATTGTATACGCTATGTTAGTAGTTAAACGAGACGGCAGACGCGAGTCCGTCAAATTCGATAAGATTACCGCACGCATCGAGAAACTGTGCTACGGTCTGCACATGGACTATGTGTCGCCGATTGAGGTGGCCAAGAAGGTTATTGACGGTATTTACGATGGCGTAACCACCGTGGAGCTGGATAACCTTGCCGCCGAGACAGCTGCATCGCTTACCACCAAGCACCCGGATTATGCCGTGCTGGCGGCACGTGTGGCTATCTCTAACCTGCACAAGGTTACAAGCAAGTCGTTCTCCAACACCATGAAGCGCCTGTATACTTATACAGATCCTAAAACAGGGGAGAATGCCTCGCTGATTGCCAAAGACGTGTATGAGATTGTGCGTAAGAACGCAGCCCTGCTCGACTCTACTATTATCTACGACCGCGACTACAACTACGATTACTTCGGCTACAAGACACTGGAGCGTTCATACTTGCTACGTTTGGATGGCAAGATAGTGGAGCGCCCGCAGCATATGTTAATGCGTGTGGCCGTGGGTATCCATAAGGAGGACATCGAATCTGCCATCGAGACTTATAATCTCATGTCCGAGAAATGGTTTACGCACGCCACGCCAACATTATTTAACGCCGGCACGCCTAAGCCGCAGCTGTCTTCGTGCTTCCTGCTAACCATGAAGGACGACAGCATACCGGGCATTTACGATACCCTGAAGCAGTGCGCGCAAATCTCGCAGAGCGCCGGCGGTATTGGCCTGAGCATCCATAACGTGCGTGCCACAGGATCATACATTAAAGGCACTAACGGCACATCCAACGGTATCATCCCAATGCTGAAGGTGTTTAACGATACAGCCCGTTACGTAGACCAGGGCGGTGGCAAACGTAAAGGTGCTTTCGCTATTTACCTGGAGCCGTGGCATGCCGATATCTTCGACTTCCTGGAGCTGAAGAAGAACCACGGTAAAGAAGAAAACCGTGCCCGCGACCTGTTCTACGCCCTCTGGACGCCGGACTTGTTTATGAAGCGCGTGGAAGAGAACGGCGACTGGAGCCTTTTCTGCCCGAACGAAGCGCCTGGCTTGGGCGACTGCTGGGGCAAAGACTTTGAGCGCCTGTACGAGAAGTATGAGCGTGAGGGCCGCGCCCGCAAAACAGTGAAAGCGCAGGAGCTATGGTTCCATGTGCTGGAGTCGCAGATTGAAACAGGTACGCCATACATGCTGTACAAAGACCACGCAAACCGTAAGTCTAACCAGCAGAACCTGGGCACCATCAAATCGTCTAACCTGTGCACCGAGATTATGGAGTACACCAGCGAAGACGAGGTAGCGGTTTGTAACCTGGCATCGTTGGCCTTGCCACGTTATATAAAAGAAGACGAGCAGGGTAATAAGACCTTCGACCACCAGAAGCTGTTTGATGTAACCTATCATGCTACTGTTAACCTGAATAAGGTTATCGACATAAACTATTACCCTGTGCCAGAAGCGCAAAACTCTAACATGCGCCATCGCCCAATCGGGTTAGGCGTGCAGGGTTTGGCAGACACCTTTATTCAGCTGCGTATGCCGTTTGAGAGCGACGAGGCGAAGGGGCTGAACAAGGATATTTTTGAGACGATTTACTTTGCCGCTATGACGGCCTCTAAGGACCAGGCGAAGAAATTTGGCCCGTACGAGACTTTTAAAGGTTCGCCTTTGGCAGAAGGTAAATTCCAGTTTGATATGTGGGATGTTACGCCTGAGAGCGGACGTTGGGATTGGGAAAGCCTGCGCCAGGACGTGATGAAGCACGGTGTGCGTAACTCGCTGCTGGTAGCGCCTATGCCTACTGCCTCTACGGCACAGATTTTAGGTAACAATGAGTCGTTTGAGCCTTATACTTCTAACATTTACCTGCGCCGCGTGCTGTCCGGAGAGTTTATGGTGGTGAACAAGCACCTGCTCAAAGACCTGATCGCGCTGGGCATCTGGAACGATAAGATGAAAAACGACATCATAGCGGCCAACGGTTCTGTTCAGGATATCCCGAGCATTCCGCAGCACATCAAAGACCTCTACAAAACAGTGTGGGAGATTAGCCAGCGTGCCGTGATTGATATGAGTGCCGACCGTGGTGCCTTTATCTGCCAGAGCCAGTCGCTAAACCTGCACGTGCAGAACGTGAACTTCGGTAAGCTGACATCTATGCACTTCCACGCCTGGAAGAAGGGTCTGAAAACAGGTATGTACTACCTGCGCACCAAATCTGCTGTAGACGCCATCAAGTTTACGGTAGAGAAACAGGCAGCCGAAACGCTATCGCCGGTATACAGCCAGCAAGACCAGAACCGCAGCGACATGAGCTGCTCCCTGGATAACCCAGACGCTTGCGAAGCTTGCGGATCGTAAATAACTAGAGAAGGAGGGCATATTGTCCTCCTTCTTCGTTTTCCTACCTATTATATACTCCATGTTACCGCTGGCGTCCTGTTAGCGGGTGGAATACTGTTGCTTATACTATCATAACAACATCAACATAGTTTTATGCAAAATAATATATTTAATAAAGCAATGAACTTGCGAATGCTCTTAACCAGACTAGCAACTGGAGAAGACAAAAAAGAAGATGGAGAAGAGTATATTAATCTCAGAGGAGAATTTGTTGCCAATAGCTTTACAAAAGCATTGCTTCCAGAGTTTGTGACATCCTGTAGAATGTTAAATGATTTTTGGCCATACATCAAGAGCCGATATAGCACATATGCTGAAAGACGTGATTACATCAGAGAAGCGTTTGAGCCTTTAATTGCATATTTAGAAGGGGATAAACTGTATCTACATGACAACATAATAAATCAGTCAGTAGAAAGTTTTGACTGCGATACCGTCTATCATATGTGGGGAAAAGCTCTTGATAGAAGAGAAGCAGATCCTGATGGTGCGATTACTGCAGCAAGATCATTACTTGAATCAGTTTGTAAACAAATACTCAAAGAAAGAAATGTTGAATATGACGATAGTTATGACTTACCAAAGCTTTTTAAGACTACTGCCCGCTGTTTAAATCTTGCTCCACAGCTTCACAATGAAGGTATATTAAAGCAAATTCTTAGTGGAGTTCAAACAACTGTTCATGGTTTTGCATCTTTGCGAAACGAACTGAGTGATGCTCATGGTCAACCAAAGGGAGGTTATAAAGCAAACAAAAGACACGCAGAATTGGCTGTCAATTTAGCTGGATCAATAACTTCATTTCTTATACAAACGCATCAAGAGACGCTATTGAAAAGCACAAGTAACTAATACTGACAACAGACCTCGCGGTGTCTTTATGATCCGCGAGCGTCTAACTCCTCCAACGCCCTCAGCCACGAAGAAACGTAACAGCCTTTCCACCAGACGCTCGCGGACCTTCGGACACCGCGAAGTCCCGCGAGCCAAAGATCTCCTCCGTTGTTGGTGTTTTCACCAACAACTAAGACGGCAGCAACGAAGCAGACACAACCTATACTTCCCACAGCCAAAGCCATACGTGCAGGAGTAAAAGCTACTACTATTGGCTAGCTTATAGTGGTTGTTGGTGAAAACACCAACAACGGCAAAACGGCAAACTAAAACCCAGCAGCAGTGACACCAACATTCTTAGCAGAAGCCGTGAAGCGACAATCAGCTACAACCTCAGCTACCTGATATCTACAGCAAGAAAGTATAGGCTACTACTATTCGCACCCCATAGTGGTTGTTGGTGAAAACACCAACAACGGCAGGACGGCAGGTGAACACTAACAGCGGGTAGGCAACTGCAGGCTCGGCAGGTAATACGAAAACGTCGAGAATAGCAGCAACGACAGGCGATAAGAAAGTTGATTTAATAAAGTGGTACAGTAAAGAGAGCAGGGGAGCCATGGCGCAACATCTGGATATACAAACCAGTACCTCAGCAAATGCATGAGCAACAGCATATCGCTTTCTTCACAGCCACTATTCTGGAGTGGAAGCACCTGCTAAAGCCCGACAAGTATAAACAGATTATAATCAACAGCCTGCGCTATCTGGTAGAGCAGAAGCGGGTAAAAGTATACGCTTTCGTGATCATGCCAAACCACCTGCACCTGCTCTGGAAAATGGAGGAGCCCCATAAACGGGAAGACGTACAGCGGGATTTTCTGAAGTATACTGCACAGCAAATAAAGTATGATCTCGTTAAACATCACCCTCTGGTGCTGGAGAGGTTTAGAGTAGATGCGAACGACCGCCACCACCAGCTGTGGGAGCGTAATCCTTTGTCGATCTACTGCTATTCTGTTGCTGTTACGGAGCAGAAACTAGACTATATACACCACAATCCGGTTCAGGAAAGGTGGCAGCTTACTTCTCTTCCTGAAGACTACTTATTCTCATCAGCAAGATTCTATTTTAAAAACAAAGATGATTTCGGGTTCCTCACGCATTATCTGGAGTAAAGACAGTTAGCCGGCAGCATCCTTAAGCCAAAACTCGCGCACCTGGATAAAGCAAGTATAATGACGGAGGCCAAACAGGAATTTTAGTAGTTGATAACCAAGAGTGGCGGGAGAAAAGGAAGCAGGGATTTATACTTTCACGTTTATGAAAAATAGCACTGCAGGTACAGAGTACGCTTAATTTGTAAGTATAAAACTTCTGCCAACAGCTTGCAAGATTTAGAAGCTAGAGCGGCTTCATAAGCCATTCCATGGCAGCCTGCTCGTTAGAGAAATCGCGCAGCACCAGGTCTATGTCGAAAGACTGGCCTTTATCAATCATCATTTCTACAGCCTGGCGGTTAGCCTCGAATGCAGAAGGCAGCCGGGCCATGCGCAGCAAGGAGCTTGCCGCAACGCGAGGAACATATACATCCAGGCTCCATTGCAGGTCATCAGGCGCAATAGACTCCATGTTCCGATCATCACCCAACCACCTGGACAGGCAGAAGCGATCTATCATGTCAAGCACCATAAGGTAAGCCTCTCTTAGCTCAGGCCCTCTTAAATGCCCCCTCCACTCAGCTTTCCCTAACCGAGCTTCCTTGTCGTAAGAAAAAGTGACGAAGTCATTTTTGAAGTATACTTGCATGATGTGCATCTTGCCCGTGGCACATTAGCCAAAGGACTTCTAAACAGAAAAATACAAATGAAGAGCTCACGCAGCGCTTGCGTCTGCAAAGTTATACAAAAAAGAACAAAATAGCAGTAGCTACATCAATTACTCGTCATGCATATATTTAGGTATAGTACTACCCGCTCTTTGCTACAGCTGCTTCAGTAGCCAGCTTATACTAAAACCACATCATCATTTTCGCTAACCAGCCCATAACTTCTATTTATTAAAGTTCAGATTTAGCAGTTTGAACAATGATTTGCCTCAGCAGAAGACGCCATCCGACCAAGTGGAAGTATAAGGGAGCAATAAAAGTATAGCCAATTGATTTGTAAAGGCACAAAAGCAGCCCGTTTAGTAGGCTAAGGTTATCTCTACGGTACTATAGTATAACGTAGTTGTTCCTTCGAATCCGGAATCTGTGCCGATAATCAGCCACAGGCTACCGTCATTATCAGAGGTTATCTCGATTGGCTCCTGTAAGTTATTCCGTTGGATTAATCGGTATTCAAATTCATCGCCGGGTATGCCGACGTTGCCTAGAACCAGCATGTTTTCTCCACCTCTCGACTGGCCTCCCTTATCAATGTTCATCCTGATGTTATCGTCCTGCTCTACTGGCATTGGCTCTATGGACGCGCCGCCCGCTTTTAGGAACACGCTCGCTCCAGGGCTGCCACCTATACCTACAGATTGCTCTGGGTACGAAGAGGCTAGTTCAATCTCAAATGTAACAGCATAAGAATGGTTGGGCTCAAGGCCTGTTACCTGCTTCTTCATAAACATGAACAGGTCATCACTGATGTTTCTGCCCGAAATTTTAAGGCTTTTGCCAGTCTCACCTACTCCGGCAGGAAGTTCTTCGTTCTCGAATTCAAACTCCAGCCTGCTCCGGTCCCAATCCTTCGGGAAATCGGCTACACCGCCTTCCCATCCCTCAGCGCTTTGCTCAAAAGTAAAGGTCAAGGTCTCTGCCGGGTTAACATTGTCGCCGTTGTTATCATCATTGTCGCACCCGCAGCTTAGTATGGCTAAAGCCCCGAAAAGAAACCATTGCAGACTAAATTTTATGAGTTTGAAATTTTTCATAACGATAGCTTTCAATGGTAATACACGGTAATCAAGTAGCTCCTGCGTATGCAATCCTGGTTTAAAGATTCCCGCCCCTTTTGAAGAAGGTAGTTTATGTATGATTAAGAAATGGAGGCATGTATACTTCTCTCATTTGATTTGAGCATCAAACAGCTGCTGGCTAAGCTGTAAAGTATAAAAAGCAAAGTTAAGCCACCGGCATAGCACCAGGTTTTCGGTTTAACTTTGCTAAGTATGATTTAGGTTATGGCTACTGCTCGCGGGTTACGGCCACAATGGCCACACGGCGGTTTAGCTGCCGGCCTCTAGCTGTTTCGTTTGTGGCCCTTGGCGCAGATTCGCCCATTGCCTCTATAGAGAGACGATCAGCCTGTATGCCTCCCTGGCTCTGAAGCCAGTCTTTTACTGCGTTGGCACGCTCCCTAGAAAGTTCTTCGTTGTACTCGTTGCTGGCACGGGCGTCGGCGTGGCCAAATATACGGATAGGCGCGTTTTGCGGCAGGTCTTTTATTTTATCTGCCAACTGCTGCAGTTTCTGCTCACCTTCTGCTCTGATTTGCGCCTTATCAGTATCAAAGAGAACACGATCATCCATGGTATAAATATTATACTCGTTGCTGGCACGCATTTCTACATCTGCGCTTGCCAGCTCAGGATCCTCTGTTACAGGCGCATCCCAATCTATATTAGCCCAAAAATCTTCTCCTACGTCTATAATCTCTACAGCGTCCGCTTCCAGGCGTCCCTGTTCATCGTCATACACAACGGCAGAGTCTGCGGTAGCCTCGGTCATGGTATCGTTTTCCACGCCGCCTTCCGGGTTATTACAGGCACCTAGTACGCCTACACCGATAATCATTAGTAATGCAGTCTTTTTCATAGCTCTTATTTGTTCATTGATTTATACTAAAAACTACGGAGCACAGACAGCATAGTTATTTTATACTGCTGAAAGCCTTCCTAAAGTATGGAACGGAGACTGTACTAAGGAGTATGATTTTAATTTTCTAGCACGTTCTCAGACAGCATCTGTTTCTTAATTATCTGGCAAGTATCCAACAGCTTATACTTTTGCTGCTGGCTAAGGTGGCCTTAAAAAGCAAAACCCTAACACCTCCTAGAGGGTCAGGGCTTCGCAGTCGAACGAAATAAAATCTTGTACCTATATCTATATTATTGCTTTACAAAGCGCTGCGTCTGGTGCTGTGTACCATCAGAAACCTTTACAAAGTACATACCTGGCTGCAGGCTAGCTGTAGGCACCACTACATCCTGGCTCACGTTGCTGTACTGCGCTACCTGGCGGCCATTAGCATCTAGTACTGTGATTTGCGCATTGCTCACGGCCAGACTAACAGTTACCTCGCTGCTTGCTATAGTAGGGTATACTTTGGCGATGTTGCCGTTTAGGTTTTGGGCTGCACCCTTGTACTGCAGAGCAACTACGTTAGAAGTCTCCTCAGTTCCGCTGAAGTCTATCTGGCGCAGACGATAGTAGTTAACGCCTTCTGCCGGGTTTGTGTCTGTGAAAGAATAGTTAATGCGTGAGCTGCTGTTTCCGTTGCCTTTTACTTCTCCGATTTCTTTAAAGCTCTTTCCGTCGAGGCTACGCTCCACTACAAACTTCTCGTTGTCTATTTCCTGTGCTGTTGCCCAGGTAAGGCTGGCATTTTTGCCCTGTACAGCACCTTTGAAGTACATCAGCTCAACCGGAAGGGGAGCTATGTACTCATTTCTCCATGAAATATTGTGTATCGCCACGCCTTGCAAACCGTTTGAAATTGAAATAGTTGGCTCTTCATTATAGTACCTAATAACCAGCTTATTAACATATTCTTTGTACGATATTTTAACGTTACCATCAGCAGAGCTAGCAACAGCATCTGTGGCACTTGCTTGACCAGACACAATGTTATTGGCTCTAAACTCATTCTTAGTAGTAACAACAACTCTTTTTTCATCCAGATTAACCGCTGTCTCATAAATGTAAGCCTGAACTTCTATTTTGTCGCGAAACTGGTTCTGACTTCTGTCAATATCAAACAAAGTGAAACTTAGATCTATTACTGGCTCACTTAACTCCAAAGTAATTGTAGTATAACGATTTGAATTATTAGCATTCTGCTGTTGAAGGGTAAAACTGTTTGTGCCGCTTTGATACTCGTCATTATGAACTCCGTATTTAGTAACGTTAGCACTAGATACCCCAGTCCATTTCAAAGCAATACCATTTACAATGTAAGGGTTATCCTTGCCAGAAGACACTGCAAAAGGGTTTTCACCTACAGGTCTATTATTCCAGTCGAATGTTGATATACCGCTTACAGGTGTGCCTATAACAGTTATATCATCTATACCATAATATTTATTGGTAGGAGTAGTAATATCCCAACGAAGAATCAAATTGCCAGATCCTTCAGCAGCAGCAGGCAGAGATATAAAGTTGCCGCCATTAACTAGGTTCCAAGAGTCATTGTTGATAGTTGTATTTCCCAACCAGCCTGATACCTCATTATAAGTTTGCCCGCTGTTAATGCTATAGTAAAGTTTTACTGTAGGTTTAGCATTTCCTCCGTTGCCACCTTTTACATTTGCCCACATAACACTTATAGATTTATAATCTTGAGTGTTAATGCCGCTTATATAAAGCTGCTTCAGACTTCTAGAGCTTGTATTTGTAACAATCGCTCTGCCTCCTGATGCTTGAGGATAATTACTAGCTACAGCAGGGTTGACAGACCAGTAAGTTGAATTATTTACGCCTACTCCACTTAAGCTGCCGTCAAAGTTTTCATGGTGAAGAGTTACCTGTGCTTGTGCAGAGAATGCAAAAAGGAAAAGTGCTGATATAAAGGTGTAAAGTTGTTTCATGGTATTATACTTCGTTTCGTTCGTATATCTCTATTGAAAGAAGTATGCCAATGTGCCAAACCAACTATTTTACCTAACTTATACAATATAACAATAGGTATATCTAATTACATTGAAATTAATTAATATACTGAAAATAAGGTGTTTATATATTATCAATTCATTAAGCATGTTCTTTAAGTAAGATTATTTTTTTTCAACCAGAAGTGCAATTCATGTCAAGGTTTTCCATATATGGGAACAAGCATTCCGATTTAATAATAATATTCCCAAAAATAGACTGGAGTATATTTTTCAGATATTGAAATCTAAAAAAGCCAGAGAGTTGCTGCTTAAAGAAGCATAAGAATAATAGCTACTGATTTAACTATACAGCACTATCAACCGCTCCACTTTCAGCTTATGTTACATGACAGCTTGACGCTCAAAAAACTTCTTAAAACATCATACAAAGCCATTTTGACACTCTATAAGGGCACACAGCACCATAGGAGAGCTTAGCCGAAATTGGCATCTCCTTTGCAACTTAGTTAGCATAGGAACTTAGAAGCAGAAAGAGATGAAATTGATAAAAGACAAAAAGTTTTTAAAGAATATAGCACACCAGATCAACCTACTAAATACTATCGGCGGGGGTGTAAGCGAGACGTATGTTGATATTAAGAAATATAAAAAAGGCGCGGTTGTTAACGTATGGGCTGCTGGTGTAAATCCGGAGTCTTATAAGGTGGTGCTGCACAACAACCAGCTCACATTATTCTCCGTGCTACACAGTCAGGAGAACCCTGAAATGGCTGCACCTCTTTTCAATAGAACGTTTATACTTCCTCCTCAGGTAGACCTCAGCCGAATAGAGGCCGTACATGAAGGCGGACAGCTACAGGTAAGGCTCCCATACTTTGAAAGCATAAACCAACCACGCGAAATAGAGATTAAACTCCTATAAGTCAACAAAGGCTGCCCAATGGCAGCCTTTTTCTTTCAATGCTTGCAAGCAGCTTTTATAAAAACTTCGCTTTTATGATAGATGTAAGAAAATCGTGCACCTCAACAGTTTCTTGATCATATTCAAAGGTGTTGAAGCCGTCTGAAGTTGTTTGCATCACAATGCATCCATTTTCTATCATCATAAATATCAGTTCGCGGAGGCGGTACGGGTGGCCGGCAATGTTAAGTAAACATACTACATCATTGTTTTCTACACGCAAGAACATGTGCTGCACATGGTTTTCGTCGGCCATTATCTTTTCTTGGGTCCTATCCATAATATTCTTTGGCTACACCCTTATAAGTATAAAATTGCATAAAAAGTGCCCGAACAGCAGCTACCGGGCTTTTACAGATTCATTTTTATACTTCCAGTTTAGCTCACAAATACGGGAAGGATTAACCTAACGGCGAGGATGCTCCTTTCGCCAACCCACTACCAGAAGTATAAACCAAACAGGATAGAATGGCGAAACCACTGAAGCCAGGTAAGGGTCAACGGCAAAGAACAGCACCAGCTGCAGCAGCAGGCTAAGCACAATGCCAATCAGCGCAATTTTGTAGTACGTGTTGCTGAGGTTCATACCTGCTTATACGCAGGCCTTACTAAATACAAGTTGCATGTTTAGCCAAATAGATAGGCGGAGGGGAAACAGAGATGCAGGGCAAAAAAATACCCGTCCGGGCTACGGGCGGGTATTCATCAATCGAAAGGCCTCGGCCCTTGTAATACCTTTTTCTACAATTATAGGCGGGTCGTCTTCCTTGGCAATCACAAGTTTAAACACATTGTTCTCATCCTGGTAATATATCAGCGTCGTAAGATCTTCATAAGCTACACTAAAGATCTTTCTTGGCGTGCCACCGGCATATAATTTATACTTATCTAACGTTATATTCCTCATTAATTTCATATCCCTTCAATCTCCTGGTATTTTAACGGCATATA
Source organism: uncultured Pontibacter sp. (assembly GCF_947495565.1). Classification (GTDB taxonomy): domain Bacteria; phylum Bacteroidota; class Bacteroidia; order Cytophagales; family Hymenobacteraceae; genus Pontibacter. The sequence goes on from NZ_CANLZM010000019.1 coordinate 54,667, forward strand.
CCCTAGTTTATGTTTCAAAAAATGAGCAGAGTGCAAGCAGATTCTTTATAATATCATACAGCTGATAAACAGCATTTTAAAGCTAATATCTACATTTTCCACCTTTGCAGAGAAATTATCGGCACCTAAACAGTTAAAACCACTCGGATGGAATAGTGCAAAAAGCAGGCCAGAATAACTCAGATACTCTATACTTAAATATTCCTATAAATTAAGGCTGAAACTCCTGTTGGCTCCCCCGCATATTTAGCGCAAAACTCATTACAAAACCTGCTGCACACCTTAAACCAACCAAGCCCTACTGGTGAGCGTTTGCTCTGCTCCTCAAATTATTTCATAAGCACTAAGAGGCTGTTTTGATTTTATTTTGATAATTTTTTAAGCATCAAGTGAATCATAGCCACTCGTATCATTGTCTCA
>NZ_CANLZM010000020.1 GCF_947495565.1 uncultured Pontibacter sp.
TTGTTTATCTGTAAGCTTCATGACAGATAAACAAATACCCCCTAAGGAAGGTCCATATTTATGAGATAGCTTCTAGTAAATTATTGAGGCAAGAGCTATGTAATTGTGTAGTTTAAAAGCTAGCATTCTCTGCAACCTTTATTGTAAAAGCTTCTGCTCTTTGAGCCAGTCAAAAATAAGGTGATCAACAGGAGAGGTAAGGTGCTTGTGCTTATAGTTAAGCCACACTACTTCCGCTATTTCGCTGGCCGGAAGTAGTGTGCCGGTATAGGCGCCGGTGTAGCAGGTCATCTTTACCTGTATTCCCTCCGGGTGGCTGTCGGCCTGTGCCTGAAAAATGCCGGTAAAAGCCATGCTGTCCTCCTTCAGGTTTACACTTAGCTCCTCCTGTATCTCTCTGCGTAAAGCCTGAAAGTCGGTTTCGCCTGCTTCTCTTTTTCCGCCTGGTATGTAGTATATTGTTCTGCCTTTGCTGCGGGTGCTCAGGATTTTGCCGTCCTGTATCTCGATCCAGGCCAGTTTATCTATAAGTTTCATGGTGTCAATCAGTGGTTTTTGCAGGTTAAATACAACTCCGGCAATTTAGAAATTTGGGCAGAGATTTGCTATTAAAGTGTTATTCTGGTAATTTATTGAAATTAAGGTTGTTATGTCTGATTTGCAATCCCTATGAAAATACTCTTAACACTCTTGCTGCTCACTATACTTTTCCTTCCCACCCATGCCCAAACGATCACTAAACTTGATGGCAGCACAACATCCGGAGCAGCCTTAGATCAAAAGATAAACCAGCTGATGCAGGAAGCGCAGGTGCAAGGCTTGGCCGTTACGGTGTTTAACAACAACCAGCCGGTGTACAAAAAAGCTTTTGGCTACAAAAACTATCAGGCTAAGGAGCCGCTTAAAACCGGTACCAACCTGTACGGCGCGTCACTAAGCAAGGCTGTGTTTGCGGTGCTGGTAATGAAGCTGGTAGAAGAAGGAACACTGGACCTGGACAAACCGCTGCAAACCTACCTGCCTCAGCCTATTTATACTTTTAAGCCCCAAACAAAATGGCACGACAACTTCAGCGACCTCGAAAATGACAGCCTGTACAGCCAGATGACGGCCCGCATGTGTTTGGCCCATACTTCCGGATTCCCGAATTGGCGTTGGTTTGAAGAAGACCAGAAGCTGCGGGTAAAGTATAAACCCGGCGCAAAGTATAGCTACTCCGGCGAGGGGCTGGTATACCTGCAGGTTGTGCTGGAGAAAATGCCAGGTAAAACACTGGAGCAGCTGGCGCAGGAAAAAATACTTAAGCCCGCAGGCATGGCGCAATCATCCTATACCTGGCAGCCACGCTTTGAGCAGGATTTTGCTTTGGGCCATAAGCAGAACGGAGAGCTCTACCCCAAAGACAAAGACAACGAAGCCCGCTCGGCCAGCACCCTCGAAACTACTCTCGAAGATTATACTTTGTTTTTGCAGGCGGTGCTGCAGCACAAAATTCTGAAGCCGGCCACTACAAAGCAAATGTTCTCGCCACAGGTTCGTATTAAGTCTGTAAAGCAGTTCGGCCCGCTGAGCCAGCGCGACACCACCGCCAACGACGCCATTGCCTTAAGTTATGGTTTAGGTTGGGGGTTGCTGCAATCGCCCTACGGCACGGGAGCTTTCAAAGAAGGCCATGGCGACGGCTTTCAGCATTACACTATCATTTTTCCGGACAAAGGCTCGGGCGTGATTCTGATGAGCAACTCAGACAATGCAGAAAGCATATTTAAATACCTCCTCGAAGCAACTATAGGCGACACCTACACTCCCTGGTTTTGGGAGAACTACATACCTTACGATTACAAGCAGTAAAGCAAACTATGATAATTAGATGCGGCTGATGCTGCAACCCATTTTAGTGGCAAACTCTGCTTCTGATGCGGTTCCTGTCAACTCCAAAGCTTTTATAGACAACCTGGCGCAGGCATCTGCGTCGGAGGCAGCCCGGTGATGCAGAAAGTTAATGCGGTGCATACTGCACAGTGTTTTTAGGTCATACTTGTGCATGCCTTTCCAGATGTTTTTGGAGAACTTAAGGCTGCAGGCAAAGCGGGCGTTAGGCAGCGGAATATTGTAGGTGGCAAGTGTTTTACGCAGCACGCTCATATCAAAGCTGGCATTGTGGGCAATCAAAAACTGCCCTTCCAGGTAGGGGTGCAGCACGGGCCAGAGCTCCCTGAAATCCGGTTGGTTTTTTACATCGGCGGGCTGTATGCCATGCACCGCCATATTGAAAGAATTAAAGTTAGGGTAATACAAAGGCTTGATTAACCAGGAGCGGGTTTCCATAATTTGCCTCCCACGCACAAGCGTCAGCCCAATCTCACACGGGCTGTCGCGCTGCGGTGTGGCCGTCTCGAAATCTATCGTCACAAAATCCATGGCCAAAATTACCTTTAAATACGTTATTCCCCGCCAGGTTGCCTGAATTTTAATGTGTGAGGTAAAGCAAATTACTTATAAATTATCGGGTAATGTTTGACGATACTTATTTTCGCCACCAGGTTTGCTGGGGCACCTCGCCGTGAAGTATAAGCGGCTCACCGATAAGAGGAGTAGCAACAGTTACGCCCAGTTCCTGCGCTTTTGCAGTGGCCCGCTCCACCGGCTCTGTCCAGCCATGCATTGCCAGCGAAAACGCGCCCCAATGTATGGGCATCAGTACTTTGCCTTTCAGGTCTATGTGCGCCTGTACGGTTTGCTCGGGCATCATATGTATGGCAGACCAAAGCTCGTTGTACTGCCCACACTCCATCAAGGTAATATCAAAGGGGCCATACTTTTCCCCGATGGTGGCAAAGCCATCAAAGTAGCCGGAGTCACCGCTAAAGAAGATTTTGTCTTGCCTGCCCCGGATAACCCAGGAGGTCCAGAGTGTTTTCATTCGGTCTGTCAAACCACGGCCGGAGAAGTGCCGCGATGGCGTGGCCGCAAAGGTTAAGCCCTCAAAAGTAGCTTCTTCCCACCAGTCCATCTCGGTTATTTTTTTGGCGGGCACACCCCAGCGCTCCAGGTGAGCACCTACGCCCAGTGCTACATAAAAGTGCGTTGTTTTAGAGGCCAATTCCTGCACAGAGCCGTAATCCAGGTGGTCGTAATGGTCGTGCGAGATAAGGATGGCGTCTATGCGGGGCATGTCTGCCGCAGTTATTGGCAGCGCCGCAAACCGTTTTGGCCCTAAAAAGCTAAGGGGAGAAGCCCGCTCGCCTAGCATAGGATCCAGGAGCAGGCGCTTTCCGTCAATCTCGATCATAAATGCCGAATGGCCGAGCCAGGTAATAACAGTGGCCGTATCCTGTACTTGATCAGATTTTGATGTGCTGATTTTCTGTACAGGCAGCTCCCAGTCCGGCGTCTGGTTATCAGTATCTCCAAACAGCCTTGTTGCGATCAGTGCTGCAAAGCCCTTAAAGCCGATATCCATGTTGGTTTCTACCGTGTTTTGAAATTCGCCCCGGTAGTAGTTCGGTGATTGCTCCAGCTTTTCCAGTCGCTTTCCTTTGGCTGAAGCGCCAAACTCCGGAGATAGCCTTAGAAAGGAGCATCCTGCTACGGTAGCCAATAGCAAGGCAAAGCCAAGTATGTAAAGGGTAATTCTTAAGGGTTTCTTCATCGGGGTGATTGTCTGTTAAACAGGCGGCTGTTTTATGTATGCCTGTTACAGTTAGTTTGTAAGGCTAATATAGCAAGACAAGTTCAGGTTCAGAAAGTTTCAGGATTTGGCTAAGGTTGAGCGGCTAAATAGTTTTTAACGGGCAAGAAGCTGCTCCTTAAAAATTCTTAAACAGGTGTATGTACCTACCCGGTAGTCTTAAACAGAGCCATTCTTTGCTTATTGTTTTCAGTTAAAAAAATAAAAATAAATCGTTGATTGTCAGATGTAATTTTGATAGCTGTAATCTTTATATTGCAAAAACGGTGCAATTTTATAGCCTGTTATATAAGATGATTCGTATATAGGCCGTTAAATACAAAACCAATAACATACCGTTTATGATGAAGAAGTTTTTCTTTGCAGCCGCCCTTGCCTTTGGCACTTTTACAGCTGCGCAGGCACAGGCAACATTTGGTGTAAGGGGAGGAGCTAACCTTACGAATTTGTCCGGCGATTTACGTGATGAGGATATGTTCGAGAACAAGGTGTCCTTTCATGGAGGTGTTACGTTAAACTTTCCGGTGGTAGAAGATTTCTTCTCTATTCAGCCAGAACTTCTTTATTCCAGAAAAGGCTTTAAAAGCAACAGCGAGGAATATACTAACCTGCTACTGCAGAATAGAAGACGCGAAGGAAGCGTAGATTACAATTACCTGGAGTTACCTATTCTGGGGCATATTAACGCTGGGCCGCTATACTTTGAGCTTGGTCCGCAACTAGGCTATCTGCTGAGCGTGAACAATAAAACGGAGATTTATGACGGTAACGATAACCGCATCTCCAGCTCCCGCGATGAGAAAAGCAAAGATGGGCTTTCGGAGTTTGAAGTGGGCTACGCAGCCGGAATCGGTTTTCAGGCCATGAACGGCATCAGCCTGGGCGTTCGCTACAACGGCGCTTTCTCTGATTTCGTGAAAGAGGACGTAAACTTTGAAGGCGACTTGACAAATGCGCGTCACTCTGTCTTCATGCTGACACTTGGCCTGCGCTTCCCGTCGGGCAACTAGTATAAAGTATAAATTATGAAAAACGCCAGCCTTACACATTTTGGAGGGCTGGCGTTTTTTATTTTGGATTAAGCCTGCTCACTCTCATAACTATAAAAGCAGCGCACTTATACTTTCGCATGCCAAATCTGGGTGCTTACAGGCTTTCTACTCGACTTCAAGCACTTGTTCACCGTATAGAATAGTATAAGCAATGTCATTTCCGGTAATTAGTAAAATCTGATATGTTATTTTTTTGGACGTTTATATTAGGAGCTGCGCTCGGGTATATATTTGGCTACTACCTGAAGCCTAACCGCCGCCTGCGCAAAGTAATTCAGGAGGCACGGCAGACGAACATGGCTGTGCTGGAAGAGGGAAACAAAGGCGTGTACCGCACAGTCGTAACGGAACATGATCAAACGTCTGAACTGGTAGTGGAGGTAAAGGAACTGGCTGTTACTAAAGCCGGGCAGGTAAAGGTAGAGTACCTCAGCGCCTTTTATAAAAATCCTGCTTTTCGTACCAGAAAGGGAGAGGCTTTGCTACGGGAAGTGCGTGAATTATTAGGAGATTACCTGCCTTTATCCGATATTGAATGGTATGAAAACGCGGAGCGCCAGATAACCGCTCAGCAAAACCTAAAAACTTTAAACACCCTTCACAAACATCAACTTAGAGCCTAAAACCATGGAAAATACCAATATCTCAATTTCAGAAAACAAAGAGCTGCTACAACAGCGAGCGCAGGATCTATCTAAGTCTATAGACACGGAAAAGCCGGAGTCGCTTACAAATTTTGGAGTTGAAACGCAGCGCAAGCTTGGCCATTATTCTAACGAGCTGCTGACTAAGGTAAAAGCTAAAGACTCTGGAGATGCGGGGACAGCCATTAACGAGCTGTTGGCCCAGATCAACATGATCAAAATTGATGAGGAGGAGAAGCGTGGTTTCCTTTCGCGGCTTCCGTTCGGCAAAAAGCTGCAGGACCGTTCCAAGAAGCTGGCCATCCAGTACAACAACATCTCCGAAAACGTGGATGATGTGGTGATAAAGCTGGAGAAGACGCGCCAGAGCATCCTGAAAGACTCTACCAGCCTGGAGGTGATGTTTAAGCAGGCCGTGGAGTATATACACGAAGTTCGGGCAGTGATTGCTGCCGGTAAACTGAAGGTAGAGGAAATTGAGAACGAACTGATACCAAAGCTGCAGCAGGAGGTAGAAACCAGCGAACAGGATGAGCTGGTGGTGCAGCGCCTCAGCGATATGGTTTCCTTTAAAGACCGCTTGGAGAAAAAAGTGCACGACCTCACATTGTCTCATACCATTGCCACGCAGTCTATGCCCCAGATCCGGATGATACAGACCACCAACGATGTGCTGGCCCAGAAAATACAGAACTCCATAGTTACAGTTATCCCGGTGTGGCGGCAGCAGGTGGCTATCGCCCTTGGCCTTGAAAAGCAACGAAAGGCGCTGGAGATACAGAAAAAAGTAACCGACACCACCAACGAAATGCTGCTGAAAAACTCACAGCTGCTGAAGACTAACGTGGTGAACGCGGCCAAAGAAAACGAGCGCGGCATTGTAGATGTGGACACGCTGAAAAAAGTAAACCGAGATATGGTAGAGACACTGGATGCCGTTGTGAAAATATCGGAGGAAGGAAGCCGCAAACGGGCCGAAGCCGTGAAAGAACTGGCTGCCGTGCAGGAAGAACTTAACAACAAGATCATCGGCACCTTCGGCAAGTCCAAACAGATTGAAACAGAGTAATGGCTGCAGACAAAAACCTCAACATCAAATCGAAAAAACTCCTGACCGAAGAACAGGAGGAACTGCTAGATTTATATGTGCAGCGGTTGGATGATTATTTTGAAGAAATGAAAGCAGCGGATGCCGTGCAAGTGGAAATTGAGACACAGCATCTGAAAAAGATACTTCACAAACAATGATAAAGCTTTTGCGCTCCCTTTTCGGGTTGAACGGGAAAACTGGCAACAGAAAAATAGTCGGGACTTCTGAAAGTATAGACGCAAAGGATATACCCTACATCCGGGAGTCGAACCAAAGGATGGAGGCGCTGCAGGAGCTGTACCATAAGTATAAGCATAGCGCCCACAGCCTTAGATTCCAGGCAGTTTTCGAGAAGACAAAGCGCATACATCAGTATTTGGTGGCGCGGGGCAGAGGGCATGAACTGGAGCTGTTTCATGTGCAGCATACAGATCATTTCCTGAGCACTTTTACCACGATTATTGCCATGCACGAGGAGCAGCAGCTGGAGGAAAAGCAGTCAAAACAGGCGCCTCACGCGGCTCGGTCCAGAGCGGGTGTAATGGGCAGAACGCTGGTAATCGGCCCTTTCAGGAGCGACAGAAAAGAAGTGACAGCCGCCCGTACGCAAAACCGGGAAACCAGTGAGCGCGCCTTCCTCGATACTACCGAATCTAATATTGAAGTGCCACGCTTAGGCCTGACGGAGATATCCATTAACACCTACTCCAAAATTGTTTACCTGCGGGAGGATATTTCTGATGGGCTGACGACCAGTGAGATTGGCTTTACCTCAACCCCCGAGGAGAAAGAGACTTTTGTCGCCTATATTTCGTCCAGGCTTGGTTTGGAGGGAATTACGTATGCTGGAAACGCTATGGTATACTTGCCTACGCACAACAGCTCTCAGCCGGCAGAAATGGTGCCTGTTATACATTGGCACGGTGCGCCCTATGTGCTCAGCCTCGAAGACGACCGCCTTTACCCAGTTGTAACATACAGAAAAAGAAGATAAGCCGGCTGCTTGTAAAAGCAGCTAAAAGCAAGTATAAAATGCTGCATTTTATACTTGCTTTTACTTATAAGATTTGCAGGATTCCTGCTTAAGATAAAGAGGCTAGTAGTGCGGGTTCAGGCTGAGTTTGATGTGTAGCCGGTGCTATGGTTTTGATGACGCGTGCAGGATTACCTACAGCAATGGCGTTATCTGGAATATCTTTCACCACCACGGAGCCAGCGCCAATCCGGACGTTATTGCCAATTTTGATTTCTCCGATAATACAGACATTAGAGCCGAGCTCAACGTTGTTGCCGATAATCGGTGAGCCGGTATAGCTTCCGTCATCACGCCTGATGTTACCGATGGTTGTAGAATGCCTGAAAAAGCAGTTCTCGCCGATAATAGAGCAACCGTTTACTACTAGCGCGTGGCCGTGGCCCAAATAAAACCCCTTGCCCACCTGCGTCCAGTGAGGTAACTCAATGCAAAGGAACCATTCTACAAAGATCTTGTAAAACGCTAAGTAAGGGAGCCAGAGAATTCTGAAAAATTTATTGATAGAGGCAGGGCGAGCCAACCTGAACAGCACCATCACCATTCTGCCCTTCAGGTTGCCTTTGTTGGCCTCCCAATCCTGAAAAATATAGTACATACTACGTTAAATAAGTTGCATTGAGCTTGGCTTTACGGCATCAGGCTTGCCTGCGTTGCATGCGGTTTTTTACTTTAGAGGTAGCCATGGCAAGAGCGACAAAGAGCTATTGGAAACTATAATGCAGAGCCTGCAGCTACAATGAAGTTACCTGGCCAGCTAGTATACACCCAACTAGATGCTCGTCATATTTATCTGCAAGCTCATCACATTTATATAAGTAAACGCACCAAAACAGTTCTGAATATCGTTGTAAATCTATGCTTTACATCTTTGCCGGTGCTTCTGCCGCTGCACCCAATAACTTTATTTGCGTTTTAATAGTATTCCCCAAAGCCATTAAACTAATTGCATGCTTCTAAAAAGGTTCGTCAGTTACTCCCACACAATGCTGCTTTGCAGCGCCCTTCTACTTTCCGGTTGCTTCGAAAAGCAGCCTGATGGACAGAAAACAGACCCTGAGGCCACTGTTACCACGCAGGAGAACAGCGCTGCCAACGCATCTGCCACAGCAGAAACCGCCGCGTCAGCCAAAGCAAACGTAAACGTATACCTCGAAATCTCGAACGGCATGAAGGGCTTTATGCCTGCGGCGGCGGCCGGAAAAGAGGCTACCACGTTCCAAAACAACCTGCTAAAGCTTATCTCAGAAGTCCAGGACGGGCGCTATGTCTCCGGCAAAGCCTTCTTCCTGGCCAAAGAAGATGCGCAAAGCCACCCGGTGCTGGACAGTGTCTCGTACAATACCATGAAAAGCTACATCGTTAGTGGTATAAAGGATGATGTGCGGGGCACGCCGCTTCCGGCCATGCTGCAGACGGTGTTGCAAAAATCCATAGACCAGGGGGCGGTCAGCATCATCATTTCGGACTTTATACATGGCCCAAGCGATCAAGGGCAGTTTATCTCCCTCGATGCCGATATCAGGAGCAGCCTGCGGGAGGCAGAGCACCAGGGGCTGGCCATCGCCATATTGGGCAATACGTCGGAATTCTTCGGCACGTATCACCCGGCTGTAAAGAAACCGGAAGTGAGGAGAACACTCCAGGGCGAGGAGATACCTTATTACATTTGGGTAATTGGCAAACAGGAGCAGGTGCAGGTGGTAACAAACAGGGTGCTCCGGAACTTGCCGCCACAGCAGGCATACTTTGGGTTTGAATATCAGAAAGTGGCATTTACGGCCTTATTAAAGGAGAAGGAATTCAGGCCGGCAGGCGTGGTGTACTGCAGCAGCCGTAACGCCGACCCCTGTACATCGGTAAACCTGCAGCCGGAAAAAAGTGAGCCGGTGGAATTTACAGTTGCGCTTGATTTAAGCAGCCTTCCCATGTCGATGCAAAGTATAGATTACCTGAAAAAGAACCTGAAAGTAACCGCCACAGGCAGTAGAGCAAGTATGGTATCGGTTACGGGGGCTGATGAAAGTATAAAAGCCACGCCAGACCTGGCCAGGTATAGCCATTTTGTGAGGGTGCAGGTGCCGCAGCTAACAGCAAACTCCGGGGCTATCACGGTACAATTGCCGCACGTTTATCCTTCCTGGATAGACAAATGGGCAACTGATAATGACAACAACCCGGCAGCAGAGCCGAAAAAAACTTACCAGTTAAATAAAATAGTTAACGGCGTTCAGGCGCTCTACCGTGACCAGAGCGAATACGTTTTCAGTGCAACCTTACAGTTTAACAAAGCAGACTAAACTATATGATTCAACAGTTTTTTTCAGGGCTCTACGAGATGGTGCTGGGCCGCCCTATCCCCGCCAACTTCACCAACGATTACCGCGAAGTGGTTTTCCCGAACACCGGGCTGATGCTGTTCATCATCACGCTGGCCATTGTTATACTTTACTACTATGTGCTGAACCGCGTGATGAGCACCGGCCTGTATAAAACGCAGCACTGGGTTATGTTCCTGATCCTGAACGCCATCATCGCCTTTATAATCCCGGTTACGCAGGTGAGCAGCAACGATATCGAGACGCACTCTTATACTTATATGTTTGCTTTCGTTAACGTGGTGTTCAGTCTTATACTTTTCTTCGTGTTTTCTATACTACTCAAAAAGGGATCCGTGCAGGCATGGACTACCCCGATGAAATGGCCTAATAAAAGATAACTATGGCAAAGCTTTTTGTATTCGGAATTGGTGGCACCGGCTCCCGCGTGATCCGCTCGCTGGTCATGCTGATGGCCGCTGGTGTCAAGGTTCAGAACTGTGATAAAATAGTACCGATCATCATTGATCCAGATACACAGAACGGCGACATGAACCGCACCGTGGAGCTGCTCAAAACATATAAGCATATTCACGATGCGTTAGGCCGCCGGGAGGAAGGTTTCTTTCACACCGATATCAGCACACTGTCCAGTATAGCCGGCGATGGTACCGCCAAGATCCGCGACAGTTTTGTGTATGATTTCGGCGGGATCAACAAGCCTTTTAAAGACCATGTAGGCTATAACCAGCTGGATGTGGAGAGCCAGGCGCTCATCGACCTGCTGTTCACCCCAGAGAACCTGAACAACAGCTTGGATGTAGGCTTCCGTGGCAGCCCGAACGTGGGCAGCGTGGTGCTGAACGAGATCATTGATTCTCCGGAAATGCGCTTCTTCGCTTCCAATTTCCAGCCCGGCGATCGTATCTTCTTCGTGAGCTCAATCTTTGGCGGAACAGGCGCTGCCGGCTTCCCGCTGCTGCTGAAAAACTTTAAGGATAGCCGTACTAGTCTTCCAAACGCTGCCAGCCTGAACACGGCGCTGACGGGCGCGATGGTGGTGTTGCCATACTTCTCGCTGGAGCAACCTGCCGCCGGCGTAGAGGCTGATTTTATCGACTCAAATACCTTTACAACCAAGGCAAAGGATGCGCTATCTTACTACCAGCATCACCTGAACGGAGTGAATGCCGTGTACTACATGGGCGACAAACCGGACAAGCCGATGGAGAACAATCCGGGCCGTGCCAGTCAAAAGAACGACGCGCACCTTGTTGAGCTGCTTAGCGCACTGGCTATAGTTGACTTTATGGATTACTCAGACGATGAGCTTTCCGGCAACGAGACTTTCCACGAATATGGCCTGCGCGAAGACGTGAACAACGTACAGTTCTCGCACCTCGACAGTGAAACAAAAGACCGTATCGCCACGCAGCTGATCCGCTTCCACTACTTCGAGCGCTACTACACCACGCACCTGCCCGGCGACGCACAGGCGGCTTATGCCAAAGGTGTGGACCTGCAAGGTGCCCTGCGCAACGAGCCGGTGTTCCGGGAGCTGAACAAATTCCTGACGAACCCGGAGTTCGGCTACCAGGCATGGCTGCGCGAACTAAGTCGCAAGGAGAGGACCTTCGCCGCCCTTGACCTGAACGAGACGGACTTCAACCGCATGGTATCAGATAAACACGTGGAAACCGGTTTCCTGAACAAGGGTATTAGCCAAGGGGCCTTCGTAAAAGAACTCAACCGCGCCTCCGAATCTGTGTCTGACCGCGATGCCTTCAAGGCAACTATAAAAGCGTTTGAAACCGCTACGGAGAGGCTGGTGGAGGAGAAGCTGAAGTATAGTTAACCGCAACTGTCCCCTTGAGGGGACCGCAGGGGTGTAATCTTGCACGAGGTTTAGCTGCGAACAAATGCTTTCTAATCTTCAACCGAACTTAACACCCCTATAGTCCCCTCAAGGGGACAATTCTCTCTTTCGGTTTGCAAATCCGGAAGAATAAAGTGAAGGGGCCAGAGGCCCCGCTATAGTTCGACACGAGCGAGGACGCTCGCGCCATACTTGGCAAACATTACTCAAAACAAACTAAACAAACATGCCGAAAGTACTTCGTCTTCATAAAACCGGATCTAACGTGGAAGGCTGGGCCAAAACCAGCCAGATCACGAGCACCGAGATAAAAGATATAACCGATGGCGCAGGAGGAAGAGCCTTGAAGATCAACGCTTCCATACCAACGCCATTTGCCCGCATGCACCTATTCGAAACCGCTTTTGACTTTGTAAAACGAGGCGTGGCAGGCAACAGCACCAATACCATTTACCATAAGTTTGTCACGCACTTCTGGGATTTGTGGGAGCTGCTGTATAACCACCAGAGCTATGCGCAGGCCGGTAACAAGATCATCATCCGCCGCTGGAACAAGCACCAGCAGCTGGGTGCCATGCAGGCAAACCCAAACACCAGCTTGCTGGGCCGCACGCTGGAACTGTTCATGAACGACAGCCGCTTCCAAGGCATAGAGGATATCTTCCTGATCTTCTTCGAATCCACAAACAGCCGGGGTGATAAACACATGCAGCTGATAGGCGGTACATCACCGCTGACTTTCTTGTTTGTGGCCCCGAATGTGCAGCCGCTAAGTATGAACCGTGCCCAGAACATCGGCACCTACTTCGACCATAACTATGTTTCTTTAGAGCACCGCGAGGCAGATTTCAGGGAGTATGTGCACAAGCTGTTTGTATCTAACCCTGCTATGATCCAGGCGTTCCCGGCAGTATACAATGCGCTGGACGAGAACCTGCTGCGAAGTATCAATATGGCAGGAGCCGTGGGGCAAGGGGCAATTGCATCGCAGTACCTGCAGCTCGTGGATTTTCAGCAGAACCCGGTGCATGTGGGCCACATCAATTTCCTGGTGAAAAAGGACCAGACCGCCGTTACCAGCAGCGACCTGTTCATCCGTCCGACGCACACAGGCTTTGCAGGCGAGCGGCCAATTGTGCTGAAGCCTGAATTGCGACTGGCCCCGGATGTGAAGTATGTAAACAACCTGGCCTGGCCGGTAAATACGGTGGTGGGTTATGCTGATGAGAAGCCGCTGGAGAACCGTTCGTTGCCGGGTGTCGGCTTCAACTATCCATACTTAACCATCAACGACCTGCTGCAGGAAACGCTGGTACAGGTACCTTACGAGGTAAACACCGATCGTTTCTTTAGCGGAACGGTGGTGTACCAGCCGGGTGTAACGGAGAAGTCTTTTAATTACCTGCTGCCGATCACGAGCTTATACTTTGATTTCTTCACGCCAGAGGATTTGGCCAACCACCTGACTTTCCACATCGACATGAACCATGTGCGGGTAACGCTGCGTGTACCAACCGAGAAAGGGAGCGTGGTGTACGAGCGCAGCTATTACGACAACCCACTCAACTCGAAAGACGCCAACGGCAACATCATCCCGGAGAAAGGCCACATCATTAAGTCCAGAATTGGCCTGGGCGTGTTCCCATTCTACAAGTTCACGGATGCGGTACAGTACAACGACTTCTATAAGGTGATGCTGGTGGATGAGGACATTGATCCGCTTTTAGTGAACAAGAACCACTCGCTCAATTTCTTTGCGGGTGGCAAGCAACTGGAAGCAGGTGGCGGTATCATCTCAGCTACGGCACACAAACGCACCAAAAAGAGTAACAGCAGCGCCGGCAGTACTTATTACGAGATCCGTGGCACACATTTCGATTTTGCAGAGCTTACACATGAAGGTGTCGATTTTGTAGGCAAGGCACTGATCGTACCGAAGTTCGAAGAAAAGCAGCAGGGTATCCACAACTTTACCTTTGCGGTTGATTTCGGAACCTCCAATACGCACATTGCCTATACTTCAGGCTCTAACCAGCCGCCGCGCGAGTTCTCCATCACCGCCAACGATCAGCAGCTGGTAATGCTCAACAAGCCTTCTGATGACGCTGCTTTAACAGATTACCAGCGCTTCCATAAACGTGGTTTTGGTAGGCTATTCGCTGTGGAAACCTTATTGAAGCGTGAGTTCATACCTTTGATCATCGGCTCCGGCGGTTCGCTGTACAACTTCCCGACCCGAACGGCCACCTGTGAGGCTATTGATTTCGAGAACCAGATCACCAACCTGTTTGGCAACATCAACATCGGTTTCTCTATCAACACCGAGGGTACGCATCAGGACCAGTACAAGCAGACTTACCACACCGACCTGAAGTGGAGCGAAACGCTGACGAATGCAGGCAAGCGCCGCATAGAAGCCTTCTTCACAGAGATCATGCTCCTGATAAAAAACAAGGTAGTACTGAACCACGGCAATGTAGCCAGCACTAAAATAGTATGGTTCGCCCCGCTGAGTTTTGATGAGTATTCTCGCAACATGTTTCAAAACGTGTGGGATACCGTGTATAACAACGTGTTCAAGAACGCCAGAACAACAGTGTGCATTACTGAATCGGTGGCACCGTTCTATTTCCTGTCCAGGACCGGGGCTGTGGTGCCGAGCCAGGATGAGAACCTGATAAATGTAGATATTGGCGGCGGTACTACTGATGTGCTGCTCTTCACTAACCGTAAGCCATCGCATAGTTCCTCCTTCCGCTTTGCCGGAAACGACCTGTGGGGTGATGGTTTTGCCGCAGTGAAAACCCAAAAAGACAATGGCCTGTTACAGTACGGCGTAGACCATGTGCTGCGGATTCCTTTAACTGAGGAAGGGCGCGAGTACCGTAAATTCCTGGAGACAGCACTGGATAATCCGGACTTTAACTCTGCCGACATCAGCTCTTTACTGTTCAGTTACGATAAGGAGCTAAACTATAGTTCTCAGCTACTGCAGGCGCGTCAGTTGCGTTTGATGTTTTACCTGCACTTCGGTGCGCTCATGTATCATCTAGCGCAATTGGTACAGCAGCTGAACGTAAAAATGCCGCGTTACATTTCATTTAGCGGTCGTGGAAGTTTATACATCAGGCTATTAAGCGCAGGCAATAACCTGTCTAACGTGGAGCGTTATGCCAAGGCTATTTTTCAGAAGGTGTCAGGGCAGGAGCCGCCGGCAAACTTTAAGCTGGTGCTGGTAGATAATCCGAAGCAGGTAACGGCAAACGGTGGCGCCATGGCCTTGGATGGAACCGATCTGAACGACCTGACCAACATCCCGATTATGCGGCCAACAGGTACGGCCAACCCTGAGGATGCGCTAACGCCGGTAACTAAAACACAGATCACAGGCGAGCTGCGCCAGGAGGTAATGGATAACGTTATAAACTGCCTGCAGCTGCTGCTCGACGACCCTGACATTTCGCCGCTAATGCGCTCTATGGGTGTAGAGGTGGACCCGATGCGCGTGCTGGAGTTTATGAAGCTCAACATTCAGGACAGCTATACCATGATTTTGGAAGACACATTGCGTGGCCTTACTGACCGGGAGCCGCTGCATGAAACCATGTTCTTTATGCCGCTCAAGCAGTCGTTGTACTTGCTTTCTAAAGAGCTGTACAGGCAGCAGTCGCAGGTAAGCGCTATTTCCTAAACGCATCTTAAGTGCCTTGCCTTTTCATACTTAGAAGTATAAAGTGATGCTGAGAGGCAGAGGTTTAATTTGAAATCAAGAGAAAAAAATAGAAATAGAAACAGAATTTAACATTGACTCATGAATATAATAGCAGTCATTATAAGTATAATTGCGCTGATAGGTGCCGGCTTTGCCTTTTTGAGGGCCGTTAGTGCCTATAACATGCTTACCAAGCGCATAGACAGGCTGAGGGATCAAAACAGCGATCTGGAAGCTCGCCTCAGAAGGATGGAGGGAAATGCCAGCCGCGGCAACAGGCCGGCCAGTGAGCAAAGCGAAGGCGGCAGGCAAAAGAAGCAGCGGCAGGAGCGCCAGGAGCAGCAACCCGAACAGCGCCAGAAGCCAAGAGAACGACAGCAGCAGCCTCCACAAGCCGAAGAGGAAATTGAACAGCAGCAGCAAAAGCGCAGAAGAGACAAACGCAGGAAAAATGAACCAGCGGAAAGAGTAAAACCTGAAGAGAGCGCAAAAGCAGCGCCAGCCTCGGCATCAAGTGCAGTACGGATGGAGTTTGCCGGAGGTGACCTGTTAGATGAGCTGGAGCAGCAGGCCAGAACCACAACGCCGCCGCCGGTGCAGCCAGATGCCATGCCAGATGCTGAGCCGATAGATCCGGGAACCCGTTTCGCCATTATACCAGAGGATGGTGTGATACGCCAGCACCAGCTGCAGCAGCAACCCGACTCCGATAGCTACATCGAAATGGACATACCGGCCGATGGCAGCAATACCACCCGCTATCGCTTTAACCTGTCTGGCAACCACGCATTTGTTATTGCGCAGGGTATAGACAGGCTGGAGAATGCCTTTGCTTTCGAGAAGCCATCTAACCGTATGGTGAGCCGGGTGGTGCTGCAGGGCGACGGTATTCTGGCAAAAGTAAACAACGGCTGGAGAATCCAGGAAAAAGCACGCATCGATTTCAGATAAACCCTTAGATGGAAGGCATATTTATTTTAGAGGCTGTACTAATCCTGCTCATACTTGGTTACCAGTTGTATGTGTACAAGGGTAACAAGCAGAAGATTAGAAGTATAGCCGAGTTATATCCTGCCGAAGAAAAACTAAGTATACGGGAGCAGCTGCTGGTAAATGAAAGTATAAAAAAGCAGGAAGCTGCACCTAACACCGGCAATGTATGGGAAGCTATACTTGCCGGTAAGACTTTCAGGGAGTACACGCCTTCCAACCCGGTGGTAAAGAAGGTGATAGCTGCAGATAACAACACGTTGCAGATAGAAGCCAAGGGCGGCCCTGTTGACAGCTACAGTATTGCCCGTGAAAAGCTGGAGAAACTCTTTGCCGGTGGTAACATCCACCTGGTAGAGGGCGACCCGAATGCGTTGATCACCACAGTGGCTTCGGGTGGAAAAACAGCCGCCACCATCGACTTGATTGAAGTGGAGCACCCCTCCGAAACATTCGGCAGCATTATCCGGAACACAAACCAATACCTGAAGCAGAACAAGGGGGCCGCGGCTGATTTCGAGATTTTAAAGGATGTTTCGGAGCGCTACGCCGAGGCCATAGATGCGGAGGTGCAGTCTTCTATTGCCACACCGCTTTACATTGGCCTTTTAGGTACTTTCTCTGGAGTGATTATCGGCTTGTCGAGCCTGATCTGGTCGGGTTTGGGAGGAGAGGAGGCTGGCGCTTTTATCACGGATCAGAATATTCCGTCGTTCCTGTTTGGCGTGCTGATTGCCATGTCGGGCAGCTTTTTGGGTCTGTTGCTAACGCTGATGGGAAATAACGCCCTAAAAAACGCACGCAGCCTCCGCGACCGGAACAAGAACGGCTACTATACTTTTCTGCAGACTAACCTGCTGCCTAAGCTCAACTCTGATATGGCCGCCAGTTTAGGCAACCTGAAATCAGTGCTTGATTCTTTTAACAAGGATTTCCTGGACAAGGTACTCGGCTTCAGACCTATCGTGGATACGCTTACAGAGAACATCAGCACGCAAAAAGAATTTATAGAGAAGCTGGATAAAATCGGTTTCACCCAGATGGCCAATGCCAACCTGCAGGTGTTTGACAAGATGAAGGAAAGCGAGCAGCTGTTCAAAAACTTTATGCAGTACCAGGTGGCCCTAAATGAGTCGGTGCGGAAAGGGGCGGAGTTAACCCATACTATCAGTGATGTGCTTAGCCGACTGAACAGTTTGCAGGAAGGCTTTGACAAGGTGCCGGGTTACCTGCAGAAGCATGACGAATCTATACAGCGGCAGGTAAACTTTTTCGGGCAGCACGAGCAGGATTTGCGCAACATCGGATCCAGGGTGGAGCAGTATTTTGATAAAGCCACGCTGCGCCTGACTGAACTGATGGAAGCGCGGCTGCAGCATCAGGAGCGTGATGCGCAGAACGCTTATGAAAAATGGCAGGAGCATTTCCGCCACTTAAACGAGGATAATATTTACCAGCGCATTTTAGATTACATGCAGCCTTTCGAGGACCTGAGCCAGCAGCAGGAGAAACTCAGCGCTACGCAACAGCAACTTTCCAGCGAGATAAAGCAAACAAACGAGCGCCTGTTGCAGAAGATTGAGACCGATACTGCCGTGCAGCAGCAACTGCTGCTGCAGCTACAGACCCTGAATGCAAACATGGTTAAAAGCATGGAACCGGGGCCTATACAAGCGGCGCTGGGAAAAGTGTTTGGTGGCGGTCAAAAAAGAAAATAAAGTATGAGCAAGGAAAGCCGCGACTTCTTCTGGCCCAGCTACGTTGACCTGATGACGGTGCTTTTTCTGGTGATGCTGGTGTTGTTTGTGCTCAGCTTTAAACTGTTTAAAGACAAAGATCAGGAGAACCGCGATAATATTGCCCGCCTGCAGGTAGAGGTACAGGAAAAGCGCAAACTCGATGAGATTAAAGCCGCCCTCGCCCGCCTGGATGATGATTATTTTCAGTACAACGAGCAGTTTAAACGGCACGAATTACTGGTGGATGTGCTCTTTGAGCAAAGCAGTGCCGAAATACCGCAGCGCGCACGGGCGCCTCTTCGCAGAGCTGGCGAGAACCTGAGTCAGGTCATCAACTCCATAGAAGACAAAGATGTAAAATACCTCATTGTAATAGACGGGCGCGCAGCCAGTTTTCCGAAAGGTGATCCACGTAATGTTTCGCAGCGCGAATACGCCTTGCAGTTAAGCTATCAGCGGGCACTATCGCTGCTGGAGTACTGGCAAAATCAGGGCATCCGATTTCCTAAAGACAGAATAGAGCTTATTGCCGCCGGCAGTGGCTTTGAGGGTGCAGGCCGTAAAGGAGACATCCGAGACAGGCGTTTTGTCATTCAGATTCTTCCGAAAGTAGGAACACTGGAAACGGATACAATAAGCAGATAAAGCTAGTTACCTGACCATCCAGCCACAGAAAAGACTCTTCATAAGTATAAATCAGAAGCTGCGATATCAACTAATAAATACTTTGCTCAAAGAACTTTACCTGAAGTATAAAATTTAGCTGCAATTTATAATCATACCCCCAAAAGCCTGTCGGTTACTAACGGACAGGCTTTTTAAGTATAAATCTGTTTCCTGCACGTCTGCATTTTTTATTTCTGAGCATACGCTACTAAGCTGTTAAGGAGCTATTAACAATACCTGGTTTGCTTAGCTCTTTATGAAAAAATGCCCTTTAGCTTGATGTTTGCGTTTTTACCCCAACCAAAAAACAGAAGCTATTCGTATCAACATATTATGCCTGCTGCATGGCATGCCCATCGGCAGTTAAAGCAAGTCCCACCTTAAAGATGAGGAGGTAATTCTGCTTTACTATCAGCTTCATCTTTTAACAGATTTAAAAATTGTTATGAAAGACAAACCTCAAACTGAAAGCGTCGAGACAGCCGCACGTCCGCTTGCCCCTAAAAGCAGCATCATCTTAAAAATTAACGACACGGAACATAAACTGGAAGTAGCGCCCTGGACAAGCGTGCTCGATCTGCTGCGCGAGTACCTGCACATGACGGGCACTAAAAAAGGCTGCGACCATGGCCAGTGCGGCGCTTGTACTGTGCTGGTAGATGGCACCCGGGTTAACTCCTGCCTCACGTTAGCGGTTATGAAAGACGGCAGCGAAATTACCACCATCGAAGGGCTGGCAAAAGATGGAGAGCTGCACCCGATGCAGCAGGCCTTTATTGATAACGACGCCTTTCAGTGCGGCTACTGCACCCCAGGGCAGATTTGTTCTGCGGTAGGTTTGCTGCAGGAAGGGAAAGCTAAATCGATAGATGACATCCGCGACTTGATGAGCGGCAACATTTGCCGATGCGGCGCTTACAATAACATACTGGCTGCCATACAGCAGGTGAAAGGAGGTGTGCAAAATGCTTAGTTTTACCCTTAGCAAAGCAAACGATGTAGCCGGAGCCGTAAATGAGGTTACTTCAAAAAAAGAAGCCAATTTTATAGCAGGCGGCACCAATCTTCTCGATCTGATGAAGATAGATGTGATGACGCCACGCCACCTGGTTGACATTACGCAATTAGCCTTAAAGACTATTGATGGAAATGAAGCAGGCGGTTTACGATTGGGTGCGCTCGCTACAAACGCTGAAACTGCCTATCACAACGAGGTAGAAAAGCGATACCCTGTCCTGTCGCATGCTATACTGGCGGGTGCATCGGCACAGCTGCGCAACATGGCTACCGATGGTGGAAACCTGATGCAACGTACCCGCTGCTATTACTTTTACGATTTAGCGACTCCGTGTAATAAAAGAGAGCCAGGCTCAGGTTGTTCGGCTATCAATGGTTTTAACAGGATACATGCCATACTTGGGCAAAGCGAAGCCTGCATAGCCACGCATCCGTCTGATATGTGCGTGGCCTTGGCTGCTTTAGACGCTAAAGTAAACGTAACAGGTAAAAATGGCGATCGCACCATCCCGTTTCTGGAGTTCCACCGGCTGCCCGGAGATAAGCCTGAGCTTGATAATAACCTGCAGCCAGACGAGATCATCACTTCCATAGACCTCCCAGCCAACGGGTTTGCAGATAACTTTGCTTACATAAAAGTACGGGACAGAGCCTCTTATGCCTTCGCGCTTGTATCGGTAGCGGCGGCGCTGGAGATGGAAGGAGATACCATAAAAGAAGCCCGACTGGCGCTTGGTGGCGTGGCACACAAACCTTGGCGAAAACCTGAGGCGGAGGCAAATTTAAAAGATCAAAAAGCCACCAAAGGAAACTTCCAGAAAATAGCGGAGGCTTATCTGGAAGGCGCAAAAGGCTATGAGCACAACAGCTTTAAAATAGAATTGGCAAAGCGGGCCATTGTGCGTGCACTCTCGCAGGCCGCACACTTGGAAGAAAAGGAACAGGCATGACGCAGCATATAGGAAAACCAACCAGCAGAGTAGACGGGTTTGCTAAGGTAACTGGTGGCGCGAAGTATGCCGCAGAGTTTAGCGGAAACGACCTTACGCATGGCTTTGTGGTTTCTGCCAGAATTCCAAAAGGCCGCATCAAAAGTATAGATGCCAGCAAGGCACTGGCAGTGGAGGGAGTGCTGCAGGTGTTCAGCCACGAAAATGTGCCTCACCTGGCCTGGTTCGACATTAGTTACAAAGACATGGATGCGCCTCCCGGCTCTCCGTTTCGTCCGTTGCAGCACGATAAGGTAAAGTTCAGTATGCAGCCTATCGCCTTAGTGGTAGCCGAAACGTTTGAGCTGGCGCGCTACGGAGCCTCGCTGGTGCAGGTAGAGTATGAGGGGGAGGAAGCAACCACCAAGCTGGAGGCAAACCTGCAGCAGGCATATCCGCCTAGTAAATTCAAGGCAGGCTATAAGCAGCCAAAATCTAGAGGAGATTTTACTGACGCTTTTGAAGCATCTCCAGTAACTATAGAGGCAGACTATTTTCATGGGGCAGAGCACCACAACCCGATGGAGATGCACGCTTCAACGGTGCTGTATGAGCCAGATGGTTCCCTGACGGTGTATGACAAAACACAGGGCGTTATCAACAGCTGGCATTACATATCTATGGTGTTTGGACTGTCGAGAAAGAAAGTGCGGGTGTTGTCTCCGTTTGTGGGAGGTGCGTTTGGGTCTGGTTTGCGGCCCCAGTACCAGTTATACCTGGCCGTATTGGCGGCGCTGGAGCTAAAGCGATCTGTAAGAGTAGGGCTTACGCGGCAGCAGATGTTTTCTTTCGGGCACCGGCCTGTTACTTTTCAGAAGTTAGCGTTGGGTGCTGCAAAGGATGGTACGCTGCAGGCTATCAAACACCAGGCTATTGCCGAAACATCCCGCTTTGAGGATTACGTGGAACAAGTGGTAAACTGGTCTAGCAAGCTGTACAAGTGCGATAACGTGGCGTTGGATTACAAAGTGGTGGCGCTGGATGTGTATACTCCGCTGGATATGCGCGCGCCTGGTGGTGCTACGGGAATGTATGCTTTAGAAAGCGCTATGGATGAGTTGGCTTACAAACTGAACATGGACCCGCTGGAGCTGCGGCTGAAAAACTACACCGAGATAGATCAAAGTATAGACAAACCTTATTCCAGTAAAGCCCTCCGCGATTGCTATCGGCAGGGAGCGGAGAAGTTTGGATGGCAAAAACGGAATCCTGCCCCGCGCTCCATGCGAGATGGCAACCAGTTTATTGGTTGGGGCATGGCCACCGGCTTCTGGGATTCCCTTCAAGTGCCTGCCCGCGCAAAAGCCATACTTTCTGCAGACGGTAAACTGCGCGTAACAAGCGCCACAGCCGATATCGGCACTGGCACTTATACCATCATGACACAGATTGCCGCCGAAACCCTAGGCCTACCGCTGGAGGATGTGACTTTTGAGCTTGGCGACTCAGATATGCCATTGGCCTTCATTGAGGGAGGCTCAGCCACGGCAGCCTCGGTAGGCAGCGCCGTAAAGAGGGTATGCGACAAGGTAAAGAAAAGCCTGCTGAAATGGTCGCGCAAACTGCCAGATTCTCCGTTTGGGCTTGCCAGCCTGGAGGAGGTGATTTTTGAAAACGGCATGATGAAGCTGAAAAGTGATCCATCGAAAGGGTTAGCCATCACCGATATCCTGCGGCAGCGAGAACTCAACATGATCGAGGAGACAACCACCGGTTTCCCTAATGTGCTGAAACAGCGAAACTACGCCCTTAACGCCCATTCAGCAGTGTTTGTAGAAGTAAAAGTGGATGAGGCGTTCGGAACCATTAAAGTGAGCCGCGTGGTAAATGCTGTTGCAGCTGGGCGTATTCTTAACCCAAAGACTGCCCGAAGCCAGATTTTGGGCGGCGTAGTATGGGGCATTGGCATGGCTATGGAAGAAGATACTTTGATGGATCATACGTTTGGGCGCTTCATGAACCACAACCTGGCTGAGTACCACGTGCCGGTAAACGCCGATGTGCATGACATTGAAGTGATTTTTGTGGAGGAGCACGATGAGATCGTAAATGATTTAGGAGTAAAGGGTGTGGGCGAAATAGGCATGGTAGGCGTAGCGGCAGCCATTGCCAACGCCGTGTACCACGCCACAGGTAAAAGAGTGCGCGACCTCCCGATCACACTGGATAAAGTCATGTAGCATCAGTTGCCATACTTACCGCAGGGTTAGCGAATCATCTTTTTGTGTAGCAGGTGCAGGTGATTGGCAGACAGAGCATCAATTCTAAAAGTATAAACCTAGAACAGGTAATAAAACTATGAATACAAATTATATCGGAAAAGGCACCAGCCGTGTAGATGGCCGCGAAAAAGTAACCGGGCAGGCCAAGTATGCCGCTGAGTTTACGGCAGAAGGTATGACGCATGCCTTTGTAGTTTCAAGCCGCATTGCCAAAGGCAAAATCAAAAGTATAGATGCCAGCGCCGCGCTTGAGTTGGAAGGTGTGCTGGATGTCTTCACACATAAAAACAGGCCTAAACTAGCTTGGTACGACAAAAGCTACCAAGATGAAGATTCACCCCCAGGGTCGCCGTTCCGCCCGCTCTACGACAGCGAAATCCAATTCAGTATGCAGCCTATTGCCTTAGTAGTAGCCGAGACATTTGAGTTGGCACGCTACGGTGCTTCGCTGGTGCAGGTGGAGTATGAGGAAGAATCCCATACAACTAATCTTAAAGCCAACCGGGAAAAAGCTTATAATCCGAAAAAATATAAGTCAGGGGAGCCACCTAAGTCCAGGGGAAATATGGAGGAGGCTTTTGCTGGCGCAGCTGCAAAGGTAGACCAGGAATACTTCCATACCAGCGAGCATCACAACCCGATGGAGATGCACGCCTCTACAGTAGTATGGGAGGATGATGGCACAATGACCATCTACGACAAGACGCAGAGTGTCAAAAACAGTCAGAATTACATTAAGAAGATCTTTGACTTATCTACAAAAGATGCGCGTGTTATCTCTCCTTTTGTAGGTGGAGCCTTCGGTTCCGGTCTGCGCCCGCAGTACCAGCTATTCCTGGCCGTTATGGCAGCGCTTGCCCTTGAGCGGTCGGTAAAGCTGGTGTTAACGCGCCAGCAGATGTTCTCCTTTGGGCACCGCCCGGCTACTATTCAGCACCTGCAGCTGGGCGCTTCTAAAGACGGCAATTTGTTAGCTGCCAAACACGAGGCTTTTGCCGAGACATCCAGGTTTGAAGATTATGCCGAGAATGTGGTTGTGTGGCAAAACACGCTGTATAAGTGCGATAATGTGGCTTTTGATTATAAGCTGGTAGGCCTGGATGTGTATACTCCGCTGGATATGCGCGCGCCGGGTGGCGTAACGGGTATGTATGCTTTAGAAAGCGCCATGGATGAGTTGGCGGTGGCCGCCGGCATAGACCCTGTGGAACTTCGTCTCAAAAACTATACAGAAAAAGATCAGAACGAAGACGCGCCTTTTACCAGCAAAGAGCTGAAGGAGTGCTACCGGCAGGCGGCAGAGAAGTTTGGCTGGGAGAAGCGAAACCCGGAGCCCCGCTCGATGCGCGACGGGCATAAGCTGGTGGGCTGGGGCATGGCCTCGGCAGCATGGGAGGCAACACAGCAGGAGGCAAGTGCAAAAGCCCAGCTCACGGCCGACGGGAAGTTGATCGTTAGCAGCGCTACTGCCGACATTGGCACCGGTACTTACACTGTTATGACGCAGTTGGCCGCCGAAACACTGGGTTTGCCGCTGGAGGATGTAACGTTTAAGCTCGGTGACTCCACACTGCCGTATGCGCCGCTGGAAGGCGGTTCCTGGACAGTTTCCTCCGTTGGTTCAGCCGTTAAAAAAGTATGTGACGCCATTGGGGAGAGGTTACTGAAGTTCTCGCGCAAGCTCCCCGGTTCTCCTTTCGCGCTGGCCGGACTGGAGGAGGTGAAGTTTGAAAACGGTATGATGAAGCTGAAAAGCGATCCGTCCAAAGGGTTTTACATCAAGGATATTATGCAGCAGCGGGAGCTTGATGTGATTGAAGAAGAGGTTACCTCCAAACCTGCCTCTGAGCAGAAGAACTACGCGCCTTACGCGCATGCGGCTGTGTTTGTAGAGGTAAAGGTAGACGAGGACTTCGGAACCATCACGGTATCTCGGGTGGTAAGTGGTGTGGCAGCTGGCCGTGTTATTAATACTAAAACATCCCGAAGCCAGATTCTGGGCGGCATCGTATGGGGCATCGGTATGGCCCTGGAAGAGGAGAGCTTTATGGATAACACATTTGGACGCTTCATGAACCACAACCTGGCCGAGTATCATGTGCCGGTAAACGCCGATGTGCATGACATTGAAGTGATTTTTGTGGAGGAGCATGATGAGATCGTAAATCCGATAGGGGCAAAAGGACTTGGTGAAATCGGGATTGTAGGTGTAGCGGCAGCCATTGCTAACGCCGTGTACCACGCCACAGGTAAAAGAGTACGCGACCTGCCAATCACGCTGGATAAAGTGATGTAACACAATGCGCCATACTTGCCAACCGGTAAGTATGGCGTTTTTTTAGGCTTCTATTTTAGAGGCGGCAACATATTAACGCAACATGCATCAAAAACACACGAACATCACTAAACCTGAACTGGGGGAGTTTGCCCGCAATGAACTGGCCATTTTAGGCACACCTTGTGGCGCTATCCAGAAGCTGGCAAGCAAGCTTGTTGAAAAGTTATCTGCCTCATGGAAAATTGCTTATGTAGATGCCGACCACAGATCGGCAGACCTGGAGCAAGAGCACGGTGCAGACTCAGATTCAACTATAGCTTTCGGTGCCGGGCTAGCGTTCACCGACAAAATTTCTTTCCGGCGCTTAGACGTTAAGCAGGAGTTTAACCCTTATCAGAACCGCCAGCTTTTTAATGCGCAAGACTTGGTACTGGTAAACGGAAATCATTTTAAGGCCAAAAGCCAGATTGTTGTCATAGACCCTGCCAAGCCGCTGGATTTAAAGCTGGAAAAGTTAACCGATGTGCGCCTGCTTATACTTCGCGATAGCTCCACGCCTGTACCAGATTACCTGCGCCAGCACCTGCCTGACCTGGAGCAACTGCCGGTATATACTTTGGAGCAGGAAAACGAGATAGCAGCATTTATACTTGCTTTCCTGGACCAGCAGGTGCCGAAGCTGAAGGGGCTGGTGTTGGCCGGAGGGCAAAGTACGCGCATGCAGCAGGACAAAGGCAGCCTTGCTTACCATGGCGTAGATCAGCGGGAGCATGTACGCACTTTGCTAGCAACCTGCAGCGAGCAAGTATATATCTCCTGTAACCAGCAACAGCGCGATACTCTAGAGAACCCCAATACTATACTAGAAGATAAATTTATCGGAATAGGCCCCATGGGAGGTATTTTGAGTGCTATGCAGCAAGATCCTAACAGCGCGTGGCTCACACTTGCCTGCGATTTACCATACTTATCTGAGCACACGTTGCAGTACCTGGTGCAGCACCGGAATCCCTCTAAACTCGCCACCGCTTTCCTAGACCCGGACGGCAAATTTCCGGAGCCGCTTCTTACTATTTGGGAGCCTCGGGCGTACCAGGTGCTGCTGTCATTTTTAGCGCAAGGCTATACTTGCCCCAGAAAAGTGCTGATTAACGCAGATGTGGAACTGCTGCAGGCACCGGATGTGCAGGAGCTGCGTAATGTCAATTATCCGGAAGAGTACCAGGAGGTAATGCGCGACATCCAAAACAGCAAGACTAAGATTTAAAAGCGTTTCATACTTCAAAATGCGCTGCTGCCCGACATCCGCCGCAGCCTGATTATACCAAGCAATACAAGTATAAATACGATGGAAGAACAGAAAGCTAACAAGGAAGGGCAAAGCGAACAGCCGCATAACGATACCAGACGCGATTTCCTGAAGCAGTCGTCTCTGCTTACTGCCCTTGTTTTAACGCCCCCGACAGTTTTTAATGCGGCAGCTGCGCGTTTGGATGAGAAGGTGGCGGAGAAGTTTGAGAAAGTACCCGTAACGCTGGAAATTAACCGCGTAAAGCAGAAGCTGTCAGTAGAGCCCCGCGTAACACTGCTGGACCTACTGCGTGAGCAGTTGAACCTTACGGGCACAAAAAAGGGCTGTGACTACGGCCAATGCGGCGCCTGTACCGTGCACGTAGACGGTGTTCGGGTAAACTCCTGCCTGACCTTTGCGGTAATGCTGGATGGCAAAAAAATAACAACCATAGAAGGACTTGCCGAAGGCGACGAACTGCACCCGATGCAACAGGCTTTTATAAAGCACGATGGCTTCCAGTGCGGTTACTGCACGCCGGGGCAAATCATGTCGGCGGTGGCTTGTGTCCGGGAGGGGCATGCTAACTCAGAAGCCGAGATACGAGAATACATGAGCGGAAATATCTGCCGTTGCGGTGCTTATCCCAACATTGTGAAGGCGATTCAGGAGGTTAAAAACGGAGGGCAGAAAGTATGAATCAGTTTGAATATACCCGGCCCACCAAGCAGAAAGCAGCGCTGGAGCAAAAAGCCAAAAGCCCTGCTACTAAGTTCATCGCTGGGGGCACAAACTTAATCGATCTGATGAAGCACGGGGTGGAGAACCCGCAGAAGCTGGTCGATATAAACCGGCTGCCGCTGCACAAGATCGAGCAAACCAAAACCGGACTTAGAATCGGTGCGCTGGTTGCCAATAGTACGGTGGCTGAAGACAAGCAGGTGCTGGAGAAGTTCCCGCTGCTTTCGCAGGCATTGGTGTCCGGAGCGTCGGCCCAGTTGCGCCACATGGCTACGGTAGGCGGCAACATAATGCAACGCACCCGCTGCTACTACTTCTACGACACCGCTCTGCCCTGCAACAAACGAGAACCCGGCTCCGGCTGCGGCGCCTTAGAAGGCATTAACCGCATACATGCCATCTTTGGCTTCAGCGATAAATGTATAGCGGTGCATCCCAGCGATATGTGTGTGGCACTGGCCGCGCTGGATGCAAAAGTGCTGGTAACAGGCCCGAACGGAGACCGCAGCATATCGTTTCTGGATTTTCACCGCCTGCCCGGAGATCAGCCTGAAAAAGACACTAACCTTGGGCCTGATGAGCTAATCCTGGCAGTGGATATTCCAGCATCTCCCTTTACCAAAAATGTACATTACCTGAAGGTGCGGGAGCGTGCCTCGTATGCGTTTGCGCTGGTGTCGGTGGCGGCGGCGCTGGATATAGAGAATAACACCATCCGAAACGCACGTTTGGCAATGGGCGGCGTAGCGCATAAACCCTGGCGGCTACTCGGGGCGGAAAAAGCACTGATCGGGAAGCAAGTCTCTGAAGAGGTTTTTCAGCAGGCAGCAGCGGTTGCCATGCAAGGGGCTAAGGCATTTGAGCACAACGAATATAAACTCAAACTTGCCCCTAACTCCATTGTGCAGGCGCTAAAAAATGCGGCAGGCATGGCTTAACAATAAACCAGGAACAATATGCATAGTAAAGTGGATATAGGAGATCCGTTGGATAGGGTGGAGAGCAGGCTGAAGGTAACGGGCACTGCAAAGTATGCGGCGGAGTATAACTTGCCCAACGAAGTATACGGGGTGTTGGTGACAAGTACAATCGCAAAAGGCCGCATCAAAAGTATAGACACCAAAGCGGCACAAAGGGCAACAGGTGTATTGAGCATTATCTCGCACGAAAATGCGCCCAAAGTGCCTGGCTACAGTGCTTCTGTCAACAACGAAGGCGCTAGGGTCTACGGGCAGGAATTCCGCTTGTTTTTTGATAATAAGATCTACCACAACCACCAACCTGTAGCACTAGCCATAGCAGATAGTTTTGCTCGCGCGGATTATGCGGCAAGCCTTGTTAAGGTTGAGTATGAGCCGGAACCACATGACACAGATATGCGGGATAGCCTGGAAAAAGCCATCAAGCCAGCCCGGCACGATGACTACTCGCGCGGAGTGGCTGGCGCCTTCAAATCTGCGCCTATCCAAGTGGAGCAAGCGTATGAAACGCCTTTCCAGGTGCACAACCCGATGGAGCCTCACGTAACAACCGCTGTTTGGGAAGGCAATGATAAAGTAACCGTCTACAACAAAACACAGGCAACTAAAATATCGCAGAAGGAAATAGCGAAGGCTTTTGATTTGAGTGAGGAGAATGTCCGGGCGTATTCTCCATTCGTAGGCGGCGCTTTCGGAAGCTCTTCACGTGTTTGGCCGCAGGAAATGGCCGCTATCATGGGAGCTAAAGCTACAGGCAAGCCAGTGCAGGTGGTCTTAAAACGGGATCAGGTGTTTAATATGGTAGGCTACCGGCCCCGCTCTGTGCAACGGTTCGGTATTGGAGCAAGTGCTGACGGTACTTTGACAGGTATCACGCACGAGGCTTATGGTTCCACATCTCAGTATGAGCAGTTTACCGAACGCATCACTGACCCTACAAAATCAATGTACAGCTGCCCGAACCTGAATGCTACTTATAGGTTGGTGCGGCTCGACATGAGTACTCCCTGCTGGACCCGCGGCCCCGGCGAAACAAGCGGTTCTTTTGCGCTGGAATCTGCCATGGATGAGCTGGCTTACAAACTGAAGATGGACCCGCTGCAGCTTCGCCGGAAGAATTTTGCTGCTAAAGATCCTGAAAACAACAAGCCCTGGTCCAGCAACTATTTAAGGGAATGCTATGAGGCTGGAGCCAAACGTTTTGGGTGGAGCAAACGCAAATCCGAGCCGCGTTCTATGCGCGACGGAGACTGGTTGATAGGTATGGGCATGGCATCAGGGGTGTACAAAGCGGTACGCGATAGGGCAGTAGCCAGGGCAAAACTGTCTCAGGATGGCTCCCTGCTTGTGCAAAGTGCGGTAGCTGATACTGGTCCAGGTTCTGCCACCATTTTCACGCAGATCGCC
This sequence comes from uncultured Pontibacter sp., assembly GCF_947495565.1. GTDB lineage: Bacteria > Bacteroidota > Bacteroidia > Cytophagales > Hymenobacteraceae > Pontibacter. The sequence continues at coordinate 29,737 of NZ_CANLZM010000020.1, forward strand.
GCTGACGCCATGGGCATTGACGTTGAAAAAACACGGTTTGAATGGGGAGACTCTACATTGCCTTATGCTCCAGGTCAGTTCGGGTCTCATACTACAGCTTCTGTTGGGTCAGCGGTTTATGAGGTGTGCAAGGCACTGAAGCAGCGGCTGCAGCAATTAGCAACAGAGCAAGCAATACAGGCTGCCCGCACCGAAGACCTTTTGTTTGAGAACAATGCCATTAGCCTGAAAGATGGCTCATCCAACATACCTTATACAGATATTCTAAAGCAGCAAAGCCTACCGGAGTTGGAGGTGATCAAAGAATCTGAAGGGAACCCTGCCATGGAAAAATATTCTGGCAAGTCTTTTTGCGCCAATTTTGTGGAAGTGCGGGTGCATGCTTTAACCGGCGAGGTGCGGGTAAACAGAGTGGTGTCGGCAGTAGATTGCGGCAAGGTGATGAACCAGAAAACAGCGGAAAGCCAGGTCTACGGTTCTGTAGTCTGGGGAATCGGAATTGCTTTAATGGAAGAGGGGATTATAGACCACCGCTATGGCCGCCATGTAAACAATGACTTGGCCAAATATTACGTGCCGGTAAACGCAGATGTGCCTGACATAGAAGTTGTTGTGATCGATAAACCAGATCCGGTGCTCGATCCGATGGGTGCAAAGGGTATGGGCGAAATTCCGTTAATAGGATTTAGCGCAGCAGTAGCCAACGCAGTTTACCACGCCACTGGCAAGCGCATCCGCGAGCTTCCGATAACTCCTGAAAAGCTGGTATAAGTATAAATTTCTCAAGGATAAAATCATCAGTCAGTAAATAAGTATAGATGGGATTTATAGATGACAAGGAAGTAGAAGCGCCTTTTGTGGGCGACCCGATGGATCGTATTGACGGGCGTTTAAAAGTAACCGGGACAGCTACTTATTCTGCCGAGTACCAATTGCCCGAGATGGCTCATGCTGTGCTGATAGGCAGTACGGTAGCCAAAGGCCGCATCAAAAGTATGGATACTAAACAGGCAGAGCGTGCGCCTGGGGTTTTGGCTGTGATAAGTCATCTGAACTCGCCTAAAGTGCCCGGCCACATTAACCGCGACCATCCCGCAGAGCCACCTAAAATAGGCCAGCCGCTACGCGTTTTTTACGATGATAAAATATACTTTAATGATCAGCCGGTTGCCGTCGTAGTGGCCGATACGCTGGAACGCGCTCGTTATGCTGCTGGCTTAATTCAGGTGAAGTATAAGGAAGAACCGCATCAGACTGATTTCAACCAAAACAAGCAAAAAGCAGACTTGCCTACCCAAGCGAAGCGCAACCCAAAATCTGGTTTAGCGGATTATACCCGGGGAAAGGAAGATGCCTATGCGACTGAGGCCATAAAAATGGAGGCGGAGTATGTGCAGCCCACCGAGGTGCACAACCCTATGGAGCTCCAGGCTGTCATTGCGCATTGGGAGGCACCCGACAGGCTTACGCTGTATGATAAAACACAGGGAGTAAAGTCCACGCAGAAAACCTTTGCCGAAGAGTGGAACATTCCGGTGGAGAACGTGAAAGTAGTGGCTACGTTTGTGGGCGGAGCTTTTGGGAACGCCCTCCACAATTGGCCTCACGAAACGGCAGCTATTATTGCCGCTAAAAAAGTAAACCGCCCCGTAAAGCTGATGCTGACGCGGGAGCAGATGTTTACCATGGTAGGTTACCGGCCGCATACCTGGCAGAAAGTAGGTATGAGCGCAAGCGCAGATGGCCAGCTAACAGGCATAACCCATGAGGCTATCGGCCAGACTTCATCTTACGAGGAGTTTACAGAGTCAACGTTGCAGCAGAGCCGTATGATGTATACTTGCCCTAACGTGACAACCCGCTACCGCATTTTACCGCTCGATATCAGCACGCCTATCTGGATGCGCGGCCCCGGTGAAGCCACCGGAGCCTTTGCCCTGGAGTCAGCTTTAGATGAAATGGCGCATCAGCTGAAGATAGACCCGCTGGCCTTCCGATTGCACAACTTGCCTGATAAAGATCCGCAAAACGGCAAGCCCTGGTCTACTAATTACCTGCGGGAATGTATGGAAATGGGTGCGGAGCGAATAGGATGGCAGGAGCGTAAAATGCAGCCCGGAAGCAACCGGGAAGGTGAGTGGCTGGTTGGCTTTGGCATGGGAGCGGGTACTTTTGGCGCAAACCGAAGAGGAGCCAAAGCCTATGCAAAGCTGCAACCAAACGGCACCATTCTGATCCAAAGCGCTACGACCGATATTGGCCCCGGCACCGGTACCGCCATGGTGCAGATAGCTGCCGATGCCTTGGGAGTGCAACCCGACAAAATACGATTCGAGCTTGGAAACTCCGCTTTCCCTGATTCCCCGAAGCAAGGCGGTTCATCTACTATAAATAGTGTAGGGTCTGCTGTGCGTGCCGCCTGCCTGGAGCTGAAGCAAAAGCTGCAGCAGTTGGCTGCTGCCCGGTCCGGAACAGCCTTCAGCGCAGCAAAGCCAGAGGATATTTCTATCGCAGACGGAAGTATAACGCTGGCCGGAAACAGATCGGCAAGTATAACTTACGCAGATTTACTGAAGCAGAACCAAGGGCAGGATATTGAGGTATTAACCACTTCGGAACCGGGCCAGGAGCGGGAAAAGTATTCCATGTACTCCTTTTCCGTACATTTTGCAAAAGTGCATGTACACCCTGTAACCGGGCAGGTGCTGGTACAAAAAGTGGTTTGCTGCGCCGATGCCGGAACAATCATCAACACAAAAACAGCAGGTAACCAGATGATAGGAGGTGCAGTGGGAGGAATTGGAATGGCCTTAGTGGAAGATGCCGTGCTTGATCATCGTTTCGGCCGCTATGTTACAAAAGATTTTGCCAGCTACCATGTGCCCGTGCATGCCGATATACCTCCCGTTGAGGTAGCCTTTGTAAACAAACCCGATATGATCGTGGACCCGATAGGTACTAAGGGGCTGGGTGAGATCGCTATAATTGGAGTAGCCCCCGCCATTGCAAATGCCGTGTTCAACGCGACAGGTAAACGTATACGGGAGCTCCCAATCACACCGGACAAGTTGGTGTAAAAATATAAGAATTGAGATGAAGGAAATACAGGATATCGTGTATGCTTACGAGAAGGCTATAAAATCCGGTAAGCAGACGGCACTGGCCACAGTAGTACAATTGGAAGGCTCGGCCTACCGCAGGCCGGGCGCGCGCATGCTGGTAACCGACGTTGGCCAGCTGACCGGCGCAATTAGTGGCGGCTGTCTGGAAGGAGATGCCCTGCGCAAAGCCCGTCTGGCCATGGTGCAGCAGGAGCCCATGCTTGTCACCTATGATACCACCGATGATGACGACGCAAAGCTGGGTGTGGGACTGGGCTGCAACGGTATCATCCAGATTCTGATTGAACCAATCGACCCTGCCTTGCCGGAGAATCCTATCGCTTTACTGAAAAACTACCTGGATAAGCGGCAAAAGGCTGTACTGGTCACGCTGTTTTCGCTGCAGGACAAGAAGGCAAAGCAAGCTGGCACACGTTTGCTTTTAATGGAGAATAATCAAAGTATAGGATCATTTCCTGAAAGTGATTTGCAGAACCAATTGCTGGCCGATGCGGCAGAAACGCTTCGAACCCATACATCTCAGCTCAAAGAGTATCAGCAGGAAAGTATAAAAATAACTGCTTTTATGGAATTTCTGAAGCCGTGTGTTTCGCTGGTTATTGTTGGGGCAGGTAACGATGCCATACCTTTAGCCCAAATGGCAACGGTGCTAGGCTGGCAGATTACTGTGGCAGACGGTCGGGCAAATTACGCCACGCACGCACGCTTTCCGATGGCAAATCAGGTGCTGGTAGCGAAGCCGGATGAGCTGCTGCCTCAACTGGATATTGACGCCCAAACCGTGGTCGTGTTGATGACCCACAACTATAACTATGACTTAGCCATGCTGCGGCAATTGCTTCCATTGTCCATACCTTACGTGGGCGCTCTCGGCCCGAAAAAGAAGCTGCAGCGCTTGCTGGATGAACTGAAAGAAGACGGATTTGAACCTGACAAACAGCAGCTACAGAAAATTTTCGGACCTACAGGTATAGATCTGGGTGCGGAAACTTCCGAAGAAATCGCGCTTTCTATTGTGGCAGAGATAAAAGCAGTGCTGTCTGGCAAGCAGGTTAACTCGTTGCGGAATAACGCTGGTGCTATACATCCGAGAGATAAAAAGCTTCAGCCTGATGATGATGTAGCACCAGGCGCATACCGCAGCTGCTCTTTTTAGGCTTAACTTTATACTTTGTAGCACAGCATGGAAACAGGACTCATCATATTGGCAGCAGGCGCATCCACGAGGCTTGGCAGGGCAAAGCAGCAGCTAGTGTACAAAGGGCAAAACCTTTTGCAACGGGCAGTGCAGGAAGGATATGCATCCGCTTGCACACCTGTTGTAGTGGTGCTGGGTGCCAGGGCAGCCCAACTGGAACTTGACTTGCCAGCCGCTCCTGTTTTACATACAACTGAAAACCCAGATTGGCAGCAGGGAATGGCTTCGTCTGTTAAAGCTGGTCTGCAGAAAATGCTGGCTGTTGCCCCGGCAGTGGGAGGTATAATACTGATGGTTTGCGACCAGCCTTTTGCAGACCGCCATATCCTGAACAACCTGATAAACACGCTGCAATCATCCGAAAAAAAAATTGCGGCATGTGCTTACAGCGAAACTTTGGGAACTCCAGTAATGTTCAGCAAACCGCTTTTCCAGGAATTACTGCAGTTACAAGGACAGGAGGGAGCCAAAAAACTTCTGTTTAAGTATGCCCACGATGTTGCCGCCGTGCCTTTTGCCAAGGGAAGTATAGATATTGATACGGCCGCAGATTATGCCGCTCTCCGGTTATCAGAATAATTGTGCCGCCAACAGAATAATACTACAAAGTGGCACTACGGCAGGCGGTTATACTTGCTGAGCTGCGGCGCTCCTGTTTTACGGTTATCCTTTCCGGGCAAACTGCCGTAGTACCCATAGTCAGAACCTTCTATTTCGTCCTCCCAAAATCTGTTTGTAAGCGGGTGCGGAGGAAGCTTAAAATAATCAGGACACAGATGAAGATAACTCTTTTTGGAATGGCAAAGGAACTTGTGGGGCAGCCGGAAATTTACCTGGAGGATACGAGCGGTATCAAACAGGTAAAGGACGTGAAGGCGAGGCTGAAGAAGGAGTATCCAGCTTTCGAGAAACTGCCGACCATGGCGATTGCCGTCAACGTGAATTTTGCACAGGACGATGACCCGGTTACTGATCAGGATGAGGTGGTTGTAATTCCACCGGTAAGCGGAGGGTGAGCGTTATGATAGATATTGTAAACGAAATCGACCTGAACGTAGCGTACAAACACCTGCGCGACCCCGGATCCGGCGCTATCTCATTGTTTCTAGGGTCTGTACGCAATGCCACCAAAGGCGAAGAGGTGTATAAGCTGGAGTATGAGGCTTATAGAGAAATGGCCATGAGCGAGATGCAGAAGATAGCGGCAGAGGCTACCACCAAGTATAAACTTCAGAAAACACTGATAATTCACGCGGTTGGAGAGAAGCAGGTTGGCGACCTGGTTGTAGTGATTGGCGCATCAGCCCCGCACCGGAAAGACGCCATGGAAGCCACCAAGTACATGATCGATACCTTAAAACAGACTGTGCCAATCTGGAAGAAAGAGTTCTTTGAGAACAAGCAGGTATGGGTGTCCGAAAACCCCTGAGCGTATGCTGCTAGACCAACACAACAGAACCGTAAATTACCTGCGGCTATCCGTAACCGACAAGTGCAACCTGCGCTGTTTTTACTGTATGCCGGAAGAAGGGATTCCGTTTTGCAAAAAAGAGGATGAGCTGTCGTTTGAGGAAATGCTGCGCATCTGCCGCATCCTTACCAAACAGGGTGTCAACAAAATCAGAATAACAGGCGGTGAGCCTTTTGTGCGGAAAGACCTTCTATACTTTCTGAGGCAGCTGACGGAGCTGGAAAATCCCCCGGAGCTAAGCATCACCACAAACGCCACACTGTTGGAGCCGCACATAGAGGAGCTGAAAAACCTAGGCATAACAAGTATAAACGTGAGCCTGGACACGCTGGATGAGGCGCGTTTTTTTGCCATTACCCGCCGCGATGCTTTTCAGCAGGTAAACCGAAACCTGAACATCTTGCTACGCGAGGGTTTTGACGTAAAGGTGAATTGCGTGGTGATGGAAAATAAAAACATTGAGGACATTATCCTGCTCTCGGAGCTTACCAAAACGGCCCCTGTCAGCGTGCGTTTTCTGGAGGAAATGCCTTTTAACGCTCAAACCGGGGAGCAGACGGAGCTGCAGTGGAACTACCTGCATATTCTGGAGCACCTGGAGGCGCACTACGGCCCGCTGGTAAAACTGAAGGACCCGCAGCATTCCACCTCGCTTAACTATAGCATACCAGGGTACAAAGGCAGAATCGGGATCATACCTTCGTTCAGCCGTACTTTTTGCGGTACCTGCAACCGCATTCGCCTCTCCGCCAACGGTGATTTTAGGACCTGCCTGTACGGAGCGGCAGCGCTTAATTTGCGCGATGAGATACGGCAACCTGTAACGGATGGGCAGCTGCTGCAACGAATCCAAAATGCCCTGAGCCACAAACCTGCCAACGGTTTTATGGCAGAAACACAAAACACACAACACATAAAAGACTCCATGGCCTACCTTGGAGGTTAAGCATGCAAGATAAGAATCAAGAAGAAGTACGGATTTCTGAGAAATCTATGATGGTAGATGTGGGCGGCAAAGCGGTGACAAAACGCGTGGCGCAGGCCGAATGCTACATTCAGTTTCCGCCGCAGGTGTTTGCTATGCTGTGCCAGAACCAGTTTTTTACGCACAAGGGCTCTATCATCAATACCTCTATTGTAGCAGGTTTGATGGCCGCCAAAAAGACATCCGATATTCTGCCGCTTTGCCACCCGCTGCCGCTTACAGGTACTGATCTGGAGATTACACCCGAAGAAAACCAGATTCGGGTCCAGTGTACAGTAAAGTGTGAAGGCAAAACCGGGGTAGAGATGGAGGCGCTAACCGGTGCCTCGGTGGCAGCACTCTGCATTTACGATATGTGTAAGGCTTTTTCGCATGACCTGACGATTACAGGCGTAAAACTCTGCTACAAAAAAGGCGGCAAAAGCGATTACGGCATGCAATAATTAAACGCTGGTTTACCCAATTCTATGGCAGCTCCGGAAGTTTTGATAGTAGTAGCGTTTTTTCTGATCGCACTGTTCTACTCCTCCATCGGCTTTGGGGGCGGGTCGAGCTACCTGGCTTTGCTGAGTCTGTTCTACGCCAATTTCGAGTTTATCCGTACTACAGCGCTTGTCTGTAATGTGGCGGTGGTGCTGGGCAGCGTGGTCCTGTTCTATCAAAAAGGGTACTTCGACTGGCGGCGTTTTTTGCCCTTTGTTGTCGTCAGCGTGCCGGCTGCGTTTTTTGGGGCACAGTTTCAGTTGTCGCAGCGGGGCTTCTTTATCGTGTTAGGTTTGGCCCTGATTTTTTCTGCTTTCGTGCTGCTGATTAAAACTATGCTGCAGCGGCAGGCAGCACAAAAAAAGTATACTTCAGCAACAACGACGGCCCTGGGAGGCAGCGTTGGATTTTTGTCGGGTATGGTAGGCATAGGAGGGGGCATTTTTCTGTCGCCGGTGCTTAACCTGATGCGGTGGGATGAGCCTCGGAAAATAGCGGCGCTGGCGAGTTTTTTTATCCTGGCCAACTCTGTATCCGGATTGGGAGGTTTATTTGTGAGCGGCTCGCTGCACCTGGACCTGCCGCTTCAATTGGCTCTTATTGCGGCTGTTTTTGCAGGAGGCCAGTTAGGGGTAAGGCTAACGCTCGGATTGCTAAATCCGGACATCGTTAAATCACTTACGGCTGTGCTGGTGCTATACGTAGGTTTGCGGCTGGTTATATTACATACTTTAGGCATCCATATATGAGTTTGATTTCTGTTGAGGAGGCACTGCAGGCTATGCGGGAGCATCGTGTTGATTTAGGAACGGAGGAAGTAGCGCTAGAAAATGCCACAGGTAGAATACTCCGGGAGAACATCCTAGCCGACAGAGATTTTCCGCCTTTCGACCGCGTAACAAAAGATGGAATTGCCTTACAGTATCAGGCATTGGCCGCACATAATCGCTTCAGCATACAAGGTATACAGGCCGCCGGTGAGCCACAGCAGGAGCTAACTAAACCGGAAGGGTGCATGGAGGTAATGACAGGGGCCATACTGCCAGCAGGCACAGACACAGTTATCATGTATGAGGAGGTGGAAATTACAGCTGGTGTAGCGCACGTAAATCCTGAGAAAGTGGCAAAGCGTCAAAACATTCACTTTAAAGGGATGGATGCCCGCGCCGGCGATGTGCTGCTGCAGGCTCCGGCGAGACTGACTTCCGGCCACATCAATACCCTGGCTAGCGTCGGGAAAGTAAGCATTACAGTTGCCAGGTTGCCACGTATAGCTATTATTTCTACTGGAGATGAACTGGTGGACCCTGACCAAAGCCCAGCGCAGCATCAAATCAGGAAATCGAATGTGTACGCCTTAAAAAGTCTGCTGAAGGAAGAAGGAGTGAAAGCGGACCTATACCATGTGCACGATGAGCAGGAAGCTGTGCAGCAAAAGCTCCGGCAATTGCTGGAAGAGTATGACGCTTTGCTAATAACCGGGGGCGTCTCGAAAGGTAAGTATGATTTTGTGCCGGATGCGCTTCATCACCTTGGTGTGCAGAAGGTTTTTCACGGCATCAAGCAGCGGCCCGGTAAGCCCTTTTGGTTTGGTGTGAAAGATGAAAAGCGAGTGTTTGCCTTCCCCGGAAACCCAGTTTCTACGTTTGTTTGTTACCTGCTATACTTCCGGGAGTGGCTGGGGCAAAGTATAAATTGGCCATTGCCGCAGGTGCCGCTTCAAGCAAACACGAAGCCTGGCTTACAGGAATTCTGGCATCACCGCTTGGTTCGCGCCACCTGGAGTGGCCAGGCGCAGGCGTTTGAGGTTGAGGAGATCGGTACTTCCGGCTCCGGAGATTTAGTGAGTTTAAACCTGGCCAACGGTATACTTTCGGTGCCGCCCGCAACAGCAAAAGAAGCGGTGCGTTTTGTGCCTATCTCTACTCATTTTTACGATTTTGTTAATAAACCTCAGGCTGCAGTCTCATCACATTAAACAAACAATATATGCTGGATAAAGAAGAAATGAAACGGTATAACCGGCAAATCATACTTCCTGAAATTGGTTTAGAGGGCCAGCAGCGGCTGAAACAGGCCAGCGTGCTGGTGATTGGTGCAGGCGGCTTGGGCTGTCCGGTGCTGCAATACCTGGCTGCGGCTGGCGTAGGCCAAATCGGTATAGTTGATGATGACCTGGTGGAGGAAAGCAATCTGCACCGGCAGGTGCTGTACAGCAGTGCCGATGCGGGCAGGCAGAAAGCTGTGGTGGCCGCAGAGAAAATCACGCTCCTTAATCCGCTGGTGCAGGTTAGAGCCTATCCGGAACGGCTAAACAGCCACAATGCGGAAATTCTTCTGCGTTACTATGATATTGTAATTGACGGCTCAGATAATTTCCCGACACGGTACCTAGTCAACGATACTTGTATGGCCCTAGACAAGCCCTTTGTGTATGGCTCTGTTCAGAAATTTCATGGGCAGGTAGCTGTTTTTAATTATCAAAACGGGCCATCGTACCGATGTTTATACCCCGAGCCTCCGGCTGCATCCGAAATACCTAATTGTGCTGAAGCAGGCGTGCTGGGCGTGCTACCCGGTTTGGTGGGAATGTACATGGCCAACGAAGCGCTTAAACTGATTTGCCAAATAGGAGAACCTTTATCAGGAAAGCTGCTTGTGCTGGATATCCTTCAGAATGATTTTCGCTTGCTTGGCATCAAGCGAACCTCCCGTGCTAATGTAAAGGCAGCTCCTGACTCCGCGCCTGAAGAGTGCTCCAGCACAAAAACAGACATCAATTTACCTGAACTGGAAGAAGGTTTAGCGCAGCAGCGGTTTTACCTGGTGGATGTCCGGGAAAGCTATGAGTTTGATGATTTTAACATTGGCGGCAACAACATACCTTTAGCAGAGCTGCCAGAAAAAATAGATGAGTTACCTCAGGGTAAAGTGATTGTTTTTTGTTGCCAGAGCGGTGCCAGAAGCAGCGCAGCGGCAACTATGCTGCGGCAGCAGTACCCGATGCTGAAAGTGTATAACTTGAAAGGCGGTATTTATAGTTAAAGGTGATATTTAGCATAACCGGTGCTATGCCGCAAACTGATCAGGCTTTTCTTTACGTATGGTATAAAAACCTTTCCCTTCTAAAAGAAGGCGCTATGATGTCTGCAACTGTCAGTATTATTATCCCCACTTACAACGAAGCCCAAGGTATACAGAGCCTTCTGTATTATTTGTTTAATTGTGTGAGTGAAACAGCGCCGGAAATTATAGTGGCAGACGGCGGTAGCACAGACGAAACTTGCATGTTAGCCCAGCTTGCCGGTGCCAGGGTAGTACACTCACCTAAAAAAGGAAGAGCAGCGCAGATGAATGCGGGAGCGGCCCAGGCATCGGGAGAGATTTTATACTTTCTGCACGCAGACACATTTCCTCCTCCAGATTTCCTGCAGCTTATCCAGCGCAACTGCAGCTCTAAGTATGGCGCTGGGTGTTTCAGGCTTCAGTTTAACAAGAAGCATTGGTTTTTAAAGTTAAATGCGTGGTTCACACGTTTTGATGTGGACACCATACGTTTCGGCGACCAAAGCCTGTACGTTTTAAAGGATCATTTTATGAAAATCGGCGGCTTCTGCGATGACCTGCTGCTGATGGAGGACCAGGAAATAATTTATCGGATTAAGAAGCGAACCAACTTTAATGTGTTACCGGCTGCTGTAACAACCTCCGCACAGAAATATCTCGATAATGGCGTATACCGTCTTCAGCTCGTTTTCTTCTATATATGGCTGCTATACTACCTCGGGTACTCTCAGCAAAGGCTTGTTAAAGTGTATAATAAGCTCATTAAGAGATCTAAGTTAAAGGATGAAACGTACATGAGGCAAAACTAAAGATGGATTTTAGAGTGGAGCTAAAGGTTTGTAAACATGCTGCTTCGCTCACCTTTATCCTGTTATAAAAATAATTCACAAGCTTAAGTATGGAAGAATCAGTAATTGATAAAATTAGAGAAGATAAAAGTGCGGCAACCGAAAAGCGTCGAGAAATTGCAGCCTGGGCAGCTGTCGGCTTGGTAGATTTCAGCCTGATTTCTCTGCTGCAGATGGGCTATGTCCGAAAGCTGCCTGACTTGCCGGGCGATGTTTTTGATACAGTTAAAGTAAATACCTCAAAGGATGCTGTGATTATGGGAATGCCTGACGGTGTGATTAGTTTGGGAGCGTACGCAGCTACCATGTTTCTCGCTATGGCTGGTACCCGCTTCAAGAAACGCTCAAAGCTGATTGATTTAGCGCTTGGCGGAATTGTATTAGGGCAAGCTTTGGGCGCAGCGCAGTACCTTTACAAAATGGCTTTTGTGCAAAAAAAAATGTGCGTGTATTGTGTGACAGGTGCCGTTATCAATTTCGTATCTATCAAACCAGCCTATAAGTTAATAACTGGCCAATCCTCTTAAAGTATGATCGGCTTACAGAGAAAGCGCCCGGTCACCAAAATTATTTCTTACGGACACAAATGGTCGAGCGGGTGTTCATCTGAGCGTTCCGGTACAGTGCCATCGGGCAACATCCAGGCACGTTGCTGCCTGAAAGGTATCATGAAAAGATTTAAGGGCGTCTGCTCTGCAGAGTCGCGGTAGGAGGGTACGCCGATCGTGATTTCATTTTGTGGAATATGCAGGCGGAGTGACCTGTGCAAGCGATCCCAGCACGAAAAGATAACCGAGAAATTACTGTTAGTCTCTTTCGCGACAATTGAGTGATGAATACCGTGCATGCGTGGTGTAACTATTAACCGGCAAAGCTGCTTTTCTACCTGGTAAGGCAAGCGCAGGTTAGAATGATGAAAAGCGGTGCAGCCTTCAAAAATCAGCTCATAAAAAAGCACCAGCGGGGCCGGAACTCCGATAAGGGCAACAACCGCACAGCGGTAAGGAACAGAAGCGATGTTTTCGCCCACATGAAAACGCCAGGCAGTTGACAAGTCCAGGTCCAGGTCGATGTGATGCACGTTATGGAAACGCCACAGTGAATCTGATTTATGGAGCAGCACATGCCAAAGGTAATTAGCATAGTCTAGTAAAAGAAAACCTGCCGCATACTGTGCCCATTTAGGTAAATGAAGCCAGTTAGATACTCCCAATTTATACTTGGCAGCCTGCTGTGCAGCAGCGTGTGAGAACGGTATCAGGAGCAGCCGCAAAGCAGGCAGCGCCACCGCAGCCACGCTTGCGTTTTCTTTGAGCCGCTTGACTTTTGGCTGTGTGCGTTTGCGTAATTTTATTCTGCTTTCAAGTATAAACAAAGCTGCCGCCGCCGCCCCGAGCAGGGGCATTCCGACGTAATCAAAGTATGGAAACCTAAACTTCATTACAGAAGCTTACCTCCTAACGTGAATATTGGTTGCAGTACTAGTATGCGCCAATGCAGCCGCCTCACACCGATGGGTGCAGATTCGCCATGCCGAAAGAGCAGGGCGTTAACTCATTTTGTAAAAACTTTAAAGAATTAGCTCTTTCATTTGCCAGCACTTGATTTACTCTATCCCAATCAATTGGTTTATTAAGTAAATTATAGTCAATGTGTTTTGTGTCTGTAATGAGCCTTTCTTCTAAGTCAAACATTTTTAAAATCGACTCAAATCGGGCTAAGCCTCTTTTTCTATTGCCTAACGCTAAAAAAGGTTTATTAAATAGTATGGAAAAGGCACAGCCATGAAAAGAGTCACATATAACAAATTTTGCATCCATTACCCCTCTCAACCACCTTGTTACAGGAGGATAAGCGCAATTCTCCAGGTCTTTTTTGTTTCCAATAGTTAACGGTTTGTTTTGTGTAACTGTAAAGGGTTTCAAATTAAGGATATTGGCAACCTCATTGATCAATTGCTCCTTATCTATGTCATTATCCAACACATAAGTCATTAAGGTGCCATCAACTTCCGGTTCATTTTCATTCTGAATCAACTTGTAATAATCATTTGGTTTCAAAAGCAGGGTGGGGTCTAATACTTGGGTTGCTTCTATACCAAGGTGCTGTTTACATAATATTTTTCCGGAAGACTCTCTCACAGAAACAGCATGAAATTTTTTTGCTAACCTTGCGCACCGCTCTGTATGCTTTTTATTGAATGTCCAATTAGAAACCCCAAAGGATGCCGCATACGTTATTTTCCTGACTTGATTATTTCCTTCTATAAAATCCAGGAAGTAATTGCTGATATTAGGAGAATATTTAGGCCTCCATACCTGATCGCTTCCAACTACATAGGCATCAAAATTATCGTTATTTAGCTGTTGCATACCAGCATTTGTATCTATTGCTGGAGTGATAGGAGCTATGTATTTATGCTTAAAATAAGAAGTATGCATTCCAACTTTTTGCTCTTGCTCAGCTGTAAGTATGGATAGTTTGTAATTTTTGTTGTTTAACAAATAGCCATGAAAAATCATTTTTAAGTAAGCCTTTATCCTTTTCGATATCTTCTTTCTGTTATATATTCGATTGATAATCCAGACTGTATAGCCAAAGCTTTTTAAGGTTTGCTGTAAAGCATATGCCTGAAGCAGCCCTCCATAGTTATTGTGGAGAGGCTGTGTTAGAATGCCTATTTTTTTGGGTTGATTGACTTCCATAGCTTTTAAGGTAAATATTTTCGGACTTTCTGATTTATTTTGGTTAGAACCTTCAACTGCAGTAAGTCTGTTGATAGATCAGAGTCAAAGTTTTTAGCATTGGGACTAATTGACCATAATTCAAGGCTTTTGGCACGTACTTTCAGCCTTAGGTTCTGAACAAATCTGTTTGGTACAGATATTTTGCTGTCTGTAAACCTTTTTGGAGGGATTATTTTTCCTTGAGCTAAGGCTTTTTTTATTCGAAACGGCTGTGCATTTTGTCTATGATTAAAACTCCCACGCTGAGACTTCAGGAAATCCGCAAGCGGTAGCAACTGTACATTTAGTTCTTTATTTTGGATAGCAGTCTGAATTAATTGTTCTGCAGCAGCGGATCGTGTAACTATCACACTTGTACCTGATCCGTCGCGTGCATGAGGGTTAAACCAGGCATCCCCTAGAGAAATATCGGCTAGTTCAGTGGTAACATCATCACAAAAATCACATGCATTGGCCTTAAATAAACCAGTACCCCACATGTCTCCGACTGTCTTCATTTTTATCTTTCTCTCTGCTTTGGACTTAATATCTGTGCAGCCGAAGGAGTAGTCATAGGCGGTGGAAGAGTAGTCTTTTATTCTGTATTGAGGACTTACAAAGCAGCCAATTTCAGCACCAGCTTTTGAGGCCATGTATTCCGTAAAAAACGCACTTTTTAGTCCGCCGCAAATTATGCCAACCAAAAATTTTATTTTTTCCTGAAGTTCCGGGTGGTGATACTGGGCAAGCCTGATAGCCTTTATAAAACAAGCCACGCCTGCTATGGCAACTACACCCGGTAAGTCCTTGAGCAAAGGAAGAACAGTAGCAAATGTTACCGGATAGTATTTTGTTCTAGTAGCGTGCAAAAGTTCCTCTGTAGAACTGCTTATGCAATACTCATAGAAGTTAGTAGCTGACTCTCTGACTGAAATTATATGATCAACCTCACCACTTTCTATTAAATAAGAGAAAACATAGGTTGCTAGCCCTCCGGAGGAAGATTCAGTTCTGAATTTCTGAGAAAAGCCGACGTATAGATTGTTATACCTGCCGATGTTCTTCTGATAATTTGGGGCATCTTCCAAAAATAAAGTAGCTAACTCGTCCTCCGATTTAACTTTTTCGTTAGGCCTCGGGTTGAAAGGACAAAGGTCTAAATTGTATTTCTCAGAGAGGGTATCTTGCTTTAGATGAGGTATTAAAAATCCACTTTCATTCCATTCCATTTTTAATTCGCTCTCATTACTATAAGTACACATTCCGCAACCAACACATAGGTCGTTGGCTACTACAATATTCTTTTCCTTTGTAAGCATAATTCATAGACTTTAAAATATGATGAAAGGCATTAAATGAGAAGTATAGCTCAGCAAGTATAATCAGAATTATCAGGGAGAATTTGACTTATATGACATATCTTTTTAGACAAAAATCATTCAAAGTAATAGGGGATAGATTTTTAATATGAGCCGCTAAGGAGTATGTAAGCTGTAAGTATAATTTATTATGTGATAAATATAGTTTAAACATTTATACGTAAAGTTATAATTTTGTTTTTAAGTTTTATATTAACTTTAAATTAATAAATATGGCTATTTGAAAAACTGATCTAGATTTAAATAATTGATTATTGATATATTTACATCTTTTGCAGTTTAAATATGGGAATTTTTATTGTATTAAATTATACTAGAGAAATTTCAGTAAATGCTACTACTACTTAATAAGGGTACTGGACTTTTACTAGCTGTTGAACAAAGTAATACTCTGAATACATGCTTTAAATTCAACAAATAACTGTTTAAGAACAATTAAAAAAGGGGTGCAACAGTTGGTAATCCTATGTTACAGGAGTGATGTTTGTTAAGGCTGAATTCGTGTTGGAGTTAGGGATTTGCAGCAAACATAAATAAATGCAATAGCCCACCCTAACCTAACAGTTAAAGTGGGCTACTACAGAGAAATTTATACTTTAGCTTAGAGGCTGTTTTGATTTTATTTTGATAATTTTTTAAGCATCAAGTGAATCATAGCCACTCGTATCATTGTCTCA
>NZ_CANLZM010000021.1 GCF_947495565.1 uncultured Pontibacter sp.
TCCTTTTCATAAGCAACTGTTCAAAGTTAAGGGTTTTTCTCTACTTCAGAACAGTTCTATTTTCGGGGGAGCTGACAGTAGCTGCGGCGGCAATACAGCGCCCAGAACTATTTAAGGCAGTGGTGCCAGTGGTAGCACCTCTAGACATGCTGCGCATGGAGAAATTCACTGTCGGCTCGTTCCACGTGGATGAGTATGGCACTGTTAGCGATAGCTTAAGCTTTACCAGGCTAAAGAGCTACTCGCCTTTGCACAACATTAAAGAGGACGTAAATTATCCGGCTATGCTGATTATGACGTCTACGAACGATGATCGTGTTCCTCCTCTGCACTCCTATAAATTTGCTGCCAGGCTACAGAACCGCAAAGCGCAAACCAATCCTGTTCTGCTGCGTGCAGAGGCAAAAGCAGGCCACTACGGAGCCTCGGGCATCTACTCAGGCGTTCGGGAAGAGGCGGATTTATATGCCTTTATCATGCAGCTTCTGGCAGAGGAAAAGTAGCAGCAAGTATAGTTTCCCACTCTTCAAAAACTAGAATCCCCGGCTCCAAAGTTTTAAACTTCAGGAGCCGGGGATTTATACTTTATACCTGCAGCGCTTACTGCTGTTTCACCACAATGGTAGAAGAAGCCTGCGCAGCCGGCAGCACCAGCACCTCTGCCAAGTTAACACGGGCCGGGCGCGTTACTATAAAGCTGATGAGTTCTGCGATATCCTGTGGCTGCAGGGGCTCGTAACCTTGGTAAACTGTAGCGGCGCGTTCTGAATCGCCTTTAAAACGCACTTCTGAAAAATCGGTCTCTACCAGCCCTGGGTTTACTTCCGACACCTTTATACCTTGCTGCACCAGGTCGATGCGCATGGCTTTAGAGAGCGCGTCTACCGCATGTTTAGAAGCACAGTATACGTTGCCGTTCGGGTATACCTCTTTGCCTGCTATAGAACCGATATTTACAATGTGGCCCTTGCCCTGCTCCTGCATCAGCGGCAGCACAGCTTTGGTTACATACAGTAAGCCTTTCACGTTTATGTCGATCATGGCATCCCAATCTTCCAGAGATCCATCTTGAATTGGAGCCAGCCCGTGCGCGTTACCGGCATTATTTACCAGCACCTCTACGTTACGCCACGCATCCGGCAGCGAGGCTACCGCTTTCAGCACTGCTTCCTTATCACGCACATCAAAAACCAGCGGGTATACTTTGTGTTCGCCTAGATCCTGCTGCAGTTCCTGCAAGCGCTCGCTGCGGCGGCCTGTGGCCACAATACGGTATCCTTTGCTGGCTAGCTCCAGGGCAGTGGCAAGCCCAATACCTGAGGTGGCTCCGGTAACAAATGCGATCTTAGTCATCTTTTATTCAAAGAAAAGTATGAGTGATACGTTATGATGGGTCAGTTTATCGATAGACCTACTGTAGGTACTATTTTCCAAAAGCTTGTGCTGGTTCAGTAGGCCGTGCGAGAAACGCAGCTCCGGCGCAAACTTAAAGTATGGGTAAAAAATATCAATACCGATACCATACTCCAGTGCCAAGTCAAACTTTTCTACCTCCAGCATATTCTCATCTTTTGCACCACTATTGCCCTTGCCTAAGTCTATACCTGGCTTCACGCCTGCTACTATGTAAGGCCTGTAGTTAGACCGCCGCTTGGATTTATACTTGAGCAGCACCGGGAGTTCGATCATCACATTAGGAACTGTTTCCAGCATTACTTCCTCTGTCTCCACAGTTGGCAATACAACGTTCTTGAACTCGATTGTGCGGCCGTAAAAGCCAACACCAGGCACAAAACGAGCGTCCAAATACTCCGCTAATCGCACGTTTAGCACAAGGCCGGTATAAAAACCTATGTCCGTTTTGGCGTTGATAGCTTCATTGCTTCCACTCCTTATGCGATCGGCATACTCCTGAGAATGCGTTACATTATACTTAGTGAGCGGCACGGCCAGGTAAAAGCCGTAGTGCACGGGCTTTTCATCGTAACCGGGTTTGTTTAATGATTTTACTTTTTGCTGGGCCTGCGCCGAAACTCCTGCTAGAAGTAAAAGGAGCAGCAGGCCAAAAAGGGTTATTTTTTGCCTGTGTAAATTGAGCTTATGCCAAATGTGAGTGAATGCCATTTTGTACTTCTGAATCCGACTTTTTGGTAAATTTTAATAAACTCCTGCCCATCCGGGAATGCCTGTACCGACTCCGGCAGGTACGTATAGGCAACGTTGTCCTTAGAAACGAGTTTACCTACCACTGGTAGTATATTCTTAAAATAAAATTGATAAAGCTGCTTCATCGGGAAACTGCGCGGCTTGGAGAACTCCAGCACCACAGCCATTCCGCCGGGCTTCAGCACACGGTGCATTTCTGAGAGGCCTTTCTCCAGGTTCTCAAAGTTACGCACCCCAAAAGCCACTGTTATGGCATCAAAGGTGTTGTCTTTAAACGGAAGGTTTTCGGAGTCTCCGTAGTGCAGCTCTATTTTGTTGGTAAGGCCACGTTTGGCCAGCTTCTCTCGTCCTACGGCTAACATACCCTCCGAGATGTCTACTCCCGTAATTTTATCCGGGTTGAGGCGCAGCGTTTCAATGGCAAAGTCGGCGGTGCCGGTGGCAATATCCAGCACTTGTTTTGGTTTTTCGGGAGCCAGCAGGCTTACAGCTTTCTTTCTCCAGATAATATCAATGCCAGCACTCAGGAAGTGATTCAGGAAGTCATACTTGCCGGCAATGTTGTTAAACATTGTGGCCACCTGCGACTTCTTGTCTCCGTTCTGGTCTTTGTAAGGTACTACCGCCATGGGTTAGAATAAAATATGTGACAGGGCAAAAATACTGTACCTAAAACTATAATCCGCAGAATATGTTCCGAAATATAAAAAAAGCAGGCCGGACATGTGCCCGGCCTGCTTCTGAAGTATAGTTCTTTTGGCACTCAGGCCATATTATCTGTTTTACTGCACTTCCTGCCCCTGCTGAATCTCATCGCGCTTAAGCACTCTGAAAATCGTTCTGCGGTTCAGCTGCATGTTGTCTGCAGATGTGTTCGGTACAGCTGGTCTGCTCTCGCCGTAACTTACAGTTACCATACGTTTAGCAGAAATGCCTTTACCGGTCAGGTAATCGAAGGCGGCGTCAGCACGGTTCTGGCCAAGCGTCATGTTGTAAGAGTCGCTGGCGCGCGAGTCGGTGTGGCCTTCAATGCTGATGTTCAGGGTAGGGTTCGCCTTCATGATATCAGCAATTCTGTCCAGCTCCTGCATAGACTCAGGGCGCAGGTCATACTTGTCTGTAGCGAAGTAGATGTTCTCCATCTCAAAGTCGCCGATGGCAGCATCAGGTGCAAGACGGGCAACACGGGCAGCTGTAGTATCGTCCAGCGTTACATAGAAGTCTTTTCTGATAGTAGTTGTATCATCCAGCACAACTGGCACCTCAAACTCCTGCGTCTCTATAACCTTTCCGTCAAGCGACAGCTGCACCTGATAGTTACGGCCAGACAGCATGTTTACGCTATAAGTAGCAGAATCTGGCTTGCTGATGTCGCGGTAAGAGATCGGACGGTTATCTGCCTGCTGGCCGTTGAAGATCAGCTCAACACCTGGCAAAGTCATGGTGCTGTCGCCTTGCACAAGCACACGGCCTGCAACACTCGCGTTTCTGATGTAGTTGATAGTATAAATATCTTTCTCTCCGTAACCACCGATACGGTAAGACGACAGGTAAGCGTAGCTTCCGTCCGGAGCTAAACGGTAGTAAGTGTCATCATCCGGCGTGTTGATCGGAGAACCCAGGTTTTCCGGACGAGCCCAACGGCGCGCTACCGAATCATACTTAGAGGCGAAGATGTCGTAACCGCCCATGCTGTTGTGGCCACGAGAGGCAAAGTATAGCGTACCGTCTGCTGACAAGTATGGGCTGTCTTCGTCGAAGCGGCTGTTGATGGTTTTGCCAAGGCTCTTAGGGTTGCCCCAACTACCGTTCTTGTTGCGCTGCACCATGTAAATATCCAGGTCACCGTTTTCAGAGAAGTGGCTGGTAGAGTAGAATAAAGTAGAACCGTCTGGCGTGATGTAAGCATCAGACTCAAAATCACGGGTGTTTACTTTGTCGCTGATGCTCTTTGGCGCACCCCAGCTTCCGTCAGCCTGGCGCTCAGATACCATAATGTCGCCATTGTTTACTGATTGGTACAGCAACAGCTTTGTATCGTTGTCGAATAGTTGGATAGATGCATCATGACCGGCGCTGTTCAGGGCACCAGGCACAATACGCGGGCTCTCCCAAGAATCTTCGCCAGTACGGCTAGTTTCGAAAATATCCTCGAAATACTCCCCGTCTTCAGCTGCCTTACCGCCTGTAGCTTCCTCAGAGCGGGAAGTGAAAAGTAGGTAGTTATAGTCAGAAGAGATAACCGGGCTGTGCTCCGAGAAGGCAGTGTTTACATCACCGCCAAGGTTTTTCACAAACACGTCTTTCGGGTTAGCTACTTCACGCTGCGCGTTTTTGGCATACTGAATCAGTTGAGCAACCTCATCTTTACGCTCTACGTTGCGCTTGCTAATATTCTTCTGATAGTTCTGAAAATGCTCTATAGCGCTATCGAAGCGGTAGTTAATATGATCAGCACGACCCAGCCAGTACTCCAATTCCTTATCAAGGTTTGGCTTTAGCTCCTGCGCACGGTACAGGTAGTCAGCCGACTTCTCCTTATCGAAGGTCAGGTAGCTGATACCAGCGTTGTAAAGAGCTTTGGCATTATTCGGATCTGCGGCCAATACCTGGTCATAATATGGCAGGGCGGCGCGATAGTTTTCCTTCTTAAAAAACTTGTTGGCTGTTCGCATCTGTTTTCTGGTGCTTTGCGCCGAGGCAGAGGCTGCCATAAGGCAAACCAAGGCAAGCAGCAGAGAAACCCGCGAGAACGATTTGGCTAAATTATTCATGTGATAAAGGGTTTGTTATACTTTCCTAAATGTTGTGGTGATTATTAAAACCTGGATTAAAATGCAGCCCAACCGGACTGGCAAAGTTAATCCAGCATCTATACGAGATATATTAATTTTAGTATATGTAAAATCTAAATCTCTGGTATAAAACTCTTAACCTGTGCACGTTATAAATAAACGAAAAGAGTAAGCGGACGTTTTAAGGTGCCTGCCAGCAAAGCAAACCTAGATATAAAGTTATTCACACAAAATTGAATCAACAGCAAATATATGCATTATATTATATTTGCAAACGATATTTTCCCACAAATCAGACTAAATAAAGCCTGCTGAATACCATCAGATCAGGCCTTAGCACCCAGCAGTGCACAGCAAGTATAGCATCTTGAAATGTTCTGCCAGTTTACGCGTTATATAAACATGCAGCACAGGCATACTACCCACGGTGGAGAATTAATTTGCTACCTTTGTGGTTTATACATATGGCCCACTCTTTAAATAATAGAGGGGCAACTCAACGGTTAACTTCTGCCTGTATACTTATTTAAGCGGAAATTGATCTTCAACAGAACCGCAAACAGCTATAGCATGATTATTAAGGAAGCTAAATTTTTGATGAGTAACACAAAAGTGGAGGCCTGCCCCACCCCCGATAAGCCGGAGTACGCCTTTATCGGTCGCTCCAATGTCGGTAAATCATCGCTTATAAACATGCTTACTGAGCAGAAGAAGCTAGCCAAGACATCTGCACAGCCTGGCAAAACGCAGCTTATCAACCACTTCCTAATTAATAACGAATGGTACCTGGTAGACTTACCGGGCTACGGCTACGCCAAAGTGAGCAAAAGCTCGCGAGACGAGTGGCGCCGCATGATCAATTATTACCTGCAGAAGCGAGAGAACCTGACCTGCGTTTTTGTGCTGGTGGATAGCCGCCACGACCCTATGGCCCAGGACATGGACTTTATTAACCACCTCGGAACCATGGGAGTACCTTTTGTGATTGTATTTACGAAGCTCGACAAGCAATCGTCTCTAAAGACAGACTCAACCATAGCCGCGTGGCAGCGTAAACTGCGTGAAACATGGGAAGAGCTGCCGCAAATGTTCCGCACATCTGCCGAAAAGCAGACCGGCCGCGACGAAATCCTCGGCTTTATAGAGGAGGTGAACGCGCAAGTGCAAAACCAGCAATAAGCAAACCGACTAAGGTTAACATTTAATACTGTGGCAGCTGTACCCGTGATGTAGAAAATTTTAAATGTTTACCCTTATGAGAACCAGAATTTCATTTTTGTTTATTTTATTTGCCTTTGTAGCGCTGACAGCAAACGCCCAAAGCGACAAGGCAACAACTGAGGCACCGAAAGAAGATGGCGTATGGATGCCTGATAAGGCCATACCTGTAGCCGAATTTTACACGGGAGGCCAGGAAGCCATGTACCAGGCTATTTATAAGGAACTGGAGTACCCCATGCTGGCAAAGCGCAACCGTGTGCAGGGCGAGTGCATTATCAGCTTCACCCTGAACCCCGACGGCTCTACGTCTAACTTCAAGGTGCTGCGCAATGCAGGAGCCGGAACAGGTGAGGAAGCGCTTCGTGTGGCTAAGCTTATTAAGTTTAAGGCACCCGGCTTTGGAGTGGATGCCAGCATCCCAATCGTATTTAAATTATAAACGAAACAGACATATTACCTATGCCTATTGATTTAAGACAAGTTGCGGCAGTATCTGGCCAGAGCGGCCTTTACCGTGTAGTAAAACCTACCCGCACCGGCGTTATTTTGGAGAGCCTGGAAGAAAACCCTAAGACAATGGTAGCGCAGGCGCGCCACCGCATGTCACTGCTCGACGAGATCTCCATCTATACCACTGATGGAGAAGGCACTGTGCCGCTAGCAGAAGTGTTTGACCGCGTAAACCAAAAGTTTGGCGATAACCTGCCACTTGGCGACAAGCCAGAAAACGAGGACTACAAAGAGTTCATGGCCAGTGTGCTGCCAACCTATGATGAGGAACGCGTTTACGTGTCTGACATGAAGAAGCTAGCTACCTGGTATGCCATCGTTAAAAAGCACGTCGGTTTTACCGAAGCAGCCAAGTCTAAATCAGAGGCAGCAGAAAAGCCGGAGGCCGACAAAAAGGCTCCCGCTGAAAAGAAAGCTTCCAAGAAAAAATCTGAGGAACAAGCCTAGCTTTACAAAGCCCTCCTATACGGAGGGCTTTTTGTTTGCAGCTGGTTTATACTTGCAAGTATAAAGTATAACCATTAGCCGGGTTTTGTGTAAACTAAATTTGAGAAACACTCTATCACCTTATGCCACTTTCTCCTGCCATACTTACAGGCACCACTAACCACCTGCAGCGCATATTTGAGGTAGACAACCTGCCCTCTGCCAACCTGGAGGCGTTAGAGTACAAAATTGTACACATCGTACAGCAGCTACTCCGCAACGACTTCAGCCGTCTGCTGCACATCCTTTACCGCATTGATGTGGACGAGCAAAAGGTAAAGCAAGCCATGGTAGATGCCGACGAAGAAATTATCGCCACGCGCATAGCACGCCTTATTCTTAAAAGAGAGCTCCAGAAAGCCGAGATACGATTGCGATACAGCGGCAGGTAAGATTTTTTAACAAAAAAGGCAGAAAGCTTTACGCCTCCTGCCTTTGAAATCTGTTCTTAATTTAACTCCAGATAAAAGTTGGGTTAGTTTACTTCAACTTCAGCTTTCAGAAACTCCTCTGCCTTATCTACCATCTCAGGGGAGCCGATAAACAGTGGGCAACGCTGGTGCAACGCTGTTGGCACCATGTCCATGATACGCTGAGAGCCGTTTGTAGCCTTGCCGCCGGCCTGCTCCACAATAAAGGCCAGCGCATTGCACTCATACATCAGGCGCAGCTTTCCGTTCGGTGCCTTTGCCGTAGATGGGTAAATGTAAATACCGCCCTTCATCAGGTTGCGGTGAAAATCGCCAACCAAGGAGCCAATGTAGCGGGCAGAGTATTCGTTATCCCTGCAATAGTTAACATACTGCTTCACTCCCTCCGGAAAAGAATTATAGCTACCCTCGTTTACAGAGTAGATTTTACCAGTTGCTGGCGTGAAGATGTTAGGGTGAGAAAGGAAGAACTCGCCGAGCGTCATATCATACGTAAAGCCGTTCACGCCATTGCCTGTGGTATACACCAGCATGGTAGAAGAGCCGTAGATAATATAACCTGCACCTACTTGTTTGGTACCGGTCTGCAGGCAATCATCCATTGTCCCGTCGCTGCCTTGCTCAGATACGCGGCGATAAATAGAGAAAATTGTACCGATAGATACGTTTACGTCGATGTTAGAAGAGCCATCCAGCGGATCAATAGCGACAATATACTTGCCCTTTGTGTTGCCTGTTTGAATTGCCTCGTCTTCCTCCTCCGAAATAATGGTGCAAACCTCGCCTCCGTTGCGCAAGGCACGTATAAAACGGATGTTCGCGATCACGTCCAGCTTCTGCTGATCTTCGCCCTGTACGTTTTGCTGACCATAGGCACCGGTTACATCCAGCAGACCTGCACGGTTAATTTCGCGGTTTACAATTTTAGCCGCCAAGGCAATGTCGCGAAGCAATTGAGACAACTCACCCGTGGCGTACGGGAAGTCTTCTTGCTTTCTCATGATAAACCTGTCTAGCGTAGTACCAACAGGCAGTCCGAGTTTGTCAGTCATAAAGATGATTTTAACCTATAGCTTATAATTTACAAAAATATCATTTTTAGGCAATATTCCGAATGATGCCTAATTTTACATTGTATGAGTACAGAAAGGATCAAAATATACAAGTTTGGGGGCGCCTCCGTAAAAAGCGCCGCATCTTTCCGAAACCTTGCCCGCATTGTTAAGTCGCAAGGTGGCAAGCGTCAGCTGCTGGTGGTGGTATCGGCGATGGGTAAAACCACCAATGCCCTGGAGGCACTGCACGGTATGGCTTACCAGGGGCAAAACTTTATCTCTGAGTTTGAACAACTGAAAGAGTACCACCTGCAGGTGCTGCAGGAGCTGTTTGCAGAGCAGGATCACCCTGCCTTTCAGCGGCTGGAGCATTTGTTTGAGCAACTGCACAATCAGCTTCAGGAAATCACACCAAACAGCAATTTTGATAAGGTATACGATCAAACGGTAAGTTTTGGCGAACTTTTTTCGTCTACAATACTGCATTATTTTCTGGAGGATCAGGATTTAGCTAATTCCCTGATAGATAGCAGAAAATATATACAGACAGATACCAACTGGCGCGAAGGCAAGGTAGATTGGGCCTGGACGGAGCGCCTGATCCGGCGGGATGTGCCGGCTTTGCTGGAGCAGGGGCTGGTGGTAACGCAGGGTTTTTTGGGTGGCACCAACAACGGCCTCACCACCACATTGGGCCGCGAGGGCTCTGATTTTAGTGCCGCCATTTTTGCTTACTGCCTGAATGCCGGGGGCATGTACATCTGGAAAGATGTGGAAGGCCTGCTCAATGCCGACCCGAAGCACTTTCCGGATACCGTGCGCTACCCTGAGATTTCTTACCAGGAAACAGTGGAGATGGCTTACTACGGTGCCTCCGTCATACACCCGAAAACTATAAAACCGCTTGCTAATAAGCGGATTCCGCTTTACGTAAAGTCGTTCCTGAACCCGGAGGGCGAGGGCACCAAAATCTGCGACTGCCGTTTTGAGGTAGTTGCGCCGGCTTATATTATTAAGGAGAAGCAGTGCCTGGTATCGTTCGGGGTAAAGGATTTCACGTTTATCTCGGAGAAAAACCTGGGCACTATATTTAATGCACTTTCAGAACTGCGGATAAAGATACACCTGATGCAGAACTCTGCCATCTCCTTCTCCATCTGCACCGACTATAACCCTGAGCGCCTGCACCGCCTCATCCAAACGCTGCAGGACCAGTTCGTGATCCACTACAACACGGAACTGAAGCTCTATACCGTCAAGAATTACAATGCCGCAAGTATAAACCGCATTATGGAGGGCAAGCAGGTGCTGCTGGAGCAGCGCACACGCACCACTTTCCAGGTTGTGAGCCGCTAATTTATACTTGGCGGCTTTTTTATACTTGCCCGAAAAGCTAACTTTAACCATACCCAACAGAAACCTATTCATACTATGGAATTTATACTTGTAACGCCTCAGGCGCAGCCGCATGTAGCTCTAATTCAACTAAACAGACCAAAAGAATTGAACGCCCTTAACCTGCAGCTGATGGGCGAGCTGCGTGATGCGCTGAAGGACCTGGACGAAGATGATGCCGTGCGTGCCATCGTGATTACGGGCAATGAGCGTGCTTTTGCCGCCGGAGCCGATATAAAGCAGATGGCCGGCAAAACCGCTATCGATATGCTGAACATAGATCAGTTCTCTACCTGGGACCAGATCCGCAAAACAAAAAAACCTATTATTGCCGCTGTTTCCGGCTTTGCCCTGGGCGGTGGCTGCGAACTGGCCATGACCTGCGATATGATTATAGCATCTGAAACGGCGCAGTTTGGGCAGCCAGAGATAAAAATCGGTGTAATGCCAGGCGCAGGCGGCACACAGCGCCTCACCAAAGCCATCGGTAAAGCGAAAGCCATGGAAATGGTGCTAACCGGCAAGTTTATGAGCGCCGACGAGGCGGAGAAGCACGGCCTGGTAAACCGCGTGGTACCGGTAGAGCTATACTTAGACGAAGCCCTAAAACTAGCCTCGGATGTGGCACGCATGTCTCCGGTAGCGGCTAAATTGGCTAAGGAAGCCGTAAACCGTTCTTTTGAGACTAACCTGGACGAAGGCTTATACTTTGAACGCAAGAATTTCTACCTCTGCTTCGCCTCCGAAGACCAAACCGAAGGCATGAACGCCTTTGTGGAAAAACGCAAGCCAGATTTTAAAGGCAGATAAATGAGTTCTGAGTCTCGAGTTCTGAATTATGATTCTTTTACACTCGAGACTCAGAACTTTAATAGTAACTCCCCAACTCTCCAAGTTCTAAACTTTTTAACTCTCCAACTTTCTCCTATCTTTGCAGGAACTTTTACTAGTTAAGAAACATTCTTACCTGAGTGATGCAAAACCTGACCCGAGAAGAATTACGACAGCGCCTTTTAGCGTGTGGCCTTAAAGCCACACAGCAGCGCATTGTTGTGTTTGAGGCGGCCATGGAACTGCATGGGCACCACCCTACAGCCGAGGATGTATACCAGCGCCTGAAGCCTGCAAACCCAAGTATATCATTGGGAACAGTCTACAAAACGCTTGATACATTTGTAGAAACCGGTCTGATAAAGCGCGCTCTTTCGGAGGAAGGCGGTAAGCGCTACGATGCCAACACGCACGTGCACAACCACATCTTCTGCAGCAAAACCAAAGAAATCGTGGATTTTGAGGACGCAGAGCTGGAGCAGCTCTTGACCGAGTTTTTCAGCAAAAGGAAGCTGGAGAACTTTGAGATAAAAGGGGTTTCGGTGCAGCTGACGGGAAATAAAGTGGAGCCCGACAAACAAATAAGTATTACACGAGTTTCAAAATAGATTTTTCAAAAACCAAAACAAATAACACATGGCAGTATTAGTAGGTAAAAAAGCACCTTCTTTCAAAGCAACAGCCGTAGAGAACGGCGAATTCGTAGAGAACTTCTCTTTAGAGCAGTACCTGGGCAAGAAGCATGTACTTTTCTACTTCTATCCAATGGACTTCACTTTTGTTTGTCCAACTGAGATCATCGCCTTCCAGGACAGAATGGAAGAGTTTGAGCGCAAAGGTGTAGCCGTAGTAGGTTGCTCTACTGACACGCACTTCTCTCACTTTGCCTGGTTAAACACGCCGCGTGAGCAGGGTGGCATTGAGGGTGTAAACTACCCGCTTGTAGCTGATGCAGCTAAGACTATCGCCCAGAACTACGACGTGTTGGCTGGTCATTACGACTACAACGAAGAAGGCGAGGTTACTTTTGTAGGTGAGCCGGTAGCTTACCGTGGCCTGTTCCTGATCGACAAAGAAGGTGTAGTTCGTCACCAGGTTGTAAACGATCTTCCGCTTGGCCGCTCTATCGACGAGGCGCTGCGTATGGTTGATGCCCTGCAGTATTTCGAGACGAAAGGCGAAGTTTGCCCAGCCAACTGGTCTGAAGGCAAAGAGGCAATGAGCGCTACAAAAGAAGGCGTTTCTAACTACCTTGCAAAACACTAAGCTTTAACAGCTTTTTAAATAGCAGAAAAGCCCCGGCCTAGGTCGGGGCTTTTTTATTTGCGAAAGTAGGAGAGCAAAATCTCTGGCTGAGAGCACGGTTACTTACTCCTTCACCTGCGTAACTTTACCATTTTTTAGTATAAACCTCTACCTCACCAGTCTCTACCCCGTAAAGTTCGAAAACAGAGGGAACCTCCATTGTAGGCTTGTTTACGCTTATTTCTCCATTGCCACAGCCATGTAGAGAAATAACAGTACATTAAAATAAGTTATCGCTTTGTCATTTTTTCTGAAAGTTGTACTTACACAAACCTTACCAGCCACATGCCTGCAAAGGTAGCCAGCAACCCAAGCAGCACACTTGCGGAAATGTAAAGTATAGCCTGCCCATACTGCTCCGTCTGCAGCATGTAAGCCGACTCCAGCGAAAAAGCCGAGAAGGTAGTAAAGCCGCCCAGTATGCCTGTAGCCAGGAAAGGCCGCCACTCGGCTGGCAAGGTGCCTTTAGCAATCAGCGCGAAAATCAGCCCCATTAAAAAGCAGCCTGCCACGTTTACCCCTAAAGTACCAAACGGAAATGCTACGGCGGATCGCGTCTGGATGAACAGCGCCAGCAGGTAACGTGCCACACCGCCAATAAAACTTCCTGCGCCTACAGCTAAAAGTATCTTCATGTATGTAACTGGTTTTTGAAAGTATAAAAGTAGGCTGGTAGCTATACCTTCTGTAAAAGTATGGTTAAGATGCGCGGCACGCTTGAGCGGTCGTTGTTGTCGAAAAGCTCGTTCAGGCCTAATAACCTCAAACCGTGCTGTTTGGCTGCCCGCACAAAATCCGACACGTGGTGCGTGTAGCACTCCACCTCCTGCGTGCCTTGTGCAGTGTTGAAGCGGGCTTTGGTGCCGGTGTACTGCTTAAAAGGGTGCAGCTCGCCTACGTAAGCATACCCGCCGCGTTTTAGCACCGCAGCCGTTTGCTTAAAAGTATAATCCAGGTTGGCGATATGCTCCAGCACCAGGCTAAAGCTCACCAGGTCGTAGGGTTGTGTTGCAAAGCTCCATCTCTTCGTGATATCGGCTTGTATAAAATCAACTTTATTGGAGCCCACCTTAATTCTTGCCCGCTCCAGCATTTCCTCCGACAGGTCTACGGCTGTGATGTGCAAGGCCTTGCGCACCAGCCACTCCGTATTTTTGCCGGTGCCGCAGCCAATCTCCAGGCAAGCATCAAAATCTATACTTGCCAGCGTGTTGCGTAAGGCTACGGCCTCCAGGTCGCGGGTGCGGTTTTTATTGGTGTCGTACTGCGGGGCCCAGCTGTTGTAGGCTTGTTGTATGCTCATAGTTGCTTTATCATCCAGATGTTGCAGGCGTAGTGGCCGGAGTTGCCGAGGGCGTGCGGTAGCGGCCTGAAACCTGCTTTTTCATACATGGACACCGCTTTTGCCAGCTCAGGAAACGACTCCAAGTATAGCTGCTTATAACCCAGCTCGCGGGCTGCTTCTATACTTTGCTGCATCAGTTTGTTGCCAATTCCTTTGCCTCGTGCATCGGCTGCCAGATAAAACTTAACCAGCTCTGCGCAGCCTTCCGGTAGCCCCTCTGTTGGGTAAACGCCGCAGCCGCCAACTATTACGCCATCTTCTTCGGCCACAAAGTAGGCGCTGGCAGGTTGCCGGAACAGTTGATACAAGGCATCGGTGGTAGGGTCAGTATACACGGTACCGGGCTTGTCTATTTTAAATTCCCGGAAAACAGTTCGGATCAGGATAGCCAACGGCTCGTTGTCGGAAAGCTGAATTGAGCGAATGGTGAGCGGCATAAATTGTATGTTTTGATATGGTAAGCTACTAAAAATGCAGGTACGCCGTACTCTTCTAACCCAAATTAAACTTGCGCGCATACTTACCATCGCTGAAATCAGCCTCTCAGCAAAGGCAGACTGCAGCACCTGAACGAACCGCCAGTGCTTGGGGCCGCATCAAACGTTATCTCCACCACTTCTATTCCGGCCTTCCTGATCTCATCGTTGATTGGCTGGCACAAAGGATGGTCGCGGCTAATCAGCTTGTCCTGCGACAGGGAAAGTATGTTGGTGGCCAGCTCCTGCTGCTGTTCTTTGGTTACTTTTATCAGGTTGTAGTTGTCCAAAATTTCGTGCGGAAGCTGTTTGAATCCTTCTTCATAAATGAGTGCCAAATTCTCTCCTACAGGGTTGAACATGCAATCCAGGTGCAGCACGTTTTCGCCTTCTGCCAGCGTTCGCGCCGCTATCGGCACCACGTTAAATTCATTACCAAATTGCTCCTCCAGAAAAGCCACGCCCTCCTGGTTGGTGCGCTGCGATACGGCCACAAAGATGTTTCCTTTGTCTACCAGTATGTCGCCGCCCTCAATAAAACAGGTAGGTGAGTCCGGGATAATGATGTTGGCCTCATGGCCGGGAATGTTGTGCAGGTAACGGAAAATGCCAGCGCTCTCGTAGCGGCGGCTTCTTTTTACCATGTTGCAGAGCAGGAACTTCTCTCCTATCACCATGCCGATGTCGCGGGGCGTGAGTTGGTCGTACACAAACTTGCCTACGTAATCAGGCACCAGCACTTCAACGCCCGCCTCCGTCAGCACCTGCCTAAAGGTATCGAACTCCTCCTTGAGCTGCTCCTTTGTCGGCAGCCCCTGCTTCTGGTCCTCGTTTACGAGCTCCACATAAGCCGGCGCCTCGCTATAGTTCTCGTACCTCCCGATAATTACTTTCTGCAGCGTATCGGTCTCGCTATACTGCTTTATGCTTTTACTCAAATCTATACTTTCAAATGGTACTTTTAATGCTGCAAAAGTAAGGCTTGAAGTTGGGTTTGGCTAATTTATACTTTGGGGGGGGGGCGGGTAGAGGTAAGTACGTGGTAAAAAACATGAGGTGGAATTATAATAAAATAATATGCTTGTCAATCTTTAAATCTCCAAAATCTACGAATTCCATCTTCGTTAGAAGTTACTAAAGAATCTTTATCCGCTTTAATTACTCTTGTTCTAAAAAAAAGATCACCACTTTCAAGGTAAGTTAGCGTATCATTTTTGAATTCATATTTTAAGTATTCGAATGTGTCGACAAACAATATTGAATCCTGCTCAATACTAAAGCTCGCATTTTCAGATTCTCCTGCAGTCCACACACCTTTGATATCTTCTTTAGTGAACAAAGGCTGTTTACCCGAATGCGTTGGTTCAACTGCCGGGAAAGAAGTGCTCTCCTGAGGTTGGGCAACAGATCCATTCTCGCTCTCTTTTACATTACAGCTTATCATAAGCAACAAAAAGCAGATGGTATGTAACTTATTCATTCCTAAAATTTTATACGCTTTAATGAATTGCCGACCAAAATATTTATTCAATGTTCACTATCCATTTTTGCTTTTTTATGCCCGTTTGAAATATGGTTGTGAAAGCTTTTATCTAGTTCTTGTAACTTATGCAACTGAGCCGGAATAGTTTGTTGTGGATGTGGCCCACTGAATAGGAAATAGAAAAATGATTCTATTTCATTTGGTTGCCTTACTTTAAGGATTTCGTAAGTCAAGTTCACGTTTTCCAGGACAAGAGGCTTCAAGTTGTGCTGAAATTGGCTAATTGCGTCAGCTTCCCAATTTCCATTTATACTTATATTTATCGCTGTTTGGAGTCTCTCTTTCTTAGGTATTTTGTCAAGTGCATAGAACCTGGAAATATAATCAAACGATTTTTCGTACAATGGCCCAGGCGTTTCTCCTACATAATCAAATGTCCTTTTAAATGTCTCAAAGTCGCTTGGAAAAGAGTTGAAGTAAAGTAACTGATTAATTTGAGTGTCAGCACTTAATAGCCTATTAAATGATAATTCCAGCTTTTGAGCGTTAAAGCCTTGAAAAAGTAAAGCTATTGATAAAGATACTAAGAGAGATTTCATATGATATATTCTGCTAAAGGGTAAGGCCTACCAAATATAGCAGAAACCACTAACTTTCCCAGTAAACAGGGCTGGCACCCACAAAGTACACTTCCCTTACACACTATCCCTGTGCAATACCTTATATTTGCAGTAGAACCAGACCTCACAGCGTCTATCAATAAGTATACATTTTGAAGTTACTCTATACTATCGGCCTGAAGGCTTACAAAACTGCCATTACGCTGGCCGCTCCCTTTAACGAGAAGGCAAGGCTGATGCAGCAGGGGCGTGCGCGGCAGTTCGAAAGGCTACAGGAAGCACTGGCCGGCAACC
The DNA here is from genome assembly GCF_947495565.1 of uncultured Pontibacter sp. Classification (GTDB taxonomy): domain Bacteria; phylum Bacteroidota; class Bacteroidia; order Cytophagales; family Hymenobacteraceae; genus Pontibacter. The sequence goes on from NZ_CANLZM010000021.1 coordinate 16,414, forward strand.
AGGCGCCGCTGGTGTGGTTCCACTGTGCGTCGCTGGGCGAATTTGAGCAGGGCCGCCCCGTGATGGAGGCTTTCCGGGAGGCGTTTCCGAAGTATAAAATCCTGCTCACGTTCTTTTCTCCGTCGGGCTACGAAGTGCGCAAAAACTACACAGGCGCCGATTACATTTTTTACCTGCCTCTGGATAGTGCTGCCAATGCCCGCAGGTTCCTTAGCATAACCAAGCCAAAGCTGGCCGTTTTTGTAAAGTATGAGTTCTGGCACTATTACATGCAGGAGCTGGAGCGGCGGCAAATACCAACGCTTTCTGTGTCTGCCATTTTCCGGCCGGAGCAAGTATACTTTAAAAGCTATGGCGATTTTTACCGCAACATCCTGCGTCGCTTCACGCGCATTTATACTCAAAACAAACCTTCGCTGGAGCTGCTGCAAAGCATACATATCAGCAAGGCAAGTATAGCCGGCGACACCCGCTTTGACAGGGTGCTGCAAACGGCAGCCTCGGTTAAGACCATACCTGTAGTAGAGGCGTTTGCAGCAGGCCAACCTGTGTTTATGATCGGCAGCAGCTGGCCCGCCGACCTGGAGGTGCTGCTCCCGCTGATTCAGAAGTATAACCAACGTATAAAATTCATCATTGCGCCGCACGAGGTAAACGAGGCAAGTATAAACGCGGTGATGCAGGCTTTAGGCGAGGGAGCCGTGCGCTTCTCTAAAACTTCCGAAACAGACGCGGCAAAGTATAACGTTTTGGTGATTGATAACATCGGCATGCTTTCGTCGCTGTACAGCTATGGCACCTATGCCTATATTGGCGGGGCTTTTGGCAAGGGGCTGCACAACACCCTGGAGGCCGCCGTGTTTGGTTTGCCGCTGTTCTTTGGCCCCACCTACGACAAGTTTCAGGAGGCAAAGGACCTGGTGGCACGGGGCTGCGCCTTTCCGGTGAATAATGCGGAGGAACTGCTACAGGCTTTTGAGCACGTGCACGCAACACCGGGGCTGCGCCAAAGTATAACAAACAAAGAAAAAGAATACGTACAAGAGCAGGCTGGCGCCACTGCCAAAATTATGGCTGATGTAAAGCAGCTGCTGAAATAAACCGCATGAAGGGAGTAGTAGTAAAATCGACGGGATCGTGGTATTTGGTGCGCGACGAGGATGGCAAATTGCACCGGGCACGCCTGCGCGGTAAGTTCAAGATTAAGGGCCTGAAGGTTAGCAACCCGCTGGCCGTAGGCGACCGCGTAGAGTTTGAGGTAGAGACAACCGGCGAGGATACCGCCGTGATCCATAAAATTGAGGAGCGCGAGAACTACATCATCCGCCAGAGTACGCACAAAACCGCCTATTCCCACATCATTGCCGCCAACGTGGATTTGGCCCTTCTGATCGTTACGCTGGTGTCGCCGCGCACTTCCTTTGGCTTTATTGACCGCTTTTTGGTAACTGCCGAGGCTTACGACATTCCGGCTATGCTCATCTTCAATAAAACCGATTTGTACGATGAGGATATTATGGATTACCAGCGCCAAATCAGCCACATGTATGAAAAAGTAGGCTACCCGAGCCTGGCGGTGTCGGCGCACAACAACGAAGGCATTGAAGAAATAAAGGCGCTGCTGCACGGCAAAACCACCTTATTATCGGGCCACTCCGGTGTGGGAAAATCCTCGCTTATCAACCTCATCGTACCCGATCTGGAACTGAAAACCTCTGAGATATCCGACTTCTCTGACAAGGGCGTGCACACCACTACCTTCGCCGAGATGTTCGAGATTGACCCGATGACTTTTGTTATCGACACACCTGGTATAAAAGAACTAGGCATTGTAGATATTCCGGCGGCAGAACTGAGTCATTTTTTCCCGGAGATGCGCGAGCGCCTGAACCAATGCCGCTTTAACAACTGCACCCACTTTAATGAGCCTGGCTGCGCCGTAATAGAGGCCGTGCGCCACAACGATATCTCGCTTACCCGCTACGAAAGCTACCTGAGCATGCTGCACGGCGGCGATAACAGAAAGTAGGAAAGTTTGGGAGTTAGAAAGTTTGGGAGTTAGAGAGGTGTTGGAGTAATATGTAGCGGCTGCAGCACCGCGAGTTTTCAATTCGTGGTGCTGCATGAGGCCAGTTTTCAACTGGCGTGATCTGCGGACTGATCTACACAAACCAAAAAGTATGGCAAGTTGTGTACCTGCGCTATCTAATCCCTTCCCAACAATCAACAATTTATCAATCCAAAAATTTACCATTTAACTATTCCCCTCCTGCTGCGTTACAGGTTTTATACTTCTGAAAGTTAAGCAACTGGAACTATGAAACTTGAAAACGCAAATATCCTGATTACAGGCGGCACGCTGGGCATTGGCCATGCCACCGCAAAATTACTGATTGAAAGCGGTGCCAACGTGGCCATAACCGGACGAGACGAAAAACGCACGCACAAAGCAGCCCGCGACATAGGCGCACTGCCTATCACTGCCGATGTAGCCAACCCGGAAGATGTGAAACGCACCTTCAAAACATTCATGAACGAGTACGGCAAACTGGATGCGCTCATCAACAATGCGGGTATCGGTGTGTCTAAACGGGTGGAAGAGCTTACGGTAGAGGATTTTCAGCGCATCTACAGCGTAAATGTGTTTGGAGCCGCCATGATGGCTGGCCGCGCCGCTGAGATATTCAAGAAGCAGAACCACGGCAACATCATCAACATTGGCTCTACGGCAGCTCTGAAAGGGTATGAAGGCGGCTCCATTTATGCTTCCTCAAAAGCCGCCCTCCGAAGTATGACCCAAAGCTGGCAAGCCGAGCTGCGAAAGTATAACGTGCGGGTGATGCTGATAAACCCAAGTGAGGTGACCACCGCCTTCGGCCAGGAAGACCGCCAGGAGCGCGAAAGCCAGCCTAACAAACTGCGCGGCGAGGAGATAGCCTGGGCCATTAAAAGCGCCCTACAGATGGACAACCGCGGCTTTATTCCGGAGCATTCGGTTTGGGCCACTAATCCGTATTAATTTTTCAGGCAGAACATAAAAAAGACAGGCGCTTATGGAGCGCCTGTCTTTTTTATGTTTAATTGCGGTGGCAGTTTACTGCTCTGTTACCAGCACTTTTTCTATCAGGTGTATAACGCCGTTTTCGCTCATCACATCTGCCTGCGCTACTTTGGCTCCGTTTACCATCACGTCGTTACCTTTTTTTGTAACTGTTAATTGCTGGCCGTTAAGCGTTTTCAGGGTAGCGCCGTCGGTTAACTCGGCGGCTGTCAGTTTGCCCGCTACTACATGGTTGTTCAGTATAGCAGTTAGCCTTTGCTTGTTATCAGCTTGCATCAGGTCTTCCAGCACACCGTTTGGCAGCGCCTCAAAAGCAGTATTTTTTGGTGCAAACACGGTGTATGGTCCCGTAGCGTTCAGCGCTTTAACCATATCTGCCTGCTTTAAGGCACCTGCAAGCATGCTAAGGTCATTGTTCACGGAGATATTCTCCACAATATTCTGAGACGGCACCATCTCGTTGCCTCCTATTCTTGGGCCAGTCATATCTGCATCCACAGCGTCTCCGCCCAATTCGCCTTCGCCGGCTTGTTTTCCAGGTGTGTTCGGGTTGGTCATGCCAGTCACATCCTCTGCGCCCGGGTTTGTAGACGACTCTTGCTGTGTCTCGTTCGCGGCGTTTTCATCGGTTGTGCCGCAGCCTGCCAATGCTGTGCTGCAAAGTATCGCGAAGGTATAGGCCATTCTGGTTATTGCTTTCATAGTCATTAGTTATACTTGTGCGTGGGTTAGCTTTTGTTTTTAAGCGACTGTCCGTAATGCCAGGCTTATTGCTCTCTTAAACTATAATTTGTGTACTTTTGTTATCTCAATCAATGTTTAAGCTAAACCAAAACTATACATGAAAACCGCAGAAATCCATACTGGCAAAGGTGTAATGAAAGTTGAGTTTTATGAGAAAGACGCTCCTAAAACAGTAGAAAATTTTGTAAAGCTGGCTAAAGAAGGCTTTTACGACGGCCTTACGTTTCACCGGGTTATTCCTGATTTCGTGATTCAGGGCGGCTGCCCTAACTCGCGCGAGGGAGCCAAAGGCGTAGCAGGCACAGGTGGCCCAGGCTACAAAATCGATTGCGAACTATCCGGCGAGAATCAGTACCACGACCGTGGCGTGCTGAGCATGGCCCACGCAGGCCGCAACACCGGCGGATCGCAGTTTTTTGTGTGCCACAGCCGCAAAAACACAGCGCACCTCGACCGTAACCATACTTGCTTCGGCAAAGTAGTAGAAGGCCTGGATGTGATTGACCAGATCCGCGCTAACGACCGTATCGAGAAGATTGTAGTGAACGAGGAATAGCCAAACCTAAACCTCCCGCTTAAGTATAAAGCCGGCCTCTGCATTGCGGAGGCCGGCTTTATTTTTAACATATTTCAATCCATAAATTCAACCAGCAGCCGGAGCCATAGAATGATCTAAACTATAAATAGAAGTTTTTTTATTTAACCCCAATATCCTGCATAAATATGCTTATTTTTACCTAACATCCGTTCGGCACCGGAATTAACTAACAAGGTTTCAACTGCTTTGCTTTACTGATTCCGCGCCTTCTTACCGACTTAAACATATTAAAGAATAAGAGAGGCGGAAAAGCTTTACAGGCAATTCTGCTTGCTACCACGTATGAAGAAACTCGCTCTACACTGGCAAATCCTGATTGGCATGGCCCTAGGAATAGCCTGGGGAATGATGGCCAGCTCCTTTGGCCTCAACAGCTTTACCCAAGACTGGATCAGCCCTTTCGGTACCATTTTCATTAACCTGCTTAAGCTGATTGCCGTGCCGCTGGTGCTGGTGTCGCTGATAACAGGTGTTGCCAGCCTCAGTGATATTAGCCGCCTTTCACGCATCGGCTCTAAAACCATCGGCATTTATTTAGGCACCACTGTGCTGGCTGTGTTTTTGGGTTTGGTGCTGGTAAATGTGTTTGAGCCGGGCAAAGCCTTCTCCCCGGAGAAGCGCGAGGAGTTTAAAGAACAGTTTGCCTCCACCACCAACCAGCGGTCTTCTGATGCCGCCGCCGTAGAGCAGCAAGGCCCGCTGCAGCCGCTCATCGACATTGTGCCGAGTAACATCTTCCGGTCCATGACCGATAACGGAAGTATGCTGCAGGTTATCTTTTTTGCGCTACTCTTCGGTATTGCGCTCATCCTTATACCTCCCGACAAAGCCCAGCCTGTAAACGATTTTTTTGAGGGCGTGAACATGGCCATACTTAAAGTTGTGGATATCATTATGATGACCGCGCCTTATGGCGTATTTGCACTACTGGCGGGGCTGGTGGTAGAGTTTGCCGGCAACGACCCAGGTGCAGCTTTAGAGCTACTGCTGGTGCTGGGCTACTACTGCATTGTAGTAACAATTGGCCTTGCGCTGATGATATTTGTGGTATACCCTGCTTTGGTGGTGACAGTGGGTAAAACCAAGTATAGGAGCTTTTTAACGGGGATTTTCCCGGCGCAGATGCTGGCCTTCTCCACCTCCTCCAGCGCAGCCACCTTACCCGTAACTATGGAGTGTGCCGAGAAAAACCTGGGCATCAACAAAGAGATCACCAGCTTTGTGCTTCCGCTTGGCGCTACCATTAACATGGACGGAACCAGTCTTTACCAGGCTGTAGCGGCCGTGTTTATTGCCCAGGCATACGGCATTGAACTGGATATTATGGCGCAGCTCGGCATTGTGATGACAGCCACGCTGGCCTCTATAGGAGCTGCAGCTGTGCCTGGCGCTGGCATTGTAATGCTGGTAATTGTGCTGCAGCAGGCCGGAATTCCGATAGAAGGTATCGCGCTTATACTTGCCCCAGACCGTATCCTGGATATGCTGCGCACCACTGTGAACGTCACCGGCGACGCAACCGTGTCAATGATGGTGGCCCGAACCGAAGGCCAGCTGCACCCGCCTACAGAGATAACAGTAAAATAGCATATAAACCTGCCCCGAGTGCGAAGGCCCAGTAGCGGCTTTCGCGTTCCTGGGGCAACTCCTCCTTCAGCACATTCATTATCACCCCGCCGCCTATAAAGGCTACTAACATCACAAGCACGGTTTTGTGCAGCTCCACAACAAATCCTAAAACCCAGCCAAACAGCAAGGCTAGCGCCAATAACCATCGCCCATACTTTTTGTAAGTTCTCTGGTGATGCTCCTGCAAGCCAAAGTCGTTTACCAGGAAGTGCAGCGCCATTGCCACCGAATAAAGAGCCAGGTCACTTAAAGAGCCCTCCTCCCGCTGATAAAGAATGTAGCCGATAATGGCGTTATACATGGCAAAGGAGCTGATATGTAACCAGAATACACCGATCGGCCCCTCTGTTTCCCTGCCTTTTGCCTGCTCAGTTTTAGGCCCTTTGGCAGACACCACTGTGCGCTCCAGCCCGTAAAACACTCCTAACCCGATGAGCGCCATCAGGTATACATGGTGGCTTAGAAAGCTCTCGGCCCAGTTCTGCTCTGTTACATGCTCCTGTCCCTCACCCAACTCCGGGAACAGGTGCAGAAACACATACGCCACCGACACCCCACTAGCCCCCGAGAGCCAGATGCTGCGCGGCACACCTGCCAGGAACCGCAGCTTAGTACCGAAGAAATGTATAAACGCCAGCACCAGCACCGGCCACACCGAAACATAGTTATCCATACCCCTAAGCTACTTTGTTCGTGCTGGTTGGGTTTTATACTTCGCCTGCCTGATTAGTATGCAGATATTATTATATTGTGCTTCACTTACTACAATTCATAAAAATCACGTCCCTGTACTATGGAAAAACCATCTATCCAGCAAACTGCGCTCTCTGGCATCTGGGGCTTCTTTGCGCTCAGCTTTATCTTCTCGTGGCTTGTCTGGGGCGCTATGCTGGCATTGCCACTCCCCGGCGACCTGATGCTGCCGCTGCTTATACTGGGTGCTTTCGGACCTTCGTTTGCGGCTATTTACCTGGTGCACCGCTACGGCAACGCAGCCGCAAAACACGACTTCTGGAGCCGGGTTCTCAGCTTTAAGCGGATTGGTTGGGTGTGGTGTTTGGTGATTCTGCTCATTATGCCAGCCATTTACCTGCTGGGCTTTTACATTTATTCCTTTTTCGGAGGTGTGCAGCCGCCGGTGGCGAGCCTGTTCAGCGGCCTCGACTCAGCATCGGCTATACTTCTGTTTGCCTTTGTGATCATCATGGCCGGGCCTGTTTCGGAAGAGCTGGGCTGGCGCGGTTATGTGCTGGACCCGCTGCAGCAAAAGTATGGCGCAATAGCTGGCAGCTTTATACTTGGCATTGCCTGGATACTGTGGCACCTGCCGCTGTTCTTTATAGAGGGCACGTCGCAGCACGCCAAAGGCTTCGGCTACCAGTTCTGGTCCTGGTCTTTCCAATTGATCGCGCTCTCCTTCATCTTCACCTGGGTTTACAACAACACCAACCGAAGTATACTTGGCGCTATCTTGCTGCACCTGATGGCTAACCTGGCCTATCCTACCAACCTGGAGCCCACCGGCGAACTAATCTTTACTATTGTGCGGGTACTGGTGGTGCTGGCCATTGTGCTGGCGTGGAAGCGGAAGGGTGCGGTGAGGGAGGAGTTGGTGGTAATATAGTAATAAATCCTCGGAAAATTTGGTATATTATTACCACACATAGTGCAGATAGTGGGAGTAGGTACTACTACTATACACTAGTTAGGTACTATTTGAATTACAAATTTGTGCATAAGAATCAATGAACTATAAGCAGTTTCTTCTTGGGCTAATTATTATAGTTCTTACAGGCTGTTCAGGCTATACTAAAAAGGATGGAAAGGTTTATCTTAGAAGTTCTAATGAAGCAAGGATTGGTGTAAGATATTTGGAAGTAGAAAATGCTGATTACAGCTCATTTGAAGTTATCAACCATAGTACAAACTTAGACCTTGCTAAAGATAAGAAACACGTATTTGTAGGGACATCTATCTTAGCTGACGCTGAACCATCAACTTTTAAACAAATCAGAAAATACTACTGGAAAGATAAGGATCACGTCTATTTGTTACAGTTCGGAGTGAATGACAGCAAGATAAAGCAAGCTGATGTAAGAACCTTTGAAGTGATAGACAATCTTTGGGCAAAAGATAAAAACCATGTGTATCATAAATTTAAAAAATTAGATGGCGTAGCCCCGAATGAATTTGAAGTCATAGATGAAGACTGGGGTAAGGACGACAGCTTCTTCTACTGGAATGAATTAAGAATAGACTCACTAGATTACGCTTCTGCCAAGATTCTTAGCCCCTACTACATTAAGGACAAGAATAACATCTATTATAGGAATAGATTAGTTGAAGGTGCTAATGCTTCATCCTTTATTCCTGATGGTGTTGGCTCGTTTGGACATGATGACAGGAATATGTATGATAGGGAGAAGAACAAAGGCCCTATAACAGAGCAGTATAGAAAAACATACTTGCAGTAAAAAACAGTACCTAACCCTGCACATGCTTTAAGCTTCGGTTTCGAAAGCCCACCAACGCAGCCCAACACCGTTAAACAACTATGAACCTCACCACCTTCAAAACCAGCCTCTCCGCTTCCACTCCCCCACCAGAAGCTAATGTGTACCTGCAGGCGCTGTGGCACGAGGCGAAGGGCAATTGGGAGAAAGCGCACGTTCTTATTCAAAACCTGCCCGACCAGAACGCCGCTTGGATACATTCCTATCTGCACCGCAAAGAGGGTGACACATGGAACGCTGATTATTGGTACGGCAGGGCCGGCAGAGAGCGGCCGCAGCAAACACTAGAGGAAGAATGGCAAAGTATAAGTGCGGCGCTGCTGGAAGAAGAATAAGTATAAAGACAGAAACTCTACGCTCCTGCCTTTATACTTATAAGCTTATTTATACTTTAAAACTGATCATCGTCCTCATCATCTTCCTCCCCGAAGCTCGGCATGGTAAACATACCGCTGAGCAGGTCCTTGAACTGCAAGCCGGTGCTGAGGCGGCTTTTGCTGAGCTGGCTGTGTTCGGCGAGGCCATGCAGGGCAAACTCCATCATAAACAGCTTTTTATCACCTTTGGCGTTTGGCTGCTGCTTCTCTACCAGTTCGGCCAGTCCGGGTATACTTTGCAGCGCTTTTTTATACTCCTCTGCAGAGGCATCGCTCAAAATATCTATGGTGTTTCCATCGCCAAACCAATTGGTAATCTTTTTATAGGGATTCCCCTCCTTCGCTTTCTTGGCCTTGTCAGGGTCAGGAAAGTATTTCAGGAACTGCGTACGGATGGCCTTACCCATGAGCACCTGCGCCACATGGCCGGCTCCCTCCTGCTCGCCCTCATACACCAACTCCACCTTACCGGTAACCGATGGAATTGTATTCAAAAAATCCGACACCCGCACATAAGTTTGGTGCTCGCCGTTCAGTAAGGCTCGTCGTTCGGCTGCGCTTAATAGGTTTTCGAAGGCTGAGATTGTTAGTCGTGCAGATACACCACTTTTAGGGTCTACGTACTCGCTTTCGCGCGCCTCAAAAGCCACCTGCTCAATCAAATCGCCGATGATGTCGTTGGTCTGCACCAGTTCGCCCTGGCCTTGCTTTACGCGCGCTTCCTGCTGCGTAATTTTCTTGCCGGTTTCGATGGTTTTAGGATAATGCGTGATGATCTGGGAATCAATTCGGTCTTTGAGCGGCGTTACAATGGAACCACGGTTGGTATAATCTTCCGGGTTTGCCGTGAACACAAACTGGATATCCAGCGGCATACGCACCTTAAAACCGCGAATCTGTATGTCGCCTTCCTGCAGAATATTGAACAGCGCCACCTGTATGCGCGCCTGCAGATCGGGCAGCTCGTTTATCACGAAAATGCCCCGGTGCGAACGCGGTATCAGGCCAAAGTGGATCACGCGCTCATCAGAGTATGGCAGCTTTAGCGTGGCGGCTTTAATTGGGTCTGCATCACCTATCAGGTCAGCTACGGATACATCAGGCGTGGCCAGTTTCTCGGTATACCTGTCGGAGCGGTGCAACCAGGTTATTGGCGTATCGTCGCCATGCTCATGCACTATATCTTTGGCGTAACGCGAGAGCGGCTGTAGCGGATCGTCGTTTAGCTCGGAGCCTTGCACTACCGGAATATATTCATCCAGCAGGTCGATCATTTGGCGTGCAATGCGGGTTTTGGCCTGTCCGCGCAAGCCCAGCAGGTTGATGTGGTGCATCGAAAGTATGGCCCGCTGCATGTCTGGAATCACGGTCTCCTCGTAGCCCCAAATGCCCGGAAAAACCTCTTCCTTGTTCTGCAGCTTTTTGATCAGGTTGCGGCGCAGCTCCTGCTTTACCGTTTGTGGCTCGTAACCCGCAGCCTTTAGCTGGCCCAGGGTTTTTATCTGTTGTAGTTTATCGGCTGGTATAGTTGTGTAATTCATTCTTTATAGCTCAATGACTAAAAATATTATCTCTTACCAGAAGGTTTATAGTACCAAACCCTCTATATTTAATTCATGAAAACAATCTCCTATAGAAATATCCTGTTGGGCGTTCAAGCGGTTATCGTTATTGTAGCAGCTATCCTTAGGATCAACCATACCATTAGCTCGCTTGCCATGCAGTTGATTTTTATTGGTTCGCTACTTCTCTATTTTGTAGCAAGCAGGTTTAAGCCCAACAACAAAAATCTAGAGGCTTAAGAAGCTAACTTTCTAAAAGCTTTTCTTCCGGTTGCGGCCGTAGTCGCGAAACACTAGGTGGCCGAGGCCTTTGAGCGAGCTATAGTAGGCCTGCCCATTGTTTACCTTCGTAAACTCATCTACGAACTGCTGCAGGTATGGGTCTGAGGCAATCATAAACGTGGTGATCGGGATTTTGAGGCGGCGGCATTGCGCGGCAAGGTTCAGGGTTTTGTTCACCACCTTACGGTCCAGCCCAAAACTGTTTTTGTAGTAGCGCAGCCCCTCCTTCAGGCAGGTTGGTTTGCCGTCGGTAATCATAAAGATTTGCTTGTTCTGCGTCTTGCGTTTTCGCAGGATATCCATGGCCAATTCCAGGCCGGCAACGGTATTGGTGTGGTAAGGCCCTACTTCCAGGTACGGCAAATCCTTTACCTCTATCTGCCAGGCATCGTTGCCAAACACCAGTATATCCAGCGTGTCTTTCGGGTATTTCTGCTTGATAAGCTCAGCTAGCGCCATAGCCACCTTTTTGGCCGGTGTGATGCGGTCTTCGCCGTACAGGATCATAGAATGCGAGATGTCGATCATCAGCACCGTGGCGGCCTGCGTTTTGTGCTCTGTTTCGGTTACCTCCAGGTCCTGCTCAGTCAGGCGCAGGTCGCCGATGCCGTGGTTTATCTGGGCGTTTCGCAGCGATTCGGTCATCGAAATCTGCTCCAGCGCATCCCCGAATCGGTACTCGCGGCGGTCGGTGCTGGCTTCTTCGCCAATTCCGGTGTGCGGTGTAGCATGGCTGCCTTTGCCGCCTTTCTTCAGCTTCCCGAAAATCTCCTCCAGTGCGCTGCGCCGTATCCCCTGCTCACTCTTGGCTGTTAACTGGAAACTGCCTTTCTCCTGCGGATTCTCGTCGAGGTAGCCTTTCTTTTTCAGATCCTCAATAAAATCTCCGATGCCATACTCGTCTCCTGTCAGGTTGTACTGCTTGTCCAGGGAGCTCAGCCAGTTCAGCGCCTCGCCCGCATCGCCGGAGGTAATTGTTACCAGCTGCATAAAAATCTTCAGCAGCGACTCGAAACCCGGTTTGTCATCTTGCGGAGGAACGTAATCTGTAAATCTATATCCTAAAGCCATATTTTTTCTCGGTTTATACTTCAACAACGCAGCGCCGTCTAATGTTCTTGCATAAAGTTCTTATACGGGGCAGCACGGATTTATACTTGCAAAAGAGATTCTACCAAACGTTTCATGGCTTAGGATACGCTGCTGCAACTGTTTATACTTAGAGACACGCCGGCTACTTATACTTAGGTAAGCCCCAGAAAAGTAAAATCCTCGCCAGCTGAAATATTACGGCAGCGATATATAAAATCACAAAGGGCAGGCTGCTTTCGCGACCTGCCCTTTGTGCTTTTATAATTTACTGACTGCTGGTTATGCTATCCAGCGGAATTTATACTCTAACTCTGGTACTTTCATACGATCTGCCACACGCTTCAAACGAGCCGGAAGGGCCATCACATAATCACGGGCACGCTCGCCGGCTTCGTCCAGGCCAGTAAGCGATTCTATCTTCCACTCTTTAATAAGACCGTCCAGAATGTCTGTGTAGTCAGATGAAGTATACACTCCGATACGCTGCGCGGCATCTGTAAAGTGGCCGAACGTTTTGCCAAGCTCAACACCAAGCTCACGCATGTAGTGGGCAGGCATTACAATCTTCTTGCGCATCATGTCTTCAAAAGCCAACATCATTTCGTTGGTATCGGCCTCAAATATTTTGCCTACAAATGCTTTGTAAGCTTTGGCATGGCGCGCCTCGTCGGCAGCTACGTGGCCGCACAGTTTAGCCAGTTGGTTATCGCCTTGCTTTTTGGCGATCTGGGCTACGCGGCGGTGCGATATGTTAGTGGCTGTTTCCTGAAACGAAGTATAAACAAACGAGCGGTACGGATCATCGTCGGTTTGCAGGTCAAACCCATCGGCAATAAGATATTGCGTAGAGGCCTCCATCTCACGCATGTTGATACGCCCGGTCAGGTATAGGTAACGGTTCAGTGCATCGCCATGGCGATTTTCCTCAGCCGTCCAGGCGCGATTCCACTTCATCCAAGGGCCGTTCGGATCTTTCGGAAGCCCTTCAATAGTCATCAGCCAACTCTCGTAGGTCGGCAGCGCCTCCTCTGTAATCGTGTCGCCTACCAGTACGGCCAACAGGTCGTAGCTCAGGTCTCGGGCACGCTCACGCAGCTCTTTCACTTCATCAAAGAAATTATCCACGGTGGCATCCGGCAAAAGGTCTGCAGGCTGCCAGCTATCTTCTACTGTTTTAAGAAACTCGGAGATCTTTTCACCCACGAAGTCTTCCATCCATTTTATAACTTCTGCACGGGAGGCAAGTGCTGATGTAATCATGTTGCTGTTGTTTAATTGAGTGCCAAATATAGTTATTTAATATTGGTATTGGCCCGGACTTGCAACAAAATAGCTGCAAAAACACCTAATTCAGATGGTCTTAGGGCTCGAAATAGCCATTACGTAAAATAACCGGTTTATTTTTTAGCTTACGAAGAAAAAGAGATGAGGTAAATAAAACAGTCCTATTTACTGCCGGTTCTGGAGCCAGTTGTAAAGCTCCCGCAGGAAACCCAAGTTAATTTTATGCCTGTTTAACTGCCGCACAAAACGGTACAAAACAGGCAGACCAACCGTCTGTTTCAGTAGCTGCAGCAACTGCTCTGCCTCCGTATAATTGCCGGTAAGGTAGGCATGCCGCGCTTCATACTTCAGCCGCATGGCCAGCGCGGCGCGTTCCTGCTCCGTGTGCACCATTTCTGCAGCTCTCTTGCATACTTCAACAGTAGAAGCCAACAATAGGTTGCCTTTGCTGTACCACCCACTCGAAAGTGACTGCGTATGCAGCCGCCGCTGCGTGGTAACTTCGGGCAGAAAAGCATATTTATACTTGCGCGAAGAGCGCACCCAGAAATCGAAGTCTTCATAAGCCAGGGCTTCGTTGTAACCATCCAATTCCTCAAAAACCTTGCGGCGGATGAGCATGGTAGGCGGACAGATAAAGTAACGGCCCAGCACCTCGGCAAAAACATCTCCATCCGGTGCAGCTTTATACTTCTGGCTATGAAAGTATAAATGCGCTGCATCATCAGAGATATATTCGGCATCAGAATATACGACACCATACTCCGGCCCAAGCCGCTGAAACTGCTGCACCTGCTGTGTTACCCGCTCCGGCAGCAGCACATCGTCTGTGGCAAAATCAAGTATAAACTGGCCTTGGCTGGTGCGCCACCCCTTATTAAACGCCCTGGTGTTACCAATATTTCTGCCGGTGCTCATGAACCTCAGCTGCGGATACCGCTGCACGTACTCCTGAATAATGCTTACACTGTTATCGGTGCTGCAGTCGTCTACTACAATAATTTCCAGGTTAGGGTATGTCTGGGTTAACACTGAGTCTAGCGCCGGGCGCAGGAAACGCTCGTGGTTGTAGCACAGGCAGATGATGGAAACGAGTGGCGGCTGAGGCATGAGCGAAGATAAGGAATTATGCAAGCAAATGTTTTATACTGGTTTTGGCTGCTGCAGCGGTTGTTTATACTTTTAGCTTAGGTTTATCTGTATTTATACTTTGTGGCTGCTGTTCATCCACGGCTTTACAACCTGCTTGTTTCATTCTTGGCTTTGGCTCCCTCCAGGCGGGGGTAGGGGCCCTCTTTAAGGGAGGCCTCGTCTTCCCGCATCGCGCGGTGTATTGAAGCTGCCGGGGGTAGGGGCCCTCTTTCGCTCCGCTGCAGGCAGCCCTTTCGGGCACCGCATCAATACAAGGCGCTCAACGGAAAGACTGGGATCAGTTTTCAATAGCCACTGCTGACGGAGTTTGAACAGAATTCCCCGCCTTAGACTAGTGAGAACGAGAGTTCGAAACTAGCGAGCGTAGCTCTGAGGGGTTAGGGGTGGTTGGATGATGCAGCTGATGGAGTTTCTCCAAAGTCCTCCTTCGAAGGGAGCAGGGGGATGAAAACCTTCACAAGCAAATCTCTGAGTGGCTTCATACTTGTAGGGCAGGAGTGGTTGGGCCCGGCACTGCAAACCAACAATCAATACCTCTCGAAAAACGCTTTCACTTTCTCTACCACCCGCTGCTGCTCTGCTTCTGTCAGGCCCGGGAAAAGGGGCAAGCTGAGGCTGGTGCTGGCCAGTTCTTCGGCTACCGGAAAGTCTCCGGCTTTGTAGCCCAGAAAAGTATAGGCTGGCTGCAGATGCACCGGCACCGGATAGTGTATGGCCGTGCTTATGCCCTGCTGCTGCAGGTATTCCTGTAACTGGCTTCTATACTTTGTGCGGATGTTGAAGATATGATAAACGTGTTTGCAGTCTGGCGCTGTTTCCGGAAGAATAAGGTCACCGGTATGCTGCAGCTGCTGCAGGTATAGCTGCGCCAGCCGCTGACGTTCGGTGTTCATGTTGTTCAGGTGCTGCAGTTTTACCCGTAGCACTGCCGCCTGCAGCTCATCCAGCCGCGAGTTTATGCCTATCTGCTCCGAAGTATACTTTTGAGACTCACCGTAGTTTCTATACTTCCGGGCAAAGGCTTCGGCATTGGCATCAGAGGTTACCACGGCTCCGGCATCGCCTAAAGCCCCCAGGTTTTTGGTAGGGTAAAAGCTAAAGGCTGCGGCATCTCCAAAGCTTCCGGCTGGTTTGTTTTTATAGGTTGCGCCATGCGCCTGTGCGGCATCTTCCAGCAGTTTTATACTTTTGGATTGCACCAGCTGCTGCAGCACCTCCATCTGGCAAACCTGCCCGTAAAGGTGCACCGCAAGTATAGCTTTGGTCTTAGAGGTGATGTGCTTGGCTGCAGTTTCTGCGGTGAGGTTATAGGTATTCTTGTCAGGTTCTGCCAGCACAGGTTTTGCGCCCACCTGCAGCACTGCGTTTACTGTCGCGATAAATGTATGCACCGGCAGCACCACTTCATCTCCTGCTCCCACACTCAATGCTCTGAGGGCAATTACCAAGGCATCGTAGCCGTTGCCTACTCCCACTGCTGCTCCTGCCCCCAAATAAGCTGCAAAATCTTGCTCAAAAGCCTGCACCTGCGGCCCCAGCACATACTGTTTGCCGGCCACGGCCGCGAACAATGCCTGCTGCACCTGCGCCTCTAGGCCTGCCGGAAAATCTCTGAACTGAAAGTATGGGAGGGGATGCATGAAAGGAGTTAAAAAGTTAGAGAGTTTGGGTGTTAGAGGGTATGGAGCAAACCTTGTCAATAATCTCTTTAGATAAATTATGATTCAGCAATTATCAATCACCAATTAACAATCAAACTTACTACAGCGTTAGGTGCTGTGCCAGCTGCAAAAACCGATTGTAATCGCGGATGTAGTCTGACTCGCTGAAGTCTGTGGAGGTGAGGCAGAGGGCGGTGGCACCTTCCGAGAAGCGCAGCTCTGTCCAGCACATGGCTGGTATGTATAGCCCTTCCTGCGCATTTACCAACTTAAACTCCTGCTTTTCTCTCCCGATGTCGGTCAGCACTTCTATACTTCCGCTTAGCGCTATTAGCACCTCCTCGGTGGCCATGTTGGCGTGGTGCCCGCGCTCTACTCCTGCCGGCGTGCCTTGCGTCCAGAACACTCTTTTTATTTTAAAAGGGATATTCTCGGCAAACTGTGTGCTGGTGATGTAGCCTATTTGCTGGCTACCAACGCGGTGAAACGGAAGCAGGTATGGATTGGCTGGCAAAGTATAAAAGTTTGGTGCTGCTGCAAAGGTACGTCATTTAGGAGAGACCGCTATAATTTTTACCCTTCGCTGGCTTTGGTTATCTTGCATCTTTTGCGGCATTTATACTTAGCCCATGCTATACTTATTACTGAGCATTCTTTGCACAGCATCACTTCTGTTTATCTTTAAATTATACGAGCGCTACGGCGTGCATACGTTTCAGGCCATTGTGGTAAACTACGTGGTGTGCGTACTGGTGGGCTTGCTGTTTCCGGGTGGTACGGATGTGCTGCAGCCGCAGATATTCACTCGTGCCTGGGCATACTTCGCTATGGCTTTAGGTGTGATATTTATTGTTAACTTTTACCTGATTGCCATTACAGCACAGCGAGTTGGCGTAACAGTGGCCTCAGTGGCGGCTAAGATTTCTTTGGTTATACCCGTGCTCTTCAGCTTGCTGGTGCTGCAGACCACCGTGAAAGATTACACCTGGCTAAACTATGCTGGCATGGCCGCTGCTTTAGTCGCAATTGTGCTTTCTTCGCTGAGGCCGCGCGGGCAGGCAGACGGCGCAGGAGGTGCCAAAGTATCGGCGGCGCTGGCCATCTTGCTGCCCCTGGTTATTTTCCTCAACAGCGGCATTGCCGACTCCCTCATCAACTACACAAACCAGTACCACCTGCAGCCGCACGAAGCCAGCCAGTTTACCATGCTTACCTTCGCTACGTCGGCTGTGGCTGGCCTGGCAGTGTACGTTTACCAGTCGTTCCGCTATAAAACCAACTTCCGCCGCCGCAGTTTAATAGCCGGGTTTATACTTGGTGTACCTAATTATCTGTCTGTTTTTTTCCTGATACTTGCGCTGGGCTACTTTCACAACGACGGTGCTTTTTTTTACCCAATCAACAACATCGGCATTATCCTGGCCGGAGCGGCAGGCGCAGTTATTTTCTTCAAAGAAAAGCTGACCCCGCTAAACCTGCTGGGGCTGGTACTGGCTGTGCTTGCTCTTGTGCTTATCTCGTACCAGGAAATTATGGCCAACCTGTTTTAACCATGGAAGATACCTACAGAACCATAGAAGCGCCCGCCGAAGGCCTGTACAAAGAAAAAGGAAGCAAGTTTATTGCCTTGGCTTATCCGGTTTATTCCGAAGAGGAGGTGAAGGAGGTGCTGGCTGAGCTACGAAAAAAGTACTATGATGCCCGCCACCACTGTTATGCCTACATACTCGGGGCCGACCAAAGCCGCTACCGCGCCAACGACGATGGCGAACCCAACCACTCTGCCGGCGACCCTATACTTGGCCAGATTCGCTCTGCCGAACTTAGCAACGTGCTGGTGGTGGTGGTACGATACTTCGGGGGCACCAAGCTGGGCGTAAGCGGGCTTATCAACGCGTACAAAGTATCCGCTGCCGAGGCACTGGCCAATGCCACTGTTGTAGAAAAGCATGAAACAGTGCTGCTGCTGGCTCATTACGCTTACCCGCAGATGAACGACGTGATGAGCCTGGTGAAGGAGTATGACCTGCAGGTGCGCGACCAGCAGTTTGAACTTGACTGCCGCCTGACACTGGAAGTTCGCCGAAAACTTCAGGAGGAAATAACCGCCAAACTAGAGGAAATGGATGGCGTTGAAGTATCGCTTGTATCTGAATAAACCAGTTAACTTTTAAAACTCACGCTCTCGCTACGCTATGTTTAAACGCCCCAAGAACCTCCGTACCCGTAACAAAATTCTGGAACGCAAGGCAGGCATCAAGCCGGGCTCACTGGTTATTCCCGCCGAGGCTTTTGCGCCGCGCTTTTTCCTGATGTCGTTTAACGAGGAGATGTTTGAGGAGGTGGAGCTGCCTACTTACCAGGATCTGCTGCATCAGGTACAGTCCCGGCCGGACGCACGCCACTGGATCGATATTCGGGGATACGCTGACCAGGCGATGCTGGAGACGCTCATGCAGGATTTCGGGCTGCACGCACTGCAGATGGAGGATGTGATAAATGATTACCAACGCCCCAAGGTAGAAGAGTTTGGTGGCAATCGCCTATTTATAATTACCCGTATGCTGCGCTGGTCGCCGGATTTCAAGACGCTGGACGATGTGCAGCTCTCGTTGTTTACCGGTCCGAACTATGTGCTTAGCCTGCAAAGCGATTACGGCGATTGCCTGAACCCGCTACGAGACCGTATTCGCGCCGGCAAAGGCATTATTCGGCAGCGCCCGCCCATGTACATTGCTTATGCCATCCTGGACGTGGTGCTGGACTATTATTTCCCGGTAATGGCTGATATCGGCATCTACATTGAGGAGCTGGAACAGCACGTGCTGCTGCAGCCATCCAAAGCGACATTAGCCCAGGTGCTGGACCTTAAAAACGAGCTTGTAAAGCTGCGCCGCATTACCTGGCCCGCCCGCGACCTGATGAACGAACTACTGCGCATGGACGAAAACATTATTCCGGAGAACCTCAAAGTATACTTCCGCGATGCCTACGACCATGCCGTGCAGCTGATTGACTTAGTGGACAACCACCGCGAGATGGCCTCCAGCTTGGTAGAGCTTTACATGTCTACGGTAAGCAACCGCATGAACGAGATCATGAAAGTGCTCACCATTATCTCCAGTATCTTTATCCCGCTGAGTTTTATTGTGGGGTTGTATGGGATGAACTTCTCGCACCAGAACCCTGAAACAGGCCAGGTCTACCCGCATAGCATGCCGGAGCTTTATCAGCCCTACTCCTACCCTATCCTGCTTGGGTTAATGGCCATACTTATACTTTTGCAGCTATACTTCTTTTACAGAAAAGGCTGGTTCAGGAGTTTTTGAGTTCAGATAAACCCAGTTATACTTTATAAATGCTACTGCATACCAACTACTCCTCTCCTACAGTAAACCGCAGTTTCTTCAACTGATTGCCTAAGGTAAAGTATAAAGTGTAATCGTTGGAGGTTTCGTTGTAGTAGATGGTAACCGGATGGCTGTTCTCCAGGGAGCGGCCTCCTATCAGCTTGCCTTTGGCATCGTACAAGTATGTTTTGCGAGGGCCTGTTTCAGTAACGGCATATACATTTTTATCTCCTCCAAAACGGAAATACTGCACAATTTTAGGGGCTGAGGTTACATAGCGCTTCTCAAATAACTCGTTCAGGTCCTGGTCCAGTACCGTAACTTTGCCCTGCTCCTGCTGCACAATAATATACGAGCGGCCATTACTGCTCTCCGGCACCAGGTCAAACATAGCGCGTTTGCTAGGGCGCACCAGCTGCTCGCGGCCCAGCACCTTACCCAGCAGGTTAAAAGTCACCACATTGCCATACCTTGTTACAGCTGTTACCTCAGTACGCTTTAGGTCAGCCCCAACTTTAGCCACTGCGCCAGAAGTCAGCGGTACTTTCAGGTTTATCGGGAAGCCAGGGTATGTATCGCCGTTGCGGTTAAGGGCATAGATGTAGCCATTTTCCAGCGCCACCAGAATAACGTCGCGGCCACCTACGCGCAGGTGCTGCGGCTCTGCTGCCAGGCGGTAATCCATACGGCGCGGCAGCCAACCTTGCACAGCCGCACCAAGCATGTTGTACATGTACAAGTTGCCGAGGTTATCATCCACCAACACACGGTAATTGCCATCCTTCTCGTAATCGAAAACAGCCAGGTGCTGCAGGTCCAGCGTATCGGGCAGGTTAAACGGAAAATTCTCCAGCGGCTGCCCCTGGTTGTTTATGGCATGGATGCGGTTGGAAGTGATGAATAAGTAGCGCAGCTTCTTATCCGGGCCGTACTCTATCTGCTTAATATCGCTGCGGAGGGCGGAGCCGAGGCTGTCAGTCCAGCCGCGTTTGCCCAAGGCGGTAACGTTGAGCAGCACGTTGGAAGAATCCTGCACCACCAGCTCACGGCTGCGGTCTACCGCATTTTGCACCGGGAAGGGCCGTGTGTCCAGCCGGTTATCAAAGGTTAAGCTTATTTCCTCCTCAAACACATCCTGTCCGGTAATCTTGCTTTGGTCCGGCCTCCGGATAACGAGGCTGGTGTAGTAGCGCCCCTCCACCACAGAAAACTGCAGCGCCACCTGTGCGAAACGTTTAATCAAAGTGGCATTCTGCAGCAGGTTTTCCCGGTCTTCCTCCGTTGTGTAGCGGTTAAGTATATACCAGGCGTTAACGGTGTTCAGGTAAAGGCTGAAGTTTGCCTCCTGCAGCGTTTCATCCAGAAAAGCCTTTTGCGCCACAGACTTGCTCCAAACGTTCTCCTCAGAGATATCGTCCAGGAGAAGCCGCAAAGTAGCTATTTCTTCTGCAAGCAGCAGGTAATCGTCCACCTGCACCACGTAACTTTGCTCAAAGCCCTTAAATACGCGCCCCAGCAACTGCTCTGGCAGCTCCGGCACATTCAACAGTTGTATAGTATAACTCCCGTAGTTTTCGGTGTATGGTTTTTCCTTGCGAGCCTCGGCGAGTTGTGCGGCCAGGCTGTTTAGCAGGCGTTGTGTTTCGGCAGGGTTTGCTGTATGCGCAAACGTAACTTTTTCGGGGCTTTGGCTGATGCTGTTTGCCTCCAGGTACACCAGCGCAGCTTCATTGCTGAAGCTCTGGGCAAGGCTATCCACCGTGGCGGCATACGCGGATTTGTTGTTTTTCTGCGGCTGCCTTAAACGCGCTGTTTCCTCCAGGCCAAAGTGCAGCAGCATAGCGATCCGGTTTGGCAGGTAAGCCTTTAAACCGAGCAGCTGCGGCTTTTTAGGCTGCATCAGGCTGTGCAGCGAGTTGTTCAGCTTCTCAGGGGTAGAAAAGCCGTTCAGAAAGATCTTATTCCGCTCCAGCTTCAGCTCCAGCATGGCGTTTTGGCACAGCGTGGACAAGTAGCGCACCTGCGGCATCACATCCTCCTTCAGGAAAAGCCCCAACATATCTGGCAGCACACGGTAATTCACGAACACGTTGGCGTAAACTTCGGGCTGGCTCAGGTAATTAATGTTACTGAACTCCGCTGCAACAGATGTGGGTTTGCCACGGGTTATGCGGCGCACAATCTCCTCCACCAGCACGGGTGAGGCACTTAAGATGATGTTGTTGTGGTAAGTGAAGTAGGTGAAGCTGCTGCCGTTGCGCGTGTTGGTTATATCAGTAAGCAACTGCCCCTGGTAGTTGCGGGAAGTCTGCTCAAAAAGCTCGCTCTTGTTTAGGTTTTCGGTTAGGGTGCGTAAAAACCGGTGCTCGCCTACAGAACTTACAGGCACGTAAAACACATACATCACATCCGATTTGCCCTCTACATGCAAAGAGGTAAGTATACTTTTCTCGTCCAGAAAACGGTCGAGGCGCTGGTTGCCGGGGGCTATACTATCCAAGTAAGCCATGTTTTCCTGAAAGCGGCTGGCCAGTGGCAGCACCGAAAAGCTTTGCCACAGCTCTGTCTGGCGCAGGTGCTCCATCAGTTCCTGGTGGTTGTTTGTCTCCACCACCAGCGCCGCATTATCCGGCACAAGCGCCCACAGGTTTACTTTTTCCCGTGAGTCTTTCCAGCGGTTGAAGCCGTAGAAAATAAGGGAGGCAAGTATAACAAAGCCGATGAAGAAAAATACAATGCGTTTTGGCATGGCAGGCGCTATCAGGTTACAAAAATAGGGTATTTTTTTTAACTGTGCCGAGGCCTGAACTTTATGTGAGAATACCGTACTGCAGGAGCGTAACTCCTTTTTCAAACTTGCACGTATACAACATCCTAGCTTTATAAAAAACCCTAACATGTTTAGAATACTGATACCTGTTGACTTCACAGACAGCTCCGCAAACGCCTGCCGCTATGCCCTTTACCTGGGTGTTGCCGTGCCGCAGGCAGAAGTCCTGCTGCTCCACTGCTTCAACGATTACCTGCTGCAGCCCGAGATGGACGACCCGCTTATAGACACCGGAAGCGGCACGTTAAGCCCCGGCTCCGAAATAATCACCGACCGCGTGCTGCACCGCAATCAGCAGGACGAACAGGATAAACTGGAGAGCCTGTACCAGGAAATGCAGTCAGAAGCACGCACCCTCGGCCAGAACATCCACCTGAAGCACTCCTTTATGTTTGGGATGCCTGAGGATGTTATACCGGACGAGGTAAAGCGCTTTAAGCCTGACCTGCTACTCATGGGCACCCAAGGCGAAGACAACATGATCCGCTCTATTTTTGGCACTATTACCACCAAAATGATAGAAGAGACCAAGGTGCCGCTGCTAACTGTGCCGGAGGCTTATAAACAGCACAGCCTGCGCCGCGTTTTATACGCCACCGATTTTGACAAGACAGACGCACAGGCGCTGATTGTGCTGCAGCAACTTCTGCAGTCGTTCGACTCTGAGATTCTCTGCGCACACATCGGCACAGAAGACTCAGAGCGAGACGACAGCTTTAAAATGGAGCAGCTGCAGGCACGGCTATATTCCGAACTGCCAAACCACGGGCTACAGTTTGCGTTGCTGCAGGGAGATGATGTGGCCGATGCCTTGCAGGAGTTTGTGACGCGGGAGCAGGTAGACCTGATTGCCCTGAATAACCACCAACGCTCGCTGCTCAGCAGCATTTTTAAACCGAGCCTCAGTAAAAAGCTGGTGCGGGAGGCGCAGGTGCCTCTGTTGATCTTCCACAGCCCCGAAAAAGCTTAGGCCATACTTTGCGATGGCTGCTGCAGTTGCTCCAACAGCGCCTGGTAGTAGCGTTCTATGGCACCCTCGCTGGTGGCCATAAACAGAAAAGGCTCTATCAGCTCCAGCTCCATCAGCACCAGTTCTCCGTTAAGCTCTACGCCATCTACGCGTGCGTATAGGCAACCCTGCGCATACTTGTCTACCAGGTTGTGTGCGGCTTCTAGTAGCTGCGCCGGCGGCTCCGGCGTGTGCACTGTTCCTCCAAAGAAATGCTGCACCCTGAAGTCGCCGGCCTTTGCCGCTTTAAGCACCGTATGGCTGTAGGCTCCGTTAAAAAACAGAAAAGACCACTCGCCTTTCGTCTGGATTTCCGGCACGAAGGGCTGCGCCAGAAAACTCTCCTGCTGCAGCAGCTCGTTTATAGTTTCGGTTTTGGCCTCGGCCTCCTCTTGGGTAAGGGCAAAAGTGTTTTTGGCCCCTCCGCTCACGGCCGGCTTCACAATAATTTTATCAGACTGCAGTTGCGCAAATACCTCTGCCGTTTGCAGCTTTGTACCCTGCTCCAGCCACACCGAAGGCACCACGTTTTCGCCCTGCTCCTGCAGCTCCACCAGGTAGCGTTTGTCGGCATTCCAGCGCACTGTTTTTATCGGGTTAAGCACCCGCACCTGCAGTTTATCCAACTGATCGAGCCAAGTATAAAAAGCAGTGATTTTATCAAAGTAATCCCATGGCGACTTTAGCAGCACCACATCATACTTGCCCCAGTCCACAGCTGGGTCGTCCCAGATTTCGAGCGTAACTTGCAGGCCTTTTTTATTTAAAAAGCTGTGCAGTCGGGCATTTTCCTCCTCCGAAACACCTGTATATTTACCTGCGTCTTTATAAGTGACAAGCGCTATTTGCTGAGTATTCATTTTTTATCATCTTTGCCGCCAAATTATACTTTATCCCGGGCCTAAACAAACGGAGGGAAGCTGTTTTAGCTATAACTTTTGGGCGGTTGATTCTCGTATGTAGGTATAGTTTATCCGCTCCAGCTTACTAAAACGCATCGTTCATTATGTTTCTCCGCTCTTACAGCATCTGCCATAAGTACAGCCTTAAAGCCCGGCTGCTGCTTTTGCTGCTGCTAGTACATACTTTTGCCACCGCCTGCACCGATAGCTCCCCGGAAGAAGAGGCCGACGTGCCATTTGAGCGACGTACCGCTGAGCCAGACACTACCGCGGTGAGCACCACCCGCGCCCTTGCCACAATTGATCTTCTAGGAAACCCTTTTGTAGCCAACCGCCAGCAAAGCAACGATCTGACAACTTATTTCGATCGTATTGATTCTGATTTTACTGTAGATGCTGATGCCATCGAAAACCGGCACAAAGCAAGCGTAACAGATACGATCTTTACCATCCGGTTCGGCAGCTCTTTTATGGAATTTTATGCCCCTAGCCATTCCGGCGACCTGCACCTGCAAGTAGCAGACATCCGCAGTACGGATATAAAACTACGCAACAACCTGCAAGTGGGCATGGCCCAGGCCGAGCTGATAAAGCGACTGAAGAGTCAGGCCGAAGACATCAAAATAACACAAGCACCTAACGAAGTGGTTGCCTCTGCAAAAGAAGGCGCACCAGTTACGCTGCGTTTCTACCTCCAGAAAGGCAAAGTAAGCCGCATTCTGTATGAAGGGTATGTAGATTAGAAGCTATTATGTAGTACCTAAATGCCTTTCCTGCTGCGCCAGCACCTGGTTTATACTTTTCTGCAGCCTCAAATTCCCTGCACTCAAAGTACTCAAATTATTACCTTTGCCCTGAACCAAAGTATAGCACACCATGCGCATTGTGATTCAGCGGGTAACGGAGGCTGCCGTAAAAATTGAGGGCCGCACCAAAGGGCAAATCGGCTTAGGGCTCCTGCTGCTGGCCGGCTTCTGCCCTAACGATACAGCGGAAGATCTGAAATGGATGGCCGGAAAAGTAGCCGCGCTGCGCATATTCTCTGATGCGGAAGGAAAGATGAACCTGAGCATAAAAGATGTGAATGGCGAGGCGCTGGTGATTAGCCAGTTTACGCTCTATGCCAGCACCAAGAGAGGCAACCGACCTTCTTACACCAATGCCGCACCGCCTGCGGTAGCTATCCCTTTGTATGAGCAATTTGTGAAACTGCTGGAGGAGGCGCTGGAGAAACCAGTGCAGACAGGCGAGTTTGGGGCTGACATGAAAGTATCGCTGCTGAACGATGGCCCGGTAACAATAGTGATGGACACCGAACACAAAGACCTATTTTAAGTATGACCATAGCCGAAGCACAAGCCATTGTAGATAAATGGATACATGAAAACGGAGTCCGTTACTTTAACGAGCTCACCAACATGGCCATACTTACCGAGGAAGTTGGCGAGGTGGCCCGCATCATCTCCAGGCAATACGGGGAGCAGTCGTTTAAGAAAAGTGACGAGGGCAAGCAGCTGGGCGACGAGTTAGCCGATGTATTGTTCGTGCTGATTTGCCTGGCAAACCAGACCGGCGTTAACCTAACAGATGCCCTGCAAAAGAACCTCGAGAAGAAAACCAACCGCGACAGCGACCGGCATAAGCAAAACGAAAAGCTAAAGTAAACCTTGGGAGTTAGAGGGTTTGAGAGTTAGAGGGTTGTATTTTACGTGTGTGCTTCTTCCGTCTGTTTCAACTTGTGGTTATACTTAATTTGAGTTTACAATTTAGCTGGCCTTAAGAGGCTGTTTTGATTTGATTGAATAAAAAAGCAGGTGCCGGTTGTTCAGGTAAGAAAAGTTTGCAGACTTATG
>NZ_CANLZM010000022.1 GCF_947495565.1 uncultured Pontibacter sp.
CATTGTTTATCTGTAAGCTTCATGACAGATAAACAAATACCCCCTAAGGAAGGTCCATATTTATGAGATAGCTTCTATTATAAGATTGAGGCATCGCCTTACGCAAATTCAACAAAAAGGGTTTCTGCAGCACAATATTAGATCTTAATCAGTGTTTATTTAATTACCTCATCGTGCTATAACACAAGTTACAGCCGCATGCAGCGTGTGTATTATTTGCATAATCTTGTTGCCATGATAACTATTATACTTACCCTGATCGGAATTATAGGAACACTTTTTATTGTCGCTTACCTCAAACAGGTAGAAGATAAAATGCCGGATCTGCTCAAAGAAATGGAGACGCCTGCACCTGAATGCCCGGTTTGTCATTTACCACACAAGCACAGCAACCACTTAGAACACAAACGAGGCCTCAGAAGTATAAAAGGCTACTGCAAACGCAAAAGAAAAGCTGCTCTAGGGCACTGCCATCATACAAATTAAGCCTTCTTTCTCTAACGCCAAATTCAACACTTTAGCTTGGGGCAACATCAGTAATCTATACTTCAGATGTCTTTGAGCCTGTTTAGAATTTATTAATACTACATTGCCTGCCCTTGCTGCGTGTATTCACCAGCAAGATTAACAGCATCTGCATTTTGATTGTTGGTGAGAAACACCAACAATGGCGGGTATAGGCCCTATAACTAAAAACTCTAAACAGCTTTCTTTTTAGAAAACATTCTGAGCTTTAATTTCAAGCTTTTTCATCATATTAAAGAGCAACCACACCCACAGTTGCCAAGTTCATACTTTAGCATAACCTAAATGCCTGTACAAGGTATAAATTAATATACCCGGAACGCTTGAAGCGGATACTGTTGCCACTCATACTTGCCTGAACTTTAACATCAGTTATCGCCATGGTATCACCAGCCTATATCCTGATTTTGTTTACGCTGCTGATTTTAACTGTACAGGAGAAGGACAGCTATAAGCAAAAACGAGAAGAAATGGTGCGTGAATCTATTGAAGCCAGGGGCGTTAAAGACAAAGCCGTGTTGAAGGCCATGCGCACCGTAAAACGCCATTTGTTTGTCCCCCCCGATCAGGCTGCCTATGCGTATGAAGACCACCCCTTGCCCATCGGTTCCGGACAAACTATTTCGCAGCCCTACATGGTGGCTTACATGACCGAGGTTATAAAGCCAACCCCGCAGATGAAGGTGCTGGAAGTAGGCACAGGCAATGGCTACCAGGCGGCAGTGCTGGCAGAAATCGTAAAGCAAGTTTATACCATCGAAATCATACCTGAGCTTGGGCAATCTGCCGCTACACGTCTAAAAAAACTGGGTTATGATAACGTGCAAGTGAAGGTGGGAAACGGCTACCACGGCTGGGGAGAGCATGCGCCCTACGATGCCATTGTAGTAACTGCTGCTGCCGAAAAAGTGCCGCCTCCGCTGGTGGAGCAACTGAAAGACGGCGGCAAAATGGTGATTCCTATCGGCCCACAGTTCAGAACGCAGTCGCTGCTGCTGATAGAAAAGAAAAACGGCAAAATATCCACCAAAAAGCTGATGCCCGTAGTATTTGTGCCTTTTACGGGAGGCGATAAACAATAGAAATTCCGTTGATTTAGGAAAGCTGCTCTGACGCGGAACAGATGCAAAATTTCTTTTAAGTAAATTTCTGAAAGCCTTTCATACTTTCAAACTCTGAGTACGCACGCTTAAACCTTTACCACAACCTTTCCCACCGACTGCCCCCGCTGAAAAAGCCTGATCGCCTCGTGCATCGCTTCAAAATTGTATACATGCCCAATGTGCTGCGGCTTCAAATTAAGAGCCTGTAGCTCGCCAAGTAACCGGTGCATCATCTCCGTTTGTTCATACAGGTAGATGAGGTTAAACCCCATCAGCGATTTGTTCTCGGTGGGCAGGCGCAGCGGGTCTATTTTAGGCCGGCGCAGGTATCTCCAGAATAGGCTTGGGTAGTTGGGTCTGGCGCCATGGCTCGAAAAACTGGCATTGCCGTACACCACCATCCGCCCCATAGGTGCCATTGCCTCCCAGCCCTGCTTCAGAATCTTGCCGCCGATACACTCCATGATCAGGCGCAAAGGTTGGTTTGCGAGTGCTGCTTTCAACTTTTCAGGAAAGTCTTTATCGCGCAGTATTACTTCGTCATAAGCTTCCTCTTTTCGCAGAAATTCCACTTTGCCGGCTCTGCCCACCGTGCCGATAGTATGAGCGCCATACTTTTTGCAGATGCGGTTGGCAAGTATACCCACACCGCCGGCTGCGCTATGTATGAGCACCGTCATTCCGGCATGCAGGCTCCCAAGCTCCGTGATGGCGTAATAGGCTGTCAGCCCCTGCACCAGAAAACCTGCGCCTTCCTCAAAGCTCCAGCTCTCAGGCAGCGGAATAACATAGCGGTGGTTTATGTTGATGTGTGAGACATAACCTCCGAATTTTGTGGCTCCCATTACCTTATCTCCTACTTTCCAATCTTGCACATCCTCTCCCACAGCCATAACCACTCCCGAAAACTCCAGGCCCGGTATAAACGCTCCCTCTGGCGTAGCACTGTACAGGCCCTGCATAGCAAAAATGTCAGCAAAATTCAGCCCTATCGCTTTCACCTGCACGCATACTTCGTCCGGCTTGGGTATTGGCAGGTTTTCCTTCTGAAGTTTTAAGTTGCTGATAGATCCGGCTTTGGACATGCGGTAAACCTGGCGTTCGATCATATATGTTTTGCTCATTGAATTTTACTTTGCCCGCAACGGCAGCAGGAGCTTGTTGTTTCACCTGTAACTTATACTTACAAAGCACAATATGCAAACGATTAGAAAGCGAACTTCTGCCCATTTTTATGCTCGCGGCTCCAAATTCACGTAAAACTTAAAAGGGTATCGCCCGCCCTTGCTCGCAAGTGCGTGATTTTGCGCTTGTTGCTGCGCCCAAACCGACAAGAAGCTTTCTATGCACAACCCCCGCCATACTACCTACCAGGCTGCTCAGATTGTAGCGCCAAAGGTAGAAGCGCATTTCAGAAATCAGCTTACAGCAGCACTGGAAAGTGGTGCCGAAGGCCTGGCCCCTGCCCCAGCCCGACATACCATAGAAGCTATACTGGATGCTGCTTTCTGGGCCAGCCTGCGCCGGGAAGAAGGCCACGCCCCTAAAATATCGTTAGCCTTTTTACCGCCAGATCGTGTAACGCAGCCTCTTCAGTTTGAGCACAGCCTGCCCCTTAGTCCGGAGTCGCTGATCAAAATTGCGCCGGGTGTTGAGCAGCCGGGCATACACTTGGGTGTGTGGGTAGATAAAAATGAACTATGCGTATGGGGAACAACCCGCTGGATACCCAGTTACTGTTTTGTTGTAAACGTTCCGGAGCCCGGTTTACTTGTAATAAAACACCGAAGGGCTGATGGTTACGGGAAATTTGCCAACGTGGCGGTGCTAAAAGGTGATCAGATAAAGCTAGTGGATGAGAGCAGCGCCAGCCTTCCGAACTGTCCGCAACTCCTTACCTCGCTACTTGGTTTTTCTGCGCCGGTTACCATGGCTAATGTGCATATTCAGCTGGCGGTGTCGATGCGGACCCATGGGCGTGGCGGTACGCTGCTGCTGGTGCCTGCTGGCACTTCGGATTGGCAAACATCAATCGTAACGCCCATTACCTACGCCATTCAGCCTGCGTTCTGCGGGCTGGCGAAACTGTTGAAGCAGGAAGAGGAGCAAAAAAACCGCAGCCAGTGGCAGGAGTTGCTTCGGCAGGAGGTGGAAAGCATAGCCTCCTTAACTGCCGTGGATGGCGCTACTTTAATGACAGATGATTATGACTTGCTGGCCTTCGGCGCTAAAATAGGCCGCCAGAAAGGGAGCGACCCGGTGGCGCAGCTGCTGTTCACAGAGCCCGTCGTAGACAGCGAAGCTGCCGTTATTCATCCGACGCAACTTGGCGGCACCCGGCATTTATCGGCAGCCCAGTTCGTAAAAGACCAGACCGGTTCCATAGCCATGGTAGCCTCTCAGGATGGTAGCTTTACTGTTTTTGCCTGGTCGCCATGCGAGAACATGGTGCAGGCACACCGGATAGACACGCTGCTGCTGTAATAACCAATGTTGAAAGAGGCTTATGGAATATTAAAGTATAAACAGCGCTAATTATAGCAGCTAGCATTTACTTATCAGGAAGCACCTCATTCTCCAACGCCTTTCCTTGCTCAAAGTCTGTTATATTCTGCAGCGTAATATGCGCTATACTTTCAAGAGCATCCGTGGTAAAGAAAGCCTGGTGCCCTGTTATGAGTACGTTGTTGAAAGATAGCAGCCGCATAAACACATCATCCTTGATTACTTTATCCGATAAATCCTCGAAAAACAAGTCTCCCTCCTCCTCATATACATCCAGCCCTAGGTACTTGATCTTCTCGGTCTTCAGCCCGTCTATGACAGCTTTGGTATCTATAATAGCCCCGCGGCTGGTGTTGATCAGCATCACACCGTCTTTCATTTTTGCAATGCTGGCTTCGTTTATCAGGTGAAAGGTTTGAGGTGTGAGCGGGCAGTGAAGCGACACAATATCTGACTGCCGGTACAGGTTTTCGAGCGATGTGAATTCTATGCCTGCTGCACGTGCTTCCTCGCTTTCCCGGATGTCGTAGGCTAGTACCCGGCAACCAAGGCCTTTTAAAATACGCGCCGTTACCAATCCGATTTTACCTAAGCCGATTAAGCCAGCGGTTCTGCCATGCAGGTCGAAGCCCACCAAACCATGAAGCGCAAAATTGCCTTCCCGCACGCGGTTGTAAGCACGGTGCGTTTTACGGTTTAGCGTAAGTATGAGTGCAAGCGTGTGTTCGGCAACGGCATAAGGAGAATACGCCGGCACCCGCACTACTTTTATACCCAGTTTAGCAGCAGTTTGTAAATCAACGTTATTGAACCCTGCGCAACGCAAAGCAATAAGCTTTACACCCGCTGCTGCCAACTGCTGCAGCACCTGGGCGTTTACCGTATCGTTTACAAATACACATACTGCCTCCCCTCCTTTACCCAGTACAGCGGTATGTTCATTTAACGGCACCTCCATAAAGTTAAGCTGATGCCCGTAATGGCTGTTCTCCGACTGAAAAAACTGCTGATCATATACTTTTGAGTTGAAAAACGTGATTTTCATAAAGCTTACCGATGTTTAAGATACTTAAAATTGATGCTGACTCTCTTTATACTTTACGCAGCTAAGCTGTTAGGCTTTTGAAATGCACTATAAAAACATGATAGTCAACCAAATATCATGTTAGCAGAGAATCAGTTTTCAGCAAAGGTGTAAATGGAGTTTCCCTTAATCCGGAAATTAAAGTCAGATAAGTATGCTGGAAGCAGGTTACATTCAAGCTGAGTTTGATTGCTTCAAAATTATTCACACTTCCCTGCATCAGCTTAAACAAAGAATTTTTTATACTAAAATAACATTCATAAAGCAGCTATACACCGTTGGTTTCCCGTACAAAAGCAATTAATCTCGGTTAAAAGCATTGGCTAACAGCGCTTTAATTACCCCAAGACAACAGGTATATGGAGGATATTAACAGCACAGCGGGAGGCACAAGTATAAAGCAACGCCGGATGGAGGATCAGGCATTTACCACGGGTACTCAGGCAGTTGCGGAGCCTAAGCCAGCCTTGGGTAAAATTGATGCGATTGCCGTGATTGTGGGCATTGTGGTGGGCGCTGGCATTTTCAGGACCCCCTCTCTGGTTGCTGCCAACACAAGCGGTAGCACCATGTTTCTTACAGCCTGGGTTTTAGGAGGCTTGGTGTCGCTGATAGGGGCTTTATGCTATGCAGAACTCTCAACCACCTTTCCGAATGCCGGCGGCGATTACCACTTCCTGACCCGCGCCTTCGGGAAAAAACTGGCATTTTTGTTTGCCTGGGCCCGTATGAGCGTTATCCAAACGGGTTCCATTGCCTTGCTTGCCTTTATTATCGGAGATTATGCTACGCAGATCTATAGCTTGGGCGCTTTCTCGTCTGTCCTGTATGCGGCTTTGGTGGTAGTGCTCCTGACAAGTATAAATATCATCGGGATCAGCGTTGGTGCTGGTGCTCAGAAGCTGCTGACGGCACTGGAGTTGCTGGGTATTCTAATTGTGATTGCTGCAGGTCTGTTCTCGGCCTCATCCGAACCTGACTTTACAACTATAGCTGCCGCGGATACAGCAAATTCTGCCAACTCTTTAGGCCTGGCAATGGTGTTTGTGCTACTGACGTTTGGCGGCTGGAATGAGGCGGCCTATATTTCGGCAGAACTGCGCTCCGGCCGTAAAGGCATGGCTTATGTCATGGTCATCAGCATCCTGATTATTACAGCCATTTATGTTTTGATGAACATATCGTACCTGAATGTGCTCGGTATGAGCGGCATGGCTCAATCAGATGCCGTGGCAGCAGATTTAATGCGGTTAACTTACGGAGAAGGCGGGCTGGTGCTGATAGGGTTGATTGTGGCTGTTGCCGCGCTTACCTCCGCCAACGCCACCATATTTACCGGGGCACGCACCAACTACGCGCTTGGCAGAGATTTCCCTGTTTTCGGGTTGCTGGGCAAATGGAATGCTAAAACGTCATCGCCTGTAAACGCTTTTCTGGTGCAGGGCGGCATAGCGCTTGCCCTCATCGGGTTGGGCTTTTTTACACGTAACGGCTTTGAGACGATTGTGGAGTACACGGCCCCTGTTTTCTGGTTTTTCCTGCTGCTGGTGGGCATTGCGCTGTTTGTACTGCGGCACAAGGAACCACAACGCCACCGCCCTTTTCGGGTACCCTTGTATCCCTTCACCCCACTTGTATTTTGTTTCACAAGCGCTTACCTGCTTTACTCCAGCCTGGTTTACACCGGCCTCGGCGCACTGGTTGGAGTGGCCGTACTGCTGCTTGGGGTACTGCTGTTGCTGGCGCTACCATCACTAAACAAGCTGCTCAAGGTAAATGATAAGGAGATTCCCGGTATAAAATAAGTACTAAAGTATGGCTATATACATCCTGCAGTTCCTGTTAAAGCTTAACCCGGTGAAAGCTGACTGAGCAAGTATAACTTGATTACATAAACTTAACAAAATGATATATAACTGAAAATAAATTCCATCCGTAGAAGTATGACTTACCACAATTAGCCCCTCCTACTGCACCAGGCATCATCGCCCGCCGGGTTATAAGCTGCTATACCGACACAGTACAGAATCAGTACTTATCCATTCATTATTTAAATCGAAGCTTATGAGAATTCTATCAAACTCCATTTTCACGCTTTTGATTATACTTTGCGCCACAGCTTATACGCAGGCGCAGCAGTCAACCATGAAGCGCATGCCAGACGTGCCTTATGTACCTACCAGGCAGAGTGTGGTAGACGCCATGCTAAAATTAGCAGAAGTATCTGAGGATGACATAATCTACGATTTGGGTTGCGGCGACGGTAGAATTGTGATCACAGCCGCAAAGAAGTATGGCGCTACCGGCACTGGCATTGATATTAACCCCGAAAGGATTGAGGAAGCCAACAAAAACGCTCGCGAAGCTGGCGTAACTCATCAGGTGCGTTTTATAGAAGGCGATCTTTTTGAGGAGGATTTTAGCCCGGCAACCGTCGTGACGCTTTACCTGCTGCCTACCGTAAACCAAAAGCTGCGCCCTAAACTGCTGGAGCAGCTAAAGCCCGGCACCCGTATCGTTTCGCACGCGTTTGATATGGGCGATTGGGAGCCAGAGCAAACCATTGAGGTGGACGGTGCCAAAATTTATTTCTGGACTGTACCGGAAAAATAGCAAAAGCGTTGCTTAATACTCCCATCATACTTCCCTGTTGATTTTATAAACAAAATCAGTCCTTTTTTGTCATACAGTGATGCAGCCTCCGCATTGTAACTGGGGCCGCATCACTGTATCTGTATCTTTAAATTTAGAATGATTAAAATGAGCAGCAACACCAAAAAGTTGTCTGATATACCTTTCTCCGTACTGGACCTGGTACCTATATTGGCTGGAAAAACACCCGCTGATTCTTTTAAAACAAGTCTGGACCTGGCCCGCCACGCTGAGGATTGGGGCTTTAAACGCTATTGGCTGGCAGAGCATCATAACATGCCCGGCATCGCCAGTTCTGCTACGGTAGTTCTTATTGGCCACATTGCCGGCGGCACTAAAAGTATAAAAGTCGGCTCCGGGGGCATCATGCTTCCTAACCATGCGCCACTGGTGGTAGCAGAGCAGTTCGGCACTTTAGAGTCGTTGCACCCGGGCCGTATTGATTTGGGTTTGGGCCGAGCGCCCGGCACAGACCAGCTCACAGCCATGGCCCTGCGCAGAGACTTACGCGGCAGCGTTGATGATTTTCCGCAGAATGTGCAGGAGCTGCAGCATTATTTTGCCCCGGAAGACCCGGCAGCGAGAGTTCGCGCCATACCTGGCCAAGGGCTGGAGGTGCCTATCTGGCTGCTTGGCTCCAGTACTTACAGCGCTCAGCTTGCCGCCATGCTGGGTCTGCCGTTCGCTTTTGCCAGCCATTTTGCACCGGCCGCACTGCAGGCAGCACTCAAAGTATACCGCGATACCTTTCAGCCCTCTGATCACTTAAAAGAGCCTTATGCCATTGCCTGTATCAACGCCGTGGCAGCAGACACAGACGCGGAAGCAGAAAGGCTTGCCACCACACTTTATCAGGCTTTTCTGGGAGTGATTCGGGGAACGCCGAACCCGCAGCAACCCCCGGTAGAAAGTATGGAAGACTTCTGGGATGCATCGGAGAGATATGCTGTACAGCAGATGCTTCGCTATACTTTTATAGGTTCTTCGGCCACCGTAAAAGAAGAATTGGAGGCTTTTGTAGCAGACACCCAGGTAAACGAACTCATGTTTGCCTCACACATTTATGACCATAAAGCAAGGCTCCGTTCTTACGAGATTCTAGCTGAGATCATCACAAAATAAACCTATTCTCAGACATCAGCCAGACGCCACATCGTCACACTAAATCATCTGGCTGATGTCTGTATTTTTCTGTATGCAGCACGTATAAATAGTTTTACATTTATACATATCTCTATGGAAACCAAAGTAATACACAGCCTGCAGCTCAGCAGTAAAGCGTTTAGCACCGGCGAGTTTATTCCGGCAAAATACACCTGCGACGGTGACGACATTAACCCTCCGTTGGAAATAGGCGCTTTTCCGGAAGGTACACAAAGTATGGTTTTAGTTATCAACGATCCGGATGCCCCGAATGGCGACTGGACGCACTGGCTGGTGTGGGATTTGCCGCTCATCCATACCATTGAGGAAAACAGTGTGCCGGGCATTGTAGGTCTGAACGACTTTGGCAACTGCAACTATGGCGGCCCCTGCCCTACTATCAGCACGCACCGTTACTTTTTCAGGGTATATGCCATTGATGTAAAGGTAGGCCTACCGGAAGGCAGTACAAAAGAGAATGTTTTCCTGCAGATGGAAAACCATATTATTGGCACCGGAGAACTGATGGGCTTATACAGTCACTAATTCTGTAAGATTTAAGTATAAAACCAGAATCCTGCTGCCAGTTTAAAACTCGCGGCAGTACAAATAAGCTGCTCATCCTTCTCCTATATATATCTAAAGTACAAACCAAAGCTCTACCCTCTTCGTTTCTGATGATCTGAAAGTATAAATCATCAAAAGAAACAAACTTGGAAAGTATACATACAAATCAAGCAACTCAGCAGGTTGATACTTTAATGCGAGAGCAACTGGTGGAGCTGCTGAAAGGCGGCTTCGCCCCAAACGTTATTTTGCTGCGGGAATTCGACTACAAAAAAGCAGGTATCATACTCGACGGGCTGCATTTCTCTGCCTGGGTACTGCTAGGCCATATTCGGGCACGGCAACAGACGCTGCTGCGATTTATGAAGCACCCGGAGCAGTACATTGATGTTTGGCCCGACGCGCCGTGGCCCGAAAACCATGTGCCGGAAAGTGAGCAGGAATGGAACACAGCCATAGACGCTTATGCCCAGGAACTGGATGCAATGATTGCGCTTGTTACAAACCCGGAAACCAACTTATTTAACGTACAGCCCAACGGTAAAACGCTCTCTTGGGCAGCCATGACCACCCTGCACCATACCGGTTATCACATCGGGCAACTCAAAACCATTGGCAGGCAGCTGGGTGTTTGGTAGGGCCTAATGCTGGTACAAGGGCTGCTGCGAGGCAATCAGCTCCTGCTTCAGCGCCTCAAAATCCTGGTGCGGCGGCTCTGGACTATAGCTCATCAGCTGCCCTTTAAAAACCGGAAAACCCAGAAAGCGCAGCAGCGGCCCCGCTATAATGGCTGCCTGCTCTGCCTGCTCATCGGTCAGCTGGTCCATCCAGTAACCCGACTGCCCTTTTTTGAGGTGTTTTGGATTTGTGCTTTTCAGGGTGGCAAAGCTCATCGCATCCTGCAGTTCTGTTCGCTGCTCCTCGTTTAAATCAACGCCCAGGTAAGCCAGCAACCGCTCCAGCTCCAGCTGAAAATCCAACAGAAAACCTTCGTAAAATGCGATATGGATTTGATATTGTTTGCTTAGGCGCAAGTGGTCGTATACATGCCACACCCATTCCAGCATCAGCTCCTTAAAATGCTTTTGTAAGTAGCGTTGCGGGTCTTTTTCCTCCTGCGGATAATACTTTAGCATGTACTCCGAAGTATAGTATTTGGCAGCAGAAATAGCGCGGTCGCGTGGGTCCCGAACAATGTATACTTTTTTATCGAACAGGCTCAGCAGCTCACCGCTCCTTTTGCAGATTGGCGAGTGCGTCCAGACATGATCCGACTGGGCTACATACTCCTGCAGGTCTGTTACCGGCATCCTGAAAATACTGCTGATCCTGTAGCTGTACTGCAAGTCTGTTACATCAAGCACATCTATACTTGCCTGACTGGGGTAATTCAAGTCCCAGGCTTTTGCCAGTTCATAAATAGGTTGCCGCTGGATAAAGCTTTGGATTTGGTGCCCGCTACGTTGCAGCACCTGCTGTAAGATCTGATAAAGCCAGAAGTTGCCGCACTTGGGTGCGCCGCCCTGCAGTATTTTCATAGGTAGAATTCGTTAACTAATTATAGCCTACAGCCTATACGGCTTTAAACCCGTTGTTGCCGTACAAGGTGGCAGAAGTATCTGCTTTTAAGTTTTTGGAGTTTATAATGCTGCTGAACAGATGAAGAACATTTACCCTTTCAAATCGAAAGTCTGCTATGAGCAGCGCAAGCAGGCAATGCAGCAGGAGCCGCGGCTATTCTGGCTCACAGGCCTCTCCGGCTCCGGAAAAAGTACGCTGGCCATGCGCCTGGAGCACTATCTTTTTCACAACGGTTCTAAAGTTTTTCTGCTGGATGGAGACAACATACGCAACGGCTTGTGCCGCGACCTGACGTTTACCGCCCAGGACCGCAAAGAAAATATGCGCCGCGTAGGCGAAGTGGCCAACCTGATGCTGGAAGCCGGACTGATAGTGATCTGCGCCTTTATCTCTCCTTACGTCACGGAGCGGCAGCTTGTAAAGGAGATTGTCGGCCCGGAAAGATTTGCTGAAGTATATGTAAACTGCTCTTTACAGGTCTGTGAGCAGCGCGATACCAAAGGCCTCTATGCCAAAGCCAGGAAAGGCCTGATCCCGAACTTCACCGGCATAAGTGCACCGTACGAAACTCCAGAAAATCCTGACATCATACTTAAAACAGACCAGGAAAGCATTGAAAACTCGCTGCAGAAACTGATAACTTTTGTAGAGCCGCAGCTGAAATTGCAGAAACAGATGAAGATAGCTTAAACACGATTTTTGCAGCGGCTGCTCATTCATGAAGCCATTATATGACACTAACTCAACAACAAAACAATTCAGGCAATTCTTCAGCCGCGTACGCAGCAAACATTACAACGCTGCTCCAAACAGCAAAAACAGCAGCTCTGGAGGCTGGCGAGGCCATTTTGAAAGTCTATACTTCAGGTGATGCCGAAGTTGAGGTAAAAGCCGATGACTCGCCGCTGACCAAAGCCGACCGTGCCGCGCATGAAATTATTGCATGCCACTTGGCACAAACAGGACTGCCTATACTTTCTGAAGAAGGTAAACAGACGGCTTTTGAGCAGAGGGAGAAGTGGCCGTGGCATTGGCTGGTAGACCCGCTGGATGGCACCAAAGAATTCCTGAAGCGCAACGGAGAGTTTACTGTAAACATCGCGCTGATGCACCTCAACATACCTGTAGGCGGCGTGATTTACGCTCCGGTTTTAGGCGCTTTATACGTTGGCTCGAGTGCCACAGGCGTGTACAAGGAAACCCAGGGACAGCAAACGCTATTAAAGCCCAAGCCTAAACGGCAGGAGCTAAAAGAACTGCTCCAGCAACCGCAGGTGCACATCATTGCTTCCCGCACGCATTTGAGTCCTGAGACAGCTGCATTTATCAGCCAGTTTCCCAATTCCCAAACTGTAAGTATGGGCAGCTCCTTAAAGTTTATGCTTGTAGCCGAAGGCAAGGCAGATATTTACCCGCGCTTTGCCCCCACCATGGAATGGGACACCGCCGCCGCACATGCCATTTTGCTGACGCTTAACAGAGGCATTTACCAACAAAACCTGCAGCACGAGCTCGCTTACAACAAACCCAACCTTCTGAACCCTAGCTTTATCGCATACTAATCAAACCTAAAGTATAAAGTTGTGCAGGCGGGGCAAAAACTCTGTTTATCAGATTAAAAATAGATGCTGCCTCCGGATATTGCTTTATACTTACGTCAATTAAATTACGAATGTGTAACTTATACTTCTGATCTGTTTAAATTGCTTTAAAGTATAAATAGCCTTTCATTAAAGTATAAACTCAAAAGATGCTAAAGTATAAACCGCTCCACAGCCTGCTGCCGGCTATATTGGCAGCTTCGCTTTTTACCTCTTGCCAAAGCACGGCCCAGAAAGAACAGGCAAACGTAACCTATGACCTGCTGCTGGAGAAAGCATCCGTAGTAGACGGGTCAGGCGCTGCTGCCTATGTGGCCAACGTACTGATTAGCGGCGACACCATAGCCCTGATCGACAGAGACACCACCGCCTCCTATAAAGCTCAAAATACTATTATGGCACGGGGAATGGTGGTTACCCCAGGCTTTATAGATACCCATGCGCATGGTGACCCCATAAAAGAACCGGAGTTCAAAAACTTTCTGGCGATGGGCGTCACCACTATTTGCCTTGGGCAAGATGGCTTTAGCCCCAACCAGAAAAACTTAAGCATCTGGATGGATTCTGTAGATGCTGCGAAACCAGGCGTAAACATAGCGATGTTTGCCGGCCACAATTCTCTTCGGGTGCTCTCCGGGGCCATGTATGATTCCCTGCCTTCGGAACAGAATATGAAAGCGATGGAGCAACTGGTAGCCAGTGCCATGGATGCCGGGTGCTACGGACTTACCACAGGCTTAGAGTATAACCCCGGCTACTATGCCACCAGCAACGAGCTGAACAGGCTGGCCAAAGTTGTGGGTTCTAAAAACGGCATTGTGATGAGCCACATGCGTAACGAAGACGACCAGTATGTGGAGCAGTCGATAAAGGAACTGCTGGCGCAGGGAGAGTACTGCCCTGTGCACGTATCGCATATAAAAGTGGTGTACGGCAAAGGCAAAGAACGCGCCCAGCAGGTGCTGCAGGTGCTGGATAGCGCCCGCCAAAGCGGCACCAAAGTAACAGCCGACTTCTACCCTTACACGGCAAGCTTTACGGGCATCGCCATACTTTTCCCTGATTGGGCAAAGAGGCCCCACGACTACAAGCAAGTGCTGAAAAGCCGGCGTGCCGAACTGAAAACATACCTCCGAAACAGAATTATGCAGCGCAACGGCCCGGAGGCTACGCTCATCGGCTCCGGTAAGTATACAGGCAAAAACCTGCAGCAGATTGCCCAGGAACTGAACAAGCCTTTTGAAGAGGTGCTGATGGACAACATTGGTCCCTACGGTGCAAGCGGCGCATACTTTATCATGAACGAGGAGCTGCAGGAAGCACTGATGCACGACCCGCATGTGATGATTTGTACAGACGGCAGCCCCACCATGCATCACCCCAGGGGCTATGGTGCTTTCGCCAAAATACTGCAGACTTACGTGATAGACCAGAAACTGCTTACCCTGGAGGAGGCCGTACGCAAAATGACCAGCCTTCCCGCCGAAACTATTGGGCTTAAAAACCGTGGCCTCCTAAAGCCCGGTTATAAAGCCGATGTTTTGATTTTTGACCCGGCAACGGTAAAAGAAAACGCTACCTACGAGCAGCCCGACCAGCTTGCAAGCGGCTTCCGGTACGTGCTCATGAATGGCCAGATTGTAAAAGAGAACGAGCGCTTCAGCAGCGACAGGCAAGGAAAAATACTTCGGAAACAAGTGCAGCCGTAAGTAAAAATTACAGCCACAATTTATACTTTGTGCAGAGGCAGGACCAGAAATCCTGCCTCTGCTGTTTTCAGTTTTATGCTACACCCATAGGTTATACTACTTTGTAGATTTAGCGATTATTTATGCTGCTGATAACTAAACCGTGCGGTGCCCACGTATGAAAAGTATCGATATGTATCTTGAAAACAGACTTAAAGCTATGAACATTTCATTAAAACCACTCCGCGATCAGGTGATCGTAATTACCGGTGCATCCAGCGGCATAGGCCTTGCAACAGCCCGCGCCGCTGCCAGAAAAGGCGCAAAACTTGTGTTGGCTGCCCGAAATAAAGAAGCCTTAGCAGAAATTGAAAACCAGTTAAAACAAAGCGGCACAGAAGCCATACATTTGGTGGCCGATGTAGGCCGTCGTGAAGATGTAAAACGGATTGCCGACGCTGCCGTGGAGCGGTTTGGCGGCTTTGACACCTGGGTTAACAACGCCGGTGTTTCCATCTACGGCAAACTGGCGGATGTGAGCGATGAAGACAGTCACCGCCTGTTCGACACAAATTTCTGGGGAGTAGTATCCGGCTCTCTTATTGCGGCAGAACACTTGCGTAGCCGTGGCGGTGCCATTATTAACCTGGGCAGTGAGCTTTCGGATGTGGCCATACCTTTGCAAGGCATGTATTCTGCCAGTAAGCATGCTGTAAAAGGTTTTACAGAGGCACTTAGAGTGGAGCTGGAGGAAGATAAATCTCCGGTGTCGGTTACCCTGATCAAGCCTGCCGGTATTAATACACCCTACCCCGATCATGCCAAAAACTATACCGACAAAGCACTTACCTTGCCCCCGCCCGTGTATGAACCAGAGGAAGTAGCCGCAGCCATACTTCATGCTGCACAGCACCCGGAGCGGGATATGTACATTGGCAGCGGCTCCAAGATGATGAGCAGCCTGAATAAGTATGCTCCAAGCCTGGTAGACTGGGTAAACAAGAAGTTTATGACGAACCTGCAGCTGCGTGATGAGCCGGCAAAACATAAAGACGGCTCTTTGCACCAGCACGGCGAAGACGGCCATGTGCACGGCAACCATAAAGGCCACGTCATGAAGAAAAGCCTTTACACCCGCGCCACCATGAACCCTGTTATTACGGGTGCAGTTGTGGCAGCTGCCAGCGCGGCAGCGGTAGCCCTCATCGGCAAGAACAAAAGAAAGAACTATAAATAAGTTTTAACTATTGCTTCAAGAGCCTCTGGCCGGTTATACTTGCCAGAGGCATTTAAATGCAGCTAAAACCCGTTTAAAATACTCCTAAGCGGGTTTGCATAACCTTTACCTTGTTTCAACCCGTAAAACAAGACTGTATTTTAATAATCAAGCACATACATTTAAGACTATGTGCTTGTTTGATGTTAGACTAAAATATTAATACGATGAAAAAGTTATTAATTGCGTGTATACTTACTGTTGGTTCCCTTAGCCTTTACTCTTGTAACGGCAACGATGGCATGACCGACACAGACAATATGGAGGGTACAGTGATAGATACTGACACTACTGTATCTGAGCTTGAAGTTGAAAGAACTGTTCGTGAAGTAGACACCACCATCGAAACGGAGACCGAAACAATCGAGACAGATCAAAATCAATAAGAACGTGCTTTTTACACTGTAAAGCATTAAGTTTTACAATAAATGCTGTTCAGCGTTTTTGGTTATAGAGCCTACACCCGCCATTGTTGGTGTTTTTCACCAACAATCAAAATGAAAATGCTGTTACTCTTGCTAGTGAAAACACGCAGCAAGGGCAGGCAGTATAGTATGAATAAACTCTAAACAGGCTCAATAAAAGCTATTAATTTAAGTGGTATGGCAGCAAGCTTATAAAACAGCTGCCATACCACTTTTTTGTTTTAAACCAATAGAGCGGTTTCTCCGGCACAACGTATACGTACCAGCATTATGTAGCACCATCACAATGACAGGCGATAAAGAGGAGGAAAAAGTAATTGTATTTGACCTGAACGGCACTTTTTACAACAAAAGCTCTAAAGATCAATTTTATAAGTTTGTGGTACGCAAGCAGCCTAAGCGGTTTAAATTTTTGTTTGAGATGGCTTATTACAAACTGCTCCACAAAATGCACCAGATGCGGCAAACAGAGTTCAAGGAAAACTTCTTTAACTACCTCGACCACCTACAGCCAGACCAGGTAAAAGCTTTTGCCGAGGAATTCTGGCAGGAAGAATATCCCAAAAACTTCAACCAATTCCTGCTAAACCGATTTAATAAAATGCGGTCGGCAGGCGTGAAAGTAATCTGTGCCACCGGTGGTTTAGAACTATACGTAAAGCCCCTGTTCGACTTATTTCCGGTAGATGGCTTTGTCGGAACTGAAGTAAAGTATGAAAACGGCACCTACAAAGTTGAAGGCAAGGCTTGCAAGGATGAAGAGAAATTGCGCAGGATTGAAAGCTACTTTCAGGACAGGAAATTCAGAATAATA
This sequence comes from uncultured Pontibacter sp., assembly GCF_947495565.1. GTDB lineage: Bacteria > Bacteroidota > Bacteroidia > Cytophagales > Hymenobacteraceae > Pontibacter. Next base: position 16,965 of record NZ_CANLZM010000022.1, read on the forward strand.
GAGGCTTACTCTGATAGTAAAGAAGCCATACTTTCCGAAGCTGAAAAAGCTTTTCTGGTAGATGACGGGGAAATATCTGCCTACTCCGAATAACATATACCTTCCAGATTGCTACTGTAGTTTTCAGCTAAGTATACTTCTTTAAAGTATACTAGTCAGGTTTAATAAGTATAAACTTTTTAGCGTTAGTGTGGCTTTGGTTTTACGCAGGCTAATTCCGCATTTTCTTTAGTTTCTCACTACTGATAATCGTAATTCTGCTGCCCTGGCTCTCAATTAGCTTCTCGTCTTTAAAATCTGCCAGCGTACGGATAACGGTTTCCTTGGACGCCCCGACAATATTTGCTAAATCCTCTCTCGAAATAATTACTTGTGTAGCAGTATTTGGCTTGTTTTGATACTGTTTCTCCACAAACAACAGCGCTTCTGCTACCCTCTTTCTTACTGAATTGTAGGCAAGTTTCAGCAGCCGCTCCTCCCTGTCTGCCAGATTATCAGACAGGATTTTAATAAACTGGTTCGCCACTAAGCGGTTGTTGTGCAGCAGCAGGAAAAAGTCTTCTTTAGAAATCACATAGATTTCAGAATCCTCCATCACCACCGCAGACTCGCGGTAAGCGTTTTCCTCAATCAGGTCGAGGTACCCGATAAAATCGCCGGCTTTGTATAGGTTAGTGATGTACTCGCGTCCTTCTTCGTTTGATTTGTAGGTTTTGACTTTCCCCTTGTTCAGAAAGTAAAGAGCGCTAGGGTAATTGCCATCCAAAAATAAAGTCTGCTTCTTTTTAAAATGCTGCAGTTTCTGTTTATCGGAAGTTAATTTCTCCAGGTTCTCCTGGCCTTTCGCCTCCTGCAGGAAATCATGCAGCCCTTCAGCATTTTTCTGAAAACCCGCCTTCAGGTTCTCACTTTTACGCAGGCGCATTTCTACCGCATCCAACAGTTCTAAATCATCGAATGGTTTGGTAAGGTAGTCGTCTGCCCCCAGGTTCATACCTTTCCGGAAGTCCTCTTTTTCAGATTTCGCAGTCAGAAAGATAAACGGTACATTGGCAGTGGCTTTGTTGGTGCTCAGCATGCGCAGTACCCCGTAACCGTCCAGCTGCGGCATCATAATGTCACAAATGATCAAGTCAGGAATTTCGCGTTTGGCTAGGTCTACACCAATTTTACCATTTTCGGCTTCTAAAACCTGATAGTTCGCCAGCGTCAGAATCTCAGCAATATTTTCGCGTATTTCAAAATTATCCTCTATCAGCAATATCTTTTTCATACTTGTGTGTTTTGCGGAAGCGTAACGGTAAAGGTGGTGCCTTTGTCCAACTCACTTTGGTAGTTGATGGTGCCACCCATAATATCCACATAGCGTTTAACTATGTTTAGGCCTAAGCCGGTCCCTTGTATATTTGTAACATTCTGAGCCCGGAAAAAAGGCGTGAACAGATGGGCCTGATCAGCCTCGGGTATGCCAATGCCCTGATCCTGCACCACAACCTTAACGACACTATTTTTTATACTTGTCGTGAAGATGACTTCTTTCTGCTCAGCAGAATATTTACTGGCATTAGACAGCAGGTTTAGCAGAATATTCTTCAGTAATTGCTTGTCCAGACAGGCTGTTTTCTCGGGGCTTTGGTGGCTGTAAATTATTTTCTGGTCCAGCTTTAGCACCCCCTGCGCTTCGTCTGCTACTTCAGCAGCAAAAGCTTGCAGATCAAACGCTGTAGGCAGGTTGTAAATTTTGCCTTCCTCTATACGGCTGATGGACAGGAAATCATTTAAAATGCCAGTCAAGTTACTCACCGCAGATTTAATCCGGTCAACGTGCTTGCTACGCTTATGGTCATCTTCAGTGGTTTTATACTTGCCGATAAGCGATGCTGACGACAGAACCGTACTCAGCGGCGTACGAAACTCGTGCGAAGCGATTGTCACGAATCTTGATTTCAGCTCGTGTAATTCCTTTTCTTTTTGCAGGGCCTTGCGTACCTCCTGCTCTGCTTCGTAAAGGCTTCGGTTTGTCTGCTCCAGCTTTTTTATGGCGGTGCCAAGCTCCTGGGTACGCTCTTTCACGCGTTGTTCCAACTCAGTGTTCAGACGCTGTATCACCTCTAAACTCTTGGCATGCTCTATACTATACCTGATGGAGCGCTCCAGCTCGTTCGGACTGATAGTGCCCTTTACCAGGTAATCCATCGCACCGGCACGCATAGCATTTTCGTCGGTTTGGCGATCAGCCTGGCCGGTCAGAAGTATAAACGGAGCCGCACACCCTTGCTTTACCGCTTCTTTAATCAACTCTAATCCATCATGCACACCTAAGCGGTAATCTACCAGGTATACTTCATGGCGTCGCTCAGCGATTACTTTCAGCGCCTCGCTAAAGGAATCTGCCCAGGCAAGCGCGTAGTTCCGGTCCGGGATATCGTCAATAATATCCCGGGTAATGATGTAGTCATCTTCATCATCGTCTACCAACAGAATGCGGATTTTTTCTGCCATCGTATCTCAGCAGCGCTACAGTTTTGGCAATTCAACAATCTCAAACCAGTACTTGCTTAGCGTCTTCATAACATCTACCAACGAGGCGAACGTTACCGGTTTGGTTATAAAAGAGCTCACCCCCAAATTATAGGTTCGTAAAATGTCCTCCTCTGCTTTCGATGTGGTTAGTACTACCACCGGAATCAGGCGCAGGCGTTCATCGGCTTTTATCTCTTTCAGCGCTTCGCGTCCGTCCTTTTTAGGCATGTTCAGGTCTAAAAGTATCAGGCCGGGGGTCGGGTGTTCACTCTGGTTGGCATATTTGCCACGGTGGTGCAGGTAATCCATCAGCTCCTCTCCGTTTTCAACAAAATGAATGTTGTTTTTAAGGCGGCTTTCCTCCAGCGCATCCTTTACCAGCATGCGGTCCTCGGCGTCGTCGTCGGCAACAAGTATAATGATGGATTTTTTAGTAACCATTGCTTTCGTGTGTTTCTTCTGGATGTTTTAATGCAAGCGTGATGATAAAGCGTGTCCCTATGCCAGGTTGGCTTTGAGCGGTAACATTTCCGCCATGGCGGATGGCTATCTTTCGGCAAATTGCCAAACCTATTCCTGAGCCTTCGTACTTCTGCCCTTCCAGGCGCTGAAAAATATTAAAGATACGGTCCAGGTATTTCTCATCGAATCCGATGCCATTATCCTCCACATAAATCTCTGTCAGTTCGTCGCCGGGCGTGGCCGTAAGGTGTGCCTGGCGCTGCAGATTTTTTGCGTAAATGTTGATGACCGGGCTCTCATTCTCTTTCCTGAACTTGATGGCATTGCTTAACATGTTCTGGAAAAGCTGGCGCATCTGGGTAGGTTCGGCCTCGATCACGGGAAGCGGTGAACGAATAATTCTGGTTCCGGTTTTCTCTATGGTTACTTCTAAGTCAGATATAACTCCTGTTAAGATATTATCCAGGTTTACCTCTACAAACGGTTTCGATTTAGTGGTGACTCTGGAAAAGTCTAACAAGTCGTTAATCAGGTTTTGCATGCGCGAGGCCGCATTGAGCATACGGTCCACGTAATCTTTGCCTTGTTCGCTCAGGTTGTCATATTCCTTTGTTTTCAGCCTGTCGCCAAAGGCCTGAATCTTACGCAAAGGTTCCTGCAGATCATGCGACGAAACATAGGCAAAGTCCTGCAGTTCGCGGTTGCTACGCTCCAGCTCGGCGGCGTAGCGGCGCAGGCGCTCTTCGCTTAGTTTTTGCTTGGTAATGTCATGCACAAAGCCTGTATATACTTTGCGGCCGGCCAGCTGCACCTCGCTTATACTTAGGTAAAACGGAAAAATGGAGCCATCCTTTCGCAAGCCTGTCACCTCGCGGCCAATACCAATAATGCGTTTCTCACCGGTTGCGTGGTAGTGGTGCATATAGCCGTCGTGCCGGCTTTTATCAGGCTCGGGCATCAGCAAATTTATACTTTTACCGATCAGCTCATGGCCCTCATATCCAAACAGTTTGGCCGCTGCTGGGTTCACCATTTCAATGATGCCCCGCGTATTGATGGTGATGATGCCGTCTACTGCCGCCTGAATGATAGAATTGATCTTGTTCTCGCTGACACGGAGCGCTTTTTCGGCTTCTTTAAGCTCGGTAATGTCATGCACGATGCCCGTAAAAATCTGCTTATCCTGTAACTTTACTTCGCTTATGCTTAGCAAAAACGGAAAAACGGTGCCGTCTTTTTTCTTACCCAGCACTTCGCGTCCTTTGCCAATGATCTGGCCTACGCCTGTGCGGTGGTAATTCTTAATGTACCTGTCATGCAGCCCACGGTCAGGTTCCGGCATAAGCACCTTTATGTTTTTACCGATAATCTCTTCCGGTTGATAACCAAAGATACGCGCGGCGGCTGGGTTTACCGTTTCAATTATACCTTTGCTATCGATGGTAATTATACCATCAATGGCCGTATCAATAATGGCCTTCAGCCGGGTGCTTTGCTCCAGGCTCTGTTCGAATTTATCTAAAGGCTCTTCCAAGTATCTTCTAAAGTTTCTTTAAAATTAGCCACTTCAGCCATTAATTGCTAAAGATGCCAGCACATATTCATCTAACAAACACCGAGCGTTAAAAAAACCGCTGCTTATGCTACGCCTTCATACTATAGCCATAGTTGTAACAAAAGCTCACGAACTTTTTGGTCTTGACAAGCTGAGCAGTGAATGAACCGTACTTCTTCTCCTTGAGCAGATACCTTTTTTAAATGTTGCTACGCAATAGAAAAACTGATTTCTTAACTGCAGCATGATAACAGTTTTAAAACTTCTAATTTACTTAAATCAACATGAGTTATCTGCGAACAGTATCAGCAAATGCTAAAGTATTAAGTATATCTTGCTGTTGAACTGCCTTCTTATTCACACAATTGGCACATAAGCCAGAGCATGGCTTTTTCTTTTGCTGCCTGAAGGTAAGGATAGGATAACGGGTGTGGTAAGCGGCTGTTTTGATGTAATTGCTACTGAACAGGCGCTGCAACAGGTAGTTGTCCTGTGTTGCCAGTATGAGCATATCGGCGGCAGACTGTTCGGCAAAGTCGCTGATGCCTTCCAGGGTATCTTCTTCCTCCAAAAGCCTCAACCTTACGTTTTTGCTGGTAAGTCTTTCTTCTACTGCGCGCATGGCAGCTTTGTAATTGCTTAATTGCTGGCGCTCTGATTTAGAGTAAGTCTGCACCAGCGTTAGCCTGGCACCAGCCTGATCTGCAAAGCTTCCGATTTGGTTCAGCACGTGGTCATCCTGATCGGTAAAGTCGGTGGCGAAAACCAGGTTTTCTATTTTTTTAAAAGTCGTCGTGCAAGGCATCACCATCACAGGGCAGCTAACCACTTCCATAATGGCAGCGGCATTATCGGGGTCGTTCTCCTCCTCTTCCTGATGTAGCACACAGGTTTCCATCAGCACCAAATCAACCTTATAATCAAATACCACCCCGGCAACGCAGTTGCTCAGGCAGCCTGGTTTCACTACGCACTCATACGGCACCGGCACGGCTCCCGACTTAAGCCCTTCGCTAAAAATACACTCTCCAAACGTGCGTAGCTGGTGTATAAAGCTGCTCTGTTGGGTAAGGGTAAGATCCTTCGTTTTAGTGTTGTGCAGCAGCAGCAGCTCTGCCCCCAAAGTACTGGCAAGTTGGCAGGCGTAGCGCAACAGCTTTTTACTTGCTTTATCGAACTGCACCGGCACCAGCACACGCTTTATATTTTTGTTTTTACACATAGTTTAGCAATGGTAAAGAATAGGTTTTATGATTATTTCTGATGTGTACTCTAATCTGCCTTGGCCACATTTGGCTTTGAGCAGCAGCTTATTTCTTTTTTATGCTGTGCCGTTTGAGTTACTTTCGGGCTCAGGTAAGGGATGCCCATACCCATTCCGCGCACAATGAAAAGTATGGCCAGCATGATGCCGATATAAGGAACAGCCCGGTTAAACAGGCTACGCATTTTCAGGCTGATCAACCTGCCTGACAGCGACACCAGAAACATCAACGGAAAAGTACCCAGGCCAAAAAGGGCCATGTAAAGCATGGCTCCTCCTACGCTCGGGGCGCTAATGGCTCCGGCCAGTGCGATATAAACAAAACCGCAAGGCAGCAGGCCGTTAAGCAAGCCCACCATAAACAGCGACCCAAGTGAGTTTCTCTGAAAATAGTAGCCCAGTTTCTGCCTCACCCAAGCCATCAGTTTATCGGTGCCCAGCATGCTGGCATACTTGCCCTTAAGCGTGGCAGGCAACACCAAGAGAAGAAGTATAAGCACCCCGGAGATGATAGATACTGTTTGCTGCAAGCCAGCCAGCTGCAGCGACTCGCCAAAGGCTCCTGCCAGCGCACCCATCGAAACGTATGTTACAATTCTGCCGCTATTGTACAGGAGCCGGCCGGCATAGTAGCGCCAGCCGGAGCTCCCGACAAAGGGTAGCGCCATTGCGATAGGGCCGCACATCCCCACGCAATGAAAACTACCAACTAACCCGAAAATAAAACCAGCCCAAATCATAGCTATTTTATTTGAATAGTTTTCTCTGTGTAATATGTCGCCTGGCCGTCCGTGAAGTTTACACGCACTTTCCAAAGGCCGCTTTCAAGGCTCTGTGTTTCCAGCAGCTGGCTTTGGTCGCGGCCCAGCCGCAACGGTATCTCCTTGTCCATACTGTCATCAGACGGCCGGAAAAGCGTAATTACGCCGCTCAGCTTTTTCCCCTTGTAAGTGACTGGCATCTGCAATAGTATGTATTTGCTCTCTGCACTGTAGTTTAGCAGCACATCCCCTAAAGCCTGCGTCCGCTTTGTGCTCTCAATACGTTCCTGGTACTTTATCTCCTGCTGGTAATAGTCTTTGCTAACCAAGCCTATATCCTGGTTCATGGCTTTATACACGAATTGCGCGATGTAGCCCATAAACAAGACCATACAGATCACAATGGCGTAGGGCCAAAGTGTGAAAGATCCATTCTTGTGTGCGGTTTTCATTTTAATGCTGTTTAAGTGTCTTGCCTCTTTATAGCTTTTGTCTCACAGCCTACTTAGCCGGCCCTAAAAACTTGGTATCTGTAGTAGTGATCAGTTGTTTGCCATAGTACACTCCGATCTCAATTTCAGAATTCATACTTGTTAAATCTTCCTGCGCTATCTCGGTGAAGAAAACGCCTTCCGCAATGCCCTGTGCCGGAAGCATGAGCTCGTTGCCAATCACTTTTATCGCCCCTTCCCTGCCAATCAGCTTCAGGGTAAGCGGCATCTGGTGATTTGTTTTGTTGATGACGGAGATGTTGTACAGGTTCTTAATGTGTCCTTGCTCTGATTTCTGGTACAGCTGGCCCGGTGTGCGGAGGATGGTTGCCTCGGCTTCGTCGCGGGTTAAGAGCAGCGTGGTAAGGGCGCTGAGAAGTATAATCAGCACAGTTGTATAGCCGATCACACGCGGTGTAAAAAAAGTCCACTTGCTGCCTGTCTCCAGCGCCTCTTCCGACTCGTAGCGAATCAGGCCTTCCGGTTTTTCGATCATGCGCATGATGTCGTTGCAGGCGTCGATACAGGCGGTGCAGCTGATACACTCCAGCTGCTGCGCCCCGTTGCGGATATCGATGCTGGTAGGACAAACCTGTACACATTGCTTACAGTCGATGCAGTCGCCTTCGGTGCGCTCCTGGTTTTTACGCAGCTTGCCGCGCGGCTCACCCCGGCCGTAGTCATAGGCCACCACCACTGTTTTCTTGTCCTGCATCACGCTCTGCAGGCGGCCATAAGGGCAAACAATGGTACAAACCTGCTCCCTGAACCATGTAAATACCCAAAAGAAAACCCCGGTAAACAGTAGCAGCGCACCGAAACCGGCCTTATGCTCCAGGGGACCTTCCATCACAATCTTCTGCAGCTCCTCCACCCCTATAATATAGGCCAGAAACAGGTTTGAAATGAGAAAGGAGATGAGCAGGAAAATAGCGAATTTTGCTCCCCTCTTGACTATCTTTTCAGTGTTCCAGGGCATCTTGCCCAGCGCGCGCTGTTTGCTGGCATCTCCTTCTATGGCGTATTCTATCCTGCGGAAAACCATTTCCATAAAGATCGTCTGCGGACATATCCAGCCACAGAAAACGCGCCCGTACACCACCGTGAAAAGGATGACGAACATAGTCATCGTTAGGAAGGCCAGCACAAGTATAAAAAAGTCCTGCGGCCAGAACAGCACGCCCATAATCACGAACTTGCGCTCCACCACATTAAGCATGAGCAGCGGCAGGCCATTAATTTTAATAAAAGGCCCGGCAAACAGCAAAGCCACTAAAAGATAGCTTACATACTTGCGGTACTGGTATAATTTACCCTTCGGCTTTTTAGGGTACACCCATAAGCGTTTCCCCTGTTCATCTACCGTAGAGATGTGGTCACGGAACTCATCAGGAGCCGTCTGTATTTTGCTTGCCATGGCAGTTTAACTTGTGCGGATATTAATCCTGCCGTTTTAGTTTATGAATAAGTGGTTGTGAGTATGAGTGAAATGCACAAGTAGCTTACTTGCGCATCGTCATCTCTCACATTTTTCTGTTACAAAAATCCATAAACACTACCGTACAAAAGATGACGACAATCATCTTGATAGATGATTGTCGTCAATGAAGGGACTTGGAGCTGGGCTACCAGGGGCATCAAAACAGAAATGGCAGGCACTTTATACGTTGGTGCCTGCCACTTCTAAGTTAAGTTGAGATTTACTTACATCTTCTCGCCCTGCGGCTCTTTGGCGTTGGCCGGGTTGGAGCCCTGCAAACTCAGGATATAGCTGGATACTTCGAGCATCTGATCTTTGGTGAGCTTGCCTTGCCACGGCACCATGCCCTTGGCCGGCACCCCGAACTTTACCGTTTTAAAGATGTTGTTTACGTCGCCGCCGTGCAGCCAGTACTCGTCCGTCAGGTTCGGGCCAACTGTGCCCTGCCCTTCCTGCCCGTGGCAGGCAGCGCAATTCATCATAAAAAGAGATTTACCAGATTCTAGCGCGGCCGCGTCTGTCAGCACTTCGTAGTTGGTTACCGCATTAGGGTCGTCGGCATTTTTGGCGGCAAGTATGGCAGCCTGTTCCATTTCCATTTCATACTCCTGTGCCTGTAGCAAACCGGTATTAAACACATGGAAGTGCAGCATATAGCCCACCGCAAACACGATGGACACATAGAACATCATTTTCCACCAAGGCGGCAGGTCGTTGTCGTATTCCTGTATACCGTCAAAGTCGTGGTCTGAGTGAATGTGGTCTTTTGCCTTACCCGTCATTACCGTAGCATCGCCGCGAATCAGGAACAATACACGCCCGGCAAAGGAGTTCCTAAATCCCTCTTCGTAGATCGAGTCGCCCAGCATCGGCACAAACACACGGAACAGCATGATCAGCACCGCAATGATGAGCATAATGATGATGCCAGACAGTGCAATGGTCAGGTGCAGCACGAAGGGCAGCTCCATAAAAGAAGGTTCCTGCGGAGCCGCCGCTACTGCATCCTGTGCCTGGGCAGCAGTTATACTTGCCAGGAACAGGCCGGCCACAAGGGGCAGGATACCTTTTCTACATACATTCGTTAAAAAGATCATCTTCTTACAGCTTCAAAAGTGGTGTCTTCGGTTTCTTCTCCGCATGCGATAGCGCTCATTGTCTGCACATGCTTTTTATCCATCAGGGCCACATACACAATCAGTCCCAAAAAGAACAAGAAGAAAATACTAAATGAGATCAGCGGATATATTTCGATGCCGTCTATGGCTTGTAAAACGTTTTTATACATTTTTCTAGACTTTGTGACTTCAGGATAAAGTACAAAAGATCTGAGGTAACACCTCCTTTGTCTTTTGTCACTCTATCTTTAGTCAGGTTATTCCTGTGTTTCCTTCACTTTAATATCCGTACCCAGGCGCTGCAGGTAAGCGATCAAGGCCACTATCTCGGCTTCAGGCTTCACTTCGATGCCCTCTTTTTTCAGATCTGCCGAAATGCCGTTGGCTTGCTGCATCAGCTCCTGGTTGGCGTTGGCGATATACTCGTCTTTGTAAGGCACACCCAGCTTTTTAAGTACTCGTAATTTATCTTCTGTCGTACTTAAGTCCACCTCCTGCTCAAAAAGCCATGGGTACGCTGGCATAATAGAGCCCGGCGACATAGAGGTTGGGTCCATCATGTGGTGGTAGTGCCAGGAGTGCGGGTATTTGCCACCCACCCTGTGCAAATCCGGGCCGGTACGCTTAGAGCCCCACAGAAAGTTATGATCGTACACAAACTCACCCGCCTTAGAGTACTCCCCGTAACGCTCTGTCTCTGACCGGAACGGACGCACCATTTGAGTATGGCAGTTCACGCAGCCTTCTTTTATATACAGATCACGGCCCTGCAGCTCCAGCGACGTATAGGGCTTCACGCTGGCAATGGTCGGCACGTTGGATTTGATGACGAAGGCAGGTATAAACTCTACCAACCCCCCTATAAGTATGGCGACTGTTGCAAAGATGGCCATTTGCGTTGGGCGCTTCTCGATCCAGGAGTGCCAATGGCCGGCGTTGTTGCTAATTGCAGGCACAATTACAGGAGCCTCTGTTCTTTCATCTGCCACCAGGCTACCAGATTTGGCAGTTTTGTACAGGTTATACACCATTAAAAACACCCCGCTCAGATAGAATATCCCACCGATACCGCGCAGGTAGTACATCGGCACGATCTGCAGCACCGTCTCCAGGAAGTTAGAATACTGTAGCGTACCTTCTGCTGTAAATTGTTTCCACATAAGGCCTTGCGTGAAGCCGGCCCAGTACATCGGTATGGCATAGAAAAGTATACCCAGCGTGCCCAGCCAGAAGTGCGCGTTGGCCAGCTTCTTAGAGTGCAGTCGTGTTTTATAAAGGCGCGGAAACAGCCAGTACAACATCGCAAAGGTCAGAAAGCCGTTCCACCCTAGGGCACCTACGTGCACGTGTGCTACGATCCAATCAGTAAAATGGGCGATGGCGTTCACGTTTTTCAGCGACAGCATCGGTCCCTCGAAGGTAGCCATACCATAAGCCGTGATGGCCACCACCATAAACTTCAGCACCGGTTCTTCGCGCACTTTATCCCAGGCACCGCGCAATGTTAATAGGCCGTTGATCATACCGCCCCAGCTAGGAGCTAGCAGCATGATCGAGAACACCACCCCAAGCGACTGTGCCCAGTCTGGCAGCGCAGTATACAACAAGTGGTGCGGGCCAGCCCAGATATAAATAAAGATCAGCGACCAGAAGTGAATGATAGACAAGCGGTAAGAGTATACCGGGCGATTGGCAGCCTTCGGCAGGAAGTAGTACATCAGGCCCAAGAACGGCGTTGTCAGGAAGAATGCAACCGCGTTGTGGCCATACCACCACTGCACCAGCGCATCCTGCACCCCGGCATAACCAGAGTAGCTTTTGAAGAAGTTAACCGGCACCTCGTAAGAGTTGACGATGTGCAGCACGGCTACTGTTAAGAAGGTAGCAATGTAGAACCAGATGGCTACGTACATGTGCTTCTCGCGGCGCTTGGTAATAGTGCCAAACATGTTCCAGCCGAATACTACCCACACCAGGGTAATGGCAATGTCAATCGGCCATTCCAACTCGGCGTACTCTTTAGAAGTGGTAATACCCAGCGGAAGCGTAATAACGGCTGCCACAATGATCAGCTGCCAACCCCAGAAGTTAAGTTTGCTGAGTAAATCTGAGTACATGCGGGCTTTGCAAAGTCGCTGCAACGAGTAGTATACACCCATGAAAATAGCGTTACCCACAAAGGCAAAAATCACAGCGTTAGTGTGCAGCGGCCTTACACGGCCAAATGTGGTGTACTGGTTGCCCATGTTTACGTCCGGGTTTGCCAGCTGGAAAGCGATGATCACGCCTATAAGCATTCCGGCAATGCCCCAGAACACAGTGGCTATACCAAAATTGCGAACGATCTTATTATCATAAAAGAACGTGTCGGTCACACCTTTATCAGGGCCTTTCGGCACCACCCGTTCAGGTGCAGTTTTTAAGTCTTCGGCTACATTAGTTGACATGTGCGGTGTCCTCCGATTTGTTTAAGTGTTGTGTGTATTTGATGTTTTCCTGATGTTGATGTTACAGGTTAATAGGCCTGAATCAACACTTCAAAATTCGGGAAGTATGGCTTCTGAAAAGATGATGCATGTCAGTATCGGGGTTGATTGATATCAGTAGCGAGGATAATGGCCAATTTTATTAGTGTAGTTTTTATTTGCTGTGAGATGATTTAGCTATACTTAATAGCTGCCGTTCTTCCTCGTTATTACAAGCTTTGTTGTTTCACATCTTACTTTAGTGCCCTCAAGTCTGGGAGGCCTCGTCTTGGGGGTAGGGGCCCTCAATAAGGGTATCGCGCTGTGTGCCTGAAGCAGCCCTCGCTCCGCTGCGGGCTGCCTTACTAGCGTTCGGCATCGCAACATTCACAATGCGCTCAACAGAGAAACTAGAATCAAATTTGATAGTGGTACTTAAGCAGCTTGAAATGTTTTGGATATAATTTTGAGTTAATTCGTAGGGGTAGGACGCGACCTGTCCGAGGGATGGCCTTGAATATGAACCTATACTTTGGTTAAAACAACAGCAGAATTCCGTGCCTTATCCAAGAGGGGATAAAGGGGTGGTTGGACCAATGGTAACTATAGAACTATGGCTGTTGCTAAACTTTCTTTTCACTTTTACCCGCCGGCATTTCCTCATTCTCAAATAACATCCGCACAGCTGGCGTATAGTCATCGTCGTACTGGCCGGAGCGAACCGCCCACAGAAAAGCTCCTAGAAAGGCAGCTGCCACCGCTACACTTATCGCGATCATTAAAAAGATTATATACATATTGGGTTAGATAGTTGTAGCGTTAAAGTCTAGAAAGTTACTCTATTGCATAGATCACAGGGTCTTTCAGACCTGTGCGTGTCGGTGTCACAGCCCGGCTCGTTTGGCCGCAAACTTTACCGATAGCGTGGCGAAAACAATGACGCTTAGCGAGCTGATTGGCATAAGTATGGCCGAGACAATGGGTGAGAAAAGACCCTGCACAGCCAGTGTTAAACCGATCACGTTGTATACAAGCGACACTGCGAAAGTGGCAAGTATAATCGCCATTGTTTTTTTAGAGAAAGCCAGAAACGTGCTTAACTTATTAAAAGAAGAAGCATCCAGTATGGCATCGCAGCTCGGCGAAAAGTTCGTTATATTATTCGTCAAAGCGATACCGGCATCGCTTTGCTTAAGGGCCCCGGCATCATTTAGCCCATCCCCCACCATCAGCACCTGACGCTGCTCGTTTTTAAGCTGCTGGATGTATCCCAGTTTCTGCACCGGACTCTGATTGAAATTCAATGCTGCTCCGCTGCCTAAGAGTTCTTTCAGGCGCGCTTCTTCGTGGTTGTTGTCACCGGAAAGCACGGCTATCTTTTTATCGCTGATCTGGGCTATAACATCTTTTAACCCCTGCCGATACACGTTGTAGAAAGTATAAAAACCCAACAGCACACCATCCACAGATACATATACCGTTGTTTTGAGCGTGTCGTTTAGGGCATCCATTTTAACGCCTAAGTAGGCAGCGGACCCAATCCTGATAATACTACCGTTTACTTCGCCAACCAATCCCTTGCCGGCAAACTCCTCGAAGTGCTGCACCTCTACAGTTTTGCCTGATAGACTTTGGTAAATACGCTGACTTAGCGGGTGTGTGGAGTGGCTTAAGACAGCTTTTATACTTTGCTCCTGCTCCGCTGCAAGCGCTTTACCGGAGTAGCTGATTTCGGAGGCCCTTGGCTCGGTTAGCGTGCCGGTTTTATCAAACACCACCGTGTCAATTTTAGCCAGCGTCTCCACTACATTTGTGTTCTTTAGATAAAACCTGTTGCGGCCAAAAACCCGCAGCGTATGCCCATGTACAAAAGGCGTAGCTAAAGACAGGGCGCAGGGGCAGGCAATAATCAGTACCGAGGTAAAGGCGCGCATGGCCATTTCGGTATCGCGGGGCACCCAGTAAAAAAGTGCGCCAGCCGCCACTAAAAGCGTAACTATAATAAACCATTTGCCTGCGGTATTAGCGTAGGTGTTTATACTTTGCTTTTCCTGTTTAGAAAACACGCTCTCGTTCCAAAGCTGCGTTAAGTATCCCTGCGAAACCTCCTTCACAACTTCTATTTCTATACTTTCGCCTACCTGTCGGCCGCCGGCATAAATCACTTCGCCTACCACCTTCTCTACCGGTTCCGACTCACCGCTCACAAAACTATAGTCTATCATGGCCTGCCCGTGCAACAGCATAGCATCGGCAGGTATAAGCTCCTGGTTCCGGATGCGGATGCGATCTCCTACCTGAAGATTCCGTACTGCCACCGATTCCTCTTTGCCTCCTTTCAGCACCGTTACAGACACAGGGAAGTATGAAGTATAATCCCTGTCGAACGAAAGGGTGTCGTAGGTCTTCTGCTGAAAATACTTCCCGATCAGCATAAAGAAAACCAGGCCTGTAAAGGAGTCGAAGTAGCCGGGCCCGGTGCCTGTAAAAACCTGGTAAATACTAACAAAGAAAAGCGCCAGTAAACCTGTTGCTATGGGCAGGTCTATGTTTACCATGCGTTGCTTTATACCTTCCAGAGCCGAGGTGAAAAAACCTCGGGCGCTATACACAAACACAGGTAGGGAGAGCAGAAAACTCAGGTAGCCAAAAAAGGAGCCGAACGTGCGCTGCAGCCCCTCCGTTACCGCCAGGTAATCCGGAAAGGCCAGCAGCATGACATTTCCGAAGCAAAAGCCAGCAATGCCTAGTTTATAGATAATGGTGCGGTTTGGCCTGGATGTTTTTTTGCCGTCGGTATCTGCCAGCGTAATTTCCGGTTCGTAGCCGATGCCGGCCAGCAGCATTACCACTTCGCGTAAGGTGGTTTTTTGATGAAAGTAGGTAAGTGAAACCTCTTTGCGCAGGAAGTTTACAGTAGACTCCGACACGCCTGCATTGAGTTTGAACAGGTTCTCCAAAAGCCAGATGCAGGAGCTGCAATGCATCTGCGGAATATAAAAAGTAAGCTTACAGATAGTATCATTTTTAAAACTGATCAGCTGCGCCTCCACACCGGCATCATCCAGGTAAGCAAAATGCGTTTCGGGTGTTCGTACCTTACCCGAAATACCTGGATTTGCTTCTATGTTATAGTAGGTGCAGAGGTTGTTTTCCTCAAGTAGCTCATACACGGTTTTGCACCCGGCGCAGCAAAAGGCTTTGTCGTGCACAAGTACAAGCTCATCCAGGCAGGAATCCCCACAATGATGACAAGTCTGAATATTGGTTTGGAGTGCGGCTTCCATCTCAATTTTCCTTTTATGGTGTATTACAAAGGTATAAGCAGGCCCGCTTCTAAATGATGATGAAAGTCAATTTTGCGGCTGATTAAGGTCAGCAAATCAAAGTATAAAAACAGCTACCTTTGTAAAGTATAAAGGCAGATGGCTATTGAATAATGGCCCCCTTGTTAAAGTATGAAAACTAGAAATTTACACCTGATAATGGTGCTATCGGCTTTCGTTTGGGCTGGTATGGTAGCCGGTATATCTTTTCTGGAGGCTCCGGTGAAGTTTACCGCGCCAAAAGTTACCCTGGAAATTGGCCTGGGAATCGGGCGCCTGGTGTTTGGGTATCTGAACAAGATAGAGATTGCCCTTTGCGCGCTACTGTTACTGGGCGCATTATACACCAAGCCAGTTCCGAAAGTATGGTTAGGAATTTTATCGCTCACGGCCATTCTGCTGCTACAAACGTTTTGGCTGTTGCCTGCGCTGGATGTGCGCGCCCTTGCCATTATTGCCGGGCAAGACCCCGGCTCAAGCAGTTTGCACATGGTGTATATAGTGCTTGAAGTTATAAAACTGGTGCTGCTTTTGGTTACAGGCACAATGGTTTTCAAACAGGCTATACAGCTACAACATCAGGTTTACCGCAGATTAATCAAAGTTTAGTTTAGCATATGGTATAAATTCGGCCTTACTGGCTGACATTTAAAAGGCAGGCTGCATTGCGGTCTGCTTTTCCTGTTTTAAGGTGCTATAACTTTATACTTTATGCTGCAGATGCTAAAAAATATGCGCCACAGATTTAATACCTGTGGCGCATAAGCTCTGCTGAAAGTATAAGGCAACAGTCTGCATTAAATCGCTTTGCTGAAGACTTGCTGCTGTTCGGGTTCAGATTGCTTTAATTTTACATCAAATACCATACAGACGTTGCGCACAAATGCTTTGCCAAGCTCAGTTACGGTCAACGTCCCGTTTCTTAAGTATAGCAACTTTTCTTGCTGCATTTCTTCCAACTCATTAAAAGCTTTTCGGGGTAATAGTTTGGTTAAGCTTTCATCCAAAGCCAGTTCTCCGTTACAGGCTAGGGCAAGTATAGCCCCTCTTATAATTAAATCACTTGGCGTCAGCAAGTGGCCTTTTAATATAGCCAACTCACCGCTTCGCACAGCTTCTGTGTAAGTCTCTACCTTCTTCAGATTTTGCATATAGCCATATTTGGCATCGCTTATGGACGAGGATCCCAGACCTAGCAGCAGGTCTGTTTGACAGGTGGTATAGCCCATAAAGTTACGGTGCAGTACCTTGCTTTGATAAGCCTTGCAAAGTGCATCATGCGGCAGCGCGAAATGATCCATACCGATACCGGTGTAGCCGAAGACCTTCAATTTTGCCAACCCCAACTCATAAAGCGCACGTTTTTCCGTATTATCCGGCAGGTCTTTATCAGAGTAGCTTCGCTGGCCCGGCTTTACCCACGGCACATGCGCGTACGAGTAAAAAGCAATACGGTCCGGCATCAGTTCAGCCACTTTCTCTATCGTTTCGCCTACACTTTCCGGCGTCTGGTAAGGCAAGCCATATATTAAATCAAAATTCACGGACTCATACCCAATGCGCCTGGCATCCTCTGTTGCCCTTTTAACGTTTTCGATTGGCTGAATACGATTTATGGTAAGTTGTACTTTCGGATCAAAATCCTGAATACCGTAGCTCACTCTCCTGAAACCTAAATCAAACAGCGTTTGCAGATGATCGGCGGTGGTGTTGTTTGGATGGCCTTCAAAGCTGAACTCTTTATCCGGGTGAAGTATGGCACCTTCGTAGATACCTTCCAGCAGTTTGCGCAGGTTTTGAGGTTTAAAAAAAGTTGGTGTGCCACCTCCCAAATGCAGCTCCCTTATGATTGGCTTCTCGTTGAACTGCCGCAGGTATAAATTCCATTCGGCAAGTATGGCTTGTATGTACCCCTCTTCTACACGATGGTTTTTGGTGATGCGTGTGTTACAGCCGCAATAGGTACAAAGCTCTTCACAAAATGGCAGGTGTATGTACAGGCTTATCCCTTTCGTAGCGTTGGATTCCGCAAAAGTCTTTTTTACCACTTCCATCCACTGCCGCGCCTGCGGCACCTCTTTGTCCCAGAAAGGCACGGTTGGGTAACTGGTGTAGCGCGGGGCTGGCACGTTATACTTTTTAATCAGAAACTCCTGCTGTTCTACCACGTTCGTCATCTTAAAATCACTTTGCTTAACTGCAAAGTTTATCGGAAGCGGCTACTATTTAAATGATATACGGCAGGTGCCATAGTGATTTATGTCAGCTGTTATTATATAAATATTTTTTAGCACGGCGCATCTACCGGCTGCACTTGCCAAAAGGGGTTTCTTAGAGTTGCAACATAGGCATATGGTATAAAATAGGCTTTATATCTGCTGCAGTTATTGGCTGGAAATTATACAATGCTATATCTGGCAAAACAGTATTTAATTTCCCTGCTGCTGCCCCGGCAACCAAACTAACTAGCTATAGCTTACTTTTTTTGAGATGAACGCAAAAAAAATGAGCATGTGCCTGTATTCCCAAATCACAAAAACACCTGAATCTATCAGATATCATACATTATAGTTTAAAACTATATACCATAGATATATTTGACAAAATCAGGCTAGACTTTGGTTACTTAAACTCTTAACTTTAAATTATAAATCAATAGAAATCTGACGAATAACATTAATTAAATAAAATTTGCTATAACTATGGAACATAAGAATGACAGACATGTAGCTCCTAACACTCCGGTTTGGGATACTAACGAATCCAGGAGATGCCCGTTTTTGGGTGGAGCCATGAATTATACAGCGGGCAGCGGCCGCTCTAACCGCGACTGGTGGCCGAACATGCTCAACCTCAGAATTTTGCACCAGCACTCTCCATCGTCTAACCCTATGGGTGAGTCGTTTAATTATGCTGAAGAATTCAAGAGTTTGGATTTGCAGGCCCTTAAGCAGGATTTGTTTAACCTGATGACTGACTCGCAGGATTGGTGGCCAGCTGACTATGGGCACTACGGTCCGTTTTTCATTCGTATGGCCTGGCACAGTGCCGGTACTTACCGCATCATGGATGGCCGTGGTGGAGCCGGTTCCGGATCTCAGCGTTTTGCGCCGCTCAACAGCTGGCCTGATAACGCAAACTTGGATAAGGCGCGCCTATTGCTTTGGCCTATCAAGCAGAAGTATGGCAAGAAAATCTCATGGGCTGACCTGATGATTTTGGCCGGTAACTGTGCCCTGGAGTCGATGGGGCTGAAACCCTTTGGCTTTGGCGGTGGCCGCGAAGACGTGTGGGAGCCGGAAGAGGATATCTATTGGGGATCAGAAGGTGAATGGCTTGGCAACAAGGAGCGCCACAAAGGCGGCGTGCTGGAGAGCCCGCTGGCTGCCTCGCATATGGGTTTGATTTACGTGAACCCGGAAGGACCTAACGGCAACCCGGACCCAATTGCAGCTGCAAAAGACATCCGCGAAACCTTCGGCCGCATGGCCATGAACGACTACGAAACGGTAGCCCTGATTGCCGGTGGCCATACCTTCGGTAAAACGCACGGCGCCGCTGACCCACGTGATTATGTGGATGTGGAGCCTGCCGGTGCCGGTATCGCTGAAATGAGCCTTGGCTGGCGCAACAGATTCGGGAAAGGCCACTCTGAACACACCATTACCAGCGGCCTGGAAGGCGCCTGGACCACTACGCCAGCGCAGTGGAGCAACAACTTCTTCGAGAACCTATTCGGTTTTGAGTGGGAGCTAACCAAGAGCCCTGCCGGAGCGCACCAGTGGAAGCCGAAAGATGACGCAGGAGCGGGCACCATTCCGGATGCACACGACCCGGAGAAAAAGCACGCACCGTTTATGCTAACCACTGACCTGGCGCTGCGCATGGACCCTGATTATGAGAAGGTATCGCGTCGTTTCCTAGAGAACCCGGATGAGTTTGCAGATGCTTTTGCCCGCGCATGGTATAAACTGACGCACCGCGATATGGGGCCGATTGCACGTTACTTAGGACCTGAGGTTCCGGAAGAAGAGCTAATCTGGCAAGACCCTGTTCCGGCGGTTACGCACACGCTGATTGATGAAAACGATGTGCAGGAGCTGAAAGGCAAGATTTTAGCAACTGGCTTGTCTGTAGCTGAGTTGGTACGCACGGCTTGGGCTTCAGCTTCTACATTCCGTAACTCCGATAAAAGAGGTGGCGCCAATGGTGGCCGTCTCCGCCTGGAGCCGCAGAGAAGCTGGGAAGTTAACAACCCGGAGGAGCTAAACCGCATCTTAGGTGTGTATGAGCAAATCCAGAAGGAGTTTAACGAGGCGCAGCAAGACGGCAGGCAGGTATCTATAGCCGACCTGATTGTGCTGGGCGGATGCGCCGGTGTGGAGAAAGCTGCCAGAGATGCCGGTTTTGAGGTCGCGGTGCCATTTGCACCTGGCCGTGGCGATGCTTCCCAGGAGCAGACGGATTACGAAGCCTTTACTATACTGGAGCCAAACTCCGATGGCTTCCGCAACTACTTTGGCAACCATGACCACATCAAGTCGTCTGCCGAGGAAATGTTGATCGACAAAGCGCAGCTGCTGTCGCTTTCGGCTCCGGAATTAGCTGTACTGGTGGGTGGTATGCGTGTACTTAACACGAATTTTGATCACTCTAAACACGGTGTATTCACAGATCAGCCTGAAAAGCTAACAAGCGACTTCTTCGTGAACCTGCTGGACATGAGCACTACCTGGCGCGCGACCTCTGAGGAAGATAAAGAGTTTGAAGGCCGCGACCGCAGAACTGGTAACTTGAAATGGACAGGTACACGCGTGGATCTTATCTTCGGCTCCAACTCAGAGCTAAGAGCCATAGCGGAGCACTACGCAAGCTCAGACTCGAAAGAGAAGTTTGTAAAAGACTTCGTTAAAGCTTGGGATAAGGTGATGAACCTTGACCGCTTCGATTTAAAATAACTCCTGCAGTTATACTTCATAAGGGTATTTATTCCCTCCCCTGGCAAAAAAAAGCATCCTATTCAGGATGCCTTTTTTGCTATTACGCCCCTTTTCTGAGGCAGCACCGTGAAGTGCTGCCTTTCCCTGCAAAACTATGGCAGCAAAGTTAAAGTTAGTGAAGCAAGATTCTCCCCTTAAGGGCAGGGCCGTTTTTTGGTTGAACTTAGCGGCCCTGCCCTTCTTGAGATAAATCTATACTCATAAAACAATACAATGCAGGCTTAGTTAGCTATTGAGCTGCTCCTCCTGCCGCAAGTATTTAAAGTATAAAACAAAGGTGCCTGCGCCAGTTCAAGCCGGACAGATTGTTAAGTTTTATAACCAAAAAACCTGGCATTAAAGTATAGAAACTTATGCTCCAGACTTTTGGCTGGGATAAAAGTCTGGAGCCAATAAACAGGCTGCATGCAAACACTCTACGGCCTGGGGCTACTCAGAAAAACTGAGCAGGAGCAGTATGTAAAGTAAGGGAGAGGTATAAAAGTTTAGAGCAT
Organism: uncultured Pontibacter sp.; assembly: GCF_947495565.1. Taxonomy (GTDB): domain Bacteria; phylum Bacteroidota; class Bacteroidia; order Cytophagales; family Hymenobacteraceae; genus Pontibacter. Next base: position 37,904 of record NZ_CANLZM010000022.1, read on the forward strand.
GAAATTAGTAGCAGTTAGTGCAAGTATGGAAGTTCAATGGGGTGGCAGGCAATTAATTATCTGGTCCGCTAAAGAGGTACTAAGCTGCATGCGGTTACTTTATATTTCAGGCAAAATCTTATCTAATAAACCAAATCCAAATGATTTGCAGCATTTTGGGAACGCACACCTTAAGTAAAATTTGCCCGGCACAATGGCATTGTTTCCTACTGATACTGAGAGTGTTGGTGCCAAAAGAAGTGCAAGGCAAACCAAGTTTATTGAATTTCTTCTAAAACCAAACACAATAACTGGCAACAGCAGGCTATCTTTGTCAGTAAATTCATAGTCAGGGGCCACGGGTCTGGCATTGGATTGTTGTATAAATTAGTTGATTGAAGTGAGAGGATTAATACTAACAGAAGAGCCGCATATAACGATCGGCTACGATGTGGTGGAAGACATACTGCTGGTAGATTGGAAAGGAAACCAAACAAAAGAAAGTGTTATGGATGGTTGTGAGCGTATGCTCGTTCACCTGAAAAAGTACCGTATCAGCAAAGTGCTAAACGACAATACCCACGTCACCAGCATCTGGGATGACGCCTCGGAGTGGGTGGCTGTGGATTGGTTTCCGCGTATGCACAAGGCCGGCTGCAACTTTTTCGCGTGGGTCTACTCTCCTAACCTGTACAGCAAACTATCAGCAGACAAAAGCCTGTCTTTTGGGGTGAAGGGCATCGTAGCCACCACATTCGATGATTTAGAAACTGCAAACGCCTGGTTAAAAGCCATGGATCTTTAATACGTAGGGTTCGTGTTGGTTAAAGCTTATGCACCTGCGCAACCCAGCACTGGTGCAGCATAGTACCTCTGGTTATTTCTACAACTCCTCTGAAAATTATTTCGCAATTTTCAAGTATAACTTTATCTGTCAATCATATAGAAGGCACTTACAAAGGACGGGGCGGATAAATGCAGCGACTCTTAACTGATGCTGCACCTGTGTGGTTATAGATGTCACGACTTCCCTTCTAAAGCCGATTTGCTTTAAGCAGTTAGTGTCCTGATTCAGTCATACTTGCGAGAGCTATACTTGAAATGTTTGGCTCCCAAAGTCCTCATCCTTAATTATTATTATAAATAGAAAATGCCTTTGGCATACCCATTATACCCAACTACGAGGACAAACTATTGGAAAAATTACATAGCCTGGATTTGAACAGTTATAAAGAAAGCGGCACCTTCAGGCCTATGGCTGCCATTGCCTCACGCATGTTCAGCGTCTCGATTGCACTTGTTAATTTCGTGGACAAGGATCGTTTACAAAAGCACGAGTAGGAATAGAGGAATCGGGTAAAGTATGAAATGAGTGTAAGCCTGTGTTCGCTGGCGGTGCTAAGAAATAATGTTACTGTTTTCGAGAATGCAGCAGTGAAGCCCTGCCTGCTTGCCAACCCGGTGGTTATCGGCAAATTTGATTTGGGGTTTTATGGCGTGTCGGCTCCCCGGTTTTAGAACCGTTTAGGAGTAGAGTATTCAACATATTTCAAATCACTTCTATCACCACTACT
>NZ_CANLZM010000023.1 GCF_947495565.1 uncultured Pontibacter sp.
ATACCCCCGTTTCTCGGGACCCACCCGAGCCCCGTCAAGCCAACTTCGGAAACGGCCCTCCGGAAGAGCTGGGGCCATCGCGCGATTCCCGTTTTGCCGTCTCACTATTCAAAAGTAAAATGGTATATTTGAGACGAGTTAACGGTACAAGTTATGAAGATAGGATACGCCCGTGTCTCCACCCAGGACCAGCGGCTGGAGCTGCAGCTCGACGCCCTCACCCAGCACGGCTGTGAAGCGGTGTTCAAAGAGAAGAGATCCGGAAAGAGCAAGGACCGTCCGGAGCTGGAGAAGATGATCGCCCAGCTCCGGACGGGTGACACGGTGGTGGTGTGGAAGCTCGACCGGCTGGGCAGATCCCTTCGGGATCTGATCGACCTGGTCTCAGAGTTCCAGAAAAAAGGCGTGGACTTCGTGAGCCTGCAGGACGGCATTAACACGGCCACGGCCACCGGCCGCTTCACCTTCAACATCTTCGCCTCCCTGGCCGAGTTCGAGCGCGAGATCATCCGCGAGCGCACCAGCGCCGGGCTTGCCTCCGCGAAAGCTAGGGGCAGGACGGGCGGCAGGCCCGCGGGTTTGTCTAAGGAAGCCATGGAGAAGGCCAGGTCCGCCAAGATACTCCACGCCTCGGGAGAGAAGAGCGTGGGAGAGATCGCCAGGATCCTGGGCATCGGCAGGGCCACCTGCTACCGCTACATCGCACAGGCGGAGGGCTAATTTCGGTTTGATTTTGGTTTGAAATCCGTTGGCCCGTGCCGCGCTGTCCCGGGGCACGGGCAACGCAGAGCAACGGCTGTCTGACCGCCGCCAGCATGCCAAGTGGGACGCTGAAAAGCGGGGGATTTCAGTTTGAAATAGGGTTGATTTCAGTTTGATCAAGCAAAGGGCTTCACCGGGTAGCTGGGATAAGAGCAACGCTCGGCAACAGCCTATTGAGTTTGCAAATATGCCTTTCAAGCCTTAAAGGGGCTGTTACGCAGGTGAAAACTAATCCGTCTGACCTAAGAGCAACGGGGAGCAATCGGAGGCAAGATTTGGGTTAAACTTCAAAATCTGTAGCGGGAAAGCTGCTCTTTTTAGGAGACAGCGCCTGCCAACCTATCTCCGGACTAAACATTTGTCTGTAATGCCTCGCTTCTTGACATCAAGATGCTATGTGAAGTACTTGATATGCTCGAATCTCATAAGTTCCTCCTTTTTCCGGTACTCAAGTGCTAATCAATAGAATGCGTCTTTACCTGGTTATCAGCTCAGTCTACTGCCGTAGCTCCGTTCATCCACTCTGCTCATCCGAGTAATTTAAATTTCATATATTTAAATCATAAAAACTCACTACTATGGCTGTTCTAATATTGATTGCTATTGCTTCTGCTATCTACTTTTATTTAAAACTGCTTTCTAAAGACAGTGATAAGCTATATGTAAGCAACGTATCGCTTCAGCGTCCCAAGGGTCTGGAGTTTATCGAACCTGGACACAACATATTCTTCTGCAAGCCCATTGGTAAGCACGAACTACATGCTTTTACATCAACACGCAGCTCGGATCTAGCAAAGGATGTTTACCTCGGTAAGTGCCCTAATGAACTTGCCTCACGCCTCTTTGAGGCAATAACAAGAGGAGGTGTAGATTATGGTTTTGTTCACGAAATCACCAACACAAATAGACTGCTCATAATCTACCAAAGTAAGGCTAGAACTAACACTAACTTTTGGGGCTTTTTAGAAAAACAAGACTTTGAACATATCGAGTACGACTTTAAAAAAGAATTTAACCTCGAATCCTGCACAGGAGAGGATGGCATAAAGTTCTATAAGCCCGGTATCATTCCTAAGGCACCGGAAAAACTTGAGCAGGAAAGGCAAATGAAGGATTGGTGCACTCGATTAGAAGCATGGTGGGAGCAAAAGAAGGGAGGTGAGACAAGTGAAGAATTCGACGGCTTGCTAGACCAGGGGCTTACTGTTATTCATGCAAGTATCTACAAGAGGATAACGGGTGACAGAGCTATCATACGAAACGGCCAACTACGCGTTGAAGTGGCTAGCAATTAAAGTGCTTCTGCCTTATTTGTCCGAAATTACACCTTGTTTAGATAACAGCCCTATTTAACATCACAGGCGTTATGGGAGAAACTGATCAATGCGCTGGAATCAAGGAGATGACTTCAAGTCTCTTAATAATGCTTCGGATATACAGTATCTTCGTTAGTTGTGCAGCATATAAAAAATCAAAATGAACAAATTACTACTTGTAGGAAATGTATCCGAAACCGAAGTTGAAGAACTTAATAAGCAATTATTAGGCGTAAAGGTTACTACATATCAGCCCAAAGGGTTGTCGCTTACGGAAGCAGTGCAATTAGTCTTTGATAACCTGGACCTTTTGACTTTTAGCCGTGACTTTATTTTGGCAAATGCCTTAAACTATATAATTAGTCAAGTTAGAAGTACTATAGACTATTTTAAATCCAGGAATAAAAAAATTGACAGTATCATTTTGCAAATTCGAATAAAAGAAGGCGAGAAAGAATTTTCTTTGTATGTATCTTCTGATACTGAGAGAGTAGATACAGCAATAAAAATGATTGATGACCAAATAGATGACATTGTTGCCCAGGCAAATCATGGAAACACCATTCGCTTAGCACTTGATAGGAATTCAGTTAATATTGAAATAAACAAAATTTAAAGAAACGACTGCAAACATACAGAAAATTGCTTATACGGCTGGCCTCAGCATTCCCTTCTTATGAACATCTTAACAACTCCTCTTTTCATGGGGCAACAGCAACAGCAACAGCAACAGGTTAACTGTTGCTGTTGCTGTTGCTCTGCTATTGCGGTAGATCCAACTACCCCTGGCGCTGCACTAGATTTACTGTGGTTGCATCGGCTAGGGCTGTAGGTTGCCAGAGCTGGCGAACGGAAGCGTATCAGAAAACGGGGGTATCTTGATACACCCAATCACGGTGGCGGCGGTTTGATTCTGGTTTGAAAAGCGTTTGATTTTCGATTGATTTCGGTTTGAAAACGGTTTGGGCAAGCGGCGGTGCAAGACCATCTTGCCACAGCAGCAACATGAAACAATAACCCTATTGCTTCATGTTGCTGCATTATCATGGCCTGTCTCAAGCCACTCTGCAGATCTTATACTTGGAAAACGGACGTCAACTAAGACGCCGAAAAGCGGTAGTGGCGATTTGGTTCCTGTCTGGTTGTGATTAGCTTTTCGCGTGCCTAGAGGTTGGAATAGGCACGCAACCGAAGGCAACCAGGAGCAATAGATTCTCTAGTATCAAGAAACAAGACTGTTACCCCAAATTGTCTAACGTTTGTAAACAGCTTTATGCAACCCAAAACACATACCTTTATGCTGGTGACATAGTGCTACAACTAGTTTATCTGTAAGACCGGAGCGGCAGCATCATTTTACACATATTCCGCTTTTACACCATTATCATCAGCTCTTAAAGCTAATATTCTAGCATCTACACCATCATTGTTAAGCTTTCTTTTAAAGAAATTAGCTTGTACAGAATCATGCGTACCTAGCAATACCTGAAAATCCAAATCTACAATGTAGTCCCTAAGAAGATCAAACACAGCAGCAGAGTGAACCAAGTCATGGTGTTGTGTTGGGTCATCAAGTAATAAGGCTTTCCATGGAGTCCACTGATACTCTTTAGCCATTGCTAGCATAAAAGTAAGCTGTAAATCTGTTAATTGGGCTTCGCTTGCAATGTCAGCAACGTTTACGTCGATTCCATGCAGTTTAGTACTAGCTCCTGCTAAGGGTTTATTCCTCCTACTGTAGCTATTTAATGCAGTCTCAGCAAATCGAGGATTAACAACAACACGCTTCAGAAGTGAACACCACAAAGGATTAACCGATTTGATGTATTCATGCACTGTATCTAACTCAGATTTAACATTTGAAAAAAGATCGTTCAAGGCTGTTGTTCTTTCTTGAACAAACTGATACCGCTCTTCACTTTTTTTTAACTGCTCTTTTAGTTTCTCAAGATGTACTTCTTCATCTTCCGGCGAAGCTATTTTTTTTATCTCACTATCGTAGGCTTTGTAAGTTTCGGCTGCTTTCCAACGAGATAGCTCTTCTTCTATTTTATTCAAACCTACTTTGGTTTCAAGCAATTTATCCTTTGCTGCAACCAAGAGTTTTTGATCCTCAAGCAAAGCTTGTCTTGCTGGTTCTCCTGGCAATCCCGCATTGATCCATTTATGACGTATTATATTTTGTTGACTATGAAACTGTGCAATAAGTTCTTTTTCAGAAACTATCTGTTTTTTAGTGATTTCGATTTTGGCGTATACATCTTGCTGTTGTGCTTTTAGCTTTTCTTCTGTTTCTTTTAAAGAACGTACTGCTGCCTCTTTATCATTAATTTCATTTTGTATAAGTTCTTTGGTTTTCTCACCAACTCTCCGTTGTATAGTATTTAGATCTTCTACAATATTTGAGACTCTCAAATTGTAGTTATTGAGTTTACTTTGGATTTGCTCAACTCTACGCTCGAATTCCTTTTGTTTTAATGTTAGAGCACTTAGCCGATTTGAAGTTAATTCTTCTCCTAAGGAGTCTTTTTCTTTATACAGGCTCAATAAACTATTGTCAACTTCTATTTTCCTTATCTGATTATTCAATAAGGCATCATTCGGAGTATGATAAGCAGGAAAGTTTGGCAGGATGTTTTCATTTATGAATGCTTTGATCTCCCTTAGATGTTCTTCATGATTTTCTAATTCTTGGCAGATTCTTTCATATATGCCTTTTTCTTCAATATATTTTTTTTTCACATCATCAAGATGCTTAGCCGCTTTTTTGGTTTCAAGAACAGCATTAGATACCAAAGGATTTATAATTTCTAATGCACTAGAAATTCTCTCTTGTAAATCCCCTGGTTCATAATCTGCTCCGCAAACAGGGCAATCTCGCCTATCTTGAGGTATATTAGCAGCAATAGTGCTTACTGCACCCTGTATAGCATCTGAAGCCTCTTTTAATGAATTTAGTCCCTTTTCACTAACATTAAATTTACGCTGGGCTATTGTTAATGACAGTTCAGTATCATCAAGCTTCCCTTTAATGGACAATTTCTGCTCGATAAACCTTGGAACTATTTCCTTGCTTAACTCTTCAACAGCTTTGGAGTCCTCTGACCATTTCTTCCTTAACTCTTCAAGATTAGATAATTGTCCTTTTGCCTTTAAAGCTTTTTCTATTTCTAAATTTAGAAAACTCTGCTTATCTGAAAGAGCTTTTGCTTTTTCTAATTCTTCATTTGAAGATTTTAGGTCATCTTTAACTACTGGTAACTCTTCAGTCAATAATGTTACTTCTTTTTCAATTTGCTCTTTCTCCAGAATATTTGCTTCCTGCTGTGTAAATAGATTTCTTATTTCATTTACAAAATTCAACTCCTCCCTAGCAGTTGAAAGATTGCTTATGTTTTCTTTAAGTTCCTTTATTATTTTTTCTTGAATACTTTTAAGACGCTCTTCTACATCATTCAAATCCTTTATAGCCTCTTCTTTTGTATTTAAGCCTTCAAGGTTTGAGTGATATACATCTGTTAAATTTTCTACCTCTGTAAATTGTATCAACCGATCAGATGACTCTTTTATCTTCTGGATGACAACTGATTGTATTTGACTTAATGTTGCAATTCCTGAGGCTGTGCTATTTATTGAAAGTCGTTCCTCCTTAATTATCAAGTTGTAGTAATCTTGAATTTGAGAGACTATTACTTCGAATGGAACAATTTTTATATCTAAGGCGAGCTGGTTACGCTTATTTAAGATGCTTTCGAAATGGGATAAATTTTGTCTCGCCTGATCAAAGTGTACCTTCACACCATCTATTTCCTTATTAGCAGCTTTAAGTACGCTTATTCTCTTATTAGATACTTGATTCAGTTCCCTCCCGATTGATATTCTATCTAACAAACTACCTGCCGCTTCCATATCTGCTCCTACAAACCAACTTTTGCCTCTTTGCTCCAACAAATGGGTTAGTCTTAGTAGAAAAGGAATAGACTCTGGATTTTGATTCTTGAACAACAACTGGTGATCTCCTCTTAAAACAGGTTCATTTCCCTTCCGATATTCTACTTCACAATATTTACCATTAGTAAAATCTAAGCGAACATCTAAACCTAATTGATTTTCTCTAATCAAGGATAAAGGAGGATTATCTAACCTTTGTATTGCCCCAGTTAAAGCAAATTCAATTGCCTCAAAAACAGTAGTTTTCCCCGTTCCATTTGGAGCTAAAAGTATTGTGGCTCCCTGACCAAGCTCAACCTCAATGTCTTTACCAAACCTTCTAGCGTTACTGATTGAAATTTTTTGTAGATGCCTCATTTTTGTTGGTTGTCTATCGCGAATATTTTTTCAATCAGGTCTCCTCCAGTTAAGTTTGATAGAAAAGCGTCCTTCCATTTAGTCTGTTCATCCGCATCAAACCACGCATATTTAGAGCCAGTATACAAAAAAGCATTATGTAACGGATCTAATTCAATTAACTCTTGACGGGAGTTCTCAAGTTTACTTAAGAAGGATCGTTCCAGTAGTTGTTCAAGTGTTTCATTTGGCCGTAGCACATATTTTCTACAAAATTGTTCAGTTGACTCTATGCGCAGGCAGCTTTCTTGGGTAAGTGGTTCATTGAAGAATAAGAACAAGTATAAATCTGCAGTTTCAGGGTCAAGTAAAGAATCCTGTACCATAGAAGCCCATTTCAGAGCACACTTCAGATCTGTCTTATCTACTAAATTCACAATTAGAAGAGTTTTCCATGTACTAAGGTTTTGCTCATTTGAATCACTCAATCTTTGAATCCTCAGAACATCTTTTCTTAGATTATCAATAGCAAGCTCTTGAAGTTCAGTTGAGAATTTGCTTTCGGTTTCAATCAAGTAGCGATCTTTGATCTCATTTATGATTGTGTACTTTAGTTCTTCTATTTTCATACCACTACTTGATTGATTGCCTCTTCTACTGAGTTATTTCTCTGCTCTAAAAGGTTATTCAAGTATTTTTTTAAAGATTGTAACTCCCCTGCTTGAATTAGCATTTTCAATTTTCTGTTGTTAGTAACAAGTACTTTAGGATATCTTGGGCTTGCTAAAGATTTAGTCTGAACATTGCTACTCATTATGTTCTCTTCATAAATATCATTTGGAGAAGATTCTAGTTTAGAAAGAATTAATATGTCAGAAGATTCTCGGCCAATCAAGTCCATAATGTGCTTATCATCAAGCGGACGTGCTTTTCTTGTTTTACCGGAAGGTCCACTCCACCACCCTAAGCCAATTGTATTGACAGAAAGATGGCTCTTGATTCTTTTCCAATTACTGTTCTCATCACCAAGGCACACTGACACTATCAGTAGTAGAAATAAACCTTCCGCAATCAAACTTGATGTTTTGACCCCAATTCTCAAGCCTCCAAATATTTCTTCACCCTCTGCGTTTGGATGTAAAATTCTCTTGAACAACAAATACTGCTCATTTGGTGTTTTCCCAATTTGACTCTGCCATATCTTCCATTGCGATTCTACAGCATTACGTAGTTCTGTAGGCTCCATCTCATCAAGCTCCTTTTCAACATCTTTGATAACCAGTTCCCACGTCTTAGCTGTCATTTCATCCTTTAGTTCCACTGCAATATTCTCATGCTCTTGGCGAGAATGTAGAGGGAGAACGTCTGAAGTGTAAAACTCTTCAGTATCGTCTGTAATGTTTAAAATGTTAAGGTCATTCTTGCTTACGCCTAAAGTATTACCAACCCTTTGCTTAATTAGACTTTTCCATTCAATTGAGTTTGTACAATGCGTGTTCACCTGTCCTCGTTGATGAATTGCGAGTTGTATCAAACTATCAGACAGTTTGCAATTGTCATTTACCTGAGCAGAAATTTTAAGATTCTTTATTCTTCCATTGCTCCAAAGCATAGGAACGATAATAGAAGATCTTTCAATCATGTCATGCTGTTCAAGGTCATGTGTACCTGATATTTGCCAACTTGAGCCCACTCTGCGGAACTGTGTCCAGCCAGGAACTGTAGGTAGTAGAAAATCTCTTAATTCAAATAATAATCTTCGGGGTTTGATCGCACCAGTATATGTGGTATTTTCATCAGTAAAAGAGGCAATTTGTAACCGAACACTTCTTACTTTATCAGCAGGAAAAATTTCTTTCAAAGTGTCCTCTGCTCTCAATTCAATATCTTCCTCTAATCCAGATAATCTTATAGTAAGAACTTTCAGAGCCTTCAGTATATGATCCCAGTCTACAAAGTCACACCATGACTTTAGCCAATCATAACAATTTTTTACAGATTGTTCTTGGCTAGCTAGCTGCTCTAAACCAGTTGCAGTAGTTACTTCCTTTACTTGCTTACATAAATCTCTCAAATGCCTTATTTCTAAAGCATCTTTTATTTTGATACTGCTCTCTGGCAATTCTATCCAAAACTTCCTTTTAATTGTATTGGTCGAAAGGTTATTTTCCTTTACCCACAGTGCTAAGCTCCTTATCGCTTCATCGAAAGGAGATAAATCTCTTAAGACGCCCGCTCTTTCCCTTTGACTGTAGCAATCTCTTATACATTTATCATTCTTTTTGCTAAAGTCTGTTGTCTGTCTCTTGACTTGAATGTGGATGAATGAATGCTCAGAATCTTGAATAACTAAGTCATCCCACTTCTGAATATCTCCTTGCTCTGCTCCAATACATAGATAATGACTACGTCCTTTAACAAAGGCTACCAGCATTTTTGAAATTTCAAAGACAGCAATAGACTGTTCATATTTTTTAGTCTGATCTAGTCTTAGCTTTTTTAACATAAATATATCTGCTTAGTAATATTGCTGGCTTACACCTTAAAAAAAATTATATTTCATGTGAATGCATTGACAATTTTTTACTGCAAGACACAACACATTTACACCTTCTATCAAATATATAAATAAAACCATACTAGTAATAAGCATTCCTAACCTTTTGATTCTGCATCAACAAAATAGATAATAGGCGTAAAGTTGAGGATAATGAAAGGTTAGGTGTTTGGGCTTCTCTATAAGTAGAACCCTATAAGGCAAACAGAATAGTGATAAACGGAAAACTTTTCGTTCTTTGTGATCAAAGCAAAAAACTGTGAAGTATTATCTTTTCATTGATGAGAGCGGAGACCACGGCTTATCTAGCATTGATCCAAGCTTTCCTATATTTACCCTCTGTGGCATTGTTTTCTCCGAGCGGAACTATGAAACCTTTCGTCTTGCCTTAAATGAGCTTAAAAGAAAGTATTGGAATGATATAAGTACAATATTTCATTCAAGGGATATACGCAAATGCGAGGGGCCTTTTAAAATCTTGTTTGACAAACAGGTGAAGGAGGGCTTTTATACAGAATTTAACCAAATAATAAGGGAACAGGACTACGCTATCATTTCCTCCTCTATTGACAAATTATCATACATCAAGAAGTATGGTCTTCTCTCAGATGACGTGTATGAGATCTCGCTTTCATTTATCATGGAGCGGGCCATCTATTACCTTGAGCAGGTAAATGAAAAGGAAATAGAATTAGAGATTATCCTGGAGAGAAGAGGGAAAAAGGAGGATAAAAAGTTAGGGGAGCACTTCCAAAAGCTGTCCAGCAGAGGCACCTTTTATGTCAGCAAGGCACGCCTGGCCAAGTTCAACGTTAAGATCTCTTTTAAGCACAAGAAAGAAAACATTAACGGTCTGCAGATCGCGGACCTAATCGCCTATCCTGTGGCTAGGTACATCCTGGACCCGTCAAAGCCAAACTCATCCTTTGAGGTGCTGAAGTCTAAATTTTATGGGAAAGAGGGCAAGATGTATGGCTTGAAGAAACACCCGTAAAAACAAAGAGCCAAGTGTTACCTTGGCTCTTTGCCGACCGGGGACACCCCAATCCGAATACTTTTGCAGTTATCCTGCTTTAATCTATAACGCAAAAATGAGACAAAGCGTTTGAATATTCAAACATTTCGTCTCATTTATATTTTGGCTGCCTGGCAATTCTTGTGAACCGAGCAACTTCTATTCCATCTAAAGTCTCTCTAAAGGGGCAAATAAGTCTTCTTCTTTAATGGTCTCAACCTTTTGCTTTCCCTGCTTGCTTGCCGAAACATCATAGTTAAGGTTGATGAAGATGATGTAGTAGACCTTGTTGTTGAATAAAACCCTTTGTGGGAAGGTCTGTTCGTTAGAGGAGGTCGTGATGACGATCTCTATCGGGTCCAGATTGTATACTACCAGGTAACCTGTCGTTTTGTTGTAGTTGTTCGTGTAATCCACAATCTGCTTAAAACCATCAACAACACGGTTCTTTCTATACCCTCGCCCAGAGTCATAAATTTTCACTTCCAGCACAAGGGGGTCAACAGTGTCAAGCTGCCCCACAATGTCCGCGCGTCCAGAGCCGGACTTGGGTGTAGAGAAGGGATAGTCTATTCCTTGGTCAAACAGGAACAGGCGAAGGTCGTCCTCAAATATCTGCTCATAATTTGCTGTCGCCTGGGAGTATTTCTCATTTAAAGTGCCTGCCAAAAACCATTCTGTTCGCTTCTTGTACCTTTCTAGCAGGTAGAGCACAAAACTGGTCTCTTCAATACTGTCATGCATGTAATGGACTATAGGCTCAATTATGTTACCTACGAATTTTGATATACTCTCGTCATATGTTCGGCTAGGGGCCAACTCCTCTACAAGTGCATTAGGAGAGTAACCCTTTTCGGTATAATACAGAAGCACCTGGTAAAGCACAGCGGCTGCGTGCGTGCCATTTTTGAAACTCATGCCGTAAGACAACTTCTCATTTATACGCTCCATTTCTTCATTAGAGAGAGGATAAGCATCTACAGCTTTCTTAAGCAGGAGTGACAACAGGTTTTCCTCCTTGAGCCTTTCAATAAACTGGTTATAATACATGCCGAAGGAGCGGTAATCGGACTTATATAGACGGTTACGCCATTCTTGAAGGTTGCTTCTCAGTCGATGAGTGTGATACATTGATTATCTATTTAAGTAAGTTTCTGAAATTGTTAAGGGTGTTGTTTATATCACGAACAGCTGCATGCACAGAGGCCGTTTGATCTATGAGATCTATGTTCGCTTTGCAGTTATGACAGATAATAGTCTCCTCCAGCTTCATATTAATGAGCCTTACTCCTTCCGCATATTTACATTTGGGGCAGATCACATCAACCCATTGGTTTTCTAGCATCCACATTCTCTATTTAGTTGAATAAGTTAGATGGCACTTCTCATTGTCAATCTCAACATTCACTTCAGAATACTCGGGGTAACGGTGGTGCTCATGTAAAGAGTGCTGTTTGTTTTCTTCAGGTATCATTTTATAAATGCAGTTTATTAAAAAAGAGGGGAAATATATAGTGCCATTTCTATAAATTGAGTATTCCTGTGTCCGAGGGACTTCCTTCTCAACGTCTGACTAGTTCATAAAGCAATCTTCTATTTTACATAATGGTACTTATCGGCTGGTGGGGCTGATTTGCCCAGAGGGGACATAGCGGGCTGCTACTGCTTAGTTTGAGGGTGCTGGTGGTTTGGAGTAATGGATAGCTAGATTCGCTCTACCTCTCTCCTACTGCTTTACCTATCGTGAAAAGCTCCAGCTGGTCGGGCTGGCAGTAGCGGCTGTTGAACTTTGGCTTGAGCATGCGGATGTAGTGCTTCTCCAGCTTGAGCACCTCCTCTTTTTCGGTGTGCTCCTGCAGGTAGATCACCGACCCTGAAGAGCACTTGTCCTTGTGCTTGACGACGCGCCAGAAGATGTTGCTGGTCTCCCCCACGTACACGCAGGTGTCGGCGTCAAAGATCAGGTACAGGAAGTAAGACTGGTTGTCTCTGACATGCCTCATTCTCCTATACTGCTTTAGCACCTCTCCCCTAGTGTACCTGAGAAAATAATTCAGCATTTACTTCTTAATATATTTTTTATCTCTGAAGTAATCCATCAAAATATGCTCAACGAAGTCTGATTTACTCCTATACATTTCATGGAGGGTTCCTTTGTCTATATAATCCTCTAAAATCTCATTTACAAAGAATGTAATTCTTTTTCTGTTAGAGCCCTTTTTAGATTTTACTGAAGTTATTACTGGCTCACTATTTATGCTTCCACTTTGTACCGGCTTCGCTTTACTGCCATGCAACTTGCCTAATACATTCTCGAAGTTCTTATTATCCTTACCTGCCATATCTCATTACTATTATTCAAACTTATTAAAGGTAATAAAATATTAATATTATTAACAGTATTAATTATTAATAATCTCTTGTGCTAACTGCATATAATCTTTAGCGCCATTAGAATCCGGAGCGTAAGTATATATATCTTGGTGCATCACTATGCACTCATGTAAAGCAATGTTAGTCCGTATAAATGTATTTAATACCCTGTCCCCTAACTGCTCCTGAGCCTCTTTAACAATAGTTTTGCCTAGAATAGTCTGAGCGTTTTTAGAATGGTTAGTAAAGAAAAGCCCTCCAAGTTTTAGAGAAGGGTTCAAGTCCTCTTCTACTATGATATCAATTGTTTCAAGCATTTTGTCTAGCCCATTCCATGCAAATGGTTCTGCTGTCATTGGTATATAGACTTTATCTGACGCTATCAATGCATTTACAGTATAAATCCCAAGAGACGGAGGACAATCTATCAATATGTAACTGTATTTGTCTTTTATCTTCTTTAGGAGAGATCGCAACTTCACAGCGCCAGCAACAGAATGTGCGACTTCACTTTCTCTTGATATAAGAGAGTGGCCTGAGTATGCAATATCTACTCCATTTACTTCTCGAATTACATCTGTAATCTTGCAGTTATCAAGAAGTGCATCAGATATATTAAGATCTTCCTTCGGAGATATACCAACAGACATAGTCAGGTTTGCCTGTGCATCTAAATCAACAAGTAAAACCTTTTTACCCATCTCTTTCAAAGCATAACCTAAACTTTGAGTGCTTGTAGTTTTAGCGACACCGCCTTTTGCATTAACAATTGAGAATACTACAGACATTTCAAATAATTAATAAAGTTAACAACGTTAATAAAGTTAATACAATATTAACTTTATACATATTAGCAATACTACTAACTATATTCACAATCAACAAATTGTTAATTTTATTAACTTTATTAATTAAACATAAAGTTAATAAGAGACATAGAATAGCCTATTTTTGCTTCTGAACTTTATTATCTAAATGTTTGGCAAACCATTCGGACTCTGATGTAAAATTTAATGTGCTTCTATTAGTGGAAAACCAGTTATTTGCCTTTGTGATTGTTAAAGGGGACAAATGCTTTAGATATTTTTCTATCTGTTCAGAAGAAAACTTATACTTATCTTTCATTATTCTAATAGCATTGTTAGTGACCTTGGTGTCAGTGCCAGTAACAGGAATAGTAGGGAATAAATTTTGTTGTTCAGCATACGATACCCTTTCTATAGCCCTGTCTGGAGTAATATCGATTGTTTTGACAAGAGAAAACGTAATTGAATCTACATTTCTACCTTTCTTGTTAATTTGGTAACTGAAAGCCATATCTGTGTCTTTCAATTCTTCTTTTGCTGTTTCTAATATTCGCCTTCTAAATTCAGCGAATAGGGGATACTTTACTACTTCTATATTGTCACCATCAGCTTTACCCCGTTTTTTCCTCTCTTCATCATCCAATTCAATATCAAGGCCTAGCATCAGCCTTAATTTTCTATAACTGATAGGAGTAGGTTTATCTTTATATAAGCCCTGCTTGATAAACATATAAATTCTATAAGCCTGGATTGTTTTCAAGCTCAAAAGCTGTTCTAATTCAGCTTGAGTATAATTTCCTTTTAGATCTAAAAGGTATGGAGCAAGATCACTGTTTATTTTAGTGATTATATATTTACTATCTTCTGTGTACCTAACAGTGGGAAAGATAACCATGCTGTCAAAAGTCTTTTGCAACTTGCCGCTTTTGCTTGTTGACTTTTGCTCAACTTTAAACTTGATCTCTTGAAGCTCTGCAGCTAATTTTGAGACCTGCTTATAGTTTTTTCCTCCTTTTGAGGAATGAAGTGCATCAATAGGAATCTTCACATGAGTCAGCTCCTTATCATCCTTATGGATATAACCTAAGGCGTAAATAAAAGCACGTAGCTGGACTGTAGGGATATCAAAATAACTGTTTATAAGGTTATTATGTTGTGTTACAATCTTATTAGGTTGCTTAACTGGAATACTCAAACTGTCATTCATAGTGGAATACTTTAGATGTCTAAATATATGTACTTTCGAGATAGCTTGTACACATATTTAAGAAATTTAAGGGGCTGTGGGATTCTGTACACATAATGGGATTTTGTACATGCATTGATGGGAAAGCGTACATATGAAGGTGGGATTTTGTACATAGGTTAGTGGGAAAGTGTACATATAAAAGTGGGATTCTGTACATGTGTCTGTGGGAAAATGTACACATATTAACTTGCACAAGATTAAAAATCAATTAGTTATGCTTCCCTAATAATTAATAATAATATAATAAAAAAATAAAAAAAAGAGACAAATATTATATTTTATTTATTTTTTATATAATATTTTTTATAAATACTATTAAAACTGCTCCCGATTTATCTCTTACAAAGGAAGACAATATACTTTCAGCCTTTTCAAGAGCGACTTTCACGGATAAATTTAAAAATAATGCCCCGCGAGTGGGATTTTGTACATGTATCAAAAAAATCATATGATTTCCCTGATACACATGCTTGTATTCTATTGATATGTAGAATGTTACAAGGTGTAGTGAAGTAGGTTTTGACCGTTAGAAGGTGTACCAGAATAATCCCTCTTCAGTAATTATTCTGATACAGCTGTAGGAGGTAGAAAGAATGTTCAACAGTAGTAGGAGAGAGGCATTAAACTTAATACATTTTCTGTTTATCATAATGCTTGTTATTTGAATATATTAACGGACTTGTGTACTCTTGAAGCAAAAGAACATACAAGTCAAATGTTACCTATATCTCGAAACTCGTTGAAGTTTGTACAGCAACTCAGCTGCATATGCAGCACTACTTGTAGGAAGACAAGTAAATATGCTTTTATGTATGGTTACCATACATAGCAAATGTTCCTTGTCAGTGAATGGTGGTAGATGATAGTTTTGAACATCATGTCTACAGCATGTTCTGAACCCAAGCATAAAACGAACTTATATGGAAATTGTTGCACCGTCACAGCCACACCAGGCCGAATCCCTCTCTTATCTGGTCTACATTGCTCAATATTACCTGCTAAATATCAAGCAGTTGCTACGGAGGATTATCTAGATCCTTCGCTCAACATTACCAAACAAATAAAAGATAGGTAGCCAGTAACTGTTTTGATGGGCAGGGGGTGCCTTACTATGCCGTTCACAAACCATTGTATAGTCTCATGGGAAAACCTGTACTAACCAAATTCCTTTTTACGCTTACACTTCTTATTTGCTGGCAGTCAGCGATTGCGAAAAGACCTAATGAACCGGAAATAGGCAATTATACCAAAACCACAGACGTGCTGCCCCCTTCGCCTAACGCAGCTGCCTTGGGTAAGTACGGGGGGCTAGCGCCTAACCTATCCACTGGTACCATTAACCACACGGTCCCGCTCCATGAACTGGTATCCTCTTCCCTGAAGCTCCCTATTTCGCTGAATTATAACAGCAACGGGTTGCGCGTAGACGAGATTTCCTCAAGAGTAGGAACAGGCTGGACTCTGAATGCTGGCGGGGTGGTCACACGCACTGTCTATGGCGCAGTGGATGAATGGGCACAAAGAATCGCCCCCCCTGCAGACCTAGCAGCTTCTGAGGCAGACCTTTTGAGATTTTTACAGGATGTGACCATATCAAATAACCGAGGACCTTATGATGCTGAGCCAGACGTATTCTCATTTAACTTCAACGGGCATGCGGGCAGATTCATCCTGGACGACGCGCAGATGCCTATCCTTCTAGAGCACTCTAGCCTGAAGATAGAAAAGACTATGGGGGTAGACGCGAATTCGCGTACCATTATCTCCGGGTTTACGATCACCACGGCTGAGGGCGTGAAGTATGTTTTCGGTGGAGCTACAGCTACCGAGACAACTGTAACTTCTCAGCTTGGCCCGGTATGCGGCAAAAACTACGACTACCCGGTCACAACCGCATGGTACCTGAAGGAGATATTGCACCCGAACAACGATTTTATAAGCTTTTCATACTCACCTGTTAACATCAGGTACTACACTGGCATGTCACAGATACAGTACTCAGACCCCCAATACCAACCCATTGTGGATGAATGTGTAACATGCCCCCCAAAGGGAAATGCCCCGCCCTGCTTTTCACAGGTGGAGGCTAAGGCGGTTGTATTGAGTGAGATCAACAGCGGCAACGGAACTAAGGTTATGTTTAGTTACAGGGACAGGCTTGACACAGACGACAGGCTGGTCAGCGGCATAACGGTTATCAAACCGGATGGCTCTGCCTTTAAAAGGTTTGAGTTAAACTACACTGACACGCGGGCGACAGGCTTCTTGAACAACTATGTCCCCTTAGACCAAAGGGAGCGCGTGCGCTACAGGCATTTTCTCGCCAGCGTGCGGGAGTGTCCTGGAGAGGGGGCCTGCACAGACGTGGGGAAAACGCACAGCTTTGCCTACAACGGCCTAAACAACCTGCCGCCCAGGCTCTCGTTTGCACAGGACCACTACGGCTTCTTCAACGGGAAGCCGAACACAAGCCTTATTCCTGCCCCCTTAAACCCGGTTTGGAAGATGGCCCTTCCCAATGCCGCTGCCAACAGGGAACCGAATGCGGCTTTCTCCCAAAAAGGCTTATTGAGCGAAATAACCTATCCCACCGGCGGTAGGGACAGTATCATCTATGAGGGGAATGAAGCTTACACCTACGTCGAGCAAATGCCAGATGAAACCGGAATCTACATAGATACGACGGGAGCAGGTATGAAGACGTCTGTGACTGCTTCTAGGACATTCACAGTTCCCTTCGACCAAGTGGTTCATTACGCATTGCAGTACGACACTCTTCCAGATACAGGGTGGCAGTATGACAGCCACCACCATATTGCCCAATTTGCCATTAGGGATGTAACGGTTTCTACTACCACGGCCCCCTTCAAAACCCGGCTCCTGACACTAGAGAATCGTTTATGGCAAGATACAGTCAAGCTCAAAGAGGGGCATACATACCAGTTCTCCATCACGCCAACGGGCGAGTCTGTAAGAGCGTCTGTCTTATCTTCGTTTATGGAAAGTGAGTCTACTTATGCCTTGATGAACAAGGCCATGGGCGGGGTCCGCGTGGCGCAAGTCTCCACCAGTGACGGGAGCACCGGGAAGACAACCCTGCGCAAGTTCCACTACAGCGCGTCCGGTTCTACGGGGCAATCCTCGGGAGTGGCGGGCGTCGAGGCCAAAGGGCAGGAGAACGGGAAGGCTGGCATTGAGGCGGAATACAGGGACACGCACATCACTCAGAACACGTGTACGAACTCCTCTAATAATACAGGGGGCTGCATGTGGAGGCAGTGCGTGTACAAAACGCTTTCCTCAAACTCGGTCAACAATATTTATGCCTTCGCCTCCTCATCCGTGTATTATAAAACGGTTGTGGAGAGCCTGGGAGAGGATTTTGAGGGTGGTGGAATCGAGCACCGGTTCGAAATAACACCAGATGAGCTCGGGGAGAAACTGGTCGGTGTTGTGAGAATAAGCGGCGCGCCTCACACAAGCATGTCGTGGAAAAACGGCAGGGAGTACTATAAGAAGGTTTTCAGGAAGGAAGGAGAGGCGATCGTACCTGTTCAGGAAGTTTTTACCACCTACAAGGATGACGAGAGAGTCAGCGGCGAAGTGAAGGCCTATGTGGTGCGTCAGGGGTTTTCCCCGGTCGACTGCCATATCATGAGATCCTCTGACTACGATATGGTAAGCTACTCCCACCTCATCAGATGGAGCTATGTGGAGAGCGTGCGGACCCTTGACTACGGCACGGACGGGCAAGGCTACACAGAAGAGACGATGCTGACGCAGTACGGGAATGTGGTACACGCCCAGCCGACAAGCCTCTCCACACTGACCAGCGGTGGGGAGGAGAGAGTAGTCCAGCTTTTTTACCCGCAGGACCTTGTCCTGAGCGAGCAGGGCGCAGAGGCGGCCAGGCAGCGGCTGATCACTGATCATGTGCTGGCGGTGCCGCTTGAACAACGGGTCAGCCAGGGCGGAAAACAAACGCTCCGGGTGAGGACAGACTATAAAGCTTTTGGAAACCTGGTGCTGCCCGAGAGCCAGCACGTGCAGTCAGGTAATGGTCCCATGGAGAAGCGGGTGGAGTTCTCTGCCTACAACGCCAAAGGCAAGCTTACTGAGCAGGCGAAAACAGATGATGAGAAGACCAGTTACCTGTGGGGCTATGGCTATGCCTACCCGGTCGCAGAGATACGGAATGCTACCTATGATGAAGTTAAGGCAGCGCTAGGCGGTGACGCTGCTGTCGAAGCCCTTGCCGGCAGCGCCACGCTCTCCCAGAGCCAGCTGAACCTGCTCAACGGGTTGAGGGAACAGCTCCCTGAAGCCATGGTGACTATATATACTTACGACCCTCTGGCAGGACTAACCTCCTCGACAGATCCCAACGGCCGCACGACCTACTATAGCTATGATACCCTTGGCCGCCTTAAAACGGTGAAGGACCATAACGATAACGTGCGGAAAAGCTACGAATACAACTACAGGAAATAATCACGCTACCACCTGAAAACATGACGAATTTATACGCTTATGGGCTGTGCAAGCAGCCCTTGCTAGCCCTGCTGCTTTGCCTTCTTCTGTCTTTTACGGCACTTGCCCAGGGGGAGAAGGGGGAGAGCGGGAACCAGGAAGGAACACAGACCCAGGGAGGTGTGACCACCAACGCTCTCCTACTCCCTCCCCCCGGAGGAGATGACCCGACCTGTACGAGTATCTCCCTGCGGCTTTACAGCCAGGACTGCTCCAAAGCCGTGCTTCAGGCCTATCCCCCTCCCGGCTGCTCCTTCAACTACACTCTAAACGGTCCACAGACCCAGAGCGCCTCGGGGGAGGTCGTTTACTTCACTGTTACGCTGAATGGCTCTTACTACTTAACGGCCAGGACAATCTCCGGTACGCTCACGAGTAATACGGTTACGGTCTCCAAAATCAAACCCATAGCTTACTCCATGACTGGCGGGGGCAGCTTCTGCTCGGGTGGCAGCGCGGCCGTTGGCTTATCTGATAGCCAGACGGGGGTGAGCTACCAGCTGCGCCGCGACGGGGTGAGCGTTGGTTCCCCCGTTTCGGGTACGGGCTCAGCACTAAGCTTCGGCAACCAGACCGTGGGCGGAAACTATACGGTGGTGGGCACGAACTCCTCCGGCTGCGCCACTACCATGAGCGGCAGCGCGATGGTTACTGTAAATGCCCTGCCCTCTGCGGCTATCTCCGCCGCCGGATCCACTACCTTCTGCAGCGGTGGCAGCGTGAGGCTTGATGGGGTATATGTCAGCGGTAACACCTATCAGTGGTACAAGAACGGAGTTGCTATCTATGGCGCAACTTCTGCAAGTTTTACCGCCAGAGAGAGCGCCTCTTATTCCTACAGGGTCACCACGCCGAGCGGCTGCTCGTCCACCTCGTCTGCCGTTGGCGTGACGGTAAACCCTGCTCCCGTGGCCTCAGTGACCGCCTCCGGGTCCACCACCTTCTGCAGTAGTGGCAGCGTGACGCTTAACGGCACCGCGGGCAGCGGTTATACCTACCAATGGTACAAGAACGGGGTAGCCGTATCCGGAGCCACCGCATCGAGCCACATAGCACGAGAGAGTGGCTCATACACGCTTACCACCACATTGGGCAGCTGTACGGCTTCCTCTGCGGCGGTGAGCGTGACGGTCAACCCTACTCCGGCAACGCCAACCGTACCCTCCTCCTCCCGCATCGGGGCGGGCACGGTGACGCTGAGCGTTTCCTCCCCTGTATCGGGTTATACTTACAGTTGGTACAGCGCCGCCTCCGGGGGCACGGCTTTCCACTCAGGTAATATTTATTCCCCCAGCCTGTCCTCCACCAAAACCTACTATGTCTCCGCCAGGAGCAGCCAGGGCTGCGAAAGCGGGCGTAGGGCAGTGACGGCGACAATATACCCTTCACCTGTGATAGCCGTGTCAAGCGGCATTACGGAGCTGGTACCTGGGGCGAGCGTGACGCTCTCCCTGACCTATGCCTACACCACTTACCAATGGCTCAAGGACGGGGTGGCTATCGTGGGGGCAACGGGACAATCACTGGTCGTAAAGGAGCCAGGTACCTATACTGCGCTGGTGACCAGGAGCGGAGCGGTAAACACGGCTACCTCCCCGGGGAAGGCCGTAAGACTGGCGCGTGACGCGCAGAATATGAACTATGTAGTGGAGAACACGGTGCTAAAGCCGGGAGTACAGAGCGCGGAAGCGGCGGATCGCCTACCAGTGGGGGAGATGATGCAGCGTATCACCTACTTTGACGGCCTAGGGCGAGAGCTACAGACGGTGCAGACGCAGGCCAGCCCGGATGGGAACGACATCGTGTCACCGGTGAGCTACGACGCCTACGGCCGGGTGGAGAAGACATACCTACCTTATGTAGCAGGACAGGGAGGGGCTTATAGACCCGACGCCCTGGAGGGGAATAAAGAGTTGGAAAGCTTTTACAGCCCCGCAAACCCAATGACGACGTTGAACCAAATGGTCGCCAAGACCGCCGCTCCGTGGGCGGTGCCGGTGTACGAGGCTTCCCCGCTGAGCCGGGTGCTCAAGCAGGGCGCCCCAGGCGAGGCATGGCAGCCGGACAATGTACCGGCAGAGACCAGCTCAGATCATACCCTCAAGTCCATCGCACGCACGAACACTGCGGGGGAGACGCGCCTGTGGCAGGTGACAAGCACCGGCTCCTATGAAACGTCAGTGTACGACAATCCAATCGGGAACGCTGTACTTTTTAACGGGACCAGTAGTTACGTGCAGATAGGAAATAAGCTACCCCTGAAAGTGACAACGGATGCGATGACCATCGAAGCGTGGGTTTACCCTACGGGCCCGGGTAGCCGAAGTGTGGACGGGGGCGTAATTGTAAACAAGGAGGGGGAGTACCAACTATCCCGCTTTCAGGACGGCTCCATTGGCTGGGCATTTGCCAACACCTCCCCGGGGTGGGTAGCTACCAAGACGCCGGTGATAGCGCCTCTCAATACGTGGTCACACGTTGCCGTAATTTACGATGGGCAAAAGGTGACTACCTACCTCAACGGTGCGTTTGCCCACGAGGCCCCTGCTTCGGGGATTATCAAGGATGCCCTTACCACAAGGCATGATGTACGCATCGGCGGACGGCAGGCCACCTCACAGTTCTTCAAGGGGGCCATTGACGAGGTGCGCGTGTGGAAGAGCGCCAGGACGGTAGACGAGATCAAAAGTAACATGCAGCGCGTCCTGTTGGGGCAGCCTAGCGACCTTGTCGGCTACTGGCGCATGTCGGAAGGTGAGGGCACAACGGTGGAGGACGCTTCTGGGCAGGGCAATGTGGGTTGGCTCGTGAACGCCACCTGGCGCCTGCAGGGATTCTATGCCCCGGGCACGTTGTACGTTACTGAATCAAGGGACGAGCATAATGCCCTCACGGTGGAGTATAAGGACCTGCAGGGCCGCGTGGTGGCAAAGAAGGTGCAGGAGGCTGATAATATCTTTGACACTGAGACTGAGACAGGCTTTATGGTCACGCAGTACGTCTACGATGACTTAGGCAACCTCCGCCTGGTGATACAGCCCGAAGGCTCTCGCCAATTGCCTACCCCGGATGCTACCACAGGTAAAATCACGCTGTCTACAGCTCTCTCACCAGGGAAAGAGTTTCTTGCCAACTGGTGCTTCCGCTACGAGTACGATAGCAGGAAGAGAATGACCAGAAAGCAGGTGCCGAGCGCCGGTGAGGTACAGATGGCATACAACAAGCTGGACCTGCCGGTGCTCACACAGGATGCCGTGCAGCGGCAGCGGGACGAGTGGTCCTTCACCAAGTATGATGCGCTGGGCCGACCTGTGATGACGGGCACGGTGACTCTTGCGGATAAGGACCTTGCCACGGTGCAAGCCGAGCTCGACCTGGAGACGGTGCACCATGAGGAGGATAACCTCTCCGACGCGGAGGTAGGTTACACCTTGGACAATACCTATCCTAAGAACATTAGCCCTGCGGACCTCTTGACGGTCACCTACTACGACAAGTATGAATACCTTCCTATTAAGGACGAGGACGACACATACGTCTTCAAGGGTGATCCTAATAAAAAGGCTTCTTCGGTGCGCGGGCAGGTGACAGGCACGAGCACAAGGCGCTTGGAGGGGCTAACTCCGGGCACCTGGCTTACCGCAGTCAGTTACTATGATAAGGAGTACCGCCCGCTCGAGAGCGTGTCCGATAGTCATCTGGGCGGCATCGACCGCCTGGCCACCACCTACAAAGCTGACTTGTCGGGGCTGGTGGAACAGACGCTGCTCACCCACCGGGAGGGGGGCGCGGACGCCCGTACGGTAAAAGTCTCCTACACCTACGACCACATGGGCAGGCTTGAGACCACCAGTCAGAGCACCGACGGCAAGGACGCTGTGATACTGTCCAGCACCACGTACAACGAGCTGGGGCAGCTAATCGACAAGCGCCTGCACTCCAAGGACTACAACAAGGATACCGGGCATGGCTCCTTCCTGCAGTCGGTAGACTACCGCTACAACGTGCGCGGCTGGCTCACCTCGATCAACAACGCCTCGCTCTCGGCGAATGAGAAGAACGACGACGGCGACGATGTGTTCGGCATGGAGCTCACCTATGACCGTCCCACAACGCTCAGCTACAAAAACGGAGAGAACGGTATCAGCCTTGCCCAAGGCTTCTACAACGGCAACATCTCCGAGATGGTGTGGAGGAGCTCTTTGGATGACGCGCAGCGAGCCTACAGCTACGTCTACGACCGCGCCAGCCGCCTGACCGACGCCAACTATTACACCCAGGGCACGGAGGGGGACGACTACAGGATGTGGGGCGTGGGCTACGACGCCAACGGCAACATCCTGTCAATGAATCGGGCTGGGCTTGTTTCTGAGGTGAACGGCGCGAAAACTTTTGATCAGATAGACGCGCTCAGCTACCATTATAAGTCTGAAAGGGGAAACTTACTGCTGGGCGTGGATGACACGAAAATAACCCCATCGAAGTACGACTTTGAGGACAAGAACGGGAACAAGTACATTGCCCTCGCGCCGGAGTATGGTTACGATGCCAACGGCAATCTGACCAGCGACGACAACAAGGACATCACAAAAATTGAGTACAACCGCCTGAACCTGCCCTCCCGCATCGAGTTCGACAATGGAGCCAACTGGATTGAGTACACTTACACGGCCACTGGGGAGAAGCTGCAGAAGCGGGTATCGGAAAATGGTGTGCTCACAACTACTGACTATGGGGCTGGCTTTGTCTATGAGCAGGGGCAACCGGTGTTTGCGCATACGGCAGAGGGGCGTACACTCTACATGCCGGAGACTAACCAGGTGTGGCGCTACGAGTACCACATCAAGGACCACTTGGGCAACCTGCGCGTGAGCGTTGCCGAGCCGGTCACCAGCACCAACGAGCTGACGATGGAGCCGATGATGGCCTCTACCGAGGAAGCCGAGTTTGAGCGGGTGGAGGAGACGCGCCACCTGGACAGAATGCGTTCCCGCACGGGCAGTCACGCTGCCCTTTTATCGGCTGGGCGCGGCAAGCCAATGGGGCCAGCCAAGCGGGTGGAACTACGCCAAGGCGATACGCTGAAGGTAAAAGCCTTCGGCATGTATGAGACGGAGAAGAAGCAGGACCTAGTGTTCAGCCTGGCCTCCTGGCTAGCCTCCAGCGTCATGGTCACCACAGGTAATATGGCCACAGGCGAGCAGGCTGGCGGTGGCAAGAAGGGCAGGGTGCTGCCGTACTTGGGAGCTGGGCTAGCGCTGGCCCCGCAGGTGCTGCAGAAGGAAAAGCGTTCACCGAAGGCCTACCTTCGCTATATTGTCTACGACAGCGATTCTAACTACGTGGATAACGGCTATCAGGCCCTCTCCGGTAAGGCCAACAAAGGCTGGGAGGAGCTGGAACTGAAATATGCGGTAGAGCAGGATGGTTTTGCCGAAGTCTACCTAGCGAACGAGAGTACGGAGGAGGCTTGGTTTGATGACATGTCGGTGACCGTGGCCCAGGATATGCTCGTGCAGGAGAACCACTACGATCCTTGGGGTCTCAACCTAGCCGGCATCGAAAGGCAGGGCACGCCGGACCACAAGTTCCAGTACAACGGAAAGGAGAAGCAGACGGAGCTGGGATTAAACTGGATGGACTACGGGGCCAGGATGTACGATGCCCAACTGGGTAGGTGGCATGTGGTGGACCCGCTGGCAGATCACCCTAAACAAGTCGGAACATCCCCGTTCGCATACTCTGCAAATAATCCGATAAGATATATTGACCCAACAGGAATGATTTGGGAAGACCCCAAACAAGCGGAAAGACTAAATAAATCTATTAATAACAGGATAGAAAGCATAGGGAAGAATAGTGCGAAAATTCAGGAGAAAATAGATAAAGGAGGTTTAAGTGATAAGAAGTTAGCGAAGCTTGAAGGTAAACTTGCGGAGAACAGCCAGAAAGTTGAATTGTTAAATCAATCCCTTTCAGATGTTGAAGCGATTGGGAATGCTGCCGAAACCTATAAACTTACAGGTCCAAGTGCGAGTGATGGAACTCACGGAGTTGTTAAAGGAGCTGATGGTGTTATTAAAATTGAAGGTAGCAATACAGGTCTTCATATACACGAAATACGCCATGTAGGGCAGTCTATTGAAGCAGGGGGAGTGAAGTTTAATAAAGATGGCAAATTATTAAATGCAGCTACTACTTTAGAGGGAGCAAGGAATAATGAAGTAAATGCTTATCAAACACAATACTCTTATGATGGCTCATATCCTGCTGGTGCCAGTTCATTAAGGAACATTAATAGTACGACATTAATGAACATAAAAACCAAAGACGGTAAAACTGTTTACGAAGTTCTAAAAGATAAAAAGAAATGAGAAAGCTGTTATTTACGTTGATAGCATCATTCCAATTAATTGGCTGCATCTCAACAAAAGACCAAAAATCCGCCCCTAACGGTGTGTCTGGGATATATATGCGGGACGAAAGTTCAGAAAAATTAGAAATTAAATCAGATGGAACTTACACATTATGGAATGCTGAAGTTTTGTTTACCCCAGTAGTAGAGCAATGCGATTATGCTTCAAAAGGGAGATGGTCTGTTGTCGAAGATAATGTGATAGAAATTACAAGTGAAGATTATTATACAAAGCAAAAGGGCTTAGAATATGAAATTAAAAAAGATAATAAGTTTTCTCAAGACAGTTTGTATATCAAAGTAGTGTTTCCTACTGATTTTCACCCTGTAAAACTGGGTTTTACGTTTAATCACAATAACAGTAAATCCATTAGTACAAATACGACATATATTGTATTGCCTAAATCAAAATATTTATGGAACAGAAAAACAAGTACAAACCAAATCAGTTTCAATTTGAATGCTGATGTATCGGGAACAACACTCTATAACAGTAGGATATTGTTTAAGGTTTTCGAAATAGATATTGATACTGAAAAATACAACTATCTTACTGTTACTTTGCCCAATTTTGACAGATGCTTTTTTGAGTTTGAACCTTACAATCAAGAGTTAATTTATATAAAAGATAAGAATCAGATATTGTGGCAGGGGGAAGTTTGGAAAAAGTAAGATAAAAAAAGAAAAAGCCCGCTCCTGTAAAGGAGCGGGCTTTTTCTTTTTCAATTGATGCTGTATTTTGACCTCGTTACGGGAAATGGGTCCGAAAAGGCACTAGCTTATCCCTAGAGCAGAAGCCACTACCGTTTGATAAGCCTAAGCAGGAAAAGCGGAGTTCGAGCGCTGCTCACGGCTGCTCTCTCTGTGCTGCAAGTCCTGTTCCGACAAGCTGCACAGCACTTACAGCCCAGCCGCATCCCGTGTTATTGCTCGCCTGCGGGTCAGTCGCCGCACAGCCAGCCGCCCTCGTGCCTCGGGCTCCTCCCGGCTGGCTATGGCTTCCGCTCGCAGCGGCTTCGTGCCCGAACTCGTGGCTGTTACTTGTATCAGAATACCCCCGTTTCTCGGGACCCACCCGAGCCCCGTCAAGCCAACTTCGGAAACGGCCCTCCGGAAGAGCTGGGGCCA
>NZ_CANLZM010000024.1 GCF_947495565.1 uncultured Pontibacter sp.
TGAGACAATGATACGAGTGGCTATGATTCACTTGATGCTTAAAAAATTATCAAAATAAAATCAAAACAGCCTCTAAGTCTTCGTAAATATTTATGGCTGTATCTGGTATTTCATTGAAGTCTGCTACATACTTTTCAAGCAAGAAGGTTTTTTTTGTTAGTTGATGTTCCTCCTTTAGATATAGCCTTTGATTGTTGACCCTTAAATCACTATAAGGCATTGATACAGCTTCCTTAGGCAGGAATACATTTTCAACAAAGTTTCCTTTGAGGTCATAAATTTTCATTGTTGTAAAACGGGTAGTGGTATTTGTTCTGCTGGTTTCAAACAAGAAGTAGAATTGGTCTTTAAATAGAGCAACTTCAGTCAGTCGACCATTATTGGATATATCAAGAGTGTCAGTTTCAACCAATATTCCTTGACCAATAGTATCTGTGTTAGCCGAAATAACTTCACTGCAACGCAATATCAGAAAGGCTATTGGTATTATGTAAAGTGCGTGCTTCATAAAATCATTACCAACGGGTTAGCCCATAAGGAGTGCGAAGCAGAGCATAGCTAATGGGCAGGGTTAGCGTATATATTTTTTCTTTCTGTTTTCTTCGCTGAATATTATGTCCATGTCCCGCTACCCAAAGATTTTACCAGTTTGTGTAAAGACCTTCCAGCATGGCACCATTCGCAGCACCCTCAAAGCTTCTTTTTCAAATTATTGGTTATCCCTATGCCTCATCTTTCCTGTACTATCTTGCATTTGCTGTCTGTTTCAAAATCTATGGATACATGCTCCCATTTGTTCGGCAAAGCTTCCCCGTTTATGTTAGAGTAGAGAAAGCTTTTTAGTGAGTCTTTATCTTCATATGTGCAGTCAGGTGATGCATAGTATTTAGTGCTTACCATGTAAAGTGATTGAGTATTAATTGGCATTTCTAACGGTTATAATAAAAACACAACAGTACTTTTAAGAATTTTTAGGAGGCACTTTTCTCTCTTTTCTAACCCCTGTCATAACCATTATTCCCAATGATACCAAATTAGCTAAATTATATGATGTACTTAGTGCTCCGCCAAATAAGAATGAATTGAATAGCCAAGTCAAAAATGAAAACCCACAAAGTAAGTAGACAATAGCTCTTGCCATAGAATGCTTCTTTCCCCAAATCAAAGACAGGAGTAAAGAGATAAATGCCAGAAACCAAATCAGAAATGCAAACAGTTCTAAGGCGCTACCGATAAATTTTCCACCTTCTGCATTGCTATATAGTGGCAACAAGAGAAGTGTTATAAGCCAAAGCAGTCGCTTACGACTAATTAAGCATTTGCTAATCTTCTTCATTTATAAATATAAATCCTGACTAACGTTTATAATGTAGCTAATGGGCAAAGCGTAGCTTAAACGCTGCACTTTGTGAGGCGATTTCCTTTTTACTACTTTTCAAACTCCTTACTTAGCAAATCAGTGTAGACTTTGGCTGCCTGTTTCAGGTTGTGCTCCCTGTACTTGTTATCCTCAGCAAAAAGGAAATCTTCCATATATACTTCCTGCTTCCTATCGGCAGAGACAAGTGTCAACCTCTTGAAACCATGATGAATTTCTTCATACTCGGTTTTAAACTGTGAGCTAAATATTTTACTCTTTTTGCTGACTACCTCTTTAAACAGTGCTGGATTGCTGAACTCTTTCACTACATCTTCAACACAGCATCCTATTTCCCTGGTAAAGTATTTTTCCCCTTCCGCCCAAATAAGGTGCGTGTCTGTACCACTGTCTTCACAGTTACAGCCAATTTCTCGGAGAAAGACACATCCAAGGCAGCCGCTCTTATAAATTAGCACCTATTCAACCTTTCTTTCACTGATTAACTGTCTGCTTTGAGCTTCTGCTAAGCTGTCAATGTTTAGGTGTTTTATCTTCTGCGAATTGACATAGCCAGCATAAAGCATGAGCAGGAAGATGATAAGTATAGTTTTCATTTATGATTTAGAAACCGCTCAACGGCTTGTGTAGACGACTTGCGAGGCGTAGCCGAAGCATGAAGTATACACGTGGTTAGCTACTGTAATTCTCGTTTTTCACCCATTTCAGCATTTCTGGATATAGCTCAAAGACCTTCTTGTTGCCATCATACTTCTGGAACAGTTCCAGCAGATGCTTACTAAAAGCTCCGAACCTTACAAAGCCCCTGTTGTTTTCCATAAAGGCTGTTGGCTGAGGCATCACCTTCTCATAGATGCTTTCCCCAAACCTATCATAAAGGTAAAGACCGAAAACAGCCCATGTCATGTATTCATTGAAGGTTGCATAAGGGCTACCGTAGCTGCCACCTTTATTCCACTTGCCTAAGTTAGACATCGCTTCGTTTATATCATCAGCATAGTTGTCCGATATCGGGTTAACGTAGTTGTGGTCTATTTCTGTGAAAGCCCTTCTCAAAGCTAAAGCATCTGTTATACTTGAGTTTACCGAATCCCCTCTTGTAAGAGATGGGGCAGACATGAATATAATGTTTTCTTTGAAGCCGTTGTTTTCAAATAGGCGTATGCTATGGGAGCCCCCCGCCAGTGGGCTCATGATGATTCGGTAGGAATCCACCTTGTCTGGGAATTGCCCTTGCAGCCAATCCCAGGCTTCTTTCACCTGAGCCCTTTCATGCTCAAGTGACTCCAACTTTGCATAAAATAGTTTCTCGCTCTGGTAAAATGCAAGGTAATCGCTTACTGTGGCAAAGTCTTGGATTGAAGGCAACAGCTGTTTGAACTGGTCTCTTGCCCTAAAGCCAGCGTAGGTGCTGGATTTAACCATCCTTTGCCCATCAAACACATAAGCGGCACTGTTTTCCCTGATGTTGATGTAAGAGCCTGAAGATAGTTTAGCATTTAGTTTCTCAAAGACTGGGTGATTCTTGTAGGGAGCAAAGTACTCCATAACACGTTTGTAGTACTCCGAGTCCTTATTGACCCAGTTTGGCTGCGCATTACCTGCAAGTGCCACCAGAATATTGGCAAGCTCATATACCTGGGGTATCACCACGTTTACTTTACCACTGTTGATAGCCTTATAATTATCATCATACGTGCCAGGGTTGAACTGCTTGTAGATATCCAGCACTACAGTATCATTCTCACTGGTCCAGTCTATAAACTCTCGCTCTATCCCGTTGTTTGTGATGCGAATGGTATCACTTTCAGAGTAAAACTTAGAGTCCTTCCAGCCGCCCCAATAGGTAAAATCGAACTGGAGCGTGTCCTCTTTGATGTTGTTACTTTCCAGTGTCCGCACTAACGCTCCTTGGTAGTTAACGCCTAAAGTTTCGGTTTCTATAACCCTGGAAGGGGTTTCTTGCTTGTATACCTTGGGGCTGCATGAGGTTGAAAGTACAGCGAGTATGAGTATAAGCTTTTTCAAATTTTAACTTTTATTGTAGCTAACTGTGTGGTGCAGCCGAAGCCCTAAGCGAATCGTAGCAAGGGTTAAGGCTGAACTTGGTTGGCGGCAGTAGTTTTACAAAATATACAGTATTCTAACATTCATCTTTTAGTACTTTCAGATTGTGGTGATTAATGAAGCCTATCGTTACTGTCACTACAATTAAAAAGTATATTGTCCAAGGACTGGCTAATGCTGTAATCCCATTAATGCTATACCCATTGAATCCTGCAACAATGTATATGAGTAAATTTGTGACGCAGGAACACCAGAGGGTTCTTTTTATTAATGAAGTATAGTCAACTTTGTAGCTTTTATTTTTTGCCATTGTTTTAAATACTCCTGTCACTACATAAGAAGTCACTACCGATATGCATATAGGTATGCAGAGTATGATTAACCAAACGAAGAGCATGTATTATGTATATCGACTTTTAATTTTAAATATTACTATTTAATTTAATTATGTAATCCCGCACTAAATTGGTAAAGTCACGGTAACATTGAATGAAAAGTAAATTACTTAACTTTGTTTTACCGCCAACGTCTGGGCTAAACGGCGGCGGAGGCCGTCGGCCGAAGGCTGACGTTTAGGTGTGGTTGGCTGTAGAAATTTTGGTTTCCTATTAAAAAGAGGTACTATCTTCTTGAGTAAGTCTCCACAAAATCCCCTTTTTCAAAATGCAATTCGCTTTTGTCAACCTTTATTCTTTGAGTGGTGTTATTGAACTGCAACTCATAGTATATATAGTCATCGTGAATCGAATGGCTCTTTATTTCATAATCGAAAGTAAAACTGTTTGTGCCGTTTATGTATTCCGCAATGGTAGAATCTCTTATCAGTAATATTTTATTATAATCCTCTTTGGGAAAGTTGCAGGCTCCTGTAAATCCTCCGCAAGATGATTTTAATTTCCAATCTCCAATTAAAGATATTGAATTATTTACCCCATCATTATCCTTTTCACAAGAAATCATGGTTATACATATGCTTAGCATTAAGAGGAAGTTCCTTTTCATGATTCAAATTGCTTTTTTATTTTTGACCCTTCAAGTCTTACAATAGTTGCATCATTATCCTGACTAACGTATATTTTTCAGGCCGTTGCGAAGCCTAATTCTTCAGGTTTCAGATCCAATTTAGCGATGTTTTTCTTTATCCGCTGCACCAGTTTTAGCTTTCTTTTCTCGTCCAGGAACAGGTACTGGGAAGGTGGGTTGTAGGGCATCAGTTGGGTGAGCATTTTCCAGATGATCACCGCCAGCTTGCGAGCCGTTGCGCTCACAGCCGCCTGCCTACCCTTGCGGAAGCCTACCCGTTTAAAGAAGTCCGACAGGTGCGTCTCCTTTAGGTTACCGATGGCATTGGCAGCTTGTCTGAGAGCAATTTTTATTCGATTACTGCCTTTGGGAATATGACTGCTCAGGACCCTTCCCCCACTGACCTTGGTGTTGGGGCAGAGCTTGAGCCAGTTGCAAAACTGCTTGGCCGTGGGAAACTTCCTGATCCCTTCTGCACCTAACTCGCTCATCAGCGTGAGTACCGTTGAGTGGCTCACCCCCTCTATCTGGAGCAGGTCCACCCCGCCAAAGTACTGGAAGGCCAGCTGGTTGAGATCCATCTGCTGCGGGGCATTCTTATTAACCCGCTTGTAAGGTTTAGGATCCGTCTTCAATTCCCGCTTCCTTTCATCAACTCCCACCTGCTCTCTGAGCAGCTGCTCGATGGCTGCATCACAGCTGGCTATTTTGTTCTGAAGCACCTTGTAGAGCTCCAGCTCCTGTGTGAGGGCGAAGAGCAGGTCCCGCCGGCCGTTGCCGTGCAATGCGCGGGCAATCTCCTGGGCAGACTTGCGGCAGTTGCCGTGGCGGAAGCAGGCCAGGCGCTCAGGATCCGTCTCCCCCTGGCAGACGGCCTCGATGATGGCCATGCCTGTCTGCCCGGTCACATCCCGCACCACCACATCGAGCCGCAGGTTCAGAAGGCGCAGGTACTTGTGCATCTTCTGCGTGGTGACGGCGGCCGTCTCCAGCAAAGAGGTGCGGTGGCGGCAATAGGTGCGCAGCTCTTCGGTGGCCTGGTCAGGCAGAAAGCTACCCGTGAGAAGCCCCAGTGAATGCAGCCGCTGAATCCACTGGCAGTCCTGTACGTCTGTCTTACGGCCCTTGATATTCTTGGTTAACTTGCCGTTGCAGAGCAGCACATCGAAACCTGCCTGCTGCAGCACAGTGAATTGGCTCTGCCAGTAGGTGCTAGTGCTCTCCATGGCCACCGTCGTGATATGCTGCGCATGCAGCCAGGCGGCCATCTCTTGCAGGTCAGACTCATAGACACCGAACTCCCGCACCTGGTCTGCCCCCTGGCCCACGGCCGCATAGTGGGAGCGGCTTCCCACGTCAATACCCGCTGCGTGGGGGTGGACGATCTCCATAGGCGAACTTCTCTTTTTCATAGCTGTAAGGAATGAAGTGAAATAAAAATGATCCCAGGGGAATGTACTCTTCGGTATTGAAAGTATCCTGATCGGGGTCTCCGTAGAGCCACCATTGAAATCACCTCAAAGCCCCTCTACCAAAGCAGTAGGGCTTCTACATTCCAACCAGAATTACGCGCGAGCTTCAATGCATCACTTAAAATTCGGTCTTGCAAGGGATACTGTGGTAATACGCAGAAACGTTAGCGAGAGAAATCAATAGTTAATATAGGGGGAATGACACCCAACGGCTTTGCTATAAGGTGGCGTAGCTAACTTATAGGTTTTGTTGGTGGAAGAAATTTTTATTCTATTTCAGACCAATCTTGAATTTCATACTTTCCAGTCTTAGCATCTACTTTCAATGCCTTTCCGCCTGCTTCGTATGGGTCCCATGTTTCAGTTGCATATGAGTAAATGCTCCATGAAATATCATACACCATACCCTCTAATTTTATGTCCCAGCCTTTTATTCCTTTATCGAAGTCTAACCGTTTAGCAATGTTAGTAGCATAATCTATATTCCAGAACAAGTTCTTAGTCTGTTGACCTTTGTAGTAGTTGGCAATATCTGCTTTGGTAATTTTTGTGTTAAACTTGCTCTCGACTTTATTTCCATCTAAAAAGACCACGACTAAGTTCTTATTAACTTCTGTTCTTCCTTTTAGCTCAAAAGTTACCAAGTCAAGAGGACCTTCATAAACTCCAGCTAAGACAAGCTTTTCTCTTATTACCTTCTCTCCAAGCCTTTTCTTTAGAAATTCTTGAGCAATTTTTACTTTAAGAGAATCGCCAGATACTGCTTGTGCTAAGCAAACACTGGTACAAAAAAGCAATATAATAGTGAACAGTTTATTCATTCTTTTTACCACCAACGTGTTCGTGTATACCCTGTGCGAGGCTGTCAGCCGAAGCATAAGGTATAAACCTTGTGCTTGTTGCACAACCTATTGAAGATAATCGTAAAAGCATATATTACCAAATCTTTGATGGGATGCAGGGCAGGAAAACTTTCGAAGACGAGCGGGAGCTGCGCTTCTCGCTCTCGGCGCACGTGCCGGCGCACAACTTCTACCGGCGGCTCAAGGACAGGCTCGACCTTTCGTTTCTCTACGAGCTGACGGCTCCCTATTACGGCCGCTGCGGCCAGCACTCGATTGACCCGGTCGTCTTCTTCAAGCTCTGCCTGGTGGCGCACCTGGAGAACATCTCCTCTGACCGCAAGCTGATCGAGCACTGCAGCCTGCGGCTGGACCTGCTCTACTTCCTGGGTTACCAACTCGACGAGCCGCTGCCCTGGCACTCGACCGTCTCGCGCACCCGCCAGCTGCTGCCCGTGGAGCTGTTTGAGCAGGTCTTCACGCGCGTGCTCTCCCTGTGCGCAGACGCCGGTATGGTGTCAGGCCACACCCAGGTCATCGATTCTGCCCTGGTCAAAGCCAACGCCTCCATGGGCTCGCTCGAGCTAAAGGTATCGGAAGAAGAGTTGGAGACTTACTTTCAGCGCTTCAGAACGCTCAGCCGCGCTGACCGCCAGGCTAAAGCCAACAGGGCCGCCGTTGAGCAGCGGGTGGTTTCGGCCAGCCGCCAGGAACTGCAGGAGATCAAGGCCCGCAACCGCAAGTGGCGCCTGGAGCAGGATTACCTCCCCGGCGCCCACAACAAGGGGGCCAAGTACACCTCCAACAAAACGCACTACTCGCCCGTGGACCCCGACGCCAGGATAGCCGTCAAACCGGGCAAGGCCCGCAAGCTCTGCTACCTGCTGCAGCTGGCCGTGGACACGCACCGCCACGTCATCACGCACGCGCAGGCGGACCATGCCGACCGAAAGGACAGCCTCTGCCTGCCCTCCCTGCTGCGGGGGCTCACCTCCAGGCTGCAGGGCCTGGGCCTGGGCTGCACGTCACTGCTGGCCGACACGGGCTACTCCTCGGGCAGCAACTACGCCCTGCTGGAGCGGGAGGGCATCGCGGCCTTCATCCCGCCCCACGGCACCTACAGGGGCGGCCCTGCGGGGTTCACCTACAACAGGGAAGAGGATTATTGGCTGTGCCCCTGGGGAAAGAAGGCCACTTTCCGGAAAGTGGTGCTCAGCAAAGGAGAGACCAGCAAGATGAAGGTGTACTACACGACCAGGAAAGATTGCAAGGGCTGCCCTTACCGGGAAGGGTGCATCGGCAAGCTGCATGAAAAGCGCGTGGAGGTCACCTACTACCGCGAGGAGTATGAGCGCACGATCACCCGGATCCAGAGCCGCTGGGGCAGGCGCATGAAGCGGCTGCGGCAGGCCACCGTCGAGCCGGTGCTGGGCACGCTGCTCGATTTCCTGGGCATGCGCCGGGTCAGCACCCGCGGGCTGGAGCTGGCTCACAAGGGCATGCTGGTGGCCGTTGCGTCCTACAACCTGCAGAAACTGCTGCGCTTTACCCCGAAAAGAAGCCAAGTGGCCGTCATGGTCCTGCCCAGGCCTGATCGGGGAGCGCTTTTTGGGGAAAGGTTTAGAAAGTTAAGGGAAGGAGGAATCAGGAGAAGGATAGAGAGCAGAAATTACTATAGAGTTGTGCAACAGCTACCCTTGTTGGCACTTGTTATTTTTTCAGGTACTCATTATTATAGTGAAGCTGAAAACTCTCAGGTAAGTATAAATTTACCTGCTTCACAAGTTCATACAAGAAGTCTAATTTATAGCTATCAATACGAAAGCTCTTATAATTATCCTTATGCTGTAATATCACATCATAGGTATAGCCATGGTCTGACAAGTTACTTATATCTTCTCCAGGATTAGGTATAGAAGACTGTTCGTAACTGTACTTAAGTTCACTAAAGTTAACGGTACTTAATATTGATGCAATATTTTGCCTACCCTTTTCAGGTATAGCTACTACAAATACTTCATCATCTCCTGCTAAACCAAAGCTACTCTTCCTTACTTTTATTGAATCTTGAGTGACTTCAAAATTGTTGTCTACAAACATCGCCCACTCATTGATGTGTATTCTAAAGTCGCTGCTTGAGTTACTCTGTGAATACCCCAGCCTACTTAGTACAAAATACAAGATTATAGTTAAGTAGACTTTCTTCATTTTTATTAATTAAAAATATGTGCCAACCTTTAGATTAGCGCTATATAATTTTTCCAACAGTCATACTTTTCTTTTACCAGGTGTAGAGGTAACTTTTAGCTATACCTGAAGAGCAGCCAGTGAACTACTCGCTAACAAGGCGAAATTCCTACAGTCCGAATCAGTCTGGCTGCTTTTATTTTTCATTGCAGGCGAGGAATCATATAGATTTTCGGGACTTCGGGCCCATGATAAAGGTTTCGATTCGCAGCTTGCCTTAACCAATGTTAAAAGATATGGAAAAGCCAGTGCAACCGCAAGTCTCCCCCTTTATTCTGGGCATCGATGTCTCCAAAGACAGCCTGGACGTGTGCCTGACCCGAAAGGGCGAAGGAGCCCTGCACCACCAGAAGTTCAACAACAACAAAGAGGGCTTTCAGCGGATGAAGGCCTGGCTGAAGCAGCAGGGCTGCGAGGCAGGCAAAGACACCCTCTGCTGTATGGAGCACACAGGCATGTACACAAGGCAACTGGTGCACTACCTATTGGCACGGGAAGTGAACGTGTGGCTGGAGAGCGCCCTGCAGATAAAAAGAAGCATCGGCATGGTCAGGGGGAAAGATGACAAGGTGGACGCACAGAGAATCGCCCGCTACGCCCTGCTGCACCAGCAGGAGGCCCAGTGCCTCTCGCTCTCTGGCGTGACACTGGAGCGGCTAAAGGATTTGCAGGCAAGCAGAGGCAGGCTGATAAAGGCTCTAAAAAGCATAAAGGGCACCATCAAAGAGCTGCTGCATATAGACCCTGTGTCTGGAAAGACGCTGGAGCAGGTGAACAGGAAAGCCATCAAGGGATTAGAAAAGAGCAAGGAGCAAGTGGAGGAAAAGATGCAGCAGTTCATAGCAAAGGATGGAGAACTGAAGCGCAAGTATGACCTGCTGACCTCGGTGAAAGGCGTGGGTAAAGTTCTTGCCATCTCCCTTCTGGTCTACACCCAGGGCTTCACCAAGATGGAGGACGGGCGCAAGCTGGCCTGCTACTGCGGTGTGGCTCCCTTCGAGTACCGAAGCGGCACGAGCGTGATGGGTAAGACAGGTGTCTCCAAGTTCGCCAACAAAGAACTGAAGCAGGTGCTGCACATGGCGGCTCTGAGCAGTATTCGCAATAACGGGGAAATGAGGACGTATTTCGAGCGGAAAGTCGGGGAAGGCAAGAGCAAAATGAGTGTCTTGAATGCCGTAAGGAATAAGCTGCTGCACCAGGCAGTGGCCGTTATTAAAAGGGGAACACCCTATGAGGTGAGGTTGAATATTATTTAGGGCGAAAAGCTTGTTTTTATCATAGATTTCGGATTAGTACTGGCTGCGAGTGAGGCGTAGCCGAATATGGAGCCAGTGCCGTGTTGGTGGAGGTAATTTTATTTTGCCTATCAATCGATAAGGTGTGGTTTTGTAAGCATTAAAAACAAAATAATTAGACCACCACTGAACACTAAATGAAACAAACCCAACTTTTGCCCCTGCATGTATTCTTCTTCGTATAAGAAAATATCTCTAAGCACATGATTAGGAACTGTCAACTTATGTACAAAATAGGTCATTCCAGCCCAAACCCCAAAAACAAGGTAAACTAAGTAGTGTTCTACGATATACTTTCTTAAGCTATACATCCCAAAGATTGCAACAGCTATTTCCCAGAGTGTAAAAAGCTGTATGGTGAAACAAAAGCCCATCACCATTTTCGTCCAGAAGGCACTAAGGGAGTGTTCTTCACTCCTTCTGTATCTTTTGTAGAACGATACATTGATTAGGTTAAGGTGATTTAACTTGGGATATTCTTTATCATTCAAAATTGGCATTTACTTCATAGTTTTTATCACCACCAACGGGCTGGTATAGCAAATGGCAAGGCGTCAGCCGCAGCATAGATGCTATACTTTGTTGTATGGGGTTATTATTTAAATTTTTGCACAGTCACGCAACTGGCATCCTGCGATAGTTCGAAGTTGATTGCCCACTGGAATTCAGTATCAAATACAGTCATTAATGTGTCTCCGTTTTGGTCAGCTCTATCAAAGCTAAGAGAACAAATAATAAACTTTAACCAAGGTCCACTAAAGTTCAACAGCCCGACTCCAACGTAGTCATTTACAGCTTGGTCAATTACGTTTGTTCTAAACCAGATGGGACGATTGCTATAATTCTTTTGAAAAACTCTTTGAATGAAATTAATGACTTCAGCTATTTCTACTTCCAGTTCTTGCTGGTTGAGTAGGTCTGGATTATTTAAGTCTATTGGAATTACCTTTTCATAGCTTTTCTCGCCAAGTCTCTCTAAAGTGATTCCTACATCATCTATAACGAATTCCTGTTTGATTCTTTTTTCGTAGTAGCCTAAGTCAAATTCCATCAGGTCATTCATTCTATAGTTTTAATCCCATACAACGGCTCGTACATGAGGTGAGCGAGGCGTAGCCGAAGCATTCCTCATGTGCTTTGTTGGGCGATGGTATTCTTCAGTTTACAACAATGATTGTTTTTCTATTAATCAGCTTGTTTGTTACTAAGAAGATGTTGCTTAAAAGTAGCGAGCTGAACATAATCGCTAAACGTTCTTTCTGATAAATGTCAAATAGGTAGAGTGTAATTAGCACAAGTACATTTATACTTAAGGCTACCAAAGCTGGCATCACAAATGTCTTCCTTATCTTGTAGGTCAACATAAACAGCAACATATAAGGTATAACAGTCAAAACAATTCTAATAAATGAGTACAACATCATCCCTTCGAAGTTAATGTCGCTGGTGCCTTTCAATGTTATAAACCAGTATGCAAGGACTGATTCACCTATACTTTGGGCAAGGCAAAACATAATTCCTAATCCTGCTGATTTACTTGTTTTCATTCCTTCTTCTATAATTACACTACCGCCCAACGTTTAGTACAGGCTGTGAACGAGGCGAAGCCGAGTATGGAGCCTGTGCCGTGTTACTTGCTGTAATTCTTTATTTCTTTTAAATAGAATTCTACAAGCTTTTTTGAATCATCAGAAGTAAGAACGCAGCCGAACATCGTCTTCGTTTCTGGAAGCTCTTTAAAGATGGTCTGAATTCTGTTCTCTATTTCGGCTTTATACTTTTCAAACTTAGCTGTATTCCTATAATATTCTTCAATAGCCGTCAATCTTGTCGCTGGATTCTTGCTGAAGAGCAGCATTAAGTAATCTTCTGGAATTAGCTGTTCCCTTACATCATGATATGCTTCTCTGTTGGGTAATATGCTTGATGTGAAGTCACCTGTATAACCGTAAACAATTCCAGAGAAGGGAGTCATTAGGTAAGAAAGAGCCATGTTCGATGGTTCTCTTGGGAAACCATTCAGCGGCTTTGCCATTTCTTCAAAATTGTAGTAGTAAGTTTCAACGTTGTTGTTATCGTCAAATCGGTAAAGCGGTGAATAAAACTGCTTATACCTGTCAGTTAACCTGTCGTCTCTGGGCATTTGAGGGTTAAGCTTATAACTTATAAGTTTATCCTTATAGTAAATTAATTGGTAGAAGACTGTCACGTACCCCTTACCCATACTACCTTCAATTGAAGAGTAGCCAAAGCCCAAATTGTCTTCCCATTTCTTTATTGGCTCCAAGTATCCTTCTATTTCAAGAGCGTTATCTTTAATAGCTTTTATGTAATTAGATATAAAAACAGAGTCCTTCTTTACCCACGCTTCTTCAATTTTAGCTTCTTGGGCATAAACTATTGAAGACGTAATCATAAGAAGAAGAATAAATCCTGCTGTTTTCATGTCTTTATTGCAAGTAACGTTACTCGTGCAGCCGAAGCCCGTAGCGGAGCTAGGGTTAAGGCTGCACTGGGTTACGGGGTAGTAATTCTTACTTTTAGAGCTCAATTGAGATTTTTACTTTTCCGCCCAATCCTTTTTCAACAATATCGAATAAGGTTTTGAGAGTAAGGTTACTTCCGTCGTTTTCAACTCTGGAAATATAGGTTCTTTTCTTGTCAATGATTTCCCCTAACTCCTGCTGGGTAAGATGTCGAGCTTCACGGGCTTTTTTCAGCTCAAGCCCGATTTTAAACGATTCGAACTCCCTGTCAAGGTTATCGCGTCTCTCTGTTCCCTTCACTCCGTACACTCTGTTCTTGATGTCTGCCCAAGAACTAACTTCTCTTTGTTTATCTTTT
Source organism: uncultured Pontibacter sp. (assembly GCF_947495565.1). GTDB lineage: Bacteria > Bacteroidota > Bacteroidia > Cytophagales > Hymenobacteraceae > Pontibacter. The sequence continues at coordinate 13,172 of NZ_CANLZM010000024.1, forward strand.
CCCTTCATAATATTCAGCCATTAATTGTAACGCCTTGTCAATCTCTTTCTTTGGTGTTTTCTGTGTTTTCTTCTGAAAGCCGTTAAGCAAAATGACCAGTCTGCCTTCATCGAAGAAACAGAACACCCGCCAAATGTTGGAAGCTAGTTGTACGCGTGCTTCATAAAGTCCGTCTGTGCCTGCCAGATGCTTCAGGTAATTCTGAGGCACCCGCTCAAGTGTTTCTATCGCTTCCAAAATCTTAAAAATCTTGTCCTGCACCTTAACGGGCTGCTCCTTCAAGAAATCTTCAAAGTAGTTTTTGTAAGCAATGATTTCTCTGATTTTCTCCATCTGCTGTATTTTCAACAGTAAATGTAACTTAAAAGTTACTATAATCTATAAAAAAATATCTCTTTTATTATTCCTTATTACCCGTAACGGGCTGGGCTATGAGGTAGCGCAGCTACCTTATAGGGTTTGTTGTGCATAGTGGTTTTTATTTTTTTCAACCCACTTTTTCGTCTCATTAATTACAATCTTTTCAATGTTCTCTCTTCTTGCTCCGTCCCAATAATGATTGAATTCAGTGTCTTCATAGTCAAGGTCGTCCCAAGCCCAATAAAGTAGATAGAAGTCGTAAATCAATTCTTCATAATCTCTCATTTGACAAAATTTGTAGAGTTCAGTCAAATTCTCTCTTACTCTTTGTTCTCTGGCGATTTGATGCACGAAGTAGCTGGCATAACTTAAAATTGCATCGTCGCCACTTTTCATTTCAAGTCCGAGTTCCTTAACTGTGGCTTTCACATAGTCAATTACTTCAAAGTAGTTTGTCGGCTTGTTAAAACTCGCAAGCATTAGTAGAGTTGGACTTTCATACCCAAGTTCCATCATCTCAATCGCCCAATCTATACTTTCATTAGTATCGACTTGTTGAATTTCAGGAAACGCTACAATCTTATATGTCAGTTCGCTTATTGGCTTGGTCATTTTACATCCTGACTAACGTTTATTTTTCAGGCTGTTGCTAAGCCCAATTCTTCAGGTTTCAGGTCTAATTTAGCGATGTTTTTCTTTATCCTTTGCACCAGCTTCAGCTTTCTTTTCTCGTCCAGGAACAGGTACTGGGTGGGCGGGTTGTAGGGCACGCGGTAAGTGAGCATGTGCCAGATGATGACCGCCAGTTTGCGGGCCGTGGCACTCACCGCCGCCTGCCGCCCCTTTCGGAAGGCTATCCGTCTGAAGAAGTCCGACAGGTGCGTCTCGCGCAGGTTACCGATGGCATTGGCCGCCTGCCTGAGCGCAATCTTTAAACGGTTGCAGCCTTTCGGGATGTGGCTGCTGAGCACTTTGCCTCCGCTGACCTTGGTGTTGGGGCAGAGCTTGAGCCAGTTGGTGAACTGCTTGGCCGTGGGAAACTTGCGGATGCCCTCGGCGCCCACCTCGCTCATCAGCGCCAGCACCGTCGCATGGCTCACCCCCTCTATTTTGAGCAGGTCCACCCCATTGAAGTACTGAAAGGCCAGCTGGTTGAGATCCATTGCCTTAGGCGCGTTCTTGTTGACCCGCTTGTAAGGCTTGGGGTCAGCCCTTAGGCCCCGCTTCTCCTCATCTGACGCTACCTGCTCTTTCAGCAGGTTTTCAATGGCTACATCACAGGCGGCGACCTTCTCCTGCAGCACCTTGTATAGTTCCAACTCCTGGGTGAGGGCGAAGAGCAGGTCCCGCCGACCGTTGCCGCACAGGGCGCGGGCGATCTCATCTTTCGACTTGCGGCAGTTGCCGTGACGGAAGGAGGCTAGTTTCAAAGGGTCGATCTCCCCGGCGCAGATGGCCTCGATGATGGCCATGCCCGTCTGCCCCGTCACATCCCGCACCACCACGTCCAGGCGCAGGTTCAACAGGCGCAGGTACTTGTTCATCTTCTGCGTGGTCACGGCGGCCGTCTCCAGCAGCGAGGTGCGGTGGCGGCAGTAGGTGCGGAGCTCCTCGGTGGCGCGGTCAGGCAGGAAACTGCCCGAGAGCAGCCCCAGCGAGTGCAGGCGCTGGATCCACTGGCAGTCCTGCACATCGGTCTTGCGGCCTTTGATGTTCTTGGTGAACTTGCCGTTGCAGAGCAGTACCTCCAGACCCGCCTGCTGCAGGGCCGTGAACAGGCTCTGCCAGTAAGTGCCTGTGCTCTCCATGGCCACGGTAGTGATGCGGTTCCCGTGCAGCCATGCGGCCAGTTCCTGCAGATCTGCATCATAGACGCCGAACTCCCGCACCTGGTCCGCCCCCTGGCCTACGGCCACAAAGTGGGAGCGGCTGCCCACGTCGATGCCGGCGGCGTGGGGGTTGACAATCTCCATGGGCGTGCTTCTCTTTTTCATAGCTTTAGGAATAAAGTGAAAGAAAAACGATCCCAGGGGAATGCACTGTAGGTATTGAAAGTATCCTGATCGGGGTCTCCGTAGAGCCACCACTGAAATCACCTCAAAGCCCCCTTGTGCAGAAGGCTTTTTACATTCCAACCAGAATTTGACCCGAGCTTGGAAGCATCAATTAAAATCCGGCCTTGCAAGGGATACAGTAGGAGTACGCAGCAGCGTTAGCGAGAGAAATCAATAGTTAATATGGGGGGAATTATTGCCAACGTGCTTGTGCATACAAAGCCTGAAGCATTAGCGAAGGTTATGTATGAACTGTGTTGTATGTTGCTTTTTTATTTCTGCTTGTTAAAGTTCAGGTTATACTGAACACTTAGCCTTCCTAAGACTGAAAAAAGGTAAACGTCTTCTTTTGACTTATTAATAGTCCTTATTTCTGATGTTCCTTCATAAGTGGTTTGCGTGTCTATTCGATTAACAGAACTAGTAAACACAGGAACCGCCAGCCCTGCTTGGGCATTTAACTTTACTCCATAAAGGGTATAGCTATAGCTTACAACTGGGTCAGCAGTAAGGCCCCTTAAATTTTCATAGCTGCTCTTTCTGGCACTGTTGTTTGGGTGAGTATCATAAAAGTCGAAATCAGTGTAATGCGAATACGCTAATCTGAGCCCGACCCCATACTCGCTTCTCCCTATTTTGTTGCCTGCATTCAACTGCCCAAAAGCAGTCCAATACCTGGCATTCGTCTCTTCGCCAGAGTCATCGCCTTTAAAGTACCAATAGTTATTGATCCTGCTTGCTCCAGCACCTACAAAAGCTTCAATTATAGGGAAATAAGGATTAACTTCCTTGAAGAGATAACCTAAGCCGCCTTTCAGCACAAGGTCATTTCTTTCGACATTATACCTGTCACTAAGTATGCTGAGTCTTTTCTTGGTACCATTGTCAAATGTTGCGGCAGAGAAAATAGCCAACTTATCTGTTAAGGCATATGACAAGTTTAGATCGTACCCACCACCCTTACCAACGGATATATGCAGTTGGTTTTCCCTGTCATGGAGAGGGATGATCAGCGATTTTGGCGTGTAAAACTCTTTTTGTGCAAGAACTTGAAAAGGAAGTAATGTAATAGCAAATATGGAGAAACACTTCAGCAGGTGTCGTAACAGATACTCTTCAATTCTATCCATCCTTATTAAATTAAGTTTCATACAACGTTTAGTACAGAAGGCGAGTAAGGCATTGCCGAGACTTGACTTCTGTACCTTGTTGGTAGTAGGTATATTTACTGCATCCAGTCTGCATTGAAGTTGCTCAAGAAAGAGGTGTCTGTGCTTATACCACGACTGTCCTCAAAGTGACCAACGATTTTCATTGTCCATTTCTCCTTAAGCTGCTCGGGACTAATATTCATGCTTCTTACTTTCAACTGATAATAAGCAGTATCATTCTTAATGTTTTTAACTTCTATACCATTACTGAAGTCAAAGATGGACTCTTTGCTGGTAGTATCTATGAGGAAAGTCTTTGAGTAATTTAGATTCGCTTTCCGTGCCATGTTTTCAAACATGCTGTCAGCTATCCACATTTTAGCATGAATTACAAAGAAACCTTCTGTCGAGTCTATAGTGATTCTGCCGTCTGCTTTTACATATTCTTCAAAAGTTCTTCCATCAAGTGAAGGATAATGTGGTGACTTCTTTAGGTCTAAGTATTTTTCACCGTTGTAAGTAGCAGTCGGAAATGGCTCTTCTTCTGCGACATTACTTCCTTCTTTACAGGAAATAAAGGCACAAATGATGGAAAATATTAAGAGAATCTTCTTCATTATTATCAATTACTACCAACGTGCTCGTGCTATAATGTGGGTGAGGCGAAGCCGATGCCTATGTTATGCACTGTGTTGGGCATTGCATTTTCTTGGTAATAACTGAAGATTTTAAATTATCAAACTTCCAGTATTACAAAGCTTTTTAAGATTTCATCAATGTTGTTTTTGTAATCTACCATTTTAGAAGCAGGCACAAAGAAATAGATGTTAATCAATGAATCATTCACTTTAAGAAAGAACAAGTTCAGATATTCATTGGAGTGCTTGTCTAATAGGACAACGGAGTGCGCCTTTAACCCTCCAATAAACATTTCGTCAGTGCTAACTTCTTCCAGATTGTTTACGGCTGCTGCCTCCTTCACCTGCTTTTTCACTTCATCACTTAGTGTCCGAGAACTTGCATTTGCTCCCATCATCAGACTAACACCTTCCTCTTTGTTCTTAAATAGAGCTAATGTATTAGAGCTAATCGAGTCCAGCTTAAAGCTTAGGGGAATTGATATTTTAAAGCCTGCTGGAAAACTGATATACTTTTGCTGTCCGTTATCATACCTAATCAATCCGTATCGAGCGCCTGATTCATAAAATCCCCTTGCCGCTACTTGCCCCTTGATGCTGTAGGAGATAACCTCTCCTTCCAACTGGTCATCTAAGTATGAGCCTTCTTCCTTTTTCTTGCCATTCTCGAAGTAATAGGCATACCTACCATGCTTGCTTCCATTTTTGATAGAGAAAGCTGATTCCACATCACCGTCACTGAAAAAAGTTAGGAGAGTGTCCTGCTGTATGCCATTTTCAAAATAGGTTTTCTTACGCATCACTCCGTCCTTGCGGAAGAACTGTGACCATCCGTGCTGCTTTCCATCTTTGAAGTCAACCAGAGAAGAAATGCTACCCCCTTCGAAGTACTCTGTCATTCTGCCGTCTGCTTCACCCTCACTATTTACATAGTACTCCTGCTTAATTTTTCCTGATGAGTAGTATTCAGTCCTTTTGTCCTTCTCATATATCTTATTCAGAAAAAAGATAATCGCTGCTGCAATGAATATCACAGGAATAAATTTTCTATAGCTCCTTTCTTTCCTCATTGACTAAACTTTCCTCACCTGCACTATTATGCCTGTTTTGAACTGATGTGTTGAATTTTGCTGCACCTTATTCCTTAACTTAATGTTTTGCCCAACGGTCTTGTGCAGCCGAAGCCCGTAGCGTAGCAAGGGTTAAGACTGCACTGGGTTAGGCAGTTTTATATTTGTTCACCTATAAGTTGTTAAGTTCTTATGAGCTTCTTACGTGTGTAGATAAGGCAAAAGCCAAAATCTCCCCCAGTGTTTAAACCAAATTTGATTGCAAGTTGGCAGGTTTAACATACACAAACCTTAAATTGTAAAAATAACATGAGCTCGCGACTTATAGACTTCTTTATTGTAAAATGTAAAGTCTACGTTCACCTATTCTGAACTCACATCGAACTCCAGTTGGTTAACCCAGATCGCTTGTCGGTCAAGGCTATGCCTGATAAGTGCCTCCTGATAAAGTAGCTTCCTTTTAAATTTCTTTTTACCGTTTATGATAATAGTCACCGGCTTTTTCATATTTACCATCTCTGGGGAGATGAACAGACTTAGGCGCCCCACCCGGGAGGTTTCCAAGGTAATGATGTTGTCATGACTAAAAGCCCGGACAGCGCCTGAGCGCCTGTTGTTATTGAAAGCATGCGCAACGGAGTCTATGACTACTTGTGAGTTTTTATTATCGTACCACTGGGTAATTGAAAAGTTGTAGCGCCTGTGCCACGGGGCAGCCTCAGTTAAGGTATCCAGTTTATCGATTGATAGCCAGTCGCAGCGGCCGTAGCGCACATTATCACTCTCCCAATACAAAGAATCTTGGAAAGGGTCGCGCCTTTTTTCCTGGAAAGCCGCAGCCAGCTCCGGCATGGCTTCCCTAAACGCTTCGGTAAAGGGAAACCAGTGCGGCGGACCGGTAAAAGTTCTCACCTGCCATCTTAGGCCAAGCAGATGTGCCAACTGCGTGAGGGTATCCATAGCGGGTTTAGGATAATAATAATCTTTGTCAACGGCGATGGCATAGAATTGCCTGTTTTGGGCATTGCGTAAAAATGTGCCTCCTGTCATAACCTGTGGCCGCGTATTGAACCCGAAGAACCCTGCAAAATCACTGGGGCTATGCACCAGATTTATGAAAACGCCTGTTGCCCCATTAGAATGCCCGGCTAGGTGCAAACTTTGATCCTCCACATTAAATAGCTCGCGCACAACGTGAACCGTGTTCGGCACAATCTGAGCACCAGCCTCGGATGTCATCCAGTTAAAGTCTTTGTTGGCAAAAGGAATTACAAGAATAAAGCCCAGCGAGTCTGCCATATTTGACACGACCTCCCCGGCAATTCTGAAACTGAGAGAGTCAGCAACGATCGGTAGCTCTTTATTTGCCCTCACTGCCCCGTGCAGGAAGAGTAGCACAGGATAGTCGCGGCAGCTGTCATAGTTCGGTGGCACGCGCACATAGCACCTTGTGTCTATGGTATCATTAACTGGCACCCGGAGAGAGCGCCACCTGTTCGGCACCTTCATTGTCTCCTGGTATGTGAAGGACCTGGCGGCCCGGTAAAGTCGCTCTCCCTTTTTTCCCTGCAGGGCCTGTGCCCGTTCATTTTGCCGGCGTTCGCGCCACTCGACCTGCCAAGTATCAAACGAAGCTTGTCTAAATAGCTCCAGTGAGTCTGCCTGGTCTATTCTTTTCTGAAATGGGTTCCAGCGGACATCCGCCTGTAAAGGCTTAAAAGAAGGTTTATCCCACACCACCCGATCCACAATTGGAGAAATAAGTACTTTCTGCAGGTAGTGAAAAGCCTTGTCGAAGTCATTATCAGCAACAGAGAAGTCGGCTAAGTTGTAATAGCGCCAGTATACTTCGCTCGAGTCATGCTGGATGGCCTCTTCCATCAGGCGAATGGCTTCTTTGTATTGCCCCTTACCCTTTGCCTCAAAAGCCTTGTCTAACAGGCGTACATAAGTCGAGTCAAGTTGCTGCCCGTGAGAGGGGAAGCTGAGGGTAAGCAGGAATAGTGTCAGAATTAAGAGTAGAAGCAGGTTTTTCAAGGTTTAAGCTTTAATTAACAATTCAAAGCTACACAAGAGGGAGGTGGTAAAATTGTATGATTGGGACCTTAGCCGTTTTTATCATCAAAATCTAATCGCCAAAAGGTACCCTGCTGGCCCAAGCTGCGGCCCACATGCAACAGCTTTTTAGGGTTATAGCCTGTCCACTTGCGGCATTGCTTGTTCCAATGCGACTGGTCGGCATGGTGGGAGGCGTAGGCTAGCTGGGTAAGGGTCAGTTTTTGTTCTGGCTTTGTGGCCATGTGCAAGACCTGCCGGAAACGGGCAACCTGCCGGTATACCTCCGGTGAGCAGGCCAGGTGCTGTTGGAATAGACGAAGCAAATGCCGGCGGCTGATGCCGTGCTCTTCTGCTATGAGCTGCAGAGGCTTCGGGCTTTCCAGCTCTGTTACAGCTAGGAAAACTGACTCCAGCAGGGGTTGCGGTACCGGCTCAAGCACTTTTAGAAAGAAACAATCGAGGCAGTGTATAAGCTCGGCAGGGGCCGTGATGGAAAAGGCTTCGATGCTTAATTCTTCCAAGGGCCTGTCAAATGGATCGGCTGCTGCTACAAAATTTGGCACCAGTGCGTTTAAAGTCTTTTTTGTAAAAGCGCATAATCCAAGAGGTTTAAATACCACACCTATCTTCCGCAGCGGCCCAGTATGGTGCACCCAAAGCGGTGCCGAGCGAATAGCTGTAAGCAGGTGCAGGGGCTTTGCCGAGGAATTGTAGCTTACATGCGACCCCGCCTCATCAAAGTTGAATTCGGCTTGCTCGAAGAGCGAGAGCGTGTGGTTCAGGTGCGGGAAGCATTGGTAACGTAGCGAGATGTCTGTATCTAGGTAGCGCTGCACATAATAATAATCGATGAAAGGGGCTAACTCGGGTGCCGAAGGGCTTAAACTGGTAAAATTCATACTTCTCCCTCTTCTGTTGTATGGATAAAAATCTAACATACTCCGCCTGTTCAGCCGCTCTATTGAGTGGTATTAAGAATAGCAAAGAATGCGTTGTTGGTACTTCAAAACTAAGCCTACCCTAAGCAAAACAGTGGATTGAGAATTTTAAAAAATGCACAGCTAAACTTAAGCTTTGCTACTGCTCCCATAATTTTCATCCTGACTAACGTTTATTTTTCAGGCTGTTGCTAAGCCCAATTCTTCAGGTTTCAGGTCTAATTTAGCGATGTTTTTCTTTATCCTTTGCACCAGCTTCAGCTTTCTTTTCTCGTCCAGGAACAGGTACTGGGTGGGCGGGTTGTAGGGCACGCGGTAAGTGAGCATGTGCCAGATGATGACCGCCAGTTTGCGGGCCGTGGCACTCACCGCCGCCTGCCGCCCCTTTCGGAAGGCTATCCGTCTGAAGAAGTCCGACAGGTGCGTCTCGCGCAGGTTACCGATGGCATTGGCCGCCTGCCTGAGCGCAATCTTTAAACGGTTGCAGCCTTTCGGGATGTGGCTGCTGAGCACTTTGCCTCCGCTGACCTTGGTGTTGGGGCAGAGCTTGAGCCAGTTGGTGAACTGCTTGGCCGTGGGAAACTTGCGGATGCCCTCGGCGCCCACCTCGCTCATCAGCGCCAGCACCGTCGCATGGCTCACCCCCTCTATTTTGAGCAGGTCCACCCCATTGAAGTACTGAAAGGCCAGCTGGTTGAGATCCATTGCCTTAGGCGCGTTCTTGTTGACCCGCTTGTAAGGCTTGGGGTCAGCCCTTAGGCCCCGCTTCTCCTCATCTGACGCTACCTGCTCTTTCAGCAGGTTTTCAATGGCTACATCACAGGCGGCGACCTTCTCCTGCAGCACCTTGTATAGTTCCAACTCCTGGGTGAGGGCGAAGAGCAGGTCCCGCCGACCGTTGCCGCACAGGGCGCGGGCGATCTCATCTTTCGACTTGCGGCAGTTGCCGTGACGGAAGGAGGCTAGTTTCAAAGGGTCGATCTCCCCGGCGCAGATGGCCTCGATGATGGCCATGCCCGTCTGCCCCGTCACATCCCGCACCACCACGTCCAGGCGCAGGTTCAACAGGCGCAGGTACTTGTTCATCTTCTGCGTGGTCACGGCGGCCGTCTCCAGCAGCGAGGTGCGGTGGCGGCAGTAGGTGCGGAGCTCCTCGGTGGCGCGGTCAGGCAGGAAACTGCCCGAGAGCAGCCCCAGCGAGTGCAGGCGCTGGATCCACTGGCAGTCCTGCACATCGGTCTTGCGGCCTTTGATGTTCTTGGTGAACTTGCCGTTGCAGAGCAGTACCTCCAGACCCGCCTGCTGCAGGGCCGTGAACAGGCTCTGCCAGTAAGTGCCTGTGCTCTCCATGGCCACGGTAGTGATGCGGTTCCCGTGCAGCCATGCGGCCAGTTCCTGCAGATCTGCATCATAGACGCCGAACTCCCGCACCTGGTCCGCCCCCTGGCCTACGGCCACAAAGTGGGAGCGGCTGCCCACGTCGATGCCGGCGGCGTGGGGGTTGACAATCTCCATGGGCGTGCTTCTCTTTTTCATAGCTTTAGGAATAAAGTGAAAGAAAAACGATCCCAGGGGAATGCACTGTAGGTATTGAAAGTATCCTGATCGGGGTCTCCGTAGAGCCACCACTGAAATCACCTCAAAGCCCCCTTGTGCAGAAGGCTTTTTACATTCCAACCAGAATTTGACCCGAGCTTGGAAGCATCAATTAAAATCCGGCCTTGCAAGGGATACAGTAGGAGTACGCAGCAGCGTTAGCGAGAGAAATCAATAGTTAATATGGGGGGAATTCTGCCTAACGTCTTGGCTAAACAGCGGGCAAAGCCATTGGCTGAGGCTGGTGTTTAGGTCTTGTTGGCAAGTGTTATTCTTTTCTTCTTAGTTCTGCAATCCAGGCTTTCGTCTCCTTAATAAGCTTTTCCTTACTTTCTTCTGTGCGTAAAGCAACAGGAATATCTTCCATATTTAAAGACCTTGAGCCAAGGCATGCATATGAGTAATAATAAGTCTTTTTCCCAATAGTAGTCTTTTTTAAATAGAGCAAGTACTCTCCCTCAATGTGAGGGAAAAACGTACAGACAAAAATTTCTTCATCCCCTTCAGTTAGCCCAAACAAAATACTGCCCTCAACTTCTCCTTTCAATACTTCACTAACAATAACCTTATATCTTTTGCCAGCTTTTGTAAGAGTTCCAGTTAAAACAACTTCACTCCATTCATAGCTTTCTTTATCCAACTCTTGGAGAGTCAATTCAGGACATTCACATGCAAAAGCCTGTATCGAAACTGTTAAACTGAAGATTATTATTAATAATACTTTCATGATTCTAATGTTTGCCAACGGCTTGTATAAAAGGCGAACGAGGCGCAGCCGAAGTGTGACTTATATACCTTGTTGCCAGCTGCCTTTTTTATTTTTCTACAATTACTCGATGAAACTTCTCTCCATTTTTGAGTTGACCTGAAATGTCAATAGTCAATGACTTGTAGGTAAGTTCCAACCCAAGTTCGTCTATACTTTTCTTGTTGTTTGATTGAGAGCTTAAGAAGGCATTTGCCTGCTGAATATACTCAGGACAACAGCTTTCGTATTGGCTTCTTTTCTTTAGAAGAGCTTGGTAGAAATTAGTTTGTGCTTGAATTGATTCATTCTTTATTTCTTCAAACCCTTCTCCTGTAATCCAGTCGAGTAATTGTTTTCTATCTTTAAATCCAAGTGCTTCATACACTTTGGGATTATTTGAATTACCGTTAAAATCAGGAATCTCGATAACCCCTTCTTTTATCTGAAGGTCTGACCATTTACTCTGCTTTGTATACTCTAAGGATGATGCTGAATTATCATCTGTTGTGTATTGCAAGAAGCCAAAACCAAACCTGATTTTAGCTGAAATGTCAGATACCAATGATTGGTCAAATTGAATATCCTTACCTTCAAGTCCTTCATGTAGCTGCTTCAGATAATAGGTTGTATCGTTACGCTTAACAACGTCAAAATCTTCTTCAGATAATTCGGTTACTGAAAAGTGTATTTCTTCACCAGTAGGTTTACCTAAACCAGCTACCTTCTCACCAGCTTTATTTTGCTGCTCACAAGAGAGCAACAAGAGAACTCCAACAAGTGATAAGATAGCTTTTTTCATGATTTAGGTTACTGGCAACGTGCTGGTGCTATAATGTGGGTGAGGCGTAGCCGATACCTAAATTATGCATCTTGTTGGCAGGAGGTCTTTTTACTTTTTTTTCACAGTAGATACTATAGCATCGAATTAAGCTAATTTTCTTTTTAGCCTAGTTGTTAAATACCCGCCCCACATTGTTAATAGCGGTACAAATACAACAAAGAATGATGAAATTCTATTCTCACCCGTACCGAACATTATACCATAAATAAACCCAATTACTCCTATTCCAGTCATTGCTATGAGGAGAATGAAATACCATTTGCTCTCAAGGATTGATTTTTCTCTCGTTAGGTCTAAGCCAGTCTGGCATTTAAATTCTTGGATAGCCTTCTCGAAGTCAGCACAGAGTTTTTCTAATTTACTGGAATCACAGTCGTCGTTGGCAAATAATCTAAATTTGGTTCTATCTCTTAGACATAGAGACAGAGAAACCCCATGAAAATGCTCAACTTTGAAAGTCTCGACATCTTGGAAATGAAACGTCGACTGTGATTCTTTTAAATCAATGGATAGTTTGTCTTGGAACAAGAAAGCAACTCCAACAGACCTAAACCTCTTTCCATTTAGATAGAATAGTGTCAGCTCCCCCGAAAATAGAACTGTTCTGAAGTAGAGAAAAACCCTTAACTTTGAACAGTTGCTTATGAAAAGGA
>NZ_CANLZM010000025.1 GCF_947495565.1 uncultured Pontibacter sp.
GGTCTTGCAAGGGATACAGTGTAGATACGCAGAAGCGTTAGCCGGAGAAATCAATAGTTAATATAGGGGGAATTTGAAACAACGTGAACATTGCCTTTATTATCCAATGTCAAATCACTCTTGGAAGCAATGGTATTATTATTTTTTAAGGGCTTACCGAACTGTTGAATGAAGTTACCCTGTGCATCAAATTTCTGGACTCTACTTCCGTTGTAATCAAGTACATAGAGTGTTCCAACTTTATCAACGGCTAAAGCTACGGGCATCCACAGTTGGCCCTGGGCATAACCCGAACTCCCGATTACACCAGCATACTTTCCTTTAGAATCAATTTTATGTAAGGTTTTTAGTTATATCTGCCACATAAATGTTGCCGCTGGCATCGACTGCTAAATCAGTGAAGTTGTTAATATCCGAATCAGGGCCAAGGTCTGTGAAAGCAGCTAACATGTTTCCATTTTGGTCAAGCTTATAAACAAACGCTGTGTCTCCAGATATCCCGGGGCTCCTCAAGGCATAAATATTATTAAATACATCTGATGTAATAGACTTCGGATATTCAATATAAATATTGGGCGAGTTAATGCTGTAATGTCCCTTCTGGCCAAAATTCATAGTGAATTCCCCCCATTGATTAAACTTAGAGATCGTCCCTGTCTCATCTAACAAATATACATTGTTGTTTCCGTCTATAGTAAGATCTACATTCTGCCAATTATTACCCCACTGGTAGGAACCGGTAAGTCCTCTGTCATAGATAGATATCGTACCAGCACCCTGATCCCCTTTGTCAGCCAGTATGATGTCACCTAAGGGTGTGACGGCAATGCTGTTTTTTTCCCCTATTCGATGCAGGTAACCTTCTACGTGTTTTATAGAATACTCCAGATCTCCATCCAAAGTATAAATATTAAAGGACTTGATAGTTTCGTCAGAAACAAATACATATCCTTCAACTTTATCTACTGCTAGTTTCCAAGGATTATCAAGTTTTGAAGTTTCGGAAAGTTCATTTCCAAACTCAATTAGCTTTATACCAGCCGGAGAGTACTTGACTACTTTATTTTCAGGATTATGCAAGAGGTACAGGTTATCATGCCTGTCAAAATCTATACTTAAGGGTGCATCAAGATAATTGCCTGTAGTTTGGTCTAGGGGAATTACCTGCAAGAGCTTACCTGTTTTGTCAAATCGTTGAATGCGTCTGTTTCCGCTATCTGCTACATAAATTTCATCCTTTGAGTTGATAGCTATGCTTTCGGGAAACATAAACTTACCAGATGCATCACCTATGGACCCAAACTCAAGCATAAGCTTGCCTTCAGGGCTGAATTTAGCCACTTTAGAATAAGTATAGCTAACCACAAACAGATTATCATATTGGTCAAGGGCAATATCATATGTGCCGTAGTTTTCTCTGTTAAGTTCATGAGGAACATAGGTTATATCCTCTATTCCTAAGAACTCATGGTAATGGAATTTTTTAACCTTTCCTCTATCCACAAAGTAAACATTTCCCTGGCTGTCTACTGCCACATCTTCTGGCTCGTCTACCTTAACGCCGACTCTGTTATTTAAAACAAACCCGGGTATAGAGCTTTGGGCAAAAGTGATTTCCGTTAAAAATAGTAAAAGTAGTACGGCTAAGCGTAAAGCTGTTCTCATAGGCTAAAAGTGAACGGTTGTGAAATAAGTATAGGTTGTTCAGTAACAGGGTCTAAAGGTATACATTTTGATCAAAATATATAGCTGCGGCTATTTGAAAAATTAGAGTAAAAGCAGGATGCTAGGAACAAAAAAAGCAGTCTTTATACTTCAAAAAGTATAAAGACTGCTGCTAAAGTATAGCGCTTATAAAGTATAGCGGGCGGGGCAGAGGCAAAAGAAAAAGGCTGACCCGAAGATCAGCCTTTTTTATAATTACACATTTTGCGGGATTAGCGCTTCTCAACCGGAACGTAATCACGCTCAGTGGCACCGGTGTAAACCTGGCGCGGACGGCCGATTGGCTCTTTGTTCTCACGCATTTCTTTCCACTGGGCAATCCAACCTGGCAGACGGCCTAAGGCAAACATTACCGTAAACATGTCTGTCGGGATGCCGATGGCGCGGTAGATAATACCTGAGTAGAAGTCTACGTTCGGGTACAGCTTACGCTCCACGAAATACGGATCGTTCAGGGCAGCCTCTTCCAGTTCCTTAGCGATGTCCAGAATCGGGTCGTTGATGCCAAGGGCAGTCAACACTTCGTCAGCAGCTTTCTTGATGATTTTGGCGCGCGGGTCAAAGTTTTTATACACGCGGTGTCCGAAGCCCATCAGGCGGAAAGGATCGTCTTTGTCTTTTGCTTTCGCGATAAACTTCTTAGAATCGCCACCGTCTGCTTTAATCTGCTCAAGCATCTCAATAACAGCTTGGTTGGCTCCACCGTGCAGCGGTCCCCAAAGCGCGCTGATACCGGCAGAAACAGAAGAGTAAAGGCTAGCGTTAGCTGAACCTACCAAACGCACAGTAGAGGTAGAGCAGTTTTGCTCGTGGTCGGCGTGCAGGATAAGCAGCTTGTTCAGGGCGTCTACTACCACAGGGTTGATCTCGTAATCCTCAGTCGGGTACGCGAACATCATGTGCAGGAAGTTAGAGCAATAATCCAGCTTGTTCTTAGGATAGTTTACCGGATGGCCGATAGAGTTTTTATAAGACCAGGCAGCGATAGTGGAGATTTTGGCCATCAAACGAATGATAGACAGGTCCAGCTCCTCTTTAGACTGGTTCGGGTTAAGCGACTCCGGATAAAACGCAGTAAGCGAGCTTACCAACGCAGACAGAATTCCCATTGGGTGTGCAGCAGAAGGGAAACCGTCCAGAATTTTACGCATATCTTCGTTCACCAAAGTATGCATTCTTATTTTGCCGCTGAAATCTTCCAGCTCCTGTGCAGTCGGGAGTGATCCGTAAATCAGCAGGTAAGCCACTTCAATAAAGTTCGACTTTTCTGCTAACTGCTCAATAGGGTAGCCTCTGTAGGCCAGGATACCTTTTTCACCATCTAAAAAAGTGATGGCGCTGGTTGTGGCACCTGTGTTCTTATAGCCTGAGTCTAGGGTAATATATCCTGACTGAGCACGCAGAGAAGAAATGTCGATAGCTTTTTCATTCTCAGTACCCTCTACTACAGGCATTTGGTAAGATTTACCCTCTAAAATTATTTCAGCAAATTCTGACATGTGTATTAGCTTTAATGTCCGTTGTTGTGTCTCTTGATAAAGCGAAATTAGGTAAAAATGTTATAAAATGAAATGCACCTTTAGCATTATATCACTATTTTACAATGTAAGGTCGCATCTGCCCATAATACCCAACTCCTTAAAGTGTGTTTGATGGAAAATGTTTCATTTTCTGAAGCATTTAGGTTGCTATTTTTAAATTAGTGTGGTTTAACATCAAATACCTCTATCATTTTTCAGTTTATTGGATTGTCTTTAGCAAAGGTGTGCTAGGCTTTTTGTAGTAAGTTATACTTTAAAAGTTGATGTGGTAGCGAGTAGGCAGCTGATTGTTGTGGTTTTGAAAAGGTAATTTGGCTATTTTTGTAGCATGTACACCCGTGAGCAGGCATCGCAATTACGACAGCATTTCTGGACAACGTTTGGCCAATATCTTTCCCCGCAGCTTTCTGCCGAAGGCTGTAAGGTGAACTGGCTGAACTATAAAACAGGAGTGAAAGACGTATACTTTAGAATGAATGCTGATAACCGGCGCGGCTATATCTCTATAGAGTTGGCACACCCAGACACTGAACTGCAGGAGTTGGTGTTTGATCAGTTTATGGAGCATAAAACCATGCTGCACGAGGCGTTAGGGGAGGAGTGGCAGTGGCTGCTGCACACCTCTGATGAGTCGGGGCGTGTTGTCAGCCGCATCTATAAGGAAATTGCGCCGGTTAATGTGTTTAACAAAGACGACTGGCCGGCGCTTATCTCTTTTCTGAAGCCTCGTATTATTGCCCTGGACGATTTTTGGAGTACAGCCAAGTATAGCTTTGAGGGGTAAGCTTATTACCAGGTTGTATCGTCGTTAGCGCTCGTAAATCCTAGCCCAGGACGGAAACGGGAGCCTCTGCCATGCAGGTGATCCCACATGTCTGCTTCCATTTTAAGTTTATCTAAACGTATAAACTCTGCCCAGCGCTCTTTATCATCCTCCCCAAATTCTGCAATAAGTTCCTGCAGGTGTATGCTGCTTTCCTGCTGCTGCGCCACCAGGTGCGGGTTTGTGCGCAACATATGCTCTATCTTGATCCGGAAGTATGTGTTCAATTCTTTGTAACGCGTTTCGTCCCAGTTTTCCAGGTGTGGGTTCTCCATTGTATCAGGTTTTATGTTAGCTTAATTTTAAGAGTATACCCCTAAACGGTTCAGGAGTTTGGGTTGGGTCAGGCGCTTTTTCTCACCTTACCAGAATAAAGCAGATGCACAGCCAATGCCAAAGAAGAAAAGACAAGCCCAACCAAAACTACTCCGTTCCAGCGCCACAGCTGCCAGGCTTGGCTAGCAAGTATGGTGCCCGTAGCTCCGCCAATAAAGTATGTAAACATGTATACCGTGTTTAACCGGTTTCTGGCTTCGGGGTTAAGCGCGAAGATTTGGGTTTGGTTTGAGATGTGTGAGCCCTGCAAGCCAAGGTCGAGCAGAATAACACCAACAACCAAACCTATGATGCTGTAGCTGAAGTAGCCAAACACAATATAGGATATGATGATCATGACCAAGGTGAACAGCTGAATGTAGCGCGTATCAAACCTATCGCTTAGCCTGCCCATAACAGAGGCCATAATTGCACCGCCTGCCCCCACCAATCCGAAAGCTCCTGCCACATCGCTGCCAGCAAAGAAAGGCGGGCCCTCCAGCAGAAAAACAAGGGTAGTCCAGAAGCCACCAAAGCAGGCAAAGGAAAGCGCTCCGCGTGCCGCAGCAAGCCGTAACACGGGTTCAGTTCGGAACAAGTGCACCAGCGATTTCATCAGGCTTTTATAGGTGCCCTTAAACTGCGGCTGAACTTCCGGAAGCAGAAAATAAATAGCTATCCATAACAGCAGCATCAGTCCTGCAGCAATGAGAAACATGGCGCGCCAACCCAAATGCTCGCCCACAAAACCGCTCAGCGTGCGCGAGAAAAGTATACCTACCAGCAACCCGCTCATGACAGTGCCTACCGCTTTGCCGCGCTCCTCCGCCTTGGCCAGGTGGGCGGCCATGGGTACAAAAAGCTGCGGCACCACCGAAGTAGCCCCAATCAGCAGGCTAGCCACCATCAATGTATAAATATTATTAGAGAAGGCAGCCAATAGTAACGATAGGATGATCAGCACAAAATCGTACAGGATCAGGCGCTTCCGCCGCAGCATATCACCAAGCGGAATGATAAACAGCAGGCCAATGGCATACCCTGCCTGCGTCAGCATGGCCACTAGACCAGCCTGAGATTTCGCCACCTGAAAAGTATCAGCGATTTTAACCAGGAGCGGCTGGTTATAGTAGTTGTTGGCCACCACCATGCCAGAGGCGACGGTCATAAGCCAAAGGGTGGAGCGGGTGAGCAGCGGTTCGGCAGTAGTAGAATTGGCTGGCATTGTTGCAGAGGGAGCAGGTTATACTTTGATGTGCTTAAAAACAGTAGCAACAACTGTATAATACGGATGTTGCTAATGCTTGCTTTCGGTTTAGATGATCATGTAAGCGGAACAAGTATACTATTGCCGGTAAATCGGGTGCAGCGCCAGTTAGAAGTATGGCAGGAGCATGTAATTTCTATATAAGCATCAAATGCAAGCGGGTTACTTTACGGAATATTGTCAGGACCGCTTTGGCTGGTGCCCGGCGGGTTAAAAAGGCCCCATTCATCCCATACATAGTTCCAGGGGTCAAAGCCGGCTACCCACTCCACAAAAAGCACACGGTACTCCTCAATCGCCTTCCGGAGCAAAGGCAGGTAAGTGGTGTCCTTAAACCCGTACATGTCCAAGGCTGTGCAGTTTGTTAGCAGGTCGCGGGCTGCCTTCCTGATGAGCACGGCATTTTCCATTTGCGTATCGTAAAGGTCAGCTCCTAAAGCGCTTGTCACGTTTACCATAAGCTGGGCGGCATCTTGCAGCATAAACTCACGCAGGTGCTGCAGCAGCGTATCGTCTTCCGGAACTAGATCTACAATACTGGAGGTGAGGTGGTAAACCTCCTCACCTTTGCGGTATAGCGGGTGCTGATCTGGTTGTTGCATAAACTACTGCTTGTGTACAGGTAAATTTAAAACAGGGCAAGCTTTCAGGGTGCCTATTCGTTGAAGTGGTATAGAAACGTAATAATCCCCGCAAAGGCTGGTTTTTTACTGTTTTCAATCTCCAGTGTAACCTCCAGACGTGCTTTGGCTATGCCGCGCAGGTTCTTTACCGAGAGTAATTTTGCGCGCAGGCGCACGCAGCTGTCTACTGTTACCGCCTGGTTAAAGCGTAGGCTTTCAATCTCATAGTTAACCTGCATCTTCAGGTTTTGGATAGAAGTGATCTGTGACCAGAGGTAAGGCAGCAGCGATACTGTAAGATAACCGTGAGCTATGGTCGCTCCAAAAGGTGTTTCGGTTTTAGCGCGCTCAGCATCCAGGTGAATCCACTGGTGGTCCAGGGTAGCATCAGCAAATTTAGTTATCTGCTCCTGCGTGATGGTGTGGTAATCTGAAACACCCATTTCGGTGCCTTCATACTTTGTCAGTTCTTCAAGGGTGTTAATTACTAACTGGCTCATATAGTAAGTTTTGGTTTTAAAGGAGGCGCGCATGTTTAGTTCTGTACCTGCAAGTAAAGCACAGTGGCTACAGACTGGCTATATGCCACCGTGGGATAATATACGAAACTACAATATTAAGTTAATTTAAGAAGTAACCTAAAGCTTTGTTAGCAGTGGCTTAATGCATTTTAATTAATGTATAAGGTAATTTGAGAGGATAAAAGTAGCGAATTTAGACCCAGAAATTAAATTACATATAATACATCTATTATAAAGTATAAATATTTTGAATCTTAAAAAAGATTTGGCTGTTTCTATACTAAGCATCCCATCCGATTTTAATGAGAAATCAGAGAAATATTTTAGCAAGGATGCCTAAAAATTAAACTGTACGTATTCAGTAACATAAGGCACATGGAGCGGCCTTATACGTTGTTCATAGCTCAGGTTCAGTGATTCGGGTGCTAAGCTGAAAGACAGAAGAAACCTACAGCACATGAGTTAATAGTTGGCCGGAGTCTGACGCAAAAGATCTTGCTGAATTAAATCTACAAGTATAAACACGGAAGCCAATTGCTTCCTGTTTTAAAAGGACATAAACCATATAAACCCTATTCCTTTATGATCAGATTAGTTGCTTAGCAGTAGCCCGGCTTACCTATACCAGTTGAGATACTGCTTGGTACTCTTTATGAAAAATGATTCTGACCATGTTATAAAAAACACCCGATATGAACATTTTAGAAAAGATCAAGACCAATTACAGTGCCTCCATGAATGAGATGACAGTAGCTGCCTATCTTGAGGAGTGTAAAAAGGACCCGTCGGTGTATGCCAAGCCTGCAGAAAGAATTCTGGATGCCATTGGGGAGCCGGAAATGCTAGATACCCGCCAGGACCCCGTGCTAAGCAGAATCTTCTCTAATAAGAAGATCAAGATTTATCCTGCCTTTAAGGATTTTTATGGCATGGAAAGCACCATTGAGCAGATTGTGTCATACTTCAGGCACTCAGCGCAGGGCCTGGAGGAGAAGAAGCAGATACTGTACCTGATGGGGCCTGTTGGGGGAGGTAAGAGCTCGCTGGCCGAAAAGCTGAAGCACCTGATGCAGCAACATCCTATTTATGTGCTGAAGGCAGGCGAAGAAGTGAGTCCGGTATTTGAGAGCCCGCTGGGTTTATTTGCCGACTACACCGATGAGCTGGAGGAAGAGTATAATATTCCGTCGCGCTACGTGCCGAGCTGCATGAGCCCGTGGGCCTCTAAGCGCCTGCGCGAGTTTGATGGAGACATCAACCGGTTTAAAGTGATACGGCTTTTCCCTTCCATACAGGAGCAGATCGCGATTTCTAAAACGGAGCCGGGCGATGAAAACAACCAGGATATTTCTACGCTGGTAGGTAAGGTTGATATCAGAAAGTTGGCCGAGTACCAGCAAAGCGACCCGGATGCCTACTCTTACACCGGCGGACTGTGCCTGGCTAACCAGGGTTTGCTGGAGTTTGTGGAGATGTTCAAGGCTCCGATCAAAGTACTAAATCCGCTGCTAACCGCTACACAGGAAAAGAATTACAAAGGTACCGAGCCTATTGGCGCCATTCCATTTGATGGTGTGATTCTGGCGCACTCCAACGAATCAGAGTGGGCTAAGTTTCTGAACGACAAGAAGAACGAGGCTTTCTTGGACCGAATTTACAAAGTACAGGTGCCTTACTGCCTGCGCGTGAGCGAGGAGTTTAAAATTTATGAAAAGCTGATCCGGGAAAGCTCTCTGAGAGAAGCGCCTTGCGCCCCTAAAACTATTGAGTTGCTGGCTGAGTTTGCGGTTATGTCGCGGTTAAAAGAACCGGAAAACTCCAGCATCTATTCTAAAATGCGCGTCTATAACGGCGAAACCCTGCGTGAAACAGACCCTAATGCCAAATCCATACAGGAGTACCGCGACGATGCCGGCATTAACGAGGGCATGCAAGGTATCTCTACCCGTTTTGCTTTCAAGATCTTATCCAAGGTGTTTAACTTTGATAGTGAGGAAATTGCCGCAAACCCAGTGCACTTGCTCTATGTGCTAGAGCAGGAGGTGATTAAGATGATGCTGCCCCCGGAAACCGAAACAAAGTATCTGCATCTCGTTAAGTCTGTGCTGGCCAGCAAGTATGCCGAGTTTATTTCCGACGAAATTCAGAAAGCATACATCGAATCCTATAGCTCCTACGGCCAGAACATCTTTGAAAAGTATGTGATTTACGCCGACCACTGGATGCAAAACAACGATTTCCGGGACCCTGATTCAGGTGAGATTTTCGATAGAAGCATCTTAAACGATGAATTGGAAAAAATCGAAAAGCCTGCCGGTATTGCCAACCCGAAGGATTTTCGCTCTGAGGTGACAAACTTCTTCCTGCGCTACAAGGCTAATCACTCCGGCAAAAGTCCCCGCTGGGATTCTTATGAGAAGATCAAAAACGTGATTGAGAAGAAAATCTTTACCAATACCGAAGACCTGTTGCCGGTGGTGTCTTTTACAGTTAAAAGCAACGAAGAGGACGAGAAGAAACACCGCGACTTTACCAGAAGAATGAGAGAGCGTGGCTATACTGACAAGCAGATCCGCATACTGGTAGATTGGTTTATGCGCGTTAGAAAGACAATGGCTTAAATGAGCTAGTGAGTTAAAAGTTAGAAGTTTAGAAAATGTTTTGCTGCATAGCTGACTCTGTAACTCTTTAACTCTCCAACTCCTAAACTTAATTAACCCTTCAACTCCCATGAGCCATATCATTGATAGACGAAAGAATGACAAAGGAAAGTCTACCGGCAACCGGCAGAAGTTCCTGAAGCGTGTCGAGAACCAGATCAAAAGAGCGATACCGGACATCATCGGTAAGGAGAGCATCAAGGACAGTAAATCTGGCGGAAGCGTAAAGGTGCCGGTGCGCGGATTAGATGAGCCTCATTTCAGGCACGACCCTAAAACCGGTAAAAAGCAGATCGTGAAACCCGGCAACGACAGGTTTAATGAAGGAGACCGTGTTCCAAAACCTAAAGAAGGAGGAGGCAGCGGTGGCCGGAAAGGTTCTAATGACCCAGCCGTAACAGAGGATGAATTTACTGTGGTGCTGTCGCGGGAGGAGTTTCTGAAGTACTTTTTTGATGATCTTGCCTTGCCAAACATGGTGAAGAAGCTCATGGATAGTACCGAAAGCTACCTGATGCGCCGCGCCGGCTATACCCGCGACAGTGTGCCATCGCGCCTTAATATCAAATCCAGTTATCAGCAGTCGCTGGGGCGGCAGTTGGCGCTAAAAGGCGTATTTGATAAAAAGCTGCAACTGCTGGAGGGAAAACTAGCCGGCACCAGGAAAAAGGCGGAAAAAGAAGCCTTGCAGCTGGAGATTGAAAAGGTACGCAGACAGGCCAATACCATTCCTTTTTTTGAGGACATAGACCTGCGTTACAATAATTTTGAGCGTGTGCCTGTGCCGGTTACCTCTGCCGTTATGTTCTGCATTATGGATGTGTCGGCCTCTATGGGCCAGCACGAAAAAGATATTGCCAAACGCTTTTTTACGCTCCTGTACATCTTCCTGACCCGCCAGTACAAAAATGTGGAGCTCGTGTTTATACGGCATCATACCGAAGCCAAAGAAGTAGACGAGGAAGAGTTTTTCAACTCACGCGAGAGCGGCGGTACGGTTGTGGCTCCCTCCCTGAAGCTGATGGACAAGATAATGCGGGAACGCTACGATGACAGCTGGAACATATACTGCTGCCAGGCCTCGGATGGTGATGTGTGGTCTAAACAGGATGCGCTGGAGTGTAAGAGCCTGGTGCTGGAAACCATACTTCCGAACATACAATACATGGCTTATATCGAGATCAACGACAAAAGCAGGGAAAGCGATCTCTGGAAAGCCTATAACAGGATCAGTAACGACGAAGACTTTTCGACCCGGCATGTATATGAGCCTTACGAGATATGGCCGGTATTTCAGGGCCTTTTCCGGAAACGGGGCGAAGCCGCTGCGGCCTAGGTGGTGCTACGTGAACATTAAATTAAGCTCCTTCGGATTTGCAATCCGAAAGTTTGAGCCCTGCGGATTTGTAATCCGCTTCACAATGGCGGGGGCTACTGGCAAACAGGCGGATTGCAAATCCAGAACAGTAGTAGAGGCTGGAAACAGTAGTTAAGTAATCCTGGAGACGTTGTGATACTAGAGACGTGCTACATGATACGCAAAACACCCTAGAAATGACAGATAAAGAAAGATACAAAGCGATGTTCTGTAACCCGAACTGGGATTATCAGACGCTGGAAGCGGCGGATAAGGTGATCAGCAGGATAGGAGAGGAGTACCTGAAGCTGAAAACTTATCCCAACCAAATCGAGATCGTGACTTCGGAGCAGATGCTGGATGCCTACGCGCTGACCGGCTTGCCTACCTCTTACCCGCACTGGAAATTCGGCAAGGATTTCGTCCTGAACCAGAACAACTATACCAAAGGGCGCATGGGACTATCCTACGAGCTGGTCATCAACTCCAACCCTTGCATCAGCTACAATATGGAGAACAACTCTACCTGCATGATGCTGCTGGTGATTGCCCATGCCTGCCAGGGCCATAATGCCTTTTTCGCCAACAACTACATGTTTTTAGACTGGACCTCGGCTGATTCTATCGTTGATTACATGGCCTTTGCTCGTGAGTTTATTCTCAAGTGCGAGGAGGAATATGGCGAAGAGGAAGTGGAGCGTGTGCTGGATGCAGCCCACGCCTTGATGCATCATGGAATAGACAAGTATAAAAAACCATCTAAAATATCTGCTAAAGAGGAAAATGAAAGGCTGAAAAAACTCACGCATGTGAAGCGGGAAAACTACAACGAGATCTGGAAAACCTTGCCCACTGCCACTGCATTGCCTGAGTCGCCTGCATCAGAAGAATATAAGTTTCCGCTGGAGCCTGAAGAGAATATTTTATACTTTATAGAAAAGCATGCCCCGCTGCTGCCCGACTGGAAAAGAGAGATTATCCGGATTGTGCGCAAAGTTTCGCAGTATTTTTATCCGCAGGGTGCTACAAAAGTGATGAACGAGGGCTTTGCCACTTTTACTCATTACCACATCATCAATAAACTTTTTGACGAAGGATATGTGAACGATGGCTTTATGCTGGAGTTTCTGAAAAGCCACAGCGGCGTTTTATATCAGCCGGAGTATAACAGTAAGTTTTATTCAGGCCTGAACCCTTATACTTTGGGCTTTAATATTTTTATGGATATAAAACGCATTTGCCAGGAACCGACGGAGGAGGATAAGCAGTGGTTTCCGGATCTGATTGGCAAAGACTGGCTGCAGCAGGTGCATTATGTAATGGAAAACTTTCGGGACGATAGCTTTATACTTCAGTACTTGTCTCCGAAGGTAATCCGGGATATGAAGCTGTTCACCATCGTGGACAACGAACTGGAGGACGAGTATGAAATAGGTGCTATACACAATGAGCGCGGCTACAGAAAAGTGCGGGAGCAGCTAAGCAACCAGTATGAGCGTTCGCAGCTTGTGCCTAACATACAGGTTACAAAAGTAGAACTGCATAAAACCAGCAAACTGTACCTGACGCACTACATCCAAAAAGACCGCCGCCTGGAGGCTGCCAGCGCGAAAGATACACTGGAGCATATCCGTTACCTCTGGGGTTTTCCGGTGGAGCTTCAGTCTAAGAACAAGCTAGGCATAAACGAAAGCACCTATGAGATGAAGTAAGTGCCTTATACTGATTAGAAATGATAAGTATGCATACTTATCATTTCTAATCAAAAAGAAATTTCCCTCCTTGGAGGGGCAGGGGTGGGTTTCTCATGCTGCGCCTGTAAAGGCATTCTTAAAAACCTGGAAGCTATTAAACATCAGTAATAGCTTCAATAAGAATCGAAGAAGCAACTGCTGCTAAAGTATAGTTCTGGCTCTCCGAGTTAATAAGATTATAAAATGCCAAACCTGTTCAGCATCATGCGTTTAGTTGAATACAGGCACTGAAACTGTAAGGTTGAGGCGCAGGCCACTCCAGCCTGGCTCCAGCTTATCACTATTGCTGTTGCGCACCAGGTATTGCTTTTTCTCGCCGGGCACGTGAAAAGCCTGGCTGGCGCTGGCCATATATCCCACAGTTAATTTTAGAGGCAAGTTAAAAGCCGGATACTGCAGCCCCATGTATGGTTTAAGCCCGATGCCTTTCGAGTTAAATTTGTCTTCATCTGTTTCTGTAGCGTCATAAAGTCGGGCATAGGTTTCAGTTTTTAGCTGGCTTAAAAAGACGTTCAGCTCTACGCCTGCCACAAACTCTAAATTACTTGTTGCAATAGCATTATGCGTGTAGATCATGGCGCCTATGGCATTATAATGTACGGGAGTATCAAACAGGAGCTCTCCGGAGTAATCCTCATAAGCTACGCGCCCACCGGTAGAACCTCTTTCCAGTAGCAACCCTATAGCTGTATTTTCGTCCATCTCCTTCACAACCCCTAAACCGAACTGGATGTATGGATTATAAGTATCCACAGCTTTTGAGCTTACGCCGGAGTTTGAAATAACTGTCTGCTGAAGCTCTTTCAGGGAGGACATCCGGAAGGTGCCAAACCCTAATCTGGGCTCCAGGTAAATTTTAGATTGAGCTGCGGCTGTGCCGCCAAATAACAGGAATGCTGCCAGCAGCTTTATGGTAAGGTTAAGCATGATCTAAAGCTCGGTGTATAGGTTTTGAGTATAGATGCGGTTTCTGTAAACAAAGGCTTCGGCACGAACGGCTAATTCCTGCTTCCGGACAAGCTGGCCGGTATCTATGTTGTAGACATAAAGCGTGTTGTAGTGTAAACCATACAAATAGCCGGAGCCAGGATCAACCTCGCAATCTGTTAATTCTTCTTCTGTGATGAGCGTTTGCTGCTGGGCACCGTTGGTAGTAGAGTAAAACACAATCTTTTTTTCGGGGGCTACATAATAATCCTGCCCATTGGTTATAAAAAAGAGCGGTTTTGTAGGGTGATACTTGAGGCCACGTGCCTGGTAGGCAGGAAAACTCAACTGCTGCCAAGTACCATCCGCCTGTTCGGCATAAAGTAAGTTATCGGTTTGCATAAACTTGCCTTCCGGACTTAAAGAGGCATGTTCGGCATACATATCGGCCTCCTTCTTTACAAGCACCTTATCCTGGTTCATATCAACCAAATAAGTAGCATCCTGGTAAGCGCTGCCGTCTCTGGCATAGATCAGAAGCCTATTGCTATTGCTACAGCCACGCAGGTGAATATTAGCGTAATTTCCGGCAGGTAGCAGGTCTCCCAGTGCATAGGTTTTAAGTGTTTGCAGCGTTGCAGGGTCTAGCTTATGCAGCACGTTTTCCAGCACAACGTAAAAGTACCTGCCATCTTCAGAAATGGCGTTTTGTACGTTGCCGTAGTACTGTTTATACTTTACATTCCGCTCATGCTGCACCTGTAGCGTATGGGCATCTATCACTTTAAAATACTCTTCGCCCAAAGCATAGAAGCGGTTGGTCTGCGGCCGGCGAAGCAGCGTTTTTACCTCATGCGGCCCCCATGCGGTGCCGTAGCTCTGTAAAGTAGCCTCTGCAGGCGATATGATATAATGTGATGAAAGCTGCTCCATTCTGGCTGGCTGCGCAAACAGCCTGGCATCCATATCGCCCCCAAACGCTGGTGAAGCTACTGTAAAAGTTGTGTCGCTCCAGTTGGTGATGGTAGCAGCCAAATTGTAGTTGAGGTAGAGCGTGTATTTTCCGAAATTTTTATAAAACGGGGTGGAGCTTATACTTACAACAAGTTCGTTAGCGGAATTGTATGTGCTGTGCCGGATGTGTGGCAGAGGGCTGCTAAACGGAGCCGCAGGGCTGTACACGCCGTCGTTGTGGCCGTTCATGAACACGGCTACGGTATAAGTTACCTCGCCAGCAATGTAGGTGTCATCTATTCAAAAGGTTTTATCAGGGTCTGTAATGGTGCCGCTATACTCACTGTAAAAGCCGTTGCCTGACTGGCGGATGATCAGATATCTTTCAAAGCCAGTGCCTTTGTATTTTTGCCACTCTATTCGGAGCTGCCCGTTCTCCGGTTTTATACTTGTGATGTTTACCGGCTGAGGAAGCGTGTTATCAACCTGCACTACCCAGGTGCGGTAAACTTCTATAGATTCGGCCCCATGTTTGTCGGCCAGGCTGCCTGTGCCTGAGTTGCCGATAGCGGAGAGCTGCATCGTATAAAAACCATCTCTGTAACTTTTAGTCTCAAAAAAATGGCTGCCGGAGAAAGCGCTTCCCTGGGAAAGTATGGTATTATTAAATTTGAGTTGATAGCCATGTACGATACGGCCCGGCAGCGAAACCTGAAAATTCAGCATAACGTTTCCGCGTACACGTATGGTGTCTTGATACTGGTTAAGCGTTATTTCGGCTGTAACTTCGGTTGAAGGACTTATTTCTTCATAATGGCTGCCCGAGGGGTTGTAGTCGCAGGCAAAGGAAAGGAATAAAGTTATTCCGTAAAATAAACGTATAAGTTGCTTCACAGCTAAATAGGATAAGAGTTGGTGTCGCTGCATCAAATATACAGCCAGCCATATAATTATACCTTATGTGTAATATAAAAAACAATGTATTTGCGATGAACTATACTTTACTTGGAAAATCAGGCTTGAGCATTAGCGAAATAAGCTTTGGATGCATGTCTTTGAAGGGCAGTGAGGAGGAGAATAAAAAACTGCTGCACCAGGCGCTGAACCAAGGCATCAACTTTTTCGATACGGCAGACCTGTACCAGCAGGGCCAGAACGAGGTAATGGTAGGGAAGGCTTTTAGGGGTATGCGGGAGCAAGTTGTAATCGCTACGAAAGTAGGCAACCAATTGAAGCCCGATGGCAGCGGCTGGGGCTGGAATCCGAGTAGAGCCTACATTCTGCAAGCGGTGGAGCAGAGCTTGCAGCGCCTGCAAACGGATTATATAGACCTGTACCAACTGCACGGCGGCACAATAAACGACCCGATAGATGAAACCATAGAGGCTTTTGAACTTCTGAAGCAGCAGGGCAAAATCAGGTACTACGGCATTTCGTCTATCCGCCCAAATATTATCCGGGAGTATGTCCGTCGCTCCAACATCTCCAGCGTTATGACACAGTATAGCCTACTAGATAGAAGGCCGGAGGAAGAGGTGCT
Organism: uncultured Pontibacter sp.; assembly: GCF_947495565.1. Taxonomy (GTDB): domain Bacteria; phylum Bacteroidota; class Bacteroidia; order Cytophagales; family Hymenobacteraceae; genus Pontibacter. The sequence continues at coordinate 16,008 of NZ_CANLZM010000025.1, forward strand.
GGAACTGCTGCAGCAGCATGATATCGGTGTGCTGGCGCGGGGCAGTCTGGCGCAGGGGCTGTTGGCGGGTAAAGCCCCCAAATCTTACTTAAATTATACTTCTGAAGAGGTGCAGAAAGCAGCCGAGGCAGTAAAGCAGGTGGCAACTACTGTGCGAACTTCCTCCCAAACTGCAGTGAGTTTTGCGCTGCATCACCCTGCTGTTACTGCTGCCGTGCTAGGTATCCGCACAGAAAACCAATTAACTGATGCAGTGCAAATTGCAGATGCTGCACCGCTTACAGAACATGAACTGAACACGCTAAAAGCTGCTTTGCCTGCCCACAAGTATGAGCAGCACCGGTAAAATTGAATTCAGGTAGGGGATACAAAGCGAAAAGCAGCAAATACACTATTTGCTGCTTTTCGCTTTTGACTATTCAAGTGGGGTGCTATAACTGCTTAGTCGTAGCTATTTTTTTTCTTTTCCTGCTTAGCGGCCTTCTTTTCCTTCTCGGTTTTGGCCGGCTTCTTCTTTACGTCCTTTTTTGCGTCTTTAGACTTTGCCATGGCATTAAGTTTTTAAGGTTTAGCTAAAGGTACGTTATTTCTAAACTTGTACGTAATTTAAACCCTGTCTCACTCAAAAATATTTTTTGGCTGCCCTATTTATACTTAGTTGAGAAAGCCCACCTCACTAAAATTTATACTTCGGCCAAGGCCAATTTTGAACAAAAGAGCTGAAGTGTTGCTGCCGTTTTTGTAGCCGCATTAAGAATAATGCACCTCCAGCTCCCCGGCTTGCAGGCCCAGCAGTATGCCTTGCTGCAGTATGCGGCTGTTAGGATGAGAGGAGTCGCTTAAATCTGTTTCTATGTCGCTGATGGTGTTTTGCAGCGAGTCGCCCTCAAAAAAACGGAACCAAAGCACCTTGCCCGCTTCTTCCTCTTCCTCATCATCCGACTGCACTTGGAGTTCTATGTAGCGCAGCCGCTCGAGCAGGGTGTTCAGGTCTGTGCGCTTGTCCAAAAAATCATGGAACGCTTCGCCGGCTATGGTTTTGTATTGGGGTAGTTCTGACATTGCTTTAGGTGAAGTAGAAGCTGCAAGATAAAAAGTATAAAGTATACTTCCTGGTAAGGGTCTTCTAAATAAAATCATTTATGGGTAACAGTTGTCGTGTTTCTACCTCAAATTATACTTTATAAACGGCTATACTTTCTGCTGCAGTTAAACACTACGATCTATCTTTGATAATTAACTAGAAGCTATCTCATAAATTGTTTAAGCAGAATCAGCATACAAGCCAGCAGAATAAAAGCCTTGAAGTTCTCTTC
>NZ_CANLZM010000026.1 GCF_947495565.1 uncultured Pontibacter sp.
ATAAGTCTGCAAACTTTTCTTACCTGAACAACCGGCACCTGCTTTTTTATTCAATCAAATCAAAACAGCCTCTTAGATAAAAGGAAGCTTTATATCGAATATGGCACCCTCTCCTGGAGCAGACTTTACAGTAAGCGCGCCTTTGAGTCCATCAACTAAATGTTTTACAAGCGGCAAGCCAAAGCCATAGCCTTGTTCTCCGCCCGTGCCGTCGGTAGAGGTAGCAGTGCCAGCAAGTATAGCTTCTAACTTTGGTACATTCAGGCCAACACCCGTATCACTTACAACAATGTGCAGGTCTTTGGCATTCCCTTTTATTTCTAAATCCAAGTCAACGGTAACTCGGCCTTGAGTAGGAGTAAACTTTATAGCATTGGAAACTAAGTTGCCGGTTATCTGCAGTAACTTGTTCTTCGGGAATGGCACCACACCATTTGCAGGGTTAATATTCACCGAGAAATTAATATCTTTATTCCTTGCCTGAGGTAGGTATAACTTCGTAAGCTTATCCCTAAACATCAGCAGGTTAAGCTCATGTTCGCCAAGCGTCGGTATCTCTTGTGAGGATTTTACTTCCGTGTTTAGAATTTCGTCGGCAAGCTCCAGTAGCGAGGTGCCGCTTTTTTGAATAAGCTTGATGAATTGCAGTACATCATCCAACTTGTTCTGTTCGCCACGTTGGCTAATAAGTTGAGCCAGACCTATAATGCCGCCTATTGGCCCTCTAATATCGTGGGCAACGCGTTTCTTAACTTCCTTTGCCTCAATTAAATCATACTTTAAAGTGTTGATAGCCTGAACCATCATCAGTCGGGCAACAATCTCATCCGCAATAATTTTAAGCAATTCTACTTTTTCCGGATTAAGCGTGCGCTCTACCTTATCAAGAACACAGAGTGCGCCGATACTATGGCCGGCTGGTGTTTTGAGGGGTATACCAAAATAGTAGCGCAGCTTGGGTTCGCCGGTAACGTACGGATCATCCTGAAAGCGCTCATCCTGTGTGAAATCTTTTATCTCCAGGTAATCGCTCTCCATAATGGTGAATTGACAAACAGTTTCGTCACGGGGCGTCTGTTCAACGTCCATACCGTGCCTGGAGATAGTCCACTGCGTAAAGGAGTCGATCAGGTTCAGCAGCGAAATCTCCGTGCCTGCCACTCGTGCGGCAAGCTTTACAAGGTCTTCAAAACTCTCATGATGAGCTGTGTAGTCAAGGTCAAGCTCTGTAAGGTCTAACACCCGCTCAAACTCATTAACCGGAATAGGAGAGTACGTTGGCATAAAGTATGCATTTCAAAATTTTCGCACGAAATAAGATTAAAAAGCTGATACTTACAAGCGTTCTTGTGTTATTGAGTAGCCAGATGTTGTAGGAGTGAACTAACTAAATTATTCAAGCAGCTTTATATTTATATAGGAAATAGCCAGTTTATACTTCTAGCTCCCGATTAACTATTACTTCTTTAGAAAATTTAAGCTCTGGAAATTATTCTCTCCTTTAATTTGAATAATATACTTACCATTTGCAAGATTACTTATATCTAATAGAACCAGACTGCTTCCTCTCCCCAAAATTTGCTTAGTTGTTTTGCCGGTTATACTTCTCAAGATTATACTATACTCTTGTTCCGGCAAAGCTGTCAGGTCCAGATAGGAGTTGCTACATTTGAGCGGACAGGGAGTTAAGCGAAAAAGCAATACCTTAACGTTATGTCACAAGAGAGAAGGAAGTTTGACAAGTACTTCCAGCTGATGGCCGTGGAGCTCAGCAAGAGCCGGGGGAATAACAATGAGCTGGCCAAAGAGCTGGGCGTTCGGCCCGAGCTGATCTACCGCTGGCACTCAGAGCACCTGGAGAAGCCAGAGGGCAGTTTCACGGGCCAAGGTAAAGCCAGGCACACACCGGAGGAGGCCGAGGCAGCCAGGCTCCGCAAGCAGCTCCGGGATGTGGAGATGGAAAGGGACATCCTAAAAAAGGCCATCAGCATCTTCTCCAGGGGAGACGGGAAATCGACGGGTTTTTAAGCTCCCAAAGCTCCAGGTTTCCCGTTGAGAAGATGTGCCAGGTGTTCAAAGTCAGCAGGAGCGGCTACTACGGTTCTTTGAAAGGGTCTGTATCAAGAAGAGCCCAAGAGGCTGCTGTCACTGATCAAGCAGGAGCAGCAGAAGAGCAGGCAGCACTACGGCAGCCCCAGGATCAGCCGGGCCCTGAAAGCCCGGCAAATTCAGGTTTCAAGACCCAGGGTAGCCCGGCTGATGAAGCAGGCCCAGATCAGGGCAAAGACGGCAAGGCGGTTCCGGGCCACCACTGACTCGAGACACGGTTTTGCCGTGAGCGGGAACCTGCTGAACCGAAACTTCTCGGCTGCGGCCACTGGCCAGGCATGGGTGTCGGATGTCACCTACATCAGAACCGGGGAGGGCTGGCTCTACCTGACGGCGGTGCTGGACCTGGCCGACAGGAAAGTGGTGGGCTGAAACCATGAGGGCAGAGCACACGAGTGTGGCGGCTCTGAGAATGGCTGCCGGCAACAGGCCTGTTGCCGGCAGCTGGTCTTTCACTCTGACAGAGGGGTGCAGTACGCCTGCGACGAGTTCAGAAAAGAGCTGGGGGCTTACCCCTTGATCAGCCAGAGCATGAGCCGCAGGGCCACTGCTGGGACAACGCAGTGACTGAGAGCTTCTTTAAGACGATGAAAACGGAGATGGTCTACCACCACCAATTCACCACCAGACACGAGGCCCGGCTGGCTGTGTTTGAGTACATTGCGAGTTTTTACAACCGGAAAAGGAGGCATTCAGCACTTGGCTACCTGACCCCTTGCCAGTATGAAGAATGGTTATACCAACAAGGTATGGCTGCCTAAGATAAAGCCTCCAGTAAACTATTGCAATTCCATGCCGGCCAAGCTGAAATTGATGGAGTGCAAGCCGGTGGCTGAGCGCATTACGGCAAAGGTATTTGGGTTTGTGAAGACGTTTATTAGTGGGATGAACCTTAGGCATCAGTTTCTGTCTGCTGTCTTAATTTTTAGCTTTTAGCCCTGCTTTACTTTCCTTGTGATGTAATAATTGGCTGAAAGGGGCCATACTTATGCTGTTCTTCATTAAAATTATCGGTATAAGGACCAAAAGGATGGTCAAATGGCTTCTTTGATATATCAGGCCAGTCATTGCTGATGTTTTTATTAGGGCGGAGCATTGAGTTAACAAAAGCAGCTACGTCCCAAGCTTCTTCATCAGTTAGTTGAGGGTTGTCATACGTTGCTCCCAAAGGCATATTAGCTTTCACATATTTGGCAAAATTAGAAATGCGGTAAAGGCCAGCACCATCGTTGTAGCTGTTTTCACCCCATAGTGGTGGGTATACATATACTGCACTACCTTGTGGCTTCATGCCTTCGCCTTCTTCGCCGTGGCATACCTGACATTTGTGTATGTATATGACCTTTCCTAATTCAGGACTGGATGCACGGTTCAGCATCTCTATATCCATCAAACCAGAACCCTTCACTTTATTCCCTTTTTTTACATCCTTACCAACCCATTGGATGTAAGCAACCATTGCTCGCATTTCCTTAGTGTCTTTACCAGGTGCGGTTCCGTTAAGACTACGTTCAAAGCAGTCAGCTACACGTTTCGTCACATCCTCTTCCATTCCGGATCTTGCCCTAACTTTAGGATAGGTAGACGCTACTAGCGCATAGTTATTACCGTAGGGCTTCGTGCCGGCATCCAGGTGGCAGTTCTGGCAGTTCATTCCGTTTGATATATGCAGTACACTTCCTTCAGGACCAAGGTATTGAGCTGTGTTTTTTACCAGCTCGTGCCCGTAGCGTATCTGATCACCCTCAGGTGTCGCAGGCAAAGAAGCCAGGTCCGGAACTTTCCATATCTCATCGTCCCCTACAGTTTCAGTAACTTCATTTGGAGCGCTATCCTGAAAGACTTGGCTAAAATCCGGTAAGTAAGTATGTGCAGGTGTTAAACGGAAGATGAAAACTAAAAATAACAGTAGAATGGTAGTAAGGGCGCTTAAGCCTATTAAATTAGAGAACTTAATTAGCAAACTTCCAAACTCTTTGTCATTATCTCTTTTCATAAGGGTAGTATAAAGTGAATAGCAGTACAAGCTAGCTTATACCTATTAACATGTATGTGACTTTTGTCACATGATGCATTTTATTGCAAAACCTTATCAGTTGTTCATAAAAAAAGCAGGAAGCCTAAACTTCCTGCTCTTAGAAACACAAACACTAAACTCTTATCTGAAAGTATAATCCACGTTTGGTAACTGCGAAAGTACCGGCGATTCCAGGTCCAGCACTTTGGCTCTTCCGTCTATTTTAGGAGATACTGTGCCATTCTTTATCAGGTACTCTTTCATCACATCGTGAACGGTATAATCCAGTACTTTAGGGTCTTTGGCATTCGGCATGCGGCACAGCACATGGTCTGGCTCACCGGTTCTGCGGCAAGCAGCCATGGTATATTCCTTCTTCAGGTCAAGTGGCTTACCGCCAATTTGGATAGACTGCACACGCTCTCCCTTCGGCGCATTGGCTTTGAAGGTCAGTACCATTCCGGAGAAGCGAATTACCCAGCCACCAAAGCGCTCCAGTGGCTTCTCTGCGAACACGTTGTGCAGTTCCTGTTCCATCCAGTTCTTTATCTGCTGGCCTGTAGTCTTGCCTGTTTTCACGTTCTCGTTCACAGGTAGCATGTTCCAGATGTCGCTGTAGGTGATAGGCGCCTTGCCTGAGGCATTTGGTACGATCGGGGTACCGAAACGGAAACCGTTTGAAATAGCAATATCAGCACCCGTCTTCCAGCGAACTGCGTCGGTGATCATATTGTCCAGTGCATTCTCCACCACCAGGTAACGGTAGAGCGGTTCCGTGGTATAGCCCAATACACGGTCCATCTGCTCCTTATAAGGCGCCATCTGCTCATCTACTATTTTCTGTACGGTAGGGTCAGCCGGGTATCTCTTAGGGTCTACATCCATCAGTTCATAGTTTTGGTCTACTATTTTACCGTCTTTCACCTGCAGGTCCAAGCGACCAACAAAGGAACCAAAGCCACCCGGTTCTACTACCTGCGCATACTTGCGCTTCAGCGGCTTCCTGATTCTCTCGTGCGTATCGTTGCCCAATATAAAGTCCACGCCTTCAATTTCAGGTTGGTCAGCCAGGTAAATCTGCTTGGAGATTCCCAGGTGCGTTACCAGGAACAGGATGTCCACACCTTTATCTTCTTTCAGTTCTTTGATAAGCGGTTGGAGGTTGTCTTCTAACCCTTTAAAAACAAGCCCTTTGCTGAATACCGGATTTTGGCGAACCGGTACTTCCGGGTCGTTGTAGGAAATGAAGCCTAGTTTTACGCCTTTCATTTCTTTGATGATATAGGGCGGGTACAGCAGCTCAGAGCTGGCCTCGTCGTAGATGTTGGCACACACTACCGGCTTGCCATACGCGGCTAGTATGCTGCGCATTTTCTGGCTGCCAAAGATTACCTCCCAATTACCGGGTATCAGGAAGTCATAGTCCATTGCTTTGATGACAGGGGCGATTGCATCTCCTTCCGACATGGCGGCCACGGCACTTCCCTGTATCAGGTCGCCGCCGTCTACAATAACAGTACCTTCGGGGTTCTCTGCCTTTACCTGTTTGAAGAGCGTCTGGATGTTAGCCACACCGCCGCGCTCTTTAAACACAAACTCCCCGTTCTCCACGAACATCTCCTTGTGGGGCATTAGCTGCCCATGGATGTCGGCTGTCTGTAAGATGGTGATGGTTTCAATGCCATCGTTGCTGGCTTTTGTTTCTCCCTTCCCTGTTGTCTGGCAGGAGGTCATCCAGAAGCCTGCAAGCGGAAGAGCAGTAAGTAGTGTCTTTTTAAATAGGTTAATCATTTTCATGTTGTTAGGGTTGGATAACGAGGTGCCTTTTTGCCTGCAGCTGGTATAAGCGGATATAACCGTTGGAAATCACGGCGGCAGCCTTTGGCAGGGTTTTCTTATCAATTTTGTGTCTGTCCAGCGCAATCTGGCAAGCAGTCACGCTGAAAGTCCCATCTGATTTTTCCTGTATGAACTTTCCTAATTCCTGTTCTGCCGTTATGCTTTTTACAGCATTTCCGATGGCAATCACTTCAAAGTGCTGCACCTGTATTCCTGAATTTTTAAGTTGCTGGTAGGTCTCCCAGGCCCCTTTTATATGCCTGTCTTCTTTGGCTAAAAAGGCATAGGTCTGGTGGTGTTGCAAGTCAGCCTTTTCTGTGGCAGTAAGCGGGGGAAGACTTTGTGCAAAGCTTGTCCCGCTCGTTAGCCGCATAAGCAGAAGCACAATCGGCAGAAGTGCAAATAGTTGATTCAACTTCATATTATAAAATTTATAGGATAATAGTATCGTATTGCGGAAAGCCTGCTGTATAGCTTTATCTCGCAATAGCATCATCTATGGAGGCGGATGGTTACTGCATGCCGATGCAAGGTTTGCGTAGATCCTCGTTAGCAGGTGTGTCTTCTAAAGGAAGGAATCAACCTACCGCAGAGGTGATTCCCCGATAGGAACGGTACAGTAATCCAATAGGGAAAATTTAGCTAAGCCTGGGCGGGTCAGGCTCCAAAAATTTGCTGGGGGAGTAGTAGCTTATCTGATTGAACCCGGATTTTTGGCAGGCCAGGTATAAAGGCACAAACACGAATTCATCAGCGGCTGCCGTGCTTATCAGTTTTACAGAGCAATGGATTTCAACATTTCTATCTTGCTGCCCGTTTTCTGTATCTGGTCCTTTCTTTAGCAGCTGCTTTAAATATATGGCTTTATCAGCCGATGCCGCTAACTGCTTTTGAGCTTCTTTCCTCAGACAAACCTTCTTAATAGAGACACCCGCAAGCTCTCTTGGCACGAAGCTGATGATGGTCAACGTCGAAAGATGTAGGATTAACATCAAAATAGCCCATATGTGCAGGTAGTGCTTCAAGTAATGCTTTTATAGTTTATAACGAAGTTCTGCTATGATATTTTACAAAACAAGCGAAATAGCATGAGCTTAACTGTGACATTTGTCACATAGGTTCAGGCAGCAATGTGTGTACTTGCAAACTATAGACTTATTAGAAGCTTAAAATTAAACTATGCCTATGAACTATGTAGTAAAACTAATTGCTTTCGTGCTGCTTTTTGGATTTAGCAGTTGTCAGCAGGAATCAGGTAGTACAAATGTAAATTTAAATGCAACCGAAGTAAAGCAGCTTATTGCGTCTGGTCAGGATATTATAGTGCTGGATGTGCGGACACCTTATGAATTTCAGGACGGCCACCTGGAAGGCGCTGTTAATATAGACTATACTTCATCGGATTTTGAACAGAAAATAGCCAAACTGGACACCGTCGCCACCTACCTGCTATACTGTAAATCCGGGAACAGAAGTAGTAAAGCAACAGCAGTCATGAAGCGCCATAATTTCAATAACATCTACAACGCAACTGTAGGATTTGACGCGCTTGAATCAGCAGGGATACAAACAAACTAAACGGTGGTGATTTCAAGTAAAAGATCTATCCAGCTGGGCATTTTCTGGCTTATATTGTTTCTGATTGTAGCATCAGACCTAATCAGTGCGCCGTTTGCTTTATTCTCTGGTATCGTATTAGGACTGATTTTTGGTAATCCTTATCCGGCAAAACTGAGCAAGATTACTAAATACGCGCTACAGGCTTCCGTAGTAGGCTTGGGTTTTGGCATTAACCTGTACCAGGTAGCTGAAACCGGTTTAACGGGCTTTTTCTATACGGCCATCTCGCTTATTGCCACTATGGTGGTCGGTTTACTATTGGCAAAACTGCTAGGCGTTGAGAAAAAGCTAAATCACCTTATATCAGCGGGTACGGCTATTTGTGGAGGAAGCGCCATTGCAGCGGTTGCCCCGGCTATCAAAGCATCAGAAAAGGAGATTTCTGTAGCGCTGGGTGTAGTGTTCATTCTGAATGCGCTGGCTTTGTTTGTTTTCCCGTTCATTGGCAATCAGCTGCAACTTTCACAGGAACAGTTCGGGATTTGGGCCGCTATTGCCATACATGATACTAGTTCTGTAGTGGGAGCTGCCACAGAGTTCGGTGAAAAAGCACTCGAGATTGCCACTACGCTTAAACTCACGCGTGCGCTATGGATACTCCCGATGGTACTGATTACAGGCTTTCTGTTTAAGTCTGAAGGCAAGGCAAGCTTCCCAAAGTTCATACTTTTCTTCCTGGTATCATCTCTGTTCAGCACTTTTCTGACTGGCCTGAGCGAAGTGTATGGCTGGCTGACCATGCTGGCCAGGAAAGGCTTAGTTATCAGTTTATTTTTAACGGGTGCTGGCATCAGCATGTCGCTGCTCAGAACCATTAGTATCAGGCCATTCCTACAAGGAGTGGTGCTTTGGCTGGTTGTGGCAGCAGGCTCTCTGCTGGCGGTTTACTATGTAGTTTAACAGAGTAGCAGCATTGCCTGTAAAAGGAATTATATAACATATTAAACTCAATGGCTACAGAACTAACTAAACTTAGTTCTGTAGCCTTATCTACTTAACTATGGACACACATAAGAATTTAACTATTCTTCAGCTCAACGATACCCATGCCTACCTGGAGCCTCACCAGGAAATGTTCTGGGAGAGTGGTAAATCGAAATACCGTCAAGCAGGTGGCTTTGCCAAGATAGCAGGTTATATGAAACAGCTTCGGAAAGAGCAAAAAGGTGTGCTGGCACTAGATTGCGGAGATACGTTTCACGGCACCTATCCGGCTGTTGCATCGAAAGGTGAAGTGATGGTGCCTGTGTTGAATGAACTTGGCCTGGCAGCCATGACGGCACATTGGGAATTTGCCTACGGTCCGGAGCAGTTCAGGAAACTGAGTGCGATGCTCAACTATCCTATGGTGGCTATCAATGTGTTTGAGAAAGCTACAGATAAGCTGGTGTTTGCGCCTTATGCCTTGAAAGAAGTAAGTGGCTTGAAAATAGGTATAGTAGGCATTGCCTGTAACATCGTTGATAAGACCATGCCCCCGCACTTCAGCGAAGGCATCTATTTTACGTTGGGCAATGAAGAACTGCCCGGCTACATTCAAAAGCTAAGGCAGGAAGAAAAGGTTAATTTACTTATTCTGATCTCTCACCTGGGCTTTCCGCAGAATATGAAGCTGCTTTCCGAAGTGGAAGGCGTGGATATTTGCTTGAGTAGCCATACCCATTACCGTACAACTAATGCTGCAAAACAGGGGCAAACGATTGTGATTGAGTCTGGCTGTCACGGTTCCTTCCTGGGGCGGCTGGATCTGACCATAGAAAATGGCAGAATCTCCAACTATAAACATGAGCTGGTAGAAATTTCCGATAAACTACCTGACGATGCTCACATGCAGGAACTGGTGCAGCAAGCTGTTCAGCCTTACAAAAAAGAGCTAAACCAGATAGTGGGAGAGACGGCTACGGTACTGAACCGGAATAACATTCTTGAATCTACCATGGATAATTTCCTGCTGCAAAGTATGCTGCACGCAACAGGAGCAGAGCTGGCTTTTTCGAATGGTTGGCGTTACGGAGCACCTGTTGTTCCCGGACCTGTTACCCTGAACGACCTTTACAACATCATCCCCATGAATCCGCCTATACAAACGGTAGAACTGACGGGGCAGGAACTACAGGACATGCTGGAAGAGAACCTGGAGAAAACGTTTTCACCGGACCCTTACGCGCAGCAAGGCGGATTTTTAAAGCGCTGCTTGGGCTTAAGAGCCTTTGTGAAGATAGAAGCGCCTAAAGATAACCGTATTCAGAAGCTCTTTGTGAACGACGAAGAACTGGACTTACAGCGAAGGTATAAAGCCGCTTTCGTGACAGAGCAGGGCGTGCCTGAAAAGTATGGTGCCAACCGCGCCAACGCAGGTATTAAGGCTATCGAAGCCATGAAGCAATACCTGGATAACCATTCTCCTGTTCGTGCTGACCTGTTAGGCACATTCACGGCTGTATAAATCTCACCAATTATAGTACGATGAAGATAAGTATGCATTTGGGATTACCCTTTATGATGGCGCCACTTATACTTGCAGGCGCTTGTACAAACTCAAACCCGACAGCAACGGCTGCAAGCGAAATAGCAGGAAAAGAGCAGAAATCAATAATCATTTTGCACACCAATGACATGCACGGTTCTTATATGCCTTTCCTGACGACAACGGATAATGCGACAGCCCAAACCGGCGACGCTGGTCGCGATACACTTATAATATTCGATAAAACAGCCAAGATAGGGGGCTATGCCTATCTGGCTACCGCTGTTAATAAGGTGCGAAATGAGAAGGGGGCAGATAAGGTGTTGCTGGTAGATGGCGGTGATACATTTAGTGACGACCAACTGGGCAACCTGACCAAAGGTGAAGCCTTGATCCGTTTAATGAATGCGGTGAATTATGACCTGATGGCGCTCGGAAACCATGATTTTGACTATGGTTTGCAGCGCACGAGCGAACTAGAGCAATTGGCGACCTTTCCAATGCGGGCAGCAAACATTACAGATGACAACACGCAGCAAACTGTTTTCGGAGAGCCTTACATCATCAAGGAGAAGAATGGTGTGAAGGTGGCTATTCTAGCCCTTGGTTACCGAAATACACCTAAAACCGGTAATCCGGATAATGTGAAGGGACTTACCTTTAAAGTAGGGCAGGAAGTCGCGCAGACCTATGTGCCGGAACTCCGAAAAAAAGCCGATGTAGTGGTGGTGCTTTCACATGAAGGAACGGCTGTGGATTACAAAATGGCGCGTGAAGTAGCAGGTATAGACCTGATCATAGGAGCCCATAGCCACGACATACTGGAACCAAGAAAGAAGATAGGGCGGACCTATGTGGTGCAGGCTATGTCAGATGCAGCGGTGTTAGGTGAAACAGAACTGGTAGTAAGGGACCAAAAACTGATTGATGTGAAAACGCATCATCATTGGCTCTGGAACGAGCAGGTGCAGCCTGATGCAGCCATGCAAGCGCTGATTGACGAACAGCGCAAACCACACCTGGAAAAGCTACAGGAATATGTGGTGGAAAGCAAAGCAGTCATCGGCAGACAGTATAAATCTGAAAGCCCATTTGATAAACTGGTAGGTAATCTGCTAATAGAAAGCTTCAGTGGAGACATAGCTATTATGCCGGGAGTAGGGTATGGTATCTCTTTAAAGTCTGGTCCTGCGACAAGTGAAGAAATATATAAGCTGTTGCCACACCCATCCAAGATAGTAACTCTAACTATGACAGGAAAGCAGTTGAAATCAACTCTGGAGCAGGCGGCAAAAAATTTAAAGCCGGATAACAAACTGGAAGCGGTGGGTGGTCTTATCCAAACAGCAGGCATCCGCTATGAAATGGATCTTACCAAGCCAGTCGGACAACGAATCAGCAACGTACAAATTAAAAGTCAACCAGTCGAAGATACACAGAATTACAAGGTTGTCACCCATAATGGCTTACTAACCGGGCTGCATAACTTCGATGAGATAGGCAAAGGGCAAAACATCAACAGAGCAGTGCAACCATTAACCGACTTCATCATTCAGAAGTTAAAGGAAATGAAGACAGTAGATATGCCAGCTAATATGGGCGAAGTGACCATCAAACGCTAAGTATAAACTACTTATCAAACTAAAAGTCCCGTGGTAAATCTCTTCCACGGGACTTTTAGTTTGCCTGAAAGCACAACCTCTTATACTTTCTCCAGGTGTTTTATTTCTTCTTTCCTTATACTTGACTCACCGTTCGAGCGGTTGTTCAGGAATGGATGTAACTGTTGATCTACAAACGACTCCGGATACTGCTCTACATCATCAAAGCCTAGTGCAATATCACGGCCATCTTTGGGCATATAAACTGTACCAAACAGGTAATCCCAAACACTTAAGCTGATGCCACTGTTTGCGCCGTAACGATGGGGCATATGCTTGGCGTGGTGCCAGATGTGCATCTGCGGATTATTAAATAGGTAGCGTAACGGACCTAACGGAACGTTTATGTTAGAATGGTTGAAATGGCCAATAGAAGTCGCAAAAATGTGCACTAAAAAGACATCCTGAATACCAAAACCTATCATGGCCAGCGGGATGTACTCTTTTGTTCTGTAAACTATAGTTTCGGCCCAATGGAAGCGCAGGTGCGCCGCAAAGCCCATTTGTTGCACTGAATGATGGACCTTGTGAAAGCGCCACAGTAATTCGGAGCAGTGCAGCAGCCGGTGTACGTTCCATTATATAAAATCGCGGACTATAAATAAAGTGAGCAGCTGCGCCCCCATGGGCCATGACTGCACTTCAAAAGCTACCAGGTTGGTAATGCCAAATAACGACAGGAAATCATTGAACGCTTCTACACCAATGTTAGAAATGGCATTGAACCCGATAAGCGAAAACAGGAAGAAGTTGAAGAACATGTAAAAGCCATCGAGCCAGAAATCCTTTCGGAGTATAGCCTGTTGGGCACGCCAGGGCTTAACTATTTCTAAAAGCCAGAAGATAAGCGATAAGCCGATCAGCCAGTAGAAATAGTTACCCCAACCCGGATTAAGAACTTCCCGCAAAAGGTAGTTTCCATAATCCGTAAAAGACGAGACGAAGATCTGCCAGTATTTTGCCAATAGATATACTTTTATAGTTTCTAAAACTTAATGTAACTCCAGCCTTCTTCCTGTTTAGTTACGATTTCACCAATGCCCATTGGCACTGTAGGTACATTCGGCAGCAGCTGGCTCTTTTCTACTTTAGCTCTTTTCATCGTATTCTCGCAAGCAGCAAAAACTACCCCTTTGGCTTGTAATTCTTTTATGGCGTTGGCTTGGGTTGATTTACCAGTAACCAACATGTTGAGCGCTTTGCCGTGGACCACCACTTCAATTTGTGCATCAGGCCAGCCGCGTTTTATGTTATTTAACTGGCGCATCAAGCCGGCATGCATTGTAGTGTCAGCTACCGACAGATCATAAACAATCTTCCGCTGCGAAGTTTGTTCCGTTTTTTTAGCTTTCGACTTTGTTTGTGCCTGGGCCATGGAAAGAGGCGCTACCAGAGTAGCCACCAGCACCATCATGATCAGTTTCAATTTCATAATTTGCTTGTTTAAGTATATGATTTGCTAAATTCTTGAGCTTGGAAGTATAGCTTCCATAATTTAATTGGTTGTAAGCCATATGCATAGTCCACTCCTCGCAAACTATGCATATGGATAGATATTACTTTTTTACCATCCCCTGCAGAAACTCCACAACTTCCGGTGTGTTGTAATCGGCCATGCCTTCCTGCTTGGCCACGATCTTACCTTCCAGTGAAATGATGAAGGTAGTAGGTATGGCGTTAGAGTAGAACTCCTGCGGGAACTGGCTGGCCGGCTTGTATACCGGGAATGTGTACTTTTTCTTATCGACAAACTTCTTCACCTTTTCCATGCCACCTTCATCTACAGAAAGCATTACAAAGGCAATTTTATCAGAGCCTACCTTGTCGTATAGTTTCTGGATGTTTGGCATCTCAGCGATACACGGCGGGCACCAGGTCGCCCAGATGTTCAGGAATACCACTTTGCCTTTCAGGCTTTCAAAGGCTACTTGTTTGCCCTGCACGTCTACCATTTTAAAACTGGCTCCGGCCATTTCAGTATTCGCCACGGCGGCATCTACTACTGCGGTAGCGTCCGGGTTCTGCAAGGTTTCCGCTACATCTGCGTTTTTAATGCTTGTAGCCAGCAGGATGCGCTGCACTTGGCCAATGGACTCTGTATGCAAACCGGTTAAGTATAAAATTCCAAATACGCCAAGCATCACAGCCCAGCCCGGTATATCCTTTATTGAAAATTTCCTCTTACTCATGCTGTTGATTTGTTAATGAAGCTAAATTGGCTGAATCTTTTAAGGTGTTATGTGACTAAAGTTCCACAGTAGTATAGCCTTTTTGCTTAAGGTCAAACATGTAGGTCAGGCCATTCGGTGTGATCTCTACTCCATCCACCAAATCGGCAGCAGTTATGTTGAACTGCTTCAGCGACATGCCGCACAGCATGTACGTAACCCCGGCAGCGCTGCCTTTCGCTATCTCTGCAGCCATCGTACCATCCTTTTTGAAGGCTTCTACCGACTTTCCGCATGCCATCACCACAAAGGCTTCACGGTTATACTTGCTGTCTTTGGTAACCGTCTCAGCTGTGTTTACGGCTGCTTTTAAGTGATTTGACTGGCTTATGAGCACGGCATATTTTGTGTTTGTAGCAAGTGCGGTTGAGATCTGTTGCGTGGTATTTTGAGCACTTGTTGTAGCGCAGGAACCAAGCAATACCATCAGTCCTAAAGCTACTATAGTTACATAGCCCTTATTTCGTGAAGGAATAGGAATAATTCTCTTTTTCTGTTCAAGGAACGAATCTATACTATAGTACACAGCACCGTTTATGATAAAAAAGATGAGAAAGCCAACCAGCGCCACGTTTTTAAACAAAGGTCCATAGTCTCCGCTCCCTACCTGTACGGTCAGCGTGATCGGTATCAATATAGCCAGCAATCCGGCAGAAGCCAGTTTGGTTTTGAAACCGGCTAACAGCATAAAACCACTAATGAGCAAACCTGCGCCTGAAAGTAAGATAAGTGTTTCGGCGGATGCCATCCAAGTGGCCAGGTGTGCGAACGGTGCTTTTTCTAAACGTGCGGCTGCAACGGCAGTTTTCAAGAAGTGGCTTATTCCAGCCATAATAAAGATTAGGCTGCCCAGGCTGCGCAGCACCAAGAATGATATTTTTTGTCTTGGAGTAGTTTCCATGAGTTTTGATTTTTCTTAAAATAAATTGTTAGATAAAGTATAAGCATACCTATAGCAATTCACCTATTGGGGAAGTAGCGGTATGGCAGCACCAACTGTAACTATGAATAAACAAGCTGATGCATTCAATCTATCGGGTGTATTTTAAGAAAGTCGGGGTGGCTCAGGGTCTTGCTCCAACACAGGAGCAAGATGCTTCCTGATGTGTGGAAGTATAAATTTGTAGGGTGATACAAAAGAGATAAAAAGCTCTGAAGGCAGCTCATTAACGATGGCGTATACCTGCTGGCTGCAATCAATAACTATACCTGCTGTGTTGTTCTCCTGATTGGAGTGTGTCTGGTGTTTCAGGCATTTTTTGGCACAAGGCTTTTTGCCAAAATGCTTGCTGTATTTACAGTCTTTTTTCAGCGCTGCCTGCTGTGCAAAGCTGCGCAAACTATCGTTCTTCGGAATCGTGAAGAGCAGTAGCGTAAGGCTTACAAATAACAGCAGGTAGTTTTTCATGTTTTTTTAAGCGCTACAGTATCTGTTTAAGAAGGAAAGTAGGCAGAAGTCATAGTTACTTAATTTTCCTTCAGAGTATGCTGTTGGGTAACTTTAACAAAGTTAATACTACATTCCTTACTATGCCACAGCAGCTTTTTGGTACAGCACATCCTATATTCTGAGAGTAATCCGGCACCCACAGTAAGTATAGCGGTACCAAGTATAACAGCTTCCAGTCCGAACAAATCACCAAATATACCGGCAGCAACCGCACCGGCAACGTAGCCAAAATCACGCCAGAAGCGGAAAATGCCTAGAAGCTATCTCATAAATTGTTTAAGCAGAATCAGCATACAAGCCAGCAGAATAAAAGCCTTGAAGTTCTCTTCT
>NZ_CANLZM010000027.1 GCF_947495565.1 uncultured Pontibacter sp.
ATTGTTTATCTGTAAGCTTCATGACAGATAAACAAATACCCCCTAAGGAAGGTCCATATTTATGAGATAGCTTCTAGGCTCTGCGGTCGCTGGCTTGGGTGCGTGTTCTCGGCCACCACCGATAAAAAGTTAGTATAAACCAAGGCCGTGCCTGCACCCAATAGAACGAGTGCCGAAACCAAAATAGGGTAAGAGCCGGCAAATAAAAGCAGGCCTATCGCCACACCCTGAATCATCATGCCCATACTCAGTAACTGCTTTTTGCAAAGCAAATCACACAGCTTTCCGGTTACCAACTGGCCCAACCCCCACACGACTAGGTAAATACCTGCCAGCAAACCAGTTTCGGTCAGGGAATATCCTTTTGTATTTAACAGTACCGGTAATAGTCCCCACAGGATGCCATCGTTCAGGTTGTTCACAAAACCGTTAAGCGTAACAGAACCCAAATTACCATGGCGCCAGGTAGTGTCTTTCCAGATGTTTTGTAGCAGCGGGATGTTGGTCTGCTTTGTTTCCGTCTGTACATGGCTGTGCGTATCACGCACCAGGAACACCGTCAGTAATAAGCCAATGATGGAGAAAGCAATACCCGGAATAAAAGCATAAGTTACTTCGCCTGTTGTAGAGGCAATGTAGCCTGCCAGAAACGCTACCAGCCCGACTGCCAGGTAGCCGGCAAATTCATTGATGCCCATGGCCAAGCCACGGTTCTTTTCACCCACCAGGTCAATTTTCATCACTACAGTAGCCGACCATGCCAATCCTTGGTTGATACCTAGTAGTAAATTTGCAAAGATCACCCACCACCAGGCATCGGCAAACAGCAGCAGCCAGGGCACGGGCAGGGCAAACATCCAGCCTATCAGCAGCAGCTGCCGGCGGGTATACTTGGTGGACAGCTTGCCCATCGCCAGGTTAGCACCCGATTTCGCCAGCCCAAAAGCCACGATAAACGACAAGAGCGCTGTGTGTCCGCTTATCCCGAAAGTTGTTTCGGCAAACTCCGGTATCACAGAGCGCTCCAAACCTACCATCGCGCCCACAAAGCCGTTTACGAGCACCAACAGCCAGAACCGCCTTGCATTCTCCCGTAAGCCGAGCTTTGTTTCCGATGGTTGTGCCATGTTGACACTGTAGTTTATGCCTTGCCTTTTAACACGTCAGAAAGCCACCGGCAGTTATGCCCGTGACTTTCACAACACACTCAACTCTTAGCCAATTTCTTAATGCGGTAGTCTGTCTTTGATAGCGCCATACAGATATGTGCCTGCTATGGCTCCACCTACCGCTATCAGGATCGCCCAGTACTGATATCCAATATTCACAAACATCGGTCCCGGACAAGCCCCAGTTAAGGCCCAGCCCAGTCCGAAGATGGTGCCCCCGATCAGGTAACGTGGAATAGACATTTCCTTTGGTGTAAAGACGATTGGGTTGCCCTGGTAATCACGCAGTTTATATTTCTTGATCACATAGGTAATAATTACGCCTAGTACTACGGCTGTACCTATGATGCCATACATGTGGAACGATTGGAAGCGGAACATCTCCTGGATACGGAACCACGATATGGCTTCCGATTTACTCATCACGATACCGAACAAGATGCCGGCAATTATAAATTTTAATCCTCTCACGGTATTTAATTCTTTGTTTTAACAATGGCTTTTTAATGGGTGCTTCTCTAGAAAATGACCGGTAACAAGATCCAGGTAGTGATCAGGCCACCAATAAAGAAACCGATAACAGCGATAAGTGAGGGCAGCTGCAGGTTTGACAACCCACTGATCGCGTGGCCCGAAGTACAACCCCCGGCATATCGTGCTCCGAAGCCTATGGCAAACCCACCGAGCAACAGAATCAGGAAACCTTTGAGCGTAAAGGCAGCTTCCAGGCTAAAGATTTCTTCCGGCTGTAGGTCATCAGGAGCAGATATACCAAGCGCACTTAAGTCTTGAATAGTGGCCTGTGAAATTTGTACGATCTCACCATTTGATAAAAATTCAGCAGAGACAAAACCACCGATAACAGAACCAACCAGAAACAACAGATTCCAGGTCTGGGAACGCCAGTCAAAATCGAAGAACTTCACATTGTTACCCGCCCCGCAGGCAGAGCAGATCGTACGCAGATTGGCTGACACACCAAATGATTTCCCAAAGAACAACAGCAGTACCATAACAAAGGCTATCACAATACCCGATGTATACCATGGCCACGGTTGACTTAAAAACTCTAACATTTATTAATCTTTTAATTTTGGTTTAGAAGATAGGGCAGGAGCCTGTTTTCAAACTCCCCACTCTTTCATTTTTATACTTTATTATCTTGGCCAGGCACCGATACCGCCTGCCAGGTTATAGGCTTTAAAGCCTTCTTTGCTCATGATGTTGCAGGCAGAACCGCTGCGACTTCCGCTGCGGCAGAACACGAAGTACTCTTTATTTTTGTCCATCGTTTTAAGTGCCTGCTGAAACTGTGAAGATGATACATCCAGGTTCTTAGCACCTTTGATAGAACCTCCGGCAAATTCACCGGCTGTACGCACATCCAGCAGCTCTGCTTTGGCTGCGTTCTGGTACCTGGTTTTGAAGGTTGATCCGTCCAGGTTTTCGTAGTTTTTGGGCTTTGATCCGAATATGTTAAACATGGCTCTTAATCTTTTAAATGCGTGATGAAATTCTATGATAGCACAAAGGTCGGGATAATAACAGCCTTTGTCTGTGACTTTGGTCACGCAGGGAAGAGAAGTTCTCTAAAACTCAAAGGCTGGCGCAGCATCGCACTGCGCCAGCTCTTCAAGGGTCTTTAACTATAAGAAACTACTTTAGCGTGCTCGGGCAAACAAAAGCAGTTTTGGGTACGCTGGTCTCAGCAATAGCCTTAAAACCACCAGCCACATTCACCACATTCTCATAGCCCCTGGCTTTCAGGATAGAAGTTGCGATCATAGAGCGGTAACCGCCAGCGCAGTGCAGGTACATGGTCTCATCTTTTGGCAGCTCAGCCAAATGCTCATTCAGGTAATCTAATGGGGCTGATTGTGCTGCTTCCACGTGTTCTGCCTGGAACTCGCCCGGCTTGCGCACATCTACAACTTTGATAGCATTATCCTGCTCAAAACGCTGTGCAAATGTCTCTGCTGATATTGAGTTGATAGCGTCTACTTCTTTGCCAGCCTGCTTCCAGGCATCCATTCCTCCATTCAGGTAACCGATAGTATAGTCGTAACCTACGCGTGCTAAACGGGTCACTACTTCTTCTTCACGGCCTTCATCAGTTATCAGCAATATCTGCTGTTTGATGTCCGGGATCAACGTGCCTACCCATGGGGCAAAGCCGCCATCTATACCAATATTGATTGCATTCGGTATAAAACCTGCTGCAAATGTTTCCGGGCTTCGAGTATCCAACACCAGGGCACCTGTCTCGTTGGCTGCCGCTTCAAACGCTTCCGGCGACAAGGCCTGCAGGCCTTGTTCCAGTACGTTTTCGATGTTGTCGTAGCCTTCCTTGTTCATCATCACGTTCAGCGGGAAATAACTTGGCGGCGGTGTCAGGCCATCTGTCACTTCCTTGATGAACTCTTCTTTAGTCATATCGGCACGAAGGGCGTAGTTCGTTTTTTTCTGGTTGCCCAGTGTATCGCTTGTTTCCTTGCTCATGTTCTTGCCGCAAGCCGATCCCGCCCCGTGTGCCGGGTAAACGATCACGTCATCCGCCAACGTCATGATCTTGTTGCGCAGCGAGTCATACAGGTGGCCTGCCAGTTGGTCTTGTGTTAAGTCAGATTTTGCAGCAAGGTCCGGACGTCCTACGTCTCCGATAAACAAGGTATCTCCCGAGAAGAGCGCATAGTCAATCCCGTTTTCATCTTTCAGCAGATAAGTGGTAGATTCCATCGTATGGCCTGGGGTGTGCAGTACTTTTATAGCGACATTACCTACTTTCAATTCTTCACCATCCTGAGCGATGTAGGCGTCATAGGTAGTCTTGGCATTTGGTCCGAATACGATCGTGGCACCCGAAGCTTTAGCTAAATCTACGTGACCTGAAACGAAGTCAGCATGGAAGTGTGTTTCCAATACATACTTAATAGTGGCATTGTCTTTTTCTGCTTTTTCCAAGTATGGTTTTATTTCGCGCAGCGGGTCGATAATTGCAGCTTCGCCATTGCTTTCGATGTAGTAAGCACCTTGTGCCAGGCAACCGGTATAAATCTGTTCTACTTTCATGGTAGCTAATTTTATAGTTTTTGTTTTTTAGTTTCTAAGTACTGTTGTCACCCTTTTACCTTTATGACATTACAAATTTCGGAATTACTGTAGCCTGTGTCTGTGACTTATATCACGCCGCCGGATTTAAGCGAAAAATATTTCTTTGATGATGATGTAGATGCCCATCATGAGCACAAACCATCCAAAAGAGGTTTTTAGCTTGTCGGCGTGTATCTTAGTGGACAGGAAAGACCCAATGAAGATGCCGACGATAGAAATAGCAGAGAAAATGCCCAGGAACGACCAGTCAATTTCATAATTGAATACGTCACCTAGAAAGCCGAACAGCGATTTTACGGCTATGATGAGCAGCGACGTACCTACGGCCATTTTCATATCCAGCTTACTGAAGAATACCAACGCCGGGATAATCAGGAAGCCACCTCCTGCACCAACAAGACCTGTCAATGTACCCACTACCAGGCCTTCAGCCAGAATGCCGCCATAGTTGAACTTCGGTTTAGGGTGCACTTCCTTTGGGTCCGTGTGCTCTAAATCCAGTTCGGTATCAATGTTCTCATCCACCACATCGGCTGTTTCAGCCGTCGCTTCTTTTTTCTTTTTAATCATAGAGATGGAAGCAAACACCATCAAGCCGGCAAACAAGAGCATTAATAGCACCCCCTTCGTTATGGCTAAATCACCTACTGTGAATAAATTTTCAGGTATGGCCGGTACCAGGTACCGCCGCGTGAGGTATACAGCAATTATAGACGGCAAGCCGAACACAACAGCTGTTTTCAGGCTCACCAAGCCTTTCTGGTAAAATTTATATGACCCAACTAAACTGGTTAGGCCAACTATAAACAAGGAGTAGGCAGTTGAGATAACCGGGCTAAGGCCAAGCAAATAAACCAGCACCGGCACAGTAAGAATAGAGCCACCACCCCCGATCAAACCAAGTGATAAGCCAATAAGCATAGCAGCGATGTAACCAAGTATTTCCATTTTCTTAAAAGTTTTATCTTAATTTCTGATACAAAAGTAGGGCGACTTGATAGGGAGTACAGTGACCGTTGTCACACAGGAAAAATTACTTTAAAAGGGCTAAAAATAAAGGCGACCTAAGAATTCCTCAGGTCGCCTTTTACTTTTATCTTTCTAACTAAACTATATCCAGGTCATGTACTTCGATGTAATTTCGATGCAGCGTGATTGCCCCGGTTTGCTCTAGTTTTTTCAGCAGCCTGGAGATCACCTCCCGGGAACTGCTAAGCTCATTGGCAATCTGCTGGTGCGATAGTTTTATTTCGTTTCCGCTTACTTTTACATGGCGTCGCAGGTAAAAAACAAGTCGCTCGTCTAAGGCTTTGAATGCTATGCTATCCAGTGCTTGCAGGAGTTCTTCAAAGCGTTGGCGGTAAGAAGCAATCACAAAGTTGTGCCAGGTTTTATACTTGGCCAGCCACAGCTCTGACAGGTGCGATGGTATCAGGATAACCTCGGACTTATCCACTGCTTTTGCCATGATTAGGCTCTTTTCGTTGCGGGCGGTACACATCATCGAAAGGGCGCAGGCATTCCCTGGTTCCAAGTAATACATCAAAAACTCATTACCTTCTTCGTCTTCGCGGTATACTTTCAGCAGACCTTTAGAAAGCAGCACAGTTGATTTAATGTACTGGCCGGTGCGCAACGCTTCTTCACCTTCTTTCAGGTGCTTAAAGGTGCTTTGTAGCAGTATCTCCTCCAGCAGGGGCTGCTCTAACTGTGAGAACTTCTGCAGTAACGTTTCTTTATCAAGACTTTCCATATTTTATCCTTTACGTTATCCCTGTTCAACAGGTCCGGTGGTATCTTTTTTGTGTTGTTTAGGCAGGGGCACGTTACAGCCTGATGGTCCGCAACAGCCTGTATTCGTAAGAGCCTGCCCGAAAAGCAAAATGGAGAATGCACCAACGAGCATATCGCTTGCCGCAATAGCCTGTATCAGCAGTACTGTACCTAGCGCCAGACGAATCCTGCGGGCCAGGTGCCAGCCAGTCAGGAGTTGATACTTTAGAGTCTTTATCATGCCTTTTCAGAAAAGCTGGGCGTTGTATCCTGATTCTGTTCTATTGCATCCTCTGGCTCTAACGCTGCCAGGTAGCGTTCCGCATCAAGCGCCGCCATACAGCCTGATCCAGCTGCCGTTACAGCTTGGCGGTACGTAAAGTCCTGTACGTCGCCACAGGCAAAAACACCATTAATGTTTGTCTTGGATGTACCTGGTATCGTTCGGATATAGCCGTTCTCATCTAGGTTCAGGTAATCGACAAATATGTCGGAGTTTGGTTTATGGCCAATGGCCACAAAGAAACCTTTCACTGGTATTTCCCGCGTTTCGTTAGTAACAGTGTTCTTTAACCTGACTCCTTCCACAGTATGCTCGCCTAGGATGTCATCTGTTACTGTATTCCAGAGGATCTCTATGTTGCGGGTTTTCAATACACGCTCCTGCATAATGGTAGAGGCACGCATCTCATCGCGGCGCACAATCATGTATACTTTGTTAGCCAGATTGGCCAGGTACGTTGCTTCTTCAGCCGCCGTGTCTCCCGCACCAACGATGGCCACATCCTGTCCCCGATAGAAGAAACCATCGCACACGGCACATGCCGATACGCCGCTGCCATTCAGGCGCGCCTCAGAATCAAGGCCCAACCATTTGGCAGATGCTCCGGTAGAGTTAATAACTGCTTCAGCTTCTATTACCTTTTGGTCGTCTATCGTTACTTGATGGGGTTTAGAAGAGAAATCGACAGCAGTAGCGGTGCCATAGCGTACGTCAGTACCAAAGCGCTCCGCCTGTCGCTTAAAATCCTCCATCATTTGCGGACCATTGATGCCGTCCGGGTAGCCGGGGTAATTTTCCACGTCGTTTGTGATGGTCAGCTGTACACCGGGCTGCAAGCCCTGATACAATACAGGTTTAAGGCCGGCTCTGGAAGCATAGATCGCAGCAGTATACCCAGCTGGACCGGAACCAATTATCAAAACTTTTACCTTTTCTGTTTCCATATGTATTCCTTACTGTTGTAAGATGCTTTCTTATCTTGATTATAAAATCTTAAATGTTCAGGTGATGACAGCAGCGAACCTGTTTAGAGTTTTTCCCATCTTTTAATTTTTCGAGCAAAAAGCACTGTAAGAGCCAGCAATTGGAGGGCCCTCCACTTGCTGGCTTTAGTTTCAAAGCGCACCAGCAGCGCCTTAAAGCTGTCAAGCCAAGCGCAGGCTTGCTCCACCACGTTTCTTCTTTTATAGAGCTGCTGGTCAAAATACACGTATTCTTCTCCCATCGTCCCGTTCCTGGGGTTGAAGGCAATGTTGGCCTCTACCTTGTAGCTTGAACAGATGCTTCGGAACTCCTGTGAGTCAAAGCCTGCATCAGCGTTCAAGAACAGTCCTTCTACTGCCAGCCCGGCCTCAGAGAGCATCTGAGTCAACTCGCCAAAGGCCTGCTCGATCTCAAACGCGTCATGGTGGTTGCCGGCCGCAGGGCAGGAGCAGGCCAGCAGCGTACCCGTGTCGTCGGCAAGAAACAGGCTGTTGCAGGTTCTGGCCGCTTTTCTGGCCTGATAGCCGATGCACTCGCCTCTGTTATTACAAACCGTCTGGCTGCCGCCCAACTGCACACTCGACAGGTTCACCAGCCTACGGTGCCTCTTGAGCAGGCAAACCCATGCCCGCCTGAAGCTGCCGTCATTTATCCATTCCTGGAAATGATGGTAGACACCCTGCCAACTCAGCCCTTGTCCCTGGAAAAACTCCTTCAAGGGGAGCTCGCGCCACTGGCAGCCTGTTTTGAGCCGGTATAAAATGGCTGACACTATCTCTGATGGGGCTGCATGTAGCCTGGGCCTCCTCTTGCCCTTACTTAAAAAAGGAACTATCCAGCGATTTATCGTATCTTCATCTAGAGCTGCCATGGAGTTAGAGTAAGGTGTAAAAGTGAGTCTGCAAACTCTTGTACACTTCTAATTCTTTGGCAGTTTCTTTAAACTCTAAACAGCTTCAGCTTATAAAAGCAAACTGTCATACTTTACAAAGGAAAGATTTTAAGCTATAGCTGTCTGTGATTTTTGTCACTAACAGGTAAGGGGAAAGAATATTGAAGTTACTTCATACCTACAGCAACTTCTTAAAACAGAAACTGCCTGTACCAACATAGTACAGGCAGTTGTCTTATTATTCTTTACTTCTTAGCTATAAATCTTCTGGATAGGATGACTCCTGCCACAGTACCATAAAGCGTGCTGTTCAGGGGGCTAGAACTGATCATACAGCTACCGTTACACCCATGAAAGGCGTAAAACAAATAACCTAGGATGGCACCAACAGTCATGCTCAATACCAGTTTAGTAGCGGCATTAAGCGAAAGCTTATTCAGTTTCATAAGGCCAGTTACCGATGCCCCCACTCAGGTTGTACAGTTTCGTAAAACTTTGCCCTGCCATATAGTTGCATGCCTGCGCACT
The DNA here is from genome assembly GCF_947495565.1 of uncultured Pontibacter sp. Lineage (GTDB taxonomy): Bacteria > Bacteroidota > Bacteroidia > Cytophagales > Hymenobacteraceae > Pontibacter. The sequence goes on from NZ_CANLZM010000027.1 coordinate 8,741, forward strand.
TCTGTTGCCTGACCGGCAATAAAACACATACGGCTTGTCTTTATCACGTGCTTCTACCTTTTGCGAAAACTGGGCATCCATAAGGTCTATTACCTGTGCGCCTGGTATATTACCCTGGCTTACTTCCATTGAAGTACGAACATCTACCACAACGGCATCAGGCTGTTATTCCTGTAGCTTCTTCAGCTCTTCTCCGGTTATATCTTTATAGTTCATAATCTTTGATAGTTAAGGTAGGCAGGAGCCCCTTGAGCAGGGTCTCCGCTGTAATTTACTTATCTATAAGCTCTGTAACCGCTTCGCTCATGTCCAGCACCTTCACATCTGGCAGGGCAGATTCTACAATGCTGCTACCCGCTGCGGAACGGTAACCGCCGGCACAATGCACTACCACCGGTTTGTCGGTCGGAATCTCCTTTACTCTTTCACGTAGCTCTGGTAACGGAATGCTGATGGCATTGTCAAAGAACTTACCACTTTTTACTTCTGATTCGTTTCGGATGTCTACAATGGTGTAGTCATCTTTACTTTCTTCAAAAGCTGATCTGTCAAAGTTGTCGCTCGTTTCGCCATCCTGCTTGTCGTTTACAAAAGCCCCTTTTATCAGCAGTTCGTACCCAATCTTGCAAGCTTTAGAGATTAGTTCGTTCAGTTGTTCGTCGCTTTCACCTACCAGGTAATAGCTTTCGTTCGGGCCAACTATAGATCCAAGCCATGTTTCAAACTTGCCACCGTTCTGGATGTTGATGGCGCCTTTGTAGTGTCCTTTTTTGAACAGTTTTTCTGAGCGGGCATCTACGATCACAGCACCATCTTCCGGGGTATAGTTCTTCTCTAGTTTTACCACACCTTCCACGCTTGGTTTATAGTCAGGTGCGCCATGTTTGTTCAGGCTCACATCGTAGCCAAAGTATTTTGGTACAAAAGGCTGGTCTTCAGTCAACACTTTTACAAACTCGTCTTCACTCATCGGCTTCAGGGCATAGTTACCCAGCTTCTCGTCGCCGATGGTGCTGCTGTTGGCATCGCTCAGGCCTTTACCGCAAAGCGAGCCTGCGCCATGTGCCGGATATACCACCACATCATCGGCTAAATTCATCAGTTTTTCGCGGGTGCTCTTGTACATCTGGCGGGCGAGTTCTTCACGTTTAGCCGTTACATTACCAGCACTCTCACGCAAATCCGGGCGACCAACATCACCAATAAACAAGGTATCACCTGTAAACACAGCTTTATCTTTGCCTTCGTGCTCCAGCACAATGCTGATGGAGTCAGGGGAGTGGCCTGGTGTGTGCAATGACTTTAGTTTTACTTCTCCCAGCTGTAGTTCTGCGCCTTCGTCAAAAGCTTTGTGCGGGTAATCGGCACCAACCATGCTGTGGGTGTAAATAGTAGCTCCGGTTTTCTGGTGTATCTCCATGTGCGAACTTACAAAGTCCGCGTGCGGGTGCGTTTCTATCACACCTACAATTTTTGCATTGTGCTCTTTGGCATAACTATAGTATGGCTGCGGATCGCGGGCCGGGTCAATCAATATTACTTCCTTTGCGCTCTCGCTCAAGATTGCGTATGCATAGTGGGCTAAGCCCTTGTCTTCAAACTGTTTAATTTTCATAGGTTCTCTGCTATTTTATGATTGAACTAAATTCTGATACAAAATTAAAGTATACAATACCTAGGTTCAGTGATGTTTGTCACATAACTTATTGTACTGTATTAACTTATAGTCTGATACCTATAGTTGTATGGGACTACTGCATGTTAATTGCTGAAAAGCAGCCAATGAGCTCTTCTGATTTGTACATCAAAAGTTGAGCTGCGTGACAAAGTTTACATTATGGAAGTTGGTAGTGTAATACATAGCTTCTAGCGGCAGGTCTGTACCAGGCGATGTTCTTCCTACATAAAGTAACCGAAAGCTTAGTCCTCTCAGCACAGGTTTTGCCGGGCTATAGTTTATGTCGGCTAACCAGCCAATGTAAGGAACGGCTCCATACTTGTTATGCGTATAGTTCTCAGGGGCCGGCATCCAGGTTTTGGAAGCAGCTGCTTCTATAGATAGCCTATCAGACCATTGTCTTTTTACTTTCGCTACAAACAGGTCTGATTTACCTGTGCCTTCCATTCTGCCCCTGGAGAGTGTGGCGAAGAACTGCTCACGGCCCCATTCTCGTGGAAACAAGAAGCGCCCGTTTCCATCTATGTGCAGGTAATTGAGCGACATGTTCCAGTTATTTGGTTCATAAGCTATTTGTCCGCTTACCAGCCATTGTTGCTGATCAGGGAAATAGGTAAGCGTTTCTTCTGAGTTGCCCCCGTTGCCTGCCTGCACCTGGTACAGGCCTTCTATACCTGCTTTTACTTGCGGCACAATTTCTATAGTTGTCCGGCCGTAGCTGGTGTTCGAAACATTCTCGATCCAGTAGTTCCATACTTCAGCAGTAATGCTGTGCTTAACAGCCCCTGTATTTACCTGTAAACCTGTTACTGAAACACCTTTTGTTTCAGTATGGTGTGCATAACCGGATCGATTGCCTTGTGCATCAACACCCGCAGGAAAAGTACCTATGGATTCACCCGCTTTAAACCATTTTACTGTACTTCTGGGGGAGAAATGATCAAACCAGGCAAGCGTCAGCAATGCTTTTTCCTGTACTGGAAATTGAAGACAGATACCCTGAAAGGAGTAAGGTTTCATACGGGTATCCTGCGGGTTCATCAAGGGAGAAGTGAAGCTGAACCGACCAGCCTTTGCGTGCAGCCAATCTGCTTTATACTCTAGGTATAGCTCGTCCAGGCGGTCCAGGTCAGCTTTATTTTCCGGGTCTTCTACATCGAAAAGCTCTAGTTCCAGCTTAGGAAGTTTGCCTGTTACAGGATCCTGATGTGCCATGCCGGAAGAAAACAAGTTATAGGTAAACAGACCTGCAAACCCTACGGTGAACCTATGAAATGGGGCTGTTTTATAAGCTATTTCTGCACCGATGGCATTAGTGTAGTTATCAGATAGTTCTTTGTGGTTTAAGGTAGCCATAAAGTAATTTCGTACATGCCCATGCACGGTGCCTTTTGTAAAAAGCTCCTGCACGCTGTTTACCTGTACAGTGTCTGGTTGATGTGCTTTGTGATGTTTCTGGGCAGAAGCCGTACCCCAGCCAATGCTGGCAGCAAGCATAGCCGCCAGTTTAAATCTTTTACGCATTGTGTTTGGTGAAAAAAAGTTGTGCAGCCTGAGCTGCACATTGAAGAGAAAGGATATCAATTAAGATGATAGGTCATCAGAGGGCGGATGCAGTGGTTTACCAGCGTTTCAGCAACACTGCCATAGAACAAGTGACTGATGCCTTTTCTGCCATGCGTGCCTATCAATACCAGGTCCATTTCGGATACTTCGTTAAAGCTGCGGGCACCGGCCGGTACTTTATAGTTGTGGTGCAGGTGTAGTTCGTAATTTTGTAAGTTCAGCTGCTCCGCAAAATCCTGCATTTTACCTTTTAGTTGGTTTAACCTGGTTTCATCTCCTTTGTCTACGATCTGCAACAGGTGCAGCTTTGCGTTAAAGAGCTGCTGCAGCATTTTTATAGTGGCTACACTTTGCTCTGGTTGCTTTTCTACTTCAAAGTCTGCTACCCACAACAGGTTCTGGATAGGCGTGATGGCTGCATGTTTATGGACGGTGATAACCGGAACGTTGGTGTACCTAACCACATGCTGCGCTTCTGAGCCTGATACTTTCTCCAGCCAGCCATCAGCGCCGTCTGTACCCATAATCACCAAATCAATATTGTTATTGTTGGCATAATCAGTGAGCTTAGTTGTTAACCCACCAAACAAGATCTCACTGGTGAACCTGAAATCAACATGCTGTTTCAGATCTGTAAACATCTGTTCAGCCAGTTGTTGCTTTTGCTTTATTTCGCCTTTGTTTACTGTTTCTGATGCATCTACAGAGCCGGCCCATTCAGCGGAGTTTACTTCTATTACATGCACCAGGCGTGTGTTGATGGGTGTCTTGTCCATCAGAAAAGCCAGGAATTCGATCGCTCTGTACGACACCGGTGTAAAGTCAACCGGCACCATGATGTTCAATGTGTTATTCATTTGAGTAGTGGCTGTCAGCCTTTATGTTTTAGTTGTTTGCTTATTATGTTCTCTTATATATTCGCCTTCTTTTGAGCTACCATTCTGGTTACATAGCCCGCACCGCTGTGGTAAGTGCCTTCGCTCAGCTGTATCTCTACTTCACTTAGTTGTCTAATCTCCAGCATATTAAAGTCATCCTGTAACTTTTCGGCAGAGTAAAGCATATTCTCATCTTTAGGCCCGCCGGAACTATAGCTCAATTGGTTCGGGTGAAAAGCTTCCAGTATAACTGTACCGCCTGGCTTTAGCCACTTGATCACCATCTGATGCAGTTCTTGCCGCAGCGCATGCGGGAAGTGGGCGTAGATCAGTGCCACCGCATCCTGGCTCTCAGGTTTACAGTCAAAATTCATTGCATCTGTTACCTGGTAGTTTATAGTTACACCGCGCTGTTCTGCCAGTGCTGTAGCTTTTTTATAACCTGCTTTGCTGAAATCATATGCCGTAACCTGCCAGCCTTTCAGAGCCGCATACACTGCATTTCTACCTTCTCCTTCGGCCGGCAACAACAGCTTACCGGGCTGCAGGTGCTGTAGTTGTTCTCTGAAGAATTCGTTCGGGTCAGCGCCGTAAACCATCTGATCCTTGCTGTAGCGGTCGTTCCAGAAGTCTTTCATAGTTATGCTTTTTATGTTGATCAATACAAAAATGGGGTTTAGCCTGGCTTGGTTCAGTGACATTGGTTACACAAGCCATTTAATTTCAAACAGTAGGTATCCAGGCAATAAAAAAGGCTGCACTTTTCAGCACAGCCTTCTTATAATTTATAGTTGAGGAACCGTTAGAGTTTGTTTATCGCAGTTTTCAGCTTCTGACTCACTTCTTCTGCTAAAGAAGCAAGGTTCGGGTGGAATTGCAATAGTTTACTGGAGACTTTATCTTAGGCAGCCATACCTTGTTGGTATAACCATTCTTCATACTGGC
>NZ_CANLZM010000028.1 GCF_947495565.1 uncultured Pontibacter sp.
AAGTCTGCAAACTTTTCTTACCTGAACAACCGGCACCTGCTTTTTTATTCAATCAAATCAAAACAGCCTCTTAGAGTAACAAAAGCTGAAGCGCAAAGAGAGGGAGGTAGAAATTGTCTGTTACAATGCATCTGCTCCTGCCTCTGTAGAGGAAAGGTTGCTGCTGGCGCCGGAACAGCTATTTAGCACAAGGTAAGGCAGGAGAATTCGGCTGATATCAGGTAAAGCATACTATGCTGTAAGAGGAGGCCGGAACAGGAGAGGAACACGTGTGTGGCTAGCCAAGCTGCTGCGGCTTGCTTATAAGATCTCAGAAGGAGAGCTGAAAACGAGAAGGTGAAGCAAAGAAAGCTTCGCTCACACAGCTTTAAACAATCAATGAAAGACAAGCTTAGCAGGGGCAACTTGCTGTTAGAAAACACTAATTAACCCGGCCCGCGGCGAAGTAATAGTTGCGGTAGTATGGTTCTGAGAGCGAGCTTACCCTAACGCCATTGCTGGTAGCAGAATGTATAAACTTATTGTTTTTGAGGTAGATGCCCACATGAAAAATAGGCCCCTTAGCGCTGCGGCGGAAAAAAACCAGGTCGCCGGTGCGTACGCTGTCTTTTTTAATACGGGCCACATCCTGAAACATGGAGCGGGAGCTGCGGCTGAGGTTAATGCCATATACTTCGCGGTAAACGCTGGTGACAAACCCTGAGCAGTCGGTGCCGCGTTTGCTGCTGCTGCCGAAACGATAGGGAGTTCCTATCCATTTGGAGGCGGCTTCCACTAAGTTTCGGTAGGCTGGGTTTCTGAATTTAAGGCCCAGTTTTTTAATATAATACTCTTCGTGCGGCTCGTCGGCTTCCTCATCTGCCCAATGCTCAGCCCATGCATCGGGGACATACGTAGTGGTTTTTAGTGCGTAAGGGGTTACAACAGGTAACGTGCCTGGCTGCGCTGGTGTGGCTGGCTCGGCAGGAGCCGTCTCAAAAAAGTATGAAAGCGCCAATGATAGGATCGCAAACGCACTAAGTATAATTGCTTTTTTCATTGGGTTTAGCATGTGCCTGGCTGCCGAAGGAGCCAAACAAGTATCACCTTTTCGCCCGGAATCTATAGCTCTTACAGACTAAAATACATATAAATACAGAAGTCATGAACGCCAGGGCGATGCAAAACTAATCCATATTAGCCTAAGTGCCAAATAATAAGGTTGCGCCAATGCCTGGCGTGTTTGCAGTTGCTGCGGCTAAAAAGTAACATTTAAGCCTGTTTGGTAAGTATAAAGAGGTACACAAGCCTTGAAAAAGAGTACTATTATTTTGGTTTACTTATGGATTTTAAAGTTGTAGAACGCTCTCTTTTTGCCAGAATTGCACGCATGGTGCTAAAAAGCAGTAATGTGGCGATGGTGCTGGGCAAAACCATACACTTGAGCGGTGTTAGTAAAGATGCTTTTCTGAAGGACGAGGGATGGCTGGCACACGAGTTGTGCCATATCCGGCAGTTCCGGGAGCATGGTTTTTTCCGGTTTCTGTGGCTGTACCTGAAGGAGTCGTGGCGGGTAGGCTACTATAATAACAGATTTGAGGTAGAGGCGCGTGTAGAGGGCATGAAGCATCGTCGGCACATAAGCCCAACCCAGAAAGCGGGCAGCGCCATTACGCCTACAGATGCTCCTTTGCCAATAGATACCAGAAAAACAGAGTAGGACCGTGTTGGCGACCCTGTTTCATACTTTACTTTTCGCCGGTGGCAATCTCCCGTCCGCTTCTGGACCACTCGCTCCAGGAGCCAATGTATAATTTCGGAATCTCCATGCCTGCGTAATCCATGGCCAGCAGTGTGTGGCAGGCTGTAACGCCAGAGCCGCAGTGCACCATTACATTTTCAGTCTTGCGGTTATCTAATGCTTTTTCATACTTCTCGCGCAAGGCAGCGGGAGACAGGTAAAAACCATTGCTATCAAGGTTAGAAGTATAAGGTATGTTTATGGCACCCGGAACGTGTCCGGCCACCAGGTCAATCGGTTCGGTTTCGCCGCGGTAGCGTGCTGCGGCACGAACGTCTATTACCAAGCTGTCAGCTTCTTGGGCGGCCCTTTCTACCTCCTCAACCTCTGCCAGAGGCAACTGCCAACCCTGTTGCGGATAAGGTGCTTGTGCTGCAGGCTGCTCTGTTTGGTTACTAGTAGGTATGCCTGCTGCCACAGCCGCTGCATAACCACCATCCAGCACCTGTACCTGCTCATGGCCTAAGGCTTTCAGCATCCACCAGAAGCGCGCGGCTGCATTTGCCCCGCTCACATCATCGTATACCACCACATGGCTGCTTGGCTGTATACCGAGCTGGCCTAGAAACTCCGCAAACTCCTGGGCGCTTGGCAGCGGATGCCTCCCGCCTTCGGCGGCGTTGGCTGTGGGCCGGGCCAGGTCAGTTTCCAGATCTACATAAAGGGCATCCTGCAAATGCTCTGCCTCATACTTGTCTTTGGCGGTGGGGCCGGAGCGGGCATCTATAAGTATAAGCGCCTCCTGTTGCAGCATCGGTACTAGTTCCTGTGGCTTGATGATAGGTTTCATAGTGTTTGTAAGCTAATATGTGGGTGCTTTGATTTAAATATCAAGCATGCCTCTTTTCGGGTGTTGGCGCATTAGATAGGCGCACCCGAAAAGAAGTATATAACAGCTTATTCGCCTCCGGCTACCACTGTCCATTGGCGTACTTGCCACTCTTTGATTAAGCCGTTTTTAACGTATGGGTCGTCTTTAGCGAAGTCTTCGGCTGCCTGCGGGCTGTCGCCTTTAAAGATCAAAACGGCACCATCGGCTGGCTCTGCCAAGGCACCGGCCATTACCAGCTCGCCTTTCTCCTTAGCCTGGTTGATCATGCCCAAATGCTCAGGGCGGTAAGCGCCGCGCTTTTCAAGATAATCTTCGGTAGTTTTGTAAAAAAGGATGTAGTACATGTTTATAAATATGTGAGTGTGTTTATTTTGATTGAGTACGTTTAGCGTATATCACGTTTTAGCGTGCAATATACATTGTTAGCTACTTTTGTCAGGTTCTTCATCATTGCCTTTTTTACTACCTTGTTGCATTAAGGTAGTTCCAGCTCCGGCACCAACTGCTACTCCAACAGCTATCCATAGTCCCAAATTGTCCGTGGCAACTCCTATTGCAGTCCCAATTCCAACCCCTAATCCCATTGCTAACCCTAATCTGTTTTTTTTCATAATTTAATTTATTGTAGCTAACGGCTTGTATAGAAGGCGAACGAGACGCAGCCGAAGGTGGCTTTTATACCTTGTTGTAAGATGCCATTTTTTCAAACTAATAAAGGCGGAAGTTCAAAAACTTTTGATGCTTCACTACGGATGTAGATCAAATCCTTCTTCTTGATAGTATGAACATATTCTTTCCTTTTAAAGCACTTCCCACTACTCAAATCTAATTTAATATTACTTTCTAATTGATGGGCATGTGGATTTGACGGAAATGGATCGACGTCATACCTATGTATTACCCAAATTATCCCTTTTGATTTTATCCTGAGCTTTTGCCCCATCAAAAATTTTGATGGAATAATTTCGGCTTCAGTTTCTATTTGATGAGTAAGACCTTTGAAGTCAAAGTTTGAAAGTAAGAGTAAGGCTTCATCGTAACTTATATCTACATTCCATACCTCTACTGGCCAATTGAACATATGCTTTTCATCTAAACATATATATAATGCTTGACAAACATGCTGCTGGCTAATTTCAAGTGAACGTAAAGAAGAAAAATGTTGTGCGAGTAACTCTTGAATGTTATATAGTTTTTCAATACTCGGATTAGTATTATTCATTTTTTCTTGATCATCTAATATTAGATAATTCGTATTTGCTTTGGTTACTTACAACTAGCGGATATACGATAACATACGCTTATCTGCACTATGTACGGATGTGATATTATATGCTTAAAAACTGCTTTTTCAGGAAACAGTATAGTACATGCAAAATACAAGATAATACTAAAGCCTCTATTTGGCAAATCCTGTGGTTGAAGGAGTTTACTAAATTGAAAATAAGATTTTTACAACTAGAATTAATGGATTGGTGGTAGTAAGGTACCTATTCATGACTTACATTTTAAATAGCTAAGATAGCTGTAGCCGTATTACGAAACGGATAGTTACGGATATAAAAGGTTATTTACGCTACATCAATAAAGTCCCTGCCTCTTAACCCGGCAGGGACTTTATATAGTTGCATATCTTTAAAGTTACACTTCTCTCCACTTAATGGTGCAGCCAATGGCTTTGGTGTTGGGCTGGCTAACGGCTTTGCCGGCTGCCAGTTCGTTTAAGGCAGCTTCGGCATACTTTTTCTCTACCTTGGATGCATCGCGAGAGTTATCATCTATGGTGCCAATGTAGGCAACCTTATACTTGCCGTCTGGCTGCTTTTGCACCACGTAAAGGTGCGGTGTGCGGGTGGCGCCATAAGCTTTGGTTATCTCCTGGGATTCGTCCTGCAGGTAAGCAAACGGAAAGTTCTTTTCTTTGGCGCGCTGCTGCATGTAGCTGTAAGAATCTTTTGGCGATACGGTTACATCGTTGGGGTTTATGGCGATAACCGGGTATCCTTTAGGCGCATACTTGTTGTGCAGGTCTATAATGCGGTCTTCGTAAGCCACAGAATAGGGGCAGGTGTTGCAGGTGAAGGTAACGATAAAGCCTTTGGCATCTTTGTAATCAGCCATCGATACCATGTTGCCATCCACGTTTTTCAGTTTAAAATCGCGGGCTGTGTCGCCTACCTGATACCCGTTGTCGGCAGGAACAGCCGAGAGCAGAGCGCATACAAACAGCAGGCACATAAGGTACACGAGCGGTAACTTTTGTTTTTTCATAAGTATAAAGCTTTAAGGTATAAGATTCTGTTTTGCTGAAATAGCAGATGTTCTTTTAGATTCTGATATTCAGTGAAATATCATTAAAGGAGCTGATGCCGTTCTATTTATACTTTTCGATCAGCTCCGTCAGTTCCTCTTCTGTCATCTCGGCCTCCCGAAACTCGTAAAGCCCGCGTTTGTTGTTAAATACCATGGTGGCGGGTATGGCCCCCGACCATTTCGGCTCTATCTTGTCTATCCACGAGTTGCCATCCACCTCATCCAGCAGCAGCACCTCCGATTGTAGCCCCCTCTTCTGTACAGAGGTTTTTACGCGGCTATCCAGGTCTTCCACGGCATCCATACTTACCAGAATCACTTTTACAGGCTGGTTTTTATACTTCTGGTTTGCCCCCTCAAAGTATGGCAGCTCTTTTATGCAGGGGCGGCACCAGGTGGCCCAGAAGTTTACCACATACAGCGTGTCGGCGGGTTGTTCGCGCAGTGCCTTCAGGTCAGCAAATTTTATCACTTCCACATCCTGTGCAGGCGCAGCGGTGGCAGTAAGCAGCAAAAGGAGCAGTGAGGCCAATAGCAATTTCAGTTTTACCTTAATCATACTTAATATAACGTGAAGCAAAATGTATACGTGTTTTTCTGGATAAATTTAACATTTAATGTTGATTTTAAAGCGGGAGATTTACACACAAAATTATTCTCTTTCCTCCTTTGAAGGGCAGGTGGGTAAAGCCAGAAAACAGAACAGCCACGGCTTAAAGTATAAACCGTGGCTGTTGCTAATCTTTAGGATAATTAATTGGCTACCGTAGCAGCGCCTGTACGAACAATTTTGGCTGGTTTCTTCTTTTTGCGGAGCTTGTTAATCCAGATCAGGGTGCCGGTAACAGGTAAGCTGGTGGCTATCAGACAGGCAATAAAGTATAAAATCTTAGAGAAAGTGCCGTACACGTTGCCCAGGTGCAGCGGCTTTATCAGCGATACAATCTGCTCGTTCAGGGGCTTGTCGGCAAACTTCTCCACCTTCAGCGGCTGTGCGTTATGCTTGTTCAGCTGTACTTTATCGGAAGCAGCCAGCGCAAAAAATCCTGTTTCACTCTTCTGTGCCACAACGGCTGTGGTATCATCGGCAGGCAAGAAGAGGCGCAAATCGCCGGGGTAAGGCAGCAGCAGGTTGGCCTGCTGGATGTAGTCTTCTGCGGTAGCCGTAGTTGGTGCAGCGGCAATAGTGATGGGCTTTTCTTTGCGGCCTTTAAACACCTCGGCGCCCATTACGCTGCTCAGGCCATCGCGGTACCACTCAAACGACCAGCAAAGGCCGGTTAGCGCCATAATCAGAAGCAAGATAGAGGCATAGAAGCCCAGCGTGTTGTGCAGGTCGTGGTTTACGCGTTTCCACTTGGCGTTGGTTTTGATCTTTAAGCCCTGCTTCCAGTTTTTGCGCTTCACCGGGAACCACAGCACCAGCCCCGTCAGCACCAGGAAGAAGAAGATAATGGTGGATGCCCCTACAATGATTTTACCTGCATCGCCCTCTATCAGCAACCAGCGGTGCAGCTTCATAACAGTAGAGAAAAATTCTGCGGTAGCGCTTTCAGGAGTGCCGGCTACTGCGCCGTTATAAGGGTTTACAAAGTAGGTAGCTGGTCTGCCGCCTTTGCCTTCCTTCGCGCCCTTTGTGGCAGCAGGGGCCACGCTTACGCTGTAGGTACTGGCTTTATCTTCAGGGATGGTTATACTTACTACTTTGCCGTTCAGCTCTTGCTCCAGCTGCGCGATAAGTGCATTGGCAGCCATAGGCTGAGCATTAGCCGGTACTTCTACCTGGTACTTTTCTGGAGCCATCAGCTCCTCCACCTCCTCCCGGAAAGTATAAATAGTGCCCGTAAGGCAAACTACAAACAGCACCAGGCCGCTGGCAATGCCGAGCCATAAATGCACATCATTAAAGAGCTTTCGCCAGGTATACTTTTTCATCTTCCGGAAATTTTGGAGGTTAGGCTAAGTAGTAAAGCTGCCGACAGTAAATATCGGCAGCTTTTTATTTATTTGAATAAATCTAATTAAAATTTATAAGTAACCACGCCAGAGAAGTTCCTAGGCTGGATTCTGTCTATAAAGTTAGAGCGGTAGGCATCGTACCCTACTTCATCGAACACGTTGTTGAACAGTGCCCGCACGCCCCAGTGCTTCATAAACTCATATCCAATCTGCGCGTTCACGATGGTATAAGCTTTGTTGAACCATGGCGCAGTGTTTGGCTCAATGTCGTGGTACTGCACGCCTTCTATTGTCCAGTCGTTGTAAGAGGCTGTTTTGATTTTATTTTGATAATTTTTTAAGCATCAAGTGAATCATAGCCACTCGTATCATTGTCTCAG
>NZ_CANLZM010000029.1:2500-5374 GCF_947495565.1 uncultured Pontibacter sp.
ATAGTCCCGTGTGCGTAAGCTGCTTGGCCCTAGTGGCATCCTGAGTAGGGCGGGACCGGAGAAATCCCGCCTGAATCCAGCGGCACCATCCGCTAAGGCTAAATACTCCTGAGAGACCGATAGTGAACCAGTACCGTGAGGGAAAGGTGAAAAGCACCGTGAATAACGGGGTGAAACAGATCCTGAAACCGTGCGCTTACAAGCGGTCGGAGCTGCTTTGTGCAGTGACGGCGTGCCTTTTGCATAATGAGCCTACGAGTTACTCCTCCCTGGCAAGGTTAAGTGTCTTGAGACACGGAGCCGCAGCGAAAGCGAGTCTGAACAGGGCGCGCAGTCAGGGGGGGTAGACGCGAAACTTTGTGATCTACCCATGGGCAGGATGAAGGCTGGGTAAAACCAGTTGGAGGTCCGAACCAGTTTACGTTGAAAAGTATTTGGATGACCTGTGGGTAGGGGTGAAAGGCCAATCAAACTGAGAAATAGCTCGTACTCCCCGAAATGCCTTTAGGGGCAGCGTCGCGGTGGAGTCTGGTGGAGGTAGAGCTACCGATAGGACTAGGGGGAGTCAAATCCTACCGAATCCTGACGAACTCCGAATGCCACCAGATATACGCGGCAGTGAGGCTTGGGGTGCTAAGGTCCCAGGCCGAGAGGGAAAGAACCCAGACCGCCAGCTAAGGTCCCTAAATTTAGACTAAGTTGAACAAAGGGGGTCCACTTGCTTAGACAGCCAGGAGGTTGGCTTGGAAGCAGCCATTCCTTTAAAGAGTGCGTAACAGCTCACTGGTCGAGCGAGAGGGCATCGATAATAATCGGGCATCAAGTCTAATACCGAAGCTGCGGATTGTATTTATACACTGGTAGGGGAGCATTCCAGCGGCGACGAAGGCGTCCCGGCAAGGGGCGCTGGAGCTTCTGGAAAAGCAAATGTAGGCATAAGTAACGATAATGCGGGCGAGAAACCCGCACACCGAAAGACCAAGGTTTCCTGATCAACGCTAATCGGATCAGGGTTAGTCGGGTCCTAAGGGCGAGGCGAAAGCGCAGTTCGATGGACAGCTGGTTAATATTCCAGCACCGGCCATGCATAGCGATGCGGTGACGGAGAAGTGAAAGGACCGCGCACTGACGGAATAGTGCGCTTAACGCCGTAGGTATTGGACCGGTCGTGAAGTACGCCGGACTAGCCGAAAGCGGAAAGTACGCCGACCCCTCGGGGGAGGCGAGTGTCCCTAACCAGGCTCCCGAGAAAACCCGCTAAGTGTTTGACTGCATGGCCGCCCGTACCGCAAACCGACACAGGTGGTCGAGGAGAGAATCCTAAGGTGCTCGAGTGAATCACGGCCAAGGAACTCGGCAAAATGACCCTGTAACTTCGGGAGAAGGGGTGCTTCCTCCAGCGATGGAGAAGCCGCAGTGAAAAGGCCCAGGCGACTGTTTAACAAAAACACATGGCTTTGCGAAATCGAGAGATGAAGTATAAGGCCTGACACCTGCCCGGTGCCGGAAGGTTAAGAGGGGATGTCAGCCGCAAGGCGAAGCATTGAATCGAAGCCCCGGTAAACGGCGGCCGTAACTATAACGGTCCTAAGGTAGCGAAATTCCTTGTCGGGTAAGTTCCGACCTGCACGAATGGTGTAACGATCTGGGCGCTGTCTCAGCCGTGAGCTCGGTGAAATTGTAGTCTCGGTGAAGATGCCGAGTACCCGCAACGGGACGGAAAGACCCCATGAACCTTTACTATAGCTTAGCATTGACGCTGGGTAACTCATGTGTAGGATAGGCTGGAGAATGTGAAGCGGCGTCGCCAGGCGTCGCGGATTCGTCCTTGAAATACAGCCCTTGAGTTGCTTGGCGCCTAACCTCATACGATGGGGGACAGTGCTTGGTGGGTAGTTTGACTGGGGTGGTCGCCTCCAAAACAGTAACGGAGGCTTTCAAAGGTGCCCTCAGCACGCTTGGTAACCGTGCGCAGAGCGCAATAGCATAAGGGCGCTTGACTGTGAGGCCCACAAGCCGAGCAGGGTCGAAAGACGGATATAGTGATCCGGTGGTTCCGCATGGAAGGGCCATCGCTCAAAGGATAAAAGGTACTCTGGGGATAACAGGCTGATCTCCCCCAAGAGCTCATATCGACGGGGAGGTTTGGCACCTCGATGTCGGCTCGTCACGTCCTGGGGCTGGAGAAGGTCCCAAGGGTTCGGCTGTTCGCCGATTAAAGTGGCACGCGAGCTGGGTTCAGAACGTCGTGAGACAGTTCGGTCCCTATCTGTTGTGGGCGTAGGAGATTTGAGGGGTCCTGACCTTAGTACGAGAGGACCGGGTTGGACGAGCCTCTGGTGGACCTGTTGTGGCGCCAGCCGCAGCGCAGGGTAGCTACGCTCGGACGGGATAAGCGCTGAAAGCATCTAAGTGCGAAACCCGCCCCAAGATGAGATCTCCCTTGAAGGGCCGTGGAAGACGACCACGTCGATAGGCCGCAGGTGTAAAGGCAGAAATGTCACAGCCGAGCGGTACTAATTGCCCGGGCGCGTCCGGTACGGTTTGCCGGCCCGCCGCTCTCACCTCTTTCTTTGTCTCTCCCCCACATTCATGTCTATACAAGCATTGCATATTCATAGCAACAGGCACAAGTGCGACCAAGACCGCACCAAGGCAATGGCGGCTATGGCCCCGGTGAGCACCTCTTCCCATTCCGAACAGAGCAGTTAAGCCCGGGAGCGCCGATGGTACTGGGGTCACACCCGGGAGAGTAGGTGGCCGCCAACCCACCAAAGGGGGGCAGCAGGAGAAATCCCGCTGCCCCCCTTTTCCTTTTTCACACCACAACATACCCAAAAGCTGCGGCAGCCAGGGTTGCCCGCAGCAGCAGAA
>NZ_CANLZM010000030.1 GCF_947495565.1 uncultured Pontibacter sp.
GCCTAAACTCCATTCATGCCTTTGGCTCTTTTTCCAGCCGCTTGCCCGCTTTAGTGGCCTTTGATGCCCTCCAGCCCCTAAAAAGCATGAAAGACACGCCACTTTAAAATCTGAAAATAAGCCCAATCACGGCCAACGTTTAGGACAGGCATTGGACTAGGCGAAGCCGAGTATAGAGCCTGTGCAGGGTTAGCAAAGGATATTCTTTAGAAAAGCTTTGCATCAAATCTTCCCTCAGTAACCCGAATAGTTTCACACCCGGGCTTGGTTAGCGTAAACTCGAACTTGCCGGCGATAATACCGTTGGTGAGGTCGAACCTCGTGATCTCTAACTTTCCATCTCGATACACATCTGCGTCGCTTCCGTAGGTACAGTTTGAACTGAAAGTTGCAATACCTATTTGGGGTCATTTAAATAATAGATGCCTTCGCGCTCCAACTGACTCATATAGATATCCATGTATTCATAGTCCTCATCTTCAACATTATATGCTCTTATGGCTAGCTCACGGTCATCATAGATAAAATTCAAGTTAGATTGAAAGAAATGGGGGCGGCCCTTCGGCAACCACACTTTACCGTTTACCAGAGCCCCAAAAGTGTTCTTCCCCTCCATGGTGGCAGCTGGAAGCTCTTCTTTGGGATTGGCAAACCACTTCTTACAAGAGGAAAAGCACAGGAGGACTAGGAGAAGATAGAGAGCGCGTGTTTTCATTTAATATAGGTTATATTCTATTACTTTTTTCCTTGCTAACTACTGTATAGCAGGAGTACCTACTCCTACTATCTGCACTATGTGTGGAGTACTGTTAACACCTTTTCTACGGGTTTTAGATTAAGGTCTTGCTTTCTTTTCCACTCTTCCATAGCGCAACACTAATATAGTTATATTCTATAAATTATCAAGTGGACTAACAATTTTATCCAAAGCATAGGTGGTCACGTGCGTGTATACTTCGGTGGTCTTACTGCTCCTGTGCCCAAGCAAGGTTTGGATATAGCGCAAGTCGGTGCCCTGCTCAAGCAAATGCGTGGCAAAAGAATGCCGTAAAGTGTGAGGTGTGGCGTTGGTTTTCACACCCGCTTTTTTACGGCAGGCCTGAAATACGTTGCGCAGACTGTCTGACGTGTACTGTCCTCCAAACTGCCCCTCAAACAGCCACTCTTTCGGGCTGTACTCCTTATAGTACACCCTCAGGTTCTCCAGCAGCTTCTGCGACAGCACCGTGGTGCGGTCTTTCTTGCCCTTGCCTCCTCTAATAAGCAGCAGGTTCCTGTCCGACTTCACGTCAGTAAGCTTCAGGTTGATCACCTCGCCAATCCTGAGCCCACCGGCATAGAGTAGCTGCAACATGCAGCGGTGCTTAAGGTTGTCAGTGGCCGAGAGTATCTTCTTCACCTCCTCCTTGCTGAGTACAGTGGGCAGCCGTTCAGGTTTCTCCGGACGCTCCACATTATTTAGCTGCACCTCGTGGCGGCCCAGCACCCGCTGAAAATAGAACTTAACGGCATTGATAGACTGGTTGATGAAAGAGCAGGAGTAGGCCCCGGCCTGCACCATCTGCCGGTGGTACTGGTTGATATCCTCTTCTGTAAAAGCTCTGACCTGCTCTATCCCGCTGTCTTTGTGGCTGTTGAGAAATCGCAAGAGAAGGCTGTGGTAGGTACGGATCGTGTTCATGGAGTAGTTGAGCAGAAAGAGCTTCTCCAGATAATCGATTGGGCAGGTGATGTAGCCTGTCCCCTTTACGTAAGTCTGCTCCCAGAGCCTGCGCAGCAGCACCACGTCGCGCACCACCAGTTCCTGGCTCAGCCACAGCCAGCCCACCCCCTCAAGTTCCTCTGCCAGTTGCTGAATGTGCTGCCCGCCCTCGGGTATGGCGAAGCACTTCTGCTCCCGCTGCCAAGTGGCTAGCCTGCTATATTTAAGTGTCTCATACACCTGCTGGCTGTAGCGGAAGGTAACGCTGATCATTGTTCTGTTTTCCTCCACCAGCATCGGCTGCAGCTTCACCACCGGCATATCAGGCAGCTTTCCGAGCGGCTCCCCCTGCCGCCCGCCTGCCAGCACCGGCACCAGCTTACTGGGTTTCAGCCTTTTGGGCCGGTACAGGTACTGCGTGCTAACTTTCGCCAGCCCCTGAAAGTGCGCGAAGGTCATTTCCATGCTCTGTGGCCGGTGGTGCATTACAAAGCACTTGTAGGTCTTGCTATACTTAATCCAGGCAGCCTCCTTCAGTCGCTTAACAATAAAAGGGTTAGGCTTGTGCCAGAGGCGAATGTATCCAACGCCTTCATGCTCCAGGGTGTTGAGATAAATAACTGGCAGATTAGACGGAAATTGCATCGTGCTTAAAATTTACAACCGCAATTAAACACCTAAATCCGCAGTAGTCGTAAAATACCCGGGTAAGTCCGGCTGTACCCGGGTATGCCGGACTTACCCGGGTACAGCTAATTCTTTAAATTGTAATCATGGATGAGAGAACTTGCGAAAATTGTGGGGTGAGGCTTACAGGAAGGGTTGATAAAAGATTTTGCAGCGACCAGTGCCGGTCAATTGCCAAAAATAGCCGCAAGGCTCAGAATGAGGGCGAGCGCATGATGAAGGAGATCAACACGAAGCTGCGCCATAACCGTTTTGTACTTCAACGCCACAGTCCAGAGGGCAAGACCACTCTCAGACGGGAGGTGCTCCAACTGGCCGGGTTTGACTTCCGCCACTTCACACACCTTTACCGCACTCGCCAAGGCAACACCTATTACTTCTGCTACGACTACGGCTACCTGCTGCTCGAAGACGAGAAGGTGCTCATCGTGAACTGGCAGCCCTACATGGAGAAAAGCAACTCCTTCACTCGTAACTGAGTTACAGTTTCAGCCGCTCCCGAAGCTGCTGCACGTGAAAGAAGGTAAGGCCTGTGTAGCAGCTGAAAAGCCATATATCGCGCACCTGGCTTAGAACACGGTACTGATTTTGGTGCCCACCTCACTTTTACTTTCAAATACGACAATTAATGTAAGACTTTACAGATTGCTCAGCACCTGCGCATCTTTATGCTATTTAATTAGTATCATCAAATTTAGAAACTTAACCTTACATTTAGTATAGATACCCGAATTTGCTGCCTCTGAAAGGAGAGAAAATGTAAAATTCAGGTGGGACTAAAAACAAAAAAGCCCGTAAATCAATGACTTACGGGCTTTTTGCTGGTTTTGGTATCGCTACCGGCAGAGAGCAAGGGATTCGAACTCAAGCCTCAACATATTCATTATCAATCACTTATTACTCTAATAATACAGCGGACACCCGAATTTTCCTCCATTTGAGGTTTATATCTTTTCCTATAATCAAATTTACTAATTTAATCAGCAAACATCAAGTTGAGAAAGTAAAAATTGCTACCCTACTTCTTAGTAGGTTTATAAAGGAAGAACAGACACAGCATAATGGCGCCTGCCTCTGGCTTGTCGTTAGCTATGATATCATGCGTTATTTGTAAAGACTGCAATCTAAGTAAACATAGCTCACTAACTCAGGCATCTACCCATTTCAGTTCAGGTCATAATTTTGGCTACGGTCCGGTAGCAAAGCAAGCTTACATTGACTTCTTCAAGTAATTTTATGCTTCTCCGACTCACCATACGTGCGGCCGCTTTTCTGCACTTTATCCTTTGAGGGCTGCTTCTTTTTTCATCCTTTTAGCTAAAATTGTAAGGAACTCTGGGCACTAAGCCAGTCCTGCCCCGGCCAAAGCTTCAGTACCTTTTATCAGCTGGTACCTATAGTGCTGGCATTAAAAAATTTGAAATGATCACAGTGACACCAGGTGAATATAATACTATTTTCACCTGGTGTTACTGTGATAGTAGTGCCTGATCCTACTGGTATATAATCCTTACTAGAAGCTATCTCATAAATTGTTTAAGCAGAATCAGCATACAAGCCAGCAGAATAAAAGCCTTGAAGTTCTCT
>NZ_CANLZM010000031.1 GCF_947495565.1 uncultured Pontibacter sp.
TCCTTTTCATAAGCAACTGTTCAAAGTTAAGGGTTTTTCTCTACTTCAGAACAGTTCTATTTTCGGGGGAGCTGACATCTCCGCGCTTATTACCTCTTCAAGTGATGGGGTAAATGGCGAAACGTTTTCTTCTTTACCTGGTCTAAAAAGCATGCGGAATGTAAAAACATCGTGTCTTGGTCTTTTCTGCTCGCTAAAAACTACTCCTGTAAAAGCCTCCGTTTCGATAAGGTAATTAGAGGAGCTGTCGATCGGGGTTATGGCATATTCAACTCCGTTAATGATTTCTATTTTGGTTTTGCTACTACAAGAAGTTTGACAAAAGAGAACCCCAAATAGTAAAGCTAGATATCTCATTCTTCATTATTAAAGTTACCGCCAACGGTCTCGTACAGGCAACGGGTGAGGCATTAGCCGAGCATGGTGCCTGTGCTTTGTTAGCAACTGTTTTTTCTTTTACCTAACTTCTGGAATCCACACCGCAAGAAGCTGATACAGTGAAATCAAGATGTAAATAATCTTTAGTCTCACTATATCGAATGCCTTAACAGTCAAAGAGGGAATAACTTTGCTTTCATTGTTTTTATAAACAGAAGACTTCTTAAATATTCCTAATTGAAAAAGGCTCCCGTAATGAAGTATAATTAGAGCAAAGCTAAACATCAGGATTCCAAAGTAGTCTCCTGTAGGCATTAGGAGTCTACTATCAAAGAAACCCAAATGCAGAATGGAGACGACAGTCACTATGGCCGCTACTAACAACAGTATTCTTTGTCCTACTTTAAATGTTTTAGTCAGTAAAGAGTAGAGCACAACATTAACTAAAATAAAAAAGAAGGTATAAAGAATATGAATCATAAATTGTATTGAGAGTGATTGAGCTAAGCCTTTTTTCTTTTTCTATAATGTAAACTGCTGCTAACGTTAGTCGAGCAGCCGATGGGCGAGGCTAAGCCGAGCATACAGGCTGAACATTGTTGGCAAGTGTTTTTATTCTTTTGTTCCTGATGACTCTGGAAGGCTAAACCCATACATGAACTTCATCAAGTGTCCGCCAGAGCTTTCTAACCCCACTATATCCATGAGTTCTTCGAAGTAAGTACATACCCTTTCTCTATCTTCGGTATCCAAGTCCATGTATACATCAGAAAATCTTGAAAGACCTAATTCTATCATGTCCTGATATTTTTTATCTGTAGGATTTTGACTCTCCGCTACAGCTTTGAAATCGTCTGCAGCTTTATTGATTTTCTCTTTTAAAATGGGCCGCATTTTAGGGTCTGCTATACCTGGGTAGAAGAATGCGTTTTCTTCAACAAACTTTTCCTTGTTTTTAAATTCTTCGAATTTTGACATAGCGTTTTCAGGTGTCTTTATTACTGTCTGCCCACATGCGGAGAAGGAGAGGCTGATAAGTAAGATTAGTAGATATTTATTCATTCTAAATGTTTGCCAACGGACTTGGCCATAAGGCGGCGCAGCTGGCTTATGGGTGTTGTTAGCTCACGTTTTTCTATTCAAAGCTTTTTTTGTTCTTTTTCACATATTCAATCACAAGACCTGCTAAGTTCTCAGGACACTCATAAAACTCGTTATCCAATCTTTCCCAATTATCTGTGACAGATTCGGGGAGGTCGTCCATGTACTTTCTTCTTTTTTCCGTGTCCTTTGGAATAGGCGTTACAGAAAATGATTTTATGGCTTCATCAAGAATGCTTCTCATTTGTGGTGCATTAATCCTTTCAAGAGCCTCCAAAGTCTCATGAGCATAATCTCCTGAACTGTTGAAGAAGTATTGGTCGAATCCGCCATTGTTGACTTGCCCTTCAAGCATTTCTATATAAAGGACTGTTTTTTCTTCTACATTTAACGATTCGAAGTTGTCGTCGTTTTGGGACTTGTCCCAGAGTAATTGCCCAATCTCAATCACTTTTTCTGTTTCGTCCTCAATGTTTAATACCTTATCAATTTTAGACATGGATTTACAGCTTTGTAGAATTAGAATGGTTGCTATCAGTCCTATTCTGAGTTTCATTTTTTGTTTAAATGTGAGCTAACGGATTAGTACAGGCTATGAGGGAGGCGAAGTCGAACATGTAGCCTGTGCAGGGTTAGCAAAAGTTGTTCTTGGTTCTTAAAAATATGAGGGTGCAATGTCACCCATTACAATCCAACCTCTTGAAGTCATGTATGCACCTGTTACTTCAATTTTGAAGGATTTACCATTGCCGTTAATAGTGAAGACAATGTTCTTAACGTTTGCTTTGCCGAATGCTTCGTCTTGTATTGAGTTCACCTCTATACTTTCTAATTCCGATATACCTTCTTTTTTAAGCTTATACTGAAGAAAATTGAATGCAAGGAAATGATTCTGTTCTAAATGGTCTGTAGTTGGGGTGATAGTGTTATAAAAACCTAACCTCTCCGCAACAGGAACCTCTTTAGCTTTTTTTTGATAAGCTAATTCAAGTACATCCTTTTTTGTTGGTACAAATTCTTTAGTAAATTCTTTTACTGTACCCTTCAGTAAATACATACCTATAGTTCTGCTTAGCTTTTCATATTCAGCTTGCTCATTAGGTGATGCAAAGGAAAAAATGCTGATAAACAGCAATACAAGAAATGGTAAAACTTTTTGCATTTATTTGTTTTAATTGTTGCTAACGGTTTGTACATAAAGCGTGAAGGCATAGCCGAAACATGGTTTATGTGCTGGGTTATGGGCAGTTGTTCTTCAGTTCTTTATTAGCACTACTTCATCTGGTTTTGGGTAGCGAAGAAGCTTCTCGAAATCCACCTTCCAAAATTCAAATTCATAAAGTTGTTGCTGGTTGTCTAAAGTCAAGGTGATTATAACTGGTACACTATCTTCGTCTTTATACTCAACCTGTACGAGGTCTGCCCCATACTTTCTATTAGGCTCACCACTAACAAAGCGGATACTCCCCATTTTCCCATCTTTCAGTTCTTCAACTAAGGCGGGAATATTATAAGAGCCTTCCTTTTCTGAAATTTTTACAAGGTGCTTTACAAGATTCAGTTCGTGTTCGTTTAACTTCCTTGCTTCCATTTCTATAATTACCTATTTCCCATAACGTGCTGGTGTATACCATGTGCGAGGTGTAGCCGAAGCATAAGGTATAAACTTTGTTGTGCTATCGTGCTTTTTTTAATCTTTATGATATGTTCCTGAAGCCTTTAGTTCTTTTGTTAACAGAATAGTCAAAGCAACAATATAAGCTATTATAGATGAGAGTGAATATGCAATATAAACTTCACTTGTCCAGCCTTTACTAAATGCACTAATAATTGACAATTGTCCATCTATTGCGAAAAATATCATTTCGTATAGAAGAAAGTAAACAGTCAATCCTACTATTTTCTGTCTTCTTTCAATGAGATACTTCTTGAAAACAAGCGCCAGCACCATTCCGATAAATAACTGAATTATAAGCACAAGACCTAAAATAAATGGTGCCATTCCGACTTCACCCCCAGGTAAACTTGTACTGGTTATCCAAATCATAAAGGCAACTATTGTAGTTGCAGCGTGAATGAATAAATACCTGACCATTTTCTAATTTTATCTAAGGGTATGCAGCACAACGGCTCGTGTATACCTTGTGCGAGGCTATCAGCCGAAGCATAGGGTATAAATCTTGTTGTGCGCAGGTGTTCTT
>NZ_CANLZM010000032.1 GCF_947495565.1 uncultured Pontibacter sp.
TCAACGAGAGAAGGGAAAATATAAGAACAAAGAAGGTCTTCATCTATTTTTTTTATGATTTCGCTTACGCACAACGTCTCGTATAAAAACAGTGCGAGCTGGCGAGCTTGATTGTCCGCAGGACAATCAGGCGTTGCAAGCGAGCGCGGACTTTCGAATTGAGACAGGTTTGAGCATTGTTTTTATACGTTGTTAGGCAATGTTATTTTATCAGTCCTAACTTCTTGAATTTTCTCTGTAATTCATAAAAGCATTGTTCAATATTGTCACCAGAAAAAGGAATATATTGTAAGCCTGCGATATTTGAAAACTCTTCTATTCCATCTTGTTTGAGTATAATAACCTTGTCAAAACCTAAGCGGCCTTGAAATAAACCAGCTTCGTGAATTACATTTTGTCTTGCTCTCAATTTACCATCTGCTGTGTCATCTTCTGCGGTCATTACTAAGATGGCTAAAGAAGATTTATTCAAAAATTCTCCCAAAACATTAATTATACTTTCACTTGTTCTTGATTCATCCTCAAAAGTCAGTGTTTTTAAGTTTAAATCGTCTTTTAGGAAAATTTGAAGTCGTGCCCAAAGTTTACTTCTACCGTGTCCAATAAATATTTGTCCTGATCCGCTGGATTTTTTCTGAGGTAACGGCTTTATACTGTCAAACTCTTTCTGTAATTCAATTTCTGATAAAGATAAAAGTTGTTGAGTCAGTGTATGAATGTTTTTAACTGTAGTGTCATTTTTGGAAGTCTGAGGTGGTGGTATATAAAATACTCCTGGTTTTGGCCTGTATTTCTTAAAAAACTCTTCGATTTTATCAGAATACATTTTAATATCTTGAAGACTTTCTGAATCTGTATAATCTACTTCGGAAAGCTTTTTTACGAAAACTTTTATTGGTGCAAAAAATTTCAAGTCCGATTTAACGCTTTCCCACAAAGCTTCTGAAAGCAATTGTAGTTCTTTAATTATCATAATTTTATTTTAGTGCTGTATTTAATATTGCCTAACGGTTTGTGCATAGTATGGGCAAGGCATAGCCGCAGCCTGAACTATGAACCTTGTTAGGTGTATGTTTTCTTATTGTTTACTTTGTCGCTTAAGTAGTCTACCCGCGTGTCAGCGCTGCACCTTACTGCCTCTATCTCACTATTTACTATTGCGGTTATCAACGATTCTGGGCCAGCCATAAGCGTAAAGTGCAAGTCCGTGTCTGTAAATACAAGCCAGGATTTGTCAGAAGCATACATACAGCCTATAAAGTCTTCTTCAAAATAATTGGAGACATCCTCTAAGGAACCCGACACAAGTTCCATCTTATAAATATTGTTCGGTGGCATCTGGTAGATACAAACTTCATGAGTTTGTGACGCAGAGCTTAAAACCGAATTAAGCTTCTTGAAAACAGGCCGCGGCAGATAGCCGCCTTTCGGGAACCAAAGGTTCCATGGGTATCCAATCTCATCAAAACGGGTTATGTAACTGTCGGGGTTTATCTCATTGTGGAATATTAATTCGTATTTCTCTGCAATCTCCTGCCATGTTACATACTCCCATCTTTTCAGGTTGGGGTCAGTCATTCTTAATTTTAGGTTCAAGTCCCCACCACTAGCTTCCCAAGGGTTGGTTGTCTTATGGGTGCCTTGTCTATAGTTGAAGGTGATAATTTCCGCGAGGTCTTCCTTTAAATCAGGGTCATTCTCTAAAGTATCGGGCTCGTCAGTAGTGATTTCGAACGGATGGAATACCTTACAATATGATTCAAAAATTGGAGGCAGGCAATTCCCTATAGTAATCCCCTCGTCTTCAAAGCTTAGGGTAAGTTTCTCTTCACTTATCCAATCTGCTTGCTCTATATTCAAATTTTTCATTTGTTCAACTTACACCTAACGTTAGTCCAGGTGGTGTCTCGTTGGAGGATCGCTGTGCTCTGCAAGGTTCCTCCAATGGCATCTGGACGGTGTT
>NZ_CANLZM010000033.1 GCF_947495565.1 uncultured Pontibacter sp.
CAAATTCCCCCTATATTAACTATTGATTTCTCCGGCTAACGCTTCTGCGTATCTACACTGTATCCCTTGCAAGACCGGTTTCTAATTGATGCTTCCAAGCTCGGGTCAAATTCTGGTTGGAGTGTAAAAAGCTTTTTGCTGTAGCAGAGGAGCTTTGAGGTGATTTCAGTGGTGGCTCTTCAGAGACCCCGATCAGGATACTTTCAATACCTACAGTACATTCCCCTGGGATATTTTTCTTACACTTCATTAAGCATGTTATGAAAAAGAAGAATCTGCCCATGGAAATTGTCAACCCGCATGCCGCCGGCATTGATGTAGGCAGCCGCTCCCACTTTGTGGCTGTGGGCCAGGGAGCTGACCAAGTGCGGGAGTTCGGCGTTTATGAATCTGACCTGCTGCAATTGGCTCAATGGCTGCATGCGCACCACATCACCACGGTAGCCATGGAGAGCACCGGCACCTATTGGCAGAATCTGTTTGCTGCCTTACAAGGTGCCGGGCTGGAGGTGCTGCTTTGCAACGGTAAGTTCACCAAAAACATCAAGGGCCGTAAGACAGACGTACAGGACTGCCAGTGGATTCAGCGGCTGCATTCACTGGGGCTTCTCACGGGTAGCTTCCTGCCTGACCAGGCCACCGAAGAGCTGCGCACCTATTGCCGCCACCGCACCTCGCTGCTGGAGACGGCCGCCGTTACGACTCAGAAGATGCAGAAATACCTGCGCCTGCTGAACCTGCGGCTCGACGTGGTGGTGCGGGACATCACCGGCCAGACGGGCATGGCCATCATCGAGGCTGTCTGCCAAGGTGAGACAGACCCGGAGAAGCTGGCCTGTTTCCGCCACGGCAACTGCCGCAAATCAAAAGAAGAGATTGCCCGGGCCCTCTGCGGCAACGGCCGTCGGGACCTGCTCTTTGCCCTCACCCAGGAGCTGGAACTCTACAAGGTGCTGCAGGCAAAGATAGCCGCCTGTGATGTGGCCATTGAGCAACTGCTGATAGAACAAGTAGAGGCAGATGAAGAGAGGCGGCAGTTAAAAGCAGATCCTAAGCCTTACAAGCGGGTAAACAAAAACGCCCCGCAGCAGATGGATCTTAACCAGCTATCCTTCCAGTACTTCGGCGGAGTGGACCTGCTCCAGATAGAGGGGGTGAGCCACTCGACGGTGCTGGCGCTGATGAGCGAGGTGGGCGCAGAGGGAATAAAGAAGTTCCCCACGGCCAAGCAGTTCTCCAACTGGCTCCGCCTGTGCCCCAACACGAAGGTGAGCGGGGGCAGGGTGCTGAGCAGCCACATTCCCAAGGGCAGTAACCGGCTCAAAATCGCCCTGAGAAACGCGGCCAATGTCATCGGCAACCTTAAGGAGACGCACCTGTCGGACTTCTTCAGGCGGGTGGCCTTCAGAAAGGGGCGGCAGGCGGCGGTGAGTGCCACGGCCCGCAAGCTGGCGGTGATCATCTGGAACATGCTCAGCAAAGGGGTGCAGTATCAGCCGCCTACCCAGTACCTTTTCCTGGATGAGAAAAGAAAGCTCAAGCTGGTGCAAAGGATAAAGAAAAACATCGCTAAATTAGACCTAGGACCTGAAGAGTTAGGCTTCACAATGGCCTGAGAAATAAACGTTAGTCAGGA
>NZ_CANLZM010000034.1 GCF_947495565.1 uncultured Pontibacter sp.
AGAGGCTGTTTTGATTTGATTGAATAAAAAAGCAGGTGCCGGTTGTTCAGGTAAGAAAAGTTTGCAGACTTATGACTTACCCAAGCAGTTTAACCGACACCCAATGGCTTTTAGTAGAGGATTTATTTGAGCAACAGATGTTGCACCGTAAGCGTCAGTGGCCGCTCCGCAGCATTCTGGACGCCATATTTTATGTAGTCAAAGGTGGTGTTCAGTGGCGCATGATGCCTTTGGACCTTCCCTGCTGGCAGACCGCTTATTACTATTACCGCAAATGGCGGAAGGATGGTTGCTGGGAGATGCTTCACGATTGTCTGAGCAAGCAGGTAAGAGGCAGGCACGGCAAAGAAAGCTCCCCGAGCGTGGGCATCATTGACTCTCAGAGCGTAAAGACCGTGCAACAGGGCGGCGAGCGGGGCTACGACGCGGCCAAGCGGGTAAAAGGGCGCAAAAGGCATTTGATGGTGGACACGCTGGGCCTTTTGATCGTGCTCATCGTGCACCGGGCTGATGTCCCGGAGCGACAAGGAGCCCGATGGCTACTGCAAAGGGCTGCTTCCAGACTCGCGGATTTTAGCCGCCTCAGGCTCTTTTTTGCCGACCAGGGCTATGGCGGGCTGACCATGTGGGAGTGGGTAAAAAATACCTTCCGCCACTTGAATTGGAAGCTGGAGATTGTACGCAAGATCCACAAAAAAACCTTTGAAGCGTTACCTAAGCGATGGATAGTAGAGCGCACTTTTGCTTGGCTCAACCTTTATCGCAGGTTATCTAAGGACTATGAAGTTGAAACAAAGTCATCTGAGACAATGATACGAGTGGCTATGATTCACTTGATGCTTAAAAAATTATCAAAATAAAATCAAAACAGCCTCT
>NZ_CANLZM010000035.1 GCF_947495565.1 uncultured Pontibacter sp.
TAGAAGCTATCTCATAAATATGGACCTTCCTTAGGGGGTATTTGTTTATCTGTCATGAAGCTTACAGATAAACAATGGGAGAAGATCAGGGACTTGATTCCTGATGGAGAGAAAAGAGCCGATGGTAGAGGCAGGCCCTGGAGAGATAAGCGAGAAGTGCTGGATGGGATTCTCTGGATTTTGAAGACGGGCGCGCAGTGGAGCCACCTACCAGCCACTTTTCCCCCTTACCAGACCTGCCACCGCAGGTTTCAGCAGTGGCAGGAGCAGGGAGTGATGCAAAAGGTGGTGGAGGCGCTGGCAAGGGATTTATATAAGAGAGGCGGTGTGGACTTGAGCGAGTGCTTTATTGACGGCTCTTTCTGCATGGCCAAAAAGGGGGATCTGCTGTTGGCAAAACTAAGCGAGGCAAAGGCACCAAGATCATGGCAGTCACAGACGCTGGTGGCACTGTACTGTCTGTCTCAGTCCAATCAGCATCTCCCCACGAGGTAAAGCTGGTGGAGCATGTGCTGGAGGAAAGGTTTATAGCGCCACTGCCTGTAAAGCTCATTGGCGACAAAGCCTATGACTCCGACCCACTGGATGAAAACCTAAAGCAGCAGGGCATCGAGATGGTTGCTCCGCATAGGAGTAACAGAAAAAAGAAGAAGACGCAGGATGGCAGAAAACTCAGACGCTATAAGCGTAGATGGAAAGTGGAGCGATTCTTCGCCTGGCTTTTCAACTACAGAAGGTGTGTTGTCAGGTATGAGTACAAAGAAGAGAACTTCAAGGCTTTTATTCTGCTGGCTTGTATGCTGATTCTGCTTAAACAATTTATGAGATAGCTTCTAG
>NZ_CANLZM010000036.1 GCF_947495565.1 uncultured Pontibacter sp.
AAAGTCGTCCATCACGTGGAAGGAGCGGAACCTGCGGCCGTTGGCCAAAGCGTCGCTCATGAAGTCAATCGACCAGGTGTGGTTCAGCTCCCCTGGTACCTGCAAAGGTTCTTTTACCCGCTCAGGCAGCCGCTTCTTGGCCTTCCGGCGGATGCTTAAACCAATCTTTTTGTAGACCCGGTGCATTCTTTTATGGTTCCAGGGCTTGCCTTCCCTACGCAGCCGGTGGTAGGCCTTCCAGAAGCCCTCCCTCGGGTGCTGCTCGGCCTTTTGCCGGAGCGCCTCCTCCACGGCCGAGTCGTCCCTCTTGCTTTGGTAGTAGTAGACGCATTTGCTCAGGTTGAGCACACGGCACGCCCTGCTGATGCCTACCTCTGGCAAAGAGGCCATTTCCTGCGCGATCTGTCGCTTCTGGCAGGGCTTTAAAGCTTTTTTTCGATGATCTCCTTGGCCACCTTCAGGTCCAGGGCCAGCTCGGCGTACATGGCCTTGAGGCGGCGGTTCTCCTCCTCCAGCTCCTTGAGCCGTTTGAGCTCGGTGGCATCCATGCCATTGTAGCGCTGGCGCCACTTGTAAAAAGCAGCCTGGCTCACGCCGTACTCCCGGCTGATCTCGGCAGCGCTCTTGCCAGCTTCGAATTCCTTCAGGATCCTGGCGATCTGCTGCGGGGTAAATGTTTTCCTTTTCATAAGCAACTGTTCAAAGTTAAGGGTTTTTCTCTACTTCAGAACAGTTCTATTTTCGGGGGAGCTGACA
>NZ_CANLZM010000037.1 GCF_947495565.1 uncultured Pontibacter sp.
TATACGCGACCCGTACGTACGGTGGTGTGAGAGGCGCACCCCGTCAGCTAACGCTGGCGGGGCCGTCTACTCGATTGGCAGAAGGTATTTTTTATACTCTTTTACCCCTTTACTGCAGTTGAACTCTTGAATTCGATAACAATATGGCAAATGCTGAAGAGACAACAGGCAAAAATAATATGAGCAAATTTCTTATTGCTACAAAAGAGTCTTCTAAACCGGAAATACTTCCGAAAAGTAACGGCACAAATACTATAAATATAATACCAAATATCAATGAAATTACTGCTACTAGCTTGGAAAACTTATTAACCTTAAATCCTGACAATCCAAATTTTCTAGCATACCATCCGGTAATTGACATAACAGAACATACAATAAAGGTTAGAATTGCTGGTATAGTAGCTTTTTCATTGAAAACCATTATTAGTCCTGCAATAGAAGTAAGAGAAAAAATAATCATAGTAAACCACGCACAAATTCTAATGATTGTTGCTAGCATTATTTATTGTATTTAGTTACTGCCAACGGCTCGTGTATACCTTGTGCGAGGCTATCAGCCGAAGCATAGGGTATAAATCTTGTTGTGCGCAGGTGTTCTT
>NZ_CANLZM010000038.1 GCF_947495565.1 uncultured Pontibacter sp.
CAACGGCTCGTGTATACCTTGTGCGAGGCTATCAGCCGAAGCATAGGGTATAAATCTTGTTGTGCGCAGGTGTTCTTTATAATTCTCTGTTGTGAATCTTGCAGTAGTACTGTGGGTCACAATCTGTTACTATACATGCTGCTAAATGCACCAACCCTTTTTCTGCCTTTTTCATTGTCTTCTTTGTCGGCAGTCCATATACTATAGGTATTATTCCGTCGGTATGCCCACCGATACATTTAGGCTTCTGTCCCTTTTCATATGTGAACTTGCAAGGCGGTGGATATAGCAGACTTATAGTAGTAGTTTCACCGTCCGATACAGCCACGCTATCCGTAATTGCGTCTCTGAACCCAAGCTGCCTGATGACCAAAGTATAATTACCTTCTGGTATGTCTTTGATTACAAAGTGGCCGCTACTATCTGGCACAGCACCGTTGACTGTTGCTTCACCTTTTTGCAGAAGCACCTTCAGATACTTGAACTCCATCAATGAGTCCTGCAAAGCTATTTGCCCTGTTACTTGTCCGTTCTGGCA
>NZ_CANLZM010000039.1 GCF_947495565.1 uncultured Pontibacter sp.
TTGCAGGACTCATTGATGGAGTTCAAGTATCTGAAGGTGCTTCTGCAAAAAGGTGAAGCAACAGTCAACGGTGCTGTACCAGATAGTAGCGGACACTTTGAAATCAATGATATACCAGAAGGTAGTTATACTTTGGTCATCAGGCAACTTGGATTCAGAGACGCAATTACGGATAGTGTGGTCGTATCGGACGGTGAAACTACTACTTTAAGTCTGCCATATCCACCGCCTTGCAAGTTCACATATGAAAAGGGGCAGAAGCCCAAATGTATCGGTAAGCATACCGATGGAATCATACCTATAGTATATGGACTACCGACAAAGAAGACAATGAAAAAGGCAGAAAAAGGGTTAGTGCATTTAGCAGGATGTATAGTAACAGATTGTGACCCAAAGTACTACTGCAAGATTCACAACAGAGAACTATAAAGAACACCTGCGCACAATCGAGTAGACGGCCCCGCCAGCGTTAGCTGACGGGGTGCGCCTCTCACACCACCGTACGTACGGGTCGCGTATA
>NZ_CANLZM010000040.1 GCF_947495565.1 uncultured Pontibacter sp.
ACCGGGAGGCCCTGCACATCGAGGTAGACTTCTCTTTGAAAAGCAACCGGGTGGTATGGGTGCTGAACCACCTGATAAAGCGCAGGGAGAAGCCCCAGCGCATCCGCATGGACAACGGCCCGGAACTGATCGCCTCCCTGATGGAGGAGTGGAGCCGCATGCACGGCATTGAGTTCATCTACATCCAGCCGGGCAAACCGACTCAGAATGCCTTTGTGGAGCGTTTCAACGGCACCTTCAGAAGAAATGTGCTGGATGTGCATCTGTTTGACTCGCTCGATCAGGTCAGGCAGATAGCACAGAGCTGGCTGGAGGATTACAACCAGCTGCGGCCTCACGATAGCCTGCAAGGCATGAGCCCGGTGGAGTACGCCAGGGCCGTCGCAGGGGGCGTTCACAGTGGATAACCCCTCCAGGGTTACCCACAATGAACACCCATAGTAGTGGTGATAGAAGTGATTTGAAATATGTTGAATACTCTACTCCTAAACGGTTCTAAAACCGGGGAGCCGACA
>NZ_CANLZM010000041.1 GCF_947495565.1 uncultured Pontibacter sp.
AGAAGCACCTTCAGATACTTGAACTCCATCAATGAGTCCTGCAAAGCTATTTGCCCTGTTACTTGTCCGTTCTGGCAGTAAGCACTCAACGAGAGAAGGGAAAGTATAAGGACAAAGAAGGTTTTCATCTATTTCTTTTTTATAATTTCACTTACGCACAACGTGCTCGTGTATACCTTGTGCGAGGCCATCAGCCGAAGCATAGGGTATAAACCTTGTGTGCGCCCAGCATGGCGCGAGTACTATTTCGAAAGGAATATACTCAGATTATCCAGAGGGTGCAAGTCCCTTA
>NZ_CANLZM010000042.1 GCF_947495565.1 uncultured Pontibacter sp.
TTATCGGATTTCGGGCAGCTTAACGTTCAGCCCTTCACCGCCCTGTGAGGCCTCCGCAGCGCTTACGGCTCGTTTCCGGCGGCTACTATGGCTTCTGCTGACTTCTCCCCCTGTACGCGACAGGGCGAGACCTCCCCAGGTAAGACGCTTATCCTTCCACCTAATCCTGCTGCATCTACACAGAGCCGTTTGTTGGCCAGGGGCTTTGCAAAGATGTGCTTGCTTACCCGCGACTCCCTGCCTCTTATGCAGTTTCTGTTCGTCAGTTCAGGCTT
>NZ_CANLZM010000043.1 GCF_947495565.1 uncultured Pontibacter sp.
CGGTCTTGCAAGGGATACAGTGTAGATACGCAGAAGCGTTAGCCGGAGAAATCAATAGTTAATATAGGGGGAATTTGCTACAACATCTCGTGTATACCTTGTGCGAGGCAGTCAGCCGAAGCATAAGGTATAAACTTTGTGTGCGCCCAGCATGGCGCGAGTACTATTTCGAAAGGAATATACTCAGATTATCCAGAGGGTGCAAGTCCCTTA
>NZ_CANLZM010000044.1 GCF_947495565.1 uncultured Pontibacter sp.
GTCTTCCAGTGAGAGGAACCAATTCACGTTCAGGCACTCATCCCGGAAACTGCCATTGAAGGACTCGATAAAGGCGTCATCCGTTGGTTTACCGGGCCTGGAGAAGTCCAGTGTTACTTGGTTATCATAAGTGGAGTTGCTACCTTTGACTGGAGATCTTTTTTAAGGCAGATTTAACTAAATGCTTAAATTTGACTGTCATGGAAAG